>CALRRQ020000029.1:0-69728 GCA_943370615.1 Rhizobium sp. Q54
ACCATCATCGCGCCCGCCACCTCCTCGGCCAAGAACGTCATGCCGCGCGTCGCCGCCCTGCTCGACGTCATGCAGGTGTCGGAAATCGTCGAGGTCGTCTCGGCCGATACGTTCAAGCGTCCGATCTATGCCGGCAACGCCATCCAGACCGTGCAGTCGAGCGACGCCAAGAAGGTCATCACCGTACGGACCGCTTCCTTCGCCGCAGCCGGCGAGGGTGGCTCGGCCGCCGTCGAGGCCGTCGCTGCAGCAGCCAATCCGGGTGTCTCGTCCTTCGTCAACGACGCCCTGTCGAGCTCCGACCGTCCGGAACTGACGTCGGCCAAGATCATCATCTCCGGCGGCCGTGCGCTCGGCTCGTCGGAGAAGTTCAAGGAAGTCATCCTGCCGGTGGCCGACAAGCTCGGTGCCGCCGTCGGCGCATCGCGCGCTGCCGTCGATGCAGGCTACGCCCCGAACGACTGGCAGGTCGGCCAGACCGGCAAGGTCGTTGCGCCGCAGCTCTACATCGCGGCCGGCATTTCCGGCGCCATCCAGCATCTCGCCGGCATGAAGGATTCGAAGGTCATCGTCGCGATCAACAAGGACGAAGAGGCACCGATCTTCCAGGTCGCCGACTACGGCCTCGTCGCCGACCTGTTCGAAGCCCTGCCGGAACTGGAAAAGGCGCTCTGAGTTCCATTCCTTTCGCAACTGCGAAAAGACTGGAAAAACGCCCCGCGCGGGTCTATCAATTTGCCGGGCCGGCTTTCGTTGGCCCGGCATTTTTGTAAAAATGCGACTGCGGAGTGGTGAGGAGAACCAAATGACGACGGTTATCGGCAATGTGGGTGTCGTGGGCGCGGGCCAGATGGGCTGCGGCATCGCTCATGTATCGGCACTCGCCGGCTACAAGGTCACGATCTACGACCTTTCCAAGGACCGCATCGAGGCTGGTCTCGCCACCATCAACGGCAACCTCGCCCGGCAGGTGACCAACGGCAAGCTTTCCGACGAGGACCGCAAGGCGGCGCTTTCGCGCATTTCCGGCAGCGCCGACATCAACGACCTGGCGCCGATGGACCTGGTGATCGAGGCAGCGACCGAGGACGAAACGGTCAAGCGCAAGATCTTCGCCCAGGTCTGCCCGGTGCTCAAACCCGAAGCGCTGCTCGCCACCAACACCTCGTCGCTCTCCATTACCCGGCTCGCCTCCGCCACGGACCGCCCGGAACGCTTCATGGGCATTCACTTCATGAACCCCGTGCCGGTGATGAAACTGGTCGAACTGGTGCGCGGCATCGCCACCGACGAAACCACCTTCGACACGGCCAAGACCTTCGTCCGCTCGCTCGACAAGACGATCACCGTCGCCGAGGATTTCCCGGCCTTCATCGTCAACCGCATCCTGCTGCCGATGATCAACGAGGCGATCTACACGCTCTATGAAGGCGTCGGCTCGGTCGAGGCGATCGACACCGCCATGCGGCTCGGCGCCAATCACCCGATGGGCCCTCTGCAGCTCGCCGACTTCATCGGTCTCGACACCTGCCTGTCGATCATGCAGGTGCTGCATGACGGTCTCTCGGACAGCAAGTATCGCCCCTGCCCGCTGCTGGTGAAATATGTCGAAGCCGGCTGGCTCGGTCGCAAGGCCGGCCGCGGCTTCTACGACTATCGCGGCGAAGTGCCGGTCCCGACGCGCTGAGGCAGCGCGCGGGATCGGCCGACGGGTTCAGTGCGCCGCCGACGGATCGGTGGCGCCGGCTTTGTCATGGATCGCCAGCTTGTCGACGATCGTTTTGCTCGCCTCGTTGAAGCCGACCAGCTCGACATCGGCGCCACGGCGGCGGAACTTCAGCACGACGGAATCCAGCGCCGCGACACTGGAAATGTCCCAGATATGGGCCTGGCTGACATCGATCACCACCCGGTCGAGGAACTCCCGGAAATCGAAAGCCTGGGCAAAATCCTCCACGGAGGCGAAGAACAGCTGCCCGCCGATCCGATAGGTGCGGCAACGACCGTCCTCGGACAAGTCCGAGGTCACGTCGAAGATCTTCGAGATCTTCCAGGCAAAGAAGATCCCCGACAGGAGCACCCCGACCAGCACGCCGATCGCCAGATTGTGCGTGCCGACCACGGTTGCGACGGTCGCCAGCATGACGATCGATGACGAGCCCGGATGATGGCGCAGATTGTCGATCGACTTCCAGGAGAAGGTGCCGACCGACACCATGATCATCACCGCGACCAGGGCCGGCATCGGGATCAGGCTGACCCAATCGCCGAGCACAACGCAGAGGATGAGGAGCAGCATGCCGGCGGCAAAGGTCGACAATCGGCCGCGTCCGCCGGTCTTGATGTTGATCATCGACTGGCCGATCATCGCGCAACCCGCCATGCCGCCGATGAAGCCGGTCACGCCGTTTGCGATGCCCTGGCCGATCGATTCCTGGTGCCGATTGCTGCGCGTGTCGGTGATGTCGTCGATCAACTGCGCAGTCATCAAAGACTCCAGTAGGCCGACGACGGCAACGCCGAGCGAATAGGGAGCGATGATCCGCAACGTCTCCAGCGTCAGCGGCACCATCGGCAGATGGAAGGCCGGGAAAGCCGAGGGTAGTTCGCCCATGTCGGACACCGTGCGCACATCGACGCCGAAATAGATCGACACCGCGGTCAGGCCGATAATGGCAACCAGAGGAGAGGGAACGGCCCGCGTGAAACGGGGCAGGATATAGATGACCGCAAGGGCTGCGGCGACCATCAGATAGGTCACCGGCGTAACCCCGATCAGTTCCGGCAATTGCGCCATGAAGATGAGGATCGCCAGCGCATTGACGAAACCGGTCATCACCGATTTCGACACGAAACGCATCACCATGCCGAGTTTCAGGAACCCGGCGGCGATCTGGATGAGACCCGCCAGCACCGTGGCTGCCAGCAGGTATTCCAGCCCGTGCTGCTTGACGAGCGGCGTCATCAATACGGCGGTGGCGGCGGTCGCCGCGGAGATCATGCCCGAACGGCCGCCGACGAAGGCGATGAGAACGGCGATGGAGAACGACGCGTAGAGCCCGACCTTCGGGTCGACGCCCGCAATGATCGAAAAGGCGATGGCTTCCGGAATGAGCGCGAGCGCGACCACGAGGCCGGAGAGGAGGTCGGCGCGCACATTGCCGAACCATTCCGCCCGGTACCGGGCGAGATCGAAATTGAAGGGCATGGAGATTTCCCGCAAAGCTGAAGGGCCGGCGGCAGGTGCCGGACAAAGGGCTTCAAGTCTGGTGGGTTGTCCGGCGGATCGGCGGCCGGAAGAGCCACCCGGATTTGCACCGGGTCCGAGTGATTGCGCTTCTCATAGTGGGGCACGGGCCCCATGGCAAGCCGCAGCGTCGACGGAGGCGAGCCGATCCACCCCCGCACCCAGCCACGTCAGCTTCCAACGGCGGCCTTGATCAGGGCCGAGGCGTCCTTGCCGTCCCAGGCGGCGGGGCCGTTCATCGAGCCGAGCAGGCAGCCCTTGCCGTCGATCAACAGCGTCGCCGGCAGGCCGAAGGCCAGGCCCTCCTTCTTCATCGTATTGAACACGCCCATCGAGGCATCGCGGTAGAGCCCGAGCTGATCGACCCCGATTTCCTCAAGGAAGGCCTTCGGCTTGTCGATCGCGCCGGTGTCGATATTGATCGCCAGCACCTGGAAGGCCTCGCTGCCTTCGGCCTTCTGCAACGCATTGAGCGCCGGCATTTCCTCGCGGCAGGGCACGCACCAGGTGGCCCAGAGATTGAGCAGGACCGTCTTGCCGGAGAAATCGGCAAGCGTCAGGTCCTTGTCCGCCTGGTCCTTGAAGGACAGCCCGCCGATCGCCCGCGGCTCGGCTGCCGCGACCATGGCCGCGACGTCGCCGGTGGTGAACGGCTTGAGCGCAGCGGCTTTTTCGACGGAAGCCGCACACTGCGCGGCGTCGGCGACCTCGGTCCCATTGCCAGACGTGGTCTGCTTCACGTATACCGCCACCGCGCCGGCAAGGATCCCGGCGACCGCCGCAATCGCAACAAGCTTGGCGGAAGGAAGTCCGAGCGGTCTTTTTTCTGTCATTGCAGTCTCCAGGATGGGCAAGGCATGGCCGAGGACACCAAGAACACGAAATCCTCCAACCAGATGTGGGGCGGTCGCTTCGCTTCCGGCCCCGCGGCCATCATGGAGGAGATAAATGCCTCCATCGGTTTCGACAAGAAGCTTTACGCCCAGGACATCCGCGGCTCAATCGCGCATGCGACCATGCTCGCCCATCAAGGCATCATCTCGGCCGAGGACAAAGACAAGATCGTTCACGGGCTGAACACGATCCTGTCAGAGATCGAGGAAGGCCGGTTCGAGTTCTCGCGCAAGCTCGAGGACATCCACATGAACGTCGAGGCGCGGCTGGCAGAGCTGATCGGTCCCGCCGCCGGCCGCCTGCACACCGCCCGCTCGCGCAACGACCAGGTGGCGCTCGACTTCCGCCTCTGGGTCAAGGAAGAGCTGCAGAAGGTCGAGACCGCGCTGACCGCGCTGATCGCCGCCTTCCTCGACCGCGCCGAGGAGCACGCCGACACCGTCATGCCGGGCTTCACCCATCTGCAGACCGCCCAGCCGGTGACCTTCGGCCACCACTGCATGGCCTATGTCGAAATGTTCGGCCGCGACCGCCAGCGCGTGCGCCACGCGATCGAGCACATGGACGAAAGCCCGATCGGGGCAGCGGCGCTCGCCGGCACCGGCTTTGCCATCGACCGCCACATGACGGCCGCCGCACTCGGCTTCCGCGGACCGACCCGCAATTCGATCGACACCGTGTCGGACCGCGACTTCGCGCTGGAGTTCCTGTCGATCGCCTCGATTTGCGCCACGCATCTGTCGCGGCTGGCGGAAGAAATCGTCATCTGGTCGACGCCGCAATTCGGCTTCATCCGCCTGTCGGATGCGTTTTCGACCGGCTCGTCGATCATGCCGCAGAAGAAGAACCCGGATGCGGCCGAACTGGTGCGCGCCAAGACCGGCCGCATCAACGGCTCGCTGGTGGCGCTGCTGACGGTGATGAAGGGCCTGCCGCTCGCCTATTCCAAGGACATGCAGGAAGACAAGGAACAGGTCTTCGACTCGGCCGAAAGCCTGGAACTGGCGATCGCCGCCATGACCGGCATGGTCACCGACATGACGATCCGCACCGACAGGATGAAGGCGGCGGCCGGCTCCGGCTATTCGACCGCGACCGACCTTGCCGACTGGCTGGTCCGGGAAGCCGGCCTTCCTTTCCGCGACGCCCACCATGCCACCGGCAAGGCGGTCGCCATGGCGGAGGCCAAGGCCTGCGACCTCGCCGAGCTGTCGCTCGAAGACCTGCAATCGATCAATCCGGCCATTACCGCCGGCATTTTCGACGTGCTGACGGTCGAGGCCTCGGTTGCCAGCCGCAGGAGCTTCGGCGGCACGGCGCCGTCCGAGGTCCGCAAGCAGATTGCCTGGTGGCGCGCGCGCAACTGATCACGGTCGTTTGCGGGACCATCACGAGATTGAGGGTGCACAAGCGCCCCGATTTTCGCTACACGCTAGGGGACGATATTTTCGGTGGACAGGGTGATGGTGAAGACGCTTCGACGTGGGACGGTGGCCGCAGGCCTGATGCTGGTGACGGCCCTGGTGCTTTCGGGTTGTGGCCGCAAGGCCGACCTCGATCCGCCGAGCATGCCGGCCGCGCAGCAGAACAAGCTGGCGCCCGGCGAGAAACCGGTCCAGCCGACCGTTCCCGACAAGCCTTTCGTCCTCGACCCCCTTCTCTGACAGGTCCAAGCCCGTGAACCACTTCGACTACCGCGACGGCGTTCTCTACGCCGAGGACGTTTCCGTACCCGAAATCGCGCGCGCCGTCGGCACGCCGTTCTACTGCTATTCGACGGCAACGCTGGAACGGCACTACAAGGTCTTCGCCGAGGCCTTTTCCAGCGTCGATTCCATGGTCTGCTATGCGATGAAGGCGAATTCGAACCAGGCGGTGCTGAAGACGCTGGCAAGGCTCGGCGCCGGCGTCGACGTCGTCTCCGAAGGCGAACTCCGGCGTGCGCTTGCCGCCGGCGTACCGGCCAACCGCATCATGTTCTCCGGCGTCGGCAAGACCATCCACGAGATGGACCTGGCGCTCGAGGTCGGCATCTACTGCTTCAACGTCGAAAGCGAGCCGGAGCTGGAAGTGCTGGCGAGCCGGGCGGAAAAGGCCGGCAAGACCGCCCATGTGTCCTTCCGCGTCAATCCGGACGTCGACGCTAGGACCCATGCCAAGATCTCGACCGGCAAGAAGGAAAACAAGTTCGGCATTTCCTTCGACCGCGCCCGCGCCGTCTATGCCCGCGCCGCCACCCTGCCCGGCATCGAGGTTTCCGGCATCGACATGCATATCGGCAGCCAGATCACCGAGATGCAGCCCTTCGAGGACGCCTTCCGGCTGCTGCGCGAGCTCGTCGACACGCTGCGCGCCGACGGCCATGCGATCGCCCATGTCGACATCGGCGGCGGCCTCGGCATTCCCTACAAGGACGACAACAACCCGCCGCCGGAGCCCACCGCCTATGCCAAGGTCGTGCTGGAACAACTCTCCGGCCTCGATTGCAGGATCATTGCCGAACCCGGCCGCCTGATAGTCGGCAATGCCGGCATCCTGGTGACCGAGGTGATCTACGTGAAGGACGGCGGCGACAAGACCTTCGTGATCGTCGACGCCGCGATGAACGACCTGATCCGCCCGACGCTTTACGAGGCCTATCACGAGGTTCGCCCGGTGGTGATCTCGGCCGCCAGCGCCCCGCGCATCCGCGCCGATATCGTCGGCCCGGTCTGCGAGACCGGCGACTATCTGGCGCTCGACCGGGAGATGGCCATGCCGCGCTCCGGCGATCTGCTCGCCGTCGGTTCGGCCGGCGCCTATGGCGCGGTGCAGGCCGGTACCTACAATTCCCGACGCCTGATCCCCGAAGTACTGGTCAACGGCGGCGAATTCCACGTGATTCGCCCACGCCCGAGCTACGAGGACCTGATCGCGCTCGATTCGATTCCGGCCTGGCTGGCCTGACCGAAGCACCCGGTCGCCGTTCACTTTTCGGCGACCGGTTCAAAAAAGCGGGCCCGACCGGCTCGCCGCCCTCGTCTTCGCCACAAACGATGCTATCCTTGCCTCTCGTAAGGACAGCAGATCCGCGCCTTGCTCGCCGAACACGCGAGCCGCGGGCCACACGGAGACCCGACCGATGACCCCTCAGCCGGGCGGCACGAGAACGGGTGCGTTTCGCACCGACCCGGCGCTGGCACGGCGGGTGGCGATCAAGCGCTTCCTCGCGCGCCTCGTCCTGTTTGCCGAACGCGTGCTGCCGCTGTTCCTGCCGCTCGCCGGCATTGCCGCGATCTTCGTCTCGCTCGCCTGGCTCGGCGTCTATCGCCAGCTGCCGGATCCGGCCCGCCTCGTCCTCGTCTTCGCCCTGACCGCAGCCTTCGTCGCGAGCCTCCTGCCCTTTGCCCGGCTGCGCTGGCCCGCCGGCGAGGAGGCCGACCGGCTGCTCGAGGAGCGCAACCACCTCGCCCACCAGCCCGTCGCCGTGCAGGACGACGCGCCGGCCTTCGAGACACCCTTTGCCCGGGCGCTCTGGGTCGAGCACCAGCGCCGCATGGCCGAGACGATCGCGGCGCTGGACGCCGGCCTGCCCCGGCCGGACATCGCCCGTTTCGACCGTTACGCTTTGCGCGCCGTGCCGGCCCTCCTGTTCGTCACGGCGCTTGCCTATTCCGGCTCCAACGGCGCCGGCGTGATCGCCGATGCCTTCCGCCAGCAGCCGACGGCGGGCGACGCGCCGGGGCTTCGGATCGACGCCTGGATCACCCCGCCCGCCTATACCGGCCAGCCGCCGGTCTTCCTGTCTGGCCGTGACGGCCAGGGGGACGGTCAGCCCGCAGCGCTCAAGGCGCGAGTCCCGCAGAACGCCCAAGCGACCGTGCGTATTAGCGGCGGAAGCGCCGACGAAAAGGTCCTATTCCGCCGGGCCGACGACGGCACGGTGGTCGACATCGCCATGAACGATCCGACGAAAGCGGAGGGCGAGGCAGCCCAGCCAACGACGGGTGCTCCTGCCTCGACTGCCGCCGGCGCGAATGCGGCGCGCGTCCACGAGTGGAAACTGGACGCAAGCGGCGAGCTTCTGGTCGGCGGGCGGCAATGGGCGATCGACGTCATCCCCGACAAGGCGCCGGAAATCGCCTTCGACGGCCAGCCGCGCCGCAGCGCCAACGGCGCGCTCGAGATCGGCTTCACCGCCAGGGACGACTACGGGCTTGCCAAGGCCTATGCCGAGATCGAACCGCTCGAGGAAAAGGCGGATGCCATTCCGCTCTATGCCCTGCCGGAATACAAGCTCGACCTGCCGCGCCACAATGCCCGCGACGCCAAGGGCCTGTCGAGCCGCAATATCACGGAGCATCCGCTCTCCGGCCGCAAGGTCCGGATCACGCTGGTGGCGACCGACGGCGCGGGCCAGACCGGCCGCAGCCCGCCGCATGAAATGGTGCTGCCGGCCCGGGCCTTCGTCGAGCCGTTGGCGGCGGCCGTGGCAGAGGAGCGCCAGGTCTTAGCCCTCGACATCCGCGACCTGCGTTACGCGATCGCCCTCAACGAGGCGCTGACCATCCGCCCCGAGGAAACCATTCCCAACACGACGCACTATCTGCTGCTGCAGTCGGCGCAGGCGCGCATGAAGCTTGCCCGCTCGACCGGCGAGCTGGAGAACACCGCCGACTATCTCTGGGAAATCGCCCTTGGCATCGACGGCGGCGAGCTGTCGCTCGCCGAACGCAAGCTGCGCGACGCCCAGCAGGCGCTCGCCGACGCGCTGGAGCGCAATGCGCCGGACGAAGAGATCAAGAAGCTGATGGACGAGCTGCGCGCCGCCATGCAGGAATTCATGAGCGCCATGGCCGAGCGCCAGCCGGATGCCGAGGGCCAGCAGCAGCAGTCGGCGCAGAACGTACTGCGCCAGCGCGACCTGGAAAACATGATGAACCAGATCGAGAACCTGGCCCGCTCAGGCAATCGCGACGCCGCCCGCCAAATGCTTTCCGAACTGCAGCGCATGATGAACAACCTGCAGGCCGGACGTCCGCAGCGCGGCGGCCAGCAGCAGGAAAACAGCCAGGTGCGCCAGCAGATCGACAAGCTCGGCGAGATCATGCAGGAACAGCAGAAGCTGATGGACGAGACCTTCAAGCTCGACCAGGCGCTGAAGGACCGCATGCAGCGCGGCGACCCGGGCGACGGCGAGGACGGCGAATTCCTCGAACAGATGCCGCCGGAAGGTGAGGACGGCCAGCAGCCGCAGCAGGGTCAGGACGGACAGGAGGGCCAGCAGGGGTCGCCGACCGACCGGATGACGGCCGAACAGCTGCGCGAAGCGCTGAAGAACCTGCGCGCCCAGCAGGATGCGCTGGGCAAGAAGCTGGACGAGCTGCAGAAGGGCCTGGGCGACCTTGGCGTCAAGCCGGGCGAAGGCTTCGGCCAGGCGGAGCGCGAGATGCGCGGCGCCGGCGAGGCGCTCGGCAAGAGCCAAGGCGAGCGCGCGGTCGAAGGCCAGGGCAAGGCGCTCGAAGCGCTGCGCCAGGGCGCGCGCGACATGATGAACCAGATGATGCAGGCGATGCGCGGCCAGCAGGGCCAGGGCGAGCAGCAGGGCCAGGGCCAGGGCAACCAGACCGGTCGCGACCCGCTGGGGCGTCCGCGTGCCACCACGGGTCCGGACTTCGGAGAACGCGTCAACGTGCCCGACGAGATCGACGTGCAGCGGGCGCGGGAAATTCTCGAAGCCATCCGCAAGAAGCTCGGCGACAATGCCGGCTCGGAATTCGAGCGCCGCTATCTCGAACGGCTGCTCGACATTCAGTGAGCCTGCGCCGGCCGATCAGAGCTGCTCCCGGCCAAGGAAGACCGGCTCAGCTGGCCAGCGCGCGCGCGACCGCTTCGCGGATTTCCGGAAGGGCGAAGGGCTTCGACACGACATCGATGATCTTGGCCGACAGATCGTCGGCCCGCTCGCGCTGTTCGGCATAGCCGGTCATCAGCAGGATCTTGAGGCCGGGAAAATCGGAATGAGCCCGGTGGGCAAGCTCGATGCCGTCCATGACCGGCATGCGGATATCGGAGAGCAGCAGGTCGAAGCTTTCTTCCGCCAGGCGTTCGAGCCCCTCGGCGCCGTCGGCAGCCTCGAAGGTCTCGTGGCCGTCGAGGCGCAAGGCGCGCGCCACGAAGGAGCGCAGCGAATCTTCGTCTTCCGTAATGAGGATTCTCGCCATGATCGCCTTGCTCCCGGTCCATTCATTGTCCGAGAGCGAAATCACCAGAGTTTCGTTTGCGATCGGTAAACGCCAAGGGGGCCGACCGCCCCCATGGTTAACAACTGCTCTGCGCTCCGGGGCGATACTTCGCCCGGGGAGAAAGGCTCAGGCCTCCTCAGCATCTCCGGTGACGACGCCGACGAAGGGCAGTTCGCGGAAGGCATAGGCGACGTCCATGCCGTAGCCGACGACGAAGTAGTCCGGGCATTCGAAGCCGACATAGTCGGCCTCGAGCTGCTCCTGGCGCTTCACCTTCTTGTCGAGCAGCACGGCCAGCGAGACGTTGGAAGCGCCACGCTCGTAGAGCAGTTCCTTGGCGAACTTCAGCGTGCGGCCGGATTCGAGGATGTCGTCGATCAAGAGCACGTCGCGGCCATGCACGTCGCTGTCGATGTCCTTGACGATCCTGACCCCTTGCGAGACGGTGCCTGTGCCATAGCTGGACAGGGTGATGAACTCGACTTCCGGGGCAAGCCCGACGTCGTGCAAGGCGCGGATGAGGTCGGCAGCGAAGATGAAGGAGCCCTTGAGGACCGCGATCACCAGCAGGTCGTTGGCAGGGCCCTTGGCGATTTCGGCGGCGAGCTGGTGGTTGCGCTCGTCGATCTGCCGGGCGGTGTAGAGCGGCTCGATGTTCTTTCCGCGGACGACGGGCATGGCTTACTCCTTTGAGCGCTGCGGCTGGGCCGGATGTCACGGCCGGTCATGGAAAGTGTTGGCCGATAGCACAGTCGGGCGCGTCAGGCACCCGATTCCTCGAAGGAAAGCCTGAGTTCCGGGGTTTTTCCACCGGGATGCAGCAATCTTGCCGTGATGCCGCGGCTGTGGCCCGCGTCGATCTCCTCGACCGGAGTGGCGATATAGGTGCTGGCGATGACCTGTCCGCCGGCGATCAGGTCGGCCCTGAGCTTCGGCACCTGGCTTTTCGCCGCGCTGCGGTTTTCGATAATGGCATTGACCTGGAGGATGCGCATGCCGTCGGCGTCGCGCGGAGTGAGGCTGACATGGGTGATGTCCAGCGGGCCGGCACTCGCCTGTTCGGCCGGGCTCCCGACGATCAGACCGGCAAGCGCGAAGATCACGACGAAGACCAGGGCGACGAAGGCGGCAAAGCCGCGGTCGGAGAAGGATTGCAGCGCCTTTTCCGTACGCCGCAGCGAGCCGCCGGCAAGGCTTGCCCAGCGGTTGGCGCCGGCGGTTCGGCGGTCGGAAGTGAATGTGGAGAACCGGCGATTGTCGTTGGAGCTTCGCGTCGCGTCCGGCCGGCGCGGCACCTCGCGCGTCGTGGCCGGCACCGAGACGAAATGCGCGTCGATCACGTCGGCGGAGGCGCCAAGGATGGATCTCTGCGGGCGCCGGGGTCGCGCAGGCGGCAGAAGGTCGATCTCCGGCGTCGCCGGCCCTCGTCTCGAGCGGAATGCGTTCATCTTTCCGGTGCCTTTCGCATAAGCCCGCCGACCGGCCAAATCTGGGCATTGAAACGAATCCCCTCCAGTCGTAAATTCAAATGGTTAATGCTTCGAAAAGATCCGCCGGAAGGCGCCGTCTTTCGGGCGAAATTTACCGGCTGTTAACCCTCTTCGTTAACATGGTGCAGACCCACGCGATCTGTCAGACTGGCTGAGCCCTTGATCCACTTCGAAAATGTCGGCTTGCGTTATGGAATGGGACCGGAGATCCTCCGCGACCTGACCTTCGATATTCCGAAGCGTTCCTTCCAGTTCCTGACCGGCCCTTCGGGCGCCGGCAAGACGACGCTGCTGCGCCTGCTGTTCATGTCGCTGCAGCCGACGCGCGGACTGATCCGCAGCTTCGGCCGCGACATCACCAAGATCCCGCGCTCGGAACTGCCGATGCTGCGCCGGCGGGTCGGCATCGTCTTCCAGGATTTCCAGCTGCTCGACCACCTGACGACCTACGAAAACGTCGCCCTGCCGCTGCGCGTGCGCGGCAAGGATGAGGCCAGCTATCGCAACGACGTGCTGGAACTGTTGAAATGGGTGGGCCTCGGCGAGCGCATCAACGTGCTTCCGCCGGTTCTGTCGGGCGGTGAAAAGCAGCGCGTGGCGATTGCCCGCGCTCTGATCGACCGGCCGGAAATCCTGCTGGCCGACGAACCGACAGGCAATGTCGACCCGCCCATGGCGCGTCGACTGCTCAGCCTATTCCTCGAATTGAACCGCCTCGGTACGGCCGTGGTGATCGCCACCCACGATCTGGCGCTGATGGACCAGGTCGACGCCCGGCGCATGATCCTCACAGACGGGCGGCTCGACATCTATGACTGAGATCGACCAGAACGACCGGCGCGCGCCGCGCACGACTGCCGTCAAGCCCCAGGCGCCGCGCCGGACCGAAATGACGGTCCGGCCAACCGGCCCGATCCTGCCGCCCTCCAACATCCAGGGCAATGCGCTGCTGGTGGTGATCGCCATCATGGCCTTCCTCGCCTGCCTGACGCTTGGCGCCGTCAGCATGGTGCGCGCCACCGCCGCCGGCTGGCAGAGCCAGATCGCCCGCGAGATCACCATCCAGATCAAGCCGGACGACGGGCTCGACATGGACAAGGCGCTGATCAAGGCACGCGACCTGGCGCTGACCTTCGTCGGCACCAAGGAAGGCCAGATCATGGACGACGAGGCCACCGCCCGGCTGCTGGAGCCGTGGCTCGGCACCGGCCTCGATCTCAACGAACTGCCGGTGCCGCGGCTCGTCATCATCACCATCGACGAAGCCAATCCGCCCGATTTCGCCGCCATGCGCGAGCTGTTGAAGGCGCAAGTGCCGCAGGCCTTCCTCGACGACCACCGCACCTGGGTCGACCGCCTCGTGCAGATGGCACGCACCACCGTGCTGATCGGATCCGGCGTTCTTGTGCTCGTCTTCACCGCCATGGTGCTGACCGTGGTCTTCGCCACGCGCGGCGCGCTGTCGGGCAATCGCCACATCATCGAGGTGCTGCACTTCGTCGGCGCGGAAGGTTCGTTCGTCGCCCAGGAGTTCCAGAAGCACTTCCTGAAGATCAGCCTGAAGGGTGCGGCGGCCGGTGGCCTTCTGGCGGCCGGTCTCTTCGCCCTCGCCGGCTACTGGCAGAGCCGTTCGCTCGCCACGCCGGAGAGCGACCAGGCAGCCGCCCTGTTCGGCACGTTTTCCATCGGCTATCTCGGCTATCTCGGGATCTTCGCGACCATGATCGTGATCGCGCTCCTGACCACCCTGACGGCACGGCTGACCGTGATCCGGACCATCTACGAGATCGACCTCATCCGCTCCGACCCGGCACGCACCGACGGCCTGCTGGGTGACTGATGCAGCGAATGCCTGTTGAATGCCACAAAGCCGCCTGTTCCGCGTGGAATAAGCAGGCTATGCACGAACCATGACGATGGGTCAGATGAGTCGCGACAGAGCCTTCCGCGAGCAACAGCCGCAGCGTATCGCCGGCGGCCTCTTCGCCCGCCGGGGACGCTTGCGCCGCGTTCTGCGCTATGGCGGGCTCGCCGCGATCTTCCTTGTCGCCGTGCTGCTCGCCGGGTTCCTGTGGTTCGCCGATTCGGTGACGAACCTTGCCCCACCCTCCCAGGCGCGTGCCGATGCGATCGTCGTCCTGACCGGCGGCTACCAGCGCATCGACCAGGCGGTCGAACTGCTGCGGCGCGGCTCCGGCCGCCGCCTGCTGATTTCCGGCGCCCATCCGACCACTTCGCCGGCACAGATCCGCAAGATGACGCAGGCGTCCCGCGACCTCTTCGACTGCTGCGTCGACGTCGGCTACGAAGCGCTCGACACGATCGGCAATGCCAACGAGATATCGCGCTGGATCCACGACCACGGCTATTCCTCGGTGCTGGTCGTCACCAACAACTACCACATGCCGCGCAGCCTGATGGAACTGCGGCGCAAGGATCGGGCGACGACCTATGTCCCCTATCCGGTGGTCAATTCCGACCTCAAGCACACCGACTGGTACGCCGAGCCCGACGTGCTGCGCACGCTGCTGTCGGAATACGGCAAGACGCTGATCGCCTATGCCCGCGGCATCATCGGCTGGGGCAGCGACGGGCTGCGCTCGACGGCGAAAATCGCCAAGACCTCCGGCTGAGCCGCCGAGGAAATCCCGCAACGGCGCTTTTTATCCTGGGCGAATTGCGATAGGGACGTTTCCACGCCCGCCCAAGGAAAAGCGCCTAATGATCATCCTGCGTTCCATCCTGTTCAACACGCTGTTCTACGCCAGCCTGATCCTCCAAATGATCCTGCTGTCGCCCTATTACTTTCTTGCACCGCGCAAGAAGGCCTTCGCCATTCCGAAGAACTGGGCGCGCTCCAACCACTGGCTGATGGAGAAGGTCGTCGGCACGACCTTCACGGTCGAAGGCCTGGAGAACATCCCGGAAGGCGGATATATCCTGGCGCCGAAGCACCAGTCCCTATGGGACACCTATGCGCTGCTCCCCTGGCTCGACGATCCGGTCTACATCCTCAAGCGTGAGCTCATGTGGATCCCGATCTTCGGCTGGTACGTCGCCCGGCAGAAGATGATCCCGGTCGATCGCGGCGCCCGCGGCAAGGTGATGGTCAAGGTCATGGAACGGGCCAAGCAGGAAATGGCGGCCGGCCGCCAGCTGATCATCTATCCGGAAGGCACGCGCCGCCCGGCCGGTGCCGAGCCCGCCTACAAATACGGCATCGCCCGCATCTACCGCGATCTCGACGTACCGGTCGTGCCCGTCGCCATGCATCCGGGCCTGTTCTGGCCGCGCCGCAAGTTCCTGCGCTTCCCCGGCCATTTCAAGGTGAAGATCCTGCCGCCGATCGAGGCGGGTCTGGACCCCGACCTGTTCTACCAGACGCTAATCGAAAAGCTGGAAAAGGCGAGCGACGAGCTGCTGATCGAGACCGCGCGCGACAACCCGCAGGTACCCCTGCCGCCGACGGCCGTGCAGCGGCTCAAGGAGTTGCAGGCGGAAGGAACGGCCTGAACTTCAGGCCACCACGCCTTCGAGCCGTTCGATTTCCGCGACCACCTGTTCAAGCCAGTGGTCGCGGATACCCATTTCCCTCAGATGCGCGACCGTGTTCGCCACATAGACGGGATTGGGGCCGGAAACGCCGACCGCCTGATTGACGATCATTGCTGCTTCTTCGACCGATACGGCGCCGCCATACTGTCGATGGGCCCGGTCGACTACGTAGGTCAGCGCCTGCACCCTGCGCCCGTCATCGAGCCGTACCGGAAGCGAGCGCTCCACATAGACATGGGTGACCAGTTCGCGCTCGCGCAGATAGTCGATCGTCTCCTCGCGGTCGCGGAGCGCCACCCGGAAGGCGACCCCGCGGCAGGAGCCGCCGCGATCGAGGCCGAGCACCAGACCAGGCATCTCCTTCGTGCCGCGATGGTGCCAGGAGCGGACACAGAGCGAGCGGCGATAGCCGATCATCCGGCCCTGAATTCGCTCCTCGTAGGAAAAGCCCGGATTCCACATCAGCGATCCGTAGCCAAACACCCAAAATTCGTCCATATCGCGGGTCATTCCAGAACATCGGCCGGATTGCCGGATCACCATTTTACGTTTGGAGCGCCTGATGGCAACGTCGCGTGAGGAAAACCGCAGTCCCGCCACCCGCAAGGTCGTGCGACTCGGCATCGCCGTCGCCGTCGGCATGCTCGTCTATAGCGGCTTGTGGTTTGGCGCGGCAGGGGCTCTCGAAAAGAAACTCGCCGCGATCCTCGGCGGCGAGAACCCGGCCGCCATCGAGGCCGCCTGTCCGGACATGAAGGTCGGCGGCTATCCCTTCCGCATCGGCGTGACCTGCACGACGCTTTCGGTCGACGACCATTTCCACGGCCTTTCGGCGACCTTCGGCGCCTTTCGCTCGGCGGCCCAGGTCTATGCGCCCGGCCACGTGTTGTGGGAACTGGAGGGACCGGGACAGATCCGCTCCAGCCTCGGCTTCTCACTGGCGCTGCAGTGGACGAAGATGCGCTCGAGCCTGAGCGCCGGCCTCTCGGGACTGGACCGCAGCTCGATCGAGGTCAAGGATTTGCAGTCGCTGCTGACGCAACAGGTCGACGGGGAGACGATCGAGGCAAGGGCTCCGCATGCGGAGGCGCATGTGCGCCGGTCCGGCGACGATCTCGACCTGGCAGTGCTCGCCAGGGACGCGGTTCTGTCGCTGCACAGCCAGCCGCCGCTTCTGCCGCCGCTCTCGGCCAGCATCGACATGACCCTGATCGGCAAGGCGAAATATCTCGAGCTCGAGGGCGACCGCGGCGAAGGGCTCTATGGCAGCGAAGGCGAGATCCGCCGCTTCGTCGCCGACATGGGCGAGGGTCGCGTGTTCACGCTTTCCGGGCCGGTGTCGATCGGCACGGACGGCATGCTGTCAGGCAAGCTGCATGTCGAGATCGAAGGCATCAAGGCCTGGCAGGAGACCCTTCGAACGGTATTGCCCGACGAGCGGGAAACCATCGACAATGCCGCCAGCGTGCTCGGTGCGCTGTTTTCCGGCAAGGACAAGGGCAGCGCCGACCTGACCGTGACCAACGGCGTGGTGTCGCTGGGCATCTTCCCGATTGCCGTCCTGCCGCCGCTGTAAACGCGGCGGTCAAGCCTTCTTGTCGAGCGAGTGGCGGCCGAAGTCCGGCACGTCGACATCCTGGCCGGCCTCGATGATCGAGCGGCGAACGGCACGCGTGCGGGTAAAGAGTTCGAACAGCTTGTCGCCCTCGCCCCAGCGGATCGCCCGCTGCAGATAGGCGAGATCTTCCGAGAAGCGCGCCAGCATTTCGAGGATGGCATCCTTGTTGTGCAGGCAGACGTCGCGCCACATGGTGGGGTCGGAGGCGGCGAGACGGGTGAAGTCGCGGAAACCCGAGGCCGAATACTTGATCACCTCCGACTGCGTCACCGTCTCCAGATCGTCGGCCGTGCCGACGATGTTGTAGGCGATGATGTGCGGCAGGTGCGAGACGATGGCCAGCACCTTGTCGTGGTGCTCCGGATCCATCTCGTCGATCTTCGAGCCGAGCGCTCCCCAGAAGGCCTTGAGCTTGGCAAGGGCTGTCGGATCGGTTCCCGGCAGCGGCGTGAAGATGCACCAGCGTCCCTGGAACAGGCCCGTGAAGCCCGCATCGGGACCGGACTTTTCCGTGCCCGCCAGCGGGTGGCCGGGGATGAAATGAACCGACTTCGGCATGTGCGGCGCCATCTGCGCGATGACGGAGGCCTTGGTCGAGCCGACATCGGTGACGATGGCACCGGGCTTCAGATGCGGAGCGATCTGGCGGGCAACGGCTTCGGACGCACCGACCGGCACGGAGACGATGACGAGATCGGCGCCTTCGACGGCATCGGCCGCCGACAGCGCGTAGGAGGTTCCAAGCTCAAGTTCTTCGGCACGCTTCAGCGTTTCCGGGCTGCGGGTCGAGACCACGACCTCGCGGGCGAGGCCGAGCGCCTTGACGTCGCGGGCGATCGACGAGCCGATGAGGCCGATACCGATCAGCGCGATGCGGTCGAACATGGGCTCCGCCATCAGGAACGCCCCATGAACTCGGTCAGCGCATCGATCACGCCGCGATTGGCCTCTTCGCTGCCGATCGTCATGCGTAGCGAATTGGCGAAACCATAGCCCTTGACCGCACGCAGGATGAAGCCGCGGCTGGTGAGGAAGTCGTCGGCTTCCGCCGCACGCTTGCCGTCGACCTCGGGGAAATGGATCAGCACGAAATTGGCGACCGACGGCGTGACCTTCAGGCCAAGCGCAGTCAGTGCCGTGGTGACTTTCTCGACCCAGGCGAGATTGTGCTCGACGGCCATCGCGACGAAGTCCTGGTCGCGCACGGCGGCGGCCCCGGCGGCGATCGCCGGCGCGTTCATGTTGAACGGGCCGCGCACGCGGTTGAGCGCATCGATGATCTCCAGCGGCGCATAGGCCCAGCCGACGCGCAGCGCCGCAAGGCCGTAGACCTTGGAGAAGGTGCGGGTCATGACGACGTTGCGGGCGCCGGAGACGAGCTCGATGCCGGCCTGGTAGTCGTTGCGGCGGACATATTCCGCATAGGCCGCGTCGAGCACGAGGATGACATTGCCCGGCAGCCCGGCATGCAGGCGGCGGATCTCGCTTGCCGGCACATAGGTGCCGGTCGGATTGCCCGGATTGGCAAGGAAGACGATCTTCGTCTTCTCGGTGACGGCGGCGAGGATCGCATCGACGTCGACCGTGCAGTCCTTCTCCTTGACCACGACCGGGGTCGCGCCGGCGCCCATGATCTGGATCTTGTAGACGAGGAAGCCGTGCTCGGTGATGATGCCCTCGTCGCCCGCGCCGAGATAGACATGGCAGAGCAGGCCGAGCAGTTCGTCGGAACCGTTGCCGCACAGGATATTGGCCTTGTTCAGGCCGTGCACCTCTGCGATCGCCTCGCGCAGCGCGGTCGCCTGTCCGTCGGGATAGATTTCCAGATGTCCGGCACTCTGCTTGAACGCGTCGATCGCCTTCGGGCTCGGGCCCATCGGCGTCTCGTTGGACGACAGCTTGAAGACCCGTGCGACGCCGGGGGCATGCTCCTTGCCGGGCACATAGGCGGCAATGTCGAGGATACCCGGACGCGGGGTGGGCTTCATGATGTCGCTGCTCATCGAACTGGCTTTCTGTCGTTGAAAACACGGGCGGGCGCCCGGCGATAGGGGATGAGAGCCCTTAGAACGGAAAGGCGGTTTTGTCGAGGGTCGAGGCGGTCGCAGCCGCCGGCCGGATCAGGCCTTGCCGTCCGATCGGACCCGCGTGGTCGGCACGCCCTGCGGCGCCAGAACCGGGGCGAAGACGCGCCTGGAAGCCCGCGACGCGACCGGCAGGCCCTGGTAGAGCCGCTTCTGCGCCTCGACGACGATAACGCCGGAAAAGGCCGGCCAGAGCATGCGGCCCATGCGCTCGAAGCTGCCACGCAGTTTCAGCAGAGCCCTGATCCGCGACGGCGGAAAGAACAGCGCCTCGGCGCTGGCGCCGGGGGTGAAATTGGTCTCGCGCAGCAGCGCCGTCAGCTGGCCGCGCGAATAGGGCCGGCCCGAGCCAAACGGCGTATGCTCCATGCGCGCCCACACGCCCCGCCGGTTCGGCACGACGATGACGAGGCGCCCGCCGGGCGCCAGCACCCGCCAGATCTCCTTCAGCGTCTCGCGCGGGTTCTCGGCGAATTCGAGCGAATGCACCATCAGCACCCGGTCGATGGAGGCGTCCGGCAAGGGCAGTTCCTCGTCGAACACCAGCGCGGTGGACGAGGGTTCGCCGACCGGCCAGTTCACCGCGCCCTGTCCGGCCGGCATGAAGGCGAAGGTGCGCTCGGTATCGGCCCGGAAACGGTCGAGAAAGGGAACGGCATAGCCGATGCCGACGAGCCGCTCCTGCGGCAGGCGCGCCCACAGGGACGACAGTGCCATGGCGATCGACTGCTCCGCCATGCGGCCCAGCATGGAATGGTAGAACTGGCGGAGATCGACGATATCGACATGCATGGCGCCATTGTTAGCAGGCGGCGGATGGACTTCAAGGCTGAAGACGCTACATTTCGCTGAAGCAAGCAGAAGGGATACCGACCTGATGAAACCCCTCGATCTCGACGTCTTCCCCTGCCGAAGCGACAATTTCGGCGTCCTCGTCCACTGTCCGGAAAGCGACGTGACCGCTTCGATCGATGCGCCGGAGTTCGATGCCATCGTCGCTGCCGCAGAGCGGCGCGGCTGGAAGATCACCCACATCTTCACCACCCACCACCACGGCGACCATGTCGAGGCGAACCTCGCGCTCAAGGAAAAATACGGCTGCGAGATCATCGGCCCGCGCGAGGAAGCCGTAGCGATCCCCGGCCTCGACCAGGCGGTCGGCGATGGCGACAGCTTCGAGTTCGGCGGCCACACCGTGCGGGTGATCGAAACGCCCGGGCATACCGCCGGTCATGTCTGCTACCACCTGCCCGACGACAAGCTGCTGTTTGCCGCCGACACCCTGTTCGCGCTGGGCTGTGGCCGGCTGTTCGAGCGGCCGGCGACCGACATGTGGCATTCGCTGCAGAAGCTCGCCGCCCTGCCGGACGAGACCGCCGTCTATTTCGGCCATGAATATACGCTGTCGAACGCCCGCTTCGCGCTGACCATCGATCCGGAAAACGAGCGCCTGAAGGCCCGCGCCGCCGAGATCGAGGCAAAGCGGGAGCGCGGCGAGTTCACCATTCCGACGACGATCGGGCTGGAGAAGGAAACCAACCCCTTCCTGCGCGCCGCCGACCCGTCGATCCGTCGCAACCTCCTGATGGAAGGCTCGAATGACGAGGAAGTCTTCGCCGAGATCCGCAAGCGCAAGGATCATTTCTGATGGATGCCGCAGCCGTGATCGACGCCCTCGGCATGCAGCCGCATCCCGAGGGCGGCTGGTTCGTCGAGACCTTTCGCGACGCAGCCGGCGGGCCGCGCGGCCATTCGACGGCGATCTACTATCTGCTGAAGGCGGGCGAACGGTCCCACTGGCACCGGGTGCGCGACGCGGTCGAGGTCTGGCACTACCACGCCGGCGCGCCGCTCGCGCTTTACAGCGCGCCTGAGGGGACGACCGTCGAGACCATCGTGCTCGGCGCCGACCTTTTGCGCGGCGAGCGCCCGCAGGCGATCATTCCGGCGAATGGCTGGCAGGCGGCCGAAAGCCTCGGCGACTACACGCTGGTCGGCTGCACGGTTGCGCCCGGTTTCGACTATGCGAGCTTCGAAATGGCACCGCCCGGCTGGACGCCGGAGGAGAATGCACAGGCGGACGCCTAGAGCTTCCTGGCTAGGAGGCGAAGGCGACGACGGCAAGCGTCAGTACGACCTGCGCGGCGAAGTAGCTGGCCCAGACATACAGCGCGGCCGCCCGGTGCAGGGGATGGCTCGTCTCCATCCTGAAGGTTTCCACCGCCAGCACCGCATCGGACGACAGGAAGAGTGCCGCACCGGCAAAGACCGCGACCGGCGGCACGCCGAGCGACAGGATCGCCATGGCGGCGATCGCCGTCGCATAGGCGAGTACCGCCGGTGCGAGCCGGCCCGCCGGGCGCCAGAGATAAACGACCAGGCCAATGGCAAGGACAATTGCGAGACCGGCCGCAACGAGCCGCCAGGTCTCGCCCGTCAGGATGCGCAGATCGCCGATTTCATGGAACAGGACGCCATAGGCGATATGGGCGAGCAGGAAAGACGAGAGCCCTCCCATGAAGTTCTTCTCGCCTTCATAGGCGAGGAAGGCATCGCCGAGCGCGCTCAGGACCAGCCCCAGCACCATCAGGTCCGGCGCCTCCATCAGGAAAGCATAGAGCGCCAGAAGCGAGACCGGCAGTGTCTTCCACAGCGCCCGGCGGTGGCTGGCCGGTTTCGGCAGAATGGCGAAATAGGACAGGCCGATCAGGACCGCGAGGGCGAGGACGATCGTTGCGAACATCTCCATCGCCGCCCCTCCTCCGGTCACGCGTCCGCTTCGGCCCTGGCGGGCCGGCGGATCATGTCCTGCGCCGCGAGGATGGCGCCGCCGGTGATCAGCACGCAGGCGATGGCGATGCGCAGCGAAGGCTCGGCAAAGCCGAACAGGGTGAGGATCAGCGTCGACAGGAGCGGCGCGGCATAGCTCGATGCGCCGAGGATCTGGATGTCGCCGTTCTTCACCCCGTGATCCCAGGCGTAGAAGGCCAGGCCGACCGGGAAGATGCCGAGACCGACGACGGCTGCCCATTGCGACAGGTTCTCCGGCCAGACGGTGATCTCGAGCCCGAGGTGGCAGAGCGCCGACAGGATCGAGGTCGCCAGGCAGAAGCCGGTAACGACGTCGGTCGAGACGGCCTCGAAGCGGCGGGTGATCAGCGAATAGCCGGACCAGGTGAAGGCGCAGAGGAAGGCGGCGAGATAGCCGAAACCATAGGCAGGATCGAAATCGATGCCGTTCTTGGCGACGATCAGCACCGTGCCGGCGAGCCCCGCGAGCGCGCCGACCACATGGTACCAGCGGAGCTTTTCACCCGGCAAAAGCGCGGAGCCGACGACGATCAGCAGCGGCCAGAGATAGGCGATCAGCCCGGCCTCGACCGCCGGCGCGTTGCGCAGCGCCGTGAAGTAGAGGAAATGGTAGCCGAACAGCCCGACCACGCCGGTCAGCCAGACCTTGGCCGGCTGGCGCAGCTGGCGGATGCGTTCAGGTTTCAGGATGAAGGTGATGATGCCCGGCAGGCTGCCGATCGCGAAGGTGATCGCCGAGAGCTGGAAGGGCGGCATCGTGCCGGACGCGGCCGTCATCAATGCGAGGAACGACCACATCAGAATGGCGGTGAACCCGATTAGCGTCGCCCTGGTCTTCACGTCGTCTCCCCTCGCGGGGATCAGACCCGCGGCCCTCAATCGTCGAAACCGACCGCCGATACATAGATGGTTCCCATTTGCGTGGGAACGCGTGCATAGACCGGAGCATATACCTTCAGCGTGCCGGTCTTGGCAAACCAGATTTCCATGCCCTCGACCTTGCGCAGATACTCGATGTCCTTGCGTCCCTTGCGGAAACCGGACTTCGGTACATAGCGGATCGAGCAGACGATCGCCTCGTTCTCGACATCGTCGATCGTGAAGCTTTTCCGCCCCTTCGGCGTGAGAACGAGATCCATCCGGCTCTCGCCGTCATAGATCGGCAGAGTGCGCGGACAGGCCGCCTCGCCCTCGGGTATGATGAGCCCGCTGATCGGATCAAGCACCGATTTCAGGTCCTCGGGTGCGACGGCGATCCAGTTCCTCGGCCGGCGCTTCGGCTCGGGATGGACGATCGTTTCCGTGACGTCGCCGGCGCTGTAGCGCACGTCATAGGTCTGCTTCTTCTTGCCGCTCTGGTAGACCAGCGTGTAGCGGTCGGCCTGCATGCGATCACCGGTCAGGGTACCGGAAATATTGGTCCTGGCGGAAATCTTGGTGATGACATTGACGATGGCCGAGGAGTTGAAGCTGCCGGTGATCGTGTAATTCTTCTGGTTGACCTCGGTGACGAAGGAGGCCCGGGCGATCGGCAGCGCTCCGAGCGTCACGCGGTAGTCGGTGCGATAGCGCACGACTTCGGCGGCGGCGGGCGCCGCGGCCAGAACGAGCAGACTGCAGACAAGGCTCAAGAAACGCAAAGACCGACCCCCTGAATGCGATCCCACCCTTTGCAGCCGGCGAGTCGCGATGATAGTCATCCTCGGGTGCGACTATGGCAATAAAATAGCGGCTTTATCCGGAGCACGCGGGAAAATCCAAGGTTTGGCTTGACGCGCCCGGCCAGTCTGACTATAGAACCGCAACTTTCCAATCAAACGCCGTTGGATTGCCTTGCCGGTATTTTCCCGGAAGCGATGCGATGGCCAAGAAAAATATAGGTGTATCATGTCCCGCAGTTGCGAATTGACCGGCAAGGGCGTCCAGTCGGGCAACAATGTGAGCCACGCGAACAACAGGACCAAGCGCAAGTTCCTTCCGAACCTGTGCGACGTCACGCTGATCTCGGATGCTCTTGGCCAGCGTTACCGCCTGCGCGTTTCGGCAGCGGCTCTCCGCTCGGTCGAGCATCGCGGCGGTCTCGACGCCTTCCTCCTGAAGGCCGACGAAACCGAACTGTCGATGCGCGCACGTCTGCTGCGCCGCCAGATCGTCAAGAAGACCGCAGAAGCCGCGTAAGCGACTTCTCCTTTCTTCGACAAGGTATCAAGGCTTGAACGGGCGCACCCCGGACAAGCCTTTTCCTTTTCGCCAAATTGTTACTCCAACTGGTGGCATCACCCAGGATAAAAAAATGCTGAAGACACGCCATATCCTTATCTACAGCCTGCTGATGACGGCGATCGTCGTCGCCTCGAACGTGCTCGTGCAGTATCCGCTCTCGGGCCAGCTTGCCGGCATAGCGCTCGGCGACATTCTGACCTACGGTGCCTTCACCTATCCGGTCGCCTTCCTCGTCACCGACCTCACCAACCGCCAGTTCGGCCCGAAGACCGCCCGCAAGGTCGTCTTCATCGGCTTCGTCGTCGGCGTCGCGCTGTCCTTCGTGACGTCCTCGCCGCGCATCGCCGTCGCGTCCGGAACGGCCTATCTCGCCGGCCAGCTGCTCGACATCACGGTGTTTAACCGCTTGCGCCAGCTCACCTGGTGGAAGGCGCCGCTGCTCGGGTCGGTCTTCGGCTCTGTGCTCGACACGGTGATCTTCTTTTCGCTCGCCTTCGCGCCGATCTTCACGCTGATCGGCCCGAACGACGATTTCGCCATCGAATGGGCACCGATCCTCGGCATCTTCGCGACCGACGCGCCGCGCTGGATTTCCTGGGCGATCGGCGACTTCACCGTGAAGATGCTGGTGGGCGTGGTGATGCTCCTCCCCTATGGGGCGCTGATGAGCATCGTCCGGCCCATGCCGGCCGCCGTACCGGTCCGCGCCGTCCGCTGACGGGGCAGCGCTTCGGGCTCGTCGCCGGTCTCAGTCGACGAGCCTGAATTCCAGCATCAGGCTGCGCTGCAGGATCGAGTGGTTGTCGTCCGACACCAGGATGATCCGCGTCGAGCCGTCGGCACCGCGAACCACGTCCAGACCTTCCATATTGTCAATCTCCTCCTCCATGCCCGCCTGGAGGAGGATCTCGCCATCGACCACCGCACCCGGCTTGAGGCTTGCGCCGTCGATCCTACGGATGCGCAGGCCGACGCCGCTGGCAAAGGTGAACCGCCGCTCGAGCAGCAGCAGGTCGCCGTCGGGCAGGAAGGCGCCGTCGGTGACGTCGAAGCCATCATGCGCCGCGACCCGGAACGCACCCTTCAGCGGACCGTCGAGAATGCCGGCGAACAGATTACCATTGCCGTCGACGCTCTTTTCCGCGACCGTGACCAGCCCACCCTGCAGCGGGCTTGTCTTCGGCGCGAGCGCCAGGGTTTCCAGCCCGCCATTGTTGCGCAGTTCCCCGACCGGGAACGGCAGGGGAAAGGACATGCGGAAAGGACGGGCGGTCTCGATCGCCGAGAGCGGCCGGTAGCCGGACACGCGATGCAGTTGCTCGTAGCCGACCAGCACGTCTTCGCCACGGATCGCCAGGCTCTCGGCATCGACTTCGTACTTGCTCTGATCGCCGCGTCCATCGGCATCGAGCATCGGAGCGATCGTCACGTCGGAAAGGCCGGACAGCCGGCCCTGCGCATCACGGCCGATCCTGCCCGAAAGCCAATGCCCCGTATCGAGGACGCCGAGGAAACGTTCGCCATCCGGCAGGAAGCGGATCGCCGACCAGGCGCCGAACAGCGGCTCGGACGAGGAAAGCTCCAGTCCGCCGACAAATTCCAGCGCACCGAAGCGCGTTTCGGTCGATCCGGGATGGAAGGCGGTGATCGCGGTCGCCTCGACCGGCGCCGTCTGCGCACGCGCAATGCCGGTCGAAACGGTCCCGATAGCGAGGGCACACAGGAAGACGAGAGGGAGGCGGGATCGCAATATCTTGACCTTGAACTATCCAGGAAAACGGCTGGCCCCTTATGCCACGATCGAACCGCGGGTCAAACTGCATGACCGGCATGCGCGAGATCTCGAACGGTCCGGCCCCAGTCAGGCACAAGCTCGGCGTGCAAGATTTCCGCCATTGCCTTGAAAGGACATTATCGAGGAGCCCCCCGCATGATCACCATTTCCAACGAGACGCAATATTCTACCCTCTCGATGCGCACCGGCCGGACGACCGATGCGGGCGGCGACGGTTTTTCCCAGGCGCTGCTGTCCTATGGCGGCGGTTCGACCTTCTCGCTCGAGGACGAGAACAGCGTGTCCTACGACTCGTCGATCGACGAGGAGGATCGCACCGACGCCAAGGACCTGCTGGCGGAATTTTCCAAGTGGGCGCACATGGACGTCGCCGAGATGATCCGCGCCAAATATCTCGAGGATCACGGCCTGACCGAGGAGTCGCTGGCAGCGATGGATCCCGAGGCCCGCAAGGCCATCGAGGAAGAGATCGCCGAACTCATCAAGAACCAGCTGGGCATCGACAAGGGCGCGACCTCCGCCGATGCGGCCATAAGCGATCAGGCCGACGCCGACGTCTGACGGCGCCGGGGCGGAGCGTCAGCCGGCGCGACGCCCACGACCGCGCTGGCCGCTAGTCTGCTGGTCTTCGAACAGGGCCGCAAGCTGCTCGGTCATCGCGCCGGCCAGCTCGTCGGCGTCGACAATCGTCACAGCCTTGCGATAATAACGCGTCACGTCATGGCCGATGCCGATCGCCAGGAGCTCGACCGGCGAGCGCGTCTCGATCTGTTCGATGACGGCGCGCAGATGCCGCTCAAGATAGTTGCCCGGATTGACCGACAGCGTCGAATCGTCGACCGGCGCGCCGTCGGAAATCATCATCATGATCTTGCGCTGCTCGGAGCGGGCCATCAGGCGGCCATGGGCCCACATCAGCGCCTCGCCGTCGATATTCTCCTTGAGCAAACCTTCACGCATCATCAGGCCGAGATTGCGGCGCGAACGACGCCACGGCGCATCGGCCGACTTGTAAATGATGTGGCGCAGGTCGTTGAGACGGCCGGGCGTCGGCGGCTTGCCGCCGGCGAGCCACTTCTCCCTGGACTGGCCACCCTTCCACGCCTTGGTGGTGAAGCCGAGAATCTCGACCTTGACGCCGCAGCGTTCCAGCGTGCGGGCGAGAATATCGGCGCAGGTGGCGGCGACCGTGATCGGCCGGCCGCGCATCGAGCCCGAATTGTCGATAACCAGCGTCACCACGGTGTCGCGGAACTTGGTGTCCTTCTCCTTCTTGAAGGAGAGCGGCTGCATCGGATCGATCACCAGACGCGTCAGGCGCGCCGGGTCGAGATAACCTTCTTCCAGGTCGAATTCCCAGGAACGGTTCTGCTGCGCCATCAGGCGGCGCTGCATGCGGTTGGCGAGGCGCCCGACGGCGCCCTGCAGATGGGCCAGCTGCTTGTCGAGGAAGGCGCGCAGGCGCTCCAGCTCGGCCTCGTCGCAGAGTTCCTCCGCCGTGACGATCTCATCGAATTCCTGGGTGAAGATCCTGTAGTCGACCTTCTCGTTGAAGTCGTCGAACGGGCTTGCCGGCCGGCGCATCTCGCCGGGCGTCTCGCTGTCGTCCTCGCCCTCTTCGGTCATGTCGTCGTCGGAGATCTCGGCGCCGTCCATCTCGCCGTCGTCCATCTGCTCCTGGGCGGATTCGCTCTCCTCGGCGGGCGCCTGTTCGGACCCGGCTTCCTCCTCGGCGCTTTCCTGGTCTTCCTCGTTGGAGCGCGGCTGGTCCTCGTCGGTAGAGCTTTCGTCCTCGCTCTCCTCGGTATCGTCACCGACATCCTCGGCCATTTCCATGGCGGACAGCATGTGGCGGATCACCCGGGCAAAGGCCTGCTGGTCGTTGATCGCCGAGGGCAGGTTGTCGAGATCGGCGCCGGCCTTCTGCTCGATGAAGGGACGCCACAGGTCGAGCACCTTGCCGGCCGATTCGGGCGGCTTCTCGCCGGTCAGCTTCTCGCGCACCAGCATGGCGACGGCTTCCTGGATCGGCGCGTCTTCCTGGCGGTTGATGCCGGAGAAGTTCGCCTTGGCGTATTTCTCCGCATGCATGGCGTTCATATTGTCGGCCATGCCGCTCATCCGGAGCGCGCCGATCGATTCGACGCGCGCCTGCTCGACGGCGTCGAACACCAGGCGCGCATCGGCGCCCTGCGGCGCCATGGTCGCATGGACCTTCTGGTCGTGGCAGGCAATGCGCAGGGCCATGGAATCGCCGAGCCCCCGCGTCACCGCGAGTTCATGGGCCGTCGGCTTCTTCGACAGTTCCGGCAGGCGCACGCGCTCGCCGGCAAGGCCCGGCCGCTCGTTGGCGAACACCACCTCGACCTCGGCATTGCCCGCAACGGAACGCACGCAACCCGTTATCGCCCGCCGAAGCGGTTCGACGTCAGGCCCGATACCGGGCTTTGCTCTCGTATTGTCGCCGCGACCTGCCATCGTGATCGCCCTCTCAGGCGCCGAGCACGATGTTGGCAGCGCTTTCCTTCAGCTCGACGCCGAAGGCCCGCTGATACTGCTCGGCCACCAGCGTGCGCTCGAGCTCGTCGCACTTGTTGAGGAAGGTGACGCGGAAGGCGAAGGCGACGTCGCCGAAGATCTCGGCGTTTTCCGCCCAGGTGATGACGGTACGCGGGCTCATCACGGTCGACAGGTCGCCATTGACGAAGGCCGAGCGGGTCAGGTCGGCAAGCCGGACCATGCGCGAGACGGTGTCGCGTCCCTCAGCGGTCGCGCCGAAGCTCTTCACCTTGGCGGCGACGATGTCCACTTCCTTGTCGTGCGGCAGATAGTTGAGCGTGGTGACGATCGACCAGCGGTCCATCTGTGCCTGGTTGATCTGCTGCGTGCCGTGATAGAGGCCCGTCGTGTCGCCAAGACCGACCGTGTTGGCGGTGGCGAACAGGCGGAAGGCGGGGTGCGGGCGGATGACGCGGCTCTGGTCGAGCAGCGTCAGGCGGCCGGAACTTTCCAGCACGCGCTGAATGACGAACATCACGTCCGGGCGGCCGGCATCGTATTCGTCGAAGACGAGCGCGACATTGTGCTGGTAGGCCCAGGGCAGGATGCCGTCCTTGAATTCGGTGATCTGCTTGCCGTCCTTCAGGACGATCGCGTCCTTGCCGACGAGGTCGATACGGCTGACATGGCTGTCGAGGTTGACGCGTACGCACGGCCAGTTGAGGCGCGCGGCGACCTGCTCGATATGGGTCGACTTGCCGGTGCCGTGGAAGCCGGAGACCATGACGCGGCGGTTGTGAGCGAAACCGGCGAGGATGGCGAGCGTCGTGTCCCGGTCGAAAAGATAGTCCGGATCGAGATCGGGCACATAGGCGTCACCCTTGCTGTAGGCCGGGACGCGCAGATCGCTGTCGATGCCGAAAACCTCGCGCACCGACACGGTGGTGTCGGGGAGATTGGAAATATCAAGTTCAATTTTGCTCATCGTCTCTCCACGCCGGACGCCACCGACCGGCCTTCCAAATATAGCGCGCTGCAGGCACCTTCGATTAACAGAAACCCGCCTGCTTTAACAATTGATACGCCTGAATGACAGCGCGAAAACGCTCTTCCGATCCCCTGTCTCCGCCATTTGCATCCGGGTGGTGTTTTTTTACAAGCTCCTTGTAGCGGCTCTTGATTTCCTGGGCGCTACAATTCGCCGCAAGGCCGAGCGTGTCGAGCGCCTTGGCCTCGAGGCTCTTCAGCTTGCGGGCCTGCGGCTGGGAGCGAGCCCCGCCGCCGCCCTGCTTGACGAAGCCGAAGGGATCCTTGATGCGGGCCTGCGAGGCGGCCGATCCAGAGCGCGCCGTCGAATGCAGCGGGCTCGACTTCGCCGCCTTGTTGACGCCGACGGTCCAGGTCGGGCGATGGCCGGTGATCGCCTCCTTCTGGTAGCGGGCGATCTCGGTGTCGGACAGGCCGGAAAAGTAGTTGTAGCCCTTGTTGTATTCCTTCACGTGCTCGAAACAGAACAGGAAGAACTGTCCCTCGGCATTGCGGCCGACGGGTGCGCGATGGACGCCAGGCTTCTCGCAGCCGTCCCACTGACAGGTCGGCGAAGCTTTCTCCGGTTCCGGCTCGCGCTTGCGGCGCGTGCGGATCCGGTCGAAGTATTTTGAGTCGAGTTTCATCTATTGATTATGGTGCCTCCGGCAACCGACAACAAGAATTGACAAATGGGATTGTTCTGGGCTTTGTGAGGCTTTGCCCGGCCGGCCGAGCGCTGAGGAATGCCATGTCTGTACGCACCAGAATTGAGGCGAAACTGCGTGAGGCCTTTGCGCCCGAACGCCTTTTCGTCATTGATGAAAGCGGCCATCACGCCGGTCACCAACCGGGTTTCGACGGCGCGGAAGGAAGCCATATGCGGGTGCGCATCGTGGCCGAGGCGTTCACCGGCATGACGCGCCTGGCGCGCCACAGGGCGATCACGGAATTGCTGCAGCCGGAGATCGACGAAGGCTTGCATGCGCTGGCGATCGAACCCGCAGCACCGGGCGAAGAGACCCGCTGGTAGGCTTTTCGTGCCGTAGGGAAGCGTTGTTGCCCATCACATGGTCCGCAACCGCCGCGCTGTCAAGCCGAGGCCGCGCCGCCTGGCGCGTTGCCGGCTAGTTCGGTTTGGCGGCGGCTTCCTCGGCCGGACGGATGCGCAGCTTGGTGATCCGGTTCTTCTCTCGCTTCATGACGATGAAGCGCTTGCCGTAGAAGGTGAAGGCCTGGCGTTCCTCGGGGATCGACTTCGACTCGTGGATGACGAGGCCGGCGATCGTCGTCGCCTCCTCGTCCGGCAGGCTCCAGTCGAGCGCCCGGTTGAGATCGCGGATCGGCACGGCGCCGTCGACGACGATCGAGCCGTCCGCCTCCTGGCGCACACCCTGGATCTCGAGATCGTGCTCGTCGGAAATATCACCGACGATCTCCTCGATGATGTCCTCCAGCGTGACGATCCCCTGGACCTCGCCATACTCGTCCACCACCACGGCGAAATGCACCTTGCGCCGCAGGAAGGCGGCGAGCTGGTCCTTGAGATTGGTCGTGTCCGGCACGAACCACGGCTTCTGTGCGATCTTGACGATGTCGAGATTGCCGGGCTCGACATTGGGTTCGGCGAGCGCCCGCAAAAGGTCCTTGGCATGGACCACGCCGATAATGTTGTCGGTCGACCCACGCCAGAGCGGCATGCGGGTATAGGGGCTTTCGAGCACGGTGCGCACCGCCACTTCCGGCGGGTCGTCGGCATTGACGCCACGCATGGACGTGCGGTGGATCATGATATCAGAGACTTCCAGTTCGCCGAGATCGAGCACGCCGCCGAGCCGGTCGCGGTCGGCCTTGACCACCGAACCCTCGCGATGCAGCAGGTCCACGGCACCCCTCAACTCCTCATGGGCCGTCAACATCGGCACCTCCCTCGAGAGGGACAGCCCGAAGATGGCGAGCAGGCCGCGAACGATGAAATTGACCAGGCTGGAGACCGGACCGACGACCGCGACGAAGATGCGCACGAAGGGCGCAACCGTCAGCGCGAAACGGTCGGGCGCGGAAATCGCCCAGCTCTTCGGCAGGACCTCCGAGAAGATCACGAGGACGACCGTCATCACCAGTGTGGCGATCGCCACGCCCGAATCGCCGAACAAGCCGAGGAACAGGCTCGTCGTCAGCGACGAGGCGAGGATGTTGACCAGATTGTTGCCGATGAGCAGCGCACCGATCAACCGGTCACGACGCTCGATCAGCAGGCTGACCAGGCCGGCCCGCGTGTCGCCCTGGTTGGACAGGCTGTGCATCCGTGCGCGCGAAGCCGCCGTCAGGGCGGTCTCCGAGCCGGAGAAGAAGGCAGACGCGGCGATCAGTGTGAAGATCACCAGGATCAGAGGCCAGTATTCACCGAGCGCGGAAAACAGGCTGTCCATGGTCATGCTCCACGCATTTCCTCCAGGAAGGCGAAGACTTCCGAGGCGGGCACGTCGTCGGCGACGAAGGACTGGCCGATGCCGCGGGTGAGGATGAAGGTGAGCTTGCCGCCCTTGACCTTCTTGTCCTGGCCGATCGCCTCCATCAGGAAATCGGTCGAGGGCAGTTCGCCGGGGATCTCGTCCATCGACGTCGGCAGGCCGACCGCCTTCAGATGGGCCTCGACGCGGGCGACGTCCTCGACGCCGAGCAGGTTGAGGCGATTGGAGAAACGATGCGCCAGCACCATGCCGATCGACACGCCCTCGCCGTGCACGAGACGCGTGCTGTCATATTCGGTCGCCGCTTCCAGCGCGTGGCCGAAGGTGTGGCCGAGATTGAGCAGCGCCCGGCGACCGTTCTCGCGCTCGTCGGCCGCCACGACATCCGCCTTGGCCTGGCAGCTCGCGGCGATCGCCTCGATGCGCGCGGGCCCGCCGGAGAACACCTCCTGCCAATTGCGCTCGAGCCATTCGAAGAAGTCCGGCTTGTCGATCAGGCCGTATTTTGCCACTTCGGCATAGCCGGCCCTGAACTCCCGGGGGCTCAGCGAATTCAGAACGTCCGTATCGGCCAGCACGAGATCCGGCTGGTTGAAGATACCGACGAGATTCTTGCCGTGGCGGGTATTGATGCCCGTCTTGCCGCCGACGGAACTGTCGACCTGCGAGAGCAGCGAGGTCGGGACCTGGACGAAGCGCACGCCACGACGCACGATGCCGGCGGCAAAGCCGGTCAGGTCGCCGATCACGCCGCCGCCGAGCGCGATCACTGCGTCGTTGCGCTCGATGCGGGCTTCGAGCAGGAGATCGCAGACTTTGGTCAGGTAGTCGAAGCTCTTGGTCTTCTCGCCCGGCGGGAGCGTCAACGACACGGCCTCGATGCCGTCGGTCTGCAGGCTGTCCATCAGCTGGTCGAGATAGATCGCGCCGACATTTTCGTCGGTGATGATCGCAGCCTTGCGGCCCTTGATGCGTGTCGATATCTCGCCACCGGCGCGCGCGATCAGGCCGGGGCCGATCAGGATGTCGTAGGCGCGCTCGCCGAGCGGCACATGCACCAGCCGCTCTTCGCTCTCAGTCTTGGTCATCGTTCTTGCTGCCTTTACCGGTATATTCGAGAATGGCTTCCAGCACCTCCCGAACGATCGTCTCCTTGCGCTCGTCGCGCGACTGGATCGTCATGTCGGCGAGCGCATAGATCGGGTAGCGCTGGTTCATCAGGTTTTCCAGCGTCTGCTTGGGGTTCTCGGTCTTCAGGAGCGGCCGGTGGTCGCGCTTGTTGACCCGCTCCCACAGCACGTCGAGATCGGCCTTCAGCCAGAGCGAGATCCCGCCCCGCTCGATCTGCTTGCGGGTCTTCTCGTTGATGAAGGCGCCGCCGCCGGTCGAGATGACCCGCGGACCGGTGCGCAGCAGGCGCTTGATGACCCGGGTCTCCAGCGCCCGGAACTCGTCCTCGCCATAGGCGGCGAAGAGTTCGCTGATCGTCATGCGCGAGACGCGCTCGATCTCGTTGTCCGTGTCGATGAATGGCAGTCCGAGCTGGCTCGCCGCCATGCGGCCGATCGCCGACTTGCCGGCGCCCATCAAACCGACGAAGACGAGATTGCGCCGTCCCAGCGCCGCCCGCGCGCGTTCGCCCAAAGTCGGGGAAACGGGAAATGTAGTTTCGTTCATCGGCCTGTTCGCATCCGTTTCCCAACGGTATTGACAAATGAACGCCAAGCGTCAAGCCATACGCTGGAATGAATGCGATGGCACCACGCCTTGCAAAGCCTTCGGCGCCGGCCCACGAGCGGCGCCGCTTGCAGCCCTTTGGACCGGACAATGCCTACGCTCTTTCGCTTTCTGTTCTTTTGCGCCACGATCGTCGGAATGGTCTATCTGGCGATGTGGTCGCTGGTCGTCTTCGTCGAGCCGCGCGAGCGCGACGTGACGGTGCGCATCCCCTCCGAGCAGGTCAATCCGCCGGAACAGCAGACCGGGCAATAGGCAAGGGGAGGAAAGTCGTGGCCGACCTGAGCCAGGCCCGCGTCGAGGCCTTCCTGGAAATGATGAGCGCCGAGCGTGGCGCCGCTGCCAATACGCTCTCCTCCTACGAGCGCGACCTCGATGATCTCCATTCCTTTCTCAATGCACGCAAGGTGAGCCTCGGCTCCGCCGAGAGCACGGACCTGTCCGCCTATCTCGGCGATCTCGCCAGACGCGGTTTCCAGCCGACCTCCCAGGCGCGGCGACTGTCCACCATGCGGCAGTTCTACAAGTTCCTCTATGCCGAGGGGCTGCGCGGCGACGACCCGACCGCGATCCTCGATTCGCCGAAGAAGGCGCGCCCGCTGCCGAAGTTCCTCGGCATCGACGAGGTCGGCAAGCTGCTGACGCTCGCCGAACAGGAGGCCAACCTGCCGGGCCCGGGGCAATTTGCCCGGATCCGCCTGTTGGCACTGATCGAGCTTCTCTACGCCACCGGCATGCGGGTGAGCGAACTTGTCGCGCTGCCCGTCAAGGTGCTGACCCAGGAAGGCCGTTTTCTTGTCGTCCGCGGCAAGGGCAACAAGGAACGCCTGGTGCCGTTGTCCAGGGCGGCGATCACGGCCCTTTCCCGCTATGGCGCCGAGATGGCGGCCGAGCGCGGCGAGCGCGAAGCAAGCCCCTTCCTCTTTCCCGCCGCCAGCAAGGAGGGCCACCTGCCGCGCCAGGTCTTCGCCCGCGACCTCAAGGATCTGGCGATCCGGGCAGGCCTGCCGGCCGCCGGCGTCTCGCCGCACGTGCTGCGCCATGCCTTCGCCAGCCACCTGCTGGCCAACGGCGCGGATCTCCGCGTGGTGCAGGAACTACTCGGCCACAGCGACATTTCAACGACACAAATCTATACGCATGTGCTGGACGAACGCCTGCGGGAGCTGGTGCAAACGCATCACCCTCTTGCAAAAAAGGCCAAAAACCTTGATTAGAGCCGTCAACACCGGTGCCAAGCGCCCGAACGGCATAGGGCAAAACGATCGGAACCCGATTTCATGCATAATTATCTCGACTTCGAAAAGCCCATCTCCGACCTCGAAGCTAAGATCCACGAGCTGAAGAAACTCGCGGAAGAGGACGAGAGCATCGACACGTCCGAGGAGATCGGCCGATTGGAAGCCCGCGCCCGCGAGGCGATGGAAGAGATCTATTCGAAGCTCAATGCCTGGCAGAAGACGCAGGTCGCCCGCCATCCGCAGCGCCCGCACTTCGTCGATTATGCCTCCGAGCTGTTCACCGAGTTCACCCCGCTCGCCGGCGACCGCAAGTTCGCCGAGGACGCCGCCATCCAGGCCGGCCTTGCCCGCTTCCGCGGACAGCCCGTCGCCGTGATCGGCCAGGAGAAGGGCAACGACACCAAGTCGCGCCTGAAGCATAATTTCGGCAGCCCCCGTCCGGAGGGCTACCGCAAGGCGATCCGCGTCATGGAAATGGCCGACCGCTTCGGCCTGCCGGTCATCACCCTCATCGACACCGCCGGCGCCTATCCGGGCATCGGCGCCGAAGAGCGCGGCCAGGCGGAAGCGATCGCCCGCTCCACCGAAATGTGCCTCGGCCTGCGTGTTCCGATCGTTTCGGTCGTGCTCGGCGAAGGCGGCTCAGGCGGCGCCATCGCGATCGCCACCGGCAACCGCGTCTACATGCTGGAACACGCCATCTATTCCGTCATCTCGCCGGAAGGTGCAGCCTCGATCCTCTGGCGCGATTCCACCCGCGCCAAGGAAGCCGCGACCAACATGAAGATCACCGCGGAAGACCTGAAGGGTCTCGGCGTCATCGACGGCATCATTCCTGAACCGGTGGGTGGCGCCCATCGCGATCCGCAGACCGTGATCAAGGCAGCCGGCGACGTCATCGCGACGACGCTTGCCGAGCTTTCGTCGCGTTCGGGCGACCAGTTGCGCTCGGAACGGCGGCAGAAGTTCCTCGCCATCGGCCGCAATCTCTGAGGCGGGCGCCGGGCGCCCGTCACAATGCTGCTGTTTTCACAGGTTATGGCGCGAATCCGTTCGGCCTGAAATGCGCCCTTGGTTTATGATTTGTGAAGACTATGGTCATAAATTAGAAAGGTCCGCTTTCTGACGAAAGCTGTTGCCCCGTTCGAGATGAGCCTTCGCAATGCGCTTGAAATCGACCTTCCTCGCTCTGGCCTTGACGGCCGCCGCACTTGCCGGCTGCAACGATACGCTTGACAGCTTTGACCCGGCCTCGGTGTCGAACAAGGTCGAGCATCCCTTGCCGTCCAGCATCCTGGCCGAAATGAAGGCCAAGGGCATGGAGCGCAACTCGCCGATCGCCATCCGCATCTTCAAGGAAGAGGGCGTACTGGAGATCTGGAAGGCGAAGACCAACAACCGGTTCGACAAGATCAAGGAATACCAGATCTGTGCCTGGTCGGGCAGGCTCGGACCCAAGGTGAAGGAAGGCGACCGCCAGGCGCCGGAGGGCTTCTATCCGCTCTCGCCCCACCACCTGAATCCGAATTCCAAATACTATCTCGCGATCAACACGGGCTTTCCGAACCGTTTCGACCAGGCGAACGGCCGCAACGGCACCAACCTGATGATCCATGGCGCCTGCTCCTCGTCGGGCTGCTATTCGATGACGGATGCGCAGATCCTCGAGATCTACGCCTTTGCCCGCGACGCCTTCAAGGGCGGCCAGGAGACCATCCAGCTTCAGGCCTTCCCCTTCCGCATGACCGCGGAGAACATGGCGCGCCACCAGCACAGCCCGCATTTCGCCTTCTGGCAGATGCTGAAGGTCGGCTATGACAATTTCGAAGTGACGAAACGGCCGCCGGACGTGGGCATCTGCGAGAAGAAGTACGTCTTCAACCAGCAGGTCGCCGACGGCAAGAGCCTGAGCCCGGCAGGCGCCTGCCCGGCCATGACCACGCCGCCGGCCCTGCAGATGGCGCTTGCCTCCTACAATGCCACCTATTCCAAGGACTATGCCAAGGCCTTGAACAAGTTCGACGGCAAGGTTTGGTATGATCCGACCGAAGCCGAGCGCAAGGCGATCGTCGCCGACCAGCGCAAGGGCCATGATCTGGCCTATGCGCCGACGGGTTCGGCGCTGAAGGCCGGCAAGCTCTTGAAGATCGACGAGGTCGCCGACCCGGCGAACCCCAAGCCGGCAACGTCCGCGCCTGCCGCCATCGCGCGCCTTGCCGCTACTCCGGCAAACCAGTCCACGCCCGTGGCAACCCCGGCCGCCACGCCGGCCGGTCAGACCGCCGCAGCGCCCGCCGCGACGGCTACCCCGCCGTCCGCGTCCGCCGGACAGGCCGCGAACGTTCCCGTGCCGCAGCCCAATCCGCTGGCGGCACCGGCTCCGGTGCAGACCGCGCAAACCGAAAAGAAGCCGTTCTGGAAGTTCTGGCAGAAGCAATGAGCGGCGACGCGCTCTACGATCTCAAGGGGCTCAAATGCCCCTTGCCGGTGTTGAAGACCCGGCGTCGGTTGACGACGATGCAACGCGGCGAGGAACTGAGCATCGAGACCACCGATCCACTGGCGGTCATCGACGTTCCGCATTTCTGCAGCGAGGACGGCCACGAGCTTCTGGAAACGACGAAGCTCGACAACGGCCATCGCTTCCGCATCCGCAAGGGCTGAGCGCCCAAGCTTTCGTTCTCACATCTTCATGCCGGGAATGGCCAGCGGATTGTCTTCGAGCACGGCGCGGTCGGGCCTGTCGATCTGCGGCCGTCCGGTAAAGGCATCAAACAGCTCCCGCACATAGCTTTCCTCGAGATCGCGGGTGATCAGCACCAGCCGGGTGCGGCGATCGGCCGGGTCCGGCCAGGCGGCAAGGCGAACCGGCGGATGGAAGATCGACTGGACCCCGTGCAGCACCAGCGGCCGGTCGGGCCGGTCGGTGAGCGCCACCACCGCCTTCATGCGCAGGAGCTTCTCGCCCTGGCTCGAGCGCAGGATGTCGATGAACATTTCCAGAGCCAGAGGATCGATCGGCTGGTCGTGCACGATCGAATAGGAGCGGATCCGGTCGTCGTGACGATTGACGTCATGATGGTGATGGTCGTGGTGATGATGCGCATGGCCGTGGTCGTGACCGTCGTGATCGCAAATCTCGCAGTGATCGCCGTGGTCATGGTCGTGGCCATGGTCGTCATGATGAGAATGCCCCTGCTGGTCCGCCGGCGCCTCGTCCTTCAGCCAGCGATTGACATCGGGGATCTTGCTCGTCGGATCGTAGAGGCCGTTGGCGAGAATGGCGGCGCTGCCGGCTTCCGGTCTGTCGCCGTCGGTGATCTCCGCACCCGGATTGAGCATGCGCAGCCGCTCGACGAGAGCGCTTCTCGCACCCGGCTCGGCAAGACCGGCCTTGCTCAGGATCAGCCGGTCGGCAACCGCCACCTGGCGCACCGCCTCCGGATAGGTGTCGAGCGTGGAGAGGCCGTGCACCAGGTCGACCACGGTGATGACGCCGTCGAGATCGAAATGCTGGGCGATCGCCGGGTGGCCCATCACCGACTGCATGACCGGCGCCGGATCGGCAAGGCCGGTCGTCTCGATGACGATGCGCGACAGCGGCTTGATCTTGCCCGTCTGCATGCCGTCGATCAGTTCGGCCAGCGTATCCACCAGTTCGCCGCGGACCGTGCAGCACAGGCAGCCATCGGCGAGCTCGATGACGGAATCGTTCGAGGCCTCGACCAGCATATGGTCGATGCCGACCTCGCCGAACTCGTTGATGATGACCGCCGCGTCGTGCATGGCCGGATCCTTGAGGATGCGGTTGAGCATCGTCGACTTTCCCGCGCCGAGAAAGCCGGTGATGATCGACACGGGGATCCGGCCGTTGGCTCCAAACATGGCTTGCTCCGCTATCAGAAGGTCGGGCGCGGCTTCGGGATCGGCACATTGGCGATCTCGTTGGCGCCTGCGCTCCCCGGCTTCTTCGCCGGCGGTTCGCTTCCCGGGATGAGGCCGGCAAAGACGGTGCGCGGCGGGCGGCCCATTTCGTGGATATAGGGCGACAGCAGCTTCATCCGGCCGGCCTCGTCGCGGCCTTCGCTGCGCACCTTCCGAGCCTGCGGATTGCACACTTCCGCGCTGATGTCGGCGACCGTGTCGCGCCCCGGACCGTAAGGGGCAAGGCTCTCCAGCCGCGGGCCGGCACGCGGCGTGGTCAGGGCCTTCTGCAACAGGTCGGCGGAAATATCGGCCCTGGCGCCCAGGCTGTCAGCCCCGAGCACGACGGACACGACCGTGCGGCCGTTGCGGGTGGCCGAAGACACCTGGTTGAAGCCGGATGCACAGATATAGCCGGTCTTCATGCCGTCGGCCCCGTCGAAGCGGCCGATCAGCAGGTTGTAGTTCGGATATTCCTTCTTGCCGGTATTGATGCCCTCGAGGGAAAAATAGCCGGCATATTCGGGAAAGTCGCGGCGCAGCGCCACCGCCAGCACGGCGAGGTCGCGCGCCGTCGTATACTGGCCCTTGCCGGGCAGGCCGTTCGGATTGACGAAGCGCGACGAGGTCATGCCGAGGCTCTGGGCGTCGGCGTTCATGCGGGCAACGAAATTGTCGAGCGTTCCGCCGACCCGTTCGCCGATGGCGACGGCCACGTCGTTTGCCGACTTGACGATCAGGATCTTCAGCGCGCTGTCGAGCGTCAGCTTCGAGCCCGGCTTGTAGTACATTTTGCTGGCCGGCTGGGCGGCGGCCTTTTCGCTCATCACCACGACGCTTTCCAGCGACAGCTCGCCGGAGCGGATCGCCTTGAAGGTCGTATAGGCGGTCATCAGCTTGGTGAGCGAGGCCGGATACCACTTGCGGAAGGCATCCTCGTGGGCGATGACCTGGCCGCTGTTGACGTCGACGACGATCTGCGGATTGGCCGCCGCCAGGTTCGGCAAGCAGGCGACGATAACGCAGGCCAGAGCCGTGAAACGGCGGGAGACGCGCGCGTTCGGCGACTTGGCGATATGGTTCGACGACACGATGAAACCTCTTCTATGCGGATCTGTCTCGCAAAGACCAGATAATTGACCTATGACTGAAAGCAATGGCAAGAGCCGTTGAATACGTCAATCTCAAGGCGCAGATTCTGCGCCGCCCTTCACGCGATAGCTGAAATAGACGAGCAGGACAGTAACATGCCGATATTGAACCGCGCCGCCGAACTCCAGGCGGAGGTCAGCGAATGGCGCCGCCATTTCCATGCAAATCCCGAGATTCTCTATGACGTGGAGAATACCGCGGCCTTCGTCGCGACCAAGCTTGCGGAGTTCGGCGTTGACGAAATCGTGACCGGGATCGGCCGGACCGGCGTGGTGGGCGTGATCAACGGACGGGGCACGAGCACGCGGGCGATCGGCCTGCGCGCCGACATGGACGCATTGCCGCTCGAAGAGGTCAGCAGCAAGCCCTGGGCGTCGAAGATTCCGGGCAGGATGCATGCCTGCGGCCATGACGGCCACACCGCCATGCTGCTCGGCGCAGCCCGGCACCTCGCCGAAACACGCAATTTCAACGGCCGTGTCGTGGTGATCTTCCAGCCGGCGGAAGAAGGCGGCGCGGGCGCGCTCGCCATGGTCCAGGACGGCCTGATGGAGCGCTTCGCCGTCGAGGAAGTCTACGGCATGCACAATATGCCGGGCCAGCCTCTCGGCACCTTCTCCATCCGCAAGGGCGGCATCATGGCCGCACCCGACAAGTTCTTCATCACCGTCAAGGGACGCGGCAGCCACGCGGCGGAACCGCACAAGGCCGTCGATCCGATCGCCATCGGCGCGCAGATCGTCACCAATCTGCAGCTGATCGCCGCACGCAACGCCAATCCGCTGCGCTCCGTGGTGGTCTCGGTCACCCGCTTCCATGCCGGAACGACCCACAACATCATCCCGGAAGAGGCGGCGCTTTCCGGCACCGTGCGCTCGCTCGACGAGACGGTCCGCGACATGGCCGAAAGCCGCATCCGCGAGATCGCCCGCGGCATCGCCGACGCCAACGGCGCGGAAGCCGAAGTGGTCTATGAGCGCGCCTGCCCGGTGACCGTCAATCATCCGGCCGAGACCGACCATGCCGCGCGTGCGGCGATGGATGTCGCCGGCAGGGACAAGGTCAACACCGAGGTCGATCCGTCCATGGCGGGCGAAGACTTCGCCTTCATGCTGCAGGCCCGTCCCGGCGCCTATATCATGATCGGCCACGGCGACACGCCCGGCCTGCACAATCCGGCCTATGACTTCAACGACGACGTCCTGCCCTACGGCATATCCTATTGGGTCCGCCTTGCCGAACAGCGCCTGACCGACTGACGACCCGGCACGGCCCACGCCCCTGAGGCAAACCGAAGGCAGGCCGCTTGTCTTCACGGCCGGCCCCTCGCGCAAAAACGCTTGGCTTCAAGGTCCGGCTTTTGTATGGAGTTCGCTGAGTGGTCCCGTAGCTCAGCAGGATAGAGCACCAGATTCCTAATCTGGGGGTCGCGCGTTCGAATCGCGCCGGGATCACCATGCGGCCCAGGCGCGATCTGGCGCTCATTCGACCTCGTGTGGACTGCACATTCCGCCAGACTTCGAACATTTCTGCTCTCGCCAACTGGACTTGACGCACTCCTGTCACCGGCTCTAGGCTACCAGGGATTGCGAAGGCTCGGGGAGGCAGGCTATGAGTTTGACTTCATTGGTGGCAAAGGCATTGGGGGGAAAACCTGTGGCATTGACTAACGCGGAAGAAATAGCAGGGCATCCGGCAGTAGTGCCCTCGGCAAGGGCCACGCGGCGCCTGGGGACTTACTTCGACGAATTTTCCAGGGGCATGAATCCCTTCGGTCTTGTTCCGACCTTCGGCGTGGCCGACGCCGCGACCCCGGCAGCAGACATTGCCGCGCTATTCGACAAGTTCTCGGTCGTCAAAGTGCGTGGCGTCTACACGCCCCAGGAGAGCGCACAGCTTCACAAGCTCTGTGTCGAGATGTCCAAGCTCAAGCCCATCGACTACCTGAGTGTTTTCAAGGGAACCGCGAAGGGTTTTACCGGCGGATCGCCCGTCCTCAACGACAAGCGCTTCTGGCCCTACGCCGCGAACAAATATGTGCGCGAGGCGGTGCAGAAGATTCTCGGAAAGAACGCAACGGAATTCGGCAGCTCGGTCGCAGCCCACTACAGCGCCCGCGGACTGCATCGCGACTATCGCCAGCTTTGCGAGAAGGTCGGTTCCGCCTACCACATCAGCAATCCTGAAAAGCGCATCGTCCGCGTGCTCCACTATTGCGCACCCGAAAACATGCAGGGCGGCATGCTCGGCGTCATCCCCTTCAGCCATAACGAGAAGATCTTCGCAGAGCAGGCCAAGCGCGTCGGCATCAAGAAGCCGATCGAATGGTTCGACACGCATCGCGAAGAACTCGTAAAGCTGCACAAGACCAAGGACTTTTCGGTCGTCGACGAGATCGACCGTCATATCGTGTGGGTAGCCACCGACCCCGGCGATGTCCTGATCACCAATTCGGCGATGCTGCATTGTGGCGAACACATGATGTCGCCGCGCTACTTCTTCGTCTCGACCTATACGGACGTGAACGAAGAGACGCTGCCAATGGCCGCAGCGCAGATCAAGACAGACCTGGCGAAGGAATATCACCGCCACCTGTTGGGACTGGGCTTCGGCGGCAGTCAGAAGATTCTGGCCGAAGTCGAGAAAAGCAAGAAATAGCAGGGCTTCCTATCGGCTCGCCATGACGGGGCGATACGGAGAGTGCGACAAGGTTTGGACTTGCCTGAGCGGGCGGCGTGCGCCGCCCGGCTAGCCGCGTTAGCTGGCGATGTGTTTCAGCTGTGCTGGGCGTCTCAACGGCAGCCCGCATACTTCCGCAACGGATGGGAGGCGGATCGCGCGCATCGCCTGTACACCCCAGCCATCCGACTAGCGTGATTCTCATCTTCATTGCGGTGGGCTTTGGCCCGCACCCGCGCGACTTTACCCTACACGCCTAGCGGCAGGAGGAGATGCTGGCGGTGATCTGGCGGTCGAGGATTTCGCCGTCGGACAGCATCCAGAATGCGCCGCCGATCAGGCCGAACCATAGCAGGATCGAAATGTTGATCGCGACGATCAGCGCTTTCAGCCGGGTGGTCACGCCGTTTCTCCTCGAAGCCCCTCAAGGGAGACTAGAGGCCGCAGCTTATGCGGCGCTTAAGAAACTGCTTAAAATGCGAGCAATCGGGAAGAAAACTGCTTCGCTTCAATACGATTCCGACCTCGCGCGCCCGCAGAATAAACTCAGCGACCGCGCCGGGCGTCGAGTGCCTTCTGCAATTCCTCGGCCTGTTCGCGCATTCGGGAGGGAACCGGGGTGGCCTCAATTTCGGCCAGCAGGATCTCGAGCTTGGCCCGCAGGTCGTCGTCGCGGGATTTGCGTCCCGGCTTACCGCGCTCCGCCTCTTCTCTGATCATCCGGTCCTCCTGGCGCTGTTCGACGAGGTTTGGCCGCTCGGCGGCCTCACCCCGTCGATGGTTCGGATTGCAATACGCGACCCCTTGTCGTGCGGATCACCCGACGCCAGACAAAGCGTCGGCGGCGGCCACCCGAGACGACGGAGACCCAACACCGGATGCGGCCCGATGTTCCCCCGCTGACGCTCCGTGCGGGCCGCAGTCACGGGCAGCCGGGACAGGAACCAACCACCTCCGGTCGCGTTATCGGCATAGTTTTCCATCGATCAATCACCGCGGAGGATGGTGTCTTGTCGACCCGAAGCGCCGACCAAGCAACACGATCGCAAGTCGTGCTCCTCATCCCGGCCCTGCGGGCCTTTGCCCGCACCTTCTGCCCCCGACCCGAGGACGCCGACGACCTCGTCCAGGAAACCCTGATCAAGGCCCTTGGCAACATCGATCGCTACGAGCCGGGCACGCGCCTGAAGTCCTGGATGTTCACCATCATGCGCAACACCTTCTGCACCCGGTTCAAGCGGCGCAGTCGGGAGACGGTCGGCCTGCCGGAGGACATAGCCGAACGCCTGACGACCGAACCGAGCCAGGACTGGGCGGTGCAGGCAGACGAGGTTCGCCGGGCGCTGAACCGCCTGCCCCACCATCATCGCGAAATGCTGATCCTGATTGTCATGCTCGGAGAGCGCTACGAAGATGCCGCCGCCATCTGCGGCTGCAAGATCGGCACGGTGAAAAGCCGGTTGAACCGGGCCCGGCGCCAGCTGCGCATCGAACTCGGGGAGCCGCTCGACGAGGCCGGAACGGCAAGCGCGGCCGGTACGGAAGGGTGAAGCCCGACATGGACGGTCCACCGCGGCTCGCCTCATCCCCGGACAGAAAGGCGCTCCGGCGCATCGGTCTCCTATATGTCAACGATGCACAGCCCGGCATTCGCCGCGAGCGGCGCGGCCGGGGCTTCTGCTACCGCCTGCCGGATGGCGAGCTGGTGCGGGACCGCGAGATCCTCGACCGCATTCGCGCCCTCGGCCTGCCGCCGGCCTATGAAAAGGTCTGGATCTGCCTGCGTGAGGACGGTCACTTGCAGGCGACCGGGCTCGACGCGCGTGGGCGCAAGCAATACCGCTATCACGACGACTGGCAGGCATGGCGCAGCGAGCGCAAGTTCGGCGAGCTCATTGCCTTTGCAGAGGTTCTGCCAAAAATTCGGCGGCGCGTGACGGCCGATCTCGACCGCAGCGGCGATGACGCGGTTTTCCTGCTCGCCGGCCTGGTGGCGCTGCTCGACGAGACGCATCTGCGCATCGGCAACCGCGCCTATGCCCGCGACAATGGCAGCTATGGCGCAACGACGCTGCTGAAACGACATCTGTCCTTCGGCAGCGAAGGCATCCGCCTGAGTTTCGTCGCCAAGGGCGGCCAGCGGGAGAGACGCCAGCTTCGCCATCCGCGACTGCAGAAGATCCTCGAGACGATCGCCGACCTGCCGGGACGCGAGCTTTTTTCCTGGCGCGATGCGCAAGGCGAAATGCGGCGCATCGATTCCGGCCGGCTCAACGCCTATCTGGGGGAAATCGCCGGATGTCCGGTTTCCGCCAAGACGTTCCGGACCTGGGGCGGCAGTCTCGCGGCGTTCTCGCTCGCAGCCCACGATATCCGCCGTGGCGACCAGCCGACCATCAAGGCCATGTGCGCCGCTGCGGCCGAAAACCTGCACAATACCCCGGCAATCTGCCGGACAAGCTATGTCCATCCCGCCATCCTCGAACTCGCAACGGATGAGGGAAGACGGGACGCGCTTGGCACATTGCTAGATACCAGGATCGCACGCGCCGGCCTGAAGGCGGACGAAGCCCGCCTGGCCGCCTATCTGCAATCGGTTGGCTAGTTTAAAATCGATGATCAAACAATCAGCAGACAAGCGAAAGGGGAGCCGAACGGGCTCCCCTTCAAATCGCTCCGCGAATGCGGGCGACAGCCGTAATTCGCAGGATCCCGATCGGGTCCGGCCGTGGCCGGACCGACCGAGCCCTGGATCAGGCTGCCTTCTTTTCCATGGCGGCCGTGTTGACGGCCGTTTCGGCGAGCTTCGAGAGAGAGCCATCGGTCGCCGTTTCCTCGGCCAGCGTTTCGTCGAGAAGCTTGGCCGCATCCTTGAGGCCGAGCTGCTTTGCCCAGGCGCTCAGCGTACCGTAACGGCTCATCTCATAGTGCTCGACAGCCTGGGCGGCAGCGAGCAGGCCGGCATCTAGAGCCGGTGCGCCCTTGAATTCTTCCATGATCTCTTCGCCCTCTTCGACGATGCCGTCGATGGCCGGGCAGGTCTTGGCGCGCGGACGCTTGCCAATGATCTCGAACACCTGCTGCAGGCGCTCGATCTGGCCTTCGGTTTCTTCCTTGTGCTTTTCGAAAGCGGCCTTCAGCTTCGGATCCTGGGCGCCGCGGGCCATCTTCGGCAGGGTCTTCAGGATCTTGCGCTCGGCATAGTAGATGTCCTTGAGCGTCTCATAGAAAAGGTCGTCGAGAGTCTTCTGTGCCATGGGGGTTTCTCCTGGTTGGGAAGGGAATTCACACCCTTTCAACCCGGTTGCCGGCCGCTTTGTTCCGGCTGTCCGCTGGAATCTGCAACCGCAAGGCGGCAGCGGCCTACTCCTGACGATGCGAACGAATTCCCGCCGGCACGCTGAGCGCCCGAAGCGCATTGAGGATCACGGCAACATCGATCACTTCCTGGAGCAGTGCACCCTCAACGGGTGGCAGATGGCCGAGCGCCGCCGCAACCATGGCAAGCAAGGAAAGCGACAGCCCGACGGCGACGCTCTGGAGCGCGATACGCCGCGTCCGCTGCGCGACCAGAAGGGCGGCGGGAAGCCGGGCCAGATGATCGACGAGGAGTACGACATCCGCCGATTCGGACGAGGCCGCGGCGCCGCGCGCGCCCATGGCCACGCCGACATCGGCCGCGGCCAGCGCCGGCGCATCATTGACCCCGTCGCCGATCATCATCACCGGGGCCTTGAGGCCTTCGGCGATCACGACCTCGACCTTTTCGGCCGGGAGTAGGTTGCCGATCGCCTCGTCGACGCCGAGAGACAGGCCCGCAGCCCGCACCGCATCGTCATGATCTCCCGAGGCAAGCACGAAACGGCTGACGCCGGCGGCGCGGAAGGAGGCGATCGTCGAATGCGCATCGTCGCGGATCTGGTCCGAGAGCAGGATGATGCCGGCAACGGCCCCATCGATGCCGACGGCGACGACGGCGGTGCCGGGTGGCAGGTCGCGCCCCAGCGCATAGGGGTTGCCGGCGGAACACCTGGCGCGGACGAAATCGCTGCCGCCGACCACCAGCGGCCGGCCGTCGATCCTGCCCTCGACGCCAGAGCCGGGCGTTTCGACGATGTCGGTCGGCGACGACAGGGCCATGCCGCGCTCGTGCGCCGACTGGACCAGCGCCTCCGCGCTGACGTGGTTCGAGGCCTGGTCGAGCGAGGCCGCGAGCCGCAGCATGTCCTCCGGATCGATGCCGTCGACGGTGCGGATCTCGACGACGCCCGCCTTGCCGCTGGTCATGGTGCCGGTCTTGTCGAGCACGGCGGTGCGCACGCGCGCAAGCCTTTCCAGCGCCCCGCCGCTCTTGATCAGGACCCCGAGCGAGGCGGCACGCGACATGCCGGAGATAATCGCCACGGGCACGGCGAGAATGAGCGGACAGGGCGTCGCCACGACGAGCACGGCGAGCGCCCGCAGCGGATCGCCGCTCATCCACCAGGCGCCGCCGGCGATCAGAACGGTCAGGGCGAGGAACCACAGCGCATAACGGTCCGCCAGGCGCACCATCGGTGCCTTGCTTTCCTGCGCCTGTTCGACGAGGCGCACGATGCCGGCATAGGTGCTGTCGGCCGCGGTGCGTACCACGTCGAGATCGAAGGCGGCGCCGATCGAGGTGCCGCCGCTCGGCATGTCGTTGCCTGCAAAGAAACGGGCCGGCATGGCCTCGCCGGTCAGGGCCGACATGTCGATGTCGGCCCGGCCGGCAGCCAGCCGTCCGTCGACAGGCACCACCTCCCCGCGGCGGATCAGGATGCGCTCGCCGGGCATCAGCGTTTCGATCGGAACTTCCTCCAGTCCCTCACGGGCATAGCGCATGGCGGTGCGGGCGGTGCGCCCGAGCAGGGCCGTCATCTCACGCCTGGCGCGGCCCTCGGCGAAATTCTCCAGCTGCTGGCCGCCGGCATACATCAGCGCGACGATATTGCCGGCCAGCGGCTCGCCGAAGGCGAGCGCCGCCGCCATGGAGAGCCCGGCGATGACGTCAAGGCCGAAACGCCCCTGCAGGAGCGAGTGCACGATCTCGGCCGCCAGCGCCAGAAGGACGAGGCCCGTTCCGATGGACCAGAGGGCGGAAGCCCAGTCCGGCTGCTGCGCGGCGAAATAGGCGATGCCGCCGCCGGCAAGGGTCGCGAGGGCGACAAGCGCCAGCACAGGCTGACCATAGCGCCGCAAGTTCGAGACGACACCCTGCATGAAAGACCTCCGGTAGGCATGACGACGAACGGCGCGCCGCAGGATACGAAGCTTGCCGCATTCAGCAATCCCTTGTAGACGCATCTGCGATTGAAGCAATCTTCCGGACAGCCCGAATGACCCTCGAAGCACAACCGCCGCGCCGCCTGACGATCCTCGGCTCGACCGGGTCGATCGGCGTCAACACACTCGACGTGGTCGACCAGCTCGGGGGACGCGAAGCCTTCGAGATCGGCGCACTGACCGGCAATGGTAATATCGAGCTTCTGGCCGGTCAGGCCCGCGCCACGGGCGCAAAGCTCGCCGTCACCGCCGACGAAAGCCAGTACATGACGCTGAAGGACGCGCTGTCCGGCAGCGGCGTCGACGTGGCGGCCGGGCGCTCTGGCCTCGACGAGGCGGCAAGCCTCGACGCCGACTGGGTGATGGCGGCGATCGTCGGCACGGCGGGCCTGGCCCCCACCCTGACCGCGGCCGCCCGCGGGGCGGACATAGCGCTTGCCAACAAGGAATGCCTGGTCTCGGCCGGCGCGCTCTTCGTCGAGGCGGTGAAGGCCGGCGGCGGGCGGCTGATCCCGGTCGACAGCGAGCACAGCGCCATCTTCCAGTGTCTCGACACCAACCAGCGGGCAGCACTCGAACGCATCATCCTCACCGCGTCCGGCGGTCCCTTCCGCACCTTCACGCGCGAGCAGATGACGGGCGTCACCGTCACGACGGCCAGGACCCATCCCAACTGGTCGATGGGCCTGAAGATCTCGGTCGGCAGCGCCTCGATGTTCAACAAAGCGCTCGAGATGATCGAGGCCAAGCACCTCTTCGACGTTACCCCGGAGCAGATAGAAGTCGTGGTGCATCCGCAATCCATCGTGCACTCGATGGTCGGCTACAGCGACGGCTCGGTCATCGCTCAGCTCGGCCCGCCCGACATGCGCACGGCCATCGGCTATGCCCTGACCTATCCGAAGCGGCCGAGCCTCAATGTCGAGCGGCTCGACTTCGCCAGGCTGTCCCGGCTTGATTTCGAGGCGCCGGACGAGACGCGCTTCCCCGCACTCCGGATTGCCCGCACGGCGCTCATGCGCGGCGGTCTTCAGGCGGCGATCATGAACGCTGCGGAAGAAACGGCCTTCCACGCCTTCGTCGAGGAGAAGATCGGCTTCCTCGGCATGGCCGACATTGTCGAGGCGACGATGGACCGCCTGATCGATTGCGGCGCGGCAGGTACGATCGCCGAGGTGTTCGCCGCCGATGCGGAAGCGCGCAAGGTCGCCGGCGACATCATCGCGGCACACGAAAAAACCGCCTGACAGGCAGGCGGTTCATCCATTCCCAAAACTGAAGCCGGTCTTCGCCTCAGGCGACGGCGCGGGCCAGTGCGCAGCGCGACCACAGCTGATGCAGGGCGCCGACCAGATGCTCCAGGTCGCCATCCGAATGCAGCGGCGTCGGCGTGATGCGCAGGCGCTCGGTCTTCTTCGGTACGGTCGGATAGTTGATCGGCTGGACATAGATGCCGAAATTGTCGAGCAGCAGGTCGGAGATCCACTTGCACTTGGCCGCATCGCCGACCATCACCGGGACGATATGGCTCGGGTTCGGCATGTGCGGAATGCCGCGGGCGTCCAGCATGGAGCGCAGGCGACGCACGCGCTCCTGATGGGCGAAACGCTCCAGCTGGCTGGTCTTCAGGTGACGGATCGAGGCGACGGCCCCGGCAGCCAGCGACGGCGGCAGTGCCGTGGTGAAGATGAAGCCCGAAGCGAACGAACGGATGAAGTCGCAGAGGGCGGTCGAGCCGGTGATATAGCCGCCCATCACGCCGAAGGCCTTGCCGAGCGTGCCTTCGATGACCGTCAGACGGTCCATCAGGCCTTCGCGTTCGGCGATGCCACCGCCATGGGCGCCGTACATGCCGACCGCATGCACTTCGTCGAGATAGGTCATCGCGCCATACTTGTCGGCGAGATCGCAGATCTCCTTGATCGGTGCGATGTCGCCGTCCATCGAATAGACGGATTCGAAGGCGATCAGCTTCGGCGCCTTCGGATCGGCGGCGGCAAGCTTGGCTTCGAGGTCCTTGACGTCATTGTGCTTCCAGATGACCCGCTCGCATTTCGCATAACGAATGCCTTCGATCATCGAAGCGTGGTTCAGTGCGTCCGAGAAGATGATCAGGCCGGGGATCTTCTGGCCGAGCGTGCCGAGCGCCGCCCAGTTGGAGATATAGCCCGAGGTGAAGATCAGCGCCGATTCCTTGCCGTGCAGATCGGCCAGTTCGCGCTCGAGAAGGACGTGGTAGTGGTTGGTGCCAGAGATGTTCCGGGTGCCGCCGGCACCCGCACCACAGTGGTCGATGGCATTCTTCATCGCCTCGATCACTCCGGCATTCTGGCCCATGCCGAGATAGTCGTTGGAACACCAGACGGTGACGTCCTGCTGGCCGTTTTCGGTATAGCGCGTAGCGCGGGGGAAATTGCCCCTCTGCCGTTCAAGATCGGCGAAAACCCGGTAACGCCCTTCTTCGTGAAGGCCTTCCAGTTCGCCCTTGAAAAACGCCTCGAAATCCATTTCCCAACTCCAGTCTGTTCAGCCCTTTTTGAGATCCAACGCGCGTTCGGTCAACCCCGGCACTGTAAATTCATTCTAAACTGCGACAAATGGCGCAATCTTGGAATCCTTCCAGCCATTTGCTACCCGATCGGCCGCTCGCCAAACTTGATCTGCGTCAAGCTGCAGAAAAAAGGACGGCCGAAGCCGTCCTTTTTCCGTGTGGCGATTCTCCGCTGTCCTCAGGACGCGGAGACGGCCCGCTTCGCCATCACTTTCACCAGATTGGCGCGGTACTCCGCGCTGCTGTGCAGGTCTGCCATAAGATCGGTCTGGTCCACGGCAACGCCCGAAAGCGCGTCCGCCGACCAATTGCCGGCAAGTGCTGCCTCAAGCCCGGCATGGCGGAAGACCCCGCTGGAGCCGGCCCCGGTCACGGCGACGCGAACGCCCGCCGGTCCCTTCGAGACGAAGACCCCGGTCATGGCGAAACGCGAGGCCGGATTGGCAAACTTGGCATAGCCCGCCCGCTCCGGCGCCGTGAACCTGACGGCCGTGATGATCTCGTTCTCCTCGAGGGCGGTCTCGAACAGGCCGACGAAAAAATCGTCGGCGATGATCTGCCGGCGATCGGTGACGACAGTCGCGCCGAGCCCGAGCACGGCGGCCGGGTAGTCGGCGGCCGGATCGTTGTTGGCGATCGACCCGCCGATCGTGCCGAGATGGCGGACATGCGGATCGCCGATCAGCGAGGCGAGATGGCAGACCGCCGGACAGACCGAGCGGATCAGGCCCGATCCGGCGACCTCGGCATGGGTCACGCCCGCGCCGATCGTCACCATCCGGCCGTCGACGGCAATCCCCTTGAGCGCAGGAATATGCCTGAGATCGACGAGATCCGACGGTTGCGCCAGGCGCTGCTTGAGGGTGGCGACCAAGGTCTGGCCGCCCGCCACATATTTGCCGTCGGAAGCGCCCGAAAGCAGGCTTCCGGCCTCCTCGACCGAGGAGGCGCGATGATAGCTGGTCGAATAGAGAAACATGCTTCGTCCTCCCTTTACTCTGCAGCCTGCAGCGCCGACCAGACGGCCAGCGGCGTTGCGGGCATGTTGAGATTGTTGGTGCCGATGGCATCGGTGATCGCGTTGATCAGCGCCGGCGGAGAGCCGATGGCGCCGGCTTCGCCGCAACCCTTGATGCCGAGCGGATTGCCCGGGCACGGCGTGTTCTGATGCGACAGGCTGAACGACGGCAGGTCGTCGGCGCGCGGCATGGCATAGTCCATGTAGCTCGCCGTCAGCAGCTGGCCGGTGGTCGTGTCGTAGCGCACGCCTTCCAGCAGGGCCTGGCCCACGCCCTGGGCGATACCGCCATGCACCTGACCCTCGACGATCATCGGATTGATGATGTTGCCGAAGTCGTCCGCGGCGACGAACTGCACGATCGTCGTCTTGCCGGTTTCCGGATCGACCTCGACCTCGGCGATGTAGCAGCCGGCCGGGAAGGTGAAGTTGGACGGATCATAGAAGGCGCCCTCCTTCAGGCCAGGCTCCATGCCGCCCGGCAGGTTGTGGGCGGTATAGGCGGCAAGCGCCACCTGGAACCACGGCAGGGACTTGTCGGTGCCGGCGACCTTGAGCTCGCCGTTCTCGATGACGATGTCGCTCTCGTCCGCTTCCATCAGATGCGCGGCGATCTTCTTCGCCTTGGCCTCGACCTTGTCGAGCGCCTTGACGATCGCCGACATGCCGACGGCGCCCGAGCGGGATCCATAGGTGCCCATGCCCATCTGCACCTTGTCCGTGTCGCCGTGGACGATCGAGACATTTTCGATCGGCACGCCGAGCCGCTCGCAGACCAGCTGGGCGAAGGTCGTCTCATGGCCCTGGCCGTGGCTGTGCGAACCGGTCAGCACTTCGACCGTTCCGACCGCGTTCACCCGCACCTCCGCCGATTCCCAAAGACCGACGCCGGCGCCGAGCGAACCGACCGCCGCCGACGGCGCGATGCCGCAGGCCTCGATATAGCAGCTCATGCCGATGCCGCGCTTCATGCCGCGGCGTTCCGATTCCGCCCGGCGGGCGGGGAAGCCGTTCCAGTCGGCAGCCCCCATCGCCGCCTCGAGCGAGGCTTCGTAATTGCCGGCGTCGTAATTCATGATGACCGGCGTCTGGTAGGGGAAGGTGCGGATGAAATTCTGCCGGCGCAGTTCCGCCGGAGAGACGCCGAGTTCGCGCGCCGCCGTTTCCATGGTGCGCTCGAGCAGGTAGGTCGCTTCCGGACGACCGGCGCCGCGATAGGCATCGACCGGTACCGTATTGGTGTAGACGGTGCGGACATTGCAGTGGATCGCCGGGATCGCATACTGCCCGGAGAGCAGCGTCGCATAGAGATAGGTCGGCACCGACGAGGAGAAGAGCGACATGTAGGCGCCGAGATTGGCGACCGTGTCGACCTTGAGCCCGATGACATTGTTGTCCTTGTCGAAGGCCATCTTGACCTTGGAGACATGGTCGCGGCCATGGGCGTCGGTGAGGAAGGCCTCGGTGCGGTCGGACGTCCACTTGACCGGAACGCCGGTCTTCTTGGAGGCCCAGAGACAGACGATCTCTTCCGGATAGATATAGATCTTCGAGCCGAAGCCGCCGCCGACATCCGGGGCGATGACGCGCAGCTTGTTTTCCGGCGCGACATTGTAGAAGGCGCTCATGACCAGGCGCGCGACATGCGGGTTCTGCGAGGTCGTGTAGCAGGTGTAGTGGTCCTCGGCCGTGTCATAGATGCCGAGCGTGGCGCGCGGCTCCATCGGATTGGGCGAGAGGCGGTTGTTGTGGATCTCGATCTCGGTGACGTGGGCGGCCGCGGCGATCGCCCGGTCGGCCGCGGCGCTGTCGCCGATTTCCCAGTCGAAGATCAGGTTGCCCGGCGCTTCGGGATGAAGCTGGGGTGCTCCCGGCTCGAGCGCCGTCACGGCTTCGGTGACGACCGGCAGTTCCTCATAGTCGACGACCACGGCTTCGGCCGCGTCGCAGGCCTCGCCATAGGTGTCGGCCACGACGATGGCCACGGCGTCGCCGACATAGCGCACCGTCTCGTGCGCGAGCGGGCGCCAGGCGCCCATCTTCATCGGCGTGCCGTCCTTGGAATGGATCATCCAGCCGCAGATCAGGTTGCCGATGCCGTCGGCCAGCAGCTGCTTGCCGTCCAGCACGTCGATCACGCCCGGCATGGCCTTGGCAGCGGTCGCATCCACGCCCTTGATCTTCGCATGGGCATAGGGCGAACGCACGAAGTAGGCGAATTTCATACCCGGAACGACCATGTCGTCCGTATACCGGCCCTTGCCGGTGAGGAAGCGCTTGTCTTCCTTGCGCGTCACACGCGCCCCGATTCCTTCAACACCCATAGTCTTCTCCTCCAGAGAACAGGGATAGGGATATTAGGCAGTAGCCAGTAGGCGGTGGGCAGTCGAATGCAGATCCTTTGCGGGATGGCTGCTGCGACCTACTTGCCTATTGCCCCGTTAGCGCGTCATTCGGCTGCCTGGCGACCGCCATGCATCTCGGCATTGGCGGAAAGCACCGCCTTGACGATGTTGTGGTAGCCGGTGCAACGACAGATATTGCCTTCCAGCTCGTGGCGCACGGTCGCCTCGTCGAGATTGCCGCCGTGGCGGCTGATCATGTCGACCGCGGTCATCACCATGCCCGGCGTGCAGAAGCCGCACTGCAGGCCGTGATGTTCCTTGAAGGCCGCCTGGACGGGGTGCATTTCACCATTGCTTGCCAGACCCTCGATCGTGGTGATCGTCGAACCGGAAGCCTGGACCGCCAGGATCGAACAGCTCTTTACCGACTTGCCGTCCATGTGCACGACGCAGGTTCCGCATTGGGTCGTGTCGCAACCGACATGGGTTCCGGTCAGTCCGAGTTTTTCGCGAATGAAATGGACGAGCAAGGTGCGGTCTTCGCACTCGCCGCTCACCGAACGGCCGTTCACCGTCAGCGTTACTTTTGCCATGTGGTTCCTCCTCGTGTCTCTCCCGGACACGAGGGCTATCATTTGTCTTTTTCTCCGGCCGATCAACAGGAAGAGTGCGTCCAAATCGAATTTTTATATTTCGCGCCGCAGCATAAATTCTGCCGTTACTGTGACGCGCCGCTCGGCGAATAATGGAGCGTCATATTCGACTTTCTATTTCGTGGACTTTCGCGAATTGCGGGCTATTCTGGAGCCGCGACCGCCGAGAGAGGATGCCTCAGGGCACCAGGGCGGAGAAGACATGTACCGGCCCGGCCGGACGCGTAAACAGTGGAGAAAAATCATGAAGAAAGCTCTTGTGCTCGTTCTGATCGGCTTGTCGGTCGCAGGCTGCACCCAGACCGAAAAAGGCGCTGCGATCGGCGCGGCCTCGGGCGCGATCATCGGCGGCGCGATCACCGGTGACGTTCGCGGTGCGGCCGTCGGCGCAGCAATCGGTGGCGTATCCGGCGCCGTGATCGGCAACGTGGCCGACCAGCCCGGCCAGTGCTACTACCGCGACCGCTACGGCCGTCGCTATGTCGACGATTGCCCGCGCGGCTACTAATTCACGCCAAGGTGGAAGTCCCGGCACCCGCCGGGACTTCCATTCGCTGACGATTTTTCAAAAAAGATACCCCTTTCGGCAAATTTGCGATTAAACTCAGTCTGCTGGCGGAGACGCGGCAGACCGATCAGACCGCAACGAGCAGATGTGTGCATGCCGAGTAATCCGATTTCACCGAAGAACCGTCTTGCGTATCGGAGGACCGGCACCGCACTCGGGCTGGGGCTCGCCATGGCGTTCGGCCCGGTGCTGACCGGCGAAGCCTATGCCTTCAAGATCTTCGGCATCAGCATTTTCGGCGAGGACGAGGCGGCAAACGACGTCATCGATCCGGTCCGCTACAGCATCACCCTCGATACCGACGGCGCCGACAAGGACCTTGCCGCGGCGCTGGAGCGCACGTCCCTCTTGCTGCAGGGCAAGGAGGCGCCTGTTTCGGGCGACCTCGGACTGGTCATCAAGGCGCGCGACGACCGCGACCGCCTCGTCGCCACCCTCTATGAGAATTCGCGCTATGGTGGCGTCGTCAGCGTCACGGTCGACGGCCGCGACATTGATGAACTTCCGCCCATCCCGAGCTTCGGCCGCAACGGCCCGGTCCCGGTGACCATCAGCGTCGATCCCGGTCCCGCCTTTGCGCTCGGAACCGTCACGCTCGAGGGCGATGCCGCAGGCCTCGACCCGGCAGACTATAACCTGGTTCCGGGCGGGCCGGCCGGCTCGCTCGTCATCCTCAAGGCCGGGGAAAAGATCGTCGACGACCTGAAGGCCGAGGGCCGTCCGCTTGCCGAACTGGCACGCCGGGACGTCGTCGCCGACCACGAAACACAGACGGTCGATGTCGTTCTTGCCGTCCAGGCCGGGCCGGTCGCGCCGATCGGCGAAGTGACCGTCAAGGGCGCCCGCAAGGTCGATCCGGAATTCATCGCCCGCTATTCGCGGCTGCGGCCGGGGCAGACCTATTCGCCGGAGCAGCTGCGCAAGGCGGCCGAGCGGCTGCGCGCGCTTGGCGTGTTCTCCAGCGTGACGGTCAACGAGGCGGACGGGCTCGACGCCGACGGCTCGCTGCCGCTCGGCATCGTCGTCGCCGAAGGCAAGCATCGCTATTTCGGCGTCGGCGCCAGTTTCTCGTCGATCGACGGCCTGGGCGTGGAAGGGTATTGGGGCCATCGCAACCTGTTCGGTCAGGCGGAATCGCTGAGGCTAGAAGGCAAGGTCGGCGGGCTCGGCGATTACAGCGGCGTCGAGGATCTCGACTACAGCGCAGGCATCACCTTCATCAAGCCCGGCGCCTTCTTCCCCTCGGGCACGCTGGAAGCCAGCATCAAGGGCGCGACGCTGACGACCGAGTCCTATGACGCCGCCTCGGTCATCGGCAAGGTGGCCTTCGCCTACGAGATCACCGACTACGACAAGGTGTCGGCCGGCGTTTCGCTCGCCTATGACGACATCGACGACGCCTTCGGCAACAATACCTATCTCACCTTCGGCGTACCGATCGGCTATACCCGCGACACCCGCGACAACAAGCTCAACCCGACAGAGGGCTTCAATGCGGCCCTGACCGCCATCCCGAGCTACGAGATTTTCGGAGACACCGTCTTCTCGACCTTCGAGGGTTCGATCTCCGGCTATTACAGCTTGGGCGCCGAGGACCGCATCGTGCTGGCGGCAAAGCTGTCTGCCGGCATGATGATCGGCGCTGGCGATCTCGAGGCGATCCCGGCGACACGGCGCTTCTTCGCCGGCGGCGGCGGTTCGGTGCGCGGCTATGCCTACCAGGAGATCTCGCCGGAGAACGCCGCCGGCAATCCGACCGGCGGGCGGGCCTATGCGCTCGGCTCGTTCGAGGCGCGGGTCAACGTGACCGAGAAGATCGGCATCGTGCCCTTCCTCGACATCGGCTCCGTGACTGCCGCGAATTATCCGGATTTCTCCGATATCCGCATGGGGGCGGGCATCGGACTGCGCTACCAGACGCCGTTCGGCCCGCTGCGCCTCGACGTCGCCATGCCGCTCGATCCTTACGACGGCGGAAGCAAGTACGGCATCTATGCCGGCATCGGCCAGAGCTTCTGAGCCGAACCCCGAGAAGGACAAAGAAAGCCGCATGCGACTGCTGAAACGCCTCACGAGATTTGTTCTTCGCCTGGTCGTCTATGGCGTGGGCGTAACGCTGGTGCTCGGCGTGGTGGCGGTGCTTCTCGCCGGCTATACCACCGTTGGCGGCAGCTTCGTGGCCGGCCAGCTCGCCTCCTTGATCTCGACGCCGGACCGAAAGATCACCATCGATGGCGCGGGGCCGCTGCTCGGCGGCGATCTGCGCATCGAAAGCGTCGCGCTGGCCGACAGCCAGGGCTCCTATGCCGAAATTCGCGACATCGCCATGGACTGGTCGCCTCTCGATCTGCTGGGCGGCCGCCTGACGGCCGAGCGCATCGCCGCCGGCACCGTCCGCATCGACCGCGCACCCGTTGCGACCGTTGAAGCGACGGCGGACGAGGAAAGCGGTTCCGGCTTCTCCCTGCCGGTCGAGATCGACGTGAAATCGCTCGACCTTGCCATCATCGATCTGGGCCGGCGCCTCGCCGGCCGTGACATCCGGCTGTCGCTCTCCGGCTCCGGCCAGGCCGTCACGGAGCGGATCGAGGCGCAGCTTCGGGCCACGCGCGCCGGGGTGCCGGATGCTGAGGCGACCGCCGACCTCGTCTACGCGCCCGCCGACAATCGCCTGCGCCTGACCGGCGAAGTGAACGAACCGGCCGGCGGCCTGCTCGCCGGCCTGCTGCGGCTGCCGGGCAGCCCGGCACTGCGCATCGGTGTCGACGGCGACGGCCCGCTCACCGACTGGAAGGGCAAGGTCACGGCCGCGGTCGATGGCCGTCCGACGCTCGCCGTCGATGCGTCGCACCGCGTGGCCGCCGGCCTGCGCAGTATCACCGCTAACGGCGGAGGGCGTTTCGACGCCCTGCTGCCGCCATCGCTTCGCCCGCTCTTCCAGGGGGAGACGGTCATCGATCTCGCAGCCAGCCTCGACAGGAATGGCGCAGTGTCGATCGAAAGAGGCAAGCTCTCCACCGCCGCGCTCGATCTGACCGCGTCGGGCCGCTACGCCGCCAACGGGACGAACGACCTGAAGGCCCGGCTGGTCGGCACGGCAGGACCGGTTCCGTTCAGCTGGACGAGCGGCGAGCAGACCATCACGGCGGACATCGAACAGCTCGCGCTCACCGTGAGCGGCCCGGCCAATGGCGCCACGATCGACCTCACCGGCCGTTTCGCCTCGTTGCAGCTGCCGCAGGGCAATTTCTCCGGCGTCGATCTGGCAGCCAGGAGCGACAGCTTCGATCTCGCCACCCGTACGGGACCTCTTCAGACCACGCTTTCCGTCACATCCAGCCAGCTCGCCGACGCCGAGCTCGACCGCATGATCAAGGCGCCGCTGACGATCAAGGCTCCGCTGACGATCGGTGAGACACGGATCGGCTTCGACGACACGACCATCGAAAGCACCACGATCGGCGGCAAGCTCAACGGCGACTATGCGCTGGACGAAAAGGCGCTCACCAGCCGCTTCGAACTCTTCGCGATCCCCGGCGTCCTGCCGCCGAACCTGGCGGGAAAGTTCGGAGGCACGATCGGCCTTGCCGGCACGCTCGACTACACACAGCCGCGCAATCTGGCGCTCTCCGACCTGAAGATGTCCAGCAATCTCGGCGAGGCGACAGGCTCGGTGACCCTCGATGCGGAGAACAGGCTCACGGCCGATCTCGCCGGCCGCATCACCGAGCTTGGCGCACTGGTCGACAATATCGGCGGCGGCGCGGAATTCGCCCTATCCGCCCAAGGCCCGCTCGACGCGCTGGCCGGCAAGCTGTCGCTGAAAAGCGAGGCCGCCGTCGCCGCCGGACGCAAGCTGGAAAACCTGGCGCTCGACATTGCGGGAACCGCCGACCGGACGGCGCCGAAGGGCTCGCTGAAAATGTCCGGCACGCTCGACGGCCAGGCGATCGAGGCGACCGCCGATCTCGTCGCCGAGAACGGCCGCTCCTCCATTCCGGCGTTGGCCGTCACGGTCGGCCCCAACCGGATCGAGGGCGCCCTTGCCTTCTCGCCGGCTTTCGCTCCCTCGGGAACGCTGCGGTTCGATCTGCCGGAAGTCGGCCTGATCGCCGCCCTGGCGGGCCAGAACGCGAGCGGCGACCTCAAGGGCTCCATCGACCTTGCAGAGAGCGACGGCAAACTGTCGGCCACCATCGTGGCGACCGGCTCGTCGCTCAAACGCGATACGCTGACGATCGACGCACCCGACATCCGCCTTGCCGTCTCCGACCTCGCCGCCTTCGCCGTCGAAGGCAGTCTCGGCGCCTCCGCCGTGTCGGTCGGCGCCAACCGCATCGAGACGCCCAGGCTCGGATTTTCGCGTGAGGGCGCCAGCACCGCCTTCGATCTCGACGGTCGCTACGACGGCGCGCCGCTCAAGGCCAAGGGCCGCATCGAACAGCAGGCGGCAGGCGTGAGCATCGCACTCGACACGCTGTCCGCCGCACCGCGCCGCATCCCGCTTAAGCTCGCCAAACCCGCCGCGCTGACCATAGCCGGCGGCAAGGTGACGATCGAAACGGCGACGATTTCCGCCGGCTCCGGTTCTGTTGACGTCACCGGCAGCGCCGGCGAGACACTCGACCTCAATGCGGCGCTTCGCAACGTGCCGGCCTCGCTCGTGACGACCGTGGCCCCCACGCTTGCACCCGACGGCACGATCTCGGGTTCGGTCACGGTCAAGGGCACGCCTGCCGCACCGTTCGTCACCTATGCGCTAGACTGGGCAAACGCCGCCGTCGCCCAGACGCGTTCGGCGGGCGTCGGAGCGTTCTCGGTTTCCGCCAAGGGCGATTTCCGCGACGGCCGGCTGTCGCTCGACACAAACGTCACCGGCCAGGCCGGGCTCGGCCTTTCCGGGGGCGGGACGCTCAGCCTGTCCGGCCAGCGGCCGATCGCCATGAAATTCACCGGAAAACTGCCCTTTGCCGCGCTCACCGGCATGCTGTCGCGCCAGGGTTTCGTGCTCGAAGGTGCGGCCGATCTCGACGTTTCCGTCTCCGGCGGTCTCGGCGCACCGCAGATCACCGGCACCGTTCGCACCGCAGGCGCCCGTCTGATCGACGTCCGCCGCAATCTGGCGCTCGAGCAAGTGGCAGCCACCGTTACCTTGCAGGGTAACCGCGCCTCCGTGTCCGGCCTCACCGGCAAGCTCGCCAGCGGCGGCAGCATTTCCGGCGGCGGCACGATCGACATCCTGTCGCCCGGTCTGCCGGCCGACATCGCCATCAAGCTCGACAAGGCCGTCTATGTCGACGGCACCATGGTGGCGAGCACCGCCGACGGCCAGCTGACCCTCAAGGGGCCGCTGCTTTCAGGCCCGGTGCTGGCCGGGCGGATCGACCTGACGAAGACGGCGATCACCATCCCGGAGAAATTGCCGACCAGCCTGTCGGAACTCGACATCCAACACAAGCATGCGCCGCCGGCGGTACGCCAGCAGATGGCGACGATCACCAAGACCGAGCGCCACGGCAGCCAATCCTCCATCGGCCTCGACCTTACGGTCTCGTCGCCGACGCAGATTTTCGTGCGCGGCCGCGGTATCGATGCGGAACTCGGGGGCACGATAGCCGTTAGCGGCACCGCCCAGGCACCCAATGTCTCCGGCGCCTTCGACCTCAGGCGCGGCCGTCTGTCGATCCTGACGAAACGCATGGAGTTCACCCGCGGCACCATCACCTTCGGCGGCGGACTGGTACCCATCCTCGACATGGAGGCGACGACCACCTCGGGCACCACGACGATCACCATCACGATCGCCGGCTTTGCCAATGATCCGACCGTCTCCTTCTCCTCGTCGCCCTCGTTGCCGCAGGACGAGATCCTGGCGCAGCTGATCTTCGGCCAGTCGATGGCACGCCTGTCGCCGCTGCAGATCGCCCAGCTCGCCGATGCCGCTGCCCAGCTGGCCGGCGGGCGCTCGACCTCTCTGTTCGAAGCCTTGCGTTCCACCCTCGGCGTCGACGATCTCGACATCTCCACCGACGAGACGGGTCAGGCCAAGGTCAGCGCCGGCAAGTACCTGAACGACAAAACCTATATCGAGCTGCAACAGGGCGGCACGGGCCAGACCAAGGCGGTGATCAACCTCGACATCGGCCGCGGCGTGAAGCTGAAGGGCGAGGCGGGGGCGGAGGGCGCGGGCGCCGGCATCTTCTACGAAAAGGAATACTGAGCCGGCAAAGGATCGGCGATCAGCCGACCTTGCTGGTCTTCAGGAGGATGCTCGATTCCGTCGTGTTGATCCCCTCGATCAGCCGGATCCGCCGCAGCGTCTCGTCGAACGAAGCGAGATCGCGGTCCTCCAGCTCGGCGATAAAGTCCCAGCGTCCATTGGTGCTGTGCAGCGCCCGCACCTCCGGCAGGCCGCGCAGCTGATGCGCAACGCGATCGGCAAACTTGCCCACCACCTCGATCATGACGATCGCCCTGACCCCGGCCGGGCGGATCTCGCTGCCGGTGCGGATGGTGAAGGCCGCGATCGTTCCGTCGGCCACCATGCGGTCGATACGGGCGGCGATCGTGGCCCGTGATGCCCCGGTCATCGCCGCCAGCGACGACGCGGGGATGCGGGCATTGTGGCGCAAGGCGCTGAGAATATCGCGATCAAGGTCGTCCATCTTACACTTCGTCAGAGTTGGCTGGCAGTTTGCGCAATCTAGCTCGCTTTCCGATCATTTTCCATCTTTTTGCAGACGCGGACATTGACGAAGATCACGCCTCGCACACGAGGAGATCCTGATGAACGACAAGACCAAGGCCGTCACGCTGATCGGTGTACCGCTGGAGGAAGGCTCCGGCCGCGGCGGCTGCGCCATGGGCCCGGCGGCGCTGCGGATCGCCGGGATCGGATCGGCACTCGGCGAGCTCGGATACCGCGTCACCGACGCCGGCGACCTGCGCCCGACGCCTGCGACCGAGCTCGGCGAGCATGCGCATGCCCGCAATCTGCCAGTCGTCGCCGCCTTCACCCGCGCCATCGAGGACCGCACCTACCGGGCCGCGGCCGAAGGCACGCTTCCCGTCCTGCTCGGCGGCGACCACAGCCTGTCCATGGGCAGCGTCTCCGGCATGGCACGGCGCGCCCGTGAACTCGGCCGCCCGCTCTTCGTGCTGTGGCTCGACGCCCATGCCGACTTCAACACGCCGTCCACCTCTCCCTCGGGCAATATTCACGGCATGCCGGTCGCCTTCTTCTGCGGCAAGGCCGAGTTTGCGCCGATCCTGCCGGCCGGCCGGCCCTTCGTCGATCCGCGCCAGGTCTACCAGGTCGGCATTCGTTCGGTCGACGACGACGAGCGCCTGGCGATCACCGAGAACGGCGTCAACGTCTTCGACATGCGCGCCATCGACGAGGACGGCATGGGCGCGATCATGCGGCGCATCATTGCCGACGTGTCCAAGGTCAACGGCCTGCTGCATGTCAGCCTCGACGTCGACTTCCTCGATCCGGACGTCGCGCCGGGCGTCGGCACCACCGTTCCCGGCGGCGCGACCTTCCGCGAGGCGCACCTCATCATGGAGATGCTGCACGACAGCGGCCTCGTCTCCTCGCTCGACCTGGTCGAGCTCAATCCCTTCCTCGACGACCGCGGCAAGAGCGCCCGCGTCATCGTCGAACTGGCGGCCAGCCTGTTCGGCCGCCGCATTCTCGACCGCCCCACCCGCGCCGCCTGAGCAACCCGAGGACCAACGATGTCGAACACAGCAGAGCTCATCGCCACCGAACAGCGCCTCGGCGCACACAACTACAAACCCCTCGACGTCGTGCTGACGCGCGGCCAGGGCGTCCATGTCTGGGACAGCGAAGGCAAGCAGTATCTCGACTGCCTGTCGGCCTATTCGGCCGTCAACCAGGGCCACTGCCATCCGCGCATCCTGGCCGCCATGACGGAACAGGCGTCCAAGCTGACGCTCACCTCGCGCGCCTTCCGTAACGACCAGCTGGCGCTTCTCTACGAAGAGCTGGCCGCACTGACCGGCTCGCACAAGATCCTGCCGATGAACTCAGGCGCCGAGGCGGTCGAGACGGCGATCAAGGCCGTGCGCAAATGGGGCTACGAGACCAAGGGCGTGCCCGAGGGCAAGGCCGAGATCATCGTCTGCTCCGGCAACTTCCATGGACGCACGCTGAGCATCGTCTCCTTTTCGACCGATCCGGATGCGCGCGGCGGTTTCGGTCCCTTCACGCCTGGTTTCCGCACCGTGCCCTTCGGTGATGCCGTTGCCTTCGAGGCGGCGATCAACGAGAACACCGTCGGCGCACTGATCGAGCCGATCCAGGGCGAGGCGGGCGTCATCATCCCGCCGGCCGGCTATCTGCGGCGCGTGCGCGAACTCTGCACGGAGAAGAACGTCACGCTCATTCTGGACGAGATCCAGACCGGCCTTGGCCGCACCGGCAAGCTGCTGGCCGAGGCGCACGAAGGCATCGAGGCCGACGTAACGCTGATCGGCAAGGCGCTGTCCGGCGGCTTCTATCCGGTCTCGGCCGTGCTCTCCAACTCCGAGGTTCTGGGCGTGTTGAAACCCGGCCAGCACGGTTCGACCTTCGGCGGCAATCCGCTCGCCTGCGCCATCGCCCGCGAGGCGCTCAAGGTGCTGGTCGAGGAGAAGATGATCGAGAACTCGGCTGCCATGGGCGAGTATTTCCTCGAGGGGCTGAAGTCCATCCGTTCGAACATCGTCAAGGACGTCCGTGGCCGCGGCCTGATGCTGGCGGTGGAACTCGATCCGGAAGTCGGCGGCGCGCGCCAGTACTGCTATGCCTTGAAAGATGCCGGCCTGCTCGCCAAGGACACCCATGTCGACACGATCCGGCTGGCGCCGCCGCTGGTCATCACCCGCGATCAGGTCGATTGGGCGCTAGAGAAGATCGAGGCGGTGCTTGCAAAGGCCCCCGCGACACATTGAAGCAACCCCTCCCGTCGGACCGCTCTCGCAAAGGGAGCGGAAGACGCCGGCGGCGCAGATGAAAAAGCGACGTTGTATTTGCTGTTACTTTAGACTAATCTAAGGAAGTACTTGCCGTTATGAGACGCAGAATCGCGTTTGTTCAACATCGTTTATGACCCCTTAACTTTTGCCCCCTAAATTTTGGGGGGCAAAGCGTTCTTATTCCGTTTCGGCATCCCGACGCTCTGCTTTGCGACGATTTGGCAACGTGCGGCGCGGTATCCGTTCGAGAACCGAGCGCAATGAGGAGGGAATAGACGTGAGCATGGCACTATTTGGCTCGGACGCAAAGGCGATCCTGGCCGCTATGAGTAAATCTCAAGCAATTATCGAGTTCGATCTGAGCGGCAATATTTTGACCGCCAACGAGAACTTCTGTCGTGCACTCGGCTATGAACTGTCGGAGATCAAGGGCAAGCATCATCGGATGTTCTGCGATCCTGCCTATACTGCGACGCAAGACTACAAGGATTTCTGGGCCTCGCTGGCCGCCGGTCGGTTCGACGCCCGCGAGTACAAGCGCATCACCAAGACCGGCAAGGACGTCTGGATCCAGGCCTCCTACAACCCGGTCTTCAGCGGGGGAAAACCTTACAAGGTTATCAAGTTCGCAACCGACATCACCGCGGCTAAACTAAAGGCGGCCGAGGATGCGGGTAAGCTCGCCGCAGTGTCCAGAGCTCAAGCCGTGATCGAATTCACCACGACGGGCGAGGTCCTGACGGCGAACGACAATTTCCTCAATACGCTCGGCTACAGCCTCGGGGAGATCCAAGGCAAGCACCATGCTATGTTCTGCGAACCGGCCTACACACAGAGCGCCGACTACCAGCGCTTCTGGCAGAAACTCGCCGCCGGCGAATTCATCGCAGAGGAATTCAAGCGCATCGGCAAGGGTGGCAAGGTGGTCTGGATCCAGGCTTCCTACAATCCGATCTTCGACATGAACGGCAAGGTCTTCAAGGTCGTCAAGTTCGCCACCGATGTCACCGAGCGCGTCCGCTCGGTCGATGATGTGGCGGTCGGCCTCACCGCGCTTGCAGACGGCGACCTCACGGTTCGGATCGATCACCCGCTCCTGCCGAGCCTGGACCGCCTGCGCATCGACTTCAACAACTCGCTGGACAAGCTCCAGGCGACGATGAGCACGGTCGGCGACAATACCAATGCGATCGCCGCCGGTTCGCGAGAGATCCAGTCGGCCTCCGACGACCTGGCCAAGCGCACCGAGCAGCAGGCCGCGGCCGTGGAAGAAACCGCAGCCGCGCTGGAAGAGATCACCCAGACGGTCAGCGACAGCTCCAAGCGGGCGGAGGAAGCAGGCTCGCTCGTGGCGAGAACCAAGGCCGGCGCGGAGAAATCCGGGGAAGTGGTCAAGAGCGCCATCGACGCCATGGGCCAGATCGAAGCGTCCTCCCGCGAGATATCCAACATCATCGGCGTGATCGACGACATTGCCTTCCAGACCAACCTGCTGGCGCTGAATGCCGGTGTCGAAGCCGCCCGTGCGGGTGAGGCCGGCAAGGGCTTTGCCGTCGTCGCCCAGGAGGTTCGCGAATTGGCCCAGCGGTCCGCAAATGCGGCGAAGGAGATCAAGGCGCTGATCACCACGTCCGGCGAACAGGTTCGCAACGGCGTCACCCTGGTCGGCCAGACCGGCAAGGCGCTTGAGCAGATCGTCACGGAAGTCAAGGACATCAACCTTAACGTCATCGCCATCGTCGAAGCGTCCCGTGAGCAGGCGACCGGCCTGCAGGAGATCAACAAGGCGGTCAACGCCATGGACCAGAACACGCAGCACAATGCCGCCATGGTCGAGGAGACGACAGCCGCCAGCCATAGCCTTGCCAGGGAAGCCGAAACCCTTCGCAATCTCCTGTCCCAGTTTAGATTTGGGCAACACTCTTCGAATACAGTGTCCGTAGCGCGTCCCGATGCCCGACCTGTCGCATCCCCGGCACGCAAACTCATGGCGAAGGTCGCACGTGCCGCAACCGGTGGCGCCGCGACTGCCCAGGCACAGGAAAGTTGGGAAGAATTCTAATGGCGACCGCGATCAACTCGACAAGCTTCAACGGCGAAACCCTCGAAATCATCGCCTTCCGGCTGCATGATCAGGAATTCTGCGTCAAGACCACGACCATCCGCGAAATCCGCGGCTGGGCACCGTCGACGCCGATCCCGCATGCCCCTGCAGACGTCATCGGCGTGATGAACCTGCGCGGCTCGGTCATTCCGATCATCGACCTCGCCTACAAGCTGGGCATGAAGAGCACCGTCGCCAACGAGCGCTCCGCCATCGTCGTCGCCGAAGTCCACAACATGGTCATCGGCATGCTGGTCGACCGCGTCTCGGACATCCTGACGATCCCTTCGAGCCAGGTCCAGCCGGTTCCGGAAATCTCGGCCTCCTTCGACAAGTCCTTCTCCGAAGGCATCATCGCCAACGAACACGGCATGATCTGCTTCCTGAACCTCGCCAAGATGTTCAAGGGCAGCGAAATCGAAGAAATGGCCGCCTGATCGTCCACTTCGCCGGATCGCAACGATCACGACAAAGGGCTCCGCACTGCGGAGCCCTTTTTTTTTGTCCGTTGATGTGAGGTGAAGGCGGGAAACGCCGCCTCCACCCCGGGGGTCGATGCCGTTGCCTCAGCCGAACAGGACGAAGGTCTTCTGCAGCGTGATCCACACGCCCCAGAGGATCGGGATGCCGACCACGGCCCAGGCGACCAGAGCCTTGCCGTCGAGGCCGCCGGTGCCGATGCCGAAGGAGCCGGTCGGCCCCGCGGTCGCGGCCTTCGTCTTGGCTTGCAGCGCCGCCACTTCCTCGTCCGACATGAACCATTTGTCGGACAGCGGCCTGACCAGAGAGTTGGCGACAAGGCCGAGCGCCAGCATGCCGGCCAGGATATACATGGTGAAGTCGTAGACCTGGGCGCGCGGTATGCCCGCCGCGATCTGCGCTTCGCGGATGTAGTTGACCACGACCGGGCCGATGATGCCGGCGGTCGCCCAGGCGGTCAGCAGACGGCCATGGATCGCCCCGACGAACTGCGTCCCGAATATGTCCGCCAGATAGGCGGGAATGGTGGCGAAGCCGCCGCCATACATCGACAGGATGATGCAGAAGGCCGCGACGAAGAACACCTTGCTGCCGATGCCGGCAGCCCAGGGGGCCGAGGCGTAGAGCAGGATGCCGAGCAGGAAGAAGACGTAGTAGGTGTTCTTGCGGCCGATCTTGTCGGAGAGCGAAGCCCAGAAGAAGCGGCCGCCGATGTTGAACAGCGACAGAAGCCCGGTGAAGCCGGCGGCGATCGCGGCGATGGCCGTCAGCTGTTCCTTGCTGAGATCGGAGAACTTGAGCTCAGGCAGGCCGAGCAGCGAGCCGGCGAAGATCTCCTGCAGCATGGGCGAAGCCATGCCGATAACGCCGATGCCGGCCGAGACGTTGAGGCAGAGAACCGCCCAGATCAGCCAGAACTGCTTGGTCTTGTGCGCGTTCTTCAGGTGCACGTGGCGGCTGGTGATCATGCTGTCCTTGGCGACCGGCGGCACGAAGCCTTCGGGACGCCAGCCGGCCGGCGGGATGCGATAGCCGAAGGCGCCGCCCATCATGAAGACGAAATAGATCGCAGCCATGACGACGAAGGTCTGCCAGACGCCGACCGAGGTCTCGCTCTTGAAGGTGTTCATCAGCATGTCGGCCAGCGGCGCACCGATCATCGCGCCGCCGCCGAAGCCCATGATCGCCATGCCGGTCGCCATGCCGCGACGGTCGGGGAACCACTTGATCAGCGTCGAGACCGGCGAGATGTAGCCAAGCCCGAGCCCGATGCCGCCGATCACGCCGGCGCCGAGCCACATCAGCCACAGCTGATGGGTCATCACGCCGATGGCGGCGATCAGGATGCCGCCGCACCAGCAGCAGGCCGAGACGAAGCCGGCGCGACGCGGGCCGACCCGCTCCAGCCAGCCGCCCCAGATCGCCGCGGACGAGCCGAGCAGGACGAAGAACAGCGTATAGATCCAGCCCAGATCGGCGACCCGCCAGTCGCAGGACGTGGTGAACAGGGCCGATGCCAGCGTCAGGTCCGGACACGCGACGGACTGGCCGATGCCGATCGACTTGGTGAGCGGCAGCCAGAAGACGGAAAAGCCGTAGGCCATGCCGATGCAGAGATGAATGGCAAGGGCGGCCGGCGGCACCAGCCAGCGATTGAACCCCGGTTTGGCAATAATGCGTTCGCGGTCGAGAAGGCCACCGCCTCCATAGCCGCCGGCCAATGTTTCGGTCGTAGCAGACATATTTGAAATCCTCCCTTCCACCGGTCATTGCCGATGGCTCTTTCCCCGACCCGGTTGTCCGCGGATGCTTGCGCCTCGTCGCTCCTCCGACAAGGGCACACCGCGGGACCGGTCCAAAATCGGAAGCGGCGCATGCCGCTTCCTCCCTGTCCCCGTTTACACCCCGTCTCCAAGGGATACGCCGGGAACAACAAAGGGGTAGCAACCGCCGTGCCAAGTCAAATTTAACAAATTTCAATAACTTAGCGGAGGCGCCCTAGCATGCTCGGACAAAATGTCCCTATGCGACGGACAAAACGTCCGTCAAGCGTCGCTCAATTTGCCTCGGGAAGCCAGATGGAGAAGGTCGTCCCCTTGCCCGGCTCGCTCTCGACATTGAGCGTCCCGCCCTGCCGCCGGACGAGAGTCTGGCTGATCGACAGGCCGAGGCCGGTCCCCTGCCGCCGCTTGGTGGTGAAGAACGGGTCGAAGATCCGGGCGAGCACGTCCGGCGTCATGCCGATACCGGTATCCGTCACGTCGACGCGAATGCCGTCGCGGCCGTCGCGCGTCTCGTCACGACTGACGAGGCGAAGCCCGCCGCCGTCCGGCATGGCATGGATGGCATTGACGATCAGGTTGACCAGCACCTGCTGCAGCTCGGTCCGGTTCATCAACACCTGCCGCGTCGCGGCGTCGTTGCGCTCGACGGCGATGTCGGCCTTGCCGAGCAGGTGCTGCACCAGCGGCAGGCAGTCCGAGATGACGTCGGCGACATGATGGCGCTCGACATAGCCCGCATATTCCTCCGGCTTGGCGAATTGCAGCAGCTTGGTGACGATCTGGCTGACCCGATGGATCTGTTCGTCGATCAGCCTAAGCTCGGTGGAGAGCTCGCTCGCCCTGTCGCCAAGCACGCTGCGCACCACGTCGAGATTGCCCTGCATCACGGCGATCGGATTGTTGATCTCGTGCGCGACGCCGGCGGTGATCTCGCCGATCGCCGCCAGCTTCTCCGACATGACGAGCTGCTTGGTCGTCGCCTCCAGCTGGCGGTTTGCCAGTTCCAGTTCGCGGGTGCGCTCGGCCACCCGGTCGTTGAGCTCGTCGTTCCAGCGCCGCAGGTCCCGGTCGCGCTGCTGCAGCTGGTCGAGCAGGCTGTCGAGATGCACGGCCACCCGGCCGATCTCGTCGCTGGCGTCGGTGAGCCCCGAGCGCGCTCCGAGATCGCCTTCTTCCACCCGGGCGATGGTCCCCGTCATGCGCTCCAGCGGCTTGAAGATCGCCCGCGCCCAGCGCAGGAAGATCGGCACGCTGGCGGCCGTCACG
>CALRRQ020000030.1:0-59545 GCA_943370615.1 Rhizobium sp. Q54
AGCGTGATGAATTTGTTGGCGCGTACAGACATATTCACTGCCGCCCCGATCGCAGGATCACTTTGACGCTCGCCGGCACCATATCTCGCACATTCAATCAACTCTTGGGCATCGGTTTTGATTTGCCCCGTCGCGGTGTTCAACCGCAAGATGGCCGAGCGGGCTGCAATATTGACCTGAGCACCAAGGGTATTGTTGACCTGTTGCATGTGGACGGCAAACTCACCGTTCCATTTGTTGTATGGGTCATAGCGCCCGGAGCCATCGAGCAAATCCCCAATCGGCACGTCTTGCCCGCAAGCCTCCCTATACAGTTTAAGGAGAACAGATTGCGCAAGTTTTCGATCAATACCGGTTGGTGGGCTTGACAGGAAATGGTAGTATGCGGCGGGCTCGCTCGTGAAGATCACGCGGACAATCTTCCCGTCCTTGTTCTTTGTCACCTTCCATTCATTGTACTCGTCCTGAACCCGTGTCATGACCTTGTCGCTAGGATCAAGATGCTGATCATCGAGAAATTGATATCGCTTCTTAGTGTTCGGAATGGCACTGTCGAAACTGGTCGGCAAAGCACGCCACGTCACATTCGCCTCTTCAGACTTAGGAGGGGTTGGCATGGAAAGCGGATTGAAGAATCTGATGTCCGCATCTGACCCTCCCCACAGTTTCAATTCGTCCAGCACTGTGGGAGAGCCTTCCAAGGGGCCGTAGTTCATAACGTCGATGAGCCCGCCAAGCATCGTGCTCCAGGCGTTGCGCAAACCTGGCACGGGATCGAAATCGTCAAGGTTTGCAGTTGGATCAAGCTTTACCATCATCACTCCTCCCAAAGCACATTGATGCAAGCGAACCAAATAAGGTAGAATACGTTAGCATTACTCAACGCAGACGAGAATTCAAACTCAAATTTGGGGACGTATAGGCTTTGCGTACTCGGAGGGAACGAGTGGGCCTCACCAGGCTTGCGCGCGGTGGTTTGTTTCAGCGCTTTGGCCGGCTGCGCCATCGTGGGCTTTACTGCCCTGCGAGGACGCAGCTTCGCTTTATTCGGCCGGAACTCTTGGTCGGGTATCTGCCGCGCAAGCTGAGCGATGACGGCAGCGCGCGCTTCGAAAGCGAGGCGGTCAGCGACCTCTGTTACTACGCGTCCTGGGGCAATCTGGCGATGCTCCACGGCCCCTACCGCTGATCGCGCGGATTGATCCGGCTTGGCCGGCTGGATCAGAGCGCCAAAGCGCGGCGTGGGCTGCCATAGACGATGACGCGCATCCTGAACGTTCTTCTCGACCTGTCCCTTCTCCCAGCCTAAAGCCGGATTGCAGAACTCAGGCTCGAACAGATAGTGGCGGGCCATCGCCTGGAAGCGGACATTTACGTCACGCTCTGGCGAACATCACTCTGGCACATTGCGATGCCATCGGGAGGGGGCATCCACTCCATCAGTTCTCAGTAGCAATCAACAGTCAGCGGGGTTGCCAGGGATTGATCGCGGTTATCCTGCGTGTGTTGAGGGTATCGGACGCTTCAACGGTCTGGAGATAAGAATGCCGGCGGCCAGTGGCCGCCGGCAGTTTGCTATTCGGCCGCAGTAAGGCTCGGCCGCGCCGCCGAATGCCCATCGAGGTCGAGAACGTTGCCATTCGCCGCATCGTCTTCGTTCGGTTTGCGCCAGAGCACGAGGAGGATCGCGAGTATCAAGAGCGGGATTCCTTCGATCAGAACCGAGGCAATCCAGGCCAGTGCGGTGGGATTTGGCATTCGGGCAGTTTCGATCATGCTAACCGGGTTTATCGACCATTTACGCGGATCACTATCCGCTGGAAGATCTTGAAATGGGCCTTAATTTTTAGTTGCGCCCCCAGTTGACCTCCTGTTTTGAGTGTGATTTCTTCTCCGTAGCGACTTTGCAGGCCGTTGAACTAAGATCATCTTCGACACGATGTCAGCCGGGCGGCTTTCCATCCGCCGGGATCGATTTTTGTTTGCTTGCGCTTTCGATGTGACGTCGATGTGAGGTCGAAAATGCTGAGATGACGGGAGAGCACACATACGGTTGGCGCTTTGGCGCACAAAGGGAGGGTGGCATGTCTGCAGATACCAAACTCGATGCCTATTCGATTTCGGAACTCAGAGAAGAGCTTCGCGGGCGGGAGATCGTTGCGAAGCTCGCACCGGGCGTCCAGCCCGAACCTAAGGACGCCGCCGCAAAAACGCCGCTGGCTTCGGCAGACGCCAAGGTCGTGGTCGATGTGCTTTCCACGAAGCAGAAGGGCATATACGGCGTCGATGATCGCAAAGACTACTACGAGTTCGTCAACGATCTAGAACGCTCGCTTGCCGAAAGCGTGGCGGCGCTCTTCCAGGCCGAACGGGTCACCTCTAACGGTGACGGGACGTCCAAACTGTTCACCCTTCCTCTTTCGCGATCGGTTGGTGTCTGCGGCGGCGAGAGGTTTTCGGAACAGCCGACGGGTGCCTTCTGCACAGGGTTCCTGGTGGCTGAAGACGTAATCGCGACTGCTGGACATTGCATAAACGAGTCAAACGTCGGCACCGTGCGCTTCGTCTTCGGCTATAGAATGATCGCGGAGAATACAACGCAGCTGACGATACCGGATCAAGATATCTATTCCGGTAAGGAAATGATCGGCTGGATGCTGAATGCAGGCTCTGGCGAAGACTGGGCACTCGTCCGCCTGGATCGTCCCGTGCCGGATCGCACCGTGCTCGCACTCCGTACATCGGGTCGGATCGCCGACAACGCGCCTGTATTCGTGATGGGCCATCCGTCGGGTTTGCCGCTCAAGTTCGCCGACGGCTCCAACGTCCGCGACAACACGGCGCTCACCTACTTTATCGCCAATCTGGATACCTACGGAGGCAACTCGGGCTCTCCGGTCTTCGGCGCCGACGGCGTCGTGGAGGGTATTCTGGTGCGCGGAGGCACGGACTACGTCAGTAACGGCAACTGCGTCGTATCGCTCGTCTGCCCGACGACCGGGTGCCGAGGCGAGGACTGCACGAGAATTACTGAGATCGCCGAGGCCCTGTCCGCCTAAGGCGCGACTGAACCCGCAACGGAAACCGACCAGACGGCAGGTACATGCTGCGACGGTCGGAAGGTCGTACACATGGGAGAGTGTCGATGGCAAACGAGATCAGGCGCCTTTTCGTAACTCCTCCGATGGCGGTCGCACGGCTAGGCAGCAGTACCTCGGCGGTCGAGGCATATGCATGGGTGGACGCAGAAGTGCCCCGCTACGACGGTAAGACGACAATCGTCCCCGACTGGACGCTTGCGGTCGAGCCGGACGGCAGCGTCAGGCCGTACATGCCTACCGACATCAGCTTCCGCGACGGCGACCGGATAAGACCGGTCGCTCCTTTTTTCGAGATCTGGGCGAGCACCGGGGCCGATGGATCCTCGCCGGACAGCTGGGTCGATCAACCGCTGTCGGCGAAGCTGCTGAGCGACAACGGTTTCCAGCTCGCAGATGTCGTTCTGAGCGTCTCCGCTGCAAATCGAAAAGCTGCAAGGCGTGCTGGAAACGCGGCCTTAGTTTTCGGAACGAACACGCCGATGCGGATTGCGGGTAACGATCACGGCAAACGCTTCATTGAGGGGCGCTCGCCGCCTTCGACCCGCCCCATGATACCGGAGAGCAGAAATATACCTCTGGGCTATGTCCAGGTTCTCAGGCCTAGCGGCAATGCCGAGGGGCATCCCTGGTTCGGAGACGTTGACCTTGAGACCCTGAGGTTTCGGCTCTGGCCCGCGGCTGGCGAGTTTTACGGCCCGCCGCAAGCGGCCGAAGCCAAGCCGGAGCTTGGCCGCAATCAGCCCGCGGTAGACAAGGCGAATGCTTTCCTTGACGATCAGGCGGGCTGGTACGGCGCTTCCACGCTTTCGATAGTAGCCCCTCCCGATACCTACGACTCGATCGACTCGAACACGGGGTCCACAGGACCGTCCCTGGGCGTCGTCGACGACACCTGCGAGGTCCATTTCGAAGTCCAGCTAGTGGGACAAGCCGGAGAGGACGTTCGACCGGGACGCGCGGTCGCATTTGTGGCTCCGCCGGATTTCGCGCCAGACAGGAGGCCTTTCCTTTCGGTCGCGGACGAGTTCAACGACCGATCCGGCGACTGGGTCGAGCGTAACGACGCTCTGGATGGCGACGAACTGGATGACTGGGTCGAAGACTTTTTCGAGCGCATCTACGAAACCGTCTCGCTTTTCAACCTCGACGACTTCGCCGGACGGCGGGCTATCCGGATTCCAGCTGTGCAACTGAGACCGGACGACCTCGATAAGGGTGACCGCCCGACCCCCGAACTCGCTCTCGGGGGGCGAGACCGGTTGCGCAATCCACTTTATTCTCTGCCCGGCTCCACACCGCAGCTACCGTTGCCGCTCACCAAACATGCCAGAATGCGCCATCGCGATCTGGCTGACCTCCAGGGACTGGAAAAGCTTGTCGGCTCGATGCCGGACCGGATTCTGGAGTTGGTGAGACCGCCGTTCTTCGTCGGTCCGGAAGAGACCCGAGGAGCTTCTTCCATGCAGATGCCGCCCTTTATGAGGCAATCGAATGCCCAGCCGCTCACCGTCGTCGGCTGGCAGTATGAGCTATTGAAGAAGTGGATCGCCTACACACAGACCAAACCCAAGGGCGCCCTGATGCCCGGTGCTGAGATCTCCGAGAAGGCCGCGCGCCGCAAGGAAGCCGTCCTCGCCTCGTTGGACATCGGCAAGAAAAAGGGATGATGCGATGAAGATGCGCGCTCGCACATCCACCGACGCCCCCGAATACATGCGGTTTCAATCCGCCGTAGGCGATCACATCCTCGTAGTTCCTTACTCGCGTCTTTTCGATGTCCCGCCAGAATTGGTGGAATCGTGGAACGGCGATGCTAGCCGGATTGCCGACGCCGTATCCGATCTGGCAGAGATTACGCCGCTCGAAGCAGACCTTTCGCAAGTTCCTTTGCCGGATCCGCAAAGCATATCTCTGAACGTCTCGTCATCGTGCAATCTGTCATGCGGGTACTGCTACGCAGATCGGGGCGGTTTTTCCGGTAGGCAGACTTCGAGAATGGACGTCAAGACGGCTTTCAAGGCGATCGACGGACTGTTCTCACGCGCCGCCGTCAACGCTCCTGTAACCATCGGATTTCTCGGCGGGGAGCCGCTGATGAACCGCAAGCTGGTACACGAGGCGGTTCGCTATGCTTCCGTGACCGGGGCGGATCGCGGTCTGGACGTCCGGTTCTCGATCACGACGAACGGCACTTTGGTAACCGACGAAGATGTGGAGATGTTCAGGTCTCACAGATTTGCCGTTACAGTTAGCGTCGATGGTGACAGAGAGCGTCACGATGCACAGCGACCCGATAGGCGCGGTCGCGGTTCTCACGAGATCCTGGAGCGTAAGCTGGCTTCGCTTCTCGGCAACCAGGGCATGGCTCAAGTCGCGGCCCGAATGTCGGTGAGGAAGAACGGATCGGATCTGCAGAGCCAGTTCGACTCCGTGTTGGACGTCGGCTTCAAGGAGGTCGGCATATCGCCGCTGAGGAGGACCGCCGACGATAGCGGCTTTACAGATGCGGATTACCGCTCGTATTTGAGCGATCTCATCGAAGTCGCCTCGGGCGAAGTGGCCAGGGCGAAGGCGGGAAAGCAGATCAGGTTGACCAACTTGATGATCGCCCTGAGGCAAATCCATCGCGGTTGGGCGTCCCCGTTCTCCTGCGGCGCCGGAGGCGGATATTTTTCCGTGGCTGCCGATGGGAAATGGTACGCTTGTCACCGCGCTATCGGCGAGCGCGAGTTCGAATTGGGTGACTCCTTCGGAATCGATGCGGTCCGTCGAGCGGAGTTTCTTGCGGTTCGCCACGTCCACAATCAGACGGACTGTCAAACCTGTTGGGCGCGATATCTCTGTTCCGGCGGTTGCCATCAGGAAGCAAGTGCGCGAACCCTTGCAAGCTGCGACTTCGTCCGTGATTGGCTGACCTTCTGTCTCCAGACCTATTGCGAACTCACCGCCTCTTCCTCCACTCGTTTCGAGCCCGCCCCAACGGGCGCAATGGAGATCTGAATGTCATCCGGCGAAGGCAAACTGCTACCGAGAAATGTTACAGCCCACCGGCGGCTTTCCAGCCCCGCCACGGGCAAGCACAAAGTCGCGGGCAATCCCGCCTCGTCACGACTTGAATCCGGCGTCGGCAATTGTTATCCCGGTCTTGAATGCGACGTTCGCAATCTGGAGCGACGCTTCGTTCCCTTCATGGAAATAGACGTCGTCGCCGTCAATCCAGAGGTCCGGTTGGTGAACGTCGACCTCGGTGCCGCGCTCGCTGCGGCGCGAGCTGGGGAGATGACGCGCGAGAATTTCGAAGTCTATCAGACGCTCTCGGGCGATCTCGGGGATGGCGCGGCCGTCCTCGTTACCAGGCTGGAAGGGACTTTTGGAGTCCTGGGAGACCTGATGTTCGATCTCTCGCAGTTGAATGACAAGAGCAACGGACCCAACAGAAGACCGCCCGACAGTTGGACCGCCGTTCGCATGCTGACGGAAGGCACGCCACTCAAAGTCACGTTCACCCGCGGCGACGGATCGACCGTCATCCTCAGCACGACGCGAGAGCGGTACCTTGATGACGAGGGAGCCTTATCGTCGATATTCCTGCCAGGCGAAATGAGCCAGTCGCTCTGTAGCCCCTGGACGCACGATTTCCGTGATTGCGGCTGTCATTACTGGGCGAGCAACCATCCCGACATCGTTCAACCCGTATACCCGGCCGGAGGCCCCGGAGCGGACGGGCAGAAGTGGACCGTTTCCGTTCCTTGGCAGAGAGCCGATCGGATTGTTCGCAACGAGCCCCCTCCATCCGCAGGCCCGGCCAGAGCCACGGGAGAGCTTGCCCATCACGAGATCAACTATCGTTGGCAGGAACTGCACTTCGTCATCAACACCAGGGAAACTACCTCGCCTTTCGAGCCGGGAGCTGCGCATGGAACGCCGCTATCGGACAGAGCGACCTTGCTGAGACACCTGCAATACGCCGCCGGCGTCGAACTTGCGGTGGCTCACGAGTATCTCGCGGCAGCGTTCTCGCTCTTGCCGGACGGTGATCCCCTACTTGCAGGAGACGCCGTCCTCGCAGACAGCATCCGAGCTGCCCGTGCCGAGATAATGCGAATCGCTATCGGAGAGATGAGGCACACCCGCGCCGTCAACGACGTCATCCGAGCGATCAGCCCGCCAGGAACATTCAAGCCTGCGCTACAGGTAGCCGACGCATTGCCGCGACCTGGCGGCGGGAACCGTCCGGTCATCCCGAGGGTGGCGTCGAAAGCTGCGATCGATGACTTCATCGAAATAGAAGCGCCTTCTGCCGGAGTTGACGGTCTATACATCGATATCCTTGCGACGCTGGAAAATCCTCCGTTGGACATGCCCGAAGGCGTGGCGGAAGAGTGGGCAGAGGCCGTAAGCTCCATCATCGCCGAGGGCGAAGACCATTTCCAGACCTTCCTCGATATCAAGGAGTGGCTGGGTGCGTACCAAGAAGTTCAGTATCTCAGGAATCCCGCTGCCACGCGCCCGGACGCGGCTCAGCCAGACCATGTCGCGCTCCAGGCCGCGTATCTCGGCGTGCTCAACGACCTTCACGCGGGTTATACGAAGGGTCGCTTCCAAGGTGCCGCCGAGATCAACGAGGCGCGCCGTGACATGGTCGGCGCCGGACTGAGTTCATTGTCCGCGGCCGTTGCGGCGGCGGGTTTCATTGTGGTGTTCGACGCCATCGCGGATCCTCGGTTCGCACCCATTTCGCCGCCTTGAGCCGATAATATGAACACGGCGCGCAAACTAATCGTCCTAGGCGGCGGACCGGTAGGCCTGATGGCCGCGATATACGCTCGCCGCAACGGATTGGAAGCGGAAGTTAGAAGCTCCGCCTGGCCGTCGCCAACGGACGCGGCGACAATAGAGAGCATTCCTAGTCAAACGATGGCTCTGCTCGTGGAAACGGGAATCCACCCTCGTACGGTGGGCGTAAAGGAGATATTCTCTGAGCAGGTCCGTCAATGGGGTACCAGCTCGCCCACCAGGAAAATCACGGCCGGCCGTGTCCACATCAGCCGCCCAGAACTCGATGTGGCGCTCTTCGAGTTGGCGAAGCGCCTCTGCGTCGCGTTCGTCACGGAGCGTATCGAGAGATACGGCGCTGAAAGATACGCGAGCGACGGAATCCTGGTTTTCGATGCATCAGGGCGGAGCGCCTTGTCTGCATCCGCCGTCCTCAGGCCGCGGAGGCCGATCGCGGGCCGTCAATGGCTCTTCGAAAGGAACGGCAGCACTGTCGCCACATTCGGCATCGGCGCAGAACCGAGCGGATACTTCTACCGCATGGGAAATTCTCGGCGGGTCTGCGTGGGCGTCGTCGGAGGAGGCTCATTCTTGCGTGGTGACTGGCGGGAGGTCCGAGAGCGGTTGGTCGAAAACTGCGAATGGCTGGTCGACGATCTGCCGACCGAATTCGCGGAGATCGGACGCTCTGGCGCGACTTCCATGCAATGGTCTGACGGCAGCCGAGGGGCGCGGCCTATCGGCGACGCATCGTTGGCACAGGATGCTCTGTCGTCCCAGGGGCTGGCGGTCGGACTGGTCGACGCGGTCAAGTCGGTTTTTGCCGGAATCGGCCGTCCGGTATCGCCCTCATCGAACGAACGCGGGTCGACGATTTCCAGGCGGCGCTCGCTCGTCGCCGAAATCGTGGCGACGTCGCCTTTCGCGAACGACCCGCTCTGGAGCGAATATCTTGAGTTCCTCCGAGACGGCGCCGAGACTGAAAATCTCAGACGGATGGACACCGATATGCACAACGGAACTCGCGGCATGGAGTTGGAGGATATCTAGGCACGAGTTTGGGCGGACGATCAGCCCGGCGGTGCTGTCGGAACAGGGGGGGACATGGCAACCGTTCACAAGGCGATCATCTCCAATAATCGGGCTTTACAAGCCAAGTACGGCACGGCGGGTGCGGCAGCGATCTACGTTGCACTGAGCGCAATGATCACGCACGACCTGACTAGGGGCCTTGTAACGCAGGTCTTCGATATCGACGACGCCGCCCATATGGTAGCCGTGCATGGTATGCCCGTTATCAGTCCTAAAGACGAGAGTGGAGCGAAAAAGGCGGTCGACGCTATTCATGCAGCACTCGCGTGCGATTACATCATGCTCCTCGACGGACCTGATATCATCCCTCATATCGAGCTCAATCCGATCCCCGGTCTCACCGATCGGGACAGGACGATACCGAGCGATCTGCCCTACGCGTCGCCCAGCCCTTTCAGCAAGGTCGCCGCCAACTTTCTCAACGTTAGTCGAGTCGTCGGCAGGCTTCCGGCATGCGTCGGCGAGAAGGACCACCTCGTTTTAGTCGAACTGATCGGCAAATGCATGGCCCAGGTGCCGTTGTCCTCGCAAGCCTTCAATCACTTCTTTTCGATAAGCGCCGACATATGGCAGGTCTCTACGCAACTCAACCTGAACGCGGTCTTCGGCAGCCACGTAGGTCTGTTCCTGTCCGGGCCAAGCGGACACACCCTCATCGATGCGTCGCTCAGTGGCAAAGCGCACCTTATCAACTGCCACGGCAACGCGGGCGACTTTCGCTTTTACGGCGAAGATGCGACCGGTGCGTACCACGATGCCATGGACTCAAAGCTCATACCTAAAGGCGCAATAAGCCTGGGCTCGGTGGCAGCGGCCGAATGCTGCTACGGCGCCCAGCTCTACAACTACCTTCTTCTTGGGAGAGCGCCGCCAATCTGCATGGAATATATGATGCAAGGCGCAGCGGGATTCGTGGGATCGACTAATGTATCCTACGGCCCTGCATCGTCGAACGGTCAGGCGGATTTGATATGCCAGCTCTATCTTCAAAAGGTGCTCGGTGGCGCGTCGTCGGGGCGGGCCTTGCTCCAGGCTCGGCAAGATTTCATATTGACCCAGGTGATGTCCGCTGCCACCAATCTCAAGACGATCGCGCAATTCCTGTTGTTGGGCGATCCTTCCGTGTGCCCGGCAGCGGTGGAAAAAGCTCAACTGGATGCAACGGGCGCGGTTCCGAAAGGAATGCCCGTTCCTGTGAATGAGGCGGGCGAACGGAAATCTCGGCGGATAGCGCTTGCCAGTCAGGGAGAATCCATTGCCTCGGCAGCGACCCGACCCGGGCGGCGCCTGGGCGGAAAGTCAGCGGGAGTGGACCGCTTTGCCGAGATCGCGCGTGCGCAGGGCATGCCCAATTTCGAAGTATTCAGCGTATCCGGCGGAGCCGCGTTCAAGGCTACAAAAGCTGCAATGGGCGGTGACCGGAAGATCGCGGTGGCGACAATGAAGGCCGTGCAAAAGGGCAAAGATCAATTCAACGAAAATTTCGTTACCTACCGCGTGCTGATCGGGCATATAATCGACGATGGCTTGTTCAACGTCGAGGAATGCGAAAGCAGGTAGCGTATGGATTTCGAACGCGTGACGATTACCGGCAAGGTTATTTCGGAACGTGCAGATGTCGGTTCGAAAAGCGAGCGTGAGGCAGTCGTCCTTGAGACCGAAGAAGGGCAGAAGTTCGTGCTGCAAAGGCAGACCGGGCCGTCATACGGCGATCACGCCCTTGATAAGCTCGTGGGACAGAAAATCACCACCAACGGCTTCGCAAGCGGCGATACGCTTATCATGGAAGACTGGGAAGTGAAGCCCTAGGTGTTTAGTCCCGGCATTTGCTTGATTGGATCGAGCCTGAATTTTTCGGGCTCTTTTATCCAGGCGCCGCAGATGTATGCATGTGGTGTGAGGCCTCGAAGGGTCTTGAGCCGTTGGGCGAAATTGTATGCCGAGACGGAATCGCCAATGTGGCTGCGGAGCTGATCGTGGCTGTCGTAGTGATAGTGTTTGACGGTTGCCTCCTTGATCGTCCGGTTCATCCGCTCGACCTGGCCATTTGTCCAGGGGTGCTTGGGCTTGGTCGGCCGATGCTCGATACCGTGCCGCCAACATGCTCGGTCGAAAGGATGGTCCCGGGACCGCGGTTGGTCCGTTGCGGTTCTTCGGGATGTCGGCGAACTGGATGCCGTTGTCGGTCAACACCATGTGGATTTCGTGGAGCACAACAGTGATCAGCGCTTCCAGGACGTCCGATGCTGTTCGGGTGGTGGCGTGCTCAGCCCGGTGAACAAAGGCGAACATGGACGCCCTTCCGGACTGACCTTCTGGTGGAGCGCTGACTTAATGTCTGATCGTGCTCGAACATACCGACCTGGTTTCGTTGCACGCTTCCTTCCCCAAGGAAAATGGAAGGCTACACTGCACCTATCCTCGTCGGCGACAGTACAAATTAGTCAAAACGGTGCCGATAATCTCGCTTGCCTCGTTATTGCAGCCAATTCCGTTGGCAAGGCGTTGCTCCGGCATTCGGTCGAAGTTCGATCTCGCAATAAGGTCTACGGCCTGCCCTGCCTTGGAGAAGAGGCCGCAAGACGACTGTTCGCCCGTTCCTTCGGCAGGTAGCGATCGCCGGCGAGCGCGATGCCGTAGCGGTTGTTGAAGATGACCTTTTGGGGGGCGATCGTTTCACCTTTGGGTAAAACCTCGTCCCGGTCCTGTGACATGTTCTGAGCCTTTGCGGTTTCGAAGAAAGATGCCGTCGCGCGGGCGGCGGCGCTGACCCCCGTGAGCTTGAGCAGATCGCGGCGGCCCCGCGTCGGGCGCGTCTGGATGGTGGAGTGCGGTTCCAGAGTCGGTCATCCCGTTCACGTCAGGGTCTCCTTGGGGTTACAGAAAGCGATGGGGTGCTGCTTGTCAGGTCAGCACTTCGATGTCGCCGCGCACCAGCAGCGGCTTATCGACGCGACGGTGGCGTCGACGGCGCTCATTTTCACCACTCTCGCACTCCGTAACTGACCTTTTGAAGTTCCGGATTGAACAAGTAGGCCATGACTTCTGCGTCACAGACATTGCCCTCGATAAGGTCAGCGAGGTTTTCGCTCACAGTTGTCGAGCCACCGTCTGATTCCGCGACTTTCACCAATTTGGGATCGGGATTGGAACCACCGTCTGACGCCATCGCGCAGCGTCGAGAAGGCAGCAACGCCGCCACAGCCTTCGTCTGCTCGTTTGACAAAGACCACCCTAAGGGAAGGTCGATTTCGTCAAGGGGCAACCTATGGAAGAAGAATCCAGAATTCACGTCGAAATGGGTAATGCATGCGCCAAGCCCACAAAACGTCGTCTTCGAACGATCGAGCGCGAGCACCCCACGCGCTTCTCTCGCGTTTAGCATCGTTCGTATTGGGTCGAAGAGAAACGATTGCGACAACTTCGATGGGTTCTCGTCGTCGGAACCCTGGTCCACCGTCGAAATTGCATAGTGGGCAAAAAACACATGATCATCGCAACCCGACCAAGCAGCGTTCGCTTCGAAGGCGTCTTCAAGTTTCAGCTGACATTGCGTCCATTTGGGATCATCAGACTCGTTTCCGACTTCCTTGTCGAATGCCTTGGTCTCCGCCATCGTGCGAATATCTTTGATGACGTCGAGTACGGTCTCGGCACCGGAGTTTTCGAAGTACCCTCCGTCGCCCAGAAGCCGATCCCGATTTTCCTCAATGCTTAGTCTTGCGGTCGGTGTAATCCACGGAAAGCGTGCACTCGTCGATGCTGCGTCAGCAACCGTGACGTCGTGTTCGAGATAGGCGGGGAACCACTCAACCAAAGACTGCCCCCAATCAGAGGTGAGGGGCGAAAAGACGAAGCGCTGGCCGCGCTGCACGTCGGTCGAAACAAACATCAACAAGGGCTGGTTGCCCTTCACGTCAAAGCTGTTCCTCATGGGAAGGTCGAAGATGCGGCTAGGGTTTGGCAATGCATCGCGCATCGACAGTCCGAGAACGGAAGCCCGATCATCCTGGAAGATTCGACCGGGCAACAACGCATCCAGGAGTTCGGCGAACAGCATGCGGGCGAGCACCGGCGAGAGGTGATCCCGCGCGAGCGCACTCATGTCGACGCGGTCATCCGTTAAGTTGCACGGCTTCAGTGGCGCATTTGCCTCCGAAGGCGCTAGTGACTCGGCAAACAACACGTTGCCGAACGAACCTCCGGATACGCCGACGGTGGCATATACATGCTGCGCGAAACTGGCACATCGATCCTGAAAAGACCTCAACGCGGCATAGGCATGCGCGGCGGCGTAAATTCCGCCTCCCTCAGACGAGACCAAAATAACCGGATAGGGCCGTTTTGCCGCTTTGTATCGATCGAGGTCTTTGCGCTCGTGCAGCCACCTCAAGAACGTCCGCGACATTCCTCCCTCGAAGCGAGCGGGCTCGCTTTCCGCAATCCGAAGATCATGATTGTTGGTCGCAGAAAAGATGAGGCCCAAAGCGAACACGAGGGCCATCGCCGCGCCCATCCTTGGTCGAAGAAAGAGCAGGGCAACAGCGATGGCAATCAGGCCTAAGGCAACGACAATGGTGCCCAGCACGCCCAGGAAACGAGGAAAGTCGATGGGAAAATAGATCATTGCCGCCACAGTCGCCACTGTCAAAACGAGCCATACTGCGGCGAGGAGAGCCACCGGCGGCGACATCACCATTCTTAGGTGAGGCCATGCGGCAACCGTTACCGAGATGGAAAGCAAAGCTGCCAAGATCGGGACCAGAGTCTGGCCACCCGAGCGAATGATTGCGATCGTCGCAAGCATGGCCGGAAGATTGACGAGGAGGAGATCGAACCATCTCGGCTGCGCCCGGTATCCGAGAAGGACAAGCTGCGCCAATGCGCAAAGGGTAAGAAAGAAGTAGCAGAGGCCGAGATAGGCATACTGCCCCGATGCTTGCGCCAAAACGTGCTCGATCTGCGATGGCAGAAACAAAGCAAAAAAGACATATGGGACATAGGCCAGGATAAATGCACGCCGAAGGATTGAACACATTGATGCCCCCAGCAGAGTTCCCCGAACGAAGGAAACCATAACACCACGTTCTCCGGTTGAACAGATTCAACCGATTTTCTCGCCCTATTGTTGAATTCCTGCTGATGGCCTAACGTCCGTGCGGTGGAGCAAGACAACGACGAGCCAGCAGAACTCGCTTCTCGTGCCTGGGGAGATCAAATGACTGAAAATGCCTATTTCGCGTTCTGGCAGGCTTCGCCGGATGGCATCGTGAACACGTTTTTCTTCAAGTTGACAGACCCTGCCAAGATAGCGGAGGCACGCGCAATCCTGGCCGATACATCGCTCATTCGGCGACACGTTCACGGCACGATCCGCCAATCGCGCGTCGCTTACAATCCAAACTGGTCGTTTCACATCGATCCTGAGTCCGTGGGCTTTTTTGAAAGGCAGATCGAAGTATGCGACGCGAACATGGCCCACATAGATAGTCGGCTCGACGAGGTTGGTGGCAGTTTCCTCCCACGATCGTTCTGGTGTCCGTGGTCCTCGACGATCGCAGCAGAGGTCACCCATCTCGTCGAGCCGGGAACTGAGAAGCTACAAATTTAGAACCCGACGGACAGATGGGAAAATTCCGGCGTCTCACGTCATGCGTGAGTCTGGAGGGACAGCCTTCCGTGACGCCCCCGGAATTGTCACGTCGTCGGACACGAACTCACCAACGAGACCCGCGCGGGCCTTGCCGAGGGCGTCATCAAGGTGGTTCTTTCCCATCCAGCCCACCTGCTAGGCGATACGCTCGTGCGCGCCATGCCCAAAGCAGTGCAGACCAACCACACTCCTATTGTTTCCCAGCATACGCTGCCCTTTGACCTGAGACCCGACTTCCCTCCAATTTTCGGGAGAGTCTTGGGTTTCAATCTGGCCTCATGCGGCCTGTTTTTCCATAGCCATTTTCATTGCGAACTCGCTGGGAGTGATATTGCCCAGCGATGAATGCGGTCTGCTCCTGTTGTAATCCTCCTTCCATGCAGTGATGGTGGCACGGGCCTGGGTGAACGACGAGAAGAGCGTCTCGTTGAGGCACTCGTCGCGGAAGCTGCCGTTGAAGCTTTCGACGAAGCCGTTTTGCATCGGCTTGCCGGGGGCGATGTAATGCCAGTCGACCTTGGTCTCCTGGCACCATTTAAGGATGGCCATGCTGGTCATCTCCGTCCCGTTGTCCGAGACGATCGTCCTCGGCTTTCCGCGTCTTGCGATGAGACCACCCAGCTCGCGGGCTAGCCTTGCCCCCGACAGTGATGTATCGGCGACGAGGCACAGGCATTCACGGGTGAAGTCGTCGACCACCGCCAGAACACGGAACCGGCGACCGTCGGTGAAGGCATCGCTGACGAAGTCCAGGCTCCAGCGCTCATTGGCGCGCGAGGGCAGAACCAGAGGACGCCTTGTCCCCAAGGCCCGCTTTCGGCCGCCACGCTTGCGCACCGTCAGCTTCTCCTCCCGATAGAGACGTCGAAGCTTCTTCAGGTTCATGACCATTCCCTGCCGATCGAGCATCACGTGGATACGGCGATAACCGAAGCGGCGTCGCTCAGATGCCACCTTCTTCATCGCCTCACGAATGACCGCATCGTCAGGCCGCACGCTGCGATATCGCATGCTCGAACGATCAACCGACAGAACCTCGCACGCCCGACGCTGACTCACCCCGTGCTGCACACAGACATGAGCCACCGCATTCCGCTTAACATCGGGCGTCACCATTTTTTTGCAGCGACATCCTTCAGGATCGCATTGTCCAGCATGGCCTCGGCGAGCAGCTTCTTCAGTTTGGCATTCTCGTCCTCAAGCGCTTTCAGCTTGCGGGCATCGTTCAGCGGGCAAATGATTCACAGGATCATTTGCTTTTCCGCTTCACCATCCATGCCGCCATACTTCGCCTTGTATTTGTAGAAGGTTGCATCCGAGATGCCGTGCTTGCGGCAAACATCGGCCGTCTTCGCACCGTTCGCCAACGCTCACCCTGCTCCTTCAATATCCCGATGATCTGTTCTTCCGTGAACCGTGAACGCTTCATTCGTCCGTCTCCTTGATGTGACGGACTCTACCAAAATCTGGAGGAAGTTCAGGGGCTCAGGTCACGATCCCAACCAGCATTCTCGGCAAGCTTGTTGTCGGCGAGAATATAGGCGCGCACTTCATCATGCGAGAGATGAGACAGCATTCGGACCGGCACTTCGGTCATGCCGAGCTGCTTTGCGGCCTGGACACGGCCGTGGCCGGCGATAATGGTGTTGTCTTTGGATATCAGCACAGGATTGCAGAAACCAAAGCGCTTGATGCTTTCGGCGATCTGGCCAATCTGCTTCTTCGAATGTGTGCGGGCGTTGCTCGCATAGGGTAACAGTCTATCGATCGGGCACGATTGTTCGTGTGGCGGATGCATACGCATTCTCCATGTTGGATATCGGGATTTGGGCAATCAACAAACGGTCTGTAGAACGCCGTCCGATCGAAACTAGCGTCGTATCGGTACGCTGTTCAAGCGGCTCAGCGCAGAAAGCAAAAGTGTTTCCGATAGTTTCGAAGGCGTAATGAACGTCTTCAATTGATCTTCAAAATGTATTCAAACCGACTTTTAAGGCCTTCAATTTGGTTCGAACCGGCGGTTTTCTTGAAGAGGTTGTGAAAGCTTCATTTCGTAGAATATTTTTCTTCGAAAGCGCCATTCTGGGCTCGCGAAAATGAATATCGTTGCCACTGGTAGTGCTCGAATCGGGTTTTTAGCGGTGCGGTCGACCATTGGAACGACTACTGGCCGAGTGCATGTCGCTCCCGCACGGGTCGCTGCATCGTCCACCCAGCAGCCGCTACCGATACCAATCCCCGCGCGATTGCCGACCGAGAAGCCGCGAGCCCTTACCGAGCTCACCGCTCTGCACCATCAGATGGCAAACTTTCGCTTTCGAAGAGTTCTGATTTTCTCACCCTCGTTTGAAATCATTTGAAGCCGCGCTTGCTGCAAGCCCTCAACTGTTTCTCCAATCGCGTCGCGGGCAGCGGGGTTGTTCATTTTACGGCCCCAGCCGGCCACGATTTCGACCGCCTTGTCGAAACCCGCCTGGTAGCCCTGGTCAAAGCCTGACTGTTTGGTCGAAGGCGTAGATATCAGCTCACGGACCTCTGGATCCAGCGATCTGATACCTGCTTCTCGTAACTGTCTAAGCGGGACTGATATCCAATCCCCCGCGACCAACACCGCGGACCACGCCGACGGCGGGCCGGATCGGGTCCGGCCGCGCAACAACACCGCGCGTTGCACATCCCGGAGGGCTTGGCGATAACCGAGAAGAAATGGAGGCATTTGTGACATCGTTTACCCGACGGCATGACTTCTAAAGAGGTCCAAGCCATTGCGTCCGACTGCGTCCATATTGCGTCCTTGGATCGTCAAACCTTGATGGAGTTTAACTGACCTTCGGGATGTCTCCATGGTCGGAGACGCTGTGCCCGCGCACAAGAACCGATCGCCCGCTGCAACCGCATGGCGATGGCGTGACCGTGCGGGAGGCGGTCAAGATGCAAGGCTAGCGATTGTCAGGAGTGGCCACCAGCGCAACCAGACGTGCGCTACCTATCAGTGTCCTCACAAACTTGAAAGCCGCGACGATTCAGCGCTTCAGCTGTGAGAGAAGCGTCGCCGGGATCGCCTCCCGTAGTCGCCATGTTACGGTGATAGGCATCTCGCCTGTCCAGGTTTCGAAATCCACTTCGCCGCAATAGATGAACGGTGCCGGCTTGGACCCGATCTTCTTCGTCTTGCGGACCAGCAAATGGATGTGAAAACCCAAAGCTCGATGGTCGCGGATCATTTCACCATGCTTCGATTGCTGCCTGGCCCTGTTTTGGCTTTGCCAAGAGAATTCCGTGGCTGAGGTGAAGTGATCAGCATAGCGGTGCTCGTCCATCATCCCCTCCTTCTCCAAGGTCGCGAGAAGAAAGATGTGAGGCGGTTTTGGCACAAAACCAACGTTCCACGTTGCCTGATCAAAGGTTAAGCCGAAAGCTTGAGGGATGACCTCGCGCGAATAGCGTTCCCAAAGTCGAAGGCCTGCCTGTGGCTGCTTCATTACGCCCATTGGCTCCATGCGCCAGACATCGCTCTGGAACCGGAAGCGCACGCGATCGCTTTTGCCTGGAAGTCCGGCATCGTTACCGAACCATCCGCGAAGGATGGTGGGCAAGCGGTTGGACGGATTGTCAGCTCTACGCACAACGTTAATCGCGATCTTGGCAACGGTCGCCTCCATCGGCTGATCGTCTACAACAACGGACAGGGGACCTTTCGGCAGTTGTCCTGCGCCCGCTGTCATTGGGAGGAATAAGATGGGTTGTCCGCTTGTGTTTCGCGCGACGCGGCAAACGACATCCGCCCGCTCGTTAAGAACAACGCTTCTGCTTAGATATTGCGCGAGACGCCAATCTAGGATTTCGCGCAGATGTTGGCTGAAAGTCACTCTATCCTGTGGCACTCTTGCTAGCCCAAAACTATCGTTGTGCAACACAAAATAGGGCACGTCGTCGCGATCCCGCAGCTTCGTCAGAACATCGATCGGAAACTTTAGCAAGAGCTCCTTAAGCGCTTTCCGATCTGCCAGATCGACAGAGAAATCCTGCTGCAGCTTGTGAACTCGAGAAGCCAATTGCGCGACGCGCTCGGCAATCTCATCGACAGTGCAGCGCTCCTGCACGGTCTCATCGTGGAACAGCGCGAAAAGCGTCATGAGCTTGTAGCTGCGGGTTAGCTCGGTCTTCTCCATCTCCTGAAAAAATCCCCGATGCTCTAACCACGTCGATCGCTCCAAATCGTCCAGCCCGCGCATGCGTTCCACAAATCCAAGCCAGGAACGTTCGCTGCCGCTTCTCGGATTGTTTCCTGAATGGAAAACCTCGGACGCTGTTGGACGGACGCCATGCCGCTCCAGAAAGTCGTGGTAGAAGTCTTCCAGTGCATTCTCGGTGCTGGCGGGTTTCACCAGCATGCGCAGTATGTCGATAGCCTCAAGGTCATAGGTCAGTTCACAACCGGTAGGCAGACTGATCTGATCGCCTTGCAACTTCTCCAGGAGCTGGCGGATATGGCCGCTGGAAGACACATCGACATTCGCAATCGAGGCGATCGCACGCAACTTTGTGAGGAAGATACGATGGTTGCCGATATAGTCGATGACGATGAGACGCTTCTTGTTTGCTGATTTTCGCAAACCGCGGCCGAGTTGTTGTAGCCAGATAATCGTCGATTCCGTTGGCCTTAACATCAACACGGTGTCGATACTTGGGACATCGACGCCTTCATTAAACATATCGACGGCGAACACGACCTCGAGCTCGCCCGCTTCCAGTTTCTGCAGCGAGGTCGCTCGAGGTGCTGAATTTCTACCGGCATGGACGGCGACAGACCGCACCCCATGGCTGTTGAAGAAGTCGGCCATGAAATCGGCATGCGTCTGGGAGCAGCTGAAACCGATGCACTTCGTACCGCCGCGCAGTCGGTATTGTTCGAGCGCGTTCTGCGCGCGTGCTTCCGTGGCGATCGCAGCAGTGAGTTCCGTCGGGTCGAACTGCCCGCTGCGCCAAGGGATGTTGCGGTAATCGACATTGTCAGGGACACCAAAGTAATGAAAGGGGCACAGATGCCCGCCTTCGATCCCCAGATGAAGTCCGGCTTGGAAGATAAGGTTCTCTTGGCACAGACCGAGAAGATCAGCTCCATCGCTGCGCTCGGGCGTCGCCGTGAGACCGAGGAGGAACTTCGGTACGAAGTAATCGATGATGCGCCGATAGGTGCTCGCCGCCGCATGATGAAATTCGTCGATGACGATGTAGTCGAAATCATCCGGTCGAAATTCCTTGATCTGGTTCATCTTGCCGAGTGTTTGAACTGAGGCGAAGAGGAGATCGGTCTCCGTATCCTTGTGATCGCCCGACAATCGTCCGATCCGAGCCGCCGGCCGCACGCGCCGGAATGTCTCGATTGCCTGGTTGAGAATTTCCTCGCGGTGAGCGACGAAAAGGACGCGACGATATTCAAGGCGATCACTATCGAAGGCCGCCAGCCAAGTCTTGCCAAGACCCGTAGCGAGTACAACAAGGCCTGCGGTGAAACCGTCCTGCCGTGTCTGCTCAAGTGCTGCGAGAGCCTGGCGTTGGACGTTGTGTGGCTCTGGAGGCGGCAACGGCAGCTCGTACGCTACGCCGGCTTCTTTGAAGCCTAACGGGGTCCTTCGGTTCTCGTACTGGTCAATCCACTCCGACGTGACGGAGACGGCACTATAAGAATTGAAGATGTCCTCGAACCCAGCGGCGATCTGCGGGAAGGCCGATCGCTCATGGCTCGAAATGACTTTATAATTCCACTCGATAGATGTGGTCAGCGCTGCCTCAGACAGATTGGAACTGCCGACGAATGCCACACCCTCCTTGTCCGACAGAAAGATATAGGTCTTGAGGTGAAATCCCTGCGCGGCGGCCACAAATACCCTAAACGTCAGGTCACCGTCGAGATCAGCCAGACGCCGCAGCGCCATCGGCTCGGTTACGTCCATGTAGTCGCCGACCAGAATGCGGGCTTGTCCGCCCCGCGCAAGAAAGTCCTTTAGATGCTCAACGATGAGCCTCGCTCCGCTATCTAGCAGGAATGCCACAGCGATGTCGCACCTCGTCGCCTGGTCCAAATGCATGATGAGATGAGGCAGAAGGTGGTCGCTTCCACCTGTGACTAGGCGCTTTACTTCCTCGGTGCTGCTTACATTTTGAGCTAAGTAGTTCGCCTTTTGCGGAATAACGTGCCTGACGCCGCCCCTTGGGTCATCGACGTCACCCAGGTAGCGCGGAATAACATGCAGGTGAAAATGGAAGATCGTTTGACCTGCCGGCGCAGCAAGGTTGAAACCGACGTTAAAGCCATCCGGCTTGTGCTTTTGTTCGATCTCGAATTTTGCCCTGTCAACATTCTGCCAGATTGCTTGTTTCTCGTCAGCGGAAAGATCGTCCCATGTCGGCGCATGCCGTCGTGGAACGATAAGCAGATGCCCCGGTGAAACCGGGAAGGCGTCCCAGAGCGCCACGACGTGATCATCCATGTAGGCGATACGGCTCAATTCGGCGGTGCAGAAAGGGCATTGGCTCATCGGCAGACTATGGTCTGCCTCGCCAACGTATCCCAGGATGGCTGATGCTTTTCCACACAATGATTATCGACGGATTTGTCGGCCTGACAGTACCCTCGACGATCGTATCTTGACCGTTCCGGCCTTTAGACGGTCGTACCAACTGAATAAGCCCCGCATCTCGGCTTGCGGCCGCGAGGCACCCTGGCCAAGTCAGGCATCTGCCACTGCCGCGTCTCTCGCAAGACCAGGCGCGCTGTTTGCGCCTTCGCAACCCGCCCGCAAAAATCATGAAACGGCAATCGCATCCCACACAACAGCAATTCTGAACCGCGAAACGACAATCCGGATCACCTGGACGACAATTCGCCCGCTGTTTCCGCGTACATATCGCCGCAGAATCCGCCGACGGCGTGAGTATTCCGCAGAGGGAGACCGCGTAAGATGACCGTTTTCCCGCTTACGAATTCTGCGCGTGATCGCCTACGCCACTGAAATCATGAGACATTTGATCCGACGATATCGTTGATTCTGGTAATTTGACCGCAAGGAACGTTGGTAGAGAAATAATTCCACAGCCAATTCTCCCTAAAGCCCCTTAATTCCTTGATTTTCCAGTCGCGCTGGATCCCGTTTTGGCGTCATTGGCGACCTGATGCCCAGACCTGATGCCCAAAGGTGATGCCCACGCGAAACAAACGCGGTGGACGAATCTTGGGGGAATGACAGGGCATTCGTCATGGCCGTGCGCCACGCGGTCGAGAATCTGATCCGCCGCGGAAACATCTTCTATTGGCGGCCACGTGTTCCGGCGGTCTTCGTTGACTGCCGTCCCAGCAGCCGCCTTTCACTCAGCCTTCATTGTTCCGACCATAGAAGGGCTCAGATCATTGGCCGGAAGCTCAACACGCGACTGGCCGAATTGAAGCTGAACTCGAAGAAAACGATGTCCAAGCAACAGCTCCAAAAACTGTTCGAGCATGAGCGCGACAAGGAGCTCGAACGGCTCGACGACATCAGCACGATGGCCAAGCGCAATGGGCGTGGCGGTAATGTCGAGGAGATGGAACTCGATCTCGAAGCTGGCTGGGCCTACCAGCTCCTGGCAAAGTTCGGAACGCGCGTGGATCTGTCTCTGGAGAATGACTGCGCCGGCCTGACCTACTGACCTACCTTCTGAAAAATGGCGTGCCAGCATCGCATGTCGATGCCATCCGGGCGAACTATCGCGGCGAGCTGACCGTAGCGCGCAGCCGCGGTTTTGAAGACGGCATCCGACGGCTGATCTATCAATTCGAGATCGACGACACCGCCGCCAATCGCCAGCGCGCCATGTCCAAGATCTTCGAAGGTCGCGCTGCTGCCCTTCTTGATATCGAAGAACGCCACGAGCTGGTGGACAAAAGTCAGAGCGAATTCACCGGCGGCGGAAGAGCCGTGGCACCAACCGCCGAGGTCAAGGCAGCCGAAGCCTCAACCCTGGGATCCAATCCTCCGACAACGCCTCCGGTGGCTGAACGACCCTCCGCATCAGCTCTGACTGCCGCGCCAGAAGATCCGGAGATCGCCCACCTCGACCTGACCTCGCCTGTTGATTTGCGCTGAGAACTGGCTCTGACTCACATTTGCTGCTGTTTGGGGCGACGCTTTCGCTGATTCACCGGAGGATCAGCAATGCGACATCGGTTTCAGCGCACGAGCCTCGCGCCGCCTGCCTTTGCAGTAGATGAAGTGATGGTTGTTGGGGAATGCGTTCAAGTTCGGCTCCGATCGCGCTATCCCTCAGGGTCTTGTCCGGACTGCGGACGACCAAGCCGGAGGGTGCAAAGCAGATATCTGCGACGGCCAGCTGATCTTCCCCTCTGCGGCCGGCGATAGAATTGACGATCGTGGCGCGTCGGTTCTGGTGCGATGCAGTTCTTTGCGGACGGCGCATCTTCTGCAGCAGTTTGATAGCGGCGTCTTGGCTCGGTATGGCCGGCGCACCCAACGGCTAGAGACAATTGTTCGCCACCTCGGCTTGGCGCTGGGCGGAAGACCTGCTGCCGGCTTTGCCAATCGTTTGATGGTTCCGGTGAGCAACGACACGCTGCTGCGGGTGGTTCGCCGCCGCATTGCTGACCAGAACGATGAACTCACCGTCATAGGCATTGATGACTTTGCCTTCAGGCGTGGCAGACCTATGGAACGATCGTTTGTGATCTAGAGCGGCGGAGGCCTGTCACCCTGTTGCCGGATCGTGCGCTGGATATGTCTCGGAGATGGCTTGCCGAGCATCCGTCGATATCGATCGTCGCTCGCGATCGAGGCGGTGGCTATGGTGAGGCCATAGCGAAGGCCTTGCCCAATGCCGAGCAGGTCGCCGATCGCTGGCATCTGATGGAGAATTCCAGCCGGGCCTTCCTCGATGCAGTCGGCAAGTCGATGCGCCAGATCAGGCAGGCGGTCGGCAGCAATGTCGCTGACCCGAAGCTTTTAACCTACGCTGAGAAACTACAGTACGAGGGATATCTGCGCCGCCAGGAAACAAACGAGGCGATCCGGGAGATGTCGAAGAAGGGAACGTCAATTCGACAAATAGTCCGGCAAACCGGCCATAGTCGGAAGATTGTCCGCGACGTTCTTAGGGGCCAGCGCCTCGATGTCTTCCGGACACGGCCCAGCTCATTGGATAGCTGGCTGCCGTGGCTCAACGGCCGCTGGGACGAAGGCGTGCGGAACGCCTTGGCGCTCTGGCGGGAGATGAAAGCGAAAGGCTTTCCGGGACAGAGCGGTGTCGTCTCCCAATGGGCTCAGCGGCGCCGTCTTGCGGAGAAAGCCAACCAGAGCGGGCTTGCGCGAACGCCATCGGCCCGGGTCATCGCCCGGCTGATGACAACCGCGCGCGATGACTTGGCGAAACCTGAAGCGATCCTGGTTGCGGCTATCGAAGTGAACGTTCCGGAACTGATAGTCGCCCGTACGGCCATCGGCGAGTTCCAATCCATGATCCGTTCGAAAACAGCGCGAAAGCTGGATGAATGGCTTGAAGCTGCCAAGAACAGGCTGGTCGGATCGTTTGCCGGTGGCGTTGCGAAAGATCTCGACGCCGTGCGAAACGCAATTCTCTCACCTTGGTCGAACGGACAAACGGAAGGTCAGATCACACGATTGAAGCTTATCAAACGCCAAATGTATGGGCGAGCCAAACTTGATCTGCTGCAGGCCCGATTGATCGGTGCAGCGTAAGCTCCGACGCCAGCAAAAGTGCGTCAGAGCCAAATCTCAGCGCAAATCAACATTCCTCCTCCTTCAATGCAGTCCGAACAGCCCGAGCAATTCCTCTCGCTGGCGGACAAAACCGGAGGCGCTGCGATCACGGGGGCGTGCAAGGTCGATGTCGATGAGCCGGGGGGCTCCGCCCTTTTCGCGGGGCAGGATCAGGATCCTGTCGGCGAGGAAGATCGCCTCCTCAAGATCGTGGGTCACGAGCACTGTCGTTACGTCCTCCTCCTTCCAGATGCGGGCCAGTTCCTGCTGCATGCCGATCTTGGTCATGGCGTCGAGCGCGCCGAGCGGTTCGTCAAGCAGGAGGATCTCCGGCTGCACGGCGAGTGCCCGGGCGATCCCCACCCGCTGCGCCATGCCGCCCGAGAGCTGGCGGGGATAGGCGGTTTCGAAGCCCTTGAGGCCGACGAGGTCGACATAGCGCTGGGATATGTGGCGTGCCTCCTCGCGGGAAAGACCTCTCGTCTCGAGGCCGAATCCAATGTTGTCGATGACAGTCAGCCAGGGTAGCAGGCGCGGCTCCTGGAAGATGACGGCCCGCTCGTTGCCGACGCCCCGGATGTGACGCCCGTCGATCAGAACATCACCCGAGTCCGCCTCTTCCAGGCCCGCAAGGATCCGCAGAAGCGTCGTCTTGCCCGAACCGCTGGCACCAACGATCGCCAAGCTTTCACCGGAGCGGATGGTGAGGTTGAGGTCTTTGAGGACCGGCAGTGGCTGCCCGTTGAGGGTGAAGGTCTTGGAGAGGTGACGGAGCGTCACCTCTCCGCGAATGCTGTTGGACTGAGCGAGCGCCATCGTCAGTTGCTCGCCGTCTCTGGGGAGTAGAGGATTTCGTTGGCCGAGAGCTGGCCTTCCTTCAGCTCGCCCTCGCGTACCAGAACGTCGATCCAGAACTGCAGATCACGCTCCACCGCCTTGCCACCGGGACGGACGCCATAGCCGCGGAAATACTGGGCGATATCAGGATTTTCGCCGCGCTCCGCCAGCGCCTTGGCCAAGATCGCCTTGGTTTCCTCCGGATGTTCGCGGGCATAGTCCAGCGCCCGCTCCGACTGCTCGACGAAGACCTTGGCGGCTTCGGGATGCTCTGCGATGAAATCACGACGCAGGACGACAAAGCCACCGGCGATTTCGCCAAGCACGTCGGTGTCGTCGAAGATGGCGCGCAGCCCACCCTTCTGCCTGGCGGCGCCTTCGAAAGTCGTCTGCCAGTAACCAAAGGCGGATACGTCGACCTGACCGGACCGCAGGACCTGCTCGAGCTGAGGGCCGGGAACGACGATCTGGTTGGCGGCATCCGACGGCAATCCGACCGAGTGAAGGGCTTCCCGGATGGTATAGTCGAGATGCGCGCCCAGCGTGTTGACCGCGATGGTCTTGCCGGCGATGTCCTTGATGTCGCGGATGGGGCTGTCTTCCAGCACGTAGAAGATCGACTGGACCTCGTCATTGATGCCGTTCGAAGGATAGGCGGCGACGAAGTCGTTGCCGCCAATGATCGAATTCAGGACGGCGGAAGTCGCCGCACCGCCGATTTCGACGTCGCCCGAGGCAAGCGCGATGAGGGAGGCCGGGCCGCCCGTGGCATAGCCGACGTTCTCGAGGGTGATGCCGGTGCCGTCGAAATAGCCGAGTTCGGCGGCGAGTTCATGGGCGGACAATCCTCCCTGGCTGGCGAGATAGCGGAGTTTCACGTCCTCGGCCGAAAATGCGGAGCCCGACAGGGTAAGCGAGAGGACGGCGGAAAAGAGGAGCTTTCGAGAGTGGAGGGTCATGGAGTTTTCCTTGAATGACGAAATGTCGGGACGAGCGGGATGTCTGGTCAGGCCCAGCGGCACAGGCGCCGCTGCAGCAGGACCAAGGCGGCATTGGCGGCGAGCCCGAGCAGCGCCAGGAGCAGGATCGCGGCAAACATCAGCGGGATCTGGAAATTGTACTGGGCATTCATCACCTGGAAGCCGATGCCCTTGTTGGCGCCGATCATCTCGGCCGCGATGAGCAGCAGCAGCGCTGTCGTCGCGGAGAGGCGCAGGCCCACGAAGATTGCGGGCATGGAGGCCGGCAGAACCACGCGGCTGAAGATCTGCAGCGATCCGGCGCCATAGGTCCGCGCCATCTCGATCAGTTTGCGGTCCACCTCCTTCACGCCGCCGATGGTCGACAGGAGGATCGGGAAGAGGGTCGCCCAGAAGATGACGAAGACCTTCGATGTTTCCCCAAGCCCGAGCAGGAGGATGAAGACCGGATAGAGCGCGAGCGCCGATGTCTGGCGGAAGAACTGCAGGAGCGGATCGAGCGCCCGCTCCACCGCCCTGACCTGCCCCATGAACAGGCCGAGCGGAATGCCGAGCCCCACGGCCGCGGCAAAGGCGATGCCGGAGCGCTGCAGGCTGATGGCGATGTCGTCCACCAGAGCACCCGAGGCGATCGCGTTCCACAGGGCGCCGATGATCTGGTCGAGTGGCGGAAAGACGGATGCGTTGACCCATCCGAACGTGGAGGACGCCTGCCAGAGGACGAGGAAGGCGACGACGAGGCCGTAGCGGGAGAGGAAGGGTGCGGTGGCGCTCGTCGCCTGGCTCAGCCAGCGCGGTGCGGGGCCGGCATCCGGGGCAAGGCCGAGTCCATAGGCCCTTCCATGGTGGATATCTTCATAGGACATGACGGACCTCACTCGGCGGCCTGCACGACCGAGCGGTCGGCGGCGTAGCGGTTGATCGGGAACGGCAGGCCGAGGTTTTCGCGGAGCGTCCGGCCCTCATAGGCCGTGCGGAACAGGCCGCGGCGCTGCAGCTCGGGGATGACGAGATCGACGAAGTCGTCAAGGCCCGTCGGCAGCCATGGCGGCAGGATGTTGAACCCGTCCGCGGCATCGTTCTCGAACCATTCCTGCAGCGTGTCGACGATCGTCGCGGGTGTCCCGACGATGGTGAAGTGCCCCCGCGCCGACGCGACCCACTGATAGAGCTGGCGGATCGAAAAATTGTTCTCGTCGGCAATCTGTCGGATCAGCGCCTGCCGGCTCTTCATGCCCTCGGTCGGCGGGGCGGGCGGAAGGGGACCGTCAAGATCATAGCCCCTGAGATCGAGCGTGCCGCCCGTCAGGCCGTTGAGCAGGCCGATGCCGTCCTCTTCGACAATCAGCGAGGTCAGGCGATCGTATTTCTCGCGCGCTTCCTCTTGCGTGCGGCCGACGAAGGGCGAGACGCCGGGCATGATCAGGATGTGATCCGGGTTGCGGCCGAAGCCACGGGCGCGATTCTTGATGTCGCGGTAGAATTCCTGCGCGGTCTCGATGTGCTGGTGCGCCGTGAAGATCACCTCCGCCGTCGACGCGGCAAGGCCACGACCGTCCTCGGACTGTCCGGCCTGGACGATCACCGGATGCCCCTGACGGGACCGGGAGACGTTGAGCGGGCCCTTGACCTGGAAGTGTTCGCCCTTGTGATCGGCGTCATGCAGCTTGGCCGGATCGAAGAAGACGCCCGTTTCCTTGTCGCGGATGAAGGCATCGTCCTCGAAGCTGTTCCAGAGCTTCTTGACCACCTCGACATGCTCGCCGGCGCGCCTGTAGCGATCGGCATGCGGCAGTTGCGTATCACGATTGAAGTTCTGCGCCGTGGCATCGCCCGTTGTCGTGACGACGTTCCAGCCGGCCCGGCCGTCCGAGATCAGATCGAGCGAGGCGAATTTGCGGGCGGTATTGTAGGGCTCCTCATAGGTCGTCGAAGCTGTCGCAATGAAACCAAGATGGATGGTGAAGGGGGCCAGCGCCGAAAACAGCGTGACGGGCTCGAAACCGGCAACCCGTGCATTGCCCCCTTCGCGTGCGCCGCCGAAGCCGACAGCGAGACCATCGGCGAGGAAATAGGCGTCGAACAGGCCCCGCTCGGCCGTCAGGGCCAGCTGCTTGTGAAACTCAAGGCTGACCGCGCCGTCGACCGGCTGATCCGGATGTCGCCACGAGGCGATATGCTGCCCGCCGCCGGGAAGGAATGCTCCTAGTCTGATCTTGCGTGTCATGGCTGGTCCTCTCTCGTTTGATGATCGAATAGAGACAGCCTACATTGTCTATAATTTATATAGAGAAATGGGATTGCAAAGATTCCGTTGGTTGGCGAAAGAATTTGCGATGGCACCGGCATCCGGAGGCATGGCGGGCGCAGGCCAAGGGTCGGGGGAGGCGCTGCCTGCCGGAACGGCCTCATGCGGCTTGCACGCTTAATTCAGAAAAACTATGTAATATGGCCAAAACAACCCCTCAGGGCCTTCGGCCGGATCTCTCCGCAATGCTCACGAACAAAGGCAAGTATGGTCTGAAAGCGCTCGTCGACCTCGCGGGGCTGGAGCCGGGGCAGACGGCATTCGTGACCGACATCGCGACACGCAACAACATCCCGAAGAAATTCCTCGACACCATTCTGCTGGAGCTGCGCAACAACGGCTTCCTGCGCTCGAAGAAGGGGCCGAACGGCGGCTATGCCCTGTCCAAGCCTGCCGACGAGATCATGATTGGCCAGGTCATCCGCGCCCTCGACGGGCCACTCGCGCCGATCCGCTGCGCCAGCCGAACCGCATTCGAAGCCTGCGACGATTGCCGCGACCCTGCCTCATGCCAGATCCGGATTTCCATGACCCAGGTTCGTGATGCGATGGCCGCCGTGCTGGACACGATGACGCTCACCCAGTTCGTGGCGACGGAACAGCCGGATCAGGATCTCATCGCCGGCGAGTGATCGCCGAGCGCGCGCAAGCGCGCCGTGTCGAGCGCCCGGCATAGTCGCTCGATATTTTCGAGGTCGATCGGTGGATCGTCTACCTGAATGCCGTCGATGAAGGCTGCGGCCTTGTGGATCATCGCGTCGAGAAGCTCGCGCTCGACGGCAAGCGCGGCATCGACCGCACCGGCGCGGTGGATCGCGCCGCCATGCCCGCGCGCGGCTGCTGCCCTCAGGAATGCCGTCATCAGCTGCGCAAGGCGCTCTGCGTTGGCGCCAGGAGAGAGAATGTAGTCGGGATGGACCGTCAGGCCCGGCGCAACAAATTCGTCGCGCGGGCACATCCGCGCATGATCGAGGATGACGGCCACCGGCGCGGAGCCGGCGGCGGACGCCACTACGATCTGCCAGTCGGCCGAGCCGACCGCAAGGCCTGATCCTTCGGGCTCGAGGGTGAAGGCGAGGCCCGATTGTACGAGGCGTGGCAATGCGGCGCCTTTGCCGGGAGCGGCGAGTTCGAAGACATCGCCCAGGACGACGCGTCCGTAGATCGCTCTGCGCTGCTCCGTGGAGCCGCTGGTCCGGAGCAGCTCGAGAGCGACGAGATGCCTGAGAAGTCGTTCCGCCGCCGCGGCATTCCACGCCATGACCCGACTGAGGGCCTCCGCAACGACGAGGTTCGATATGTCCGCTCCGCCGAAACTCTCGGGGATGGACATGGCGAGAAGTCCGCTCGCGGGCAGCAGGGAAGCGTGGTCCGGACTGCCGCCGGCCGGCCCGTGCCCCAAGCGATCGAGCACGGCCACGACGTCCGCCTCCCGTGTCAGGGCCGGAGGCACCGGCCGCAATCGATCCGTCATCGATACCATGGATCAGCCTCCTCCCGGAGCCGGACGTTTCAGGCGACGGAGTGGTATCTCCCGTTCTGGTACAGGAGGGAGTTCCCGCCACGGAGACGGATCGACAACACTCTGCCGATCACGATCGCGTGGCTGTGCCTTTCGATCGCCTCCTCGACTTCGCAGTCGAGCGCTGCGACCGCATCTTCGAGCACGGGCGCACCGCTGGCAAGCCGCGTCCACTCGGCTCCCAGATAGCGCTCGGATCCTCGAAGGCCACCCACGCCGGCGAAGCGGTTGGCCACCTCCTGGTGGTCGGCACCGATCACGTTGACGGCGAAGTGGCCATAGCGTTCGACCACCGGCCAGGTGGAGGAGGACCTGTTGAGCGACACCAGCATGCGCGGCGGATCGACGGACAGGGCCGTGGCGGATGTGACGGTAGCACCGGAGCGCTCGGCACCCTCACCGGCCGTGATTACGCTGACACCGCCACCCAGCGTCCGCAAAGCCTCCTTCAGGCCGGCCGGATCGGCGGGACGGTCGTAGACAGGGCGGCTGCGTGGCTCGCTGAACTCGCTCGCGACAAAAACGTTCATCTCATCTCTCCGTGCAGACTGGATCTGAACAATGGGTAGCAACCGCGGAACCCGCGCGGTAGACAAGCGTTTTTAATCTACATATATTTTATAGAAAATATGCCCATCTGTTTCGCCACCAACCGGAAGGAAGACTGTCATGTTGAAGATCAGAATCTCCTCGCCGAAGCTGCAGGCGCCATCCGGGCGCCCGGTATCCAGGGTCGTGATCATCGGCGGCGGGTATACCGGCGCCATCCTCGCCAAGCTTCTGGTCGAGCGCGGCCTGCATGAAGTGGACGAGGTCACCGTCTTCGAGCCGAGGCCGCGCCTGGGGTGCGGCCTTGCTTACGACGTCGAGGACGTCGACGTCCGCCTCAATGTCGCCGCCCACAGGATGCGGGCGATTCCCGGTGCGCCGACAGCCTTTCTCGACTGGTTGCAGGCAAGCGGAACGCTCACCGTCGATCCGCAGGCGGTCACGCCCGAAGGCGTCTTCGCCCGCCGCCGCGATTTCGGACGATTCATGCAGGCACAGCTGACGCCGCACCTGGACAGCGGAGCGATCCGCCACCTGCGGCAGGCCGTTAGGGCCGTCGATCGGGTGAACGAGCAGTGGCGGATCACCGGTTCCGGCGGCGCTTCGGTCCTTGCCGACATCCTGATCCTCGCCACCGGGCATCCTCCCGCTTCGAAACCTGCTGCAATCGACAGGCTCGGCCCTCTGACGGCAAATCATATCCACGATGTGTCTGCACCGGACGCCTTCGCTCGCATCGGCAGGTCCGACCCGATCCTGATCCTGGGTTCGGGCCTGACCGCTCTCGACGCGCTCAGCCGACTGGACACCCTCGGCCACGACGGGAAGGTCATGCTGGTTTCCCGCTCGGGTCACATGCCGAGATCCCATGCCGGCGGCGGCTTTTCGCCCTTCGGTGACTTTCGTGGCGCGGACCTGAGCTCCGCCCAAAAGCTCCTCGCCAGGGTTCGCGCGACGATCGCGGCCGCGGACGAGCAGGGCATTCCCTGGCAATCCGTTTTCGATGCGCTGCGGCAGCATGCGCTGGATCTCTGGCAGGGGATGCCCCTGCACGAGCGGCAGAAGTTTCTGCGCCGCCTGCGCCGCTGGTACGACGTCCACCGCTACCGCATGCCGCCGCAGGCTGCCGCGGTACTGGAAAGGGGGCTGGACATGGGGCGCGTCACCACGAAGCGCGGCGACCTCGCCTCCATCGTCCGGGCCGGGGAAGACCTCGCGGCGGCCATCAAGACCCGTGAAGGCCTCTCCGAGTTCCGCTGCCGCCACATCCTTCTGGCCACCGGTCCGGACTTCCGCGACTATGCGGCGCACCAGCGGTTTCTGCTGGCGATGAACCGGGAAGGTTTGATCCAGTCCGACCCGCTCGGTCTGGGTCTGGCCTGCGACACCGCGGGCCGTGCCCTCTCCGTCGCAGGCACCCCGAACACCAGCCTCTTCGTCGCCGGCCCGCCGGCCCGCCCGGCATTCGGGGAGCTTACCGGCGTGCCCGAGATCGCCACCCAGGCTGCGAACCTGGTGGCGGGGATCATTCGCCTTTGCGCCCGAGAGACGAGGACCATCATCGTCAACAAATCGGGGTGAGTGGTGGGCGCCTGCTTTCGGGTGACCAATGAACGAGGTTCAATGGCGGAAATGAAGGCGCGAAGCGGTCATCCGCGCGGCGACCGCAGGAACGTAAAACTTCGGCCCAGAAGCGGAAACTATCTACGCTCCATACCCATATTTACTGATGCCAAAGCCAGGGCACGAAGGTGGCATCCACGGTCGCTCGCGATGGGAAAACAGAGGGGATTTCAAGGATTCTCACCTACGTTATTGAAATAATGTGAGAATCCAGGTTCGCCAGCCAATCTTTCTTTTCAACATTTTCAGACATTTGACCGCTGAGAGCCCGAGGCGACCGCTAGCCTTCCGGATCACGGCTGCGGATGTACGGCGTAGCCGATTTGGGCCGGCAGGGGACCGTCCGCTCCTGCCGCACGGACCGCAGACGCGACGCCCCGCAGTTGAAAACCGTCAGAGAACAGTTCCCGCCGCGGCGGGGCAGGCTATGTCAAGTCGCAGGACGCTCCGCTAGTCTCAGCGCGCCCTCGATGCCGACCCCGGATATCCGGCTGTGTTCTCGATTCGGGTAAGTCCAAGCAGGATCCAATCGCGTGAAGACTGCCGGTCGTTTTGTCGTTTGTCGTCGCGCCAGTTCCGTCGGCGCGAATGAGTGCCGTCGCCTTCCCGTCCCAACCCGATTTCAGCGCCTGATCCGATCGCTTCGATCCTGCGACATGATCTACTTCACAGCCTCGGCATGGCGATGAATGCGAAGGCGCCTCAATAACTCATCGGCCGATCGGGGCGAGCTCTCATTGGCCCCCATCGTTCCAAGATCTCTCAATCCAACTGATATCTGATAGACGATGGGGAGACGCAAACGGCTGCGTTCGCAGAAGTCGGCATCGCCGAAAACGCTGTCCGGCGTTCCCTGCATGAGAACCTTGCCCCCGGCAAAGACCGCGACACGATCAGCCAAGGCATAGGCCGCATCCATGTCATGGGTTGCCACCACGACGGCGACGCCTTGCCTGGCCAAAGCATCGAGCGTCCTTGTCAGATCCTCTACGCCCTTCGGGTCGAGCCCTGCTGTGGGCTCGTCGAGGAGCAGGACCGAGGGCGACATGGCGAGGATGCCGGCGATCGCGACCCGCTTTCGTTGTCCGAAGCTCAGCATATGCGTCGGACGATGCGACAGTTCCGAGATTTCCATGATCTCGAGAGCGCCTGCTACCCTCAGTCTCGCTTCCTCGACGGACAGGCCGAGATTTAGAGGTCCGAAGGACACATCTTCGAAGACGCTGGCGGCAAACAATTGATCATCCGGATCCTGGAGGACCAGACCCACCTTCGATCGCAAAAGGGTAAGCCCCTTGCGGTCGTAGCTGACGGGTTCGCCATTCAAACGCACCTCGCCGGCCGATGGCCTGAACGAGCCGTTGAGGAGCGCCATCAGGCTTGATTTGCCTGCACCGTTGGCGCCCAGAATGACGAGCTTCTCCTGCGGCCCGATACTCAGCGAGACATTGTCCAGCGCCTGCGTCCCGTCTTCGTACCGGTAACCTACGGAAAGGGCCTCGAGGATCATCCGAGCCACCAGGTCAGGACGAAAAGAAGTGCGAGAACGCCGGCGATCGCCAGCAGTCTGGCGCGGGAGGCCGGTCTTTCGATGGAAATGAAATCCAGGCGCCCGGTATAGCCTCGGGCGGCCAGCCCCGTTTCCATGCGCCGGGCGCGCGCGAAAACACGCGGAAGAAGGGAAGCGAGCAGCAGCCCGTTCGACTTCAGCATACGGCGGTTTCCGACATAGCCGAGCCGGGCATCGAGCGATTGCCGGCCGGCATCCAGACAGTCCAGCAGGACCCAGACGATCCGGAACATGACCATCGCGATATCGGAAATCTCGGCATTCAGCCCCATGCGCTGCAAGAGCTGAAGAATGCTCGAGAGCGGTGTGGTGAGTGCGAGGAACAGCAGAGCGCTGACGCAGGCGCAGCTTCGCATGGCCACGAACAGGGCTTTGTCGATCCCGGCAGCGGAGACCAGCGAGAAGTGGGGGAAGTATCCGTCCATCGACACCGAAAACAACTGCGCGACCGTGCCCGTTGCGATGAAAAGCAGTGGGACTCGCGCGGCTCGGGCAATGTCGCGTCCGGAAGTGCCGGCGCCGATCGTCATCAGTGCCAGCATCGATGCGAGCAACGCGACCTGCACGCCCGCCCGCGCCGAGGACAGCGAAATGACCATGACGCCCAGGGCGAAGAGCAGCTTCTCGCCGGCGGCCTGTTGCCGCCAGCGATTTGTCTGCGCACAACGATCAATCGCACGCATCTGTCAGTTTGTATCGGGGCGTTTGGCCGGCGACGTCCTGCGGCCGAAATAGAAGCCGATCAGTCCGGCACCGATCGCGGCCTGCAAGGCAAACAGCAGGCTTTCGATTTCGCCGCTGGGCGGTTCCCACAGGGGCGACGCCCAAGGCTGGTAATCGGGTTGGATCTCGGTGATCGCCGCCTCGGCTTCGCCGTCGGCTCCGCCGAATTCGGCATCCCCGCCATGATGGATGACGAGCGGCAGGATGGCCAGCGCGATGACCGCGGACAGGAGCAAAAGGTTACGTTTCAGCATGGTCACGCCTTCGCATTCATGATGTTGAGGGCGCTCATTTCGCCGCGGCTATAGCGCTGCAGGAGATTGAACACGATCACGGTCAGGAGACCTTCGCTGATGGCAAGCGGCACCTGGGTCAGCGCAAAAATCCCGAGGAACTTGCTCGCGGCCCCCATGATGCCCGATACGGGATCCGGGAAGGCGAGAGCCAGTTGCAGGGACGTCGTCACGTAAGTGGCGAGGTCGCCCAATGTCGCGGCAAGGAAGATCGCGACCGCGCCGCTGAACCCGGCCGCTGTAGTACCTTTGAACAGCCCGTAGGCCACGAAGGGACCGACGATGGCCATGGAGAAGATGTTGGCGCCCAGCGTCGTCAGACCGCCATGGGCGAGCAGAAGCGCCTGAAACAGGAGGACGATCGTCCCGAGGACTGTCGTCACCGTCGGTCCGAAGAGCGAGGCCGCCAATCCGGTCCCGGTCGGATGCGAGCAGCTGCCCGTCACGGACGGGATTTTCAGTGCGGAGAGGATGAAGACATAGGCGCCGGACGCTGCCATCAGAAGCTTGAGCTCGGGCTTTTCCCGGACAAGCTTGATGATGCGCGTGGCCCCGTAAATGACGAAAGGCGCGGAAACTGCGCCCCAGCCAACCGCATGAGCGGCCGGCAGAAAGCCTTCCATAATATGCATAACTGTTCCTTCGACCGCGCCCACCGCGCGGCTTGAAAAAGTCGCCACGGAATGTCGTGGCCCAGCGATGGCAGGTCTCCTGGCTCGCGGGTCTTGGCTAAGTCCGCCTTATCAGCCCGAAAGGGCCAATGGCATGATGGACGTCGCTCTCCGCTCACAGTTGCGGGGGCAGCCACGGTCTCGGCCCCTGATGGGTAGTCCTCACCGTGTTCCCTTTTGATCCGCCCTTCCTCAGGTCAGGCGGAACCATCTCTCAAAGCAGTAGGCCTGGCGTGCGAAAAAGACAACCTCTAAACTGGCCGTGCCTCACGTGATCCAGAGAGGTTTGGGCAGCCTTGAGCATCGATGACCCGGGTGGGCGAACGAGCGAGCCCGTTCTCAGAAGTCCCAGTCCTCGTCCTCGGTCGCGACCGCCTTGCCGATCACATAGGAAGACCCGGAGCCGGAGAAGAAGTCGTGATTTTCGTCGGCATTGGGCGAGAGCGCCGAAAGGATCGCCGGATTGACCTTGCACGCCTCGGGCGGGAAGAGCGCCTCGTAGCCGAGGTTCATCAACGCCTTGTTGGCGTTGTAGTGCAGGAATTTCTTGACGTCCTCGGTCAGGCCGACACCGTCATAGAGGTCTTCGGTGTAGCGCGCCTCGTTGTCGTAGAGTTCGAGCATCAGATCGAAGGCGAAGTCCTTGATTTCCTGTCGGCGCGTCTCCAGCTCGCGGTCGAGGGCGCGCTGGAACTTGTAGCCGATGTAATAGCCGTGCACGGCCTCATCGCGGATGATGAGGCGAATGAGGTCGGCCGTGTTGGTGAGCTTGGCGCGGCTCGACCAGTACATCGGCAGATAGAAGCCGGAATAGAACAGGAAGCTTTCGAGGAAGACGGAGGCGACCTTCTTCTTCAGGGGATCGGCACCGTCATACTGCTCCATGATCAACGCGGACTTCTTCTGCAGGAACTCGTTTTCCTCCGACCAGCGATAGGCGTCGTCGACGTCAGGCGTCGAGCACAGCGTCGAGAATATGGAGGAATAGGAGCGCGCATGCACCGCCTCCATGAAGGAGATGTTGGAGAGCACGGCCTCCTCATGGGGCGTCTGGACGTTGGCCATCAGCCTGATGGCGCCGACGCCGTTCTGGATCGTGTCGAGCAGCGTCAGCCCGGTGAAGACACGGATGGTCAGCGTCTGCTCTTCAGGCTTCAGCGTCGCCCAGGAGGGAATGTCGTTCGACAGCGGCACCTTTTCCGGCAGCCAGAAATTCGACGTCAGGCGGTTCCAGACCTCGAGATCCTTGTCGTCTTCGATGCGGTTCCAGTTGACGGCGCGGACGGCGTTGGCGGCGCGAATGGACTTGGACTTCAGTTGAACGTTCATCGGTGGTCCTCAATATGAAAACGGGCAATGGGGTGGCGACACACCTCCCCCTTGAGGGGGGAGGTCGCCGCGAAGCGGCGGGTGGGGGTGACCAACATCCGCACGATCCGCGCCAAGGGATGCAGCGCGTCACCCCTCCCCGCACCTGCGGTCCGACCCTCCGCCTCAAGGGGAGGGCGAAGGATCACAGCGCGCAGGACACGCAGCCCTGCACTTCCGTGCCGGTCAGCGCCATCTGGCGAAGGCGGATGTAGTAGATGGTCTTGATGCCCTTTTTCCAGGCGTAGATCTGCGCCCGATTGATGTCGCGGGTCGTCGCCGTGTCGCGGAAGAACAGCGTCAGCGACAGGCCCTGGTCGACATGCTGGGTGGCTGCCGCATAGGTGTCGATGATCTTCTCAGAGCCGATCTCGTAGGCATCCTCAAAGTATTCGACATTGTCGTTGGTGAGATAGGCGGCCGGATAATAGACGCGGCCGATCTTGCCTTCCTTGCGGATCTCGATCTTCGAGACGATCGGATGGATCGAGGAGGTCGAGTGGTTGATGTAGGAGATCGATCCCGTCGGCGGCACTGCCTGGAGGTTCTGATTGTAGAGACCGCCCGTCATGACAGCGGCCTTCAGCTCGGCCCAGTCCTCCTGGTTCGGGATATGGATACCGGCCGTTTCGAAGAGCTCGGCCACCTTCTCCGTCGCCGGTTTCCATTCGCCCTCGGTGTATTTGTCGAAATACTCCCCCGTCGCGTATTTCGAGTTCTCGAAGCCCTTGAAACTCCGGCCCTTCTCCACCGCCAGCCGGTTCGATGCCGTCAGCGCGTGATAGGTGACCGTGTAGAAGTAGATATTGGTGAAATCGACACCTTCCTGCGAGCCGTAGAAGATGCGCTCGCGGGCGAGATAGCCGTGCAGGTTCATCTGGCCGAGCCCGATCGCATGGCTGTCGTCATTGCCCTTGGCCACTGAAGGCACGGAGGCGATGTTGCTCATTTCGGAGACGGCCGTCAGCGCCCGGATCGAGGTCTCGATCGTCTTGCCGAAGTCGAGCGAATCCATCGCCGCGGCAATGTTGAGCGAACCGAGATTGCAGGAGATGTCCTTGCCCATGTGCGCATAGGACAGGTCCTCGTTGAACCGGCTCGCCTCGCTCACCTGCAGGATTTCCGAGCAGAGATTGCTCATCGAGATGCGCCCGGCGATCGGGTTCTCCCGGTTCACCGTGTCCTCGAACATGATGTAGGGATAACCGCTCTCGAACTGGATTTCGGCGATCACCTGGAAGAAGTCGCGCGCCTTGATCTTCTTCTTGCGGATCCGGGCGTCTTCGACCATCTCGCGATACTTCTCCGTCACCGAGATCTCGGTGAAGGCCACGCCATAGACCCGCTCCACGTCATGCGGCGAGAAGAGATACATATCCTCGTTGTTCTTCGCGAGTTCGAAGGTGATGTCGGGAATGACGACACCCAGCGACAACGTCTTGATGCGGATCTTCTCGTCGGCATTTTCGCGCTTCGTATCCAGGAAACGCATGATGTCGGGGTGGTGGGCGTGGAGATAGACGGCACCCGCACCCTGACGTGCGCCAAGCTGGTTGGCATAGGAGAAGGAATCCTCGAGCAGCTTCATGACGGGAATGACACCGGAGGACTGGTTCTCGATCTGCTTGATCGGCGCGCCCATTTCTCTGATGTTGGTCAGTGACAAGGCCACGCCGCCGCCACGCTTGGACAGCTGCAGCGCCGAATTGATCGAGCGGCCGATGCTTTCCATGTTGTCCTCGACGCGCAGCAGGAAGCACGAGACGAGTTCGCCGCGCTGCTTCTTCCCCGCATTGAGGAAAGTCGGCGTCGCCGGCTGGAAACGGCCCGAGATGATCTCGTCGACGAGATCGCGGGCAAGCTGCTCGTTGCCGCGGGCCAGCGTCAGCGCCACCATGCAGACGCGGTCCTCGTAGCGCTCCAGGTAGCGCTTCCCGTCGAAGGTCTTCAGCGTGTAGGAGGTGTAGTATTTGAAAGCGCCGAGGAAGGTCGGAAAGCGGAATTTCCGCGCATAGGCTTCATCGAACAGATCGCGGACGAAATTGAAGGCATACTGGTCGAGCACCTCGCGCTCGTAATAGCCCTCGGTCACCAGATAATCGAGCTTCTCCCGGAGGTTATGGAAGAAGACGGTGTTCTGGTTGACGTGCTCGAGAAAATACTGCTTGGCCGCCTGCCGGTCCTTGTCGAACTGGATCTTCCCCTCGTCGTCATAGAGGTTCAGCATGGCGTTCAGCGCGTGATAATCGAGCGTGGCCTCGGTCGGCGCGCTCGTCTTGGTGTGGGTCAGCGTGTCCAAAATCGTTCCAGTCCCTGTCTGACATTGGCGACGTCTTCCTCGGTTCCGAGAAGCTCGAACCGATAGAGGAGCGGCACGCCGCATTTGTCCGCGATGATCTTGCCGGCGCGTCCATAGGCCTCGCCGAAATTCGTGTTGCCCGCGGCGATCACGCCGCGGATCAGGCGTCTATTGTCGGGATTGTTGAGAAAGCGGATGACCGGTTTCGGCACGGCGCCCTTGTCCTCGCCGCCGCCATAGGTGGGCGTGACCAAAACGAAGGGCTCGTTGACGACAGGCGGCTCGTCCGTCGCATCGATCGGCAGACGCACGGCGCCGCCCCCGAGCTTCTCGACGAAGCGGCGGGTATTTTCCGACCGGCTGGAGAAATAGACGAGGCCTGCCACGGTCGCGAGCCTCAGGCCAATGCGCTGATCATATCGGGACGGAAGCCGGCCCAGTGCTGCTCGCCGGCGATGACGACGGGGACCTGGCGGTAGCCGAGTTCCTGGACCAGCGCGAAGGCCCCGGCATCCTGCGAGACGTCGACGACGGTATAGTCGATGCCCTGGCGATCGAGGGCGCGGGTGGTGGCGGTGCATTGAACGCAGGCAGGCTTGGAGTAGACGGTGATCGACATGGTTTCCTCGTGAAATCTGGGCGCAGAAAGGCATTGCCGGGCTGGGCTCAGTCCGGATCAAAAATCGGAATTTGGGCAGTACGAAACGAATGTCCGCGGTCTAATCGACTACGGACCCGCAATAATCTGGAATGACATGTTCATGGCCTTCACCCCGAAGCAGACGATATGGCGGGGCAGCAAGGACGGCGCACGGCCGGGATCATCCGGACGCAATCGACCGCACTCTGCCGGACACCCCGCCGGCGGACTTAATCATTCAAGGCAGGTCTCCTGGCTCACGGGTCACCGCACCTGCTCCGCCTTCCCGGAAACCCAGTGGCATGATGGAGCAGGTACTCACCGTTCACAGTTGCGGGGGCAGCCTCGGCTTCACGAACATCATGTCCGCTACCGAATTCCCGTCTTAGCCCCTGATCCGCGAAACGAATCGAAGGGAACCTCGAACACTAGATATAGTAGTCGAGGTTAAGCCTGCGTCAACACCTATGATGCACCTGTGCCAAATTCATCGGGGATAACGGGCGCCGGTCTCTGGTGCTCGTCCAAGGCGACCATGACGAAGAGGCCCTTTGCCGTCTGGCAACGCTCACCGCTCAGGAGCCCTTCCGACCAAAGCTCCACCTCGACGGCCATCGAAGTTTTGCCGACGGATACAACGCGAGCGACGGCTTCGACGATCGATCCCACCCGGATCGGGTGATGAAAATCGAGGCGTTCCGACGAGGCAAGCACGGCGAGCTTTCGGCATAGTCTCGACGCTGAGACGAAGGCCGCCTTAGTCATGAAGGCGATCGCATCGCCCCCGAACATCGTGCCGGAACTATTGGCCTGGTCGGCGAAGACGATATCCGCCATGCGGACTTCACCGGAGGGCGCGACGTCATGCGTGGTCGCCAATGGCGGCAGTGACCATGTCTCGCGCAGGGGCGGATCCAGCGCCGCGACCATATGAAAGACACCCCGGGTGCAGAGATGCCGCTCACCTGTGCGGATCGCCTCGGCCAGCATCTCGACCTCGACCGTCAGCGAGCGTCGGCCAGCCCAGATCGGTGTTGCAATGAATGAGACAATCTCGCCGACATGGGCCGGCTTCTTGAACTCGACCCGTTCGCAGGATGCCGTGACGAAAGGAACACGGCCCTGTCTCGTCGCGGCAACGAAGGCGACCCGGTCCATGGCGGAGAGGCCTGCTCCGCCGAAGAGCGTGCCGTGATGATTGGTGGCGCCCGGAAAGACGATGTCGATCAGCGTCGTGGGAGCCGGCCCTCCGGCCGGCTCCCCTTCGCTCATGAATTCCCGTTTCATGCGCTGATCCTCCACCCGTCGGTTTCGGAGAGACGCTTGCGGAGAAGCCGGGCGGCTGCCACCATGTTGGCGAGCGCCGGCTTGACCTCGGCCCAGCCCCTCGTCTTCAGACCGCAATCGGGATTGACCCAAATCTGCCCGGCATCGATGCGCCTGGCCGCAGTTTGAAGCAGCTCCGCCATCTCTTCCACCGTCGGCACGCGCGGTGAATGGATGTCGTAGACGCCGGGGCCGATCTCGTTGGGATAGCGAGTGTCACCGAACGCATCGAGCAGTTCCATTTTCGACCGGGAGGTCTCGATGGAGATCACATCGGCATCGAGCGCGACGATGGCCGGCATGATGTCGTTGAACTCGGAATAGCACATGTGGGTATGGATCTGGGTCCGGTCGGCAACGCCGGAGGCCGACAGGCGGAAGCTCCCGGTCGCCCAGTCGAGGTAAGACTGCCACCCGGCACGGCGTAGCGGTAGGCCTTCCCGGAGCGCCGGCTCGTCAATCTGGATGATCGCGATCCCCGCCGCCTCGAGGTCGGTGACCTCGTCGCGGATGGCAAGCGCGATCTGCCGGCACACATCCTCACGGGGTATGTCATCCCGGACGAAGGACCATTGCAGCATGGTCACGGGGCCCGTCAGCATGCCTTTGACGGGTTTCGAGGTCTTGGATTGTGCAAACTGCGCCCAGTCCACGGTCATTGGGCGTGGTCGCGACACGTCACCGAAGATGATCGGCGGGCGCACGCAGCGCGAGCCGTAGCTCTGGACCCAGCCGCTCTTCGTAAAGGCGTAGCCATCCATCTGTTCGGCGAAGTACTGCACCATGTCATTGCGCTCGAACTCGCCATGCACCAGCACATCGATACCGATGTCCTCCTGCCAGCGGATCGCCGCCTCGGTTTCGTGCTCCAGGAAGGCGCGATAGTCGATATAGGAGAGTTCACCCCGCTGGTGCGCGGCACGGGCAGCACGGACCTCCGAGGTCTGCGGGAAGGACCCGATCGTGGTCGTCGGCAGCGGCGGCAGGGACAGATATCGGGCCTGAACCACTTTTCGTTCAGCGAACGGGGTTTTCCGCTTCGCCATATCAGCCGTCAAGGACTTCATCCGTCCCTCGACCAGCGGATCATGTACCTTGCGGGATGCCCGGCGCGCAGCGACGGCGCGAACCGACGCGCCGATCCGGCCTTCGACAGCGTCACGATTGCCGGACAAGGCGTGCTTCAGAACGGCGAGTTCATCCAGTTTTTCCGTGGCAAAGCTGAGCGAGGCCCTGAGCTCCATATCCAGAGCCGTCTCGTCGGCAAGATCGTAGGGCAGATACAGGAGGCTGCAGGACGGCGCGAGTTGCAGGCGGTCGGGGGCACGCTGCTCCACCAGCGGAGCGAGGTAACGAAGAACGGCCTCCAGATCGGCGCGCCAGATATTGCGGCCATCGAGCACGCCGAGCGAGAGGGTGAGATGCGACGGCGCATCCGCCACGATCCTCGTCAGTTCATCGACGGCTCTGATGCCGTCGATATGCAGGCCGTCCACCGGGAGCGCGAGGGCTGTCTCCAGATTGTCGCCATAGGCCCCGAAGTAACTTGCGACCATCACGGAGAGGTCCGGAACGACCTGGGCCAGAGCCGAGAAGGCCCGCGTCAGGCAATCCCGCTCCCTGTCGGTCAGGTCGAGCGCCAGGCAGGGCTCGTCGATCTGCACCCAATCCGCACCGGCCTTGTGGAGTTCGGCGAGCATTTGGCGGTAAACCGGGAGCAGCCGGTCGAGAAGATCCAGCGGATCCGAACCGTCGCGTGCCTTGCCGAGCTTGAGGAAGGTCACGGGGCCGAGGATCACGGGCCGCGTGTGAATGCCGATCTCCCTGGCCTCCACAAACGCGTCGAGCGGTCCGTTGCGGGTCAGCGAGAAAGCCTGCCCCGCTTGAAATTCGGGGACGAGGTAGTGGTAGTTGGTGTCGAACCACTTGGTCATCTCCAGCGCAGGCCGCCCTGTGCCATGCGGGTTCGCGCAGCCGCAATCGGGCGTGTCGCCAGTCCTTTTGCCACGCGCCAGTGCAAAGTAGGTTTCGAGCGAAACCGGCCCTTCCGTCCAGCCGTAGCCGTCCGGGATCGCGCCGACCACCACGGCATGGTCCAGCACCTGATCGTAGAGGGAAAAGTCGTTCGACGGGATGATGTCGATCCCGTGTTCCTGCTGTAGCCGCCAGTGTCGGTGGCGCAGATCCCGCGCCGACTGGAGAAGGTCCGCTTCATTGCTCTTGCCTGCCCAATAGGCTTCGAGCGCGAATTTCAGCTCGCGTTTCCTGCCGATCCTGGGAAAACCGAGATTTGCCGTCTTGATGCTCATTTCCTTGTACCCCGAAGGTTATGGGCAAGGCATGGGCACGACGCATTGGCGAGACAGGCACAGGTGAGCCGTTCGCAAAAGCGGCACACCGGGACACCCCGCCCGTGGACGTTATCGATCGCGGCAGGTCTCCTGGCTTGCGGGTCATCGCCGGCGTCCGTCTTCCCGAGGCGTCTTCCTCAGTGACATATTGGACGACAGCTCTCCGCCTACAGTTGCGGGGGCAGCTCCGGCATGGGTGCTCGTCGCACCATCACCGTATTCCCTCTTAGCTCCGGGTCGTGAAACCCGCAGAACCACGATGTGTTCACCATGCCCGTCGGGGGCATTCCCGTCAATCACATAAAGAGATCTTTATGTTGTTTCGCCGCACATCAGGTCGGCGTCAGACTCCAACGCCGGGTCTGCTTCAAGTCGCACAAAGGACGCTTCAAGCCCCATCGGACTTCGCGAAGCGGGCCGCCAGATCGGTCTCTTCGGCCATGGCAAATGTTGCGGCTGATCGGCAAGGATTTCACTGTAGATATGCACGTCGCCCGCGATGGGAAACACAGGGAGCATCAAGGACGTTTTACTTCAAGCCATTGCAATTATGTGAGAATACGGGCCAATCAGCCGGATCCTTCCTTCTTTCGTGCCCTATTCCCCCTCGTCCAGCAGCCAGCGGGCACTGTCGGCGTCGGTGACGATCGCGGTGGCGAGGCCGGCCCGGGCGGTGGCGCGCAGGATGGCGTGTTTGTGCGGTCCGCCCGAGGCGATGATGCGGCCGGGAATGCCGCGATAGGCCTGAAGGTCGGGCGAAATCACCTGGCGGTTCAGCGGATGGTCGACCGGTTGCCCTTCGGCATCGAGGTAGCGTCCGAGCAGATCGCCGACGGCGCCGGCCGCGACCAGTTCGCCGATATCCGTCTGCGACGGCAGGCCATAGCGCACCTGCAAGGATTTGCCCGTCACGTCACCGACGCTGAGGAAGGACAGATCGACGTTCGAGCCGTCGCGCAGGAATTCCTGGAACACCGGCTGGGCCATGATCACGTCATGCGCCTCTTCGCTGCCGGCATAGATCGGTGCCGCGAAATAGTGGCACTTGGCGTTCAGCACCTTGGCGAAGCTGCGGACGATCTCGAAGGTGTTGATCTCTGAGCCCCGCGTCAGGCCGCCCATCAGCGACCTTATCCGCATGTCCGGCTCGTTCGCGCCGGTCATGTGCTGCACCGTCTCGTGCAGGGTCGCGCCCCAGCCGACGCCGATCGAGCGCGGCTTGCGGTTCTGCACCAGCCGGTCGAGGAAGGCGGCGGCGGCGCGGCCGATGACGGCGTGCATGTGGGCCGGATCCGACGGCGTCGGCGCGACCACCGCCTCCTCCAGGCCGAAACGGCTGCACAGGCGCGCCTCCAGCTCGACGTTTTCGGCGAGCGGCGAACTGAAGCTGATGCGCACGACGCCCTTCTCCAGGGCTTCGCCCAGGAGTTCGTTCACCCGCCGCCGGGTGAGGCTCATGCGTTCGCCGATCTGCGCCTGGGTCAGACCCTCGACGTGATAGAGCCACGACGCCCGCACCATGAGTTCCTGATTGTCCAATTCGCGCCCTCGATCAAATGTCACACTGACGTAACATATGTAACCTAGAGACTCCGCATAGATGACCGCGGGGCCGAAGGCAATTGTCTCGGAAAGCCCGCCGGTCGGCAACCTATTTGGCGGCGGGGTCCGGGCGTTCGAGGCGAAGCCCGCTCCCGCCCGGAAACAGGCAGCGGAAATCCATGACGGCGGACCTCCTTCTCTTCGATTGCGACGGCGTGCTGATCGACAGCGAGCCGGTCGCGAGCCGCGTCTTCTGGCAGTCGCTGCAGGCCGCCGGCGTGGAGATCTCGCATGCCGAGGTCCACCGACGCTTCACCGGCTATTCAGAGAGCGACGCCCGGCGCATCTGCCTTGACGAGCTCGGCGTCGTGGACGTGGACCAGGTCTTCGCGCGATCGCGCAATGATCTCTATGCGGAGTTTTCCCGATCGCTTCAGCCGATGCCTGGCATGGACGCGCTCATCCGCTCGCTGCCGCAGCGCAAATGCGTGGCATCCAACAGCACGCTGGAGCGGCTACGCAACAGCCTCGGCCTGTTCGACCTGTGGGACGCGTTCGATCCGCATGTCTTCAGCGCCGAGATGGTCGCGGCGCCCAAGCCGGCGCCCGATCTCTTCCTGCTCTGCGCCGAAACGCTGGGCGTCGACCCGGCCCGTTGCCTGGTCGTCGACGACAGCCCGCACGGCATCGCCGGCGCGGTCGCGGCCGGAATGCGGGCGATCGGTTTCGTCGATCCGGCCGATCCGCGCGAGGGGCGCCGCGCCGTGCTTGCCGATGCCGGCGCAATGCTGGTGGCCACCGGCGCGGACGAGCTTTCGCGTGCCTTCGGCGCGGTCCTGGCCCCGGCTCTGCAGCCCGCTCCGGTGCGCAATTCGCAGGATCTGCCCCTGCCCGTCTGAGCGATGCCCGCCGCGGCCGCCGCGACGGGTCCCGTCATGCAAAATTCATGAGCCCATTAACAAACCGACACTCGGAACGCGCAAGAGGAAGGTCTCTGTTTTCGAGTGAACCCATCCCAAAAGGAGGATTTCGATGCTTTCCATCACCCGCCGTCACACGCTTGGACTGATCGGCGCGACCACCGGCAGCCTGATCCTGCCGCGCATGAGCTTCGCCCAGGGCAAGCGCCCCTCGGTGACGATCGCCGTGCAGAAGATCACCAACAACAACACGCTCGACATCTGGAACGAACAGTCGAACGTCGGCGAACGCGTCTTTTTCCCGAACTTCTGGGAAGGCCTGATCCTGCGCGACTGGATGGGCAACCAGGGTCCGGTTGCCGGTCTTGCCACCGAGTGGAAGCGCATCGACGACAAGACGCTCGAGCTGAAGCTGCGTCAGGGCGTCAAGTTCCACAACGGCGACGAGCTGACGGCCGAAGACGTCGTCTTCTCCTTTTCCAAGGAGCGCGTGTTCGGCAATACCGAGCCGAAGGGCGGCAAGACGATCTTCGAATCCGACAACAAGCCGACCACCGTCAAGGAACTGCCGGCTGCCGTTCCGGGCATCGGTCGCCGCCTGTGGCCGGCACTTGCGGGCGTCGAAGCCGTCGACAAGTACACCGTGCGTTTCCACAACGCCACGCCGGACGTCACTCTGGAAGGCCGCCTCTATTCCGGCGGCAGCCAGATCGCCAACCGCCGCGCCTGGGACGAAGCCGCGACCTATGCCGACTGGGCGCGCAAGCCGATCACCACCGGCCCCTACATGGTCGGCGACTACAAGCCGGACGTTTCGCTCACCCTCGTCGCTTTCGATGAATACTGGGGTGGCCGCCCGCCGCTCGAGGAAATCCGCTTCGTCGAGGTTCCGGAAGTCGCCTCGCGCGTCAACGGCCTCCTTTCCGGCCAGTACGACTTCGCCTGCGACCTGCCCCCGGATCAGATCGCGACCGTCCAGGCCGCATCGGGCTTCGAGGTCCAGAACTCGACCATTCTCAACCACCGCATCTCGGTGTTCAACACACAGAATGAGATCCTCGCCAACCCGCTGGTACGTCGCGCCATGACCCATGCGATCGATCGCCAGGCGATCGTCGACGCGCTCTGGGGCGGTCAGACCGTTGTTCCGCCGGGTCTGCAGTTCGACATCTTCAAGACGACGGACATGTTCATCGACGGCTGGGCTGCACCGGAATACAATCCGCAGCTCGCTCAGGACCTGTTGAAGCAGGCCGGTTACAAGGGCGACGCCATCCCCTACCGCCTGCTCAACAACTACTACACCAACCAGACCGCCAATGGTCAGGTCATGGTCGAGATGTGGAAGCAGGTCGGCCTCAACGTCGAGATCCAGATGAAGGAGAACTGGGCGCAGATCCACGATCCGGAAGGCGTCAAGGGCGTGCGCGACTGGTCGGCCTCGGCCAACATCAACGACCCGGTCACCCCGATGGTCACGCAGTTCGGCCCGAACGGCGAGATGCAGCAGAAGAAGGACTGGTCGAACGCCGAGATGAACGAGCTGTCCGTCGTGCTGGAAACCTCGACCGACCGCGCGCTGCGCAAGAAGGCCTATGCCCGCATGCTGGAAATCTGCGAGCGCGAAGACCCCGCCTATCAGGTCCTGCACCAGAACGCCGTGTTCACCGGTATGAAGTCCTCGCTCAAGTGGAAGGCGGCACCCGCCTTCGCCATGGACTTCCGCTCCAACAACTGGACGATGTGATCGCTCCAGCTCGATCCGGCGGCGCAGGCGCCGCCGGATTTACCCTTCCAGCAACCGCAGCGGCGGGCCAAGGGCCAAGCCGCATCAGGCCTTGAAGAAGGTGACCGCAATGAGCCCCAATCTCGTGGAACTTCGCAATCTGAAAGTCGCCTTCGACGGCGTTCAGGTCCTGCACGGCATCGATCTCGACGTGAAACCCGGCGAGGCTCTGGGCCTGGTCGGCGAATCCGGCTGCGGCAAGTCGGTGACGTGGCTTGCAGCCCTCGGCCTGTTGCCGGGCAAGGCGAGCGTCACCGGTTCGGTTCGCGTCGAGGGGCGCGAGGTCTGCGGCGCACCGCGCCAGGCGCTGGAAAGCGTGCGCGGCGGGCGTGTCGCGATGATCTTCCAGGATCCGTCGAGTTCGCTCAATCCGGTCATCCGCATCGGCCGGCAGATCACCGAGGCGCTCGTGCTGCATCGCGGGCTCCATGGGGTCGCGGCCAAGGCCGAGGCGCTGCGGCTGATGGACCTCGTCGGCATTCCCGATGCCCGGCGGCGCTTCGATCTCTATCCCCACGAATTCTCCGGCGGCCAGTGCCAGCGGCTGATGATCGCCATGGCGCTCGCCGGACAGCCGGATCTCCTGATCGCCGACGAGCCGACCACGGCGCTCGACGCGACGATCCAGGCGCAGATCCTCGACCTTCTGATCGCGCTTCGGGCCGAGACCGGCATGGCGACCGTCTTCATCAGCCACGATCTCGGCGCCGTCTCCCAGGTCTGCGAGCGGGTCTGCGTGATGTATGCCGGGCGGATCGTCGAGCAGGGTTCGATCGAACAATTGTTCTCCGAACCGCGCCATCCCTATACCCGCGGCCTGTTCGACGCGATCCCGCGCATCGACGGCCCGCGCAACCGGCTGATCCCGATCCCCGGCACCGTGCCCAACCCGAAGCATCTGTCTGCCGGCTGCGCCTTTGCGCCGCGCTGCGCCCATGCCGAGGACGCCTGTACCGACCAGCGACCGATGCTCGAACCGATGGAGGACGGCCGCCGGCTCGCCTGCTTCAGCCCCGTCCCGGCCGCCCGCCCGCAACCCGTCAAGACGAAGATCCTGGAAGGCGCATAAGTGACTGCTCCCCTCATCAAGGCCGAGGGCCTCACCCGCGTCTACCAGTTGCGGCGCGGCCTGTTCGGCAAGCCGACGCCGGTGCGCGCCGTCGACGGCGTTTCCCTGAACGTGATGCCGGGCGAGGCGCTCGGCATCGTCGGCGAATCCGGCTCCGGCAAGTCGACGCTGGGGCGCATGCTGCTCGGCATCGACCCGGTACAATCCGGAACTGTTACCTTTGAAGGTAAGTCAATGCCGACATTCGGTACCGCCGAATGGCGCGCACTCAGGGCGAAGATGCAGCTCGTCTACCAAGACCCGCTGGCGGCACTCGACCGGCGCCTCACCATCGCCGCCCAGATCGGCGAACCGCTGGACATCCACGACCTGCTGCCGAAGGACGAGCGGCCGGCGCGCGTCGACGCGTTGATGGCGGCCGTCGGGCTGCGCCGCGACCAGGCCGATCGATATCCGCACGAACTCTCCGGCGGGCAGCGCCAGCGGGCCGTCATCGCCCGGGCGCTGGCCACGCGGCCGAAGCTGCTGGTCTGCGACGAGCCCGTCTCGGCACTCGACGTGTCGATCCAGGCGCAGGTGGTCAACATGCTTCGCGACCTGCAGGAGGACAACGGCATCGCCATGGTGTTCATCAGCCATGACCTCAAGGTGGTGCGCAACATCGCCGACCGGGTGGCCGTCATGTATCTCGGCCGGATCGTCGAGGAAGCCTCCTCCGACGTGATCTTCGCCGCGCCGAAGCATCCCTATACCCGGGCGCTCGTCTCCAGCGTGCCGGTTCCGGGAAAGCCGCTCATCGGCCGGACGATCCTGCAGGGCGAGCCGCCGAACCCGGCCAACCGGCCGTCCGGCTGCGCCTTCCATCCTCGCTGTCCGCTGGCGGCGGACATCTGCCGCACCACCGTGCCGGCGCTGCGCACCATCGGCGTCCAGCGAACCGCCGCCTGCCACCTCGTCGAAGGCGCCGACGCGCCGCTCGCCGCGTAAGGAGACGACCATGATCCGCTTCGTCTTCACCCGCCTGCTGCGCGCCTTCATCACCATCCTGGCCGTCGTCACCTTCGCCTTCGTCGTGCTGCGCATGTCCGGCGATCCCGCCCAGGTCATGCTCGGCCCAGACGTGCCGCAGGATGCGGTCGACGCCTTCCGCAAAGCCTGGGGCCTCGACCAGCCGCTCTGGATCCAGTACCTCGCCTATATCAAGTCGATCTTCACCGGCGATTTCGGCGTTTCGATGCGCGACAAGGCATCCGCTCTGCAGCTGGTGCTGGAACGTATTCCCGCGACGCTGCAGCTCACCATTCCGGCACTCGTTCTGAAACTGCTGATCGGCATCCCGGCCGGCGTCTATGCCGCGCTCCACCGCCAGAGCATCATCGACCGCGGCGTGATCATGCTCTCCATCCTCGGCTTCACCATCCCGTCCTTCGTCATGGGCCTGCTTCTGGTGCTAGTCTTTGCCGTCAGCCTCGGTGTCCTCCCCTCCGGAGGACAGGACACCTGGATGCACGGCCTGCTTCCGACGATCACCATGAGCATTGGCGGGATCGGCATCCTCGCCCGTTTCTCCCGCAGCGCCATGATCGAGGTGATGGGCCAGCCGTATATCCGCACCGCCTCCGCGAAGGGGCTGAAGTGGCCGGATGTGGTCTGGCAACACGCGCTGCCGAACGCCGCCGTACCGATCGTCACCATCGTCGGCTTCATGGTCGGCTCGCTGATCGCCGGCGCGGTGGTGGTGGAATCGATCTTCTCCTGGCCCGGCATCGGTCGCCTGCTGGTGGTGTCCGTCGCCAACCGCGACCTCGCGGTCGTCCAGTGCATCCTGTTGATGATCGCCGCGACCATGGTGGTCTCCAACCTCATCGTCGACCTGCTCTACGGCTGGCTCGACCCGCGCCTGCGCGCCCAAACCGCCCATTGAGGAGGACGTCATGAGCTCGACAGACATGGCACAGGCACAGGCGCGGCCGCAAGGCGACCGCACGGCCGGCGTCCTTTCCACCCTTCGCCGCAATGTTCCCCTCTCGATCGGGCTCGGCATCTTCTGGCTCGTCACCATGGTGCTGGTGGCGATCTTCGCCGACCTTCTGCGCCCCTACGGCATCACGGCGATGGACCTTGCCAACCGTTTGGCGTCGCCCGGCAATGCCAAGCACTGGCTCGGCACCGACGAACTCGGCCGTGACGTGCTCGCCCGCCTGATCCAGTCGATCCGTGTGTCGCTGGTCATCGCGTTCAGCGCCACGATCCTCTCGGCGGTGTTCGGCACGGTGCTCGGCTTTGCCGCAGCAAAATTCCGCGGCTGGGTCGAACACCTGGTGCTCGTGCTCGCCGACTTCCAGGCCGCCCTGCCCTTCCTCATCATGTCGCTGGCCGTTCTCGCCTTTTTCGGCTCGTCCATGCTTCTGATCGTCTGCCTGATGGGCTTCTACGGCTGGGAACGCTATGCGCGCATCGCCCGAGGGCTCGCAATTTCCGCCAGCGCCCAGGGCTATGCCTCGGCCGTGGTCCAGCTCGGCGCCACGCCGTTCCGGGTCTATTTCCGCCACATCCTGCCGAATGTCGCCTCGACGCTGATCGTCTCGATGACGCTGACCTTCCCCGAGATCATCCTGATGGAAAGCGGCCTTTCCTTCCTCGGGCTCGGCGTGCAACCGCCCGAAACCAGCCTCGGCAACATGGTCGGCTTCGGCCGCGAATATCTCACCCGTGCACCCTGGATCATGCTCGCCCCGGCCTTCGTCATCATGCTGACGACGCTGTCGATCTCGCTGGTCGGCGACTGGCTGCGCGACAAGCTCGATCCGACCGTGCGCTGAACTCTCTCACCCCAAATCCAGGACCACGCTCATGACACTGATCACCGGCCATCGCGGCGCCCGCAATCTCTGGCCCGAAAACTCGCTTCAAGGCTTCCGCAACGTGCTCGAACTTGGCGTCGACGCCGTCGAATTCGACGTCCACCTCACCGATTCCGGCGAACTCCTCGTCATCCATGACGCGACGCTCGAGCGCACAACCGAGGGCCAGGGCCCTGTCCGGGCGCTGACGCCCGAGGCGCGCCTGAACGTCAAGCTCAAGGACAGCGACGAGACGATCCCGACGCTGTCCGAAGTGCTGTCGGTGCTGTCGGCGGCCGACGGCCTGCCCCTGCATGTCGAGATCAAGAGCGACGAGACCGGCACGCCCTATCCGGGCATCGTCGAGAAGGTCGCCGCGGAACTTGCCGCCCAGGGTCTTGCCGGACGAAGCTACCTGACCTCGTTCGACGTCTCCGTGCTCGAAGGCTGCCGCAGCATTGCCCCGGACATCGCCCGGCTCGTCTCGGTCAATGCCGCCTGGGCCGAAAGGCAGGGCGGCCTGAAGCGCTTCATCGAGCAGGTCGAAGGTCTCGTCGAGATCGTCGCCATCCACCACGAGCTGATGGACGCCGAATGGGACCTGGTCACCAGCCTGCTGCCGCTTGACCGCCTCTGCGTCTGGACGCTCAACGACGAGGCGCTGATCGGCAAATGGCTGGAGCGCGGCATCGGACACCTGACCTCCGACAGTCCGGACCTGGCATTGACACTGCGCGACAAGATCGCAGCTGCCGCCTAAACCCCTTGCCCAACCCACACCTGGAGTGAAAACATGAGCAATATCATCGCAACCGGCTTCAATGCCGGCTCGGACAATGGCGAGATGCAGAGCCTCGGCGACGACCTTCGGGCGCTCGCCGACATGGGCGTCGACACGGTCGAACTCGGTGTCACCACGCTCGACCTGATCGCCGGCGGACGCATCATCAAGGACCGCGCCGAGCGTCTCGTTGCCCTCACCAAGCAGTTCGACTTCCGCTACACGGTGCACGGCCTCGTCTCGTCCAACTTCATGGACCCGGCCACCTGCCGCTACCAGATCGACGCAGCGAAAGCCCTGGTCGAGATCTGCGACCGGATCGACGCCCGCATCCTCGTCCAGCATGGCGGCTGCCTGCGCGCCGAGCAGATCTTCGATCGGGCCGCAGCGGACCTGCGCGAACGCGAAGCGCTGCTGGAACTCGCCGAATTCGCCAGGCCCTACGGCGTGCGCATCGCGCTGGAAAACATCTTCACCACCGAGCCCGGCCAGTATCGCCAGACGCCGGCGGAAGTCGCCGAGACGGTCAAGGCCGTCAACCACGCCAATGTCGTCGCCCTCATCGACTTCAGCCATGCCTATATCGAATCGACCTATCGCGGCCTCAACTTCCGCGAACAGATCGCCGCCATGGCACCCGTTGCCGGCCATCTGCACCTGCATGACAGCTTCGGCCGCCCGCAGGGCTTCTACAAGGGCTACCATCCGCAGGAAAACACCGCGATGGGCATTGGCGACCTGCACATGCCGCTCGGCTGGGGCGACATCGACTGGGAAGACATCTTCGGCGAACTGGACTTCCTGCCCGGCACGGTCGCGATGATGGAAATCGGCGCCCGCTACCGCGCCGAACAGCCGGAAAGCCTGGAGCGCGCCCGCAAGCTCCTGGCGATCAACGATCGCCAGAAGTCGATCGCCGCCGAGTGATCGCCCGGCCGGACCGACAAGCATGGCCGCCGTGGAGACCACGGCGGCCAACCGCATTTGAGGGCATTCGGCAAAGCCATTGCCGCCTGCCGTGACGACCGAACCGCCTTCCTGCCCGACTTTTGCAACGACATGAGCGAGCGCCAGATGTCGACACTCGAGGAAATCGCATCACGAGCGGGATGCTCGATGGCCACGGTCAGCCGCGTGCTCAACCGCAGCGGACCGGTCAGCGAGGGCATGGTGCGGCGGGTGCGCAAGGCGGCCTCCGACCTCGGCTATCACCGGATCGAGCGAAGCCTTCCGCCGGGACGCCGCCGGCCGGTGATCGGCGTGCTCATTCCCAGCATCACCAATCCGGTCTTCGCCGCATCGCTGTCCGGCATCCAGAACCGCATGCGGGTGTCGGGGCACGGCGTTCTGATCGCCCAGTCCGACTACGATCCGTCGCGCGAGGCCGATGCCGTCGACTACCTGCTGGCGGAAAAGCCGACCGGCCTGATCCTCACCGTGTGCGACCCGCTGAAGAGCCAGTCGACCCTGCCCGCATTCCTGCCGCCGACCGTGCTGCTCAACAACCTGCCGACCTCGCGCTTTCCCGCCGCCGTGACGACCGACAACCGGCTTGCCGGGCGCGAGATCACCACGCATCTGATCGAACACGGCCATCGGCAGATCCTGTTCGTCTCGGGCCGCTTCGAGAGTTCCGACCGCGCGCGCCTGCGCTACGACGGTTATCGCGCGGCGATGGAGGCGGGCGGGCTGCCGATCAACGAAGCCCTGCAGATTTCCTTCACCACCGGCTACGACGACCTCGACCTCGCCCAGGCGATGTCGCTTCACCGCCCGACCGCGATCATCGCCTCGAACGACCTCCTGGCGCTGGGCGTCATCAGCGCCCTGCGCCGCGAAGGGTTCTCGGTTCCCGGCGACGTCTCGGTCGCCGGCTTCGACGGCATCGCCATTGGCCGGCTCGTCGATCCGCCCCTGACGACGATCGAGATGGCCGATGCCAGCATGGGCGCGACGGCGGCCTCGCTCTTGCTCGACATCGCCGAAAACGCGGCAACGCCCCGCCATCTCACGCTCGGCTACAAGCTGAACACCGGCGGAACGGTAAGGCGGATCGGTGTCCATTCCTCTTCTCCCCGGCGGGGAGAAGGTGGCGCGTAGCGCCGGATGAGGGGGGCGAAGCCCCTGACCAGACGACCGGAGCATAATGTGTGCTACCGAAGACAGCCGACCAAAGCACGCCCAACACCGACATCAGCGGCCGTGACCGGGGGGCCCCCTCATCTGCCCTTCGGGCATCTTCTCCCCGCTGGGGAGAAGAGGGAATCCCGGGGCCCGCGCCGTCAATTCAGTCGGGCATTGTGAAACTCCGGCGACACCGTGCGGCGGACCGAGCGGGGTTGATCCGAGTCTTCTGGCGATGGGAAACGGTTGAGAAGACCATACCCTCGACAAGCGGCAAGTCGCCCTGCTGGTCCTTGGCGAGGCGAGCGTTGTCCGCTCCTCTTCTCCCCGGCGGGGAGAAGGTGGCGCGTAGCGCCGGATGAGGGGGGCGAAGCCTCCGCCACGAGAACCGAAGCATAACGTGTGCTACCGCGGACAGCCGACCAAAGCGCGTCCGACACCGACACCAGCGACCGTGCCCAAGGGACCCCCTCATCTGCCCTTCGGGCATCTTCTCCCCGCTGGGGAGAAGAGGGAATCCCGGGGCCCGCGCCGTCCAATCAGTCGTGGCGTGTGAAACGCCGGCACGCGCTTGTCAGCAGTGTGACGCGCCGCTCATGCGAGCGACGCGTCCTTGGTCGGGTCGTCCGTGACGAAGCGCGGGGCTCAGCTGCGCGGCAGCAGGGCTTCGACTTCGGCGGCTGCGTCGTCGAGGGCTTCCTTCGGCTCGGCCGACTGTTCGACCACGCGCGAGAGGTTCTCGACGATCGTCTGGGTGACCTTCACGCCGTTCGAGCCGGGGAAGGCATACCAGGGCTGCATCAGCGGCATCTGCTCGAGGCCGGCGCGGAACAGCGGGTTTTCCTTGTAGAAGTTGCCGAGATAGTCTGGCGACTTGGCGGCGAGTTCGTTGTTCGGCACGTAGCCGGTGCCGGGAACGACGACCGAGGCGCCGAACGGGCCGGATGCGAACTTGATGAACTTCCAGGCGGCGTCCTGCTTTTCGGCGTCGCGGGTCAGCATGACGGCGGCGTTGCCACCGGTCGGCAGCTTGCCGTTGGCCGGGTCGATCAGCGGAATGTTAGCGGTGCGAAGCTCGAACTTGTCGCCGACGTTCTTGATGGTGTTACGCAGGCCGCCGGTGGTCTTGAACTCGAAGCCGACCTTGCCGGCGTAGAAGGCCTGTTCGCCGGCCTGGGCGGTGAAGACCGGCAACGCGCCCGACTTGACCATCTTGTCGACCACTTCGAAAGCCTTCAGGCCTTCCGGACCGTTGAAGGCAACGCCGGTCTCGCCGTCGTTCAGCATCTTGCCGCCGGCGCCGAACAGGAGGGCGGAGAACATCCAGTCGTCGCCCTGCCAACGGAAGTCGATGCCTTCGTTGCCGTCGCCGAGCGCCTTGATCTTGGAGGCGAGTTCGATCACCTCGTCCCAGGTCTTCGGCGGCTGATCCGGATTGCCGCCGGCTTTGCGCACGAGATCGGCATTGTAATACATGATCGGGTTGGAGGTGGCGAAGGCCAGCCCCACCTGCTTGCCCTTGACCTGGGCGAGCTTCAGGATGTTGTCGGAAAAGCCCTGCTCGGCCATGTTGCCGTCCTTGGCCATGAACGGTGCCAGATCGACCGGAATGTCGCGCTCGTTGAGCATGCGCAGACGGTTGAGGCCGATGAAGGTGACGTCAGGCATTTCGGCCGTACCGGCCTGGCGCATGATGGTCTGGATGCCAGCTTCATAGGTATCCGAAGGATTGGCGAAGGTGATCTTGATATCAGGATTTTCTTCCATGAACTTCTTCGAGATCGTGTCCATCACGTCCTTGAAGAAGCCGGGCATCGGATAATGCACGTTGAGCGTGGTCTCGGCATGGGCAGGCATGCTGACGGCGAGCGTCACCGCTGCCGCGGCAAGCGCCTTTTTGAGATAGGTCATCGCAGGTCTCCTTGGGTTGCGACCGATCAGCCTTTCAGACCGGTCATGGTGATACCCTCGACGAAGCGCTTCTGCGCGAGCAGGAAGGCGAGCACGAGGGGAAGGGTGATGATGAGGGTGGCCGCCATCAGCGCGCCGTAGTCGTCGCCGGCTTCCGCGGCGCGGAAGTAGAGAAGCCCGAGCGGCGGCGTCGCGTAGGTCTGGTTGGTGACGACGATCAGCGGCCAGAACAGGTCGTTCCAGTGGGCGACGACCGAGAAGATCGCAAAGGCGGTGATCGCCGGCCAGGCATTGGGCACCACGACGCGCGCCACGATACCGGCCTCCGACATGCCGTCTAGACGGGCCGCATGGATCAGGTCGTCGGGAATGCCGCGGAAGAACTGCAGGAACAGGAAGATGGCAAACACCGAGATCGAGAACGGCGCGACCAGCGCGAAATAGCTGTTGAGCACGGCCATGCGATCGAAGGCGACATAGAGCGGCAGCGCGGTCGCATGGATCGGCACCAGAAGGCCGAGCATGACGAGCGCCATCATCAGGCGTGCCGCGCGGAACGACAGCTTGGCCATGGCATAGGCGCAAGGGATCGCCACCAGCACCTGGACGACGAGGATCAGGCCGCAGACGATGACGCCGTTCAGGAGCAGGCCGCCCATCGACACACGGCCGAAGGCCTTGGCGAAGTTCTCGGCATAGGACCAGGTCTGCGGGATCAGGTTCAGGGACGAGGAGAAGATCTCGCTCTGCGCCTTGCCGGCGGTGGAGATCATGAAGATGTAGGGCGCGAGGAAGACGAGGGCGCCGAGCGTGAGCAGAGACAGGCGGACGACGCGGCCAGGCGTCAGGCGAGCGGTCGTCATCATGCGTAGTGCACCTTCCGGTCCATGACGCGGTATTGGAGGAACATCAGGGAGACGAGGATCGCCAGGAAGATGACGGTCATCGCCGAGGCATAGCCGACCTTCAGGTAGACAAAACCCTCCTGGTAGATGGTAAAGAGCAGCACTTCGGACGCCTTGTTGGGGCCGCCCTCGGTCAGCGTTTTCACGGTCTCGAACACCTTCACCGAATTGATGATGCTGATCGTGGTGACGAAGAGCGTGGTCGGCCCGAGCATCGGCCAGGTGACGAGGCGGAAGCGGGAGAGCGCCGAGCGCGCACCGTCGACCTCGGCCGCCTGGTAGAGCTCGCGCGGAATGGCGGAGAGGCCGGCGAGGAACAGCACCATGTTGAAGCCGGTCGCCTGCCAGATGCCGATGATCGACAGGCTGGTCATTACGGTGCTCGACGCGCCGAGCCAGTTGGGGCCCTCGACGCCGATCATCGCAAGCGCCGCGTTGATCGGCCCGATGGTCGGATGGAAGAGGTATTGCCAGACGGTGGCCATGGCGACGAGCAACGAGGCGACCGGCAGGAAGAAAGCGGTGCGGAACAGGCTCTTGCCCCAGCCCTCGGATTCGATCAGCAGCGCGATGCCGAGCCCAAGCGCCATCGATACGGGTGCCACGATCGCCGCATAGACCGCGGTGTTCCACAGCGATCTCTTGAAGGTGCGGTCGTTCAGCAGTTCGGCATAGTTTTCGAGACCGACGAAATTGAAGCTGGCATAGCCCAGCTCGAAATCGGTGAAGCCGAGAAAGATCACGGCGATCGTCGGCAGGATGATGAAGAGGAAAAGCAGCAGCAGGGCCGGAGCGGAGAGCAGGATGGCGATGCGGGCCTCGCGCTTCTTCGCAGCGTCAGCGGCGGAGCGAACGAGCGACGGCCGGCCTGCATCGAGGGCAAGACTAGCCATGCAGCACCTCCGAGCGCTCGGCCGAGACCATGGCGATGCTGGCGGGAAGCCGGTCGCCCTGGTCGTCGAACAGCAGGATGGCGTCGGGATCGAGCCTCAAATCGATGCGCTGGCCGGCGGCAAGACCGATGGCCTCGGCGGGCGGGATCCTGGCCACGACGATGCCGTCCATCGCCGCCAGCTTGGTGAAGACCACCACTTCCGAACCGAGGAATTCCAGCCGCTCGACACGGGCCGGCAGGTTGCCCTCGCCGGCCGGTCCAAGGCGCACGAATTCCGGGCGGAAGGCGATCGTCACCGGCGCACCGGGCTTCAGGTCGCTGCGGGTCGCCAGGCGGATGCCGCCGACCTGAACGAGGCCGGTTGCGTCGACGACGGTGGGAACAATGTTGATGCGCGGCTGGCCGAGGAAGCGGGCGACCTCGATATGCGCCGGATCGTCGTAGATCGTGCGCGGGCTGTCGAGCTGCAGCAGGCGCCCGCCGATCATCACCGCGACACGGTCGGCCATGGACAGCGCCTCCGACTGGTCATGGGTGACGTAGAGCGTCGGCACGCCGGCCTTGCGGTGCAGTTCGACGATCTCGCCCCGCGCATGGACGCGCAGGTTGGCGTCGAGGTTGGACAGCGGCTCGTCCATCAGGAAGACGCTCGGATGGCGCACCATGGCGCGGGCGAGCGCCACGCGCTGGCGCTGGCCGCCCGACATCTGCCCCGGCTTGCGGTCGAGAAGATGGTCGATCTTCAGTGAGGTCGCCATGTCCTGCACCTGGCGCTGGATGTCGGCGCGGATCTGCCGCTGGCCGGACAGCATGGGCCCGATCAACGGCAGGCGTCCGGCGGTCGACAGGCGCCGCATGGCGAGCGGAACGGCGATGTTCTGGCCGGCGGTCAGATGCGGGTAAAGCGCGTAGGACTGGAACACCATGGCGATGTTGCGATCGCCCGCCGCCCTCGCCGACACGTCCTCGCCGCCGATGACGATCTCGCCGCGGTCGGCATGGTCGAGGCCGGCGACGATGCGCAGCAGCGTGCTCTTGCCGCAGCCGGACGGTCCGACCAGCGCGATGAACTCGCCCGCCTCGGCCTCGAGGCTGACGCCCTTCAGGATGCTGTTGCCGCCATAGGACTTGTTGATGTCGCGGAGGCTGAACGCGCTCATTCGGCCGCCTCCCCCGGCGCCGCCGTGGTGGCGCGCGGATAGACCTCGTCGATCACCTCGTCGAGCACATGGGCGATCATGCTAGGCACCGCGACGATCTCGCTCGTCACGACGTCGCCTAGATGATGGATCACGCCGCCGACGAGACGCTCGCCCG
>CALRRQ020000031.1:0-58210 GCA_943370615.1 Rhizobium sp. Q54
CGCCGCTCCGAGGCCGGCGTCAACCTGAGCCGCGCCCAGTTGGCGGCCAGCCTTGCGACGAAACCGGCGCGGCCGGCATCGGGTTCGTGGGAGACGATATTGGTCTCGACGCGGGCATCGAAGCGCGCGGCGGCCTTAAACGAGACGGCACGGGTCATCACGCGCCCGTCGACCTCCGGCAGCGCCACACTCATGGCGAGATCGCGGGCGGTAAGGCCCTGCGACGAGGCCTCCCAGGCCTCCCGTGTGGAGGAGGAGAACAGCGCCTGCAGCACGACTGCACCGCCCTCGTCCAGCACGGTCGAGACGCGCTCGGCCCCCGGCGCCGAAACGGCAAAGCCGGTGGCGTTGATGACGACGGCGGGCGGCGCCTCGGCAAAGATCGAGCGCAGCGTCTCGACCGAGACGGCATCCTTCAGACTGGAGACGAAGACCGGTAGCGCGGTGAGCCCTTGCGTCTTCAAGGCATCGATCAGCGCCTCGACCGGCTTGGTTTCGCCGCTCTGGACCAGCGCGCGGTAGAAGCAGAGGGCGGCAATGGGCGCGGGTTGGCGTTCACCCCCCTCTGCCCTGCCGGGCATCTCCCCCTCCAGGGGGGAGATCGGACGCGGTAGCCGCGCCGCGTCACCTCCAGAGGCGAAACTTACGGAATAGGACTCTGAATGCACGGCATCAGAAGAAGCCGCGGACGCCTGCCGCGAATCGATCTCCCCCCTTGAGGGGGAGATGGCCGGCAGGCCAGAGGGGGGTATCACCGAACCCGGCGACAAATTGCCGGCAGGCGGATGAGGGGCGCTTTTCGAAGCCTCTCTCCATTCACCGACCCCGATGACACCCCTGCCCGGCCACCAGATCCCGGCCCTCAGCAGCGGCGCGGCGGGGGCTGGTTTCTCGCCGTGACCGGCAAGAGCCGAGGCATAGTCGACGAAGGCTCGTGCATTGGCCTCGCCCCCCTCGATCAGATAGGCCCAGAGTGCGGCCAGATCCTCGGCCGGCAGGGTCGAGAACTCGGCGAGCCCCTCGTCCCGCTTGTCGTCGCCCGGCAGCACGGCGATGGCCCCGCCTGTGCGGCGGGCTGCGGCATGCAGCGCCTCGAGCACATAGTGGAAATAGCTCGCCCCGCCGAGCGCCCGGACGACGATCAGCTTCGCATGCCGCGCGGTGCGCTCGACATAGGTGTCGACCGACATCGGGTGCTTGAGGCTCATCAGGCTGGCGAGCCGGAAACTCGGGCCTTCGGCACGGGCGGCCACGGCCGCGGCAATCGCGGCAAGCTCCGTGTCGGCTGCCGAGAGGAAGAGGATGTCGCCGGGCGTCTGGCCGAGATCGACGGCCTCTTCACCGTCGGCGATCGAGCCTTTCTGGGCTAGGAGAAGATGCATGCGCGCACGGCATGGGAAACATGCCCCCCATTCCGGCCCTGCAGCGTAGCGGCTACCCCCCTCTGCCCTGCCGGGCATCTCCCCCTCAAGGGGGGAGATCGGAATGCGGCCACCGCAATGCCATCACGGTCACCCCGAAACGGCGTCATTCCCGCAAAATGGCAGGAAGGAAACCACCCCTGAGCCAAGCGGTATCGGCTGGATCGATCTCCCCCCTTGAGGGGGAGATGGCCGGCAGGCCAGAGGGGGTTGAACCGCGCGCTCATAGGCTCATTCAAACCTCAAGCTGCCTTCTCGACAGCTTCGACAACCGCGCCGAAATCCCAGTCGTGCAGGCCGATGACGACGAAGCGGGTTTCACGCGTTTCGCCGGAGGCCCAGGGGCGGTCGAAATAGGTGTCGATGCGGGAACCCACAGCCTGGATGACGAGGCGCATCGGCTTGCCGGGCACGTCGATGAAACCTTTCAGGCGCAGCACGTCATGGGCTTCGATCACGCCCTTCAGCCGATCGACGAAACCGGACGGATCGGCGATCGCGCCGAGCTTCATCACGAAGCTCTCGAATTCGTCGTGGTCGTGATGATGGTCATGGGCCTCGCCGCTCTCGTGCAGCGCCTCGTGCTCCATCTCGTGGTGCGACTTGCGATTGTCGATGTCGTCCTCTGTGCCGGCCCCGATGCCGAGCAGGACGAGCGCCGGCACGTCGCCGTTCTTCGCCTCGATCAGAGCCGGCTTGCGGTGGATGCGCTCGGCCACTTCGGCACGCACCCGGGCGATGCCCTCGGCGTCGAGCAGGTCGGTCTTGTTGAGGATGATGAGATCGGCGCAAGTCAGCTGGTCCTCGAACAGTTCCTCCAGCGGGCTGTCGTGGTCGAGGCCTTCGTCGGCCACGCGGGCCGCGTCCACCTTGTCATGGTCGTCGGCGAAGCGCCCGACGGCGACGGCGGCGCTGTCGACCACGGTGATGACGCCGTCGACGGTGACGCGGGTGCGGATGTCCGGCCAGTTGAAGGCGGCGACCAGCGGCTGGGGAAGCGCCAGGCCCGAGGTCTCGATGACGATGTGGTCGGGCTTCACGTCACGTTCCAGCAGGCGCTGCATGGTCGGGATGAAATCGTCGGCGACGGTGCAGCAGATGCAGCCATTGGTCAGCTCGATGATGTCGTCCTCGGTGCAATTGTCGGCGCCGCAGCCCTTCAGCACGTCGCCGTCGACGCCGAGATCGCCGAACTCGTTGATGATCAGCGCGATCTTCTTGCCGCCGGCATTCATCAGCATGTTGCGGATGATGGTGGTCTTGCCGGCGCCGAGGAAGCCGGTGATGACGGTCGCGGGGATCTTCTGTTGCAGCATGTTCAACCCTTCATTTTCAGCGGCAAGCCGGCCGCGACAAAATAGACTTCCGCGACGCTCGCCGCGATCTGTTGGTGGAGCCGTCCGGCATGGTCGCGGAATTCGCGCGCCATGCGATTTTCCGGCACGATCCCGAGCCCGACCTCGTTGGAAACGAGGATCACCCTGGCCTTCAGCTGCGGAAGAAACGCCGCCAGTTCGGCCGAGCGGGCCGCCACGTCGTGGTCCTCCAGCATCAGATTGGTGACCCACAGCGTCAGGCAGTCGACCAGCACGACGCGCGACGGATCATCGATCCGCTCGAGCTGGCCGAGCAGGTCGACCGGCTCCTCATGGGTCGTCCAGCCGTCGCCGCGATCGCTCCGGTGTCTGGCTATCCTGTCGCGCATTTCGTCGTCGAAGGCGCGGCCGGTCGCGACATAATGGCGGTCAGCCGCGCAATCGAGGGCCAGACCTTCGGCAAAGCGCGACTTGCCCGAGCGGGCGCCGCCGAGAACGAGAATGGAAGAGGACGGGCTGGCCATGGCTCAGCGCCCGCCGGTAAGAATGGGAGCAAGGCCGGAGACGCGTTTCTGCAGGCGGAAGCGTGCGCCACAGAATTCAGGCACTCGCCGACCGTTCGCGGCGGAGTAGCCTTCGCCGGACGGGCTCGCACGATTTGCGCATTCACGGGATCCGGCGATCCCGATCTTCTTCAGTGTCGCCACGACAACCTCCGTGCTGGCAACAAGGGGAGCCTCCCCTTTGACAGGTGTGGGCTTGATGCCCGGCACGGTTGGCAGGTCTCCTGGCTCGCGGGTCGTGGTGCGAAAGACGCACCGGCGGATCTTCCTTGCCTTCCCGGAGGTGGATGCGGCGCGAAAGGGAGGACGATTCGTAGATGATAGAGGCGTCCGGCCCCGGCTGATCGCGCAGCCCTCCAGTGGCTTTTCCGGCTGAACCCTGCTTCGGACCGTCCGCACCCTGCGAACAGCCATCCGTCAACGAAGTCCCTGCCGGACGGAAGACCCTCGCCGCTCTACAGTCGCGGGGTCGGCTGCGATTGGCGGTCCCGGTCTGGATCCCCGCCGTCGCATTCCCTTTTGCTTCCCGGGCCGAAAATCGCCGGCCCGGAAACCATCCGTAGTCTCTGGAATAGGTGGAAGCGCCATCCAAGTCAATCGAGCGCCAGAAACCGCTCAGGGCTTCGGCGCGGCGCAATCCTTGTCCTTGGCGGGATCGCAGGGAACCGCGGGTGCAGCGCCGCCGAGCTTGACGGCTCCGCTTGCGCCTTCCTCGATATTCGTCTCGATCGCCCCGGCGGGTGGAGCTGCCGGCGCCGGAGGTACTGCCTCGGTGGGCTCGGCGGAGGTTGCGGCCGCAGGCGCGACGACGGCCGGGGTCTCGGGCGCCAAAGCGGTCTTCAATCGGGTGGACTGGGTGCGCGGCGGCCTGACCACCTTGCGCAGCGAAGGCGAGGCAAGCGAGAAGGCGAAGCGCACGCGGCTGGCGATCTCTTCGGCCAGGCTCTCCTCGGCCATCATCGGATCGTTGGTCGGATTATTGACGAGGAAGCTGCCCTCAGCGACCGGTGCGCCCGTCTCGACCGAGGCGGCGGTGACGGTGAAGCGTGCCGTCTGCAGGTGGCGACGCGCGTTGAAGCCATAACCCAGCTTTTCGATCCGCACGAGCACGACCACCCGCTCGGCACCGGCCGGGGGCCGGGTCGCCGCGATCGCGGCCGACACCCGCCGGTCCACGCCGGCGATGATGCGGGTCGGAACGGTCGCATCGGCGATCACGGTGACGTCGCGCACATGATAGCTGAGCGGCCGGGTGATCGGCCGGCCGTGGATGAGGCTGCAGGAGGCCAGCGCGCCGAGCAGGAACAGCGCAAGGCCAAGCTTGAGGAAGCGGGCGAACATGGGATACCCCGGACGGATGATTCTCTTCCGCCAGAGCGTCCCACCTTTATGGTTAGCGGACCGTTAATCCGTGGCGCGCAGCGCCTCGAGCATGGCCGCGGCGGCCGCGATTTCGGTGAAACGCTTGGCGCGGCGCGCCTCGGCTTCCGCATCGACGCCCCAGTGCTCGTCGGTCCAGTCCTCGTCGAGATGGGCAAGCGCCCAGACCTCTTCGAGCGTCAGGTGTCGGTCGCGAAGGGCCAGCGTCAGCATGGCCGAGCCGGCGATGGTCGTTACCACATGCAGGCAGGACAAGGCGAGCGGCGAGCGCTCAGCTTCAAGGGCCGCGGCGAAGGCGGCGACGGCCTCTTCCGGCTGTTCCTGGTGGATGACGCCCTCGATGAGGATGAAACGGGCCGAATGGACCTCGGCCAGCCAGGCCAGCACCGGGTCCCAGCGCTCTTGCTGGCGCTCGACCAGTTCCTGCGGACCGTCGGCGCGGTAGCACAAGAGGTCGCTGCCGCTGTAGCGCACGATGTCCTCGAACACGGCCTCGGCCTGGTCGGCAACGGCGTCGATCGCCGTATTGGCGATCCGCGTGGCCGGCATGCTCTCCGGCTCGATCGTCTCGCCCTGCGCGCGCCATTCGCCGGCGACGAGTTCCGCAGCCGCGCGGGTCGGAAGCGCCAGAAGCTTCTTGCCCGGCGTCTTGACGGAGCGGCCGTCGAGCTTCACGGCGAAGGCATCGCCCTCCGGCTCGACCGTCACGTCCTTGTAGAAGCGCTTGGCCTGCGGCTTCTTCATCTGGATCTGTGCCCGGCGCACCGGATCAGCATCGCTCTGCTCGGGGACGAAAACGCTCAACTCGTCGCGCATCGGAAAACCTCAGTGAATGTAGTTCAGGATGTCGGCCGGGCGATCGACCACCGCGTCGGCACCGGCGGCCCACAATTGCTCGACGCTCGCATAACCCCAGGACACGCCGATCGCGGTCGCGCCGGCGGCCTTTGCCATCTGCATGTCGTAGACCGCATCGCCGATGACGACGGTATCGGCCGGCACGATGCCCGCCTGGTCGCAACATTCGGAGACCATGGCGGGGTGCGGCTTGGACGGGCAGTCGTCGGCCGTGCGGGAAACGAAGAAATGGGAGGTGAAGCCGTGGGTTTCAAGCACCATGTCGAGGCCACGGCGCGACTTGCCGGTGACGGCGCCGATCAGCACGTCCTCGCGGGCAGCCAGGGCGGCGATCAGTTCGGCGATGCCGGGGAAAAGCGGCTCGTGGAAAGCGAGTTCGTCGCGGACGCCGAGGAAGATGTCCTTGTAATGCGCCATCATCGCCACGGCTTCCGCGTCGGCATGCGGCTTGCCGTCGATGCGGGCGATCGCGATGTCGAGGGTGAGCCCGATGATCGCCTTGGTGGCGTCGACCGTCGGCTCGGCCTTGCCGAAGTGGCGGAAGGTCCGCACCATGACCGCGTGGATCAGGGCGACGCTGTCGACGAGCGTGCCGTCGCAATCGAAAAGGACGAGTTTCATTCTTCTTCTTTGTCCCCGTCCGCCTGGTCGAAGCCCAGCAGGTTCCAGCTCTGCACCATATGCGGAGAAAGCGGCGCGGTTACCTTGAGGCGGCCACCGGAGGGATGGGGAATGTCGATGTGCCGCGCATGCAGATGCAGCCGCTTCTGGATGCCGCCCGGGAAATCCCAGTTGTGGTCGTCGATGAAGTATTTGGGATCGCCGATGATCGGATGGCCGATATGCAGGGCATGGACGCGCAACTGGTGGGTCCGGCCGGTATAGGGCTCCATTTCCAGCCAGGCGAGGTTCTGCGCGGCGGTATCGATGACGCGGTAGTAGGACACGGCGTGATCGGCACCGTCCTCGCCGTGCCGGGCGACGCGCATCCGGTCGCCTTCGTCGGTCTGGTCCTTGACCAGCCAGGTGGAGATTTTGTCCTCGTGCTTGCGCGGCACGCCCTTGACCAGCGCCCAGTAGGTCTTGTGGGTATCGCGCTCGCGGAAGGCGGCGGTCAGCTTCTGGGCCGCGCCACGGGTGCGGGCGACCACCAGCACGCCGGAGGTGTCGCGGTCGAGCCGGTGCACCAGACGCGGCTTCTCGCCCTTCTTGCTGGTCCAGGCCTCGAGCATCTTGTCGATATGACGGGTCAGGCCCGAGCCGCCCTGCACGGCAAGCCCGGCCGGCTTGTTGAGCACGAACACCTTCTCGTCCTCGTGCAGCAGCATGCGCGACAGAAGCTCTCCATCCTCGGAATGCTTCAGGTCGTGCGAGCCGATCGGTCCGGCCTTGATCTTCAGGTCCACGTCCAGCGGCGGGATGCGCACCACCTGCCCCGGCTGCACGCGGGCATCGGTCTTCACCCGGCCGCCATCGACACGCACCTGGCCGGAACGCAGCAGCTTCTGCAACTGGCCGAAGCCGAGGCCCGGGAAATGCACCTTGAACCAACGGTCCAGACGCATGCCTGCCTCGTCGGCTTCCACGGTGATATGTTCGATGCCTGCCATAGCCAATCTTTCGGTCACTGCTGCGGAAAAGCCCGCAGATCTCGTCTTGAGCAGGGCTTTAGAGCATTTCGGCCGAAGATGGAAACAGGAAAACCGGTCAGAGCAGCGAACGCATCAGGCCGACACCGGCGATCGCCGCGGCAATGGACGCACCGATGCTGAGGATGAGGTAGGTTGCAGCGGCCAGGGAAGCACCCCGCTCAAACAGGGTGACGGCGTCGAGCGCGAAGGCGGAGAAGGTGGTGAAGCCGCCGAGAAAGCCGGTGATCAGCAGAAGCCGCAACTCGGTGGAGGCACCGAAACGGGCGACGATCAGTTCGGCCAGAATGCCGATGGCGAACGATCCGGCGACGTTGACGGCGAGCGTGCCCCAGGGAAAGGCCGGACCCAGCAGCCGCAGCGCGCCGACGCCGACCAGATAGCGGCAAACCGAACCGACAGCACCCCCGAGGGCCACGAGCAGGATCTGGAGCATGCGACCTCACGTGCAGCCGGGGCTCTAGCGCCGGCTGAAAGAAGCCCGCCGATCGAAACCGGCGGGCGGTTTCGCTCAGGCCCTGGCGGCCACGACGAATTCCTTGGTGAAGCTCGCGAGCGCCGCCCAGTCGGTGAATTCAAAGACCTGGTTGACGTCGGTCGGAGCCCCCTCGCGCGCGGCGAGACGCTTGGCCATCCAGCGCTTGAAGAAGTCGTATTCGGTGTAGCGCAGCGCGCCGGCGGCGTGGTGAACCATGCCCGGCGTCCAGCCCGTCTGCGCCATCAGGGCGTCGGGGAAATGCATCGCTTCCTCGCGCTCTTCGGGGAATTCGCTGCGGATGAACAGCGACACCGACACGAAGGCGCTCGGCACGGACTTCAGCCAGTCGCGCTCGCGCTCGACGAAGTCGACGAACGGGGCCGGATAACGGCCGGCGTGGATCGGCGCGCACAGGATCACGGCCTGCGGGTGATCGACGCCGTATTCCGCACCGGTCAGGACGTTGACCAGCACGGCACGGTCCCCGCCCTTTTCGATCTGGGCCGCGACCGTCTCGGCGATCTTCTTGGACTGTCCCTCGATGCTCACGTAACCGACGAGAATGTTCATGCTGTCCTCCCCTCCTCCCACCCTTCGCCTGACCGGCGCCGGGGGCCTAAATGTTGTCTGCCAGAACAATTGCGCAGAACGCAAATTCAGCTGGAAAATGACAGATCACACCGCAATTGCAAGCGGATCGGAGCCTCCGGAGGGCCCCTGCACGCAAATAATTCATCCTTGAACAATCCGGATTTCGTCTCTTAAGATTTTACTTAAATTGCACCTTTCGATTTAAAGAAGCGGAGACGCCGGTGGTGTAGTGTCGCCTAATTGATAAACCAGTTGGTGAAGCCAATGACCCAGGTCGTCACAGTCTCGGCCACGACAGCCGCCTATGCAATGGAGAGTTCGAAGCCGCCACAGCGGACCTCGCGTAACGCCTTCGTCGAGGAGAGCACCCGCCTGCTTGCCGAGAAGGCAGCCACCAGCGAGGACTTCCAGCTCAGGGCGCTCGTCAACATCGTCCAGCCTCCGGCGCTCGCCCTCTACTTCCTGACCGCGAGCCAGAAGCACCTGGCCCAGGCGAGCCTCAAGGACACGCTCGAGGCCTACAAGAATTCGGCCGCCTGAGGCCAGATCACACATATCCTCCCGGATGCGCCAAGGGCCACGATCGAAGCCTCGATCGTGGCCCTTGGACAATGCACCGGGATGCGGGTTTACTTGCCCTTGGCCGGACCGACGGGAAGAACCAGTTCAACCGAACCTGCCTTGGCAAAGGTCAGCTTGACGGAGACCTGGGCGCCTTCGACGAAGGGATCCTTCACATCCATGAACATCATGTGCAGACCGCCCGGCTTCAGCTCGACGGTGGCACCGGCCGGAACCGGAATGCCGTCCTTCAGCTGACGCATCTTCATGACGTCACCGACCATCGCCATCTCGTGAAGCTCGACGCGACCCGATGCCGGCGATTCGGCCGCGATCAGCATGTCGTCGGTTGTGCCCGTGTTCTTGATGGTGACGAAACCACCACCGACCGGCTGGCCCGGCAGCATGGCGCGGGTGAAGCCTGCGGTCAGTTCGAGATCGCCGACCTTGGCAGTTTCCATCGTGCCCGGATTGGCGCCGGCCATGCCGGACCCGTCCATGGCGCCGTGCATGGCGTGACCGTTGGCCTGGGCCATCATCTGGCCGTGCATCGCGCCGTGGCCCATCGGCATGTCATCAGCGGCGGCGGCGAGCTTCAGCAGCGGCGCCGGATGCTTGAGGGAATGCGGATCGATGCCGGGTGCTGCCACCTCGTCCCAGGCGACCTTGCCGTCCGTGCCGCACAGCTGAGTCGTGACGAAGGCGAGCGCGCCGCCGGCTTCGACGCCGCTGACCTTCCCGTTGATCGTGAAGGTGTCGTAGTAGTCGTCGGGCAGATCGCCGCCCTTCCAGCGGATCTCCACCGCACCGGACTTCACCGCCGTGCCGTGGTTGTCATAGGTCTTCTGGTAGTCACCCTTGATGATCTCGAGTTCCCAGCCGGGCTTGGGCATCGGCTTGGCGAAGACGAAGCCTTCGGGCAGCTTGACCTGGACTTCATTGGTGGCCTTGCCGTCGCAGCCGTGCGGCACCTGCAGCACCGCGGCGACATAGGATTCCGGCGCGGCCGGCGCATTGGCGAAGCTCGCATGGGCATGGGCCGAACCGGCGACGAGCGCGGCGACGGCTGTGGTGGCGAGAGCGGACATCATGGTGTTCATTGGTGTTCTCCTGTGCGGCCCTCCTTCAAGGAGGCTGCCGGCATGCGCCGGAAAACGGCGCCATTTCTATCGATGATCGAAGGAAATCAGGAGATGACGGGAGGGGCACGTGAGCGCGGGCGCTCGATCGTGAGCACGGCCGGCCGTTCGGTGACGGTGACCGGGTCATTGGCGAGATCGGCGAACTGGCTGAGCAACCAGGATTCGCCGGCCGGCGGCGGAAGAAGCGCGGTCGACGACAGCGCGCAGACTTCGCAATACTGGCGGACCAGGGGATGCTTGGTGGCCGTGTCGCCGATGCACATGTCGGCAAAGCTGCCGTCGGGCAGCTGCAGCGACACTGAAGCATAGGCGGCGGCCATGACCTGCGGCGGCTTGTGGGCGAAGGCCAGCGACAGAAGGGCGAATGCGCATAGAATGCGCAGAAGACCGCCCCTCATCAACCTTACCTTCGACATTGCATTCCTCCGAACGAGACGATTCCTTAGCGGCTTTCCGCCGGAATTCAAAGTCCTCGTATTGAATTGCGCCCCCTTGTCGCGGATTGTCGGCAGCACGTCTTTGATCCGCCGCAAACAGCCGCGTGACGGCCGGTTCCCCCGCGTGCCAGGACAAAAGACTGAAGCGGGAGCGACAAATATTTGTTCGCCGGCGACCTTTGCCTCTTGCCAAGCGACCACCCAGCCCGATAATTGCCGCATCCCTGCAGGGAGAAACCGGTTCACTCCGGTGCCGAAGGAGCAACCGCCCCGGAAACTCTCAGGCAAAAGGACCGCAGGGCGTCGACTGGAACTCTGGAGAGAAACCTTCCTGCCAAGGAAGGGTGCGCCGAAGGGATAACAATCTCAGGCAAACGGACAGAGGGGGCTCATGACACCGGCACACCCGTGCCACGACCTTGAGCCGGCGCGCGAGCGCCCAGAACCGGAGGCGCCTTCTTGGACGAATCGGCAGAACTGCACAAAACTCCCCTCTTCGACCTTCACGTGGCGCTCGGCGCCCGCATGGTGCCGTTTGCCGGCTACGACATGCCGGTCCAGTATCCGGCCGGCGTATTGAAGGAACATCTCCATACCCGCGCCAAGTGCGGCTTGTTCGACGTCTCGCACATGGGCCAAGTGGAACTGCGGGCGAAGTCCGGCACGTATGAAGACGCCGCTCTCGCGCTCGAAAGCCTGGTGCCGGTCGACATTCTCGGCCTGAAGGAAGGCCGGCAGCGCTACGGCTTCTTCACCGACGACAACGGCGGCATCCTCGACGACCTGATGTTCGCCAATCGCGGCGACCACCTGTTCGTCGTCGTCAACGCCGGCTGCAAGGAAGCCGACATCGCCCACATGAGGAAGCACCTCTCCGACCGCGTCGACGTGACCTATCTGGAGGACCGGGCGCTTCTGGCGCTTCAAGGCCCGCAGTCGCAGGCCGTGCTGTCGAGCCTTGGCGGCGATGTCGCCTCGATGAAGTTCATGGACGTGCGCGACGTGACGCTTGACCGCGTCGCCTGCATCGTCTCGCGCTCCGGCTATTCCGGCGAGGACGGCTTTGAAATCTCGGTGCCGGCCGACAGGGCCGAAGCGGTCGCCAAGGCGCTGCTCGCCCATCCCGACTGCGAGCCGATCGGGCTTGGAGCCCGCGATTCGCTGCGGCTCGAGGCGGGTCTCTGCCTCTACGGCAACGACATCGACACCACGACCTCGCCGATCGAGGCCGGCCTCGAATGGGCGATCCAGAAGGCCCGCCGCAACGGCGGTGCCCGCGCAGGCGGCTTTCCCGGTGCAGACCGCATCCTCGCGGAACTGGAGAACGGCACCAGCCGTCGCCGCGTCGGCCTGAAGCCCGAAGGCAAGGCGCCGGTGCGCGGCCACGCCAAGCTCTATGCCGATGCCGAGGGCAAGTCGGAACTGGGCGAAGTGACGTCCGGCGGCTTCGGCCCCAGCGTCGAGGGACCGGTCGCCATGGGCTATGTCGCTGCCTCCCATGCAGAGCCCGGCACGCAGATCTATGCGGAAGTGCGCGGCAAGTACCTGCCGGTCACCATCGCTTCCATGCCGTTCGTTACCCCGACCTACAAACGTTGAACCCATGATCGAGATTGCCCCTCATCCGGCTACCGCCAACTTCTCCCCGTCCTGACGAGGTGAAGGACGCCTGCCGCAAACGCCTGCCCAATCCCCTCTCCCCGCTTGCGGGGAGAGGGTCAGGGTGAGGGGCAAATCGCTCGCACCACATCAAGAGAGGAACATCACATGCTGAAATTCACCGCTGAACACGAATGGCTGAAGCTCGAGGGCGACGTCGCCACCGTGGGCATCACCACCCATGCCGCCGAACAGCTGGGCGACCTGGTCTTCGTCGAACTGCCGGAAGTCGGCGCGACCTTCGACAAGGGCGCCGACGCCGCGACCGTCGAATCGGTCAAGGCGGCTTCTGAAGTCTACTGCCCGCTCGACGGCGAGATCACCGAGATCAACCAGGCGATCGTCGACGACCCGTCGCTGGTCAACTCCGACCCGCAGGGTGCCGGCTGGTTCTTCAAGCTCAAGCTCAAGACCGCGTCCGACGCCGACGCCCTTCTCGACGAAGCCGCTTACAACGAGCTGATCGCATGAGCACGCCGACCGAATTCCAGTTCACCGACTATCAGCCCTACGATTTCGCCAACCGGCGCCATATCGGCCCCTCGCCGGCCGAAATGGACGAAATGCTGAAGGTCGTCGGCTACAAGACCCTCGACGCGCTGATCGACGCCACCGTGCCCTCGTCCATCCGTCAGGCCGTCCCCCTCACCTGGGAGGCCGCGATGACCGAGCGCGAGGCGCTCGACAAGCTGCGCGAGACCGCCAACAAGAACAAGGCGCTCGTCTCGCTGATCGGCCAGGGTTACTACGGCACCATCACGCCGCCGGTCATCCAGCGCAACATCCTGGAAAACCCCGCCTGGTACACGGCCTATACGCCCTACCAGCCGGAGATCAGCCAGGGCCGCCTCGAGGCGCTGCTCAACTACCAGACCATGGTCTGCGACCTGACCGGGCTCGATGTGGCGAACGCCTCACTGCTCGATGAGGCAACGGCAGCCGCCGAAGCCATGGCGCTCGCCGAACGCGTGTCGAAGTCGAAGGCCAAGGCCTTCTTCGTCGACGAGCGCTGCCATCCGCAGACCATCGCCGTCATCCAGACCCGGGCTGAGCCGCTCGGCTGGCAGGTCATCGTCGGCGATCCGTTCACCGATCTCGACCCGGTCGACGTGTTCGGCGCCATCTTCCAGTATCCGGGCACGCATGGCCAGATCCATGATTTCTCCGGCCTGATCGCTCGCCTGCACCAGACCGGCGCGATCGCCGCGGTCGCCGCCGACATCCTGGCGCTGACGCTGCTCAAGTCTCCGGGCGAAATGGGCGCCGACATCGCCATCGGCTCGACCCAGCGCTTCGGCGTTCCGGTCGGCTATGGTGGCCCGCACGCCGCCTATATGGCGGTCAAGGACGCCATCAAGCGCTCCATGCCCGGCCGCCTCGTCGGCGTCTCGGTGGACGCCCGCGGCAACCGCGCCTATCGCCTGTCGCTGCAGACCCGCGAACAGCATATCCGCCGCGAAAAGGCGACGTCGAACATCTGCACCGCGCAGGTGCTGCTCGCCGTCATGGCGTCCATGTATGCCGTCTTCCACGGACCGAAGGGCATCAAGGCGATCGCCCAGCAGGTTCACCAGAAGGCCGTCCTGACCGCCAAGGGTTTGGAAAAGCTCGGCTACACGGTCGAACCCGAGACCTTCTTCGACACCATCACCGTCGAGGTCGGCCACATGCAAGGGCTGATCCTGCGCGCAGCCGTCGCCGAAGGCGTCAATCTGCGCAAGGTCGGCGAGACCCGGATCGGCATTAGCCTCGACGAGCGCACCCGGCCGGCGACGCTCGAAGCCGTCTGGCGCGCCTTCGGCGGCAACTTCGCCGTCGCCGATTTCGAGACCGGCTATCGCCTGCCCAAGGATCTCCTGCGCACCAGCGATTACCTGACGCATCCGATCTTCCACATGAACCGCGCCGAAAGCGAGATGACCCGCTACATCCGCCGGCTCTCCGACCGCGACCTCGCGCTCGACCGGGCGATGATCCCGCTTGGCTCCTGCACGATGAAGCTCAACGCGACGGCGGAAATGCTGCCGATCACCTGGCCGGAATTCTCCGAGATCCATCCCTTCGCCCCCGCCGACCAGGCGCTCGGCTACAAGGAGATGATCGACGACCTGTCGGAGAAGCTCTGCTCGGTGACCGGCTATGACGCCATCTCCATGCAGCCGAATTCCGGCGCGCAAGGGGAATATGCGGGCCTCCTGACCATCCGCAACTACCACCTGTCGCGCGGCGATAAGCACCGCACGATCTGCCTGATCCCGACCTCGGCGCACGGCACCAACCCGGCCTCCGCGCAGATGGCCGGCATGACGGTCGTGCCGGTCAAGGCGCGCGACAACGGCGACGTCGATCTCGACGATTTCCGCGCCAAGGCCGAGCAATATGCCGACACGCTGTCGTGCTGCATGGTGACCTACCCCTCGACGCATGGCGTGTTCGAGGAGACGGTGCGGGAGATCTGCCAGATCACTCATGCCCATGGCGGCCAGGTCTATCTCGACGGCGCCAACATGAACGCCATGGTCGGCCTTGCCCGTCCCGGCGACATCGGCTCCGACGTGTCTCACCTCAACCTGCACAAGACCTTCTGCATCCCGCATGGCGGCGGCGGTCCGGGCATGGGACCGATCGGGGTCAAGGCGCATCTGGCGGCCTTCCTGCCGGGCCATGTGGCGACCGACGGTCGCCCGGGCGCAGTCTCGGCGGCGCCCTATGGCTCGCCGTCGATCCTGCCGATCAGCTGGTCCTATTGCCTGATGATGGGCGGCGAAGGCCTGACGCAGGCGACCAAGGTGGCGATCCTCAACGCCAACTACATCGCCGCGCGCCTGACCGGCGCCTATGACGTGCTCTACAAGTCCGAAGCCGGCCGCGTGGCGCACGAGTGCATCATCGACACCCGTCCGCTGGCCGAAAGCTCGGGCGTCACCGTCGATGACGTCGCCAAGCGCCTCATCGACTGCGGTTTCCATGCGCCGACCATGAGCTGGCCCGTCGCGGGAACGCTGATGATCGAGCCGACGGAATCGGAAACCAAGGCCGAGATCGACCGGTTCTGCGATGCCATGCTGGCGATCCGCGAGGAAGCCCGCGACATCGAGGAAGGCCGCATGGACAAGACCGACAACCCGCTGAAGAACGCGCCCCACACGGTGGAAGACCTGGTCGGCGAGTGGACGCGTCCCTACACCCGCGAGCAGGCCTGCTTCCCGCCCGGCGCTTTCCGGGTCGACAAGTACTGGTCCTCGGTCAACCGCGTCGACAATGTCTACGGCGACCGCAACCTGGTGTGCACCTGCCCGCCGATGAGCGAATATGCGGAAGCCGCCGAATAGCGGTCTCCTCTGAAATCAAGATGTGACGAAAGCCCGCCCGCACGGCGGGCTTTCTCGTTTTGCAGGCTCGGACCGCAAAATGGCCATCGTCGCAGCCCATGGTCGAAGCATGGCACTCTGGATAACAATCGGCGCCGGCATCGGTACGGCACTCGGCGTGACCGTTTTCGACAATATCGGCCTCGGCATCGCGGCGGGCATTCCGATCGGACTGGCAGGCTGGCTCGCCGCGTCCCGAAAGTAGGCACCGCGGCAGTCGTTTCGTGCGAGGTCCTCACTTCACAGGCGATCAGTCCTTTCGTAATTAGCTATCTGCCTAATTGCCTATGTCGCTTATTGCCTGACGCCGGTCGCGACCACGAAAATTACGTCCAATATTGGGACACCGGCACCCGGCAACACGCACGCCCCGTCAACCCTGCCCCTTCAGGCTTTCCTAAAGGGCGCGCCGTAAGGTGCTCTCATCGTCGATATCGAACTTGAGGCCGGGACATGGGACTTTCCGCGATCATGGGCATTGCCGTTTCCGGCCTGCAGGCGCAGACGACGCGGCTTTCGGCGACCGCCAACAATGTGGCGAACGCGCTGACGCCCGGTTACGACCGCGCCGTGACCTCGCTCTCGACACGCCCCACCGGCGGCGTTTCTGCCTCGGTTTCTCCCTCGGGCGAAGCCGTCCCGCCCGGCAGTTCCAATGTCGAGCTGGCGAGCGAAATGCTCGACGCGATCGGCGCCGAGCTCGCGTTCAAGGCCAATGCCTCCGTGTTCGAGACCGGTGCGGACATGTGGGACATCCTGATGACGATCCCGAAGAACTGAAGGGTAAGCAGGGGCCGCCCTTTGACAGGCCGCGTTCAGCCTCAAAAATGCTATCGATCGCAAAGGCGACAGGCTATGTTTCCGTCTCTAAGGCTCAATCCGACGGAAGACCATGAACCCTGCCTGGATCAATCATCCTATCCTTATTTCGCCAAACGCACTGTTTGATCGGGGCGGCGCGGGAGCAGTCGTAGCCGTGGAAGGCAGAGCACTTGCGATGCGCCTCTCCGTTCCCGTGACCTTGGCGAACGGGAAGGAGTGTCACTATGTGGTTGTCGGCCTCAGACACGCCAATAGCACCGTTGACGAGATCATGGCGGGCGATGCGGTCCTGTGCGCACTAACCTTGGTTCCCGTGGACCAATACGATCCGACAAGACCGTGTGATGTCGGCTGGTGGCGAGGAGGCGGTGCGGCAATCGGAGATGTCCGCGCGACAGCAAACCTTTCAGGGTAACTCCCACTTCGTTATCGAGTTCTGGAAGACTGTGTTCGTCACAATGCGGGCGACTAACGACCAAGGGTTCACGAGACCAGCGCGGCAATTCCCAGGATAATGGCGACGAGGCCAAACCCGATCAGCACCACGCCGGAGATCCGCGACACCCAGAGGGCAAAGCTTTCCGGCAGGCGGTGATGCAGCAGGGCCACCGTGCCGCTGAGAAAGATCCACCAGAGCATCGATCCGGCAAAGACGCCGGCGACCACGGCCGCAGCCGTCCAGCCGTCGCCCTCGGATGCCAGGCCCAGCCCGGCGAAGATCGCGGCAAAGGAGAGAATGGTCGCCGGGTTGGTGATGGTCAGCAGGAAGGTCGCGCCGGTGGTGCTCAGCAGGTCCCGCGCGCCGACCCTGGCTGCGGTTGCCGGCGGTTTCGGCTGAAAGCTCTTCCATCCGAGCCACAGCAGGAAGGCGCCGCCAAAGAGTTGCAGCGGCACCGAGATCGTGTCGAGCAGCATGGCGAAGGCGGCAAATCCGGCGGCCGCCATCAGTGCATAGGCGCCGTCGGCGAGTGCGGTGCCGAGACCGCCTGCAACCCCCGCCCAGAAGCCGCGCTCCAGCGTGCGCGAGATGCAAAGCGCGCCAATGGGTCCAAGCGGCGCGGCGATGGCGAGCCCGAGCAGGATGCCCTTGCCGAACAGAAGAACGCTCATCCTTCACACCTCCGCCGGGGTAAAGCCGCGTTCGACGGCGGTCGACAGCGCGATCATGGTTTCGCTGCGGGCAAGGAAGCGCCGCGCTTTCAACTCGCCGAGGAAAGCCTCGACGCCGGCCAGATCGGCCAGGCGCACCTTGAGTAGATAGGACCAGCCTCCCGTAACGTGATGGCATTCCGCAACGGAAGGATGGGCCGCAACGAAATCCTTGAAGGCCTCCTCCCCGGCGTCATAGTCAAGCCCGACCAGGACGAAGGCGGTGACGGCCAGGCCGAGTGCCGCGTGATCGGCATCGACAGTGAAGCGCTTGATCGCGCCGGAGGCGGTCAGCCGGCGGATGCGTTCGTTAACGGCGGATGGTGACAGCCCCACGGCCTCGCCGATATCGGCGAGCGAGCGGCGAGCGTCCTCGGCGAGCAAGGCGGTGATTTTCTTGTCTATCGTGTCCATTGCCGCAACATATGCGGACAACTCCGATAAATCAACATATTATACGACACCACAGTCGAAACCCGCAAATAACGCAGTAGCCAGGCAAATCAACCGCAAGAACTGCGGCAGCGATGCGGAGGGCGACAAGTCGAGACCACTACCTTCCTGGGCTTACGACTTGCGGGCGACCACCTGGAAATACTCCTCGCCCACAATCGGGCTATCCGGGCTCAGCACATCACCATTCGCGCCAATCAGGATAACGGGCGTCTCGAAGCCTGCCGCCCGCAATTGCCGATCGATCTGTGCCGGGGTCGTCGCATAGACCATGATGCCGAAATCATGGGCGCTGTGCAGCAGGCTGACATGCTCGCCGTCGCGCCGCTCCAGTCGGGCATAGCGCATCCGGCGGATCCGAGCGCTGGTATAGCCGTAGCCGTAGCGCGCAAGCCGCAGGGCGAGCCTGAGTGGATTGGCCGTCCACAGGACCCGGGCGGAGTAGGAAAGCCCGTGACGAAAACCTTGCCAGTCGCGGTGAAAGGTGGAGAACAGGAAAACGCCTCCGGGGGCCAGCACACGCGCGACCGAGGTAAGGACCGCGATCCGGCCGGCGCCGTCGACCGAGTCTATCCCGTTGAAACTGAACACGACGAGATCGAAGCTTGCGTCGGCAAGCGCGGACAGGTCGCGCGCATCCATCAGCTGGAAGGGTTTGTCCGGATGATTGGCAGCGGCGAGCGCGATCATCTCCGGGGTGTAGTCGATACCGAGATATCTCGACGCCATATCCTCGAGCAGATCGGTGGTGCGCCCCGCCCCGACGCCGATGTCGAGAACCCGCCCGCCCTTGAGCATGGAACGCGCCCGATCGAAGGCGGCGCGCTCGCCGTGATTGAGAAAGCCGCTGAGGCGGCGGTACTCGCGCAATGACAGGGGTTTGCGCCAGGTGGCGCGATTGATCCGCTCCATATCGGTCATGACAGACAGCCCATGCAGGGGCGCGGGCATCATGTCCGCGCATCACCAGCACGGACGGTACAGATCTACGGTCGAAGCGGGAATGGGTCTGCGGCCCGCACCACCACGAAATGCGCGCCGTGGTTAATTGGGACGCAACCGCCACTCGTTAGCCGTGGACGGTTTCCTTGTCACGTTCCTTGGCCAGCAGCGCCAGATCGGCAGCCTTCAACTCGACCGATTCGCCACAGCCGCAGGCCGAGGTCTGGTTGGGGTTGGAGAAGGTAAATCCCGAGCGCAGCGTGGTGGTCTCGAAATCCATCTGCGTGCCGAGCAGGTAGAGCACGGCCGAGGGCTCGACCCAGACGCTTGCGCCGTCGCGTTCGATCAGGTCGTCCCTGGGGTTCGGCTCGGTCACCAGGTCGATGGTATATTCCATCCCGGCGCAGCCGCCCTTCTTGATGCCGACGCGGATGCCCTTGGCGTCCGGTCCGGAATTGCCGACGATCGCGCGAACGCGGGCGGCTGCCGCATCCGTTATGGTCATCACCTGAAAGCCCATTTCTTTCTCCTGTCACGACCGGGTTCAAGGCCCGGCGCTTCGAGTCATGCAAATGTAGTGGCCGTCTTGCCTTCTATCAATACCAGCCGATGGCGACCTGGGCTTCTTCCGACATGCGGTCCGGCGTCCACGGCGGGTCGAAGGTCATCTCGACCTCGACGCCGGAGACACCTTCGACGGCACTGACCGCATTCTCCACCCAGCCGGGCATCTCGCCGGCCACCGGGCAGCCGGGAGCCGTCAGCGTCATCATGATCTTGACCATGCGGTCGTCGTCGATGTCGATCTTGTAGATCAGCCCGAGTTCGAAGATGTCGGCCGGGATCTCCGGGTCGTAGACCGTCTTCAGCGCGGCGATGATGTCGTCGCTGAGACGGGCCACTTCGTCGGCCGGAATGGCGGTGTGGACGATCCCTTCGCGGACGTCCGGCTTCTGTTCGCTTTCGTTGACGCTCATCGACGTTTCCTTACGCGAAGAAGGTGCGGGCATGGTCGAGCGCTTCTGCGAGCGCATCGACTTCCGCACGGGTGTTGTAGAGACCGAAGGAGGCCCGGCAGGTCGAGGTGACCCCGAAACGGGCGAGCAACGGCTGGGCGCAATGGGTACCGGCGCGCACGGCTACGCCGCGACGGTCGATCAGCATCGACACGTCATGGGCATGGATGCCACCGAGCTCGAAGGAGAAGATCGCCCCCTTGCCCGGCGCATTGCCGATGATCCTCAGCGAATTGATCGCGGAGAGCCGTTCATGGGCATAGGCGCGCAGGCTCTCCTCGTGGGCGGCGATCGCCTCGCGGCCGAGGCCCTCGATATAGTCGAGCGCATGGCCGAGGCCGATCGCCTGGACGATCGGCGGCGTGCCGGCTTCGAAGCGATGCGGCGGGTCGTTGTAGGTGACGGTGTCTTCGGTGACCTCGACAATCATCTCGCCGCCGCCCATGAAGGGCTGCATGTCCTTCAGACGGTCCATCTTGCCGTAGAGCACGCCGATGCCCGAAGGGCCATAGAGCTTGTGGCCGGTGATCGCATACCAGTCGCAATCCAGATCCTGGACGTCGACCGGCATATGCACCGCGCCCTGGGATCCATCGACCATGACGGGAATGCCGCGCGCATGAGCGATGCGGCAGACGTCCTTGATCGGCACCACGGTGCCGAGCGCGTTCGACATATGCGTGATGGCCACAAGCTTGGTGCGCTCGGTCAGGCATTTTTCGAAGGCTTCGAGGTCGAAGGCGCCGTCGTCGGTGACCGGCGCCCAGACGAGCTTTGCTCCCTTGCGTTCGCGCAGGAAATGCCAGGGCACGATGTTGGAATGGTGCTCCATGATCGAGAGCACGATCTCGTCGCCCTCGCCGATGTGCTTCATGCCCCAGCCATAGGCGACCGTGTTGATCGCCTCGGTCGAGGACTTGGTGAAGATCAGTTCGTCGACCGAGCCGGCATTGAGGAAACGGCGCACCTTTTCGCGCGCGCCCTCATAGGCATCCGTCGCGGCATTGGACAGGAAGTGCAGGCCGCGGTGGACGTTGGCATATTCGTTGGAATAGGCGTGGCTGATGGCGTCGATCACCTGTCTCGGCTTCTGCGCCGAGGCGGCGTTGTCGAGATAGACGAGCGGCTTGCCATAAACTTCGCGCGACAGGATCGGGAAGTCGCGGCGGACCGCCACGACGTCATAACCGACCTGTGCGGGGAGATGATCAGCCATGATTGTCCAGCCAGTCGGTGATGATCCCTTCCAGCGCCTCGACCAGCGCCTCGTCTTCCAGTTCCTCGACCACCTCCGCCACGAAGGCGTTGATCAGCAGGCCGCGCGCCTTCTTCTGCGGAATGCCGCGGGCCATCAGGTAGTAGAGGTGGTTGTGGTCGATGTCGGTGACCGTCGCGCCATGGGCGCACTGCACGTCGTCGGCGAAGATCTCGAGTTCGGGCTTCACCGAAAACTCGCCGTCGTCCGACATCAGCAGCGTGTTGCAGGCCATGCGGGCATCGGTCTTCTGGGCGTCCGGCGCCACCCGGATCATGCCCTGGAATACGCCCCTGGCGCGATCGAACACGACGCTGCGGACGATTTCCGTCGACGTGGTGTTCGGCACGTCGTGGCCGAGCGTCATGGTCACGTCGGTATGGGTCTCGCCACCGAGCAGATTGACGGCGCGCAGCTTGAAGTCCGAGCCTTCGCCCGCCGTGCGCAGGTGGACTTCCTGACGCACCAGCTTGCCGCCGGCATTGACGATGAACAGGCGGAACTGGGCATTGGCGCCGAGCTCGACCCTGATCTGGCCGAGATGGGTGTCGTCCAGGCCCTGCGTCTGCAGGATGATCCAGGTGATCTCCGCGCCGTCGTCGATCTTGAGATCGGCAACGCTGGAGACGAGGGCGGGCCCCGCCCCGTTCGACAGATGGCGCTCTATCACCACCGCCCGGCTGTCCTTGCCGAAACGGGCGGGATAACGGACATGCACGGGTCCGCTGGCGTGAACGCTCTGCAGTTCGATCGGCGCCTCGATGCTGGCGCCGTCTTCGACGCGAAGCTCGATGCCGTCGCGCACGAAGCTGCCGTTCAGCCGGCCGATCGTGTCGTCGCCGTCACGGGCGAAAAGCCGGCCGGCGGCCGAACCGTCGGTCAGGCTGTCGCGATAGGCGGTTGCCTGCACCCCGTCCGGCATCGGGCCAAGCTCGGCCCTGCCCTGCACCAGGCACAGCACCGTGGCGGCGGCAACGATCGGCTCGACTGGAGCGGCGATCGCCGACGGGTCGAGGGCCGGAAAGCCGCGCATCAGCGCCTTGAGGTCGGTATAGTGCCAGGCCTCGATGCGGCGGGTCGGCAGGCCGGCCCGCTTCAATTCGTCGAACAGGCGGTCACGGGCGACGAGCACGTCGCCATCGCCGGGCAGCCCGCCGATCTGGCTGGTATAGGCCTCGATCAGCTGGGTCTCGGCAACCGTCAGCCGGTTGGCAGCTTGCAATGTCATCGTCGGAACTCCTTCCCGGCCGTTCAGGCCGCTTCGCCGATGATGTCGGCATAGCCGTTGGCTTCGAGTTCGAGCGCGAGGCTCTTGTCGCCGGTCTTGATGATCTGGCCCTTGTAGAGGACGTGGACGGTATCCGGGACGATGTAGTCGAGCAGGCGCTGGTAGTGGGTAATGACGATCACGGCGCGATCCGGCGACTTCAGCGCATTGACGCCGTCGGCGACGATCCGCAGCGCGTCGATGTCGAGGCCCGAATCGGTCTCGTCGAGCACGCAAAGCTTCGGCTCCAGCAGCGCCATCTGCAGGATTTCGGCGCGCTTCTTCTCGCCGCCGGAAAAGCCGACATTGAGCGGACGCTTCAGCATGTCCATGTTGATCTGCAGCTCGCCGGCCGCTTCCTTGACGCGGCGAATGAAGTCCGGCGTCGTCAGTTCGGCTTCGCCGCGGGCCTTGCGCTGCTCGTTCATCGCCACCTTGAGGAACTGCATGGTGGCGACGCCGGGGATTTCCACCGGGTACTGGAAGGCAAGGAAGATGCCCTTGGCAGCGCGCTCGGCGGCGTCGAGCTCCAGGATGCTCTCGCCGTTGTAGAGAATGTCACCCTCGGTGACTTCATAGTCCTCGCGGCCAGACAGGATGTAGGAGAGCGTCGACTTGCCGGAACCGTTCGGGCCCATGATGGCGGCGACTTCACCGGCCTTCACGGTCAGGTTCAGGCCACGGATGATCTCGGTGCCGTCTTCGGCGATACGGGCGTGGAGGTTTCTGATTTCAAGCATGTCTGTGTTCCTGTCCATCGGGCGGTTCAAGGGCCGCCTGTCGTTTCCTGTCGCGCCTACCGGCGCCTGTTCTTCAATCCGTCATCCTCGGGCTTGTCCCGAGGCGTCAACTTCTTGTTTCTACGCTGGCGGCAGGAAGGTCTGCGTCACTTCGATCAGCCCGCTGATGTTGCGGTTGAACTCGGGAAGGTCTTCTGCCGGCACCCAAAGTTCCTCATGCTCGCGTCCGCCCACGATCTTGCGGTCGAACCTTGCAGCATATTCGGCATTTACTTCGAATCGGGTCACGTAACCGTGTTTCGATCCGGTCTTTGTGTTCCAATCGCGCGCAATCTGGGCCGCATAGCCTTCGTTTGTAACCGGATAGAATATGGGCTGATCCGGCAAGCGAGGCGGAAAAGCTTTCCACCCGCTCGCCTTGATGAGCTCAAGTTCTTCCATACCGACCGGTCGAAAGAGGGTTACCGTAACCGCGGCGCCCATCACCCCACGCTCCCCTCGAGCGAGATGCCGATGAGCTTCTGCGCTTCGACAGCAAATTCCATCGGCAGTTCCTGGATGACTTCGCGGACGAAGCCGTTGACGATCAGCGCGATCGCCGCTTCCTGCGGAATGCCGCGCTGCAGGCAGTAGAACAGCTGATCCTCGGAGATCTTCGAGGTGGTCGCCTCGTGCTCGAACTGCGCCGTCGAGTTCTTCGCCTCGATATAGGGCACCGTATGCGCGCCGCACTTGTCGCCGATCAGGAGACTATCGCACTGGGTGAAGTTGCGGGCATTCTCCGCCTTGCGGTGGGCCGAGACCTGGCCGCGATAGGTGTTGTTGGAGAAGCCGGCGGAAATGCCCTTGGAGATGATGCGGCTCGACGTGTTCTTGCCGAGATGGATCATCTTGGTGCCGCTATCGATCTGCTGGTGGCCGTTGGAAACCGCAATCGAGTAGAACTCGCCGCGCGAACCGTCGCCGCGCAGGATGCAGGACGGGTATTTCCAGGTGATCGCCGAACCGGTCTCGACCTGGGTCCAGGAGATCTTGGAGTTCTTGCCGCGGCAATCGCCCCGCTTGGTGACGAAGTTGTAGATGCCGCCCTTGCCGTCCTTGTCGCCCGGATACCAGTTCTGGACAGTGGAGTACTTGATCTCGGCATCGTCCAGCGCCACCAGCTCGACCACGGCGGCGTGCAGCTGGTTTTCATCGCGCTGCGGCGCGGTGCAGCCTTCGAGATAGGAGACGTAGGCCCCCTCCTCGGCGATGATCAGCGTGCGCTCGAACTGGCCGGTGTTCTTCTCGTTGATGCGGAAATAGGTCGACAATTCCATCGGGCAGCGAACGCCCTTCGGCACGAAGACGAAGGAACCGTCGGTGAAGACCGCGGTGTTGAGCGTCGCGTAATAATTGTCGGTGACCGGCACGACCGAGCCGAGATATTTCTGTACCAGCTCGGGATGCTCGCGGATCGCTTCCGAGATCGACATGAAGATCACGCCGGCCTTCTTCAGCTCCTCCTTGAAGGTGGTGACGACCGAGACGCTGTCGAACACGGCGTCGACGGCGATCTTGGAGGTCTGCACGCCGGCCAGGATCTCCTGCTCGCGCAGCGGAATGCCGAGCTTCTCATAGACTTTCAGCAGTTCCGGATCGACCTCGTCGATCGAGGTCGGACCCGTCGTGCTCTTCGGCGCGGCGTAATAATAGAGGTCATTGAAGTCGATCTTCGGATAATTGACGCGCGCCCAGGTCGGCTCTTCCATGGTGAGCCAACGCTTGTAGGCGTCGAGCCGCCAGGCAAGCATCCATTCCGGTTCGTTCTTCTTTGCGGAAATGAAGCGGATGATGTCTTCCGACAGGCCCTTGGGAGCCTTGTCGACTTCGATCATCGTCTCGAAACCGTATTTGTACTGGTCGACATCGATCTGGCGAACCTGATCGATCGTTTCCTGCACAGCAGCCATTCGCGTTCTCCAATCTTGCCGGATCAAAGGCCGGCAGCTTGTCAACGTTTTGAGCGGAAACCCGCCCCCTATGTAGTCGCCAGAGGCGTGTTTTTCACCCTCGCGGCAAGGAGAAAATTGGTTTTTGACAATTTTTCCCGGTCTTTCATGCGGCCTCGCCGGAGATTTTCCGGCGCCCCGCGATCTTCGCAAATATCTCGACCGTGCGGTCGATCTCAACTTCGGTCGTCGCCGCCCCGAGCGAGATGCGCAAGGCTCCCGTCCTGGCGTCCTGGCCCATCGCGGTCAGCACATGGCTGGCGCCGAGTTTGCCGGACGAACAGGCTGCCCCTGCAGAGAGAGCAACCCCTTCCAGATCGAAAGCGATCTGGCCGGTTTCCGCCTTCAGACCCGGCAGGGTGAAGAAACTCGTATTGGCGACGCGCGCGACCGCCTCGCCATGAATGACGAGATCGGGCGCCGCGCTCCGCATGCCCTGTTCCAATCGGTCGCGCAAGGCGCCGATTGCCGCATTTCTCGCCTCGAGCCCGGCTCGCGCCGAGGCTGCAACCGCGCCGAAGCCGGCAATCGCCGCGACATTCTCGGTTCCTGCCCGGTGGCCCTTTTCCTGGCCGCCGCCGCGGATCAGCGGCGCGGGCATCAGGGTTTCGCCACGGGCGATCAGCGCGCCGGCACCCTTCGGTCCACCCAGCTTGTGGGCGGACAAAATGAGGAAATCGGCACCGATCGCCTCCAGATCGAGCGGGATCCGCCCGGCCCCCTGCACCGCGTCGACCAGCAGCAGGCCACCGTGTCCATGTACGATCGCCGCGGCCTCGCGGATCGGCTGGATGATGCCGGTCTCGTTGTTGACCGCCATCACCGCCACCAGCGGCAGGCCTGCCGAGGCGTCATGGGCGGCAAGCAGCCGTTCCAGCGCCTCGAGATCCGTCAAGCCGGCGGGGGTTACCGGAATTTCGCCAATCTGCCCGGGCGCGAATCGCCCGCCCTCGCGCACGGCGGGATGCTCGATGGCCGAAACATAGAGCCGGCCGATCGGCAGGGGCGCCTTGCCCATCCGGAAGGACGGCGTCAGCGCCAGGTTGGCGGCCTCGGTGGCGCCGGCGGTGAAGACGACATTCGCCGGCGTGGCGCCGACAAGGGCTGCGACTTCGCGCCGGGCCGTCTCGATGACCGCCCTCGCCGCGCGTCCCTCGGCATGCACGGAATTGGGATTACCCGTCAGCGCGAGTGCATCGACCATGACGGCGCGCGCCGCCTCCATCAGGGGGGCGGTGGCATTCCAGTCGAGATAGATGCGCTCCTTGGCCATATCGCGTCCGTGCCGCGCCCGCTGGCAGCCAGCAAGCGCATTTTCCTTGAAATTTCCGTCGGGCTTGTCCTATGACACGTTCGACCTTGGATGGACAGCCGATCCAGTTTCGAACAATTCTAAACTGGGTTTTATGAAAGTTGACTGACTTCGTCAAGTCAGCTGGCAGGAATGCTTGTCCAGGAACCACAGAAATTTGCACGGACCGGAGACTCAATGCCCGAAGTGATTTTCAACGGCCCGGCGGGCCGCCTCGAAGGCCGGTATCAGCCGTCCAAGGAGAAAAGCGCGCCGATCGCGATCATCCTGCATCCGCATCCGCAGTTCGGCGGCACGATGAACAACCAGATCGTCTACCAGCTCTTCTACATGTTCCAGAAGCGGGGTTTCACCACGCTGCGCTTCAACTTCCGCGGCATTGGCCGCAGCCAGGGCGAGTTCGACCATGGCGCGGGTGAACTGTCGGATGCTGCCTCCGCGCTCGACTGGGTGCAGAGCCTGCATCCCGACTCGAAGAGCTGCTGGGTCGCCGGCTACAATTTCGGCGCCTGGATCGGCATGCAGCTGCTGATGCGCCGGCCGGAGATCGAGGGCTTCATCTCGATCGCGCCGCAGCCCAACACCTATGACTTCTCCTTCCTCGCCCCCTGCCCGTCGTCCGGCCTGATCATCCACGGCGACGCCGACAAGGTCGCGCCGGAAAAGGACGTCCAGGGCCTGGTCGACAAGCTGAAGACGCAGAAGGGCATCCTGATCACCCAGAAGACGCTGCCCGGCGCCAACCACTTCTTCTCCGGCCAGACGGAAACACTGATGGCCGAATGCGAAGACTATCTCGACCGTCGCCTCGAGGGCGAACTGGTCCCGGAACCGGCCGCCAAGCGCATCCGCTGAGCCTCGGTCATGCAATTCCAGAGAACGCCGGTCTAAAGGCCGGCGTTTTTTCTTGCGCGGATTTTGCTGGTGGAGGAGCGGATCGGCACAACCGGCGTTGACAAAGCACGGCAAGATTGTTCTGACTTGAACAATAGCCACAAGACATTTCAACCGCCGCTAGATCCACCCGAGATGCCTGACGCCCTTTCCTTCGATGCGATCGGCTTTGCCGGCGGCGGAAACCGTTGCTACTGGCAGAGCGGTTTCCATCTGGCACTGAGCCTGCGCTATCCGCAGCGACCATCCTACTATGTAGCGGTGTCGGCCGGCGCCTATCACTGCGCCATGAGCCTGGCCGGTGTCGGCGAGCGGGTGCGCAATGCCGCCTTCACCTTCGCCGAGCGCAATATCCCGGATCTCGACTGGGCGGCGCTGAAGGAACGTCGTTCGCCGCTCGTCGTCGGCGGCCTGTTCCGACAGTTTCTCGCCGAGCAGTTCGGCGAGGAGGAGCTTGCGGCACTCAAGGCCGCGCCGCCGATGTGGATCCAGCTGGCGCGCCCGCCGGAATGGATGCCGGGCGGGCTTGCCGCCCTCGGTTCGATAGCCGCCTACCAGATCGAGAAACGCCTGACCGGTGGCGCCCACTCCAAGGCCGGCCGGTATCTCGGGTTGAAACCCGTCTGGATCTCGACCCATGAGATTTCCTCCTCCGCCGATCTGGTCGACGCGATGATGGCCACCTCGTCGGTGCCGCCCTTCATGCCGGTCGGCCGTGTCGCTCAGCGCGACCATCTCGACGGCGGGCTGGTCGACAATCCGCCGACGATCCGGCTTTCCGAGACCGAGGCGGCCGGTGGTCGGACGCTGCTTCTGACCACGCGCTACGGCCGGTTGCCGCCGGCTTCGCACAACCGGGTTGTGGTCGGGCCGAGCGAGGACATCCGCGTCAACAAGTTCACGGTTTCGGATGCCGAGGGGCTCAGGCACGCCTTCGAACTGGGCCTGAGGGATGGCGCCACATTTGCCAGGACCATGCCGAGACTATTTGGCCGCTGACGGCGACGGCACCCTGGCGCGGGCCAGTACGCCGCCCGTGACCGCAGCCTTCACCCCCGTCGTGCCGTGGAAGGTTAGCGGCAGTCGCTTCAGTGAGCGCACGGCGAGATAGGCCCAGGCCTCGGCTTCCGTCGCGTCGCCGTCGAACCCGGCCTCTTCCGCCGTCAGCACGGTTGCGCCGCTGCGGGCCGCGATCTCCTTGAGGTCCGCCATGATGGTGCGGTTGAGCCGCCCGCCGCCGCTGATGATGTAGGTCTGGGGCGGATGGGGCAGATGGCCGGCCGAGCGCAGGATGGCCGCGGCGGTCACATAGGCGAGCGTGCGTGCGCCGTCGTGCAGCCCGGCCTCGTCCGGCTCCGGCGGGCGAAAATCATTGCGGTCGAGCGAGCGGCGCTGGTCGGTGGTGAAGAAGGGATGGTCGAGATAACGTTCGGCGAGCGGCATCAGCACCGAGCCTTCCGAAGCGATCATGCCGCCCTGATCGAAGGGCACGCCGGCATTGACCTCGACCCACTGGTCGATCAGCGTATTGCCCGGCCCGCTGTCGAAGGCGAGGATGCGGCCCTCGCCGTCCACATAGGTCAGGTTGGAAATGCCGCCGATATTGACGAAGCAGACCGGCCGGGCGGCGTCGCCGAGCGAGGCGGCGAGCGCCGCATGATAGGCCGGAACCAGCGGAGCGCCCTGACCGCCATGCGCCATGTCGTTGGCGCGCATGTCGTAGACCACGTCGATGCCGGTCTCGCGCGCCAAAAGGGTGCCGTCGCCGATCTGCACCGTCAGCGCCTGGTCCGGGCGATGCAGCAGCGTCTGGCCGTGGAAACCGATCACGGCAATCTCGCCCGCCGTAAGGCCATGGGTCTCGAGGAAGGTCTTGACCGCCGCCGCGTGACGCAGCGTCAGCTCCCGTTCCAGATCGGCGAGGGAACCGGGGCGCGCCGAGCGCACGGTCATCGTCCTTGCGTCCTCCAGGCCCTGCTTCAGCCGCTCGCGGAAGCCCGGGTCATAGGGCACGGCGAGAAATGGCCCCCGCTCGACAAGGCTTTCGCCGTCCGTGGTCAGCATGGCGACGTCGATCCCGTCCATCGAGGTGCCGCTCATCAGTCCGATCGCCCGAATCCTGTCGCTCAAAGCCGTTCTCCGCCGATTCGAATGAATGCCATCAGCGCTATTCATGGCTGAAACGGGTGCACAATTCAAAAAACAATGCTAAAGCGCCGGCGATTTCCCGTTTTCCATATCCAGAAAGCCTGAAGGTCATGACGAAGTTCAAGTCCGATTTCCTCCGCACCATGCAAGAGCGCGGCTTCATTCATCAGATTTCCGATGAAAGCGGCCTCGACGACCTGCTCGCCAAGGAATGCGTGACGGCCTATATCGGCTTCGACCCGACGGCGCCCAGCCTGCATGCCGGCTCGCTGATCCAGATCATGATGCTGCACTGGTTCCAGGAGACCGGCCACCGACCGATCTCGCTGATGGGCGGCGGCACCGGCATGGTCGGCGATCCCTCCTTCAAGGAAGAGGCGCGCCAGCTGATGACCGTGGACACGATCGAGAGCAACATCGCCTCGATCAAGCGGGTCTTCGCCAACTACCTCGACTACGACAAGGGGCCGAAGGACGGTGCCCTGATGATCAACAATGCCGAATGGCTGCGTTCGCTCAACTATCTCGAATTCCTGCGCGACGTCGGCCGGCACTTCTCGGTCAACCGCATGCTGTCCTTCGACAGCGTCAAGACGCGCCTCGACCGCGAGCAGTCGCTGTCCTTCCTCGAATTCAACTACATGATCCTGCAGGCCTACGACTTCGTCGAACTGGCCAAGCGCTACGACTGCCGCCTGCAGATGGGCGGCTCCGACCAGTGGGGCAACATCATCAACGGCATCGACCTCGGCCACCGCATGGGCACGCAGCAGCTCTATGCGCTCACCTCGCCGCTTCTGACCACCTCGTCGGGCGCCAAGATGGGCAAGTCGGCGACCGGTGCGGTGTGGCTGAACGCCGAGATGCTGTCGGCCTACGACTTCTGGCAGTACTGGCGCAACACCGAGGATGCCGACGTGCCGCGCTTTCTGAAGCTCTACACGACGCTGCCGATGGACGAGATCGGCCGCCTGGCGACGCTCGCCGGTTCCGAGATCAACGAGGTGAAGAAGATCCTGGCGACCGAGATCACCGCCATCCTGCACGGCCGCGAAGCCGCCGAGCAGGCGGCCGAGACCGCCCGCAAGACCTTCGAGGAAGGCGGGCTTTCGGACAACCTGCCGTCGGTCGAGGTTCCGGCCGCCGACCTCAAGGCCGGCATCGGCCTTCTGTCGCTGATCGTCCGCGCCGGTCTTGCCACGTCGAACGGCGAAGCCCGCCGCCACGTGCAGGGCGGCGCCGTGAAAATCAACGATGCCGCCGTCAGCGACGAACGCCTGGCGATCGGCATGGCACAGATGACCGGGGACGGCGTGATCAAGCTTTCGCTCGGCAAGAAGAAGCACATCCTGGTGCGCGCCATCTGATTTGACATGCGCCGGGCGCCATCGCGCCCGGCCCTCGCCCCCGGGTCAAACGGGGGCCGCGCCGATGCAGGCCGCTATCGCCGCCGAGAAAAATCCTCTCCCCGATAAAATATTTTTTCCGGTCTTTCCGGGCCACCCGCCCGCTGCCGCCGCGGTTTCGCCGCCAGAGCAAGCCTATTCGCGCCGGTTACCGCCGGCGTGCGCGTCATCGCCGTCCGGAAGCGTCCCGGACAGATCGCCGATGGAGATCCCGAGAGAAGGGACGATCTGTCATATGTTTCAGAGCTTTAGCGGGGAAACGGCAGCCGTGCCCGGGCGGAAAACCGCGTCTATCCGGTAAAATTCGAGACAAATTTTCGTCAAAACATATTCAAATACAGTTTGAATTTTATACTTGTTTTATTCTCGTTTGTCGTTGCTTTGATTAGATTTAACCTCTGTTTTTACTTCGCTATTTTGCGAGAGATCAAAACATCCATGCCATTGTCTCCTCAACACGGGGAGACAACCAATGACAACAAAAAGAACTCTGGGAATTGGACTCTTGACCATCGCAATGACCGGCGCCCTGGCGCTGCCGGCGATGGCGCTACCGGCAAACATGCGGGTCGTCGGCAAGGCAAATCCGCCGATCGGCCACTATGAATTCTGCAAGACCTATGGCGGCGAATGCGTCGCAGCCACCGCCGACGGCGGTCCGGCGCTGCTGACGGAATCGAACTGGAAGGACCTGCTAGACGTCAACTATACGGTCAACAGCTCGATCACGCCGCTGACGGACCAGGACATCTACGGCGTCGAAGAGCGCTGGGCCTATCCGCGCACGGTCGGCGACTGCGAAGACTTCGCCCTGCTCAAGCGCAAGATGCTGATCGACCGCGGCTTTGCCGCCTCCGACCTCCTGCTCACCGTGGTGCTGCAGCCGAACGGCGAAGGTCATGCCGTGCTGACGGTGCGCACCGACCATGGCGACTTCATTCTCGACAACATGCGCAACAAGGTCATGCTGTGGTCCGAGACCGAGTATACCTACCTCAAGCGCCAGTCGTCCGACGATCCGGGCCGCTGGGTCAAGCTGCAGGACGGCCGGGCGACCGCCGTCGGTAGCGTCAATTCGAACTGATCGGCGGCCGCGTTCGCGCGGCAGCCGCTGAGCCCCTGGCCCGGTCCGTCCCCCGCATACCCCGTCCCCGACCGGAGCCAATGAGCCGGTCCCGTTCAACCGGGACCGGCTCTTTTTTTGCCCGCACGCCGGCCTCGGGCCGCAGTGCGGCCATGCCGGAAAAGCTTAACGCCGCCTTAACCATAATCATCGACTTTTGAGCCCTAGCGCCGGCGAGATTCGCTGCCCCGGGGGTCAGAGCATGCACAGCACCGAAACGACGACGGATCCGTCGGGGCAGACGCCCCTCATCTCCAATCGTTTCATCGCCATCCTGACCGCCTCCGTTCTGGTCCTCGCCGCCCTCTCCGTCGGCATCAGCCTGTTCGGCCACACCTTCGGCGAACGCTGGGCGCTGGCCGGTCATAGCGACAGCATTGAGCCCGTCGAGATTTCCATCGGCCTCGACCATCTCCGGCTCCCCGCCAATACGATCCGCTTCGAGGAACAGCGCAAGGGCGGCCCTTCCGAACGCGTCGACCTCTACCTGCTGTGGCCGGAAATGGCCGGTTACAGCCGCGACAACCGCCGCCGTTTCGACGATCTGGCGCGGGCCAATTCGCTGATCTTTCTGCAACTTTCCCAAAGCACGATGTCGCGCGACATGTCGGGACGGGTCGAGCCGATCTACGCCCACCTGTTTGACGGTACCGAACAGGACGGCCCCTTCGGCCTTGAACTGCACCGTTTCCGGGCCGGCACGGGCTATGACGACGAAGTACTGCTGACGGCGGCGCGACCGGGCAAGCCGGATTATGCGGTGCGCTGCCTGCTGCCGGCGCCCGGCGCAGCACCCAGCGGCGGCGACTGCCAGCGCGACATTCACGTCGGCCGGGACCTCACCGTGCTCTACCGCTTTTCCAGCGAACTGCTTTCGGACTGGCCGCAGATCGACAGCGCGATCGAGGCCTATATCCGCGATCGAATCATCACCGGACCGGCGCCGACGAAAGTTCAAAAGCGCGCGAATCCGGCAACGAATGATTCATTATAAACCTCTTGGTAAGGCTGTTTCCGTACTGTCGCCTCGAGTGGTCGCGTGGGGGTGCGCCCGATCCGAAATTACAGCATGTGAAGAGTCTCGCGGTGAAAAACACATTCCGACGCCTTAACCTCGCTTCCCAGATGCGCAAGCTTGCCGTTGCCGCCTTGGTGCTCGTGGCTGCCTTGGGAGCGAATGTTTCAACGGCAGCCGCCAAGCCGACCTATGGCGGCATCGTCGTCGACGCGCGGACCGGCAAGGTCCTCTACAGCGAGAATGCGGACAGCCTGCGTTATCCGGCGTCGCTCACCAAGATGATGACGCTGTACCTGACCTTCGAAGCGCTCGAGGCCGGTCGCATCAGTCTCAACAGCAAGGTTCCCGTGTCGGCCAATGCCGCAGCCGAACCGCCGTCGAAGCTCGGCGTCGGCGCCGGTCGTTCGGTCACCGTCGAGCAGGCCATCCTGGCCCTCGTCACCCGTTCGGCCAACGACATCGCCACCGCGCTCGGCGAATATATCGGCGGCTCGGAAGCGCGGTTCGCGCAGATGATGACGGCCAAGGCCCGCAGCCTCGGCATGACCAAGACCACCTACCGCAACGCCCATGGCCTGCCGAACACCGCGCAGATGACCACGGCGCGCGACCAGGCCCGCCTCGGCATCGCCCTTCGCCAGCATTTCCCGCAATATTACGGCTATTTCTCCACCCGCAGCTTCAAGTTCGGCAAGCAGGTGATCGGCAACCACAACCGTCTGCTGGGCGCTGTGCGCGGCGTCGACGGCATCAAGACGGGCTTCACCCGGGCTGCCGGATTCAACCTCGTCACTTCCGCCCAGGTCGACGGCCGTTCCATCGTCGGCGTCGTCATGGGGGCGCCGTCGGGTGCCAACCGCAATGCCCGCATGACCAAGCTCGTGCAGGCTTACCTGCCGAAGGCTTCCCGTTCCGGCGGCGGCGGCGATCTGATCGCCAAGATGAACACTTCCTATGCTGCCGTCTCCGCCGTGGAAAGCGTGGAAGAGGCGCCGGAAGTGGCGCTCGGTGCGCCATCCCTGCCCTCGACCGGCCCGCTGCCGGAAACCCGCTACGAGCCGGCGGCCGTCGCTTCGGCCTATGCAGCGCCGGCCAACGACAATGCCGCGACCGCGGTGCTCGAAACGACGGCCCGCGGTGCCGCACCCCGTCCGCTCGGTGCCGGCATGCCGGTCCCGCAGCCGGCACCCGCCTATATGCCCGACAGCCAGTCCTCAGTCGCACCGGCAGCCAATGCCGCGCCGGTCCAGCAGGCCAAGGCGGCCCCCGTCGAGATCGACGAAACCACGACGGCCTCGACCCAGCCCTCTTCTGGATGGGTGATCCAGATCGGCACGTCGCCGAGCCGCGATCAGGCCATGACCCTTCTGCGCAGTGCGCAGGACAAAGGCGGAAAGGTATTGCGTTCCGCCACCCCCTTCGCGGTTGCCTACAACACGGGCTCCGCTCAGCTGTACCGCGCACGCTTCGGCGGCTTCGACGACCAGAAGACGGCCGTCAATGCGTGCAAGGCGCTGAAGAAGAAAGGCATCGGCTGCTGGGCCGCAGCCCAGTAACCGCGGTTCCACCCACCTCGATTTTTGTATCGCGTACGAGGTTTTGAAAATGGCATCGAACGAGAATCACGTCGAATTCGCCCCGACGCAGGACAATGGCGGCAAGGACAGCCGCTACGCTCTGCATCCCCTGCACGAGGCGGCATTCCGCATCGCCGACCTGGGGCTGAGCCGCAAGCGCGGCTCGCGCACCAAGGACCTGATCGGCCTGCTTCTGTGCCACGGCGCCCGCGCCTGGCGCTATTCGCAGCCGGAGGCACATATCCATCTGCATGTCTCCTCGCATGGCGGCCGGTTCCCGATCGTCCTTCGCCTGCGCTGAACGTAGTCCATCCGATCCGAGGAAACCCCATGCCGCTCTATTCCCTTGGCAATCTGACGCCGAAGCTTCCCGCCGAAGACCGCTACTGGGTCGCTCCGGACGCCCATGTGATCGGCCTGGTCGAGCTTGGTGAGGATGTCGGCATCTGGTTCGGCGCGGTGCTGCGCGGCGACAACGAGCCGATCGTCATCGGTGAACGCACCAATATCCAGGAAGGCGTGATGATCCACACCGATCCGCGCTTTCCGGTGACGATCGGTGCAGGCTGCACCATCGGCCACCACGCCATCATCCATGGCTGCACCATCGGCGACAATTCGCTGGTCGGCATGGGCGCGACCATCCTCAACGGCGCGAAGATCGGCAAGAACTGCCTGGTCGGCGCCAATGCGCTGATCACCGAGGGCAAGGAATTTCCCGACAATTCGCTAATCGTCGGCTCGCCGGCCCGCGTCGTGCGCAGCCTCGACGAAATGGCCGCGGCCGGGCTCGGGCTTTCGGCCGAGAGCTATGTGCGCAACTGGCAGCGCTTTGCCCGCGATCTGAAGAAGCTGTGAGAAGCGCGGCAGGGCCGCGTTCCACTCATCGGATACCGGAGGGCATCAGGCGCAGTTGGCGCAAAGCCCGCGGATTTCGATCGTCGTCTTTTCCGCCTTGAAATGCTTGCCCTTTGCCCAGTCGGCCAGGCGATGGTCGATCGTGTGGTCGTGGAATTCGGCCACCTGCCCGCAACTGTTGCAGATGGCGAAGGCGACGGTGCCGTGCGAGCAGCAGTCGTTCTGCGGATGGGCGCAGGCGACGAAGGCGTTGATGCTCTCCAGACGATGCACAAGACCGAATTCGACGAGCTTGTCGAGTGCGCGGTAGACCTGCAGCGGCGCGCGAAAACCCTTGTCACGCAGCTGGTCGAGAATGCCATAGGCCGACAGCGGCGCCTGCGATGCCGACAGCGCATCGAAAACCAGGGCCTGGTTCTTCGTCAATGGCGGTTGGGTCATCTCATCCTCGCGACATGGTTTCGTCCCGCCGGAAGCGCGACGCCGGCAGGAGACTGAACAGGAACAGGACCAGCGCCGCCACGACGATCGACGGTCCGGACGGCGTGTCATAGGTGAGCGACCCGAACAGGCCGAGCACGACGGCGACCGCGCCGATCAGCGAGGCGAACACCGCCATGACTTCCGGCGTTGCGGAGAAGCGGCGTGCGGCGGCGGCCGGGATGATCAGCAGCGACGTGATCAGCATGATGCCGACGATCTTCATGGCAATGGCGATCACCAGCGCCATCAGCAGCATGAAGGCAAGGCGCGCGCGTTCGGGATGCAGGCCTTCGGCTTCCGCCAGTTCGGCATTGACAGTCGCGGCCAGCAGCGGCCGCCACAGCCAGGCGATCAGGGCGAGCACCACCGCGCCGCCGCCCCAGATGACGGCGATGTCGGTCGTGGTGACGGCGAGGATGTCGCCGAACAGGAAAGCGATCAGGTCGATGCGCACCCAGGACATGAAGGCGACGAGCACGAGGCCGATCGCCAGCGTCGAATGGCTGAGGATGCCGAGCAGCGCATCGGCGGACAGCGCCTGACGTTTCTGCAGGACCAGCAGCAGCAGGGAAACGACGGCGGCGACGACGAAGACGCTGACCATCAGGTTCAGGGAGAACAGCAGGGACAGCGCAACGCCGAGCAGCGCCGAATGCGCCATGGTGTCGCCGAAATAGGCCATGCGGCGCCAGATGACGAAACAGCCGAGCGGACCGGTGGTCAGCGCGAGCCCGACACCGGCGAGGATGGCGCGCAGGAAGAAATCGTCAAACATCGCGCACCTCCTTGGTCGGTGCCGCAACCGGAGTCACAAGCCCTGCGGCCGCCGGGTGGTCGTGGTCCGCATGGTGGTGTCCGTGGTGCTCATCCGCAGCGTGGACGTGCGCGTGACCGTGGTCCGTGTGCCCATGGCCTTCGTGCCCGTGGACATGATCATGGCCATGGTCGTGGCCGGTCTCCCCCTGGTGTCCGTGGTCGTGGTGGTGCCCGTCGTCGGGATGGCAGTGATCGGTGATCGTGCCGTCGACATGGCGCACGCGGCCATCCGGCAGATGGGTATGGTCGTGGTCGTGGCTGTAGACGGCAAGCGTACGGCCGGCCGTGGCGCCGAAGAGCCGCATATATTCCGGGCTGCGGCTGACGGCGGCCGGCGTGCCGCGGCAACAGACATGGCCGTTGAGGCAGATCACCGTGTCGGTCTCGGCCATAACGACATGCAGGTCGTGCGAAATCAGCAGGATGCCGCAGCCGGTCGTGTTGCGGATCGAGGTGATGAGATCGTAGAGCGCGATCTCGCCGGTGAAATCGACGCCCTGTACCGGTTCATCGAGCACCAGCAGGTCCGGCTTGCGGGCGATGGCACGCGCCAGCAGCGCGCGCTGGAATTCGCCGCCGGACAGATGCTGGACCTCGGCGCCGGCGAGATGGCCGATACCAACCGAATCGAGTGTGGCGGCGATCTCCTTGTCGGTCAGCCGCACGGTCAGCGTCATCAGGCGCTTGACGGTCAGCGGCATGGTCCAGTCGACCGCCAGTTTCTGCGGCACGTAACCGACGCGAAAACCGGGCGTGCGCTCCACCCTGCCCTCGTCCGGATTGAGCACGCCGATCGCCATCTTGGCGCTGGTCGATTTGCCGGAACCGTTTGGGCCGATCAGCGTGACGATCTCGCCGCGGCGTACGGAAAAGTCGACGCCACGCACCAGCCAGCGGCCATTGCGCCGGATTCCGGCATTGGAGAGCGTGACGAGCGGCGGTTCAGTCATCGATATCATTGCGGTCATGTCCGACCCGGAAATTTGCTGTTGCATGATCCTATGGCACACGTTATAGCATTACGCAATTCATGTAATAATATTACATTACAAGCGCAAGATGGAGCTGCCCCATGACGTTCTCCCGCCTCAGCCTCGCCGCCTCGACCGCCGCCCTTCTTCTCACGCCGACGCTGGCGCTTGCCGCCCCGCAGGTCGTGGTCTCGATCAAGCCGGTCCATTCGCTGGTCGCGGCGATCATGCAGGGCGTCGGCGACCCCGCCCTGATCGTCGAGGGTGCAGCCTCCCCGCACACCTACAGCCTGAAGCCGTCGAATGCGCGGGCGCTCGAGAATGCCGACGTGGTCTTCTGGGTCGGGCACGGCCTCGAAGCCTTCCTCGAAAAACCGCTGGAGGCGCTGGCCGGCAAGGCGACGGTGGTCGAACTCGAGGAGGCGTCCGGCCTGGTGCGCCTGCCCTTCCGCGAAGGCGGCGCCTTCGAGGCCCACGACCACGGTGACGAAGCCGACCATGCCGACGGCGACAAACATGCGGCGCATGACGATCACGATGCCCATGCGGACCATGCGGTCGAAGACCATGCCGCGGAAGAACATGCCGGCGAGGAGCACGATCACGAGCATGAGCACGGCGGTTTCGACATGCATCTCTGGCTTGACCCGATGAATGCCAAGGCCATGGCCAAGCAGATCGAGGAGACTTTGGTCGCCGCCGATCCCGCCAATGCCGCCCGTTACAAGGCCAACGGTGCGACGCTGGCAAAGGAGATCGACACGCTGGACAAGGACATCGCCACGGCGGTCGCCCCTGTGGCCGACAAGCCCTTCGTCGTCTTCCACGACGCCTATCAGTATTTCGAAAACCGCTACAAGGTGCGCGTCGCCGGCTCGATTACGGTCAGCCCGGAGACCATGCCCGGCGCCGAACGCATTGCCGAGATCCATGGCAAGGTGAAGGAGCTTCAGGCGGCCTGCGTCTTCGCCGAGCCGCAGTTCGAGCCGAAGCTGGTTTCCGTCGTCACCGAGGGAACCGACGCCAAGGCCGGCACACTCGACCCGGAAGGCGGTGCGCTCGAGGCGGGACCTGCCCTCTATCCCGAGCTCATGCACAATCTGGCGAAATCGCTGACCGACTGCCTGTCGCGCTAAGGCCGCGGCGCCACACCTCCGGGCGGACCTGCGGGTCCGCCTTTTTCAGCCGGATTGATGTAATAGTATTACACAAACAGAAAGGTTTGTTCCATGGACAAGCTTCCCGTCACCGTGCTCTCCGGTTTCCTCGGCGCCGGCAAGACAACACTCCTCAACCATGTGCTGTCCAATCGCAGCGGGCTCAAGGTCGCCGTCATCGTCAACGACATGAGTGAAGTGAATATCGACGCTGCGCTGGTGCGCGGCGGCGAAGCTGCGCTATCGCGCACCGACGAGCAACTGGTCGAGATGAGCAATGGCTGCATCTGTTGCACATTGCGCGACGACCTCTTGAAGGGGGTTCGCGATCTCGCGGCACAGAACCGTTTCGACTATCTCCTCATCGAAGCCACCGGTATTGCCGAGCCCCTGCCGATCGCCACGACCTTCGATTTCCGCGACGAAGATGGTTTCAGCCTCTCCGACATTGCCCGTCTCGACACCATGGTGACGGTGGTGGATGCCGCCAATCTGCTGACCGACTATGCCTCCGTGGATTTTCTCTCCGATCGCGGCGAGACCGCCGGCGACGGGGACAACCGCACGCTGGTCGACCTGCTGGTCGAGCAGATCGAGTTCGCCGACGTCATCGTGCTCAACAAGATCGGGACGGCAACGCCGGAACAGCGCGACGCGGCGCGCAAGATCATCACAGGGCTCAACCCCGACGCCCGGCTGATCGAGGCCGATTTCGGCGCGGTCGAGCCGCGAAACATTCTCGGCACCGGCCTGTTCGACATCGCCAAGGCCGAGACCCATCCACTCTGGTTCAAGGAGCTGCACGGCTTCAAGGACCATGTGCCGGAAACCGAGGAATACGGCATCCGCTCCTTCGTCTACCGGGCGCGCCAGCCCTTCGATCCGAAGAAGCTGCAGGCCTTCATCGGCCGCACCTGGCCGGGGGTCATCCGTGCCAAGGGGTTCTTCTGGCTGGCGACGCGACCCAATCATGTCGGGGAACTGAGCCAGGCCGGCGCGATCGTGCGCACCGGTCGCATGGGCCTCTGGTGGGCGGCGGTCCCGCGCCAGCGCTGGCCGGACGACGCCGAATTTCGCAAGGCCATGGCGCCCTATCTCGATCCGGTCTGGGGCGACCGCCGCCAGGAGATCGTCTTCATCGGCGCCAATCCGATGGACGAGGCTTCGATCGTCGCCGAACTCGACGCCTGTCTCGTCGAGGCGAGCGGCTTCACGCCGGCGGCCTGGTCGGGCATGAAGGACACCTTCGCTCCGTGGCAATGACCTGATGGCAAAGCCCTGCCCGGCCCGAGCCGTCCGGCAGGGCTTTGCCAAAAGCCAGGCGCAAGTTCTGTCCGCTAGACGCAAGGGCCTGTGTTGGAATTGCGGGGAGCATGCGCTTGTCATTCGACGACCGGCTGGCGGAGGCCGAAGCCATGTTTTCAGCGGAACGGTATTCCGAGGTCTTCACTCTGCTTGCCGGGCTGATGCCGGAAGCCGCGAACCACCGGCCTGCCGAACTGCTCGGCGAGACCCTCGTGAAGCTCGGCATGGTCGGCGAAGCGGCCGAGGCCTTCGAACATGCCGGGCTGAAGGGGGCGCCGCAGCCCTATCCGCTTCTCCTCAAGGCCGCCCGGCTCTACCTTGACGCCGGACGCATGGACAAGGCGCTGGCGCTCGCCGTCCAGCTCCACCGGCACCGGCCGGCCGATCCGGCCCCCGCCTTCATCATCGCTTCGGTCGGATTGAAGGCGGGCCAGCCGGGCCTGCTCGTCGATCCGATCAAGAACCTGCTCGTCGACAGCGACGATCCGGAGCACCTGAAGCTCGCCGTGCAGCTGATCGGCGACGACCTGCGCGATGCCAGGAACCTCACGCTGTTTGCCAAGCTGCGGCGCCTCTATCCGTACGATCCCTTCATCCGCATGACGCTGATCGGCTTTGCCCGCGAATTCTGCGACTATCCGATCCTGTTGGCCGAGGAACAGGCCCTGCGCGCCGAAATCGCCTCCGGCGACACGCGTGCGCTCGCCGCGGAGACCCCACACTACAATCTGATGTGGTGCGGCGACGAAGCGCTGAACCGCCTCGCCACCAATATCACCGGCCTCGTCCCCTTCGCCGCCGATGCGCCCGCGCGCCGGCGCTCCAAGCCGCATGCGTTCAGCGACAGGATCCGCGTCGGCTATCTCTCCAACGATTTCTGGGCCGACCATGCGACGATGCGACTGATACGCGGCGTTCTCAAGGCCCATGACCGCGACCGTTTCGACATCACCCTCTATTGCCACACACCCGAACGCTTCATCGGCGGGGATGCGGCAGCACGCGCCGAATGGGGCCGCATCACCCGTATCGAAGGCATGTCGGATGACGAAGCCATCGCCACCATGCAAAGCGACGGCGTCGATGTTCTCGTCGATCTCAAGGGTCACACCGGCGGTTCCCGATCGCGGCTGATGAATGCCCCGGTCGCTCCGGTGCATGTCGCCTGGCTCGGCTTTCCCGGCTCGAGCGTGGGGGTCGACTGCGACTACGTGATCGGCGACCGTTTCGTCCTTCCGGACAGCGCCCGCCCCCACTATCACGAAAAATTCTGCCGCATGCCGGAGAGCTACCAGCCGAACGATCCTTGGACACGCACCGTGCCCGGCCCCGCAGCGCGGCGCGCCTTCGGCCTACCGACGGACAGGTTCGTCTTCTCCGCCTTCAACAGCCAGCGCAAGAATTCACCGGAAGGGATAGGCCTGTGGGCACGCGTGCTCGTCGCCAATCCCGAGGCCGTGCTGTGGCTGATGGTCGACGGCACCCATGCGCGAAACGCCACCGCCGATTTCCTGCGGCGCGCTGGCGTGCGCTCCGACCAGTTCATCTTCGCGCCGAAGATGCCCTATGCGAGCCATCTCGCCCGCGTGCCGGCCGCCGATATCGGTCTGGACAGCTTCCCCTACAATGGCCACACGACCACGTCAGACATGCTCTGGGCCGGACTGCCCGTGGTGACCCGGAAGGGCACGAACTTCGCCTCACGGGTCTCGGAGAGCCTGCTGAACGCCATCGGCCTGCCGGAACTGGTCGCCGAGGATGCGGACGCCTTCGTCGCGCTGTGCAGCGCGCTTGTCTCGGACCGGGAGCGCGTCGCTCGCCTTCGCCGGACGATCGCCGACAATCGTTTCATCGCGCCGCTGTTCGACGCCGAGCGCTTCTGTCGGCATCTGGAATTGGGTTATGGTCACATGGTCGAGCGGGCCAGGGCCGGACTGCCGCCGGAGCACTTCGACGTGCCGGCGCTTGCACCCCGCACCGCGCCCTTCCGAACTTCTTAAAGCCGACCGCGCCGCGCCAGCAGGTCGAGCACGATACGGCTGCCCTCGACGCCAGAAGGCTGCTCGGTCTGCAGCCTTTGCCAGACCAGGTCGAAACCTTCGAGCATGGCCCGTTGCTGCAGCGTGTCGGCGGCGAGGCGCTCTGCCATGCGCAGCAGATTGCCGGGCCGGACATAGTCGTTGAGAAATTCCGGCACGAACGGGTAGTCGGCGATCAGATTAGGCAGCGCACCGCTCCAGGTCTTGATGCGGTGGCTGAGCATGGTGATCAGCCAATCGGTCTTGTAGGTCGACACGACCGGAACGGTGGCCAGTGCCAGTTCCAGGATGACGGTGCCGGACGCGGCGATCGCCGCATCGGCCTCGGCGAAGGCGCGCCATTTCGCCTCCTCGCCCGTCAGCACCTCCGGCTTCAGGTCCCAGTCGGCGATCATCTGGCGCACGCGCGCCTCCTGGCGCGGGACGGTCGGCAGCAGGAAGCGCGTCTGACCGTTGCGGGCGACGAAATCGCGCATGGTTTCGCCGAAAATCGGCAAGAGGGTCGTGATCTCCGCGCCGCGCGAGCCGGGCAGCAAAAGGATCGTCTTGGCCTCCTCCAGGCCCTTCGGCCGCCTGCCGGCCCGCGCCGCGCGCGTCTCCAGCAGCTTCTGATTGGTAACCAGCCGATGGCCGACGAAGTGGGTCGGCGGCCCGCCGAGATTAAGCATCACCTGCGGCTCGAAGGGCAGGACGGCCAGAACCTCGTCGACATAGGAAAGCATCGCCTTGGCCCGGTATTCCTTCCAGGCCCAGACGCTCGGGCAGACGTAATCGACCACCGGCAGGTCGGGCAGCGCCTGGCGCACCTTCTTCGCCACCCGGTGGGTGAAATCGGGGCTGTCGACGATCAAAAGCAGGTCGGGCTTCGCCGCGATGATCGCCTTCGCCGTCAGGCCGATCAGGCGGATGAAGCGCGGCAGCCGCGCGAGAACCTGGGTGAGCCCCATCACGGAAAGCTCGGAAAAATCGAAGAGCGGCTGCAGTCCCTGCCGTTCGAGCGCGTCGCCGCCGACGCCAACCAGTTCGATCGGCCCGCCGTGGCGGTCCTTCAGCGCGGCGATCAGGTCCGCGCCCAGAAGATCTCCCGAGACTTCCCCGGCGATGACGGCGATCCTCAGCGGCCTGACGCTCATGGGGTTCCTCCCGTAAGCCCGCGATCGATGCCGATGACGAACAGCCCGGCCTCGTCCGCCGCTTTGACCAGCGCCTCGCGCTCGATCACCAGCGCCCGGCCCGCCTCGACGGCGATGCCGGCCAACCCGGCGCGCTTGGCATTCTCGATGGTCGAACGACCAATCGACGGCAGGTCGGCGCGTACGTCCTGCTGCGGCTTGCAGAGCTTGACCAGCACGCCCTTGCGGTGCTGCGAGATACGTTTCTCGTCCCTCAGATGCGCCACGCGCTCCAGCATGGCGTCGGTGCCCTCGACGCCCTCGAGCGCGACGATGCGCCCGCCGACGCTCACCGCCCCCTGCCCGACATCGAGCCGGCCGAGCGCTTCGGCGGCTTCCGCCCCACGCGCGATGTCGCGCCAGTCGTCGGCCGAGGGTGAAACCTTGCCGATCGGACCGGTTTCGGCGAGCAGGTCGGGGGCGATCTCGTGGGCGCCAATCACGTGGCAGCCCTGTGCCTCGATGAGGCCGATCACCATTTTCAGGACGACGTCGTCGCCACCGGCGAGCAGCGTCTTCACCGCCATCGGCAGCTTGAGCAGCGACTTCAGGTTGACCCGGATCTCGCCGAAGGCCGGCCGCCGCTTGACGCCGCCCGACAGCACGACGCGATCGATCGCGTTGGTCTTCAGCAGCGACGACAGGCCGGCCATGTCGCCGACGCCGATGACGGCCGAATCGAAGCCCTGCCATTGCTGGTCGGCTTCGTTGCGAAGGCGGAGGATGAAGGGGTTTTCGCCGGCGGCGCGCGCCGCCTCTGCGACGTAGAGAGGCAGGAAGCCGCCACCGGCGACAATCGCCAGGCGGCCTTTGCGAGCCCCGGTCGGCGCCACGGCGATCAGCTCTTGCCGCGGAACGGCGACGACAGGGCGCGGTCGCTCTCGGCCGCGATGAAATCGAGGATTTCGATGACCGGCGGGCAGTCGAGATACTGGTCGCGGATGGCGGCGGCATTGACGCGCGCCGAGGCTTCGCCCTCGAAGATCTGCTTGAAGGCGCGGCGAACCTGGTGGATCACCGACCGTTCGATGCCGGCCCGCGTCATGCCGACGACGTTGAGGCCGCCGAGCACGCCCGGATTGCCGTTCAGCATGCCATAGGGAATGACGTCATAGCTGACCGCGGAGAGCCCGCCGACGAAGGCCTGGCGGCCGATGCGGGTAAACTGATGGACGGCCGAACCGCCGCCGAGAATGACGCGGTCCTCGACCTTCACATGGCCGGCGAGCATGACATTGTTCGACAGGATAATGTTGTCGCCGAGCTGGCAATCATGAGCCACATGCGAATTGGCGAGGAAAAGGTTGTTGCTGCCGACCACCGTCTTGCCGCCGCCTTCGGCGGTTCCGGTGTTCATCGTCACGCCTTCGCGCATCGTGCAGTTGTCGCCGATCGAAAGCGTGGTTTCCTCGCCGGCATGGTGGATGCTCTGCGGATCGCCGCCGATGACGGCGCAGGCATGGATCTTGGCATTGCGTCCGATCGTCGTGCGGCCGATGACGACCGCATGGGAAAGCAGTTCGCAACCGTCGCCGAGCGTCACCTTCGGCCCGACATGGCAGAAGGGGCCGATCTTCACATTCGCCCCGATCACGGCGCCGTCTTCGACGACCGCCATGGGGTGAATGACGGCGCCTTGCCCGATCGTGCTCATTTCTCGTCCTTGCGCATGATCATGGCGCCGATGTCGGCCTCGGCCACCAGGGCGCCATCGACCTTGGCGTCGCAGTGGAACTTCCAGATATTGCCGCGCTGCTTCTGCTTGAAGACGTGGAACTCGACACGATCACCCGGCACCACCGGCTTGCGGAAGCGGGCATTGTCGATGGTCATGAAGTAGACGAGGTTGCCTCCGCCGCCCTGCTTGCGGGTGCAGATCGCACCGGCCGTCTGGGCCATGCCCTCGATCAGCAGGACACCCGGCATGATCGGCGCTTCGGGAAAGTGACCGGTGAAGTGCGGCTCGTTGGCCGTGACGTTCTTGATGCCGATCGCCGAGTTGTCGCCGTCGATGTCGACGATCCGGTCCACCAGCAGGAACGGATAGCGATGCGGCAAAAGCTTCATGATCTCGAGAATGTCGGCGGCGCCGAGCTCGGTCTTGACCTGATCAGTCATTCTTTCCCCCCTTCTGCTTGCGGCTTTCGGACTGACTCAAGGCCGCCGCAACGTCTTTTAGAAAATCCTTCATCGGTCGGGCCGGAATGCCGCCATAGCGCTCTCCGGGCGGCACGTCGGACAACACCCCGCTCATCGCCGCGATCTGCGCGCCGTCGCCGATCGTGACATGACCGTTGACGCCGCAGGCGCCGCCGATCATCACGCCGTCGCCGACCTTGGTGCTGCCGGCAATGCCGACCTGGGCGACGATGCCGCAATGGCGGCCGATGCGGACATTGTGGCCGATCTGCACGAGATTATCGATCTTGGTGCCTTCGCCGATCACGGTATCGTCCATCGTGCCGCGGTCGATCGTCGTGTTGGCGCCGATCTCGACATTGTCCTGGATGATGACGCGGCCGATCTGAACGATCTTCAGCATGCCGCGCGGTCCCGGCGCATAGCCGAAGCCGTCCTGCCCGATGCGCGCGCCGTTGTGAATGATGACATTGTTGCCGATCAGGGCGGACTGGATGGTCGCGCCGGCGGCGATCGTGCAGCCGCGGCCGATCCTGACGCCGGCGCCGATCACTGTGCCTGCGCCGATGCGGCTACCCTCGCCGATCTCCACATCCGCGCCGATCACGGCCATCGGCTCGACCAGCACGTCCGGCTCGAGCCTCGCCGTCGGATCGACGAAGGCGGCTGGCGAAATCCCGGTGTGGGACGGAGAGACCGGCACCGGTCGCAAGGCTTCCGGATGCAACAGCCCCCCGGCCTGGGCGAAAGCCATGGCCGGAGACGATGCCAGCAGCACCGGAATATGATCGGGAATGAGAGATTTCAGCGCCTTGTCGCACAGGATCGCCGAGGCCTCGCAGGTCTTCAGCTCTTCCTTGCTGCGGCGCGACAGGATGTAACAGATATCACCCTGCTTGGCCCTATAGACCGGCGCGACCGACCGGATCACCCGTTCGCCCGCGCCCGCATCCTGTAGTTCCGCCCCGATCTGCGCCGCAAGCGACGCCAGAGAGATCCCCTCACGGGGCGGAAAAAAATGATTATGCTCCATCAGCCAAAGCCCCAGAACGTTACTCAACCAGCAGCTCTGGACTGCAAGACCTTAGAACTGGTTCGCCATGCTGAAGCGGAAGTTCTGGACCTCGTCGAAGTCTTCCTTGGCAACCGGAACAGCGTAGTCGAAGCGCAGCGGACCGAACGGCGACAGCCACAGGATGCCCGCACCTACCGACGCGCGCCAGCTCATGTCCGTGCCTTCGACGGTCGAAGTACCGGTATCGACCTTGTTGCCGTACAGCGTACCGGCATCGGCGAAGACCGCACCACGGATGTTGAGATCCGCCGGGAACAGCGGCAGCGGGAAGTTGGCTTCCGCCGAAACCGTCATGTAGGTCGTGCCGCCGAGCGGATCGCCATCTGCACGCGCACCGATGCCGTTGTTGGCGAAGCCGCGCAGATCCTTGCCGCCGATCTGGAACTGGTCGAAGACGTTGAGCGAATCGCCCGTCGCGACGACGTGACCGGCACTTGCGGCGAGCGAACCGACGAGATCCATGTCCTCCGAAAGCGTATGGAAGTAACGAGCGCGTCCATAGACCTTGTAGAAGTCCGAATCGCCGCCCAGACCCGCATATTCATGGGTGAAGCTGGCATACATGCCGTCACGCGGCATGTTCCGGTCGTCGACCGTGTTGTAGACGATCGAGTGACCGACGATCGACTGCTTCCACGGGCTATTCTCGATCAGATCGATATAAGGATCCGCCAGGCGGTCGTCGGCGGTGTACGGAAGACCGTCCGTACCATAAGCGCCGTCTTCCTTGTACTTCAGTTCCTTGTAGGTATAGCGAACGGTAGTCGCCAGATCCTCGGTGATCGGCGCGGTTACGCGCACGGTCGCACCCTGCTCCTCATAGTCGTAGTTCGAATTGCTGCTGGTCTGGCTCTTGAACAGATCGAAACCGGCGGCAAGACGATAGCCAAGGAAGTAAGGCTCGGTGAAGGAGAAGTTGTAGGTACGGCTGTTTTCCAGACCGCCGCCAACGGCGAGGCGAATGAACTGGCCACGACCGAGGAAGTTCTTTTCCTCGACGGAAGCCTCGACGACGAGACCGTCACCGCCAACCGAGTAACCGGCGCCGATACCGAACGAACCGGTCGGCTGGTCGACCACGTCGACAACCACGACGACGCGGTCCGAAGCACTGCCCGGCGCGGTCGAGATGTTGACGGTCGTGAAATAACCGAGCGCTTCCAGACGGCGCTTGGCGCGGCTGATGGTCTCCTGGTTGAAGGCGTCGCCTTCGGAAATGTCGAACTCGCGACGGATGACATAGTCACGCGTACGGGTGTTGCCGCGGATCTCGATGCGCTCGACATAGGCACGCTCGCCCTGGTCGACCAGATAGGTCACGCCGATCGTGTTGTTCTCGAAATTGCGGTCGCCGCGCGGAACGACGCGGGCAAACGGATAGCCGGCAGCCGAAACGCGCTGGGAGATGGCTTCCATCGACTTCTGAATGTCGCGGGCGCTGTAGGTATTGCCGGCACGGGTTTCGACCAGACGCTCGAGTTCGGTCGCATCGATGCCTTCGACCGTCGACTCGACGGCGATGTTGCCGAACTTGTAGCGCTCGCCTTCATCGACAGTGATCGTGATACCGTATTCGTTGCCGGTCTCGTTCAGCGTCGCGTCGGACGAAATCACGCGGAAGTCGGCATAGCCGTGGTTGTAGTAGAACTGGCGCAGCGCTTCTTCGTCAGCGCGCAGCTTGTCCTCATTGTAGACGTCCTTGCGGGTCAGGAAGGACAGCATGTTGGAGCGCTTGGTCTGCAGAACGGCAGCCAGACGGCCATCGCCATAGGCGTTGTTGCCGACGAAGTTGATCTGCGTGATCTTGGTGCGCTCGCCTTCGTTGATGACGAAGGCAAGGTTGACACGGCCTTCGGCAACCGGAACGACCTGGGTCGTCACTTCGATGTCGCTGCGGCCGATGCCGGCATAGGCTTCCTTGATCCGCTCGATGTCGGCAGCAATGATGCTGTCGCTATAGGGACCCATGGGCTGCGTCTGCACGAAGCCGCGCAGCTTGTCGTCCTTGATCTTGCGGTTGCCGTTGAACACGACCTGGTTGACGAGCTGGTTCTCGGTCACGTTGATGACGAGCGTGCCGCCGGAAACCGAGATCCGCACATCCGAGAAGAAGCCGGTCGCGTAGAGACGCTTGACCGATTCATCGATGTCGACGTTGGAAAAACTCTGGCCGGGCTTGATGGTGATATTGGAACGGACCGCGTCCGCACCCACACGCTGCACGCCACGGACATCGATGCGCTGGATCACGGCCGCTTCGGCGACCGCAGCCGACGCGAGAACAGCCACGCCTGCGCCCGAAGAAACAACACCAGCAGACAGCGCGACCGCCGACACCGCGTTCAAAAATCTTGAACCAGCCTTCATGTTTATTCTCAACCTTCTTCCATTGCCCCGAGGTCGTTGCCGACTCCGGCCCGTGTGTGGTTTTAACGGCTTTTACCCTACAAGCAAGTACGGACGTTAAATTCTATTTACTTCATTTACAGCCGTGGCCCAATCGCCACTATGAGTTTGAAACATCGTAAACAAATCCTCTCCGCCCTGGCAAGCCGAGACTCTAGCCGATTAACCGACTGATATCATTCCACGTTGCAAACACCATCAGCGACAGGATCATCACCAGGCCTATACGGAAAGCGATTTCCTGTGCGTTCTGCCCGACGGGCTTCCCGCGAATTGCCTCAAGCGCGTAGAGGACCAGGTGGCCGCCGTCAAGGACCGGAACTGGCATCAAATTGAGAAGCCCCAGGGAAACCGACAGAACGGCCGCGAGATTGAACAGCGCGACGATGCCGAGGGTCGCCATCTGGCCGGACGCCTGGACGACCCGCACGGGTCCGCCGAGCTGATCGGCATTCATCCGACCGGCCACCAGGTTGGACAGATAGTCGAAAGTGCCGGTGACGATGTGCCAGGTCTGCAGCGCACCCTCGCCCACCGCCTGAAGCGGCGTCAGCTCGACGATGCGGAAATTGCCGCTCTGCTGGTTGGTGACGATGCCGATCTGACCCACTTCCATCTCGTTGCCGAAACGGTCGGTGGTGACGGTGCGGCGCGGCACCATGTCGAGGCCGATCTCGCTGCCGTCCCGGCGAACGGTGACGACGACCGGCACCTCGGGACGCATGCTGATGTAGCGCACCACGTCGTCGAAGGTCTCGATGCGCGTGCCGTCGAGCGCGACCAGAACGTCGCCCGGCTTGACGCCCGCCTCGAAGGCGGCGCTGCCGGCCTTGACCTCGGCGACGACCGGATCGGCGACCGGCTTGCCCTGCGTTCCGAACATCACGGCGAAGATGACGATGGCCGCGATGAAATTGGCGATCGGGCCGGCAGCGACGGTTATCGCGCGCTTCCACAGCTTGGCGCCGGCCAGCGTCTGGGCGCGCTCGGCCGGCGTCATTTCCGCCAGCTCGTCGCCATCGGCGAGGCTCGCCGCATCGGCGTCGCCATAGAATCGCACATAGCCGCCGAGCGGAATGGCCGAAAGCTTCCAGCGCGTGCCGTGCGTATCCGTGTAGCCGACGATTTCCGGGCCAAACCCGATTGAGAAGGCCAGCACGCGGATGCCAGACCAGCGGCCGGCGAGATAATGGCCGAGCTCGTGCACGAAGACGAGAAGCGACAGGACCACGACATAGGGAAGGATATAGCCGGTCAGGAAACCGAAGAAGGCGGTAATGTGGTCCATCGTCCAATCCTATTCATGATGCTTTCGCGGCCTCACAGACCGAAAAGGAAAGCACCGAGAGAGTCGACAGCCCCCATGCCGACCGCGGAGAACCCTACCGCAATAAAGAATGCGGCGAAACAGGCAAATACCAGCGCGTCCACCCGGTCCATCACGCCGCCGTGCCCGGGAATGAGATGGCTGGAATCCTTGACGCCGAACCGGCGCTTGATGAAGGATTCGAAGAGGTCGCCGATCTGGCCGGCAACCGAGAGGAACAGCGCGATCAACGGCACCCAGAGGCCGATCGACTGGAAGAAGGACAGCGCGACGGCGACGCCGCCAAGCACGCCGGCGATCGTCCCGCCGATGGCGCCCGACCAGGTCTTGCCGGGCGAGATGCGCGGAGCCAGCTTCGGCCCGCCAATGGCGCGGCCGACGAAATAGGCGAGGATGTCGGTCGACCAGACCACGGCGAAGACGAAGATCATCGCGGCAAAGCCCAGCTGGTCCTCGCCACGGATCGCCGCCAGCGAAATCGCGCTGAGACCCGCATAGAAGATGCCACCGGGCTGCCACCAGCTCCAGTTGCCGATGATGGCCGGCAGAACGGCGGTCAGCACGAGGCCGGCGAACAGCGGAACGGTCAGGTCCGCCTGGCCGAACAGCAGGTTGGCGACGATGGCGGCCATCGAAAACCATCCGAAGGCGTGGCCGCGCATGCTGCGCTCGCCAAGCCTGGTCATGGACGACCATTCATAATAGACGAACAGGCCGATGGCGCCGGCGAGGATGCGGAAGGCCAGGCCGCCGACCCAGGTGGCGGCCAGCACGACGGCGACCATGACGATGGCGGAATAGATGCGGAGTGTCAGTTCCCGGCTCATGGTCAGGCCTTAAGATCCCAAGGCCACGGCCTTGGCGGACAGGCCGCCAAACCGTCGGTCGCGGGCGCTGAAACGCTCGAGCGCGGCGAAGAACACCTCGCGGGTGAAATCGGGCCACAGATCGGGCACGAACATCAGTTCGGCATAGGCCGCCTGCCACAAGAGGAAGTTGGACAGCCGCTCCTCGCCGCTGGTGCGGATGATCAGGTCGGGATCGGGAATGTCGGCGGTGTCGAGCCTCTCGTCGATCATCTGGGCAGTGATGTCCGACGCCTTCAGGCGCCCGGCCGCAACGTCGGCGGCGAGGCTTGCGGCCGCCCGGGCGATCTCATCGCGGGAGCCGTAGTTGAAGGCGATGACGACGGTGAGCGAGGAATTGCCCCGCGTCGTCTCCTCGGCCTCGAGCAGCAGCGAGCGGATGTCCTCGCGCAGGCTGGTGCGGTCGCCGATGATGCGGATGCGGACATTCTCGCGGTGCAGTTCCGCGAGATCCCGGCGGATGAAGGTCTTCAGCAGACCGAAGAGATCGTTGATCTCCGCCTCCGGCCGGCGCCAGTTCTCCGAGGAGAAGGCGAACAGCGTGAGATAGCGCACACCGGCCTCCGCCGCGGCCCGCACCGTTTCGCGCACAGCCTCGACGCCCTTCCGATGACCGAAGGTTCGCGGCAGTCCGCGCGCGTTCGCCCATCGGCCATTGCCATCCATGATGATCGCAACATGCTCGGGTACGGCGCGTTTTTCAACTGTCGACATATTTGGTCCGGTTCAATGCGTCCTGGGCGGGCAAAACGAAACGCGCATGCTAGACCTGCATGATTTCCTTTTCCTTATCGACGAGCAAGCGGTCGATATCGGAAATCGTCTCGTCCGTCATCTTTTGCACCTTGTCGGAGGTGGAGCGGCTGATGTCCTGGCCGATCACGCCATCCTTCTCGGCCTTCTTGAGGCCTTCCATGCCGTCACGGCGCACATGGCGAATCGCCACCTTGGCCTTTTCGGCATATTCGTGCGCCACCTTGACGAGCGACTTGCGGCGCTCCTCGTTGAGTTCCGGCAGCGGAATGCGCAGGTTCTGGCCGTCGACGATCGGATTGAGGCCGAGATTGGCTTCGCGGATGGCGCGGTCGACGGCATTGACCATCGACTTGTCCCAGACCGAGATGCCGAGCATGCGCGGTTCCGGAACAGTGACGTTGGCGACCTGGTTCAGCGGCATGCGCGAGCCATAGGCCTCGACCGTCACCGGATCGAGAATATTTGCCGAAGCGCGGCCAGTGCGCAGCGACGCGATATCGTGCTTGAACGCGTTGATCGCGCCATCCATGCGGCGCTTGATGTCGTTGAGATCAATACCTTCGCTCATGATGAACTCCCTTTTAGCCGGACCGCGGACCGGAACACCGGTCCCCTGCCCTCAATTGTCACTGACGATGGTCTTGCAGCCACCGCCGGAAAGGATCTCGCCGAACCCGCCCTTTTCATGGATGGAGAAGACGATGATCGGAATGGAATTTTCGCGTGCCAGCGCCACCGCCGCCACGTCCATGACCGCGAGGCCCTTTTCGAGCACTTCGCTGTGGGTCAGGTGGTCGAAGCGGGTCGCGGTCGGATCCTTCTTCGGATCGGCCGAATAGATACCATCGACCTGTGTTCCCTTGAAGATCGCCTCGGCGCCGATTTCGGCGGCGCGAAGTGCTGCGGCCGAGTCGGTGGTGAAGAAGGGATTGCCGGTGCCGCCGGCGAAGATTACGACGCGGCCCTGGGCCATGTGATGCAGGGCCTGGCGCTGCGAGAAGCTCTCGCAGATCTCCGGCATGGCGATGGCCGAGAGCACCACGGTGTCGATGTCGAGCTTGCGCAGCGAAGTGGCGAGCGCCAGCGCGTTGATCACGGTCGCCAGCATGCCCATGTGGTCGCCGGTCACTCGGTCGCCGCCCTTGGAGGCCACGGCCACACCGCGGAAGATGTTGCCGCCCCCGACCACGACCCCGACTTCGACGCCCATCGCGCGAGCCTCGGCGATATCACCGGCGATCCGGTCGGCGACGGCAACGTCGATGCCGAAGCCCTGGCTGCCCATCAGGGCCTCGCCAGAAGCCTTGAGAAGGACGCGCTTGTAGAGTGGTTTGGAAGTCATGCTGTATCCTCGGACAATTCTGAAGCCGGATACACGAAGGGCACCGCGTTGTCACGCGATGCCCCGAGTTTTCCCTAACAAGGTCGATCGACCGAAGGGCGATCAGCCCTTGGCGACAGCAGCCACTTCGGCAGCGAAATCGCTCTCTTCCTTCTCGATGCCTTCGCCGAGCAGCAGGCGTGCCATGCCGACGACTTCGATCGAGGCACCGGCGAGCTTTTCAGCATCCTTGACGGCCTGACCGACGGTGATGTCGGGGTTCATGACGAAGGCCTGCGACAGCAGGGCGACTTCTTCGAAGAACTTGCGCATGCGGCCTTCGACCATCTTCTCGATGATGGCGTCCGGCTTGCCGGAAGCGCGCGACTGCTCGATGAACACGTTGCGTTCGCGCTCGGCGACAGCGGCATCGACTTCTTCCGAGCGGATGGCGAGCGGGTTGGTCGCAGCGATATGCATGGCGACCTGCTTGCCGATCGAGGTCAGGACTTCCTTGTCGCCAACCGACTTCAGAGCGACCAGAACGCCGAGCTTTCCGAGGCCGTCGCCGGCAGCATTGTGGACATAGGTCGCGACAACGCCGTGCTCGACTTCGAGCAGGGCTGCACGGCGCAGCGTCATGTTCTCGCCGATGGTGCCGATCGCGTCCTTGATGGTGTCGGCGACCGTTTTGCCCGAGGCCGGATAGGTGGCGGCGGCGATGGCGTCAACCGAACCGTCGGTGGTCAGGGCAACCGAAGCAACGCCGCGGACGAGGTCCTGGAAGGCATCGTTGCGGGCAACGAAGTCGGTCTCGGAGTTGACTTCGACGACGACAGCCTTGTGGCCGGCGCTGGCAATGCCGATGAGGCCTTCGGCAGCGGTGCGGCCCGACTTCTTGTCGGCCTTGGCGATGCCCTTGGCGCGCAGCCAGTCGATCGCAGCTTCGATGTCACCGTCGTTCTCGGTGAGCGCCTTCTTGCAATCCATCATGCCTGCGCCGGACTTTTCGCGCAGTTCCTTTACGAGTGCTGCAGTGATTTCAGCCATTGTTTGCCTCTTGTCGGTTCAATCGTGCGCCAGCCTTTTGCAACGAGTGCGGCCTGCGCCCTGTTTGGGGGACGAAATGTACCCGGAAATGTGACAGCGTGATGAAGCGGGGCCATCACGGAAATAGTCGGCCCGCTTTGTCGATCGCAGCGCAGAGGCGCGGGCAGATCTTCAAAGGGGCAAGGCCGCCCGGGAGCACGGGGCTTCCAGGCGGCCGATTCCCAATCGGGAAAAGCCGGCAGGGCGACAAGGCCCCGCCGCGCGGCGCCGTCAGGCGCCGGCTTCTGCTTCGAGAGCCGGCTCGATCGGAGCTTCGGCGGAGCCGCCGATGTCACGACCCGAAGCGCCCTGCTGGCGAGCGATGCCGTCGATGGCAGCGCGGGCGATCAGGTCGCAGTACAGCGAGATGGCGCGCGAGGCGTCGTCGTTGCCCGGGATCGGATAGTCGATCAGGTCCGGATCGCAGTTCGAGTCGATGATGGCGACGACCGGGATGCCGAGGCGCTTGGCTTCGTCGATCGCGATCTTTTCCTTGTTGGTGTCGATGATGAACATCAGGTCCGGGGTGCCGCCCATGTCGCGGATACCGCCGAGAGCCTTGTCCAGCTTTTCGCGTTCGCGCTCGAGGTTCAGGCGTTCCTTCTTCGTGAAGCCCTGGGCTTCCGAGTTCAGGATTTCGTCGAGCTTGCGCAGACGCTGGATCGAGTTCGAGATCGTCTTCCAGTTCGTCATCATGCCGCCGAGCCAACGCGAGTTGACGTAGTACTGGGCCGAACGCTTGGCCGAGTCGGCAATCAGTTCCGACGCCTGGCGCTTGGTGCCGACGAACAGGACGCGACCGCCGCGAGCCACGGTGTCGGACACGACCTGAAGGGCGCGCGACAGCAACGGCACGGTCTGTGCGAGGTCGATGATGTGGATGTTGTTACGATCGCCGAAGATGTACGGCTTCATTTTCGGGTTCCAGCGGTGAGTCTGGTGGCCGAAGTGAACGCCTGCTTCCAAGAGCTGGCGCATGCTGAAGTCTGGCAATGCCATGCCTTTATTCTCCTTTTTCCGGTTTAACCCCCGCGAGACAAACAGCACCGTTTACGGCGCCACCGGCGGAACCTTCCGGATTTCTCCCGGTCGATCCCAAGCCTCGCGTGTGGAATGCTGGTGGCCTTATAGCGACTCTTTCGGGAAATCAAGGCTTTTCGGCCAGAAAATGGATTGTCCCGTCCCGCGAGATGGCCTCAATGGCAGTCGCCCGTACCCAGCACTTCGAGCTTGGTGAGCGTGCCGGTGAGGATGAAGTCGCCATAGTCGAGCGTCAGGTCGCGGGAAATGCCGTTCTCGTAGAGCTTGAACGACTGCGTGTAGATCGGCAGCAGATCGCCGGAGGCCTTCTCGTCGAAATAGGCGATCGACACCGGCCAGTAGGCCTGGCCCGCCACGAGACCGGTGGACTTGTCGGCTGCCTCGGACTCTGTCGGCTTGCGGGACGGCCCGACCACCGTGGTGGTCAGGTAGCTCTTGTCGCCGTCTTCCGAGCCGTCGAAGATGCGCGCCTCGAACAGGGCCTTGCCCTTGCGGGCGTTCTCGATGACCTCGAGCATGTGCTCGGCCGGGAAGCGGCTGTCGGCCAGTTCCAGCGCGCGCGGCGCCGGCTCTTCCAGCTCGATCATCACCTTGCCGTTTTCGTCGGCTGCGGCCCCGCTCACGTCCTTGTCCATCTGGTCGTCGGTGAAGGACTTGGTCTCGAAGCGGAACTTGCCGGCTGCCAGATCCTCGAAGGTCTTGCTCTGCTGGTCGGTCACGCGGATCTGCTCGCCGGTGTCGATGCGAGTGACGAAGCGGAAATTGGTCGTGTAGCCGGCGCATTCCGAGCCGCTGAACTCATAGACCATGCGGCCGCGCATGCCCTCGATGCCGGATCGTTCCGATGCCTGCTTGAGCTGAATGTCGTAGACCGCCCGGTGCGGCACGAGACCGCCGGCCACCGCCGCGTTGGCGATGGCTGCCGTCAGGCTGACGGCAGAGCCGGCGACCAGCGCCATGGCTAAGCTCGAACGAAACATCGACATCCTCCTGTTGCACATGGCGGCGATGTTATAAGAACAGATCCGGCAAAAGCGAGACAAGCTTTTCGTCGCAACGAGATTCTCATCAATTATTTTACGCAGACCGGGAAACGCACATGACCGATACGATCGACGGCCGTCTGAAGGCCATGGGAATCACCCTGCCGGAAGCGGCAGCGCCCGCCGCCAATTATGTCCCTTACGTGATCAGCGGCAACCTTCTCTATCTGTCCGGCCAGCTGCCGATCGAAGGCGGCAAGATCGCCGTCACAGGCCTGGTCGGCAGTGACGTCGCACTCGCGGACGCCCAGCGCGCCGCCGAGCTCTGCGCCATCAACATCCTCGCCCAGGCGAAGTCGGCCCTGTCCGGCGATCTTTCGCGCATCGTGCGGGTCATCAAGCTCAACGGCTTCGTCGCCTCGGCCCCTGGCTTTACCGAGCAGCATCTCGTCATCAACGGCGCCTCGAACCTGATCGCCGGTGTTCTCGGCGAAGCCGGCAAGCATGCGCGCGCCGCCGTCGGCATGGCAGCGCTTCCGCTCAATGCCGCCGTCGAGATCGACGCGATCCTGGAGATCGCCCTGTGAGCGACGTCAGCTGGATCAAGGACGTGCCGGTCGCCCATCGCGGCTTCCACGACCAGAACAAGACGGTATGGGAAAACACGCTCTCGGCCTTCCAGCGGGCCATCGACGCGGGCTTTGCCATCGAGTGCGACATTCAGCTGTCGTCGGACAGCGTGCCGATGGTGTTCCACGACCATGACCTGCAGCGGCTGTGTGGCATTGCCGGCGAAGTGCGCGAGCGCACGGCCGGGGAACTCGGCCTCCTGTCGATCGGCGCCACGGCCGACAAGATCCCGTCGCTGAAGAAGATGCTCGCCCTGATCAAGGGTCAGGTGCCGCTTGTCATCGAACTCAAGGGCATCGACGCCGAGCACGACGACGGCCTGGCGGAGGCCGTGCTGGAGGTGCTCGAAGGCTATCAGGGCAAGGTCGCGCTGATGAGCTTCGACTACTGGCTGCTGCGGGACCTGAAGAAGCTCGACTGCCCCTACCCGGTCGGCCTAACGGCGGAGGGCGTGCGCCCCGAGCAGCTCGCCGCGCATGAAGAGGCCATGCAGCTGGGCCTCGACTTCATCTCCTATTGCGCCCCACACCTGCCCAACAGCTTCATCACGGCGCAGCGCGAACGCGGAATTCCGGTGATTACCTGGACGGTCAGGGATGAAACCATGCGCGCGCATACCTATACTCATGCGGACCAGATGACCTTCGAGGGTTTCGATCCCCGCGAGGCCGCCATCGCCAGCGCATGATGGGAGACGCATGTCAGGAGACGTGACGATCCGGATCGAACGATCCTTTGCCAATATCGCTCCTGAACGCTGGGCCGTGCTCGGCGGCGCCAGACGCGGCGCGGACGGCTACAATCCGTTCGCCTCGTTTGCCTTCCTTTCGGCGCTCGAGGAATCCGGCTCGGCCACGGCCGAGACCGGCTGGCTCGGTCATCATATGCTCCTGGAGGACGCGGCCGGCGACCTGCTCGGCGCCGTGCCCTGCTATCTCAAGAGCCACAGCCGCGGCGAATATGTCTTCGACCAGGGCTGGGCCGACGCCTATGAGCGGGCCGGCGGCCGCTATTATCCCAAGCTGCAGAGCGCCTTTCCCTTCACGCCGGCGACCGGCCCGCGGCTGATGGTGGCCGAAGGGCGCGAACCGGCCGAGATCCAGCCGCTGCTCGCCGGCGGGCTCCGGCAGGTGGCCGACGAGCTCGGCGTGTCCTCGGCACACGCGACCTTCGTGCCCGAGGGCGAGTTGCCGGTCTTCACCGGCAGCGGCTATCTGCACCGGACCGACCAGCAGTT
>CALRRQ020000032.1:0-56105 GCA_943370615.1 Rhizobium sp. Q54
CATCGTCATCGTCACCGACGACAATCCGCGTTCCGAGGTCCCGGCGGTCATCCGCTCCGAAATCATGGCAGCGGCCCCCAAGGGCATCGAGATCGGCGACCGGGCGCAGGCGATCCGCGCCGCGGTCGCCATGCTGTCGGCGGGGGACACGCTGATCGTGGCCGGCAAGGGGCATGAGGAAGGCCAGACCGTCGGCGATGTCACGCTGCCGTTCTCGGATCATGCGGAATTGCGCAAAGCATTGGAGGAGTTTGACCATTGACCTTTCTTTGGACGTCGCAGGAAATGATCGAGGCCATGGCGGGGCGCCCCTTCGGGTCGCTGCCCGCGGGGATTACCGGCATATCCATCGACAGCCGGACGGTCGCGCAGGGCGAGGCTTTCTTCGCCATCAAGGGCGACCGGGTGGATGGTCATGACTTTGCCAGCCTCGCGATCGCCAACGGCGCGTCGCTGCTCGTCGTCTCGGAGGCCAAGCTTCCGGCACTCGGCCGGCTGACCGTGCCGATGATCGTCGTCGAGGACGTGCTCGGCGCGCTGCAGAAACTGGCGCTGGCCGCCCGCGACCGGAGCTCGGCCACGATCGTTGCGGTCACCGGTTCGGTCGGCAAGACGACCACCAAGGAAATGCTGCGGCTGGCGCTCGAGCCGTCCGGCAATGTGCATGCCGCCGTCGCATCCTTCAACAATCACTGGGGCGTGCCGCTGACGCTCGCCCGCATGCCGGTTGAGGCGCGCTATGGCGTGTTCGAAATCGGCATGAACCATCCGGGCGAGATCGGCCCGCTGTCGCGCATGGTGCGGCCGGACGTGGCGATCATCACCACGATCGCGCCGGCCCATCTCGGCAATTTCAAGGACATCGAGGAAATCGCCGCGGCGAAGGCCGAGATCTTCGAAGGCGTCGTGCCGGGCGGCGATGTCATCCTCAATCGCGACAACAGCCAGTTCGACTTCCTCGAACAGGCGGCGCAGGCGGCCGGCATCGACAACATTCACAGCTTCGGCCAGCACGCCAAGGCGGAGTTCCGGCTTGCCGAATTCGACGGCGCGGCCGAGCTGTCCACGGTCTGGTTTTCCCATGACGGCGAGACCCGCGAAGTCATCATCGGCGCGCCCGGCCGCCACATCGCCGAAAACGCCATGGCCGTGCTCGGCACGGTGGCGCTGGTCGGTGCCGATATGGATGCGGCGATCGAGGCGCTGTCGCAGCTCTCCGCCGTCAAGGGGCGTGGCGCGCGCCATCGCCTGTCGATCGGCAATGGGAGCTTTACGCTGATCGACGAGAGCTACAACGCCAACCCGGCCTCCATGCGCGCGGCGATCGCGGTGCTGGCCGCCGCCCAGCCGGAGGGCGAGGGCAGGCGCATCGCCGTACTCGGCGACATGCTGGAGATGGGCGAGTTCTCGCCCGCGGTGCATGCCGAGCTGGTGAGCCCGCTTTTGGCCGCCGGCATCGAGCATGTCTGGCTGGCCGGTGCGGAGATGGCGGCGCTGCGCGACGCCCTGCCGGAGAGCGTTCACCTCGAATACCGGCCGACCACGGCCGAGATGGTCGAATTCGTCACGCAAGCCGTAGCACCCGGCGACGTGATCATGATCAAGTCCTCGCTCGGCCTCGGATTCGGCAAGATCGTCTCCGCTCTGCTTGACAAGTATCCGGCATTCCACGACACGGGGCGCCAAATTTAATCCGGGCTTTTGGAAAGGGCTCCAATGCTGATCTGGCTTGTGGAACTGTCGGACAATTTTCAATTCTTCAACTTGTTCCGTTACATCACGTTCCGCACGGGAGCCGCGCTCCTGACCTCCGCCCTGGTCGTCTTCCTGTTCGGGCCGGCAATGATCGCCTCGCTGCGCGTGCGTCAGGGCAAGGGCCAGCCGATCCGCGCCGACGGGCCGCAGACCCATTTCAAGAAGGCCGGCACGCCCACCATGGGCGGGCTGATGATCCTCGCCGGCATCGTCGTTTCCTCGCTGCTGTGGGCCGATCTTTCCAGCGTCTACGTGGTCGCGACCCTCTTGGTCACGCTCGGCTTCGGTGCCATCGGCTTCTATGACGACTATCTCAAGGTGACGAAGCAGACGGAAAAAGGTTTTTCCGGCAAGGCGCGCCTCGGCATCGAGTTCGTCATCGCCGGCATCGCCGTCTACTTCATGATGACCACGGCGCTGAGTTCCGGACCGCAGGGCTCGACCTTCGGCTCCTCGATCGCCTTTCCCTTCCTCAAGGACTTCAGCATCGATCTCGGCCTGTTCTTCATCGTGTTCGGCGGCTTCGTCATCGTTTCGGCCGGCAATGCGGTCAACCTGACGGACGGCCTCGATGGGCTCGCCATCGTGCCGGTGATGATCGCGGCGGCTTCCTTCGGCATCATCGCCTATCTCACCGGCAATGCGGTGTTCTCCAACTACCTGCAGATCAACTTCGTTCCCGGCACCGGCGAGCTTGCCGTCGTGCTCGGCGCCGTCATCGGCGCGGGCCTCGGCTTCCTGTGGTTCAACGCCCCGCCGGCAGCTATCTTCATGGGCGACACCGGTTCGCTGGCGCTCGGCGGCCTGATCGGTTCGGTGGCGGTCGCCACCAAGCACGAGATCGTCATGGCGATCATCGGCGGTCTGTTCGTCGCCGAGACGCTCTCGGTCATCATCCAGGTCGGCTATTTCAAGCTGACCGGGCGGCGCGTCTTCCTGATGGCGCCGATCCACCACCATTTCGAAAAGCTCGGCTGGACCGAAAGCCAGGTGGTCATCCGTTTCTGGATCATCGCCGTCGGGCTGGCCATGCTCGGCCTCTCCACCCTGAAACTGCGGTGAGGGCGCAATGATCGCGGCCACCACGTTCAAGGGCAAGAGAGTAGCGCTGTTCGGCCTCGGCGGCTCGGGCTTGGCCACGGCGAAATCGCTGGTGGCCGGCGGTGCGGACGTCGCCTGCTGGGATGACAATCCCGACAGCGTCGCCAAGGCCAGGGCCGAGGGCATCCCGACCGAAGACCTGCGCGGCATCGACTGGAAGGCCGTTTCCACGCTGGTGCTGTCGCCCGGCGTACCGCTCACCCATCCCAAGCCCCACTGGTCGGTCGACCTCGCCCGGGCCGAGGGCGTCGAGGTCATCGGCGACGTCGAGATCTTCGTGCGCGAGCGCCGGGTCCATGCGCCGGACTGCCCGTTCATCGCCATCACCGGCACCAACGGCAAGTCGACCACCACGGCCCTGATCGCCCATATTCTCCAGTCGTCGGGCCGCGACACGCAGCTCGGCGGCAATATCGGCCGGGCCGTGCTGACGCTCGATCCGCCGAAGGCCGGTCGGTTCTTCGTCGTCGAGTGCTCGTCCTACCAGATCGATCTTGCCCCGACGCTCAATCCGACCGCCGGCATCCTGCTCAACGTGACGCCCGACCATCTCGATCGCCACGGCACCATCCAGCACTATGCCGACGTCAAGGAACGGCTGGTCGCCGGCAGCGGCACGGCCGTCATCGGCGTGGACGACAGCTATTGCGAACTCATCGCCGACTGCGTCGAGCGGGCCGGCAGCAAAGTCGTGCGCATTTCCAAGCGCCAGCCGCTGGCCGACGGGCTCTTCAATGACGGACACCGGATCATCGAGGCGCATGGCGGCGCCACCGCCGTGCTTGCCGACCTCAACGGTATCCAGACGCTGCGCGGCGCGCACAATGCCCAGAACGCGGCAGCGGCGATTGCCGCTTGCCTCGCGGTTGGCGTGTCGCCGGACGAGGTGAGGGCAGGGCTCTCTTCCTTCGCCGGCCTGAAACACCGCATGCAGCCGGTCGGCCGGCGCGGCCATGTCGTCTTCGTCAATGATTCCAAGGCCACCAATGCCGAGGCGGCCGCACCGGCCTTGTCGAGCTATGAGCGGATCTACTGGATCGCCGGCGGCCTGCCGAAGGAAGGCGGGATCGCCAGCCTTTCGCCGCTGTTCTCGCGTATCGCCAAGGCCTATCTGATCGGCGAGGCGGCGTCTGCCTTCGCTTCGACGCTCGGCAATGCGGTGCCTTACGAAATCTCCGGCACGCTCGCCCAGGCGGTGGCCCATGCGGCAGCCGATGCGGCAGCGGAAAATAATCCGGTTGCGGTGATGCTATCACCGGCTTGCGCAAGCTTCGATCAATACAAGAACTTCGAAGTCAGAGGTGATGCCTTCGTCGGCCACGTCGCGGCCCTCGACGGAGTGACGATGCTGGTCGACGTGCCAACAGGAGGCAACTGAGATGGTAAGCCGCGTTGAGAGAGGTCCGGTCGCCGACTGGTTCTGGACGATCGATCGTCTGTTCATGATCACCTTCATCCTCCTGATGGGGATCGGTTTCATGCTCTCGTTTGCGGCATCGCCCGCGGTCGCCGAGCGGCTCAACCTCGACAGCTTCCACTTCGTCAAGCGCCATGCCGCCTTCATGATCCCGGCCCTCGGCGTGATGATCGGCCTGTCCTTCCTGTCGCCGCGCCAGGTGCGTCGCACCGCCATGGTCATCCTGGCGGTCTCGCTGCTGATGATGGTCGCGGCGCTGTTCTTCGGCATCGAGGTCAAGGGCGCCCGGCGCTGGATCACCATTGCCGGCATTTCCATCCAGCCGTCGGAATTCATGAAGCCGGCCTTCGTCGTCATCTGTGCCTGGCTGTTCGCCGAACATGCGCGCCAGCCGGAAATCCCCGGCAATCTCTTCGCCATTATCCTGTTCGGCATCGTCGCGGCCCTTCTGGTCGCCCAGCCGGACCTTGGCCAGACCATCCTGACCTCGGTCGTCTGGGGCGGAATGTTCTTCATGGCGGGCATGCCGTGGCTGTGGATCACCCTGCTCGGCGGCATCGGCGTAGCCGGCGTCTTCGGCGCCTATCTCACCCTGCCGCATGTCGCCGGGCGTATCGACCGGTTCCTCACCGGCGAGGGCGACACCTTCCAGGTGGACACCGCCCGCCAGGCGATCATCCGCGGCGACTGGTTCGGCCAGGGGCCGGGCGAGGGCATCGTCAAGCGCATCATCCCGGACAGCCATACCGACTTCATCTTCTCTGTCGCGGCCGAGGAGTTCGGCATCTTCTTCTGCATGGTGCTGGTTTCGATCTTCGGCTTTCTCGTTCTGCGCGGCCTCAGCCACGCCTTCAAGGAACGCAACGACTTCAACCGCTTCGCCGTCGCCGGCCTCGTCCTGCTGATCGGCACCCAGTCGATGATCAATATCGGCGTCAACCTCGAACTGCTGCCGGCCAAGGGCATGACGCTGCCGCTCATCTCCTATGGCGGCTCGTCGATGATCGCGATTTGCGTGACGGCCGGCTTCATCCTGGCGCTGACGCGTCGACGGCCGGAGAAGCGGGCGCAGGAGCGCAGCCTCTTTCGCGCCGCGCACGGCGTTCCGGCGGAGTAGGCCATCATGACAAAAGGCATCATCCTGCTCGCCGCCGGCGGCACCGGCGGCCATCTGTTTCCGGCCGAGGCCCTGGGGCACCTGCTCGCCGAGCGCGGCTATTCCGTGCACTTGGTGACCGACAGCCGGGCCGAGCGCTATGCCGGCACTTTCCCCGCCGAGGCGATCCACACCGTCGCTTCCGCGACCATCGGCTCGAAGAACCCGGTGGCGGTGGCGCGGGCGCTGCTGTCGCTGTGGAAAGGCTTTCGCCAGGCGAAGCGGTTGATCCGCGAGCTGAAGCCTAAGGCGGTGATCGGTTTCGGTGGCTATCCGACGGTTCCGCCGCTGCTGGCGGCAGCCGGCCTCGGCGTGCCGACACTCGTGCATGAGCAGAACGCTGTCATGGGGCGCGCCAACAAGGCGCTTGCCACGCGGGTCAAGGCGATTGCCGGCGGCTTCCTTCCCGAGGGTGGGACCTATGCCGACAAGACGGTGGTGACCGGAAATCCCGTTCGTCCCGCCGTGATCGCCGCTTCGTCCATCCCCTACAGCCCCTCGCAGCCCGGAAGTCCGTTCCGCCTCGTGGTGTTCGGCGGCAGCCAGGGCGCGCAGTTCTTCTCCTCGGCGCTGCCCAATGCCATCAGTCTTCTGGACGCATCCCTGCGGAACCGCCTGACGGTCACCCAGCAGGCGCGGCCGGAGGATGCCGAGCGCGTCAAGTCCTGTTACGAAAAGCTCGGCGTTCCGGCCGAGGTTTCGCCCTTCTTCACCGACATGGCCGGGCGCATCGCCGCGGCCCATCTGGTGATCTGCCGCTCCGGCGCCTCGACGGTCTCCGAACTCTCGGTGGTCGGGCGCCCGTCGATCCTCGTGCCTTATCCCTATGCGCTCGACCACGACCAGGCGGCCAATGCGGCAGCACTTGCGGCTTCCGGCGGCGCGAGCGTCATTGCCCAGTCCGAGCTTTCACCCGAGCGCCTGGCGCAGTTGCTCACGAGCGCCATGCAGGAGCCGGAAAGGCTGGCAAAGATGGCCGAAGCTGCCAGAACAGCGGGAAAGCCCGACGCAACACGCTTGCTCGCCGACCTCGTTGAGTCTATTGCCGCTGGCAAGGATATCGCTCACGTGAAGGGAGCCAATTCATGAAAATGCCGACGTCCATCGGGCTCGTCCATTTCATCGGCATCGGTGGGATCGGGATGAGCGGCATCGCCGAAGTGCTGCACAATCTTGGTCATCGCGTCCAGGGGTCGGACCAGTCCGACGGCGCGAATGTCCAGCGCCTGCGCGCCAAGGGTATCGAAGTTTATGTCGGCCACACGGCCGAAAATCTCGGGGATGCCGAGGTCGTCGTTGTTTCGACCGCGATCAAGAAGGACAATCCGGAACTCGTCGCGGCGCGCGAAAAGCTGCTGCCGATCGTGCGCCGGGCCGAAATGCTGGCCGAGCTGATGCGCTTCCGCAATGCGATCGCCATCGGCGGCACGCATGGCAAGACGACGACGACCTCGATGGTGGCCGCCCTTCTCGATGCCGGCGGGCTCGACCCGACCGTCATCAATGGCGGCATCATCAATGCCTACGGCACCAATGCCCGCATGGGCGAGGGCGAGTGGATGGTGGTCGAGGCCGACGAATCGGACGGCACCTTCCTCAAGCTTCCCGCCGAAGTGGCGATCGTCACCAATATCGATCCCGAGCATCTCGACCACTACGGTACCTTCGACGCGGTGCGCGCCGCCTTCCGCCAGTTCGTCGAGAACGTGCCGTTCTACGGTTTCGGCGTGATGTGCCTCGACCATCCGGAGGTCCAGGCTCTGGTTGGCCGCATCGAGGACCGCAAGGTCATCACATACGGCGAAAACCCGCAGGCCGATGTTCGCTATTCCAACGTCCGGCTCGAGGGCACGCATTCGATCTTCGACGTCGAGATCCGTCGCCGTCGCACCGGCCGGGTGTTCAATTTCAAGGACCTGCGCCTGCCGATGCCCGGCCGCCACAACGTGGCGAATGCCTGCGCGGCGATCGCCGTCGCCAACCGGCTCGACATTCCGGAAGAGGCGATCCGCAAGGGCCTTTCCTCCTTCGGCGGCGTCAAGCGGCGGTTCACGCTGACGGGCACCTGGAACGGCGTGCAGGTTTTCGACGACTACGGCCATCATCCGGTCGAGATCAAGGCCGTGCTGAAGGCGGCCCGCGAGGCCTGCCAGGGCCGGATCATCGCCGTGCACCAGCCGCATCGCTTTACCCGCCTGTCGAGCCTGTTCGAGGATTTCGCCAACGGCTTCAACGATGCCGACACGCTGCTGCTCGCCCCGGTCTATGCGGCTGGGGAGGATCCGATCGACGGCGCCAACTCGGAGGCCTTGGTCGAGCGCATCCGGGCCGGCGGCCATCGTGATGCGCGCTATCTGGCTTCTCCCGATCAGCTCGCGCCGATCGTCGCAGGCATTGCACAACCGGGTGATTTCGTGATTCTGTTGGGAGCAGGTAACATCACCCAGTGGGCCGCGGCGCTGCCGCGCGAACTGGAAGCGTTTTCGGGAAAGTCTTGAATGAAACAGGTGGATGGGGAAAAGCTGCTGGCCTCGCTCGGGCCGGGTGTTGAAGAATTGCGTGGTCGGCTGACGCCCGATGCGCCGATGGATCGCGTGACGTGGTTCCAGGCCGGCGGTCTCGCCGAGCTGATGTTCCAGCCGCACGACCGGGAAGACCTCATCGCCTTTCTCAAGCTTCTGCCGCAGGACGTGCCGCTGACCGTGGTCGGCGTCGGCTCCAACCTCCTCGTGCGCGACGGCGGCATTCCGGGCGTCGTCATCCGCCTGTCGGCCAAGGGATTCGGCCAGGTCGAACTCGCCGGCGAAAACCGTATCCGGGCCGGCGCGATCTGCCCCGACAAGCACATCGCCGCCATGGCCATGGACCACAATATTGGTGGTTTCCACTTCTACTACGGCATTCCCGGCTCGATCGGCGGGGCCGTGCTGATGAATGCCGGCGCCAATGGCGGAGAGACGGCCGAGCGGCTGATCGAAGTCGAGGCCGTCGACCGCCAGGGCAATGTGCATGTGCTGTCGAAGGCCGAGATGGGCTACAGCTATCGCCATTCCAACGCGCCGGAAGGACTGATCTTCACCAGCGTGCTGTTCGAGGGCTATCCGGAAGAAAAGGCCAAGATCCGCGCCGACATGGACGCGGTTCGCCATCACCGCGAGACGGTGCAGCCGGTCAAGGAAAAGACCGGCGGTTCGACCTTCAAGAACCCGGAGGGCCATTCGGCCTGGGAACTGATCGACCAGGCCGGCTGCCGCGGCCTGATGATCGGCGGGGCGCAGATGTCGTCGCTGCACTGCAATTTCATGATCAATGTCGGCCATGCCACGGCCTATGATCTCGAATATCTCGGCGAAACCGTGCGCCAGCGCGTCTTCGAGCATTCGGGCGTCAAGCTCGAATGGGAGATCAAGCGGATCGGCATCTTCATGCCCGGCCGCGAAGTAAAGCCGTTCCACGGCGTTACGACCGAGTGACGGGTTGGGGCGGGCAGGGCCCGCTCCGCCACTCTTGCATTTCGCTGTCCCGGGTAAGCCGGGACAACCGGCTTCCGGAAAATTTCGTTTCCCATCGGTCCGCTCGACGAATTGTTAAGCGGGCTTGCCTATTCTTCCGCCGTGCTGGGAGAGTGGTTCATGGGGAATGCGACCAGAAACTGGATCGTGCGGCAGCTGACGCTTGGCGAATTTTCCAGCCGTCGTGCAGTGATCTGGCGTGCGGTGTGGATGGCGGCGAAGATCGCCATGCTGGCCTATGGCCTCAACATCTGCGCCCATTTCGTGCTCGTCGCCTTCAATCTCCTGCCTTACGATCTGTTTCCCGCCCTGGTGATCGCCACCGTCCTGACGCCGCCGGTCTCCTTCGTCGTCGCCGTCATCGCCTATGCCGTGGTCGGCTTCGCCATCTACGATCTTGGCGTCTCGCGCTCCGAACTGGAGCGCATCAGCCGGATCGACATGCTGTCCGGCCTGCTCAACCGCCGGGCCTTCCAGAAGGCCTTCGATGACAGCCAGGGCGATGCCTCGCTCGTGCTGTTCGACATCGACCGCTTCAAGGCGGTCAACGACACCTTTGGCCATTCGGCCGGCGACGACGTCATTGCCGCGGTGGCCGAGGTCATCCGCGAAACCTTCACCGACGGCGAGGTCTGCGCCCGGATCGGCGGCGAGGAATTTGCCGTGCTCTGGTCGAGGGACGATGCCGGCACCATTGCCGAACGCGCCGACCTCGCGCGCCAGCGGGTGGCCGCACTTAAGGTCGCGGCCGGCGAGAGGAGCGTGCGCATAACCATATCCGGCGGCATTGCCGACCTGGCCGGTGCACGCGGCTTCAACGAGATCTTCTCCGAGGCCGACCGTGCGCTCTATGTCGCCAAGGCGAGCGGGCGCAATCGAATCGTGCGCCATCGAGACATCGACTCGCTGTCTACAGGGGCCATTGTCCTGTCGCCGGTCCTCCACCCTGCGCGTTCCGAGCGCCTCGCCGGCTGAAACGTCGCGAGACGACAATTCCCTTTTCTCTGTTTAATTCCAATGTCTTGCGGTCTCCTCGTGACGCTCCGCCCGAGCAAATAAATCCGCCGTCCGATGCGGTCGGTTAACGAAAGTAAACGCTTCATTAACCTTACTGTTGTCTAACTTAAGCAAAGGACAGGGCCTTATCCGATGGCGTCATCGCCGCCCGTTGTCCGAGAGTTGGTCTGCGATTTGCGGGGGCGTTGATGAGTGGCAAGCATGTAGCCGTCCTGATGGGTGGTCTTTCTTCCGAGCGGCCGGTGTCGCTGTCCTCGGGGAATGCCTGCGCTGCCGCCCTCGAGGGTGAAGGCTACCGCGTCACGCGAATCGACGTCGACCGCAATATCGGCCAGGTGCTTGCCGACCTTCGTCCGGATGTGGCCTTCAATGCGCTGCACGGGCCTTTCGGCGAGGATGGCACGATCCAGGGCGTGCTCGAGTACCTGCAGATTCCCTACACGCATTCCGGCGTGCTCGCTTCGGCGCTCGCCATGGACAAGGGGCAGGCGAAGATCGTCGCCGCCCATGCCGGCGTCCCGGTCGCCGAAGCCAAGGTGATGTCGCGCTTCGACATCGGCAACGAACATCCGATCGCGCCGCCCTATGTCGTCAAGCCGGTCCGTGAAGGTTCGAGCTTCGGCGTCGTCATCGTGCGCGAGGATGCGTCGCATCCGCCGCAGTCGCTGGGTTCCAGCGAATGGCGCTATGGCGACCGCGTCATGGTCGAGCATTACGTCGCCGGCCGCGAGCTGACCTGCGGCGTCATGGGCGACAAGGCGCTCGGCGTCATCGAGATCGTGCCGCAGGGCCACGGCTTCTATGACTATGATTCCAAATATGTTGCGGGCGGGTCCCGTCACGTACTTCCTGCGGAAATTTCACCGAAAATTTACCAAAAAATACAATCATTGGCCCTCACGGCACATCAGGCGGTCGGGTGTCGCGGAGTGAGTCGTTCGGACTTCCGCTACGACGATCGGTTCTCCGAGGATGGCGAGCTTATCTGGCTGGAAATCAATACCCAGCCCGGCATGACCCCGACCTCGCTGGTGCCCGAAATGGCGGCGCATGCCGGTCTTGGATTTGGTGAGTTTCTTCGGTGGATGGTGGAGGACGCGTCTTGTTTGCGGTGAACGGCGATAGATCTGCGGATATGGGTGGACGCTACGGCGTGGCCTCCGTTTCTGCCGGCGAGGGGCGTGTCCTGCCCCGGCCGATGCGCCGTGTCGTGCGCTTCGTCGTGAGCCTGTGCTCCGGCCGCATCGCCATCCCGGCCCATACCGGCAAGGTTTCGCTCGTCGGCTTCTATTCCGCCGTCGCGCTCTACGGCATCGTCGTTGGCGGTCACGGTCCGGCGGTCGTGCAGGCGCTCACCACCGGCGCCGGCTTTGCCGTCGAGGACGTGCGCGTCTCCGGCAACGAGCACACATCCGAAATCGATATTCTCCAACTGCTCGGCCTCGACGGTTCGACCAGCCTGCTCGGCCTCGACATCGCCACCGCCCGTGCGGCGCTCTCGGATCTGCCCTGGGTCGAATCGGCCGAAGTCCGCAAGATCTATCCGCGCGCCGTCGAAGTGGTGCTGCGCGAGCGTCAGGCTTACGGTATCTGGCAGCACGGCACCGAGCTCTCTCTGATCGAGAAGTCCGGCAGCGTCATCGCTCCGCTGCGCGACAACAAGTTTGCTTCGCTTCCGCTGTTCGTCGGGCGCGATGCCGAAACCGCCGCGGCCGCCGTCGAAGGCGAGTTTTCCAAGTTTCCGGGGATCGCCGCGCGGGTGAAGGCCTTCGTGCGCGTCGCCGGTCGCCGCTGGGACATCCATCTCGACAACGGCGTCGTCGTGAAGCTGCCGGAAGACAATATCGGTGTGGCGCTGGCCAAGCTCTCGCGCCTCGATGCCGAACAGCGTCTGCTGGAGCGCGACATCGCCGCCGTCGACCTTCGCCTTCCCGATCGCACCACCATCCAGCTGACGCCGGGTGCGCAGGAGCGCCGCCTGGCTGCTGTCGAAGAACGGCGCAAGATGTTGAAGAAGGCGGGGCTGAGCATATGAGTCTGTTCGGAAGCTCCCATTTCGGTCTGCCCCGCATGAAGCCGCTGTCGTCCAAGCGGGCGCATGTGGTCTCGGTTCTCGATATCGGCTCGACCAAGGTCGTCTGCATGATCGGCCGGCTGACGCCCCGCAAGGAAAGCTCGGTTCTTCCGGGCCGCACCCACAATGTCGAGATCATCGGCATCGGCCACCAGCGTTCGCGCGGCGTAAAGAGCGGTGTCATCTCCGATCTCGATGCGGTCGAAAGCGTCGTGCGCCTCGCCGTCGATGCAGCCGAGCGCATGGCCGGCCTGACTGTCGAAAGCCTGATCGTCAACGTATCCGCCGGCCGCATCGGTTCCGACGTCTACACCGCGACCATCGATCTCGGTGGCCAGGAAGTCGAATCGAGCGACCTGAAGAAGGTACTGATCGCCGCTGGCCAGCAGTCCCAGGGCAATGACCGTGCGGTTCTGCACTCGCTGCCCACCGGCTTCTCGCTCGACGGCGAGCGCGGCATCCGCGATCCGCTCGGCATGTACGGCGACGTTCTCGGCGTCGACATGCACGTTGTGACCGCCGAGCGTGCAGCACTTCGCAATCTCGAACTCTGCATCAACCGGGCGCACCTGACCGTCGAGGGCGTGGTCGCCACCCCTTATGCCAGCGGCCTTGCAGCCCTGGTCGACGACGAGGTCGAACTCGGCTGTGCCGCCATCGACATGGGCGGCGGCATGACGACGATCTCGGTCTTCGCCGAAGGCAAGCTCATTCACACCGACGCCATCAGCATCGGCGGGCATCATGTCACGACCGACCTGGCGCGCGGCCTGTCGACCCGCATCGAGGACGCGGAGCGTCTGAAGGTGGTCCATGGTTCGGCTCTGGCCAACGGTGCCGACGAACGCGACGTGGTTTCCGTTCCGCCGATCGGCGAGGACGACCGCGACCAGCCGCTGCAGGTGCCGAAGGCATTGCTGACGCGCATTATTCGCGCTCGCATCGAAGAGACTCTTGAACTGTTGCGCGATCGGATTCAGAAGTCGGGCTTCTCGCCCGTCGTCGGCAAGCGAGTCGTCCTCACGGGCGGCGCCAGCCAGCTGACCGGTATGCCCGAGGCGGCTCGCCGCATTCTGGCCCGCAACGTGCGAATCGGGCGCCCCATGGGTGTCGCCGGCCTCCCGGCCGCGGCCAAGGGTCCCGCTTTTTCGACCGCAGTCGGATTGATGATTTATCCGCAGGTCGCCGATCAGGAAACCCATGCCGGGCAGGGCGGTTTGTTCTCCCCCTTCGGCAACGGAAACAGCCGGATAGCCCGCATGGGCCAATGGCTGAAGGAAAGCTTTTGAGTTCAGCCAGGCGGTCCACGAGGGGCCGGCCGGCGCGAAGAGTTGAAATGACAATGGCCGGCGTGGCGCTGTGGCCGGAGAAAGAAGGAAGTCTGAAATGACCATCAAGCTGCAAAAGCCAGATATCACCGAGCTGAAGCCTCGGATCACCGTGTTCGGCGTCGGCGGCGGCGGCGGCAACGCTGTCAACAACATGATCACCGCCGGTCTCCAGGGCGTCGACTTCGTCGTCGCCAACACGGATGCCCAGGCGCTGACCATGACCAAGGCAGAGCGGATCATCCAGCTCGGCGTCAGCGTCACCGAAGGCCTCGGCGCCGGCTCGCAGCCGGAAGTCGGCCGCGCGGCCGCTGAAGAATGCATCGACGAGATCATCGACCACCTGAACGGCACCCACATGTGCTTCGTCACCGCCGGCATGGGCGGCGGCACCGGCACCGGTGCTGCTCCCGTCGTTGCCCAGGCCGCCCGCAACAAGGGTATCCTGACCGTCGGCGTCGTCACCAAGCCGTTCCACTTCGAAGGCGCTCGCCGCATGCGTCTGGCCGAAGCCGGGATCGAGGAACTGCAGAAGTCGGTCGACACGCTGATCGTCATCCCGAACCAGAACCTCTTCCGTATTGCCAACGACAAGACGACCTTCGCGGACGCCTTTGCCATGGCCGACCAGGTTCTCTACTCGGGCGTCGCCTGCATCACCGACCTCATGGTCAAGGAAGGCCTCATCAACCTCGACTTCGCCGACGTCCGTTCGGTCATGCGCGAGATGGGCCGTGCGATGATGGGTACCGGCGAGGCTTCGGGCCAGGGCCGTGCAATGCAGGCTGCGGAAGCCGCCATTGCCAACCCGCTGCTCGACGAAACCTCGATGAAGGGTGCTCAGGGCCTGCTGATCTCGATCACCGGCGGTCGCGACATGACGCTCTTCGAAGTCGACGAAGCGGCAACCCGCATCCGCGAAGAAGTCGATCCGGATGCCAACATCATCCTCGGCGCGACCTTCGACGAAGCGCTGGAAGGCCTGATCCGCGTGTCCGTCGTCGCCACCGGCATCGATCGCGCCGCCGGCGCCATGGCTGCCCGTGACATCGCTCCGGCTGCAAAGCCGCTTATCCGTCCTTCGGCGGCCGTTGCTTCTGCTCCGGCCGCAGTGCAGCCTGCAATGGCGCAGGCACCCAAGACCATCGACCCGGTGGCAGAAACGATCCGTTCGGCCGAAGCTGAAATGGAACGCGAACTGGAAATCGCCATCGCCCGTCAGGCTGCCATCGCACCGCAGCCGGCCGCCGAACCGGAATTCCGTCCGCAGAGCCGTCTGTTCACCACGCCGGCTGCCGCAGAAGCACAGCCTGCCGTCCGCATGCCGGTCGAGCCGGTTGCCGCGCCTGCTCCGGTCATGAGCCGTCCGGCTCCGGCCATGCACGCTGCTGCCGAAATGCAGGCAACGCATGCCCCGGCACCGGTTCGCCACGAGCCGGTCGCTCCGGCAGTCCGCCAGACGGTGGATCAGGTCCGCATGCCCAAGGTGGAAGATTTCCCGCCGGTGCTGCGCGCCGAAATCGACCACCGCGCCCAGCCTGCGGCTCCGGCCGCCCAGGACGAACGCGGTCCGATGGGTCTCCTGAAGCGGATCACCAACTCGCTTGGCCGCCATCAGGACGAAGAACCTGCCGTCGACATGACCGCCTCTGCACCGGCCACGGCCGCCCCGCAGCGTCGCGCTCTTTCGCCGGAAGCCAGCCTCTATGCGCCGCGTCGCGGCCAGCTTGACGACCAGGGTCGCGCCACGCCCCCGTCGCGTTCGAGCCACGAGGACGACCAGCTGGAAATCCCGGCCTTCCTTCGCCGCCAATCCAACTGATCGAGCGCTTTCAGTGATCAAGGGCCCGGGTCTCACGACCCGGGCCCTTTGTGTTTCACACGCCTCCGCTGGCGATGGTTTTCCCTTTGATTTTCAATCGTATGGTTTCGTTACAATGCGAAAGAAACAGTGATTTGGCACGACGCGGCCCTGTCCGTATGTATGGGCTCGGATATGGGCATGGACGGCTGCGGCCGCTGATTCCCCGATCCCCGAAATGACAAGAGCAGCCGCGGCGACCTTATCCCTCCGTCAGGCCCGGCTGCACCGCTAAAGGCAGATTTTATGGCAATCGCATTGCTGGGCTTCCAGACTACCATCGCAGCTCCCCTCAGCCTGACGGGTATCGGCGTCCATTCCGGGCGCCAGGTCACCCTCAACATGCTGCCGGCCGAGGCGGGCGCGGGCATCGTGTTCGTGCGCACCTTCGAGGACGGCAGTTCGGTCGAGTTCAAGGCGGTATCCTCCCAGGTCGGCAATACGGATCTCTGCACGGTCCTCGGTTTCTCGCCGGCCCGGTCGATCGCCACCGTCGAACATGTCATGGCGGCCATCTATGCGCTCGGCCTCGACAATCTGGTGATCGAAGTCGACGGCGCCGAAATGCCGATCATGGACGGCAGCTCGGAAGTGTTCATCGATGCGATCGAGCAGGTCGGCATCGTCAATCTCGGCGTCAAGCGCCGCTATATCCGAGTGACCAAGCCGGTCCGCATCGAATCCGGTGCCTCCTGGGCCGAGTTCCGTCCCTATGACGGCACGCGCTTCGAGGTCGAGATCGACTTCGAAAGCCCGCTGATCGGCCGCCAGAAGTGGGAAGGCGACCTGACAGCCGCCACCTTCAAGAACGAACTGTCGCGCGCCCGTACCTTCGGCTTCATGCGCGATGTGGAGCGCCTGTGGGCCGCCGGCTTTGCGCTCGGCTCGTCGCTCGAGAATTCCGTCGTCATCTCCGACGACAACACGGTCATCAATGTCGAGGGCCTGCGTTACGAGAAGGACGAGTTCGTCCGCCACAAGACGCTCGACGCCGTCGGTGACCTGGCGCTTGCCGGTGCGCAGTTCATCGGCTGCTACCGTTCCTATCGCGGTGGTCACAAGCTGAACGCCAATGCGCTGAAGGCGCTGCTGGACAACCGCGACGCCTACGAGGTGGTCGAGGCCCCGGCGCGCAGCCTGCAGGCACGGGCGCGCGAATTCGTCGCGGTCAACGTGCCGGAATTCGCACCCTGGTCGGCCTGACCATCAAATTACCTCCAGACTGGGGCCGGGGTGTCAGATCCTCGGCCCTTTTTTATGCCGCGGCGGAATTTGCCGTCTGTCGGCGGGGAGGCACGCCCGGGACCATTTCCGGGCTTTCGTTTCGGCCCGCCACAAAAATGCGTTAAATCGCCATCATTGCGTTGCTCTCATACTGCTTTTATGGCTAGAAACGCGTGTTGAAAGCGACTGTTTTCTAGCGGCGCTGCAATCGGGAACTGTCGAATGAGTCATGTAGGGTCGGTCGTTGTGAATAAAGCCGCGCGTATTGCCAGTATATGTGTGATGATGACGGTATCCGGCGCGCTGCTTGCCGCCTGCCAGTCCGATCCCGATATCGACATCACCAAGCTCGGCGTCGAGACCGATCCGCCGGAGACCCTCTACAATCAGGGCCTGGCCAACATCAAGGCCGGCAACATCGTCGAGGCATCGCGCAAGTTCGACGCGATCGATTCCCAGCATCCGTTCTCGGAGTGGTCGCAGAAGGCGCTGGTGATGAGCACCTTCACCAAGTACCGCATGGGACGCTACACCGAGGCGGTCTCCACCGGCAACCGCTACCTCAACCTCTATTCGCGTTCGGACGATTCCGCCTACGTGCAGTATCTCGTCGGCCTTGCCTACTGGAAGCAGATCTCCAACGTCACCCAGGACCAGAAGACCTCGCTGCAGACCATCGACGCCATGCAGAAGGTGGTCGACAACTATCCGGACTCGGAATACGTCGACGACGCCCAGGCCAAGATCCGTTTCGCCCGCGACCAGCTCGCCGGCAAGGAAATGCAGATCGGCCGCTACTACCTGGAACGCAAGGAATATCTGGCCTCCATCTCGCGCTTCCGCGTCGTGGTCGAGAAATATCCGAACACCAACCAGATCGAAGAAGCGCTGGCGCGCCTGGTCGAGGCCTATTTCGCCATGGGCGTGGTGCAGGAAGCCCAGACGGCTGCGGCCGTGCTCGGCCACAATTATCCCGACAGCCAGTGGTATGCCGATTCCTACAAGCTCCTGAAGTCGGGCGGCCTCGAGCCCCGCGAGAATTCCGGTTCGTGGATCGCAAGGGCCGGCAAGAAGATTCTTGTCGGGAGCTGACCCTTCTTTCCTAGACGCGAGATGAGTTTGCCATGCTGGTCCAGCTGTCGATCCGCGATATCGTTCTGATCGAGCGTCTGGATCTTGCCTTCGAAGCCGGCCTGTCCGTCCTGACGGGCGAAACCGGCGCCGGCAAGTCCATCCTGCTCGACAGCCTTTCGCTGGCGCTCGGCGGGCGCGGCGACGGCTCGCTAGTGCGCCATGGTGAGGACAAGGGGCAGGTGACGGCGGTCTTCGACGTCGCCACGGGCCATCCGGCCCGCACCCTCCTGCGCGGCAACGGCGTCGACGACGACGGCGACCTGATCTTCCGCCGCGTCCAGTCTTCCGACGGCCGCACCCGCGCCTATATCAACGACCAGCCGGTCTCCGTGCAGCTGATGCGCCAGGCGGGCCAGCTGCTGGTCGAGATCCACGGCCAGCACGACGACCGAGCGCTCGTCGACACGGATGCCCACCGCATGCTGCTCGATGCCTTTGCGGGTCTCTCCGACGAGGCGGTGAGCCTCGGCGAGAGCTATCGCCGGTGGCGAGACGCCGACCGGGTGCTGAAGGCCCATCGCGCCCGCGTCGAGGCCGCCGCCCGCGAGGCGGACTACCTGCGCGCCTCCGTCGAGGAGCTGGAAAAGCTCTCCCCGCGCGACGGCGAGGAGGACGAACTGGCGGAGCGCCGCGCGGTCATGCAGAAGTCCGAGCGCATTGCCGGCGACATCGCCGAGGCGTCCGAATTCCTCAACGGCCATGCCTCGCCGGTGCCGCTGATCGCTTCGCTGGTCCGCCGGCTGGAGCGCAAGAGCCACGAGGCGCCGGGCCTTCTCGAGGATACCGTGCAGCTGCTCGATTCGGCGCTCGACAACCTCTCCAACGCACAGATGGAGGTGGAGTCGGCGCTTCGGCGCACCGAATTCGACCCGAATGAGCTGGAGCGGGTCGAGGAGCGGCTGTTCGCCTTGCGCGCCGCCGGCCGCAAATATTCCGTGCCGGTGACCGGTCTTCCGGCGCTCGCCGAAAAGATGATCGCCGATCTGGCCGAGCTGGATGCCGGCGAGGAGAAGCTCGGTACGCTGGAGGCCGGCGTGATCGAGGCGAAGGCACACTACGACCACCTGGCCGGCGCCCTGTCGACCAAGCGCCGCAATGCCGCCTCCGCGCTCTCCGAGGCGGTGATGGCCGAGCTGCCCGCCCTGAAGCTGGAGCGCGCGCGCTTCATGGTCGAGGTGGCGAGCGATCCGGACTCCGCGACCGCCGAGGGCATCGACACGGTCGAGTTCCACGTCCAGACCAATCCGGGAACCCGCCCGGGGCCGATCATGAAGGTCGCCTCCGGCGGCGAGCTGTCGCGCTTCCTTCTGGCGCTCAAGGTGGCGCTCGCCGATCGCGGTTCGGCCCCCACCCTGGTGTTCGACGAGATCGACACGGGCGTCGGCGGTGCGGTGGCCGATGCGATCGGCCAGCGCCTCAAGCGGCTCTCCGCCAAGGTGCAGGTCCTCTCGGTCACCCACGCTCCGCAGGTCGCCGCCCGTGCCGCCACCCATCTCCTGATCTCCAAGGGACCGACGGGCGAGGGCGGCGAGAAGATCGCCACCCGGGTCGCGACCATGGAGCCGGAACACCGGCGCGAGGAAATCGCCCGCATGCTCGCCGGCGCCTCCGTGACCGACGAGGCGAGAGCCGCCGCCGCGCGGCTTCTGGCCGGAGAAAACTGAGCGCCGGCGGACCTTTGGTGCGGCGATTGCATTCAAGGCCGAAACCTGTTTCCCTCGGTGCGCGATGTTCGAAGTCCTCTCTGCCTATTGGCCGCATATTCTCGCCGTCCTGTCGATCGCCATGGGCGCGGTGGCCGCCATCCATGCGGCGATGACCAAGCGCGAGGTCCGCTCGGCCCTGGGATGGGTCGGCGTCATCCTTTTGTCGCCGCTGCTCGGCGCGCTGATCTATGCCGTGGTCGGCGTCAACCGCATCCGGCGCAAGTCGCTGATCTCGCGCCGCGCGCTGCATCTCGACGAGCTGTGGCGGACGCTTTCGCATTACGGCGTGTCGCGCGAGGCGGTCGACAATCACTTCGGCAGCCGCATGGCGGGGCTGAAGACGCTCGGCGACCGGGTGGCCAAGCACGCGCTTTCCTCCGGCAACCGGATCGACATGCTGTCCTCGGGCACCGAGACCTATGCCGCCTTCTGCGCGGCGATCGACGCTGCCGAGCGCAGCATCATCCTCGAGACCTATATCTTCGACCGCGACGCCGCGGGGCTCCGGGTCGCCGACCGACTGATCGCCGCCCACAGGCGCGGCGTGACGGTCCGCGTGCTGATCGACGCGGTCGGCGCCCGCTACAGCGTGCCGAGCATCATCGGCTATCTCACCGACGCCGGGGTTTCAGTCGCCGCGTTCAACGGCAAGGTCATCATGGGGCTGCGGCTGCCCTATGCCAATCTTCGCACCCACCGCAAGATCCTGGTGGCCGACGGCGCGGTCGCCTTTCTCGGCGGCATGAACATCCGTGCCGCCTTCGAGGGCGACGAGGCGGCCCGCGACACGCATTTCCGCCTGACCGGCCCCGCCGTCGCCGACATCTTCGCCGTGGCGGCCGAGGACTGGCATTTCGAGACGGGGGAGATCCTGACCGGCGCCGACTGGAGCGTGGCGCCTTTCGCCGCCGAGCCCGGCACGCCGAGTTTCGTGCGCACCGTCGTCTCCGGCCCCGACACCAATCTCGAGACCAACCACAAGATCATGATGGGTGCCTTCTCCGTCGCGGAGAAGTCGATCCGCATCATGTCGCCCTATTTCCTGCCCGACAACATCCTGCTCGGGGCGCTCGCCACGGCGGCGCGGCGCGGTGTCGTCGTCGACATCGTCATCCCGGCGCAGAACAATCTCGCCATCGTCAGCCATGCCATGGCCGCCCAGTTCGACCAGATCCTCAAGGACGGCAGCCGGATCTTCCGCGCCGAGGGGACGTTCGATCATTCGAAGCTGATGACTGTCGACGGGCAATGGTCCTTCATCGGCTCGTCCAACCTCGATTCGCGCTCGCTCCGGCTGAACTTCGAGATCGATCTGGAGGTCTTCGATGCGGATTTCGCTCGGACGATCGAGGCGCGTATCGACGCTTCGCTGGAAGGGGCCGAGCCCGTCACGCAGGAGGAACTGCGCCGGCGCCCGTTCGTTTACCGTCTGTTCGACCGTTTCCTTTGGCTCGGTTCGCCCTATCTGTGATGGAGATCTGTCTTGTTGAAATCCTCTCGTCATAACGCAACGGACGTGGTTTCTCCGTCTTCGCGCCCTATGCTCGGGACCGGGCCGGCAATGCTGCAGCACGCATGGAAGTGAAATGACGAAGACCAACAACAATCTGGCTTCCGCAGTCATCGCCTCGATCAAGAACCGGTCCAATCGCATCCACAATCCGCTGACCCGGGACACGCGCGACGGGTCCATGCTGGTCGCCTCCTACAATGTGCACAAATGCGTCGGCACCGACGGCCGCTTCGATCCGGAGCGCATCATCGAGGTCATCCGCGAGATCGGCCCTGATGTGATCGCCCTGCAGGAGGCCGACCAGCGCTTCGGCGAGCGGTCCGGCCTGCTCGACCTGCCGCGCCTTCGGCTGGAGACCGGGCTGATGCCGGTGCCCGTCCTGCACAAGCCGAAATCGCATGGCTGGCGGGGCAATGTGCTGCTGTTCAGGGAGGGCGTGGTGCGCGACGTGCACCAGGTGGCGCTTCCGGGGCTCGAGCCGCGCGGCGCGCTGGTCGCCGAAATCGACCTCGAATCGCGCGAGGGCCTCAGGATCATCGCCGCCCATCTCGGTCTTCTGCGCTGGGCGCGCCGCCAGCAGGCCGACACCATTCTCGACATCATCGGCCGGCGCGAAGACCGGCCGACCCTTCTGATGGGCGATTTCAACGAATGGCGCCTTGGCCCCGGATCGGCGCTCACCCGTCTCGAATCGGTCTTCGGTCCGCTGCCCGCCCCGATCCCCAGCTATCCGGCCCGCATGCCGGTGCTCTCGCTCGACCGGATCATGGCCAACCGCGCCGATCTCATTGCCGAAATGGCGGTGCACGACACGCCGCTCGCCCGAAAGGCCTCCGACCACCTGCCGCTTTTGGCGCGGATCGACCTCTGCGCCGGCAGTCTGGGCTGAGCCGTCCGTCCGCCAAGAGGCATGAGGTTTTTCATCCGGTGAATTTCGGCTAAGACCGTCGAGTCGAATTCGGAGCAGGGCAATGGCAGAGCACATGATCGCAGTCGAGGATCTGAGCGAGGAGCAGGCGAGGGCGGAGCTTGCAAGGCTGGCAGAGGAGATCGCCCGCCATGACGCGCTCTATCACGCCAAGGACCAGCCGGAGATCTCGGATGCCGACTACGACGCGCTGAAACGGCGCAACGACGCGATCGAGGCGCGCTTTCCGGCGTTCATCCGTCCCGACAGCCCGTCGCGGCGGGTTGGCGCCGCGCCGTCGGTCACCTTCGCACAGGTCGTTCATGCGCGGCCGATGCTGTCGCTCGACAATACCTTCTCCGACGAAGACGTCGCCGATTTCGTCGCCTCGGTCTATCGCTTCCTCGGACGTCTGCCGGACGATTCGATCGCTTTCACCGCCGAGCCGAAGATCGACGGGCTGTCCATGTCGCTCCGCTACGAGAACGGCCGTCTCGTCACCGCCGCGACACGCGGCGACGGCACGACGGGCGAAAACGTCACCGCCAACATCCTGACCATCGAAGAGATCCCGCGGCGGCTGCCAGCCGGTGCGCCGGCCGTGGTCGAGGTGCGCGGCGAAGTCTATATGGCGAAGAGCGCCTTCCTGGCGCTGAACGCGCAGATGGAGGCCGAGGGCAAGCAGACCTATGTCAATCCGCGCAATACCGCGTCCGGTTCGCTGCGCCAGCTCGATCCTCAGGTGACCGCCAGCCGCAAGCTGAAATTCTTCGCCTATGCCTGGGGCGAGATGTCGGAAATGCCGGCAGACACGCAGATGGGCATGGTGGAGAAGTTCCGGGAATGGGGCTTCCCGGTCAATCCGCTGATGAAGCGGCTGAACTCGACAGCCGAAGTGCTCGACCACTACCGGCAGATCGGCCTGATGCGCGCCGATCTCGACTATGACATCGACGGCGTCGTCTACAAGGTCGACCGGCTCGACCTGCAGGAACGCCTCGGCTTCCGCTCGCGCAGCCCCCGCTGGGCGACGGCCCACAAGTTCCCGGCCGAGCAGGCCTTCACCACCGTCGAGGCGATCGACATCCAGGTCGGCCGCACCGGCGCGCTCACCCCGGTGGCTCGGCTCGAGCCGATCACGGTCGGCGGCGTGGTGGTCACCAATGCGACACTGCACAATGCCGACTACATCCAGGGCATCGGCAATTCCGGCGAGCGCATCCGGCCGGAGGATCACGACATCCGCGTCGGCGACACGGTCATCGTCCAGCGGGCCGGCGACGTCATCCCGCAGGTGCTCGACGTCGTCATGGAAAAGCGCCCGGCGGGGGCCGTTCCTTACGCCTTCCCGACGAAATGCCCGGTCTGCGGCAGCCATGCCGTGCGGGAAAAGAACGAAAAGACCGGCAAGCTCGATTCCGTCACGCGCTGCACCGGCGGCTTCGTCTGCTCGGCGCAGGCCAAGGAACACATCAAGCATTTCGTCTCGCGCAACGCCTTCGACATCGAAGGGCTCGGCACCAAGCAGGTCGACTTCTTCTTCGAGGCCGAGGATCCGGCGATCCAGATCCGCACCGCGCCCGACATCTTCACCCTGAAGCGCCGGCAGGAGGCTTCGCCGCTGGTCAAGCTGGAGAATATCGAGGGCTTCGGCCGCGTCAGCGTGCGCAAGCTGTTCGACGCCATCGACGCACGCCGCGAGATCGCGCTGCACAGGCTGATCTTCGCGCTCGGCATTCGCCATGTCGGCGAGACCACCGCCAAGCTCCTGGCGCGCTCCTATGGCTCCTATACGGCCTTCGCCGAGGCGATGAAGGCGGCCGGCCCGATGTTCGGCGATGCGTGGAACGACCTCAACGCCATCGACGGCATCGGCGAAGTGGTCGCCGCCTCGATCGTCGAGTTCTTCAAGGAACCGCGCAATCTGGAAGTGGTCGACAGGCTGCTTCAGGAGATTGCGCCGATCGACGCCGAGGCGCCGGTCGTGAGCGGCAGCCCGGTCGCCGGCAAGACGGTCGTGTTCACCGGCTCGCTGGCGAAATTCACCCGCGACGAAGCCAAGGCGCGGGCCGAGAGCCTCGGCGCCAAGGTGTCCGGTTCGGTGTCGAAGAAGACCGACTATGTCGTGGCCGGCGCCGATGCCGGCTCCAAGCTGACCAAGGCGCAGGAACTCGGCGTTTCGGTCCTCACCGAGGACGAGTGGCTGGCGCTGATCGGCGGGTGAGGGGACCGCTTACGGGTCGGCATAGCCGACCGCCCTCAGCGTCAGCTGGGCGCTGCCGGGATCGGTCATGAACAGGATCGCGCCGCTCGACTGGGATTCGCCGGGCACGTAGTCGAAGCTGACGTCCACGGATTCGACGCTTTCATCGCCCCGCTTGAGTTCACCCCGCACGATCACTGCCGCCGCCGTGCTGTTGGCGCGGTTCTCGATGTCGAAGGTGATGCGGTAGCCGCCGCCGACGCGCTCCATGCCGGTCGCCTCGATGGCGAATTCCGGCGGTTCCATCTCTTCGGTTGCCGCGTTCCAGCCGACATAGCCGATCAGCGTGGCGATGAGCGCCGCCGAGGCAAGGCCGGTCAGCCATTCCATCCAGTGCGGATTGTCCGGCTCGGTGTAGCGCGGGCGATGGGTCGGGCTCATGGGCGTCCTCACAATATCAGCCGGGCGGCGGCGGCGCCGATCGCGGCGGGAAAGCCCAGCACGATCATGGCAAAGACCACGGGCATCAGCGCGGTGCCGTCGACCTGTTCGAAGATCCACAGGGAAAACAGGCTGATGGCCAGCGCCACGACGTAGCCGGGCAGGGTGAACCGGACGAGGGCGTGCCACCAAGGCGTATCCGGCGACAGCTCGTGCCCCCCTTCGAAGGAGACGGCGTAGACGAAGCCGTGCATGAGGGCGATCGACAGGAGGATCGCCGCCAGCGCATGCCAGGAAGTCATCTTGTAGGAGAGCAGGATCATCTCCTGGGTCGGGGCAATGTTGAGCGACAGGAAGAGCGCGCCGACGGCCATGAGAAAGAGCTCGCCGAAATAGGAAGCCGGACGCTTGCGCAGTTCCGGGTTCTCGCATTCCTCGTCCTCGTCGCGGGTCAGCTGGCTGCGGCCGAGCATGGCGCCGATGCTGGCGGGCACGGCCTGTACGGCGATCTTGCCGATGATCTCGCTCGCCGACATGTCCGGCTTCAAGAGCCCGAACAGCGACAGGATCAAGCCGCTCGCCGCGATGCCGATGCCATAGGCGACGACCGCGTCACGCAGGTCCTCGCGCCAGCCGAAGGTCTCCTCGAAACCGACATGGTGCGAGAGGATGATGAGAAGCGGCATGTCGAGAACGAGGAGCAGCAGGAGTTTCTCGCGGTCGATGTGGAACCCCAGTTGCCACATCTCCATGGTCATCAGCATGGGCAGGGCAAAGAGCAGGGCGCCGGCGAGGCCGCGTCCCATGCCTGTGAGAAAGGCCGTCCGCGCCCGTCTGCGCTGCATCAGCGCGCTACGCTCCCCTGTCAGATCGCCCATGCGGCCCTCACTCTTGTCTGGCGCTCGACAACGCTATCCTGCGGCAATTGTTCCGTGGGCTGCGGCGCGGCCTGCCGTCGGACGCTTGGCGCCCTCTCAACCCGCGCGTCGCGCTGCAGAACCAGTCCGCCCGGCTCCTCATCCGCCTGCCTGTCCCTTCTCTCCGCATGCGGGGAGAGGGTTATGGTGGGGGCAAAGGTACGATCACAGCCGGTGCCGGTGAAGCGAGCGGCTCTGCAAACGCAAAGGCCCGCGCATGGCAATGCGCGGGCCTTGTCATAGGATTGCATTCGAACGGGTCTCAGCCCTTCGGCTTGAAGCTCTTCTTCTTCGGGCCCGATGCCGGGCCGCGATCGTCGAACTTGGCCTTCGGCTTGCCGGCATAGGCTGGCTTGTCGCCCTTTGCTGCGTAAGCGGGCTTGTCGCCCTTGGGCTTTCCTGACCAGTCAGACCTTGCCGGCTTGTCATAGGCGTTGGAGGCGCCCTTCGGCTTCTTCTTGAAGGCGGGCTTGTCGTTGCTCCAGTCGTCGCGGGCGGGCTTGGCCGGTGCCGCACCCCAGACCTCGGCATCGGCCTGGGCCAGTTCGTCCGTCGCGCCGCGTGCCGGGGAAGCGGCCCGCTTCTCGGCCCAGGGCTTCCTGTCGCCCTGCGGCCTGGCGTCGTCGTAGGACTTCTTGCCTTCGTAGGGCTTCTTCTCGGCATAGGGCTTGGCGTCGCGAACCGGGCGCTCCTTCGGCGGCGCGCTGAAGTCCGGCGTGCCGTCCAGGCGCTTGACGATGATGCCGCGCTCCAGCGTCTTGTTCGGGCCGATCGCCTCGACGAAGCCTTCGACGCCGCTCTCGGCGATCTCCACGAAGGTCTCTTCCGGCTGCATCTTGATCGCGCCGATCACCGCCTTGGTGATGTTGCCGTTGCGGCAGAGCATGGGGATCAGCCAGCGCGGTTCGGCGCTCTGGCGGCGGCCGACGGAGAGCGAGAACCATGTGCTGGGGCCGAAATCCGAGCGCGGCTTGGTCGCCGGGCTGGAGGGATTGGCATAGTCCGGCTCGCGGCGCTTGGCGCCGGCGTCGAGGCTGACCGGGATCAGGTCTTCCGGGGCCGAGCGATTGCCGCGCTGCAGGCGCAGGAAGGCGGCCGCCACCTGTTCGGCGCCATGGGTGGCGAGCAGGGTGGCGATGAACGGGGCTTCGTCCTCGTTGATCTTCTCCGACAGGGCCGGATCGGCGAGCAGCCGCTCGTCGTCGCGGGCCAGAACGTCGTCGGCCGAGGGGGGCAGGACCCAGGTCGGCTGCACATTGGCGCCGGAGAGCAGGCGCTCGGCCTTGCGCCTTGCGCTCATCGGCACGATCAGCGCCGATACACCCTTGTTACCGGCGCGGCCGGTGCGGCCCGAACGGTGCAGTAGCGTGTCCGAATTGGTCGGCAGGTCGGCATGGATGACGAGTTCCAGACCGGGCAGGTCGATGCCGCGGGCGGCGACGTCGGTGGCGATGCAGACGCGGGCCCGGCCGTCGCGCATGGCCTGCAGCGCATGGGTGCGCTCGTTCTGCGAAAGCTCGCCGGACAGCGCCACGACCGAGAAGCCGCGATTGTGCAGCCGGGCCGTCAGATGATTGACGGCGGCGCGGGTCGAGCAGAACACGATGGCGTTGCGGGCTTCGTAGAAGCGCAGCACGTTGATGATGGCGTTCTCGCGGTCGGGATTGGCAACCGTCAGCGCGCGGTATTCGATGTCGACATGCTGCTTCTTTTCCGAGACCGTCTCGATGCGCTTGGCATTGCGCTGATAGCTCTTGGCGAGATCGGCGATCGAGCGCGGCACGGTGGCCGAGAACATCAGCGTGCGGCGTTCGTCGGGTGCGGCATCGAGGATGAACTCGAGATCCTCGCGGAAGCCGAGGTCGAGCATTTCGTCGGCCTCGTCCAGCACCACGGCGCGCAGGCTCGAGAGGTCGAGGGCGCGGCGGGTGATGTGGTCGCGCAGGCGGCCCGGCGTGCCGACGACGATGTGGGCGCCGCGTTCGAGCGCCCGGCGCTCGTTGCGCACGTCCATGCCGCCGACGCAGGACGCGATGATCGCGCCCGTCTTTTCATAGAGCCATTCCAGTTCGCGCATGACCTGCATGGCGAGTTCTCGGGTCGGCGCGATGGCGAGCGCCAGGGGCGCCCCGGCGCGGCCGAAACGGTTTTCACCGGCGAGCAGCGTCGGCGCGATGGCGAGGCCGAAGGCGACCGTCTTGCCGGAGCCCGTCTGGGCCGAGACCAGGGCGTCCTTGCCTTCGAGTTCCGGGTCGAGCATGGCCTGCTGCACCGGGGTCAGCGTCGCATAACCGCGCTTGGACAATGCCTCTGCGATCGGCGCTACGATGCCGTTGAATTCTGTCATGGAGTAAGTCTTTCGAATTGGATGTGGAGCGGGCCAATGCACCGCGCCCGCCGATTGCGGGTATGTTTGGGGCGTTCCTACCCGGCTTACGCCGAATTGTATAGGGGGAGGGCCGCAAAAGGCGAGAAATGCGGGCGAATGCGGATGCCGAGGTCCTCCCAGGCGCCATGCTGCGGGCATATGTCGTATTTGCTTCGCCCGGCGGGAAGGCTTATCAACCGGGCAGCACCCACAATCCGAAGAGTCGTCGCCCTTGAAAACCATCGCCATCGATTTCGAAACAGCGAGCGAAGAGCGCGGCAGCGCCTGTTCTGTCGGGCTAGCCTGGATCGAGGACGGCGAGGTGGTACGGGTCGAGGAGCGCCTGATCCGGCCGAAGTCCATGCGGTTTTCGCCGTTCAACATCGCCATTCACGGGATCCGGCCGGAGCATGTCGAGGACGCGGCCGAGTTTCCCGAGGTGATGGACGAATTCGCCGAGGATTTCTCAGGCGCGATGATGGTCGCCCACAATGCCGCCTTCGACTTTTCCGTCTGGCGCTCCGCCCTCGATGCCTATCGGCAGCCCTATCCGGAACTGTCCTATCTGTGCAGCGTCAAGATGGCCCAGCGCATGTGGCCGCAGCTTGGCTCACATCGTCTGAACAGCCTTGCCGTGCATCTCGGGCTCACCTTCATGCATCACAATGCCGCCGACGATGCCCGGGTCTGTGCGCTCGCCTCGATCGCCATGATGCGCGAGGCCGGCGCCGTTCATCTGGCCGAACTGCCGGAGCGGGTCGGGATTTCGGTCGGAAGGCTCTACCGCGGCGGCTACGACGCCTGCTCGGTGCGGCGCATCCGCAAGCGCGAGCCGGCCTTGTAAGGCGGCGAGCCGCGCTTATCTAGATTGCAGTCATCCCTGGAGATTTGCCATGTCGATCCGTTCCCTGCTCCTGTCCGCCACCGTCGCTCTTTCGGCCCTTGCCACCCCGGCCGTTGCCGAGGTCGTCGGCGAGGTCGGCGTCGATTGGGTCGGCAACGACATCATCGTCGAGGCGGTCAGCGATCCGAGCATCAAGGGCATCACCTGCCACGTCACCTATTTCGACCGCTCGATCATAGACCGGCTGTCCAAGGGCAACTGGTTCGAGGATCCCTCGAACAATTCGATCGCCTGCCGCCAGACCGGGCCCATCGAAATCGGCGACATCGATCTGTCGAAGGAGGGCGAGGAAGTGTTCCGCGAGGGCATGTCGCTGATCTGGAAGCAGCTGGTCGTCAACCGCATCTACGACAAGACGAACGACACGCTGATCTACCTGATCCATTCGCGCCAGGTCGTCGACGGGTCCGCGAAGATGGCCATCTCCACCGTGCCGCTGTTCGGTCAGCCGGTCACCTGGGTGAACGGCAAGCCCTGAGGCGCCGGGGGGGGAGTGACAACGGCCATGCGGCCGTCCGGTTCCCATTGCGCCCAAAATTGGTCAGTCCCGAAAGGCCGAATGTTCATTTTTTCGAACGATGTCACTTTCGCCGAGGGCTAAAGTTTGGCAAGCTTCTAAAGGACATCGGAAGACGCTCACATCACCCCAAAGTGTTCGTCGACTGTTCATGTCTTGCCAGTCGAGGGGTTGCAGCCTCGAAGTCGAACAAAGTTGCGCTCCGACCTCTCCCGAGTTCGGAGCGCAATTCGTTTGGGCGGATGTCGGCCTTAACGGACATAGACGATCTTGCCGCCGTCGGCTGCGGTCTGAACGTGCACGACATTGGTCAGCTGAACGTTCTTGGATTCGAGCGCTGCGACCAGCATCGGATCAGCCGTGACCATCGCCTGGGCTTCGGTCATGGCGGACGTGTCGTTCGACAGCTTGGTCAGGCGGTCGTAATCGCTGCGGCCGGCATCGTTGTTGAGCGAGTCGATGCGCACGACGCTGACATTGGTCTGCTCGGCCATGACGGCTGCGGTCTGGGCGAAGGCGCCGCCCGATACCGAACCGAGGGCGAGCACGGAAGCGAGAGCGATCTTGATAGCGTTGTTCATGATATTTCTCCTTGGTTATCTCTTCATTCTCGACCTGTCGGGAATGCATCGGAGAAACGCCGGGAGGGAAGTTCAGTTCCTTTGAAATCAGCTAATAATATAATTATTACAGAAACTTAATGTGTCTTTGGCGTGGCGGAATAATGGCCGCGCCGCGGCAGCCGTCTTCGCTGGATGCACGAAAACGGCCCATAACCCCGCCGTCAGCGGGGTTATGGGTGGGAAGATCCGAAAGGCTCAGGCGATCAGGCGGCCTGGGCGAGTTCGTCGGCAATCACGGTGTCGAGGTTGAGGAAGCAGACCATCGACTTCTCCAGGGCGACGATGCCGCGGCAGAAGGCGCGCTGTTCTTCGGGAATGATTTCCGGGGCGGGCTGCAGGTCTTCGCCCTTGATGGTCATCATGTCGGAGACCTGTTCGACCAGCAGGCCGACCAGCTTGCCGGCGATGTCGGTGACGATGATGGCGGCACGTTCCGACGGTTCGGTCATCTTCATGCCGAGGCGGCAGGCCATGTCGATGACAGGGATCACCGCACCGCGCAGGTTGATAAGGCCGAGCACGTAGGGCGGGGTATGCGGCATCGGGGTCACCGGCGCCCAGCCGCGGATTTCGCGGATCGCCATGATGTCGATGCAGAATTCCTGTTCGGCGAGATGAAAGGATACGATCTCGAGATAGGCGCCGGACTGCTTGATTGCATTGCTCATTTTCAAAACTCTTCCCAGTTTTCGGCTGCGGCGCCCTGGCTTGCGACGCGGGCGACAGCGCTTCGGTTGAATGTCCCCGCGACCTTGTCGATCAGGCTCTTCGCGGGGGACGGCTTCGGCAGCGAGGCGGCGGTGGCCGCCTGCGGCTGAACGGGGGCGGCATAGGCGCTCCCGGTCATCTTGAACTGGCCGACGAGACGCGAGAGGTTCTCTGCGTCGCCGGCAAGGGTGTGGCTGGCCGCATTGGTCTGTTCGACCATGGCGGCATTCTGTTGGGTGACCTGGTCCATCTGACCGACGGCCGAATTGATTTCGCTGAGGCCGACCGACTGCTCGCGGGCCGAGGTGACGATCGACTTCACATGCTCGTTGATGCGCAGCACGTCCTCGCCGATGCGGTGCAGGGCCTCGCCGGCCGCAGTGACCAGCTCGACGCCGGTCTTCACTTCGGCGCTGGAACGGCCGACCAGGGTCTTGATGTCGCGGGCGGCCTCGGCGGCACGGCCGGCAAGCGCCCGGACCTCCTGGGCGACGACGGCAAAGCCCTTGCCGGCTTCCCCGGCACGAGCGGCCTCGACGCCGGCGTTCAGCGCGAGAAGGTTGGTCTGGAAGGCGATCTCGTCGACGACGTTGATGATCTTGCCGATCTCGCCGGTGGCGTCCTCGATGCGTTCCATGGCGGACATGGCGTCGCTGACGACGGAACCGGACTTCTCGGCATAGACCTTGGCATTGTCGACCATGTGGCTCGCCTCTTCGGCGCGCTCGGTGGCGTTGCGGACCGTCGCGGTGATCTCGTCGAGGGCGGCCGAGGTCTCCTCGAGCGATGCTGCCTGCTGTTCGGTGCGGCGGGCAAGGTCGTCGGCGGCGCTGCGCATTTGCAGGCCGTTGGCGCGGATGGAGGAGCTGTTGGAGGCGATTTCGCCCATCACGCTCTGCAGGCGGTTGGTCGTCTGGTTGAAGTCGGCGCGCAGGCGTTCGAGGTCGCCCGGGAAGGCTTCGGCGATTGTCACCGACAGATCGCCTTCCGACAGGCGGTTGAGCCCGAGTGCCAGCTGGTCGACGGCCCGCTTGACGGCGGCATTGTCGGCGGCGATCGCGGCGGCGCGGGCCTCGCGCTCCTGCTCGTTGCGCTGGCTGGCTTCGGCGGACGAGGATTCCAGTGCGCGCTTTTCGACGGCGGCATTGCGGAAGCTATCGACGGAGCGGGCCATTTCGCCGATCTCGTCGCGGCGGTCGTTCGCCTGGACGGCGGTTTCCAGATCGCCGTCGAGGACGCGCTGCATGGCGGAGCGCACGGCGCGGATGCCGTTGACGATGGCATTGCCGTGGACCGCCTGGAGCAGCAGCGTGGTGCAAAGCGCAAGCAGGCCGAGGCCGAGCTGGATATAGAGCGAGGCGCCGGCCCTTGCGGTCGCGCCTTCGACGCTCGCCTGCATGATCTGGCCGGCGAGGGCGGCACTCTGGTCGAGCGTGGCCGACAGTCGTTCGCCTGCGCCGTCGATGGCATCGTCGATGGCCGCATATTCGGCTTCGGGCGCGCCGGTCTCGACCAGGCGCTTGAGGTCGACCTCGATCGCCTTGACGATCTCGGCGAGGTCGGCGTCATAGGTTTCGGCCAGGGCGGCATTGCCGGCTTCCTGGGCGAGAGATTTCATGATGGGGGCGCCGGCGGCGAGCAGGGTCGCGGCAGACCGGACGATTTCCGCGCGTTCCTTCTGGATGACGCCTTCGCCGCGGTCGATGATCGTGTCCATGGCGGCGAGCACCAGTCGGGAACTGGCGAGCTGCATCTCGTTCAGCTGCTCGACATCGCGCTGCAGCGCCAGGGCCCGGGTGAGGGCGGTATCGACCTGCGCATTCTCGTACCAGCCGACGGCCAGCATCGAACCAATACCAAGGGAGGTCGCGGCGCCGAGCGTCATCAGTCTTTGACGGACCGAAAGCCCACTTCCCGAAATGAATCCTAGCATGCGCCTCCCCAATGCCCCAGCTGTTCACCGATGCTGAGCATCGGCGATCCCGTTTCGCATGCAGAGGCCCGAGGAGAAGAGAAACCCGTCCCGGTGGACGTTATGTCCGAATGACCGAACCGGTCATCTCGCGTCTAGATGATCTCAAATAGTGGTTAAGCAACGGATAATATTACTAACAGAGTCGCCACCTCCGCTAAAGACCGGGCAGCGGCGAATGCGCCGCCCGGCCCGACTGTTCATTCCGAGGCGATGGCACGGCGATAGAGGTGCCAGGTGGCATGGCCGAGGATCGGCAGCGCGACGAACAGGCCGGCAAAGAAGGGCAGCAGGGCGAGGAACGCCGTGACCGCGACGACGAGGCCGAAGGTCAGCATGGGCACCGGATTCTCGACGACCGTGCGGATGCTCGTCAGCATCGCCGTGACGAAATCGATGTCGTGGTCGAGCAGCAGCGGCATGGAGATGACGGTCAGCGAAAACAGCACGGTGGCGATGACGGCGCCGACGAGGGTCCCGACCAACAGGAACAGCATGCCTTCGGGCGTCGTGGTCACCACCGTGGCGAAGGCGGCGAGCGAGGCGGGGATCTTGAAGCCGAGGAACAGGGCAAGCAGCAGCCGCACCTGGTAGATCCAGATCCAGAAGATGAAGAGCACGGCGAAGGCCATCCAGGACAGCTGCCGCTCGCGCTGGCGGAAGACTTCGGTGAGTACGCCGCGCCAGCTGATCGGCTCGCCCCGCTCGTGGCGGCGGCTGATTTCATAGAGGCCGACGGCGACGAAGGGGCCGATCAGCGGGAAGCCGATGGCGACCGGGATGATCATCCACGGCTGGTGGTAGAGGCTGAGCATCACGACGATGAAGAGACCGCCGAGCGCATAGATGCCGCCAAAGAACAGGCCGAACAATGGAAAGCGGCGGAAGTCCCTGACCCCTTCGCCCAGCGCTCCCGTCACGTCCTTCATCTCGAGCCGGTTGATCCGCAATTTCGGCGGCAGTGTTGCCTGAATGACCTGTTCTCCCACGCGTTCCTCCCAAAACGTTTGTATAGCGAACATAGCATGTGACAGCGCCCTTAAGAACTCCCGGTATTCATCGATTTATTTCCCGAGGCGGCGCGCGCCTTTCCCCTTTCGCACGGCGCGGCTGCGTATTATGTAAGGGACATGGATCGCACCGCGCCAAGACCGCTCAATCATGCCCTGATCGCCGCCCTGGTTTTTGGTGCGGCGGGGCTGACGGCCGTCGTCTTTGCCGGCTGGATGCGATTCGGCGCCGATATTGTGCTCACCTATGCCGAGAACGGCCTGTCTTCCTGCTTCTGAGCGGCCAATTTGCGGCTTGCCCTGGGACAAATCGGCGCGCTGCGGCGTGCAAACGGCGAGTTGATTTGCACTTCGGCACGGTTCGACGTATCGGCAGGTAACTTTCCTGCCGTCGTTCCAAAGGGACCTGACCTTCGATGAAGACTTTGCGCATTATCCTCTGGGCCGGTGTCGTCGTGCTGGCCGGCGTGCTCGGCTGGCTGACGCTGGCGGTGACCGATACCAAGGACAAGATCGCCGAGGCGCCGTTCGGCGTGCCGTTCCAACTCGTCGACCAGAACGGCAAGCCGATCACCGAACAGGCCTTCCGTGGCAAGCCGACGGCGCTGTTCTTCGGCTTCACCCATTGCCCGGAAGTCTGCCCGACGACGCTGTTCGAGCTCAATGGCTGGCTGACCACGGTCGATCCGGACAAGACCAAGCTGCAGGCCTATTTCGTTACCGTCGATCCCGAGCGCGACACGCCGGAGATGCTCGGCGCCTATATCTCCAACGTCACCGACCGGGTGATCGGCATTGCCGGCGATCCGCAGAAGGTGGGCGAGGTGGTCAAGGGCTTCCGCGTCTATGCCAAGAAGATCCCGCTCGACGAGAAGGATCCGAACGGCGACTACACCATGGATCACACCGCCTCAGTCTTCCTGCTCGACAAGGAGGGCCGGTTCGTCGGCACGATTTCCTATGGCGAGAACCCGGACGTGGCGATCAAGAAGCTCGAGAACCTCGCCAAGGGCTGAGGCGCAAGGCTGGTCGGGGCGCTCTCCTGTTGCCATTGGCGGCGTCGCGTTGTACCGCAGGCGCCAGTGCCGGGCGGCGCTCCGTTTCCGCCCCGTTCTTTCCCATTTCGACAGGATGACCGACCGTGAGTGAAATCCGCCTCTTTGTGACGACGACCGAAGCCATGGCGACGGAGATCCTCGATCTCATGACGATCTGCTTCGGCGAAGAGGACCTGGCGATCGCCACGACCGAAGTCGACGAGAAGAAGGACATATGGGAGGCCTCCGTTTACATGATGGCCGACCAGGAGGACGAGATCCGCGCCCGTCTTGAAGAACTGTTTTCCGCAGAGTTCGCCGATCTGGCGATCGACAAGGAGGTCCTGCCGCAGATCGACTGGATCGCCAAGTCGCTGGAAGGCCTGAAGCCGGTGCGGGCAGGGCGGTTCATCGTCCACGGCTCGCATGACCGCGACAAGGTCAGGGTCAATGACCTTGCGATCGAGATCGAGGCGGGCCAAGCCTTCGGCACCGGCCATCACGGGACGACCGCCGGCTGCCTGGAGGTGATCGACGAGGTGGTCCGGTCGCGGCCCGTGCGCAATGCGCTCGACCTCGGCACCGGCAGTGGCGTCCTGGCGATCGCGGTGCGCAAGCTGAAGCACATTCCGGTGCTGGCAACCGACATCGATCCGATCGCGGTGCGGGTCGCCCGCGAGAATGCCCGCAGCAACGGCCTTGTCGACGGCATCGAATTCCGCGTCGCGCCGGGCTTCCATTCGACGGCGTTCGGCGAATACGGCCCGTTCGACCTGATCATCGCCAATATCCTCGCCCGTCCGCTGATGAAGATGGCGCCACAGCTTGCCGCCCATCTGGCGCCCGGCGGCTCGGTCATCCTGTCGGGCATCCTCGCCAGCCAGCGCTGGAAGGTGATTGCCGCCTATAACGGCGCAGGTCTCGCCCATGTGCGGACGATCTGGCGCAATGGCTGGGTGACGATCCATCTGCGACAGGGCCGAGGGCTCGCCTGAGGGGGGGGCCAGACTTTCCGCGCTGCACAATTGCGTCAGATGCATGGCACACCCGACGGACAGAACATGAAAAAGACGGCATCCGGGATGCCGCCTTTTTCAGATCAGTCGCCTGATCGAGACCTGCGAGCTTTGGGAGGAGAGCTACAAGCAGGCTAGTGATGGTCGTCGAGCCGTCCGGTCCGCCTGCGGGCGGCGGGGCTCAGAATGCCGAAACGCGAGCGCCCTTGCGGCGCAGTTCTTCGCGGGTGGTTCCGAGGAACTTCAGGGATTCATCGTCGAGGTTCATCAGCGCGCCGTTGACGTAGCGGCTGGCCTGCAGTTCGCGGGCGGCGACGAAGCGGTTGAAGGCATTGCGAAAGAAGGAGTTTGCCATTGCCATATTCCTTGCAGGTTGTGTCTGCGTTGTTCGATGAGTTGAATATAGGCTCCGCAAACGCTTTGAGTGAGAGGGGTTGGTACATGGGTGTCATGCGTCTGGCGCATGGATGAGCCAATTTGGCCCGTCTCGTGCCGATTATTTGACCGAAAATCGGGCGCTCTGCCTGTTTTATGCTGCGCTGCCGCATGATTTGCAGGCAGGGGGCATCGGACGGCTTTTGTCATGGTGCAGGATCGGTGCCGCTTGCTATAAGGGGCGCTCCAGATTCCAGCCTGAAGAAAGCGCCCGTCATGTTCCAGTCCTTCGATGTCACCTCCACGCCTGAGTTCGGACGCGAGCGGGTGGAGGCGTTGAGGGCGCGATTCGACGCGCTCGGCATTGACGGCTTCCTCGTGACGCGCGCTGACGAGTACCAGGGCGAGTACGTGCCGGCCTGTGCCGAGCGGCTGTCCTGGCTCACCGGTTTCACCGGCTCGGCCGGGCAGGCGCTGATCACCACGGCGAAGGCGGTCGTCTTCGTCGACGGACGTTATGTGACGCAGCTCGCCGAGCAGGTCGATCCAGCCGTCTTCTCGCCCGGCGATCTGGTGGGCGAGCCGCCGCACAAGTGGATCGTCAAGCACGCGCACAAGGGTTTCCGGCTCGGCATCGATCCGTGGCTGCACACCAGCCAGGAGGTCGAGCGGCTGGAAAAGGCGCTGGCCGGACTGGACGGCGCTCTGGTGGTGCTGGCGGCCAATCCGCTCGACGCGATCTGGACGGATCGTCCGGCCGAGCCGCTGGGGCCGGTCGTCATCCAGCCGATCGAATATTCCGGCGTGCTGGCCAAGGACAAGATTGCCCGGATCGCCGCCGATCTTTCCGACAAGCAGATCGACGCCGCGCTGATCTCCGATCCCTCGTCGATCGCCTGGATCTTCAACATCCGCGGCAGCGACGTGCCGCACACGCCCCATCCGCTGGCCCGCGCCATCATCAAGGCCGACGGCGCGGCCGAGCTCTTCCTCGACAAGCGCAAGACCGGCATCGAGGTCGAGGCCTATCTCGGGCAGATGTGCCGGCAGATCGATCCGCGTTTGCTGGTCGCGCATCTGGAAAAGCTCGCCGTCGAGGGCAAGCGCATCCTGGTCGACCCCGAATTGGCGCCCTTCGCCCTGGTCGAACTCATCCGCGGCCATGGCGGGACCGTGGTGACCGGTGCCGATCCGGCAAAGATCGCCCGGGCGGTGAAGAACTCGGTCGAACTCAACGGCTCGGCTGCCGCCCATCTGCAGGACGGCGCGGCGGTCGTCGAATTCCTCTCCTGGCTGGACGAGCAGCATCCGGGCACGATCACCGAGATCGGCGCTGCAAAGGCGCTGGAGGAGGCGCGCATGCGCGTCGGCGAGCGCATGCAGAACCCGCTCAAGGACATTTCCTTCGACACGATCGCCGGGGCCGGCGAGCACGGGGCGGTGATCCATTACCGCGCCACGACCACGTCCGACCGGCCGATCCATTCCGGCGAGCTGTTCCTGATCGACAGCGGCGCGCAATATGTCAACGGCACGACCGACATCACCCGCACGGTGGCGATCGGCGCGGTGTCGGACGAGCACAAGCGCTTCTTCACCCTGGTGCTGAAGGGCATGATCGCCATCAGCATGGCGCGCTTCCCCAAGGGCACGCGCGGCTGCGACCTCGATCCGCTGGCGCGCATCGCGCTGTGGAAGGCGGGCGCCGACTATGCCCACGGCACGGGCCACGGCGTCGGCTCCTATCTCTCCGTGCACGAGGGGCCGCAGCGTATCAGCCGGCTCGCCACCCAGGAACTGCTGCCCGGCATGATCCTCTCCAACGAACCCGGCTATTACCGGCCGGGCGCCTTCGGCATCCGCATCGAGAACCTCGTCTATGTGCGCGAAGCCGAGGCGGTGGAAGGCGGCGACATGCCGATGATGAGCTTCGAGACGCTGACCTATGCGCCGATCGACAAGTATCTCGTCGTGACCGATCTGCTGACGCATGAGGAACTGCGCTGGCTCGACGAGTATCATGCCAGGACCCGCGACGAGCTGATGCCGCTGATGCACGATGAAAAGGCGAAGGCCTGGCTGGAGCGGGCGACGGAGCCGTTCAGCCGATCAGCTGGCGCATAAGCATCACGACGATCCATCCGCCGATCAGCATGGGGATGGAGGAGGCGCCAAGGCCGATCACCAGCGACACGGCCATGGCGACCTTGACGTCGAGCCCACCGGAAAAGAAGGCGGGGGCGACCAGCGTGGTCAGGACCGCCGCCGGCACGGCATTGAGCGCCGCATCGACGCGCGGCGGCACGTTCTTCAGCCGGCTCATCAGCAGGTAGCCGCCGATCCGGGTGAGATAGGTGGCGACCGCGCCGACGAGGATCAGCAGCGTCATGTAGGGCGTGAAGAAATCGCTCATGCCTTGTCCTCCCCTTGGGCGGCAGGTGCGGCTGCGGCCTTGGGCGGCAGCAGGGCCGCCAGGATGACGCCGGCCAGCGCGCCGATGCTGACATGCCAGGGCGAGCCGACCAGCTGCTGGGCAAGGACCGAGACCACGGCGCTGACGAAGACCACGGCGAGGAAGTTCGAGCGCTTGCGGAAGCCGAGCACCAGGCCCATGAAATAGATCGGCAAAAGCACGTCGAAACCCCAGGCCGCCGGATTGCCGATGAGCCTGCCGAAACCCGCGCCGATCGCGCTGACGCCGACCCATCCGACATAGATCGTCGTGGCAAACCCCATGTACCAGGCAAACGAAACCCTCCTTCCGGTCTCGCCGCGCGTCAGGGTCTGCGCGAATTGCGGATCGGTCAGCAGGAAGAATGACACGGCTTTCTGCAGCGGGGAAAAATGGGCGATGAAGGGGGTGATCGCTGCCGAATAGAGGATGTGGCGGAAGTTGACGGCGAAGATCGACAGCACGATGACCCAGAGCGGCACCGAATGGCCGAACAGCTCGATGCCGACCAGCTGGCTGGCGCCGGCGAAGACGATGGCGCTCATCAGCGTCGCCTCGGCGACCGTCTGGCCGTTGCTGACGGCGATCGCGCCGAACAGGGCGGCGAAGGGAATGGTCGAGACGAGGATCGGCGTGCTGCCGCGCAGGCCCTCGGTAAAATCGGAATTCATCTGTTGTCGCACCTCGTTTGAGGAAAGCCCTTAGAGGCAAGCCGCCGTCCAAACAAACGAATAAGCCTGATGGATCGATTGATTCCCCTGACATGTGATCATAGTCTCTGGGCGTCTTGGACCATGTGGGCAGAACAAGGGAATGGCCGGTGCCGAAACTCGATTTCTCCGATGACGACCAGGCGGCGATCGTCGCTCGGGTGCGGGACTATTTCCTCACCGAATTCGAACTCGATGTCGGCCGGTTCGAGGCCGAGGCCATGCTGGAATTCTTCGCAAAGCAGATCGGCGCGCATTTCTACAATCGCGGTCTCTACGACGCCCAGGCGGTGATCACCAACCAGATCGAGGTGATCAACGACGCGATCTACCAGCTGGAGCAGACGCCCGGCAAATGAGCCTGCCGGGCCAAGACGTGCCCGTCTTCTCGTGGCCTACTTCTTCGGGCGGACCTGGAAGGTGTGTTCCGGGCCGGGGAAGGTGCGGGCGCGGACTTCCGTCGCATAGTCCTCGGCCGCCCGGGAGATGACCTCGGCCAGTTCGGCGAAATGCTTGACGAAGCGCGGCTTGAAATCGTTGAACAGGCCGAGCATGTCGTCCGACACCAGAACCTGGCCGTCGCAGGCCGGCGAAGCGCCGATGCCGATCGTGGCTGCCGAGACCGTGCCGGTGATCTCGCGGGCGAGCGGCTCGACCGTTCCCTCGATCACCATGGCGAAGGCGCCGGCCGCGTCGATGGCGCGGGCATCGCGGCGGACCTTGTCGGCTTCCTTGTCGGTATGGCCCTTGGAGCGGTAGCCGCCCGAGGTATTGACCTGCTGCGGCATCAACCCGACATGGCCGAAGACCGGCACGCCGCGCGAGACGAGGAAGGCGACCGTCTCGGCCATTTCCTCGCCGCCTTCGAGCTTGACGCCGTCGCAGCCGGTTTCCTTCATGATGCGGGCGGCGGTGCGGAAGGCCTGTTCCTTCGATTCCTGGTAGGAGCCGAAGGGCAGATCGACGATCACGCAGGCGCGGGTCACGCCGCGCATGACGGCCTGGCCATGGGCGATCATCATCTCGACGGTGACGCCGACCGTGGTGTCCATGCCGTAGAGCACCATGCCGAGGCTGTCGCCGACCAGCAGCAGGTCGCAATGCGCATCGAACAGGCGCGCCATCGGCGTGGTATAGGCGGTGAGCGAGACGACCGGGCGCTGGCCCTTGAGGGCCGTGATGTCGTTCGGGGTCAGCCGCTTCTGGCGGGGCGGGGTGCTCATGTCAGGCGGCCTCCATGCCGTTTTGCGATGCGATGTCGATCACCCGGTTGTCGAGAAGTCTCGTCTGGCCGATGCGCACGAAGAGCAGCAGCAGGACCGGGCCGGCGATGGTGTCGATCTCTGCGAGCGTCTGGGGGTGGCGGAGCGCCACGACCTCGGGCTCGGCGAGGGGTTCGGCGCGGATGAAATCGGCGATCTTCGCCTCGATCACGGCGACGTCCTTGAGGTCGGAGCGGATCAGCCTTGCGGCCTCGTCGAGGGCGCGCGGCACGATCACGGCGGCGGTGCGCTCGGCGGGCGTGAGGTAGACATTGCGCGACGAGCAGGCGAGGCCGTCGGCCTCGCGCACGGTCGGCACGGGCACGATGCGGACCGGCTGGGCGAGGTCGTCCACCATGCGGCGGATGATCGCCACCTGCTGGTAGTCCTTCTCGCCGAAATAGGCGGCGTCCGGCTGGACGATGTTGAAAAGCTTGGTGACGACCGTCGCGACGCCGGCGAAATGGCCGGGGCGGGCCGCGCCTTCGAGTTCCGAGCCGAGCTTCGGCACGTCGACCACGGTCTGCATCGGCTGCGGATACATGTCGGCGACGCCGGGGGCGAAGAGGACGTCGACGCCGGCCTGCTCGAGCAGGGCGCTGTCGCGCTCGAGATCGCGCGGATATTTGGCCAGGTCCTCGTTGGCGCCGAATTGCAGCGGATTGACGAAGATCGACACGACGGTGACGGCGTTTTCCGCTCTGGCCCGGCCAACCAGCGTCAGGTGGCCCTGATGCAGGTAGCCCATGGTCGGCACGAAGCCGATCGAGCGGCCGGCCCGGCGATGGGGGCAAAGCCTCTCCCTGAGGTCGGCAATGGTGGTGACGGTCTCCATATCGGTCCTCCGCAATACCTTATGGCGCGCCGGTCCCCTAGCGTGGATGGGCGGGGAAATCAATCGGCCGGAAGGAGGGGGGAGGCCACAGGATCAGGCGGCGAGGATGTCGCCGCTCGACACGATGGCGATGCCGGCGGATTTCATCTCTTCGATGGCGGCCTTGACGCCATCAGGGTCGATGCCGCGCGAGCCGTCCTCGATGAAGCGGACCTTGACGCCCGGCAGCATGTCGACCGCGTCGAGGGCGGAGAATTTCACGCAGTAGTCGGTGGCGAGGCCCATCAGGTCGAGTTCGGTCACGCCCTTCTGCCTGAGATAATCGGCAAGGCCGGTAAGGGCTGCGCGGTCGTTGTCGCGGAAGGCCGAATAGCTGTCGACGGCCGGGTTCTCGCCCTTCTTCTGGACATGGGCGATGGCCGAGAGGTTGAGGCCGGGATGGAATTCGGCGTCCGGCGTGCCCTGGACGCAATGATCGGGCCACAGCACCTGCGGCTTGCCGGAGAGTTCGCCCAGGTCGAAAGGTCTTGCGCCGGGATGCTGCGAGGCGAAACTGCCATGGTTCGCCGGGTGCCAGTCCTGCGAGGCGACGATCAGGTCGTAGCGGCCGCTTTTCATCAGCGCATTGGCGACGGGCACGACCTTGTCGCCATCTTCGACCGGCAGATTGCCGCCCGGGCAGAAGCCGTTCTGGATATCGATCAGCAGCAGGGCCTTGGTCATGGTTCGTCGTCCTCTTGTTCGGGTGCGGCGCAAGATGGCAAGGGGGGACGGCGGGATCAAGGGGGAAGCGGTGGTGTTTGCCGAGGTTCACGGGCGATCTCCCCCCTTGAGGGGGAGATGTCGGCGTAGCCGACAGAGGGGGTAGTCGGGAAGGCCGAGGCCGGGTTTAAATCTAACCGGGGAACTCCATCGTGCTTCAGCGCAAGCTCGCCCCCCTCTGTCCTGCCGGCGTTCGTCACTGCAATCGATTCACAGGATCGATTGCTCCGCTGCGCGGACCGTTCCTCACCCCCCACAAGGGGGGAGATCGACCCGGGGCCGGCCTCTTGCCCAGCCGGAAACGCCGGCCAGGCCTGATGCCCTCCGGTTCCGCTGTCATTTCCTTTTGCCCAGGTCGAACCTGAGCGGACGGGGCGCCTGCGGCTGCCGCGTAAATCAAAAAAATCAAAATGACACCCGGAGGCGCCCCGTTCGGCGGTTTTTGCCCCGCGACTTCGATCTCTCTGCGGCGCCGGCCCTTGTCGGGGATTTTTCAGGCGGGCCCGGCTTTCGCCGGCGGACGCCCGCACACCCTCGGCAACCCGGTCTTACCACCATGCCACGCCACACAGGCGCTCCCGGCGCGCTGTCAGGGCCGGCAAGGATTTGGGCCGTCCAAAGCCGTCATCCTTGCCCCCACGTCGCCAGGGGGAGACCATTTTCCGCGGACCCCGGGGAAAGGCTCTCGCGTCCTTCCTCTTCCCCCGGCGCCGGCCCCGTCTCGCCACAACGCCTTGTGGTGTATCCGCGACGGAACGGGGTCAGTTTAGGGCGAGGCGGGAAGGCGGGGAAGAAATGCGGCAGCCGGCCTTGAAACTGTTCAGGTTTCGGCAAAGATCTTCCCCGCGTCCTGGCCGCGGGGGACAGACCGGTTGTCCCGGCGGCGATCTCCGCTATGTCAGGACTCGTGGGCCCGTTTCGATCTTCAGGGAGCCGGCATGGAAAAGCATCGCATCTATTCGATGAGCGTCGCGAGCGTCTATCCGCACTATGTGGCCAAGGCGGAGAAGAAGGGGCGCAGCAAGACGGAGGTCGACGAGATCCTCTGCTGGCTGACCGGACACAGCCCGGAGAGCCTGGCCGGCGCGCTGGCCGACAGGACCAGTTTCGAGGATTTCTTCGCGCAGGCGCCGCGCTTGAACCCGGCCCGATCGGCGATCACCGGCGTCGTGTGCGGCGTGCGCGTCGAGGAGATCGAGGACCCGCTGATGCGGGAGATCCGCTATCTCGACAAGCTGATCGACGAACTGGCGAAGGGCAAGGCTATGGCGAAGATCTTGCGGCAATAGTCACCCGGGAGCCTGCCCGGCGCTCGGGGAGGTCGTTGCTCCCGAGGTGAGGCCCTGGCCGGTTCGGCAACGGCGCTCGTCCGGGGACCCGCTCATTCGGATTCGGACGGCTGGAATATCAGCAGACCGACCAGCCCTCCGGACCCGCCGTCGGAAGGGTGGGAGACCCCGTCCGATACCGGCACTTCAGGGAAATCGAAGGGGCTGACACCCTCCAGGCAGGCGACGTTGACGCCGAATTCGGAGGGGTTCGAGCGGCGCTGGTGGTGGGTGTAGATGCCGCAGGTCTTGCAGAAATAGTGCTTCGCGGTGCCGGTGTTGAATTGGTAGAGTGTGAGATTGTCTTCGCCGCTTTCGAATTCGAGATCGCCCAGCTTCGCGGTCACAGCGACTGCACCGCGCATCCGACAGAGCGAGCAGGTGCAGCGCCTGACGGTGTTGAATTCGTCGGTCAGCCTGACGCGGAACCGCACGGTCCCGCAGTGACAGGCGCCCTTGTGTTCCATTCTCTCGTCGCCCATCGGCCCGCTCTCCCTGTCGTTTGCACCAGGGCAAGATAGCGTGGATTGCGGGCTCGGCAATGTTGGTTGAAGGAAACCCCGTCCTGCGGGTGCTCTCGGGGCTGGAGCGGGAGATCCGTGGCGCTCCGAATTTCAGGGATTCAGGGGGCGAGGGGCGGCCGGTGCGCCGGCCGGCCCGTCGTCCGATCAGGCGCCGAAGGCGCCGTCGATCGTATGCATCGCCCCGGTGACGAAGCTTGCCTCCGGGCCCGCGAGCCAGGCGACCATGCCCGCCACTTCCTCGGGTCGGCCATGACGCTTGATCGCCATGAAACTGTGCATCAGGTCCTTCATCGGCCCCTCGGCCGGGTTGGCGTCGGTGTCGATCGGACCGGGCTGCACGACGTTCACGGTGATCCCGCGGGGGCCGAAATCGCGTGCCAGTCCGCGGGCGAGGCCCTGCAGCGCCGACTTGCTGACCGCGTAGGACGCCATGCCGGGGACGGGCATGCGGTCGCCGTTGACGGAGCCGATGACGATGATCCGCCCGCCGTCCGGCATCTGCCGGGCCGCTTCGACGGCGGCATGATAGGGGGCGTGGATATTGATCTGGAACAGCCGGTCGATGGCGTCGGGGTCCTGGGCCAGCGCGTCGCCGAAGACGGCGATCCCGGCATTGACCACCAGCACGTCCAGCCGGCCGCTGCTGCGCACCTGCTCGATCACCGCGTCGCGGTCGGCACTGTCGGTCACGACCGCCGTGCTGCCGGTTTCGGCGGCCAGCGTTTCGGCGGCTTCTTGTGATCCCGCATAGCTGAAGGTGACCGTCGCGCCGTCCTTAGCGAAGCGGCGCACGATCGCCGCGCCGATCCCCCGGCTGCCGCCGAGCACCAGAACGGATTTTCCCTGAAACGTCGTCATCAAACTCTCCTTGAGGTATTTTGTACGATGCGCTACATAAAGATCACGACAGACTGCAGTCAAGGTATTTTGTAATGGACACTACAAAAACTTCCGGTGCCCGCGGACGGCCGCGCCGTTTCGATCCCGACCAGGCGGTGGCGACCGCGCAGCACCTGTTTCATGCGCGCGGCTACGACGCGGTCAGCGTCGCCGACGTCACGCAGGCGCTGGGCATCAACCCGCCGAGCTTCTATGCCGCCTTCGGCAACAAGGCGGGGCTCTATGCCCGCGTGCTCGACCGCTACGCCTTCAGCAATGCCATTCCGCTGCACGACCTGCTGCTGCCCGACCGGCCGGTGGCCGACTGCCTCATGTCGCTGCTCGAGGAGGCGGCGCGCCGCTATGCCGCCGATCCCGGCGCTGCGGGCTGTCTGGTGCTGGAGGGCACGCGCTGCATCGACCAGGAGGCGCGCGAGGCGGCGAGCGTGTTCCGTGCCGGCGCGGAGGACGTGATCCGGGCCTACATCGCCGTCCGGCATCCGGACAAGGCCGACCGCCTGACGGATTTCGTCAGCACGGTCATGGCCGGGCTCTCCGCCAAGGCGCGCGAGGGCCACGGCGTCGAGCGCCTGCTGGCCTCGGCGCGGCTTGCCGGCCGGGCCGTGGCGGTCGCATTGGACGCCTGAGGCGATCTTTTGCTTTCGGCGATCTCTCGTTTCGGGATCGATCAAGCGCCCGCCTTGAAAGGCGAGGCGGGATCCGCTGCGGCCGCGGAAAAGCCGGGGAATCCGGCCTGCAGCGGCGCCGTATGACCCGGATCGCGCGCCAAAAGCCGGGTCCAATGTTCTGAAGAGTGGAACAATCTTTTCCGCCGGGCGTTTCCAAGGGAGCCGGGCGCTCCCAGGTCCGGTCCATCCCTTTTCATAACCAAACGGAATTTGGACATGATCAACGTCTTCACCGCCGTCGTCTTCGGGGCGCTCGGGCTGCTCCTCGCCGTGGGGGGCGCGCAGCTTGTGTCTCTGTCCGGCAGTCCCTACTATCTCGCCGCAGGCATCGTCCTGATGATCACCGCCGTGCTGGTGGTCGCGCGCCGCGCCGAGGCGCTGTGGCTGCATGGCCTGCTAATTCTCGCCAGCCTCGGCTGGGCAGTCTACGAGGTCGGTTTCGACTGGTGGCAGCTCGGCACGCGCGGCGGGCTGATCGTGCTGCTCGGCCTGTGGCTGATGCTGCCGGCCGTTCGCCGGCCGCTCGTCCGCCCGCACCGCGCCGAGGAGCTCGGCAGGCCGGCGAGTGTGTGGCCGGTCGCCATTCCCGTTCTCGTCTCCTTCGTCGTCGCCGGCTATGCGATGACGATCGATTCGTACGATCGGTCCGGATCCCTGCCGACCGACAAGGTCACGCAGGCGCCGTCCTATGGCGGCGACGTGCCGGATGGCGAGTGGCACCAGTATGGCCGCACGCCCTATGGCCAGCGCTATTCGCCGCTTGCCGAGATCACCACTGACAATGTCGAAATGCTCAAGGTCGCCTGGACCTACCAGACCGGCGACGTCAAGCTGCCCGACGATGTCGGCGAGACGACCTATCAGGTGACGCCGCTGAAGGTCGCCGACACGCTCTATCTCTGCACGCCGCACAACTGGGCGATCGCCGTCGACGCGGCGACCGGCAAGGAAAAGTGGAAGTTCGATCCGAATGCGGGCCTCAACCCCGACCGCCAGCACCAGACCTGCCGCGGCGTGACCTATTATGCCGATCCGGCGGCGACCGCGGGGGCCGAATGCGCCACGCGCGTCTACCTGCCGACCTCGGATGCGCGGCTGATCGCGCTCGATGCCGCAACCGGCAAGGTCTGCGAGAGCTTTGCCGACAAGGGCACGCTGAGGCTGGAAGCGGGCATGCCGTATAATCCGGCCGGCTACTATTACTCGACCTCGCCACCGGTGATCGCCCAGGGCAAGATCATCATCGGCGGGGCGGTCAACGACAACTATTCGACCAAGTCGCAGTCCGGCGTGATCCGCGCCTTCGACGTCAATACCGGCGCGCTGGTGTGGAACTGGGACAGCGGCAATCCGGCTGAGACCGCGCCGATCGGCCCGGGCGAGACCTATACCGCCAATTCGCCGAACAGCTGGTCGGTGTTCTCCGTCGACGAACAGCTCGGCCTCGTCTATGTGCCGCTCGGCAACCAGGTGCCGGACCAGATCGGCATCGGCCGCAGCGAGAGCGTGGAGAAATACTCCTCGTCGATCGTCGCGCTGGACATCAATACCGGCGCGGATCGCTGGGTGCGCCAGACGGTGCATCACGACCTGTGGGACATGGACGTGCCGGCCCAGCCCGTGCTGCTCGACATCACCACGAAGGACGGAACGGCGGTTCCGGCGCTGGTCGGTCCGACCAAGCAGGGCGACATCTATGTGCTCGACCGGCGCACCGGCCAGCCGATCCTGCCGATCAAGGAAATCCCGGCTCCGGGCGGGGCGATCGAGGACGATTTCACCGCGCCGACCCAGCCGATCACCGATCTGACCTTCCGTCCGGACCGGCTGGAAGAAAAGGACATGTGGGGCGTGACGCTGATCGACCAGATGATGTGCCGCATCGCCTTCCGCAAGCTGAAATATGACGGTCAGTATACGCCGCCGTCGCTCGAAGGCACGCTCGTCTATCCCGGCAATTTCGGTACGTTCAACTGGGGTTCTGTCGCCGTCGATCCGGAGCGGCAGGTGATGTTCGGCATGCCGACCTATCTCGCCTTCACTTCCCGGCTGGTGCCGCGCGACCAGGTTCCGCCGAAGGAGCAGTCGCAGAAGGGCTCGGAACAGGGGCTGAACCGCAATGACGGCGCCGCCTACGGCGTCTACATGGGGCCGTTCCTGTCGCCGCTCGGCATTCCCTGCCAGGCGCCGCCATGGGGTACGGTGGCCGGCGCCGACCTTCGGACCGGCGAGATCGCCTATCAGCACCGCAACGGCACCGTCATGGACATGACGCCGCTGCCGCTGCCCTTCAAGGTGGGCGTGCCGGGCATCGGCGGGCCGATGATCACCAAGGGCGGCGTCGTCTTCCTCGGGGCCGCGGTCGACAACTATCTCCGGGCCTATGACCTGACCACCGGCAAGGAACTCTGGAAGGCCCGGCTTCCGGCAGGAGGCCAGGCGACGCCGATGACCTATGAGCAGGGCGGCAAACAGTATGTCGTCATGGTGGCCGGCGGCCACGGCTCGGTCGGCACCAAGCCCGGCGACTATGTGATCGCCTATACGCTGCCGGAATAGGGCCGGGCGGAGACTGTCTCCGCCGCCAGATCGCCCGCATGGGCAGCCAAAGGATACGAGCCGCTCCGACACCGTCGGGGCGGCTCTTCGTTCATCCGCGCTCCAGGACGGCCGGCTCCTCGATTTGCGGCCAAGTGGTCGCCATGTGCGGGGCGCGGGCAAGCGTCCTCGGCACATGGTGGTCGACGCGGCTGCCCTCAGGCGCGACGGCCTGCTGGATGCGGTCGAGCACGCGGCGGCAGTCCATGGCCGGATTGCACAGCATGACATCGACCAGCAGCAGATCGAGTTCCGGCCAGGTGGTCAGGATGATGTGGGATTCGGCGAGGAACAGGGCGATCGTCAGCCCGTGTGGGACATAGTGGACTTCGGAGGCGCCGACCACGGTTGCGCCCTGCGCAACGACGGCCTCGCGGGCGATGCGCTTGAGCACTTCGCCTTCCTGCAGCAGGGGCGTACAGCCATAGATCTCCGCCAGTGTCTCATGGACAATCATTGTTTGCGCTCCCTCTCAGGTTGTTATTTTAGCTTGCGCAACTATTGCAAAATCCCCTTTTGCGTGTAAAGTGAAATCGCACTCAATTAATGGGAGAGTTGAGCATGGCTGGCCTGAATACCGAACAATGGAAGAGCTTCCTCAACGCCCGGCTTCTTCAGGAGCAGGGCAAGGACGGTGAGGCGCTCGAGACCTTCAACAAGCTGCTGGCGTCCGATCCGGGCAACCAGCACATCCAGGCATCGCGGGCGTTCGCGCTGGAGCGGCTCGACCGCAAGGGCGACGCAACGGTTGCCCGGATCGCTGCGGCCTATTCAAAGGCCTCGGCGGCGCTGTCGGGCGAAGCGGACAAGCCGGAGGCGTGGACCGCCGAACTGAGCAGCCTGCTGGGCGAGCTCCAGCAGGTGGAAAAGGGACGCGGCATTTCGGCGGTTCTCGTCGCCTGGTGACCTGAACCGCGGGGGACTGGCTGGGCTGGCCGGGGGGCCGGCCCGATCGGCCCGCTCCGCGATCCTGCTGGCGGGCGCCGCCGGTTGGGGGGACTGTTTCTCTGATGAAAGTCCACGGCGCTGAGCGGCTGGCTGCGTGCAGGCGGCATGTCCCGGCGCACAGGGCGACGGATCGACGGATGGGGGAGGGAGCATGCGTTTCACAGAGGATCCGGTCTATCCGTTCAGCCATTTCTCGCCGATCTACAACTGGATCTATCCGGTCACCGGCACACGTTCGGCCGGCGTCTATGAAGCCGGGGCCATGCCCTGGGCGGGCGACGGCGAAAGGCGCTCGAACCGGGCGCGGGCGCTCTACCTGCACGTGCCCTTCTGCGACACCATCTGCACCTTCTGTCCGCTGGTGAAGGGGCCGCTCGCCGATCCCGAACTCCTCGACACCTATGTGCGGTCCGTGATCGCCGAGATCGTCCTCAAGGGCGGCATCGAGGAACTGACGCGGCTGCCGATCCGGGCGATCTTCTTCGGTGGCGGCACGCCGTCGCTGCTGCAGCCGGGGCAGATCCTGCGGATCGGCGCGGCGCTGGCCGAGGCCTTCGACCTTTCCGCGCTCGAGGAATTTTCCGTCGAGATGGAGGCGAAGAGCATCACGCCGGAGCGCGCCGCAGCCTTTCGCGCCATCGGCGTGACCCATGCCCGCTTCGGCATCCAGACCTTCAACCCCCGCCATCGCCGCTCGCTCAACCTGACCGCCTCGATCGACCAGATCCGTGCCGCGGCGGAACTTCTGCGGACGCGTTTTCCGCATGCCTCCGGCGACATGCTCTACGGCCTGCACGGCCAGACCGGCGACGAGTTCATCGACGACATCGAGGCGGTGACGGGCCTCGGCCTCGACAATATCGACTACTATCCGCTGAACGTCTTCGTCGTGCAGAAGAAGCTGCACCGCAATTATCAGGGTGAGGCGGTCGAGCCGCTGTCGGGTGCGACCAAGTTCCACATGACGCGGGCACTGCGCGAGCTGATGCACGACAAGGGTTTCCTGCCGCATAACGGTCACGGCTTCGTTCGGGTGCCGGGGGAGGAGGCGGCGCGCAATCCGGTCGTCACCCGGCTCTACGCCTTCAAGTATCACCAGCACGTCTACGGCCCCGACGACAACGAATATATCGGCATCGGCAACAGCGCGCTGTCCTATGTCGGAGGGCGCACCCTGACCAACGAGATGTCGCGCCAGCGTTACGTCAACGAGCTGCTCGGCCATAATCGGCTTCCCGTCGGCATGGTGCGGCATCCGCCGCAGGTGAACGCCAGCAAGGCGATCGCCATCAGCCTTCCCTATCTCGGCCATCTGCCGCTCGACCGGGTGCGCTTCGACGAGCTTCCAGCGCAGACGGTGCGGCAGCTGGACGAGGCGATCGACCATGGCCTTGTCGAGCGCGACGAGGACGAGCTGAGGCTCACCCATGCGGGCTGGCACTGGTATGTCAACCTGATGTTCTACTTCGCGCCGCCCGAGGAGAAGGCCGCCATCGCCGCGATCGTCATGCGCGATGCCGAGGGATCACTTCTCCCCAAGGGCACGATCGACCGACTGACGCGTGTCGCCTGAGCGATCAGCGGCGCCTTTCCCGGAGATTCCCCATGCCGATCAGCCAAGGTCCGACGCAGGGCAGCGTGCGCGAGGTGCTCGAGAGCCATGGCGACGACGTGACCGGCTACTATCAGGCGCTGCGAGCGCTGGGCGGCGAGCACGGGCTGTTTTTCGATCCGGACATGCAGGCCTGGGTGGCGACCGGGCATGCGCTCTGTTCACGGCTTCTGGCCTCGCCGGCCTTGTCGAAATCGCGCCTGCGGCTCGATACGCCGGCCGTCAGGGCTCGGCTCGGCGATCTCGCGCTGAGCGCCCAGAAGATCGTCGAGCGGCAGATGTCGTTCGACGAGAGCGAGGCCGCCGTCCGCTCGCATGACCGCTGGCAGCGGATCCTGACGATCGACGGGAGGAGCGCCTACCGCCGCGCGCTGGCCGACATGGCCGCGGCGACCTTCGCCACCTTCGACGCGTCGGCTCCCGATTTCTACCGAATGGCGCTGCGCCCCTATGTGTCGCGCGCGGTCGCTTCGCGGCTTTCGCTTCGGGAAGGGGAACGGGCCGCGCTCTATCCCCTGATCTACGGCTATGCCGACTTTCTCGACGGCAAGGCGGCGACCGGGAGTGCTGCGGGGGCGGCGGCCTCGCTGGCGCTGCTCGGCGACTATGTGTCGGCGCATCTTGACCGGCTGCGCGGCTGCGACGGCCAGCCGATCGACGACAGGGAGCGCTGGATCGCCGACTATGCGCTGACCCTCGTCGCCGGCCACGAAAGCACCGCCTTTGCACTCGGCACGGCCTTGCAGAGGCTGGAGGATCCGGCGGCGCGGCCCGGCAGAGCGTCGGACCTTCGCGCCCATCTGCTGGAGGCACTGCGCTTCGACAGCCCGATCCAGCTGATCGGCCGGGTGGCGCGCGACGATGTCGATCTCGGAAGCGTTGGCCGGATCCGCGCCGGCGAGCGCGTCTTTCTCCATGTCGGGGCGGCCAATCGCGACACCGCCCGCTTCGCGGCGCCGGACCGTTTCGATCCGCGGCGGCGCGGCGGCGGATTGCTGGCTTTCGGTCTCGGGGCGAGCCGCTGCGTCGGCATGAACCTCGCTCTGGTCGAGGCGGAGGTCTTTCTCGCCGCGGCCCTGCGGTTCCTCGGCGACCGCCCGCTTTGCGTTCACGCCTCAGGCTTCGAACACGGGCTGGCCGGCCGTTCCTTCGGGGGGCTTGCGCTCAGGCTCTGACCGCTGTTCGTGGCTGCGGCGGAGGCCCGCCGGGCAGGGGGCTCGGGGCCGCCGCTTGCCGGAGGGTCGGTCGCCGGGGGGCCGTCACCTGGGGCATTTTGGGCGGCAAACGGGCGTGCCGTTCCTTTTCGGGTCCATTCCGGGCGTCCGGCAACGGAACGTTAACCATGTTGATTCTACACGTGTTTTGTCAACGTGAGGATGTAACGCATGAGTAACGACGCCATGATCGGCCAAGCCGCCCCGTCCATCGCCTTTTTCCCGCTTGCCAGCCGCCGCGACCTCGTTCGCCGCTCGGCCGTCGAGCTCGACAATTGCCATGGCCCGGCCGCCGTCGATTTCTGGCGCACGACCTGCCGCGCGCTCGGCGCCGAACTTCTGGCGCTCGGCTGCCCGGAAGAAGACATGCGCGCCGAGATCATGGATTTCCAGGCGGCAGTGCAGATGGAACTGATGTGGCTGCACCGGGCGCAAGAGGCGCGGGGGTGAGCCACGACGGCAAGGCGTTCTGGCGCTTTCGCAATACTTGCAGTTGGCAACTGTCCGGTGCGCTTGCGTCGATGGGTTTGACCTCCGATAGTGGGCCGTACGACACCAACATCGACAGCGATCAGATCTTTGGCCAAGCTTCATTTCATCTGTGCCACCATTAATGCTGGCAGATCGACGCCAGCGCGCTCGACAATCGCGTCGGCAAGTACTGGATCGGCTCGCGGATCGGGCTGAAGGCGGAGGCCGATGCCTTTGGGCCGGAGGACGATCTCTTCGCCGCCATCAAGGCCGATCACGAAAAGTCACCTCTCTCTTGCGTCTTCGTCGACGAGGCACAGTTTCTCACGTCCGAACAGGGCTGGCAGTTGTCGCGCATCGTCGACCTGCTCGATCTGCCCGTCATGGCCTATGGATTGCGCACGGATTTTCGTGGTGAGTTGTTTCCCGGCTCGCGCGGGTTGCTGGCCATCGCCGACGAGTTGACGGAAGCGCGCTCCATCTGCCATTGCGGTCGCAAAACGACCATGGTTGTGCGGATGGGCGAGGATGGCAAGCGCTGAAGGACGGTGCTCAGGTGATGATCGGCGGCGATGAGGCTTATATGTCTCTCTGCCGTCGCCACTGGCAGGCGGCGATCGGGTAATTGACATCGGCTAGTTACGATAAAGTCAGTATATCTGAACCTTCATTTCCTGATCCCGCCGTCCAATTCTAGCCAATCTTCCTGTGCGCCCACGGGCCATAATATCTATAATCCATGAAAAATTATGAGCATTGACGTTTCAACCGCAAAGTTGTCTCCTTCGGATATTTAAATCTTGGCGGGAGGGGGGCGTCATGTTGCTGAAGTACTCAAGCAAGTTGGACCAGAGCCTTAATTTTATGCTGCCTTCTGACGGAGGCTCATTCTTCGAAGCACGATTAGTGCTGAGAGAGCAGGGTAAGGCGATAGTTTACATTTCTTCACAGGATGGCTGCTCTCAGGGCTGCAGAATGTGTTATTTAACAAGGCAGCGTCAGAGAAGGAAAGTAGATGCGAGCATATGTGATATTCTTTCTCAAGTAAAAATAGTCGTCGATGCTCTGTCGAGTATGAGCATTCCGTTGAACATGCTGCATTTTAATTTTATGGCAAGGGGGGATGTTTTTAGCAATGAAGAACTAATCCAATCATGGGATGTTGTTGAAGGTGAGATTTCTGAAATAGTTTTGAAGAAAAATTTTACAACCAACATAAAGATATTGATTTCAACAATATTTCCTAAGAAAACAAACTTTAAATCTCTTGACTTTGTGTTGAAATCAAAAATAACAAACATCTATTATTCATATTATTCAAGTAAAGTTGATTTTAGAAAATATTGGATTCCTAATTCGCGATCAGTGGGTGATGTTTGCGATTTTCTGCGGGAGTTTCATGGTGTTTCTGGCCGGAGACCTAGGTTTCATTTCTGTTTTATAGAAAATCAAAACGATTCTTTCTCTGATCTTGATGACTTAGTCTCTATTTCTAGGGAATTTTCTCCTTTTTTCGATGTTAATATAGTTCGCTTCAATCCGCCTCCAGGATCATCGTTCAAGGAAAGTGCGGAGGGTGTGATAGAGAGAAATGTCTCCTACCTCAAGGCGAAGATGACGTCCTCAAGAATAAAAATCATATCGAGAGTTGGTTATGACGTGAAAGCGTCGTGCGGTATGTTTATGGAGGATGTCAATGTTTGAGATTTATAATAGAGAAGATATTTTGAACAATGTCGCCTTGGGGATTTCATTTAAGGAATTGGGTCCGGATCATTTGGGTGACAATGATATTGCTTGGTTCGACCTTCACGTCTCTCCTTCTGCTTACAAGCTTCCAGATCCAATGCAACAAGAACCCTGGCGGCCCTTTGAAAAAGGTAAGAACGGAGATAGTCGGTTTTTGACTATTCGAGCAGGCGAATCTCTAATCTTGCAGACCCGCCAAATTATAAAAACGGCTTCTGATATTACAGGAATTGTCGTTGGTTCTGCCGGATCCAGTGTACGTGGGTTGTCCGTTGCTTCCGGTAAGGTCGATCCTAATTTTGGACCACAAAGTTTGGCAGTGAGTGTCTATAATGGATCGTTGCGCGATATATACATTAACGATGGTGATAAAATCGCAGTAGTTGGTTTTTTGAAGACGTCAAGACCTGTGTCCAATGAAAAGGTTGTTGGCCCTGCTAAGGCAGCAGAAGACTTCATGCCGGACTGGATTTATAGACTATGGGCTAAATTTAAGTCCTTCTTTAGACGGTATAGAAGTCTCACTGTTTGGTCTATTTTTCTTTATGTGTTTATTGTTCTAACCCAGGCTCAGGTAAGGCGTTGGGCTGATGAAATTCTGGTGTGGGCTACTAGCTTTTTCGGCGGCGCTTAATAGTCCACGCCTTCCTCACACCCTCTCGACAAACCCGTCCAGCACGCGTTTTTCGCCGGCGCGGTCGAAGTTTATGGTCAGCTTGTTGCCCTCGATCGAGGCGATGTTGCCGTTGCCGAACTTGATGTGGAAGACGCGGTCGCCGACGGTGAATTTCGACGGTTCGGTGGTGGTGGACTTGGCCACCAGTTCGCCCTCGATGGTCTTTGCTTTCGGGCCTGACTCGCCATATCCGATGCGTTCGATGGCGTGGCCGGAGCGGTTGCCCCAGTTGTCGCGGGTGGCGTCCGACTTGTTGGCCTGGGCGCGTTTCCAGCCGGGGGTGGAATAGGTGTTGGCGAAGGGATCGGCCTTGTCGAAGCGCGACTGGCCGTAGCCGCCCCGACCATAGCCGCCATAGGACTGCTCGCTTTCGGCGACCTCGACATGGGTGACCGGCAGTTCGTCGAGGAAGCGTGACGGCATGGTCGACTGCCACAGGCCGTGGATGCGACGGTTGGAGACGAACCAGATGTGGCAGCGGCGTTTTGCCCGGGTGATGCCGACATAGGCCAGCCGCCGTTCCTCCTCGAGGCCGGAGCGACCGCCTTCGTCGAGCGCGCGCTGGTGGGGGAAGAGGCCTTCCTCCCAGCCGGGCAGGAAGACGGTCTCGAATTCCAGCCCCTTGGCCGAATGCAGCGTCATGATCGACACGGCGTCCATCTCGGCATTCTGCTCGGTGTCCATGACCAGCGATACGTGTTCGAGGAAGCCGCGCAGGCTCTCGAAGGCCTCCATCGAGCGGATCAGTTCTTTCAGGTTTTCCAGGCGCCCGGGCGCTTCCGCCGACTTGTCGTTCTTCCACATGTCGGTATAGCCCGACTCTTCGAGGATCTGTTCGGCAAGCTCCGTATGAGGAGTCGTTTCAAGCAGTTCCGACCAGCGCCTGAAGTGTTGAATCACGTCGAACAGCGCCTTGCGGGCTTTGGGCTTGACTTCGTCGGTCTCGATCAGGTCGACCGCCGCGGCCAGCATCGGCACGTCGCGGGCGCGGGCATAGTCGTGCAGCGTGCGGATGGTGGTGTCGCCGAGGCCCCGTTTCGGGGTGTTGACGATGCGCTCGAAGGCGAGGTCGTCGGCCGGCTGGCAGACCAGGCGAAAGTAAGCCATGGCGTCGCGGATCTCGAGGCGCTCGTAGAAGCGCGGGCCGCCGACGACGCGGTAGTTGAGGCCGAGGGTCACGAAGCGGTCTTCGAACTCGCGCATCTGGAAGGAGGCGCGCACCAGGATCGCCATGTCGTTGAGGGCGTGCTTCTTGCCGTCGGCATCGCCGCGCTGCAGCCGCTCGATCTCCTCGCCGACGGCGCGGGCTTCCTCTTCACTGTCCCAGGCGGCGTGCACCACGACTTTCTCGTCGTCGGGATTGACCCGGTCGGTGAACAGCGTCTTGCCGAGCCGGCCCTCGTTATGGGCGATCAGATGGCCGGCGGCGCCGAGGATGTGTTCGGTCGAGCGGTAGTTGCGCTCCAGCTTGATGACCTTGGCGCCGGGAAAATCCTTTTCGAAGCGCAGGATGTTGTCGACCTCCGCGCCGCGCCAGCCATAGATCGACTGGTCGTCGTCGCCGACACAGCAGATGTTGACTTTTGGTGCCTCATCCTGA
>CALRRQ020000033.1:0-56085 GCA_943370615.1 Rhizobium sp. Q54
TGAGGTGCCGAGCGCAGCGAGGCCTCGAAGGATCCTGCCCGATCTGGCCAAACCTCGCCCTTCGAGACGGCGCTGCGCGCCTCCTCAGGATGAGGTTTGGGTCCCCGCTGGGGAGAGGGGGATGACCGCTGCGCCAGCAGCCGCAGCCACATATATTGGGCGGTGTTGGTGTCCTGGTATTCGTCGACCAGGATGTATTTGAACCGCTGGTGATAATCTTTCAGGATGTCCGGATTGGCGCGGAACATGCGGATCGGGTGCAGCAGAAGGTCGCCGAAGTCGCAGGCGTTCAGCGTCTTCAGGCGGTTCTGGTAGGCGGCGTAGAGTTCCCGGCCCTTGCCATTGGCGAAGGCCCGGGCGTCGCCCTCGGGGATCTGCGAGGGGTCGAGGCCCTTGTTCTTCCAGCCGTCGATCATCTGGGCGAACTGCTTGGCCGGCCAGCGCTTGTCGTCGATGCCCTCGGCCTGGATGATCTGCTTGATCAGGCGGATGACGTCGTCGGTGTCGAGAATGGTGAAATCGGAGCGCAGGCCGACCATTTCGGCGTGGCGGCGAAGGATCTTGACGCCGATCGAGTGGAAGGTGCCGAGCCAGGGCATGCCCTCGACGGCGCCACCGACGAGCAGGCCGATGCGCTCCTTCATCTCGCGCGCCGCCTTGTTGGTGAAGGTCACGGCGAGGATCTGGCTGGGGAAGGCGCGGCCGGTGGCGAGAATATGGGCGATGCGGGTGGTCAGCACCCGGGTCTTGCCGGTGCCGGCGCCGGCCAGCACCAGGACCGGACCGTCCAGCGTTTCCACGGCTTCGCGCTGTTCCGGATTGAGGCCGGAGAGATAGTCGGGCACGCGGGCCTGGTCGCGCGCCGCCATGGCGCGCGCGGCAATGCCGAGGCCGCCGGCGGCGGGTGCCGCGGCGGGGGCGCGTCCTTCGGCGGCGGGTTTGCGCGGGGCGGGTTCCTCTTCGTCGAAGAAGGGTATGTCGTCGAAACCGTTACTCATGCGGCCAATGTAGTGATTCGGATCGGAAAGGCCAGAAAAGATGTTCTCCTTTCATTCCGATCCGGGTGCTATCCGCAGGGAATGTCGACGGTTTTGCCGATGCGGGCGGTGAGGCTCGCGCATGGATCGTCCGCTCAGGCGAAGGCCCGCCAGATGACAATTTCGTAATCTTGTCCATTGCGCCTTGCCGTTTGTGCCGTGCAGCGAAATATTGCCGGCAACGAAGACGCACAGTTCGCCTGTGCCGGCCTCGCACCCGACCGGGTGGCGCGGCGGACATGGCACAGGCCGGAGTTCCCCATGGCATTTTGGAAGCAGTTGACCCTCAGTCTCGCGGCGATCGCCGCCGGCCTATTCCTGTGGGTCTGGTTCGTGCCCGGCGCTGACGGCGTGCTGCGTCGGATCGGCGTGCCCGAAAGCGTGGTCGCCCTCGTCGCCCCGGCGGCGGAAGGGACGGGCGAGGCGCCAGGCAACGGCCAGGCGCGGCAGGGCCAGGGTGCGCAGGGGCAAGGAGCCGGACAGGGCGCCGCGCAGGGTCAGGGCGGCAACCGCCGCGGGGCGGGGGCGCAGCCGCTGGTGGTCGTGCGGCCGGTTGAGGTGGGCACGGTCAACGACCGGCTCTCGGCGCTCGGGACCGGCGATGCCATCCAGTCGGTCACCGTCATGCCGCAGGTTTCGGGCATGCTGGCCGAGATCGCCATCAAGTCCGGCGACCGGATCGCCAAGGGGCAGGTGATCGCACGGCTGGAAAACGAGGAGCAGCGCATCGCCCGCGACCAGGCGCAGGTGGCGTTGAAGAGCGCGACCGAGAAGAACCAGCTCTATGCCAACCTGAAATCCGCCGTGTCCCGCATCGATGCCTTCGATGCGGCGATCGCGCTCGAAGGGGCGAAGCTCGCGCTTGCCTCGGCCGAGCTGGAACTGAAGCGGCGCGAGATCGTCGCGCCGATCGGCGGCGTGGCCGGCATCGTCACCGTCAATCCGGGCGACAACGTCACCACCTCGACGGCGATCGCCACGGTCGACGACCGCTCCGAACTGCTGATCGACTTCTGGGTGCCCGAACGTTTTGCCCCGATCATCAAGGTCGGCCAGCCGCTGACGGCGACCGCGGTGGCGCGCCAAGGCAAGCTCTACGAGGGCAGCGTGGCGGCGGTCGACAACCGCATCGACGAGGCGAGCCGCACGCTGCGCATCCGCGCCAAGATCGCCAACGAGAATGACGACCTGCGCGCCGGCATGGCCTTTACCGTGGCGATGAGCTTCGACGGCGAACGGTTTCCCGCCGTCGATCCCTTGTCGGTGCAGTGGGACAGCGACGGTTCCTTCGTCTGGCGCGTCACCGACGGCAAGGCCGAGAAGGTGCCGGTGCGGATCGTCCAGCGCAATCCCGATACCGTGCTGGTCGAGGCGGAGCTTGCCGAAGGCGACCGGGTGGTGACCGAGGGCGTGCAGCGCGTGCGTGCCGGCCGGGCCGTGCAGGTGATCGGAGACGAAGCCGGTGCGAAGCCCGCGGACGGCGAAAAACCGGTGGCAAGCCGATGAGCGGGGATAGCGATGTGAGCGAGGGCAAGAACGGCGACGGCGCGGCCCACGGCCCGGCGGAGACCGCCGCTCCCGACAGGCAGGCGGGATTTACCGCGCTCTTCATCCGCCGGCCGATCTTCGCCGCGGTCACCAATGCGCTGATGGTGGTGGCAGGCCTTGCCGCCTTCTACGGCATCGAGGTGCGCGAACTGCCTGATGTCGACCGGCCGGTGATCACGGTTCGGACGTCGTTCGACGGGGCCTCGCCCCAGACCATCGACCAGCAGCTGACGACGGTGGTCGAAGGGGCTGTGGCGCGCGTCGCCGGGCTCAAATCCATGTCGTCCAGCTCGTCCTTCGGATCGAGCCGGGTGACGCTCGAATTTTCCGACGCGACCGATCTCAACGTCGCGGCGAGCGACGTGCGCGATGCCATTGCCCGCGTGTCGAACAGCCTGCCGGACGATGCCGACGAGCCGCGCATCGTGAAAGCCGATTCCGACAGCGATCCGATCATGCGGCTGGCGGTGACCTCCGACCGGATGAGCCTCGAGGACCTGACGCTTCTGGTCGACAACGAGATCGCCGACCGGCTGGCCTCGGTCGACGGCGTGGCCGATATCGACCTCTACGGCGACCAGGACAAGATCTTCCGCGTCGACGTCGACCAGGCGGCGCTGGCGAGCCGGGGGCTGACGGTGGCGACGCTTTCGTCTGCGCTGTCCAACATCGCCTTCGACGTGCCGGCCGGGTCGATCACGTCCTCGACGCAGGACATCGTGGTGCGCGCCACCGCCGACCTGAAGACGCCGGAGGATTTCACCCGGTTGCTCATCGGCGACAATGTGCGGCTCGGCGACGTGGCGACCGTGACCTTCGGGCCCGACCTGTCGTCCACGGCGCTGCGCTCGAACGGCAAGGCCGGCATCGGCATGGGCATCATCCGGCAGGCGCAGTCGAATACGCTGAGCATTTCCAACGGCGTCAAGGCCATGGTCGAGCGGCTGCAGGCCGAGCTGCCGGAAGGCACCGAGATCCGCATCACCAGCGACGACGCCGTGTTCATCCGCGGCTCGATCGACGAGGTGGTCAACGCACTCGTGCTTGCCGCCGTGATCGTCATCGGCATCATCTTCCTCTTCCTGCGCGACTGGCGCGCGACCATCATTCCGGCGGTCACCATGCCGGTCTCGCTGATCGGAACGGTGGCGGCCGTCTATCTCGTCGGTTTCTCGATCAACATCCTGACGCTGCTCGCCATCGTGCTGGCGACCGGTCTCGTCGTGGATGACGCGATCGTGGTGCTGGAGAACATCGTGCGGCGGCGAAGCCAGGGCCTCGGGCCCAGGGCCGCTGCCGTGCTCGGCACGCGCGAGGTGTTCTTCGCCGTCATCGCCACGACGGCGACGCTCGCCGCGGTATTCGTGCCGCTCTCCTTCCTGCCGGGGCAGGTCGGCGGGCTGTTCCGCGAATTCGGCTTCGTCCTCGCCTTCTCGGTGACGCTGTCGTCGATCGTGGCGCTGACGCTCTGCCCGATGCTTGCATCGCGCATGCTGACGTCGCACGCGATCGAGCATCACAGCGGGCCGCTCGCACGCTTCGGCGACGCGTTCTCGCGCTTCTATCGCCGGAGCCTCAGCGCCTGCCTCAATGCGCCGATCGTCGTCGTTGCCGTCTGCATCGCCTTCTCGCTCGTCGCCTTTGCCGCCTTCTCGCTGATCACCAGCGAGCTAACCCCGCGCGAGGATCGCTCGGCGGTGATGGTGCGCGTCTCGGCGCCGCAAGGGGTCAGCCTCGACTACATGCAGGACCAGATGCAGCGCATCGAGGAGGCGATGAAGCCGCTGCGCGACAGCGGCGAGGTCGCCAACCTGTTTTCGATCTCCGGTTTCGGCAGCAACAAGAACAGCGGCTTCATGGTGCTGACCCTTGCGCCCTGGGGCGAGCGGGAAAGGCCGCAGGACGCGATCGTCCAGGACGTGACGCGGATCGCGTCGGGCATTCCTGGCGTCAACGCCTTTGCCATGCAGCCAAACAGTCTCAGAATCCGCGGCGGCGGCAGCGGGCTGCAGTTCGCGCTCGTCGGTTCGAGCCATGAGCGTCTGACGGAGGCGGCGATCAAGCTGGTGGCGGATCTGGAGGCCGACGGCAGCTTCGACAATCCGCGGCTGTCGAACGACATCAGCCAGGCCCAGCTCGGCGTGTCGATCGACCGCGAACGGGCCGCCGATCTCGGCATCGACATCACCGGGCTTGCGCAGGCGCTGCAATCGCTGCTGGACGGCCGCTCCATCGGCGACGTGTTCGTCGACGGCGAGGCCTATCCGGTGAAGCTCGCCTCCACGACCCGGCCGATCGACGATCCGACCGATCTTGAGAACATCTTCCTCAAGACGGCGGACGGCAAGACCGTGCCGATGTCGGTGATCGCCAGGCTGGAGGAGAAGGCGGTCGCCCCGTCGCTGGCGCGCGAACAGCAGCTGGCCGCCGTGCAGATTACCGCCGGTCTCGGACCGGGGCTGTCGCTCGGAGCGGCGCTGGAGAAGGCGACCGAACTCGCCGGCCCGCATCTGCCGCCGGGCGCGCGGCTCCTGCCGCTCGCCGAAGCGGCGACGCTCAGCGAGAACAGTGGCGGCATGGGTTCGACCTTCGGCTTTGCCATCGTCATCATCTTCCTGGTGCTGGCGGCGCAGTTCGAGAGCGTGCTGTCGTCGATCATCATCATGGCGACGGTGCCGCTGGGGCTCGCATGTGCGGTTTTCGCGCTGCTTCTGACCGGCACCAGCCTCAACGTTTATAGCCAGATCGGCCTCGTCATGCTGGTCGGGATCATGGCGAAGAACGGCATCCTCATCGTCGAATTTGCCAACCAGCTGCGCGACCGCGGGCAGGGGGTGCGCGAAGCGATCGAGAACGCCGCCAATCTGCGGCTGCGGCCGGTGATGATGACGATGATTGCCACGATCCTCGGCGGCGTGCCGCTGGTGCTGGCCCATGGGGCGGGTGCCGAGGCGCGCATCGCGCTCGGCTGGGTGATCGTCGGCGGGCTCGGCTTCGCCACGGTCGTGACGCTCTACGTGACGCCGCTCGCCTATCTGGGGCTTGCGCGCTTCGCCAAGCCGCATGCCGACGAGGAGGCGCGGCTGCACAAGGAAATGCAGGTGGCCGCGGCGATCGAGGCCGGGGAGTGACAAGCGTCGCCTTAGTGGCGACCGACGGGAGGAACAGCCGATGAGCAAACGCGAGATCGCCATCAAGACCAGCGAGGGCACGGCAAAGGCCGGGCTCTTCCTGCCCGACGCCGCAAGCCCGGCGATCATCCGTCCGGGCGTCGTGCTCTACATGGATGCCTTCGGCCCCAGGCCGGCGCTCGACGGGATGGCCGAGCGGCTCGCCGGCGAAGGCTATGTCGTTCTGGTGCCGGACCTGTTCTATCGCTTCGGCCCCTATGGTCCGTTCGATGCCCGGACAGCCTTCAAGGAGGAGGCGAGCGCCCGGCAGTTGCGGGCGATGATCGACGGCACGACCCAGGCGATGACCGCCGCCGACACGGCTTTCTTCCTCGGCGCGCTGACCGAGGCCGGGGCCGACGGTCCGGCCGGGGTGGTGGGCTACTGCATGGGCGGATCGCGGGCGCTCTCGGCGGCGGCGGCCTATCCGGAGCGGATCGCGGCGGCCGCGAGCTTCCATGGCGGCAATCTCGCGAGCGACAAGCCGGACAGCCCGCATCTCAAAGCCGCTTCCATCAGGGCGCGGGTGCATATCGGCGCGGCCGGCGTCGACGGCTCCTTCCCGCCGGAGCAATCGGCCAGGCTGGTCGAGGCGTTTCGCCGCGCAGAGGTGGATTTCGTGCTGGAGAACCATGTCGGCATGGCACATGGCTGGTGCGTGCCGGATCACAGCGTCTATGACGAGACGGGCGCCGAGCGGCACTGGCGGCGACTTCTCACCTTCTTCGGCGAGACGCTGTAGGCCTGATCGCCGGGCGTCAGCCGCCTTCCGCCCCCGGACCGACCACGACGAAGACATTGCCGGCGGGTTCGGGCCGCAGGTAGTGGTGATGGAGGGCAGCGACGCCGTTCTTCAGGATGTCGGCGAAGATCTGGTCGATCGCCTCGCTGCGCTGGCCGGAAACGAAGAAAAAATGGCGCCAGCTCTCCGGGTCGAGCAGAATGTAGTTCGCGTTCTGCGCGAGCGGTTCCGCCGAGCCGTCGAGATTGGTGAGCGTCCTGCCGAGCCGCGCGGTGTTGTACATGCGCGTCGTCACCTGCAGGGCCGGATCGTCCGCGTTGACGAAGACGAAGATCTCGTCGGCAAAGCCGAGTTTTTCCATCCACAGCCGGTGATCGGGCAATGCCGTTTCCGGGACGGCGAAGAGGATGCGTTTCACCAGGCCGGGCGGCAGGTCGGGCGCCGCCTCGGCCAGATGGCGGAAAACCTCGCCGGCCATCGAATGGCCGACGATCATCACCGGGCGATCCGCCAGCGGCAGGCCTGGGCCGCGCAGTCCGGCCATCTTCTCAAGCAGGACGATCAGCCGTTCACTTGCCGCCTTGGCGTTCAGCACCGGGAATTCGGTCATCGAGATCCAGGAGGGCCAGTTGAACATGATGACATCGGCATCGGCACCCTTGGCAAGTTCACCCATGGTGTAGAGGCCGAACTCGCCGTCCGGGTCGGGGCCGAAGCCGTGGACGAACAGAACCAGCGGGCGCGGCGTGCCATCGGTGGAGGGCTTGAAGCTTGACAGCGCGCCTTCGAGATCGCCGAGCGCAAACCGCCTGCCGTCGGGCGTGACGAGGCCGAAGCTCTCCTCGGTGATGTCGTCGGCGGTCGCCGTCTGGGGCTTGAGGATCATCGTCACCACGGCATCGTAATTCCACCAGACATAGCCGCTGGCGGCGCCGAGGAGGACAAGGACGATGGCGAGGCTTTTGAGGAGAGTTTTCATCAAGCCATCTAACGCATCGGCTTTTCGCACCGCAATGCTTTCGCCGGGCCCATCTGTGCATTACCGTCGGCGGGCATGGTCTCGGCACTGGACAAGCGGGAGCGACTTGGCCCATAGCAAGGTCCTGTTTTGGTGAGCATACTGCCGAGACGGCAGAGCGGGGGAGACGGTTCGCATGGCCTTGAAGGATGTCGTCGCAGGGGTTCGCAACGAAGCGGGGATCACGGCCGTGCTCGGCATCCTCAAGCAGAGTTTCGGCGAGCGTTTCCAGACGGGGCAGTCCTTCCGCGAGCAGCACAGCCACACCACCTCCTACCTGCCGGCCCAGCTGCCCGACGGCGTCGTCTTCGTGGAGACGAGCGACGACGTGAAGACGGTGGTGAAGACCTGCGCGGCGCACAGGGTGCCGATGATCCCGTTCGGCACCGGCTCCTCGCTCGAAGGCCATATCAATGCCCCGAGCGGCGGCATTTCGGTCGATTTCACCCGGATGAACAAGGTGCTGTCGGTCAATGCCGAAGACCTCGACTGCACCGTCGAGCCCGGCATCACCCGTGAGGAGCTCAACACCTATCTGCGCGACACCGGCCTGTTCTTCCCGATCGATCCCGGCGCCAATGCCTCGATCGGCGGCATGGCCTCGACCAGGGCTTCCGGCACCAATGCCGTGCGCTACGGCACGATGAAGGACAATGTGCTGGCGCTGACCGTGGTGACGGCGGACGGCGAGGAGATCAGGACTGCGCAGCGCGCGCGCAAGTCGTCCGCCGGATACGACCTGACGCGGCTCTTCGTCGGTGCCGAAGGTACGCTCGGCATCATCACCTCGGTGACGCTGAAGCTGCAGGGCATTCCGGCCAAGATTTCCGGCGGCGTCTGCGCCTTTCCGAGCCTGAAGGCCGCCTGCGACACCGTGATCATGACCATCCAGATGGGCATTCCGGTGGCCCGCATCGAGCTGCTCGACGAGATGCAGATGAAGGCGTGCAACGCCTATTCGAAGTTATCCTACGCGGAGAAGCCGACGCTGTTCGTCGAGTTCCACGGCACGGAGGAGACGGTCGAGCTGCAGGCAAACCAGTTCCGGGAGATCGCCGCCGAGTTCGGCTCGGACGCATTCCACTACACGACCAATGCCGAGGAGCGGGCGCAGCTGTGGAAGGCGCGCCACAACGCCTACTGGGCCGGCCGGGCGCTGGCGCCGGAACTCAACGGGCTGTCGACCGACGTCTGCGTGCCGATTTCCAGGCTCGCCGACTGCGTGGCGGAAACGCAGGTCGACATTCGCGAAAGCGGCCTCCTGGCGACGATCGTCGGCCATGCGGGCGACGGCAATTTCCATGTGCTGCTGCTGTTCAACGACAAGGAACCGGCCGAGATCGCCCGCACCGAGGCCTTCATGGCGCGGCTCAACGCCCGGGCGCTGGCCATGGAAGGCACCTGCACCGGCGAGCACGGCGTCGGACAAGGGAAGATGAGCTATCTCGAACAGGAACTGGGCTCGGCCATCCCGCTGATGCGTTCGATCAAGAAGAGCCTGGACCCGGACAATATATTCAATCCAGGCAAGATCTTCCGCATGTGAAGAGGGCTTCTCGCGGCTTGCTCCCGCCGGGAATTGCATTACCTTTGCGCCGGAAGTGATGGGAGTCGGAAGACGTGCTCGGACGCATACTGGTTTTCCTCGGCGGGCTGCTGGTCGTCGCGCTGTTCGGAGCGCTGCTGGCGCCGCTGTTCGTCGACTGGACGGATTTCCGCAAGGACTTCGAGAGCCAGGCGAGCCGCGTGCTGGGCAAGAAGGTCACGGTGCTCGGCGAGGTCGAGGCGCGCCTGCTGCCGTTCCCCTCGGTGACGCTGCATGACGTGACGGTCGGTGCCGACCAGGACGGCAAGCCGCTGGTGCATGTGGCGCGTTTTTCCATGGATGCCGAACTCGCGCCGCTGCTTTCCGGCGAGGCCCGCATCTTCGACATGCGCATCGAGGAACCGAAGGCGCGGATCCGGCTTTCGGCCGACGGCACGCTCGACTGGTTGCGCGGCAGCAGCGCCGACATCCCGGCCCGCACGGTGGTTCTCGAAAAGGTCCGCATCGTCGGCGGCGAGATCGATTTCATCGACGAGCAGACCGGCCGCACCCGCAAGCTCACCGGGCTCGACGCCGACATGTCGGCGCGCTCGCTGGCCGGCCCGTGGTCGGTGGACGGCAAGGCGGCGCTCGACGGCGAGGCGGGCCATTTCTTCCTTTCCAGCCTGCAGCCCGAACTCGGCGCCGAGGCCATTTCGCTGAAGCTGCGGCTGCAGCCGGATGCCCGGCCGTTCGATATCGAACTCGACGGCAATCTGAGTCTGAAGGCCGGCAAGCCAAATTACCAGGGCCATTTCCAGGCGGTGTGGAAGGGCACGCAGACCGCCAAGGCCGATCCGAAGACGCCGCAGCCGCGGGCCAAGGGCGATTTCGAACTCACCAATGAGCGGATCGCGGTCAAATCCTACCGCTTCGAACTGGGCGAGGTGGCCGATCCCTACGTCGTTACCGGTGAGGCCAAGCTGGACACCGGCGCCAATCCGGAATTCCTGCTGACGGCGGAAGGCCAGCAGGTCGACGTCAACCGGCTGGCCAATGACAGCGCCAAGGGCAAGACCGGGAGGAATGCCGCCGGCTCGGTGCGCGAACGGCTCGACCTCCTGATCGCCATGGCGAGCGAGATCCCCATTCCCAACCTGCCGGGCAAGGCGACGCTTCGTCTGCCGGCGATCGTCGCCGGCGACACGGTTCTGCGCGACGTGACACTCGACGTCAGGCCCGACGGACGCGGCTGGAACGTGGAGCGCGCCGTGGTGGTGCTGCCGGGACGCACGCAGGTGGAGGCGAAGGGCCGGCTGGTGCTCGGCTCCGCGCCTTCGTTCAGCGGCGACCTGCTGGTCGCCTCGACCCAGCCTTCGGGCCTGTCCACCTGGATTTCCGGCGGCGTCGATCCGGCCATCCGCCAGCTCAAGTCCATGGGCTTTTCCGCGGCCGTCAACCTCACGCCGCAGATCCAGCGCTTCGAGAAGCTGGAACTGGCGATCGGGCCGGCGCTGCTCAACGGCCGACTGGAGCGCCAGTCGCTCGACAAGGAGGCGGCGACGCTGTCGATCGACCTCACCGGCAACGAGATCGATCTCGATGCGGCGCGCGCCGTGGCGGGCCTCATAGTCGGCCAGGAAGCCGACCATGCGCTGCTCGCCGAAAAGATCGCCACGCGGCTCAAGGTCGGCCGGCTCACCGGCTACGGCATGGAGGCGGGCGAGGTCGAGACGGTGTTCACCTATGACGGCACAGGCGTCGTCATCGACCGGCTCAATGTCGGCGATCTCGCCGGGGCCTCGCTGAAGGCGAGCGGCACGGTCAAGGGGCCGGTGACCTCGCCGTCCGGCAAGGTGCAGGTGGCCTTGTCGGCCGTCGATCCGGGGCCGTTCCTGGCGCTGGCCGCCGAACGTCTGCCGGCCCATCCGCTCGCCGCACGGCTGGTGAAAAGCGCATCCTGGTACGGCAACAGCAATCTGACGGCGAGCCTGGTCTTCGGCGAGGCGGCGGGCGGCGGTATGGCGGTCAAGGTCGCCGGCACGTCGAACGGCAGCCGCATCGCCCTCGACTACGGGGTCAACGATCTCGCCAAGCTCACCGGCGACGCGAAGGTCAACCTTGCTGCGACGATCGAAAACCCGCAGGCGCAGATCCTGCTCGGCCAGGCCGGTCTCGACCCGCTGCCGATCGGCGGCGGCGAGGGCGGGCGGCTGCAGTTCAGCGTCAACGGCGCGGGCAACGAACCGGCCGATGCGACGCTGACGGTTGCGGCTGGCCGCACCACGCTTTCGGCGCGCGGCAAGATCGGGCTTGCGGCGGCGGGTTTCCCCAAGGGAAGCGGCACGGTCAAGCTCGAAAGCCCCGATCTCGAATCCTATCTGATGATGACCGGCGTCCTGCTGCCGCAGGGTGGGGCGGGACTGCCGGCGCGGCTCGGCGCCGAAGTGGCGCTCGGCGACGGCAAGGCGGCGATCTCGGCGATCGATGCCGAGGCCGCCGGCAACCGGATCACCGGCGCGCTCTCGGTCGACTGGAACGGCGCCGTTCCCAAGGTCGGCGGCGAGCTTGCGCTCGACAGCGTCGATCTCGCCTGGCTGGCAGAAGGCGTGCTCGGGCCCGTGACCGATCCCGGCACAGGGGCCGTCTCGGAAGCGCCGCTGCCGAAGCCGCGCAGCGATTTCGATTTCAACCTCGCCTTCACCGCCAAGAGCTTTGCGCCCGGCGTGTTCTCGCCGATCGCCGATTTCTCCGGCAAGCTCAACGGGGCCGGCGGGCAGCTGACGCTCGAAGATGCGGCCGGGCGCTGGCTCGGCGGTACGATGAGCGGCCGGCTGATGGTCGCCAATACCGACGGCAACGGTTTCTACCAGGGGCGGATCTCGCTGCGCCAGGCCGAGCTTGCCGCCGTCGAGAAGGCGATCGGCCGGGTCGATGAAGCGGGTGTGCTGGAGGGCAAGCTCGATCTCGACCTGGTGGCCGAGGCGACGGGGGCGAGCGTCAGTGACCTGCTGGCGGCGACCAATGGTTCAGGCACGGCCAAGGTGCCGGCGCTGACCGTGCGCCGCCTCGACAGCGGGCTCTTGGCCAAGATCCTGCCCGAAGCCGATGCGATCGAGGGCGAGGTCACGGCCGAGAAGGTGCAGGGCCTTGCCGAGCGCCTGCTCGGCGGCGCTCCGAGCACCTTCGCCAATGTCGAGGTCCCGTTCAACATCACCGATGGCGTGCTGCGCGTGACCACGCTGGCGCTCGCCAATGACGCGGCAAAGCTGGACGGCACGGCGCGCATCGATCTCGCCGCGCGCCGGACGGAAGCCGATATCCGCATGGCCTTCGTCGCCGGTGACGACGCGCTGGCCGGTGCGGAGCCGGGCGTCCGCCTGCTGCTTTCCGGCGATGTCGCCAAGCCCGAGCGCAAGCTGGACGTGGGCGACCTGACAAATTTCCTGTCGCAGCGCGCCTTCGAGCGCGAGCGCCGCCGGGTCGAGACGCTGCAGTCCAACGTGCTGGAGAAGCAGCGTCTGCGCCGCGAGGCCGCACTCTATCGCTTTCGCGCCGAGGAGCGCGCCAGGGCCGCGGCCGAGCGGGCAAGGATCGCCGAGGAGGTCCGGCTGAAGGCCGAGGCGGAGCGGCGGGCGGCGGAGGAAGAGGCACGCCGCAAGGCGGCCGAGGCCGCCGAACAACAGGCCCTGCCGCCGGCCGGTGAAACCGGCACGCCGCAATTGCCGGTGACGCCTGGCGAGGGCGTGACCCGCGGCGGCGCGCTGCCGCCGGTGCAGTTGCAGTTCGAGGGCCTGCCTGGCGTCAACTAAAGGCTGACCGCTGCGACCGCGCGTCCGCTTGCCTGTCTGAGGGCGCAGGCCTAGGCTGGATCCAGCCGCCGGTCGGGACCCGGCGGGGGCAAGGGGGGGCTCGCCATGGTTCGCACATTTTTTTCCTGTCTGTTTCTGCTGATCGTCGCCGGCGCCGCCGGTCCGGCCTTTTCCGAGGAGCGCTATCAGCCCTTCGCCGAGAATCGCGGCTGGACGATCGCCTATGACCGGCAGGACAAGGTCTGCATCGCCTCGCCGAAGGGCGGCAAGGGCGGGCTGTTCTTCGTGCGGCCGAACAGCAAGGACGTGGTCGTGCTGATCGCCAGCAGCAAGCTCGGCTGGCTGACCAACGAGGACGATTACGACGTCGTCGTCCACACCGACCGTCGCAAATGGACCGGCACGATGCGGGCGAACGTCACCGACGGCTCCGGCGGGCTTTACCTGACCAATCCGCATGCGAGCTTCATGGCGGCGCTGCGCGATGCCGGCCGGATGACGCTGACGGTCGACAATGTCAGCTACGGCCCGTTCTCTCTGTCCGGCTCCAGCGATACGCTGAAGCAGATCGGCGACTGCGCCCGGGCGCTCGATCGCGGCGAGTTCGGTCCCACCAAGACGGAGGAGACCGTCGAGGCGAAGGAGGTGACGATCGGCTCCGGCACGATGGTCGACTGGACGCGCGCCGATTTCGGCAAGACCTATAGTGCCGAGGACTGGACGCTGACGCTGAGCGGCGAGGAGAATGACGAGGGCACGGCCACGGCGGTGCTCACCGTTCGCCACAAGGAAAAGGGCGAGACGGTGATCAAGCTGGAGACCGGCCCGGACGAGACGGCGCGCGGCCAGATCGGCATCTATCCGCTTCAATGGGCGGAGCCCGGCGTGGTGTTTTCCTCGTTCAGCGGCGGGGCGCATTGCTGCACGGCGGTTTCGCTCGCCCATGCCAGCGATGATGCGGTCAAGAGCGTGGAGCTCGGCACGTTCGACGGGTTCGGCGTGGCGCCGGCCGATCTCGACGAGGACGGCAATGTCGAGTTCGACCTGCGCGACGATCGTTTCCTCTACGCCTTTTCGAGCTATGCCGAATCCGTGCCGCCGGTGAAGATCATGGCCTTGCGGGACGGCGAGGCGCGCGACGTGACGCGCGAGGATGCCTTCCGGCCGGTGGTCGAGCGGCGGCTGACGGCCTCGATGCGCGCCTGTTTCGAGCAGCAGACCGCCGGCGTCTGCGCCGGGGCGCTCGGCAATGCGGCGCTGCTCGGCTACTATCCGGCGGCGCTCGAACTGATGACGCTGGAGGAGATCGACAAGCAGTTGGAGGACTATTTCCTCGACTGCGACGACACCACCGCCTGCAAGGGCAAGAAGCGTTTCGAGGATTTCGCCGAGGCGGCCGGCTGGCGGCTCGGCAACTGGGGTTATGAGACCGGTGCGGTGCTCGACGACAAGGTGGCCGCCTTCGTGACGGAGCTGGCCAGGACCAAGGACGGCTTTGCCGCCGAGGATGCCGATCCGGAGACGGAATATTCCTGCGACATGGGACCGCTGACCTTCGAATATGACGCGTCCAAGGGCAGGGCGCTCGTGCGCGGCTATGAATATGGCTGCAATTTCGGCGCCGCGTCCATGCTCAAGGAGAGCCTGGTGGTTGACCTGCTCTGTTCCGGCGAGGCCGATTTCTGGCTGGACCGTCACGTCTACGAGCGCGACGGCGAGGCGCTGATGTCGCTCTCGGTTACGGGTGCGCTTAATGCCGGCGGGGCGACGCGCTTCAAGGCCTGCCCGGCCAAGCCAGCGGAGCAGCCATGAAAAAAGGCGACCCGTGCGGCCGCCTTTGTCATTCACCGGCGAAGTTTGCGCTCAGACGTAGGCGTAACGCTCGCCGAACGGCGTCTCTTCGTCGTAATTGGTGCTGCCGATCTTTTCGCTTTCGCCTGACAGCAGGGCGGGCTTCGCCTGCTCGGCGGTCGGCGCCTTCGCGGCGTTCTCGGCCGCTTCCGCCTGCGCCTGCTGCGCTTCGAGCTTGGTCAGCGAGGCCCGAAGGTCGGTCAGTTCGTCGTTGATCTCGGATTTCTGCTCGTCGGTCTCGGCGCTGGCCAGTTCCTCTTCCTTCGAGGTGATCTGGCTTTCGAGCTTGGCGATCGACGACTTGAGCGAGGCGCCGGTGGCGCCCGCCTGGTCGAGGGCGGTGGTGGATGTCGTGGCGGAGGTCGAGGAAATTGCGGTTACCATGTCTAAATCCTTGAGAAAAAGGAACGTTGTAAAATCACGTCACACGGCTGGATCGATGGGCAATACGCGCAACTGAGCCTTAAAATACGGGGCATCGACGCAAACATCGTTGAGTGGCCCCAGACTAGGACAACTCCCTTAAGGAATGGTTGTTGCTGATAATCTTGCGTTCGCTACGTTTGCGCGGGCTCGGCGCCCTGGGCGGCGGCCTTGAGGCGGGCCAGCACATAGAGCCTGGCGGCCGAGGAGAGGTTGGTGCGCGGGTCGCGGTTTTCGTCGATCTCGACGACGAGGGCGGCGAGCGCGATCTGCCGTTCCGCGGCGATGGCGTTCAGCTCGTCCCAGAAGGCCTCTTCCAGTGAAAAGCTGGTGCGGTGGCCGTGCAGGGTGATCGAATGCTTGCGGATCATCGCGGCTCCGGCGCGGGATTTCTCATTCTGGCACCTGACGGAATGATTCCGGAAATCCACGCAGGTGTCTGATCGGGAATCGTTTTTGCCGGTCGGCTATTCGTCGTCGGCAGTCTCGAGGCGGCCCTGGTCGAGGGTCTTTTCGGCCTTGGCGTTCAGCGCTTCCGTCAGGTTCTTCTCGGCCTTGCTGCGGCCGAAGGTCAGGCGGTTCTGTTCCGCCTGCTTTTCCTTTTGCGTGCGGGTCCTGGCCTTGCGGAACTGACGGAGATTGACGATGTCTGCGCTCATGCCTCTCATTCCAGAACGGTGCGCGCCATCGGGCGACGGCGCGCGGGTCTTGTCGAGAACTACTGCTTCTTGCGGAAGGCGTCGAGCGAGACGACCGAACCCGGCTTCTTCTCCTCGTCGCCGGCCTTCGGCTCGGGCTGGTCTTCGCTGCGTTCGACGGCCGAAACCGGATAGGCGGTGATCTCGGCGCTTTCCTCGTCCTCGTCGGCCAGCGGCACGTCGAATTCGAGTTCGAAATTGACCGAGGGGTCGTAGAAGCCGCGGATGGCGTTGAACGGGATGACCAGCTTTTCCGGGGTGTCGGAGAAGGAAAGGCCGATCTCGAACAGGCTGTCGGTGACCTTGAGTTCCCAGAACTGGTGCTGGACGACGATGGTCATCTGCTCGGCATACTTGGCCTTGAGGTGCTGCGAGATGCGCACGCCCGGCGCGCCGGTCAGGAAGGTGATGAAGAAGTGATGGTCACCCGGAAGACGGCCGGTGGCTGCGACTTCGGTCAATACCTTGCGGATGACGCCGCGCAGTGCGTCCTGAGCCAGAATGTCGTAGCGAATATGGTCGTTCCCCATATGATCCTGTCTTTCTCTGTCTTGGCGTCCGTGCGCGGCTATATGCCACGACGCCGCATTCGGGGAAAGCCCCCGTCATTCGAGTCATAACAATGCATATTACACGATTTGAAAAGCGGAGGGTAGGCAAAGGGGAGGGAAGGTGAAGGCTTCTGTTGCCAGGTGCCTTCGGACCCCGCCTCAAGGGGCTAACCTTGAGGGCTTAGTTCGGATTTCCCGCACCGCCATTAGGCAGCGAGAGCATAACCCTTAGCGTTGTTGTCGTTTGCAACTACACTTGTGACCCGATAACGGCGGTATCATGCCGAGCAAAAGTTCGATCTTTACACCCTTGTCGATCCTATTTCGCCCCCATCAAAAGCCGGTCCTCGAAGACCGACCGGTTTTTGGTGGAGGCGCCGGGTACCGCCCCCGGGTCCAATAGGTTTATTACACCGACCGTTTATCGCCATAGCCGGAGCAAGCCCCGGCAAGGGAGATATAGGTGTTTCATCCGCCAATGAAAAGGGCAAACCTCAAGGAAGTTTGCGTCAGCAGCGATTGACGAAGCCGACATAGTCGCGGCCCTTCTTCTCGTAGTATTTCAGGATGAAGCCGCGGGTCGCGCCGCCGTCCATCGGGATCTCGCAGCGCACGCCCCATCTGGTGTCGAAACAGGCGTTGACGATGATGCACTGGCCGGCCTTCACCTGGCCGACCACCTGGCTTTCCAAGCTGCGTTCGCGGCGGATGTTCATCAGCCCGGTGATCATCACCCGCACCGGATGCGGCCCGCGCGGCGCGACGGTATCGTCGGGGGCGACACATTTGCCGGTATCCTCGCGGATGTAGCAGGGATTTCCGCCATTGCCCGGCGCAGGTTGCACGGTATCCGCGCGCTGCCCGCCGGCCGGCCGCATGACGACCAGCGATCCGTCGGAAAGCCGGCCGTTCATGATGCCTCGCGCCGGGGCGAAGCTGGCGATGGGACGGCCGTCGAGGCCGAGAAGGGCTAAGCCGTTGCGGTCGGGCGCCCAGCCGTTGACGAAGGCGAGCGGCCCCATGCACATGATCGAGCGGGCGGCGAGGCGTCCGGCGAAGCTGTGGCTCTGCAGCTCGATCTGGCATTTGCCGACCGGTCCGCCGGCCTCGACATTCCACATGCCGACGAGGCGTTGCGGCGCGCCGGACTGGGCGTGGGCGGGAAGGGGAGCGGTTGCCATGGACAGCGCCGCCGTCAGCGCCAGGATGAGCCGTCTGAATGCCATGTCGCGTGTGCCTCCGTTGGTCCTGGGCGACTTTGCGTGCCGGGCGACTTTCTTCGCCGGATTCTTGGCAAAACTCAATTGGCGCCGGCGAATTTTGGCCTGTGTCCGGCAGGCTGAGGCCGGCCGCTTGACGGTCCCGGACAGTTCTCTCATTCTACTTATCAAGCGGGCGCGCATGAGAGGCCCGCGTCGGGCGATAAGGAGAAGGCCATGACGGACTATCTTGCAGACGTGAAGCTCTACGATGCCGGTGCCGACGAGGCGGTGGTCAACAAGATCGTGCGCCATCTGGGCATCGCGCTTCGCAATCGCGACTCCTCGCTGGTGTCCGCCTCCGATCCCGAGGAGCTCGCCCGCATCAAGGAAAAGTGGTGCGGCAAGAAGCTCGGCGTGACGGGCGAGGCCGCCGACAAGGCGGTGGACGCCGTCTGCGCGGCGATGAAGGCCGACAAGACGAAGTCGCGCGTGACCTTCTACTATCTGGTGGCCAAGGAACTCGGCAAGCTGGGCGAGCTCTGACGCCAATCTTGGAAAACCGGCGGCGGCGCTTGGTTCCGCCGCCCAGGGACGCTACATTGCCGCCGAACAGGAATCGGCGGCACACCCATGAAGCAGTATCTCGACCTCTTGCGCCACGTGATGGAAAACGGCTCCGACCGGGGCGACCGCACGGGCACCGGCACGCGCTCGGTGTTCGGCCATCAAATGCGCTTCGACCTGGCCGAGGGTTTACCGGTCACCACGACCAAGAAGCTGCATCTGCGCTCGATCATCCATGAACTGCTGTGGTTCCTGAAGGGCGAGACCAATATCGGCTATCTCAAGCAGCACGGCGTCAGCATCTGGGACGAATGGGCCGACGAGAACGGCGATCTCGGTCCGGTCTATGGCGCGCAGTGGCGCTCCTGGCCCGACGGCAAGGGCGGCCATATCGACCAGATCGCCAATCTGGTGACGAGCATCAGGACGAACCCGAATTCGCGCCGCCATATCGTCACCGCCTGGAACCCGGCCGAGGTCGACGAGATGGCGCTGCCGCCCTGCCACTGCCTGTTCCAGTTCTACGTCGCCGACGGAAAACTGTCGTGCCAGCTCTACCAGCGCTCGGCGGACATCTTCCTCGGCGTGCCGTTCAACATCGCCTCCTATGCGCTCTTGACGATGATGGTGGCGCAGGTGACGGATCTGGAACCGGGCGACTTCGTCCATACGCTCGGCGATGCCCATCTTTACGCCAATCACTTCGAGCAGGCCAAGCTGCAGTTGTCGCGCACGCCGAAGGTCTTGCCGGTGATGCGGATCAATCCGCAGGTCAAAGACCTTTTTGCCTTTCAGTTCGAAGACTTTAGCCTCGAGGGCTATGAAGCCGATTCCAGCATCAAGGCGCCGATCGCCGTCTGATGGCTGCGCCCGGCTCCAGCGAAAGGCCGTCCATGCCCGAACCCCGCATCATCATCGTCGTCGCCATGGCGGAGAATGGCGTGATCGGCCGCGACGGCGACATGCCGTGGAAGCTGTCGACCGACCTCAAGCGCTTCAAGGCGCTAACGCTCGGCAAACCGCTGCTGATGGGCCGCAAGACCTTCGAATCCGTCGGCGGCAAGCCCTTGCCGGGCCGGCCGCATGTGATCGTCAGCCGCGGCCCGAAGATCGAGATGCCGGGCGTCGAGACGGCGGGCAGCCTGGAGGAGGGGATCGCGCGGGCGAAGGCGATCGCGGTCGCCTCCGACGTCGATGCGGTCTGCATCGCCGGCGGCGGCGAGATCTACCGGCAGGCCCTGCCGCTTTGCGACGAACTGCAGGTCACGCATGTCGAAGCCGTGATCGAGGGCGACACGGTGTTTCCGGCGATCGATCCGGCGGTCTTCGACAAGATCGAAGAAACGCACGTGCCGGCCGGCGAAAAGGACAATTATCCGACGCGCTACGTCGTCTATCGTCGCAGGCCTGCGGCATAACGCACTATTTTCCGTAACTCTCGAAGAAGTTAGGTGCTTTCCGTTGAAAGCACCGGTGCCGATACCTATAACGGGACTAACGTCCGCGAGGGGCCGCAAGGCAGCCGCGCAGGCATCGGGAGAGAATTCAAAGCTAAGAGGTATGAATGCCCTGGAGCAATCAGAACGGCGGCGGCCCATGGGGCGGCGGCGGCGGTGATAACAAGGGCCCCTGGGGGCAGGGGCCGAACCGGCCGCGCGGCGGCGGTGGCGGCAACACGCCCCCGGATCTCGAGGACCTGATCCGGCGCGGTCAGGACCGGCTGAAGAACATCGTTCCCGGCGGGTTCAACGGCGGTGTAATCGTCATTCTCGCCCTGGTGCTTGTGGCCTTCTGGCTCGTCCAGGCGATCTATACCGTCCAGCCGGACGAGCGCGGCGTCGAGCTGCGCTTCGGAAAGCCGAAGGACGAGATCTCGATGCCGGGTCTGCACTTCCATCTCTGGCCGCTGGAAACCGTCGAGATCACCAAGGTGACCGAGCAGCAGCAGAATATCGGCGCCAAGGCCTCGTCTTCGTCGAGCGCCGGCCTGATGCTGTCGGGCGACCAGAACATCGTCAACGTGCAGTTCTCGGTCCTGTTCACCGTCAGCGATCCGCGGGCCTTCCTGTTCAATATCGAGGCGCCCCAGCTGACCCTGCAGCAGGTTGCCGAAAGCGCCATGCGCGAAGTCGTCGGCCGTCGCCCGGCCCAGGACATCTTCCGTGATGCCCGCCAGCAGATCGCCGCGGACGTCAAGTCGATCATCCAGGGCACGATGGACAATTACGGCGCCGGCATTTCGATCAATGCCGTGGCGATCGAGGATGCGGCCCCGCCGCGCGAAGTGGCCGATGCCTTCGACGAAGTGCAGCGCGCCGAGCAGGACGAGGACCGTTTCGTCGAGGAAGCCAACAAGTATGCCAACCAGCAGCTTGGCCAGGCCCGCGGTCAGGCAGCCCAGATCCGCGAAGAGGCGGCCGCCTACAAGGATCGCGTCGTCAAGGAAGCCGAGGGTGAAGCCCAGCGCTTCGTCGACATCTACGAGGAATACAGCAAGGCGCCTGATGTCACGCGCAAGCGCCTCTATCTCGAAACCATGGAGCAGGTTCTGAAGAACTCGAACAAGGTCATCATCGGCGAGAACCAGCAGGGCGTCGTGCCTTACCTGCCGCTCAACGAAATCGGCCGCATGGGCCAGACCGCGACCCAGCCCCAGACCCAGACTCAGGGAGGCAATTGATCATGTCCAATCGTCTCGCCTATGTGCTGATCGGGCTCGCCGCCGTGCTGCTGCTCGTCTATTCGTCCGTGTTCGTCGTCAACGAACGCCAGCAGGCGATCGTCGTGCGCTTCGGCCAGATCCAGGCCGTGCACACCGAGCCCGGCCTCTATTTCAAGCTGCCCTTTGCCTTTGCCGACGCGGACCGTGTCCAGTATGTCGAGGACCAGGCTCTGCGCTTCGACCTCGACAACATCCGCGTCCAGGTTTCGGGCGGCAAGTTCTATGAAGTCGACGCCTTCGTCGTCTACAAGATCACCGACGCTCGTCGCTTCCGCGAAACCGTTTCCGGCGACCGGGAATCCGCCGAATCGCGTCTGCGCACCCGTCTCGACGCCTCGCTGCGTCGCGTCTACGGTCTGCGCGGCTTCGAGGCGGCCCTGTCGGATGCCCGCGCATCGATGATGCAGGAAGTGCGTGACGACCTCAGGGTCGATGCCGAATCGCTCGGCGTCACCATTTCCGACGTGCGCATCCGCCGCACCGACCTGACCCAGGAAGTCTCGCAGCAGACCTTCGACCGCATGAAGGCCGAACGTTTGGCCGAGGCCGAACTGATCCGCGCCCGCGGCAATGAAGAAGGCCAGCGCCGCCGCGCCATCGCCGACCGCCAGGTCGTCGAACTTCGGGCGGAAGCGCAGCGCGATTCGGAAATCCTGCGCGGTCAGGGCGATGCCGAACGCAACCGCGTGTTCGGCGAGGCCTTCGGCCGTGACGAGCAGTTCTTCGAGTTCTATCGCTCGATGCGGGCCTATACCGGGGCGTTGAACAATACCGGGACGACCATGGTGCTGTCGCCGGATTCGGAGTTCTTCCGTTATTTCAACGACTCCCAAGGCACGCCCGCAGCGCCGGCCGTACCGGCTGCGCCTGCCGCACCGGCCGCCGGCAACTGACGGCGACCATGGCGGATCTGCTCGCAGGTTTTGCCTTTTTCCTGATCATCGAGGGGCTGGTCTATGCACTGGCCCCTCGATTTCTTGTTGAGATGGCACGCCTGCTTCCGTCGATCCCGCCGGAGCAGCTGCGGCTCGCGGGCCTCGTTTCCGTCACCTTCGGCGTCGGGCTCGTCTGGCTGGTGCGCGGCTAGCTTCGGCCCGGCCTGCACTCCGGCGAAATTGATTTCCCCTTTCATCTTTCCGCCTTATGCTGCGGCCAAAAAAGACGCCTGTTCGCGAGAGGAAGACCGCATGACCCTGACCGCCGCCAAGTCCCGTACGCTGATCCCGGCCCTGCTGCTCGGGACGGCCATGGCCTTCGGTTCGCTCGGGGCGGTCCGTCCGGCGCTGGCGCAGGGGCCGGAATCGGTCGCCGACCTGGCGCAGGGCCTGCTCGGCGCCGTGGTCAACATTTCCACCTCGCAAAGCGTCAAGGAAGAGGGTGACGGACCGGTGCCGCAGGTGCCGGAAGGCTCGCCGTTCCAGGAACTGTTCGAGGACTTCTTCAAGAACCGCGGCAAGGACAGCGACAACAACAAGGTCAATTCGCTCGGCTCCGGCTTCGTCATCGACCCGGCCGGCTTCGTCGTCACCAACAACCATGTGATCGAGGGCGCCGACGACATCGAGGTGATCTTCCCCGACGGCTCCAAACTCAAGGCCAAGCTGGTCGGCACGGATACCAAGACCGACCTGTCGGTGCTGAAGGTCGAGCCGCCGGCGCCGCTCACCGCGGTGAAGTTCGGCGATTCGCGCAAGATGCGCATCGGCGACTGGGTGATGGCGATCGGCAATCCCTTCGGGCTCGGCGGTTCGGTCACCGTCGGCATCATCTCGGCCAGCGGCCGCAACATCAATGCCGGTCCCTACGACAATTTCATCCAGACCGACGCGGCGATCAACAAGGGCAATTCCGGCGGCCCGCTGTTCAACATGAGCGGCGAAGTGATCGGCATCAACACGGCGATCATCTCGCCGAGCGGCGGCTCGATCGGCATCGGCTTTGCCGTTCCGACCGAACTTGCGGAAAACGTCATCAAGCAGCTGATCGAATTCGGCGAGACCCGCCGCGGCTGGCTCGGCGTGCGCATCCAGCCGGTTTCCGACGAGGTGGCCGAAAGCCTGAAGATCGGCAAGGCACGCGGCGCGCTGGTGAGCGGGCTGGTCAAGGGCGGTCCGGTGGAGAACGGCCCGATCCGGGTCGGCGACGTGATCATCGCTTTCGACGGCAAGAGCGTCGACGACACGCGCGACCTGGTGCGGACCGTCGCCGAGAGCGCGGTCGGTGCCGAGGTCGAGGTGAAGATCCTGCGCGACGGCAAGGAACAGGATTTGAAGGTCAAGCTCGGCCGGCTCGACGACGAGCAGACGGCCGACGCATCGGCGGCACCGGGCACGACGCCCGAGGACGGCGACCTGCCGCAGGACGACGGCGAGGAAATCGCGCCGGGCGACGAAGGCGGCGAGCAGCAGTCGCCGGGTACGCCGGATGCAGCACTTCCGGCCGTCCTGGGCGCGATCGGGCTCGAGCTCGGCACGCTGGACGATGCCGCGCGCAAGACCTATTCGATCGCCGAAAGCGTCGAGGGCGTGGTGATCACCTCGGTCAAGCCGGGTTCGCCCGCCGCCGAAAAGGGTCTCGAACCGGGGCAGGTGATCGTCGAGGTGGCCCAGGAATTCGTCGAGACGCCGGAGGATGTCGGCCAGACGCTGAGCGCGCTGAAGAACGAGGGCCGGCGCAGCGCCTATGTGATGATCGCCGACACCGAGGGCAATCTGCGCCACGTCGCCATTCCGCTGGAATAGTCCCGGCGCGCATGGCATCGGCGCAGGCCGCCGTTCGGCGGCTGACCCCGCATTGCTTCCCTGTCAGGCGATCTGCCGGATAGGCCGAGCGTCGTTCGCTTGGGCGAGGAACCGTGCCAGATCCTCGCCCGGCATGGGCCGGCCAATCAGATAGCCCTGGATTTCGCCGCAGCCGAGGGTGCGCAGGATGTCGTATTGCGCCTGGGTCTCGACGCCTTCGGCAGCCAATGACATGCCGAGATCGTGGCCGAGGCGGATGATGGCGTCGACGATGGCGCGGCTGTCGGTATTCGTCTCGATGTCGGAGATGAAGGACTGGTCGATCTTCAACTTGTCGAAGCGATATCGGCGCAGGTAGCTCAGCGACGAATAGCCCGTGCCGAAATCGTCCAGCGCGACACGCACGCCGAGCGCGGCGATGGCAACCAGCGTCGACTCGACCAGCGCGTCGGTTTTCAACAGCAGGGATTCGGTCACTTCCAGCTCGAGGCGGGAGGGCGGCAGGCCGCTGTCGCGCAGCGCGGCGGCAATGCCGGCATAGAGCCCGGTGCCGGCGAACTGGCGCGGCGACAGATTGACGGCGATGCGAACCGAAGCGGGCCAGGCGGCGGCGGTCATGCAGCCCTGGCGGATGGCCCAGGCGCCGATCGTCTCGATGAGGCCGATGTCCTCGGCAATCGGGATGAATTCCGTCGGGCTGATGGCGCCGAGCGTCGGATGGTGCCAGCGCAGGAGCGCTTCGGCGCAGACGACCTGGCCGCTGCCGCTGTCGACCAACGGCTGGAAATGCAGCGTCAGCGCGTGGGCGGCGACGGCGGCGCGCAGTTCCTGCTCGATCAGGTTGCGGCGTCGGGCGGCGGCGTCGAGCGAAGTGTCGAAGAAGTGGAAGCGGTTGCGGCCGTCGGCCTTGGCCCGATAGAGCGCGAGGTCGGCATGGCGCATCAGCGCGTCGGCGTCGCGCCCGTCGATCGGCGCGCAGGCGATGCCGATCGACGCGCCGATCCGGGCGGTGCCTGAGGCAAGCGGGAAGGGCTGGGAGAGCGCGTTGACCAGCCGGTCGGCCAGAACCGCGACGGAACGCGGGTCCTGCATGGAGGTGTGGATGATGGCGAACTCGTCGCCGCCGAGCCGGGCCAGCGTGTCGGTTTCTCCGCAGACCGCCTGCAGCACCTTGGCCACCTCGCGCAGCAGCTGGTCGCCGGCGCCGTGGCCGTGGGTGTCGTTGACCTGCTTGAAGCGGTCGAGGTCGAGCAGCAGGATGGAGAAATGCTCGCCGAAGCGCTCCAGGCGGTCGATGGCGCGGTTGAGGTCATCGTTCAGCAGCACGCGATTGCCGACGTCGGTCAGGCTGTCGTGGCGCGCCATGTGTTCGATGCGGCGGCGCGCCTCGCGGGCCTGGGTCACGTCGCGCCCGACGCCGCGATAGCCGATGAAGCGGCCTTCGTCGTCGAACATGGCCTTGGCGCTGAGCGACCAGACGCCCGGTTCGCCGTTCTGCATGACGCAGACCTCGAAGTCGCGGAACGAGGCATGGCTGTCGAGCTGCAGGCGAAGGGCATCGGCGCCGTTCAAGTTCTGCAGCATGCGGCAGCTGCCGCTGGAGCAGGGCATGACGTCCCAGAACGGTTTGCCGAAGGCTTCGGCCTCGCTGCAGTGGAGTTGCTCGAAGAAGCGCGTCGAGGCGCGCCGCAGCACGAGATCGCTGTCGATACCCCACAGCCAATCGGCGGCATTTTCCTCGAAATCGTTGAGCAGCAGGCCGATCACGTCGCGCTGCTCGTCGGCCGCGATCTGGGCGCGGACGCGGATCGTCAGGCTGTCGCAGAGCGCCAAAGACGAACGCACGATGATCGCCGTGTAGATGATGTAGAGCGCCAGCAGGCTGACGCCGACGGCTTCGGCCGCCACGCTGAGGGCGAGCAGCGATCCCATGCCCATCAGCACGCTGAAGGTGATCGCGGCCGGCGGGATGGTGGCGAGCGCGAAACCGCCGCCGCCCATCATGCCGACGGTGATCGCGACGATCACCAGGCGCTGGTCCTCGGTGGCGTTGAGATAGAAAAGCATGACCAGGGCCGCCCAAAGGCCGCTCAACAGCACCGCATAGACGACCGCCCGGCGGGCGCCCCTCAGCGAGGCCGTCTGGCGCAGGGGAAGGTTCCGGTTGCGGAACCAGGTCCAGCCGGTGACGGCGGCGATCGACACGACGAGCGAGGCCCAGACCGCGACCCAGGCGAACCACTCGCTGTCGGCAAAGGCGATGAGCGCCACGACCGCATTGGCGATATTGGCCGCCATCATCCACGGCGTGTTGCGCAGCACGGTGGCGAGCCGCACCGCCCGGATGCGTCCCGCCTCGGCTTCGCTCTGCCCGGATTCGCCGAGACGCAGGAATGCGTCCCCGAGGTTGCGGAGTTTCTGCAAAAGCCGGGCAGGTGTGATCGTGTTCATGGATATTAGAATAAATGCAGGAACTTAAAAGCTCGTGAAATCGCGCGGGCGCCGGGCTGCCGATTGAAACAGCGTGAGCGGATGATTAATGCCGGCCGCGCTGTCCCAAACCGCGACAGATCAGGGCATCTGGCCGCCGATGAAGCTCACAGCCTGGGACAAGTTTCGCTGCCTAGGGTCCGGCCAGCAGACAGACGCAGCGGCGACGACTCAAGGCCCATTTTCGAGGGCGGTGTCGGCCGGACGCGGCCAGGCGGGAAGGCGCATCGGACATGAAGGACACTTTTTTCTACCCCTCGGATGGCGAGAGCAAGTTTTTCAGCAAGCTCAACGAGATCACCACCCGCTGGCCGCACGACGTGCGTCACTATCTCGACCTGTTCCCGACCTATGTGAGCCGCCGCTCGTTCATCCGGCAGCTGGCGCATTACGAGCTGTTCAAGCTGACGGTCGAACTGCCGGGGCACTATGCCGATTTCGGCGTCTACTACGGCAAGTCCTTCTTCAGCTGGCACAAGTTCATCGAGGTACTGACCCCGACCGCCACCCACAAGAAGGTCATCGGCTTCGACAGCTTTGCCGGGTTCCCGAGCCTGCACGAAGAAGACGGCGCGCATGACGCCAACGTGCAGAAGGAAGTCGGGGGCCTGAGCTCGGAGAATTTCCTCGACGAGTTCCGCGAACTCCTGAAACTGCACAACGAGGACGGCGTGCTGCCGACCGGACGCGGGCAGATCGTCGAGGGCGACATTTCCAAGACGCTGCCGGAATGGCTGGAAAAGAACCCGGAATCGCGTTTCTGCCTGATCAATGTCGACGTCGACATCTACGAGCCGACCAAGACCATTCTCGAGCATTGCTGGGACCGGCTGGTGCCGGGCGGCGTGCTGATCCTCGACGAATATGCGACGAGCAAGTGGCCGGGCGAGACCCGCGCCTGGGACGATTTCGCCCGCAAGAACGGCATCGTCGCACCGGTGAAGCGTTTCCCCTGGGCCAATGCGCCGGGCGGCTACATCGTCAAGGGCGCCTGAGCGCGCCTTTGTTCAAGCCTCGGGGCGGCCGATCCGGTAAAGCACGTGCCGCTTCAGATGCGGATGGGTGTCGGGGACGCGCGGGTGGTCGAAATCGCGCTGCGCGTCGTGGCGCATGCCGAGCCTTTCCATGACTGCGGTCGATCGCCTATTGGCCTCAACCGCGAAGGAAACAATTTCGGATAAGCCCTTGGTCGCGAATCCGAAATCGATGAGCGCGCGACCCGCTTCGGTGACATAGCCATTGCCCCAGAACCGGGTCGCCAGCCGCCAGCCGATCTCGACGGTCGCTTCGGGCAGGATCGGGGCGAGGACCGGCTTCGACAGGCCACAGAAGCCGATCGGCTCGGCACTCTGCTTCAATTCCACTGCGTAGCAACCGAGACCCGTCTCGTCGATCATGGCACGCATGCGCTGCATCATCGCATCGGCCTCCTCCGGGGTGCGGCGGAACGGAAAGAATTCCATAACCTTGGGGTCGCGGTTGATCTCGCGAAACAGGTCGCGGTCGTCGTCGCGCCAGTTGCGCAGGATGAGACGCGGCGTTTCGACGATCGGTGCCATGGCCGCTCTCCGTGCGCTGTCAGGGCGTGACGAAATCAGTCTTGCGATAACCCTGGAGGTAGAGCAGGGCGGTGAGGTCGGCATGGTCGATGCGGATCTTCGCCTGGGCGGCGACCGAGGGCTTGGCGTGAAGTGCTACGCCGGAGCCGGCAAGTTCCAGCATGCCGAGGTCGTTGGCGCCGTCGCCGACCGCGATCGCCTCATGGGTGTCGATGCCGAGGCGGGCCGAGATGTCGATGAGCGCATCGACCTTGGCCTGCTTGCCGAGGATCGGTTCGGCCACTTCGCCGGTGAGGATTCCATCCTGTTCCAGCAGGATGTTGGCGCGGTTCTCGTGAAAGCCGAGGCGGGCGGAGATCGGTGCGGTAAAGACGGTGAAGCCGCCGGAGACCAGCGCGGTGTAGTGCCCCCTGGCCTTCATCGTCGCGATCAGTTCCAGGCCGCCCGGGGTGAGCGTGATGCGCTTTTCGATCACCTCGTCGACCACCTTGATCGGCAGGCCCTTGAGCAGCGCAACGCGTTCCCTGAGCGCCGGCTCGAAGGCGATCTCGCCGTTCATGGCGCGGGCGGTGATCAGCGACACCTTGTCCTTGAGGCCGACTTCGGCGGCCAGTTCGTCGATGCATTCCTGGCCGATCATGGTCGAATCCATGTCGGCGATCAGGAATTTCTTGCGCCGCGTGTCGGCGTCCTGGACTGCGACGTCGATCTTTTCGCCGCCGATGAGGGCGCGAAGCGCGGCTTCGGCGGCCTTTTCGTCGGCGCCGTCCTTCAGCACGATGTCGCAGGCGATGCCGTCGGCGAGCCAGTAGAGGCCGGAGGCCTTGAGGCTTTCGGCCGCACGCTCGGCGAGCGCCGGCTCGAGGATCGGATTTGACGGATTGGCGAGAAGCGTGGCAACGAAGGCCATGATGGAAAACCCTGAAAACGACATCGACGCGATCCTGATAACCGGGCCGACCGCCAGCGGCAAGTCCGCGCTGGCGCTGGAGCTGGCAAAGCGGCATGGCGGCCATGTGATCAATGCCGACAGCATGCAGGTCTACGATACGCTGAGGGTCCTGACCGCGCGCCCGTCGGACGAAGAGATGGAGGGCGTGCCGCACCATCTCTACGGCCATGTGCCGGCGGGGGCTGCCTATTCGACCGGCGACTGGCTTCGGGAGGTGGCTGCGCTGATCACGGATTTGAAGGCAAGAAGCGTGCTGCCGGTGATCGTCGGCGGCACCGGGCTCTATTTCAAGGCGCTGACCGGTGGGCTCGACGAGATGCCGGCCATTCCGGCCGAGATCCGCAAGCGGCTGCGTGATCGGTTGATCGCCGAGGGGCCGGAGACGCTCCACCGGGAGCTCGAAAGCCGGGATCCGGCAATGGCCGCGCGGCTCGGCCGCCAGGACGGGCAGCGCATCGTGCGGGCGCTGGAGGTGCTGGAGGCGACCGGCCGGTCGATTGCCGCGTTCCAGGGGCAGGGCGGGCCGGTGATCGTCGATCCGGAGCGGGCGAAGAAGGTTATCAAGCTGCCCGACCGCAAGCTGCTGCACGAGCGGATCAACCGGCGCTTCGGGCGCATGTTCGACGACGGCGCGGTCGAGGAGGTCGAGGCGCTGCTCGCGCTTGGGCTTTCGCCGGAGATGCCGGCGATGAAGGCGATCGGCGTTTCGCAGATCGCGGCCATGCTGCGGGGCGAGATGACGCCGGATCAGGTGGTCGAGCAGGCCTCGGCCGCCACGCGGCAATATGCCAAGCGGCAGATGACCTGGTTCCGCAACCAGATGGACGCGAGCTGGGAGAGGATCGGCTGAGGGCGGCAGTAGTTTCGCGCGCGCCGCATGCACCTCATGCTGAGGAGCTTGGCCGAAGGCCAAGCCTCGAAGCATCCGGCCGCGGATGTCATTGCCAGGCCATCCGCCCCCGCCCTTCGAGGGTCGCTTACGCTCCCGCCTCAGGGTGAGGACTACCGTCGAGGCTGCGGCCGATCGCGCCGGACGCTCAGTGTCGGTGAGGGCTGCCGTCGAGGGCTGGGTAGTCTCAGTCCTTGCGGTAAAGGCTCGACAGCGGCTTTTTCAGGATGCTCTCGCGCAGGGATGAGCCGGATTCGCGGCGGATCGACGGGGCAGGGTCGGTTCGCTCCAGAGGCGGCTGCGAGCGGGCGACATAGGGGTCGCGCAGGCTGTCCGACGGATCGTCGAGCCGGCGGGCGTAGCGGGCGGGCTCCTCCGACAGTGCGGTGCGCGGCAGCATGTCGGGGCGGTAGGGTTCGATCGGCGGCGTGTCGAGCCGCGGCCGGTCGAGCGGAGCCGCCTCGGGCTGCGGGGTGTCGAGCCGCGCATAGGGGCGCTGGAATGCCGGTTCCGGCGGGCGCTGGGCCGGCGGGGCCGATGGTGGCTGCGTCATCAGGGCCTGGCGGATCTCCTCGAAGCTCGCATCGTGGCTGAGATTGGGCATTACTTCGCGTTCCAGAGCGGCCGCTGACGACGGCTCGACCGCCGCGCCGTCCGGTGCATATTCGTCCGCCTCGTCGACGCTTGCGGGCTGGCCCGCGTCGAAGCTCTGCTGGAAGGCGGAAATGTCGGGGCCGGCAATGGCGCGCATGCGGCTGACGATGGTGCGCAGGTCGACCGTGTCGGGGCTGTCGTCCGAGGCTTTGGCGGTGACGCCGTTCGCCTTCGGCAGGTGGTTTTCGTCGACGCGGGCGAACCGCATGCGCATCGGCACGGCGATCGCTTCGCCGAAGGCGATGGCTTCGCCATTGCCGATCGACGAGATGAAGCTGGTCGTCGAAATGGACGAATCCGGGATCGCCGAGCGGATGATTTCCTGGTCGCGGTCGTTGGCAAGGCGCATGGCAAACAGCGTCGAGCACTGCGACAGGATCGTCTGATCGAGTTCGCCGGGACGCTGGGTGATGATGCCGAGCGAGACGCCGTATTTACGGCCTTCCTTGGCGATGCGGGCGATCGCCTGGCGGGTCGGGAAGAAGCCGAGATTGGGATCGGCCGGCACGTAGCGGTGGGCTTCCTCGCACACGACCAGCATATGGATCGCGCCGTTCGACCAGAGCGCCAGCTCGAAGGCCATGCGGCAGAGCACGGAGGCGACCGAGTTGACGACTTCCGAGGGGATGCCGGCGAGTTGGAAGGTCGAGATCGGCCGGTCGTCTCCCGGGATGCGGAAGATGTGGGCGATCGTCTCCATGATCGTGTCGCTGATCGTGTTGTTGGAGAACATGAAATGGTAGCGCGGATCGTTGATCGCAGCCATCACGCGCATCTTCAGCGAGCGCAGCATGGGCTTTTCGCCGCGGCCCTCGAGCCGGCCGATGCGTTCGTCGATCAGCGCCAGCAGGTCGGCGATGCGGTAGGGCACCGGCGTGTCGGCGGTGATCGAGCTTTTGTCGCCGGAGCGGCGCATCAGCGCGCTCTCGTTGCCGCGGAAGGCGCGCTTGGCCTCCGGCATCAGGTCGCGCAGGATGTCGAGCTCTTCGGCGACCGGCGGGCGACCGCGGAACAGGACTTCGGCGAATTCCTCGAGCCGCATCAGCCAGAAGGGCAGGTCCAGCGTGTCGGTGTCGATGACGACGGCGTGTTCGGGGAAGGCGGCGGCGAATTCGTTGTGCGGGTCGAGGATCAGCACGCGCAGCTTCGGGTCGCTCTCGATCGCCTTGCGCAGCAGAAGCGAGACGGCGGTCGACTTGCCGACGCCGGTCGAGCCGACCACGGCGAAATGCTTCGAGAGCATGGAGGGGACGTGGATCGTCGCGTCGATGCTCTCGTCCTGGGTGAGCTTGCCGATAACGGCGGTGTCGCCCTTGCGGGTGTCGTAGATGCGCAGCAAGTCGGCGGCGCGGATGCGGTGGGCAATGGCGCCGAGATAGGGATAGCGCGAGATGCCGGTCGAGAAGAGCTCGCTGCCGTCGTCTCCGACATGCACTTCGCCCAGCAGTTCGACCTCGATAAGGAAGGTGTTGTCCTCGCCTTCGCCCCAGTTCTTCGTGCCGGTCTGCATGGAATAGGCGAGCGCCACCACGCGGTTCTTGCCGACGGTGATCGAGATCAGCCGGCCGACCGACCAGAGTTCGGTCAGATCCGTGCCGCCGTCCTCGGCAATGGCCGCGATCGTCGCGCGCGAACCGTTGCAGGCGACGACGCGGCCGAGGAAGCGGTTTCCCCGTGCCATTTGGTCGCGGCGATCCTGCTCGCCGGCCTGTCCGGATGTCTGGAGGTCACTATTGCGCAATATCTGCTCCCTGATCGGGGCGCAGTTTAGTGCCCAAGGCTTTAACAGGGGGTATAATTCATATGCGATAAGTTTGCAGGTCTGCCCGATCCGCGTGCGTTCGGTCCGGTTTTTAGGCTCGTCCGCGTTGACGACTGCCATATTTCTGTCTATCACTTCTTCCCATGAACAATTCGCAGATCCTTATTGTGGTGGGAAAGCGCATGGGCAGGGTGGTGTAACCATCCGGCGACAGCCACCCATGCGCAGACAAACAGGCTCCTCAAAGGGGCCTTTTTTTATGGCCGAAACCGGGGTAGCACCCCTTCAAAGACAATCCAGCAAGACAGAATGAGACGGGAAGAGGCATGACGGGCAAAGACAATCAGATGACGGGCGCCGAGATCGTCCTCAAGGCGCTGAAGGACAACGGGGTCGAGCATATTTTCGGCTATCCCGGCGGCGCCGTGCTGCCGATCTATGACGAGATCTTCCAGCAGGACGATATCCAGCACATCCTGGTGCGTCACGAGCAGGGTGCCGGCCATGCGGCCGAAGGCTATGCCCGCTCCACCGGCAAGGTCGGCGTCATGCTGGTGACCTCCGGCCCGGGCGCCACCAATGCGGTGACGCCTCTGCAGGACGCGCTGATGGACAGCGTCCCGCTCGTCTGCATCTCCGGCCAGGTGCCGACCTCGCTGATCGGCTCGGACGCCTTCCAGGAATGCGACACCGTCGGCATCACCCGGCCGTGCACCAAGCACAACTGGCTGGTCAAGGACGTCAACGACCTCGCCCGCATCATCCACGAGGCCTTCCGTATCGCCCAGTCCGGCCGTCCGGGCCCGGTCCTCGTCGATGTGCCGAAGGACGTGCAGTTCGCCACGGGCACCTATACGCCGCCGTCGAACCACATCATCCAGAAGAGCTACCAGCCGAAGGTTCAGGGCGATCTGAACGCCATCCGCGCCGCTGTCGAGCTGATGGCCAATGCGCGCCGGCCGATCATCTATTCGGGCGGCGGGGTCGTCAATTCCGGGCCGGAAGCCTCCAAGCTCCTGCGCGAACTGGTCGAGCTCACCGACTTCCCGATCACCTCGACGCTGATGGGCCTCGGCTCCTATCCGGCCTCGGGCAAGAACTGGCTCGGCATGCTCGGCATGCACGGATCCTACGAGGCCAACATGGCGATGCATGACTGCGACGTCATGGTCTGCATCGGCGCCCGCTTCGACGACCGCATCACCGGCCGCCTCAATGCGTTCTCGCCGAACTCGAAGAAGATCCACATCGACATCGATCCGTCGTCGATCCACAAGAACGTCCGCGTCGACGTGCCGATCACCGGCGATGTCGGCCATGTTCTGGAAGACATGGTCCGCCTGTGGCGGGCGCTGCCGAAGAAGCCGGACGTCGCCCAGACGGCCGAGTGGAAGGCAAGCGTCGAGAAGTGGCGGGCGCGTAATTCCTTCGCCTATACGCCGTCGAAGGACGTCATCATGCCGCAATACGCCATCGAGCGGCTGTCGGCGCTGACCCGTGACCGCGACACCTACATCACCACGGAAGTCGGCCAGCACCAGATGTGGGCGGCACAGTATTTCGGCTTCGAGCAGCCGAACCGCTGGATGACCTCGGGCGGTCTCGGCACCATGGGCTACGGTTTCCCGGCGGCGATCGGCGTGCAGATCGCCCATCCGGAAAGCCTGGTCATCGACATTGCCGGCGATGCCTCGATCCAGATGTGCATCCAGGAAATGTCCTGCGCCGTGCAGTACGAGGCGCCGGTCAAGATCTTCATCCTCAACAACCAGTACATGGGCATGGTCCGCCAGTGGCAGCAGCTGCTGCACGGCAACCGCCTGTCGCACTCCTATACCGAAGCGCTGCCTGACTTCGTCAAGCTGGCGGATGCCTATGGCGCGGTCGGGCTGCGCTGCGAGAAGCCGGACGATCTCGACGACGCCATCATGGAAATGATCAACGTCAAGAAGCCGGTGATCTTCGACTGCCGCGTCGCCAACCTCGCCAACTGCTTCCCGATGATCCCGTCGGGCAAGGCGCACAACGAAATGCTGCTGCCCGACGAGGCGACCGACGAAGCGGTGGCCAACGCCATCGACGCCAAGGGCCGCCAGCTGGTTTGATGATTGAAATAGGAACAGAGACATGAACGCACATCAGCAGCCCACCGGTTCGGCCTATTTCATCGCCAAGGAAACCGCAGCCGTCGAGAGCCATACGCTGTCGATCCTGGTCGACAACGAACCGGGCGTACTCGCCCGGGTGATCGGCCTGTTCTCCGGCCGCGGCTACAACATCGAAAGCCTCACCGTCTCGGAGACCGAGCACGAGGCGCATCTGTCGCGCATCACCGTCGTGACGCGCGGCACGCCGAGCGTGCTCGAGCAGATCAAGGCGCAGCTCGAGCGGATCATTCCGGTTCACCGCGTGGTGGATCTGACGGTGCGCGCCCGCGACCTCGGCCAGGAACGGCCGGTCGAGCGGGAAGTGGCGCTGGTCAAGGTGGCCGGCACCGGCGAGACCCGCGCCGAGACGCTGCGTCTGGCCGATGCCTTCCAGGCCAAGGTCATAGACGCGACCGTCGAGCATTTCATCTTCGAGATCACCGGCAAGTCGTCGAAGATCGATCAGTTCGTGGCGATCATGAAGCCGCTCGGCCTGAACGAGATCTGCCGCACCGGCATCGCGGCGATGAACCGCGGCCCGCAGGGCATGTGAACGGCCGCACGGTCGAATGAGACGGGAACGGGCGCCTCGGGCGCCCGTTTTCGTTTGAGCGTGAATACTGGGACGAATACCGTCAGCGATCCCGTCGGCTAAAACATCGACATCTGCGCCGGCGCCGGCTGGGTCAGTACGGCGGCTGCTTCACCTTCGGCAGCCGCCGTTTCGACGGTTGCCACCGTGCGGGCGCCCGTCTTGCCGGAGCCTGCGTTCTTCGTCTTCGCCGGCGGCGCTTCCGATCCGGCCGCGCCAAGCTCCTCGAGGAAACCGGACAGGACCGTGTCCAGCGTCGCGCGCACCAGGGCATAGTGGACGAACTGGCCGCGCTTTTCGCGGCTGATCAGTCCGGCGGTTTCGAGGATGGTGAGGTGCTGCGAGACGGAGGGTTTCGCCATGTCGAAGCGCGAGGCGATCTCGCCGGCGGTGAGGCCCGATTCCGCGAGATATTTGAGGATGGCCCGGCGCGGCGGCGCGGCAAGCGCGTGGAAGACCTGCTGGACACGACGTTCGTCCCGACCGGCGGCCGGCTTTTTTGTCTGCTTTTTCAAGCCGAAGTTCCGTCTTTACATGCAATGGTTTGATCGGGATTTCTATAATTAGGAAATCTCCTAAGAGTCCAGTGCTGCACAAAGTTTTATAATTAGCTTTGTGCCTAAATAACTGCTTCGGGGTTGCCGACGCGGATGCAGTAGGAGCGCTTACAGCATGTCGAGCGCCGTCTTGTGCGCCGGGGGCGGGAAGGCGGCGTCGAGGGCGGCCCAGTCCTCGTCGGAAATGTCGAGGTCGACGGCGTCGCGGTTCTCGCGCACGCGGCGGAGGTTGGCGCTCTTCGGAATGGCGACCACGCTCTCGCGTTCCAGGATGAAGGCAAGGGCGACCTGGGCTGGCGTCGCCTGATAGGCCTTGGCGATGCGGATCAGTTCGGGATGGTGGACAAGCCGGCCCTGCTCGATCGGTGAATAGGCCATGACCGGAATGCCGCGGCTCTGGCACCAGGGCAGAAGATCGTATTCGATGCCGCGTCGCGACAGGTTGTAGAGCACCTGGTTGACGGCGCAGTTTTCTCCGTTCGACACGGTCAGCAGCTCTTCCATGTCGGCGGTGTCGAAGTTGGAGACGCCCCAGGCGCCGATCTTGCCGGCGGCCTTCAGCTCTTCGAAGGCGGCGACGGTGTCTGCGAGCGGATGCTCCCCGCGCCAGTGCAGGAGGTAGAGGTCGAGGCGGTCGGTGCCGAGCCTTTGCAGGCTCGCATCGCAGGCGGCGATGGTGCCGGTGCGGCTGGCGTTCCATGGATAGACCTTGCTGACGAGAAAGACCTCGTCGCGCCGGTCTTCGAGCGCCTTGCCGACGATGCGCTCGGCGCCGCCATCACCATACATTTCCGCCGTGTCGATCAGGGTCATGCCGAGATCGAGGCCGAGCCTGAGGCTGTCGATCTCGTCATGGGCCCGGGCCTTCACCTCGCCCATCTGCCAGGTGCCGAGGCCGAGAGCCGGAATGTCGATACCGGAAGGCAGGGTGACGGTCGGGATCGGATCGTGCATCGGGACTCCTCATCGCTTGGCGGGCCCTCCAGCTTAGTCGAGCGTCGGACGGTTTCAATCCATGGCGGATTGCCATGGTGACAAATCTGCGGTGGCGGGGCGGAACCTGGCCGACTATCGTGCCGCAAATTCTGACGGAGACCTGCCTTGGATACGGCGACGCTGACCGCACTTGTGACCTTTGCCTTCGCCACCTCGATCACACCGGGGCCGAACAACATGATGCTGTTCGCCTCGGGGGTGAATTTCGGCTTTCGCCGCACGATTCCGCACATGCTGGGCATTGGCGTGGGGTTTCTGTCGCTTCTGATCGGCGTGGGCCTCGGGCTGGGGGCGCTGCTTGCGACCGTGCCGATCCTCTATACCGGCCTGAAGATCGCCGGCGGGCTCTACCTCGTCTACATCGCCTGGAAGATCGGCTCCTCGCGCACGCTCGGCGAAGGCAAGGCCTCGGCCCGGCCCATGACTTTTTTGGGTGCCGCGGCCTTCCAGTGGGTCAATCCCAAGGCCTGGGTCATGGCCGTCACCGCCATGGCTGTCTATGTCGACCCGAACAGCTATGTCTGGAGCGTGGTCGTCATCGGCTTGGTCTTTGCGGCGGTCAACCTGCCGAGCGTCTCCACCTGGGCCGGTTTCGGCTCGGTGCTGCGCGAATGGCTCTCGGTGCCGGTGCGGCTCAAATGGTTCAACATCACCATGGCCGTTCTTCTCGTCGCCAGCCTCTGGCCGATGCTGCGCTAGCGGCGCCTGCGCTCTTGCCAAGGGGGCGGTGGTGCATAAGACTGGCTCTTCCAGAGAGGAAGAGCGATTTGTCCGACCACAGCCAAGATCATCACGGCCACGACCATGGGCATGACCACGGGCATGGGCATCATGACCACGACAATCACTATGGCGACATGCAGGCGCGGGTGCGGGCGCTGGAAACCCTGCTCACCGAAAAGGGGCTGATCGATCCGGCGGCGATCGACGCCATCGTCGAGACCTACGAGACCAGGGTCGGACCACGCAACGGGGCGCGCGTGGTGGCCAAGGCCTGGGCCAATCCGGATTTTGCCGAATGGCTGCGGGCCGACGCGACCGCGGCGATTGCCAGCCTCGGCTATGCCGGCCGCCAGGGCGAGCACATGCGCGCCGTGTTCAATACGCCGGACACCCACAACATGGTCGTCTGCACGCTCTGTTCCTGTTACCCGTGGGCGGTGCTCGGGCTGCCGCCGGTGTGGTACAAGGCGCCGGCCTATCGCTCGCGCGCCGTGATCAATCCGCGCGCCGTGCTGGCCGAATTCGGCGTGACGCTGAGCCCGGAAACGCAGATCCGCGTCTGGGATTCGACGGCGGAACTTCGCTATCTCGTCGTGCCCGAGCGTCCCGCCGGCAGCGAGAGTTTGAGCGAGGAGGCGCTTGCCGGTCTCGTTACTCGCGATTCGATGATCGGAACGGGCCTGGCGCTCGCTCCGGGAGCCGCATCGTGAACGGGCCGCACGATCTCGGCGGACAGATGGGCTTCGGCCCGGTCGCCCCGGAGAAGGACGAACCGGTCTTCCATGCCGACTGGGAGAAGCGGGCGCTCGGCTTGACGCTGTCCTGCGGCGCCTTCGGGGCCTGGAACATCGACGAGAGCCGGCACGCGCGCGAAAGCATTCCGCCCGCCGCCTATCTCTCGGCGAGCTATTACGAGATCTGGATCCGGGCGCTCGACACGTTGCTGGAGCGGCACGGATTTGCCACGCGCGACGAGCTTCGTTCGGGGAAGAGCCTGACGCAAGGGGCGGTGCCGATGCGCACGCTGAAGGCCGAGATGGTGGCCGGCGTGCTCGCCCGCGGCGGGCCGTGCGACCGGCCGGTGCATGTCGAGCCGCAGTTTGCCGCCGGCGACCGCGTCCGCACCCGCAATTTCCATCCGGAGACCCATACGCGCCTGCCGCGCTATGCTCGCGACAAGGTCGGCAGGATCGAGGCGGTGCAGGGCAGCTTCGTCTTCCCCGACGACAATGCCCATGGACAGGGCGAGAACCCGCAATGGCTCTATACCGTGGTGTTCGACGCCGCCGAGATCTGGGGCGACGGCTGCGATCCGACGCTTTCCGTTTCGATCGACGCGTGGGAGAGCTATCTTGAGCGTCTGTGAAACCGCGTCGGCCCTCAGCCAGTCGCCCGGCCTGCCGAAGTCGGCGGAGGGCGATCCGGTCTTTGCCGAGCCGTGGCATGCGCAGGCCTTCGCCATGACCGTGCACCTGCACGAGCGGGGCCTGTTCAGCTGGGCGGAATGGGCCGAGACTCTGTCGACGGAACTGCACCAGCCAGGACGCGCCGCGGACGGTTCGGACTATTTCGACGGCTGGGTCGCTGCGCTCACGACACTGCTCGCCGCCAAGGGGCTCGCCGCGACGGAGACGGTGCTGGCGCTGCAGGAAAGCTGGAAGCGTGCGGCGGGGGCCACGCCGCATGGCAGCCCGATCGTGCTGGCCAACGATCCCATGCGTTCATCCTAAAGGCGCCCTCGCGGATCGGTTGCATTTGTTCCCGCTTGGAGTATCGTCCTTATCGGGTGCGGGCGATGCAATCCGGGGGACGGGATGGCTGGGGATATGACGAATCCGGCGGGAAGTCATCAACAGGCGCAGAGCCAGGATGCGGAAACCAAAGCGGCGCTGGCGGCGGAGAAGCGGCGCGAGCGCATGCTCGGCGTCTATCTGCTGATCCTGCCCATTCTTTTCACCTGCCTGCTGGTGGCGATCTGGCCGAGCCCGTTCACGCCGCAGGGCAAGTCGGTGCCGGAAATCCGATCGCTGTGGAATTTTACCGACCAGGTCGAGGTCCGGCTGCTGATGATCGTGCTGGTCTCGGGCGCGCTCGGCAGCGCGGTTTCGGCGGCGCGCTCTTATGCCAATTTCCACGGCCTCGGCCGCTATGAGCCGAGCTGGACCTGGTGGTACCTGATGAAGGTGCCGATTGGCATGGGGCTCGCGCTGTTCCTCTACATGGTGGTGCGCGGCGGGCTGTTCTCGGCCTCGCTCAGCGACAGCGGCGCGGTGATGGACACGGCCAATCCGTTCGGCTTTGCCGCACTCGGCGCGCTCGCCGGCATGTTCGCCAAGGAGGCATCCGACAAGCTGGAGGAAATCTTCAAGGCGGTGTTCCGCACGGCGGAGAAGCCGGCGGCGGCGCCGAAGATCGACCGGCTCGATCCCGCTGCCAAGAAGGTGCGTGACGCCGATCTGACGCTCAAGCTCGAGGGCAGCGGCTTCGATGCCAAGGCCACGGTCAAGGTCGGCGACAAGAAGCGGGACAGCGTGTTCAAGAATGGCAGCCTGCTGGTCGTGACCCTGTCGTCCGAGGACCTGGAGAGGCCGGGCAAGCTTCCGGTCGTGGTCGTGGCGGGCACGCAGGGCGGCGGCACGTCGGCGGCGGTGGAACTGGCTGTCGCCGGCTGAGCGGGCGGTATCCGAGCTTGCCGGGCCGGACGGGTTTCCGGCCCGCGTGTCGTCAGGTCTCGAACTGCCGGTAGCACTCGTCGGCCACCTGCTGCAGGCGTTCGCGGGAGATCTCGCCGGTCACGGCATAGCCGATCGGGCCGTCGATCCAGTAGAAGGTCTCGAGACCCGCGTCGCTGGCATAACGGAAGCTGGTCTCGCGGTTCTCCTCGTTGCGGCCGAGCAGGATGGTCACCCGTTCGCCGGCATCGTCCTCGTACATCAGCAGCGCTCCGGCCTTGCCGCTGACCGGCACCAGCCGGCCGCCGACGAGTTTCAGGCCGACCGCGGTGAGGTCGGGGATTTGCAGGGGCGTGTCGAGGCGCTTGCCGAGCCAGGCGGCGAGATGCTGCTGCTCGTCGGCGCCGACCTCGACCGGATGGCGGACGTCGCTGGCATAGATCAGGAAGGCCGAGCGCGACTGGTCGGGCAGGGCGGTCGTGCTCTGCAGGGTCGGTTGCCGTTCGCCGTGGAAGAATGACGGGGTCAGCTGACCGGCGAGAGCGCCGCCGATGAAAAGCAGCACGGCGGCCGCCGCCTGCCAGAAACGCGGGACGCCCGGGGACGGGCCGCGTACGGCTGCGGCTCTCGCCTTGGAAACGATCGCAGCGTCGTCCGCCCGGGCCTCGGCGCGGCCGGCAAACAGGCCGCGGATGTCCGCATTCTGCCGCTGCCAGTCGGCGACCATGGCGGCCGCATCGGGATTGGCGCCGAGCCAGGCCTCGACCTCGCGCTTGCGATCGGCATCGAGAAAGCCGTCGACATAGGCATGCAGGTCGTCTTCGCTGACGGGGGTGGTCTGGTCGGTCATCGCGGTCTCCGCAACGATATGATGTTGCTGTCGTTCAGTTGATCACGCAGGCGCTGGCGCGCGCGCGACAGGCGGGACATGACGGTGCCGATCGGCAGGTCGAGCATGTCGGCCACCTCCTGATAGCCATAGCCTTCGACGGTGACCAGCATCAGCACGGCGCGGTTTTCCTCCGGCAGGCTGTCGAGGGCGGCGACCAGCCGGTCGCGCGCAAGTGGATCGCTGTGGATCTCGGCCGCCGGCAACTCTGCCGCCTCGTCAATGCTGACGGCTGCATGGCGCGCATTGCGGCGGTAGCGGTTGCGATAGAGATTGGTCATGATCGCGTAGGTCCAGGCCTTGAGGTTGACGCCGCGCCAGTGACGCCGGTTTGTCAGCGCCTTCTCGACGCAATCCTGCAGCAGGTCGTCGCCCTCGGCTTCCGAGCGGGCAAGGCTGCGCGAATAGCGCCTGAGCTGCGGCAGCAGCGCGAGCACGTCGCTTTCGAACGGGCCGGAGCCGGGGGAGATGTCCCCCGGCTTCCGGTTGTCGCCGTCAGGGCCTTGCGGCATTCCAGACACCTTTCACGCCGTCGCCGGTGGCGTCGCCTTCCTTCATGTCCTTGACCCAGAAGTAGAGCGGCATGCCGTCCTTGGCCCATTGCATGGCGCCGTCCTTGCGGGTCACGAGCGAATATGCACCTTCGGCCTTGGCGCCGGAAGCGGCGATGAAGGGCGGCCAGTTCTTGGCGCAGTCGTCGTAGCAGTTGGAGGCGCCCTTCTTGTCGTTCTTGAAGGTGTAGAGGGTCATGCCGCTGTCGGCGGCGACGACCAGACCCTTGCCGCTCTTGACGGTCTTGACCGGGGCGGCGAGCGCGGAGCCGGCAAAGGCGGCGAGCGCGATGGTGGGGAGAATGCGGTTTCTCATGGATGTCTCTCCGGAGAGGTTTGCGGCAGGCGCCGTCGTGGGCCCACCTGTGCATGAGACATCGCAAGCGGCGGTTTTATTCCCGCCTGAACAGTCGTTTTTTCATCCGACGCGAAGATTTACGGCCAGGGATAGCCGGCGGTGGCGATGCCGGCGGCCGAAAGCGCCTTCACCACGTCGCGGCGGTAGGCGACGACATCCTTGACCGGATGGGCGCGCAGGGCGTCGACCTCCTCCACCGTGAAGGGCTTGAAATCGGCCGGCAGGGATGGTCCGCCGAAGGTCTGCATGACGTAGTTCATCACCGCGGCGATCTCGGCATTGGTGAGGCTGGAGTTCACCACGCCCGGCACATGCATGAGATAGGCGCGCCCGTCCCCGGTGCGGGAAAAGGCGCCGACATAGCCGCGAAAATCGGGGATGCCGCCGATCTCGCTGCCCGCACCTTCGAGGCCATGACAGCCGGTGCAGCGCAGAATGTAGTTGGCCCTTGCCGAGAGCGGTGCAGCGCCTTCGGCGCGGGCAGCGGGTGACCCGCCGAGCGAGGCCGAGATCAGGGCGGCGATGGCGAGGGCGGGAGCGAGGCGCTTGGTCATTGCGTTGATCTCTTGCGGAGCTTGCGCAGGTCGGCATGCGAGGGCTTGGTCTGCCGTGCCGTTTCGATATGGGCCGCGTCCAGAACAAGGCCGGTCGCGTTGACCGTCGAGAGGATATAGGTGCCGATCGCCGCCAGCTCCGCGTCGGTGAGCGACGCATGGGACGGCATGATCAGTCCGGCATACATCTGGCCGCCGGCGGTGATGGTGCCCGAAAGTCCGGAGATCATGACGCCCGCGACATAATTTGGGGCCTTCGCGCCGAGGCGCTGCCACAGCGCCGGGTCGTTGAGCGGCGGGGCGATGCCGGGATTGCCGATGCCGCCGGACTGGTGGCAGGCGGAACACGAGGCCTCGAACAGGGCGGCTCCGTCTTCGGCGCGTGTCGCTGCCGGCGCGCCGAAGAGGCCCGCCAGCAGGAGGATTGCGGCCGTCAATCTCATTCGGCGAGACCCACCAGGGCGGCGACGGTGCAGTGATAGCCTTGCGAGGCGTTGGCCATGCACCAGTTGATGTCGTTGTGCAGGCCCATGCGATAGCCGGGGCGCTCGCGCTCATTGGTGTTGCAGAAGGGGCTGTTGTCGCAGATCGCCTTGCCGCAGCAGTCGTTGTAGGAGACAAGGTAGTCCTTGCCGTCCATCGGATTGGTGCAGGTGCCGACCCAGGAGACCTTGGAGATTTCCGAGCCGGGCGGGCACTGGGTGAGCGAACCGCCGCAGGAATTGCAGAGATTGCCGTCCAGCGCGCAGTAGCGCCAGTATTCGCAGGTCGAGGCGTCGCCTTCTTCCGCCGCCCAGGCGGTCGCCTGGCCAAAGGTGCGGTCGAAGGGCAGGACCGGGAGCAGGGCGCCGCCGACCAGGACTGCGCCGGAGCGGGCAAGGAAGGAGCGGCGGCCGCTCGACTGGGCCACACGGCGACTGCCGGTTTCGGCCAGGCGGTCCATCCAGTCGGTGAACTTGTCGATGAGAGAGAGCACGGGTTTCGTTCCTTTCTGAAGTCAGCTGCGGGAGGCGGCGTAGCCGTCCAGGTAGCCCTGGATGGATTCCACGCCGAGTTCCTTGGCGTTGAAGAGGCTTTCGAGCTGTTCGCGGCTGTTGATCAGCCCCTTGGAGCGGATGATGCCCTTTTCATCGAGCAGGACGGCGAAGGGCAGGCGCGAGACGCGATAGGCGAGACCGAGCTCGGTCGAGTTCACGTAAGGGAAGGAGGTCAGATCGGCGGTCTGGATGAAACGCTTGTGCTTGTCGACGTCGCCGTCACTGGCGAGCACCACGTCGATCCATTCCTTCTCCGCCTGGCGCACCGAGCGCAGGATCGGCAGGAGTTTCTTGCAGATCGGGCAGGTGGGCGAGAGGAAGAAGATGAGCGTGGAGCGGCCGGCGCGGGGACCGACGAAGACCTCGCCGCCGGTCAGGCTCGGCAGCTTGAACAGCGGGGTCGGCTCGCCGACCTTCGGGCCGCTGTCGTTGACCAGCGCGCCGAGCGGCGTGATGCGCTCGAACAGGATGCCGATCTGGCGGGAGAGGGCGAAGAGGGCGACGATCAGGAAGAGCACGACCACCCAGAGCAAGGCCAGAGAAAAAACCATGACATTCATCGAACTGTACTTTCCGTGGTTGGGCGTTAGCGTTTCAGGCGGATGACGGCGGCATTGGCCAGGATCTGGTCGGCCAGCAGATAGGCCGTGAAGAAGGTGAGCCCGCCGATGATGACGGCGGCGCTCTCCGGCATGCCGAAGCCGCTGGCGCTCGATGCCGCGCCGACGAGGGCGAAGGCGGCGAGCACGGCATTGCGCCAGACCAGCGTCCAGGCGAGCGGCTGCACCGCGCCGCCGCAGCCGCATTCGATGCGGTCGCGGCCACGCCTGAGGTTGATCGCCATGGCGGCGCCATAGCCAAGCAGCAGGCCGGCCGCGAGCACGGCACTGATCACATGCAGCGCCGGGACGATGGCCGTCAGGATCACCGCCAGTTCGGCGAGGGCGACGAGGGTTGCGACGGGCCGCACGGCGTTTTCCGGCACCAGCTCATAGTCGGCGAGGAAGCCGGTGAACGCGGTGAAGTCGAACAGCTTGTGCAGGGCGGCGCGGGCAAAGATGAGCGCCATGAAGACCGTTGCGGTTGCCGCCACGAGCGGCGGAACGAAGGTCTCCATCATTCGACCACCTGCACGACGAGCGGGAAGCCGGTGAGCCCCGCTTCGCCGGCGGCCTTCAGCGCGTAGCCGGCGGCCGGATCGGTTTCGAAGCGCTTCAGCGAGCCGGTCTCGGTCGTGCCGAACAGGACGGGTTTGTCGTCCGGGCTGACCGCGATCGAGACGATGTGCTCGACCGGCGAACGCGACAGGAGCTTCCTGGCCTTCAGATCATAGGCCCAGATCTCGTGGGCAGCGGCCTTGTGGCTGCCGTCCTTGGCGTCCGGATGCATGGTGATGAACAGCACGCCGGTCTTGGCATTGACGGCCACCAGCTCGTAGCCGCCGGGCGCCCAGTTTCCTTCGATGCCGTCATTGAGGGGGATCGTCTCGACCGTCTTCAGCGGGCCGTCGGCGTCCTTCAGCACGATCGCCTTGCCGCCATAGGTGACGAAGACATAGCCGCCGTCATAGGGGGCGGCGGTGATGAAGACCGGATCGGCATCGACGTCGAAGGCCTTTTCCCCGGCGAGCTTCTCCGCCATCTTGCCGTCCGCACCGAGCGTGAAGCTGACGAAGGTGCCGTCGCCGCAGGCGGTGGCGAACTTGTCGCCGGAGGCGGACGGATAGATGCCGTAGCAGCCCGGCGTCGGGATCTCCTCGGTCACGGCGCCGGCGGCCAGGTCGACGATGGTGACGGAGGTGGCTGGCGTCGCGTTTTGTACCAGCAGGAACTTGCCGGTCGCCGTCTGCTGCAGCATCGGCACATAGCCGAGCGCCTGGGTCGCCTTGGGCGGCAGGATCACTTCACGCGTCGCCGACAGTTTGGCGATGTCGTAGATCTCTAGGACCTGTTCGTTGGGGCCGTGCGTCAGGCGCTTCATGTAGTTGGACTGGCCGTAGGCGGTCTTGCCGTCGGCGCCGATCAGCATCTGACCCATGACGCCGGCGGTCATGAAACCCTTGAAGGCGAGGTCGTCCTTGGCGAAGACGGCGATCGAGCCGGCGCCCTTGAGTTCCTGCTGGTAGACGAAGACATTCGGGCCGGGGTCGATGGTTTCCTTCAGCGTCACGGTTTCGGGCGTGAACTCCTCGGCATGGGCGAGGGCGGGGAGGGTTGCGGCGGCGCACAGGGCGCCCAGGGCTAGTCGGCTCAGCGTTGCCACGGCATGGTCTCCATGTTGATCTGCGGCAATGCTAGCGGCGCATTGTCGCAAGCTGCTATCCAGTTTCGGAAATCGCTAAGCCTAAATATTGGGCAGAGATTCGGATTGACTATTTCGCGGCACGCGCTTTCAATCGGGCCGGTTATCCGCCCGAAGGACCGCCTGCCATGTCCGAGTTTCGCGTAACCAATGCCGTTTTTGCCGATGCCTCCGAACAGGAAGGGGGCCTTGCCGGCTGGAGCCAGCGCTACTCGCAGTTGCGGCCGGGCCGTTACCAGGGCGCCCTGCAGACGCTGCAGTTCGACGGCGTGTCGATCTCGCGCGAGCGCGTCGATGTCGCGGTCGAGGAGGCCACCTGTCCACCAGAGGGAAGTCTCGTCTTCCTGCATTCCCTGGCGCAGCGCAATGCCTGGCGCGTCAATGCCGTTTCGCTCGGTTCCTCAGAGGTTTCCGTACTCAAGGGCGGGCATGAGGTGCATGCCGCGCTGGACGAGGGGAGCGACGTGCTGATCACCATGGTGGATGCGGCCAGGCTCGGCGACATGGCCGCACCGCAGAGTTCGGTGACGACGGCGCAGAAGCTTCCAGAGGCCGAAGCGGTGATGGGCTGGTTCCTGACGCTGATGGCGGCCTTTGCAACCGAGGCGGGCTGTCCGGGCGATGATCTTGCGCGCTTCCTGCCGGAGCTGATCTGCGACAAGCTGAGCTTCCTCTATGCAGCCATCATGCGGCGCGAGGGCAGCGGCCGGGCGCCGTCGGTGCATGACTACGCCCTCTACCGGCGGGCACGCGAGATCGTCGAGGACCAGCCGAACGAGCCGATGTCGGTGACGGCGCTGGCCAAACGGCTCTCGGTACCGGCCGAACTCCTGAGGTTCGCCTTCGTCGAGACGGTGGGGATCGGCCCCGGCGCCTGGCTTCGGCAGAAGCGGCTGGACGGCGCCAGGCGCGATCTGCTGGCGGCCCGGCGCTCCGGGATCGGGGTATCCGACGTGGCGATGAAATGGGGATTCTGGCATCTCGGCCGCTTCTCCGCCTACTATGCCGAGCTCTACGGCGAGACCCCGTCGCAAACCCTTGGACGGTCGGGCTGAGCGCCGGCCTTCGCCTTGCCAAGCCCGGGGAATCCTGCCAAGCACCATCCCATGCAGTTCGCACCCCAGCAGGACGAAGCCCTGAAAGCCGTTGCCAAATGGCTGAAGGAGGGCAAGCAGCCGGTGTTTCGCCTGTTCGGTTATGCCGGCACGGGCAAGACCACGCTTGCCCGGCATTTTGCCGAGAACGTCGACGGCGAGGTGCTGTTTGCCGCCTTCACCGGCAAGGCGGCGCAGGTGTTGCGCTCGCGCGGCGCGACCAATGCCCGGACCATCCATTCGCTGATCTACCGGCCGCGCGGCGAGGAAGCCGTCGAGGACGAGGAGACGGGCCGCACCTCGATCGCGCCGATGTTCTCGATCAACCGGCAGAGCCCGCTCGCCAAGGCGGCGCTGATCGTCATCGACGAATGCTCGATGGTCGACGAGCAGCTGGGCCGCGACCTGATGAGCTTCGGCACGCCGATCCTGGTGCTCGGCGATCCCGGCCAGCTGCCACCGGTGTCAGGCGGCGGGTTCTTCACCGACCAGGAGCCGGACTATCTGCTCACCGACATCCATCGTCAGGCGCGGGACAATCCGATCATCCAGCTCGCCATGCATGTGCGCGAGGGCAAGGAGATCATGTATGGCGACTACGGTACCGCCAAGGTGATCTCCAAGAACGAGGTGACGCAGGATCTGGTTCTGGGGGCAGACCAGGTGCTGGTCGGCACCAACAAGACGCGGCGGCGCTACAACAAGCGGCTCAGGGAGCTGAAAGGCTTCACCGTCAACTATCCGCAGGCCGGCGACAAGCTGGTGTGCCTGAGGAACGATCAGGTCAAGGGGTTGCTCAACGGCTCGCTTTGGCAGGTGATGACCTCGTCGCGCGAGACGGTGAAGCCGGGCATCAACCTTTTGATCAAGCCGGAAGACGACGACATGGATCGCGGCGCGGCCAAGATCAAGCTGTTGAAGGCCGCGTTCGAGGACGTCGAGGCGGAGATCCCGTGGGCCACGCGCAAGCGCTACGATGAGTTCGACTACGGCTATGCGCTCACGGTTCACAAGGCTCAAGGTTCGCAGTGGAACGACGTCGTGCTTTTCGACGAGAGCTGGGCCTTTCGCGATACCCGCGAGCGCTGGCTCTATACCGCGGTGACCCGCGCGGCGGAGACGCTCACCATCGTGCGGTGAGCGCCTGCCGTGGACCTTACTGCTTGAGAGCGGTCAGGGTCATGACGACGTCGCGTTCGCCCTTGCCGGATGCAGTGGCGATATCGACCAGCGACTTTCCGGTTTCGGCCGCGGTGAAGCCCTTTTCCTTCAATGCTGCGATGAAGGCCTCTTCGGTCTGGTTGTAGAGCGGGGCAACCTGGGCGGGCGTTCCATTGGCGACGAGTTCGATCATGGCGACCTGCGGCGAAACGGAGGTTTCGCCGGTGAGGGCCGGCCAGGCCATGGCAAGGCCGGCGGCGAGCGACAGGCCGAGCGCGATCGCCATCGGCGGGCGCTTGAAATACATCAGGAACGGCCGCCAGTTCTTCCAGACATGCAGGACGAAGGGCAGGATCAGCACCATGCTCAGCCATTCGTGCATCTCGCGGAAAGCGGAGGTGCCGAAATGGAAGAAGAGGGCAATACCGGAAATCAGCGAGACGAGGAAAAGGCCGGTTGTGAAGGGTGTGGCGTAACGGGAGAGGAAGGTGGGCATCGGGAGGACCATCTGTTTATTTCTTTCCTCCAATCGCTAGTGCCGTTCCGCCCGATTGTCCCGTTAAATCTCTGTCATCTTTGACGAAATTCAATTGCCCGTCACGATGCGACGATGCCGAGCAGCACTGCCTTGGCGACCGCCTGGAAACGGTTGTGTGCCTCGAGCTTGGTGATGATCGTGGCCTCCAGCGCGGTGATCTCGGAACTGGTGAGCGAGAGTGCGCGGGCGACACGCAAGGGGGCGTAGCCTTCGGCCATCAGTTCGAGGCAGCGGCGTTCGAGATCGGTCAGGGGAATGGTCTTGCGCAGCGCGCCGCGTTCCGACTGTCCGTCCATAGTGTCGTGCGACAGAAGCGAACTCAGTTGCTGCAGTTGGCGGTGAATGGTCGAGAGGCCGGCGGTCAGTTCGCGCTTGCGGGCGATCAGGGCTTCCTCGAATAGGCCATCGGCGTCCTCGCGCGAGCGCGCCGATTTCAGCGTCTCCATCAGGTCCTGGATCACGGCGACCGGCATGCCGACCTCGCGGCAGGCGGTGATCAGCGCCATGCGGGCGATGTCGGCGCGGCTGTACACGCGCATCAGGCCGATGCGCCGGGCCTTGATCAGGCCTTTTTCCTCGTAGAAGTGCAGGGTGCGGTGGGTGACGCCGAACAATTCCGCCATGTCGGCGATGGCGACCGGTTCGGCCGGCAGGTCGCGGGGCAGGGGGATGTCGGGCAGGAATTCGGCGTCGTTCGTGACGCCGTCTGACCGCTTGCCTTCGCTCTGCAGAATTTTCGATCCGTCCGCCATGACCTCCCCCGCGTCCAGCGTTGCATCAAGTCTGCGAATTGTCCGCTCCGTCCCAAGCGGCCGTCGGCCGTGCGCATCCGCGCGCCGATCTCGTCAACCTATTTCAGGTTGCGCTGCAATAGATAGCAAAAACTAGATTAGGCGGCTTGATCGGGTTTGGCAAATCCGCGGCACTGCGCCGGCCGATCGGTCAGGATCGGCGCGTTGTCAGGGCAAGCAGGTCGGACAGCTCGGTGATGAAGGCCGGCAGGCGATGGGGGTGGGCGAGGCGCTGCTGGTGGCGGCTGGCTTCGAGATACGCGTCATGCGAGTTCTCGAGCTTGTACTGGTAGGTCGCCTCCAGGCAGTCCATCAGCGCAGAGGAAAGGCGGTTTCGGCGGCAGAAGGCGTAGACCTCGCCGCACAGCGTCATCGTCTCGGCAGCGAAGAGATTGGCGAAGGCGGCAATCCGGCGGCTGTCGACGGTGTCACCGGCCGGGCGAACGTGGCGGGCGATGACGTCGCCGGTTACGATATGCGTCAGGCGGGTGGCGAGCGGGCCGCCGGCGCACGTGGAATCCAGGTGCAGCAGAAAATCGAGGTCGTCCGCTTTCGCCGGCGCGCAGGCCTGCTGCGGCGCCAGTTTCAGGCCGAAAAGCCGTGCCTCGGAAATCCTCATGGCACTGTCGAAGGTCTTTGCCCGCCAGTCGCTGCCGGAGGCGATGACGATGAAGATCTGCGGAAGGGCGTGCAGGTGGCGGTCCGGGGCCTGGGCCGGCCGATGGGCTGTACCCGTATCGCTGCCGGCTTCCCGGTCGATGCGGATCGGATCGGCGCCATTCTTCTCGGCCGCGACGAGATAGGGGAAGACGGCGTCGAGCGTGCGGCGCGATTCTGGCCCCCATTCGTAGACCGGGACATAGCCGCCGAGCGGAATGCGGATGCGCACCGGGTCGTGGCGGCCCTCGTCGGCATAATAGAGATTGATCAGCCGGCGGAGCTTGCCTGCCTGCACCCGCACCAGCGCGTCGACTCCCGGATCGAGCGCACCGTCGCGGCTGAACACGTCCATGCCGATGGTGTAGCCCTTCAGCTGATGCGCAAGGCCGAGCTGTTCGTGCTCGACGACGAATTTGAGAAAGGTCCGCAACCTCTCGGATCGCGCGAAGGTCTGGCTCGACAGGATTGCCGCGAGCGCCAGACTGATCCTTTCTCCGTCGATACGCCGAACCTGGGTCATTGGGTCTCCATCCGGGTTTTCCGCCGCCCCGCCGCGCCGACCGCCTTGGCGGGTGCTGCGAGGTGCAATCCGTTCTGGGTGAAACTGCTGCATCGCAACTTAGCGAGTGTGACGGATGGCACAAAGCAAAACTTGAGAATCGCAGTCGCAATGAGCCGTCAATACCGGAAATAGGGGGGATTTCCGAGGCTAACGGGCCCCGCGGGCGCATCCATCAGTATCGTCAATGGGATCATGCGTGATTCTCGTTGGCCTTCCCTTGCGTGATCGCCTAAATGAAGTCGGGATCAATCTACCCTTCATGGATACCGCCGAATGCCCGCGAAGCTCTCCGTAAACCTCAATGCCATTGCCATGCTGCGCAACCGCCGCGATCTGCCGTGGCCGGATGTCGCCCATCTCGGCCGCATCGCGCTCCAAGCCGGCGCCAGTGGCCTGACGGTTCATCCGCGGCCGGACCAGCGGCATATCCGCTTCACCGACCTGCCCGTGCTCAGGGCCCTGATCGACGACGCCTTCCCGCAGGCCGAGTTCAATATCGAGGGCTATCCGACGGAGGACTTCCTGGCGCTGTGCGAGGCGAGCGAGCCGGAGCAGGTGACGCTGGTGCCGGACGATCCGAGCCAGGCCACCTCGGACCATGGCTGGGACTTCGCCAAACACCGGTCGTTCCTCAGCGACGTCGTCGCGCGGCTGAAGGGCAGGGGCATGCGGGTTTCGCTGTTTGCCGACGGCGACGGCAATGCCGAGGCGGTGCAACAGGCACGCGAGACGGGAGCCGACCGGATCGAGCTCTACACCGGGCCCTATGGCGGCTGCTACGACAATCCGGACAAGGCCGCTGCGGAGATCGATCTGCTCGGCCGCACGGCCGATGCGGCGCTGTCCGTCGGTCTCGGCGTGAATGCCGGACACGACCTGACCGTGGCCAATCTTCCGGCGCTGATCAAGCGCATTCCGAAACTCGCCGAAGTGTCGATCGGCCACGGCCTGACGGCCGATGCGCTGGAATTCGGCATGGCGGAAACGGTGCGCCGTTTCCGCCATGCCTGCGGCCAGAAGATCTGACGGCGAGAGGCGGCTTCGTCCGTCGGATCGTCCGGTCCGGGGGGGGGGGGGCTCGTCAGCCGAGCGCGGCCTTGTTGGCCTCGAGGAAGGACTTCAGCGACATGCGCTTAACGCCCGACAGGGTCTCGGCGTCGGCGGTCGCCATGGCGATCTTGCCTTCGCGCGTATTGGCATCGAAGGACACGATGGTCGGAATGAAGGGTGCGGGCACCCCGGCGGCGGCCATGCCTTCGGACAGCTGCGCATCGCTCAGGTTGACGACGGCGAGCGGCCTGCCGGTCACTTCGCGCACCAGGGCGGCGATCTCTTCCGTCGCATAGGCCTTTTCGCCGGTCAGCGTGTAGATCGCGTTGCCATCTGTCGGCTTGGCGAGACCTGCGGCGATGGCGCGGGCGATGTCTTCGCGGGCGATATGGGCGATCCGGCCCTCACCGGCCGAGGTGTACCAGTGGCCGCTGGCGAGCGCCTGCGGCAGGCTCATGAACAGGTTCTCCATGTACCAGCCGTTGCGGAAGATGGTGTAGGAGAGGCCGGAAGCCTTGATCGCCTGTTCCGTGCCGAGATGATCGCCCCTGAAGGTGACTTCCGAATCGTCCGGCTGCGGCATCGAGGTGTAGAAGACGCGGCCGACGCCCGCGGTCCCGGCGGCCTCGACTGCGCCGGTGTGCTGCGCGAGGCGTTTGCCCGGAGCGCCGAGCTCGTCGGTCGAGACGATCAGCAGCCGGTCGATGCCTGCGAACGCGGCTTCGAGCGAGGCCTTGTCGTCGAAATCGACGCGGCGCGTGCCGACGCCGAGCGCTGCCAGATCGGCAAGCTTGGCGGTGTCGCGGCTGCCGGCGACGATGTCGGAGGGGCTGACGTTCTGGCTCTCGATCAGGTGCTTGATGACGAGGCGGCCGAGATGGCCGGCGGCGCCGGTGACGAGGATCTTGCTCATGGTCTTTCCTTTGGCGATGGCGGCAGGCGCCGCCGGACGAATAGCTGCTCTCAAAATGAGAGTTACACTAAATTGGAGATTGACCGGCGCTTGTAAAGAAGGCAGTTTTTGGTGCCCACCTTACCGATAGGGAACCGCCATGACCGTCACCATCACCCGTTTCGAAGAAAAGATCGCCGGATATGGCGGTGACGGACCGAAGCTTGAGAACTGCCCGGTGCGCACGGTGATCGATCATATCGGCGGAAAATGGTCGACGCTGATCCTGCTGGCGCTTTCGGAAAAGCCGTATCGCTTCGGCGAACTGCGGCGGCTGGTGCCGGATATTTCGCAGCGCATGCTGACCCAGACGCTGCGCGACCTCGAGCGTGACGGTTATGCGCTGCGCACGGTGTTTCCGACCAAGCCGCCGAGCGTCGAATATCGCCTGACGGATCTCGGGCATTCGCTGTTCAAGGCGCTGTGCGTGCTGCTCGACTGGGCGGAGGTCAACTATCTGGCCGTCAAGGACGCGCGCCGCAGCTACGACGAACGCAATCCCTGAAGTCTTCTGCCGTCAGAGGTCGAGCGTCCAGGTCTGGCCGTTGAGTTCAGGTCCCAACATGGTATGCCGCTCCTCGGCGACGAGCCGGAATCCTGCTTGCACATAGATATGGCGGGCCGTGTGCAGGATGTCGTTGGTCCATAGCGTCAGCTGGCGGTAGCCGGCATTGCGGGCGAAGTGCATGCATTGCTCGACCAGGAGCTTGCCGAGGCCCAGGCCGCGGGCCGATCCGTCGACATAGAGCATTCTGAGCTTGGCGATGCCGTTCCCGCCGTCCATGACGATGACGGAGCCGACGCGTCTGCCGTCGCGCTCGGCGATCCAGCAATGATCGCGCCTTTCATCGTAGCGTTCGAGGAAATCGGCGGCGACCCGGCTGACCAGCGCCTCGAAGCGGCCGTTCCAGCCGAGGTCGCCGACATAGAAATCGGTCTGCGACTGGATCATCCAGCCGAGGTCGCCCGGGCGGTGCGGGCGGAGAATCGGGGCGGCAGGGACCCGCTCCTGCGACTCAATCAGGCGGGTGATTGTCGCCATCGCCGCGACGAGGGCGACCTGCTCGTCCTCACCGAGCGGCGCCACCATCTGGCGCAGCTGACTGCGGGAAAGCTCGGCCAGCGTCTCGAATTCGGTGCGCCCCTTGTCGGTCAGGCGGAGAAGCTGGCTTCGGCCGTCCGCCGGGTCCTGGGCGACTATGACGAGGCCGCGTTCGCGGAACTTCTTCAATATGCGGCTGAGATAGGCCGGGTCGAGGCGGAGATCACGCACCAGCTCCACGGCGAGGACCTCTCCGCGCGTGCCGATCTCGTAGACGATGCGGGCCTCGGCCAGCGTGTAGTCGGCCTTGAGATAGGCGCGGTCGAGAATGCCGATCCGGTCGGTATAGAACCTGTTGAAGGCGCGCATCGCCTCGATGGTCGTGATGTCTGTGGATTCGCGCATGGATCGGACCTCCCCGTGAGGTCCGATCGCTAGCATGGCCGTTTCACTCCGACAATAAGATTGTTGACGCAGTCAACTAAATGGCGACCCGCAGTGCCGGTTCGGCGCGAAGGGCGAAGTCCGCCGCAGCGCGAGAATGGATGGTCGTCGAGTCGAAGCCGGGCAGCGGCAGAGCATCGGGATCGAGCAGCATGCAGATCTCGGTGCAACCGAGGATGACGCAATCGGCGCCGGCCTGCCTCGCCTTGTCGATGATGGCCACATAGGCATCGCGCGAGGCATCCTTGACCGTGCCGGCGCAGAGTTCCTCGAAGATTACGTCGTGGACGATCGTGCGGTCGTCGGCCTCCGGCACGCGCGGATCCAGGCCAAGGGCGCGCATGCGGTCGGTGTAGAAACCGTGTTCCATCGTATAGCGCGTGGCCAGCACGAGGGGACGGCGGAAGCCGGCCGCCTTGATCGCCGCTGCGGTCTCGTCGACGATGTGCAGAAGGGGCACGTCGAGGCGCGCGGCGATGCCGTCGGCGACCAGGTGCATGGTGTTGGTGCAGATCAGGATGCAGCCGGCGCCGGCGGCCACAAGCCCGAGCGCGCAGTCGGCCAGGCGCTTTTCTGCGAGATCCCAGCGGCCGGCCTTCTGGTAGCCGACGATCTCGGCGAAGTTGACCGAGTGCATGACGATCTCGGCCGAGGCGATGCCGCCGAGTTCGGCCCGGACCATCTCGTTGATGAGGCGATAATAGACCGCGGTGCTTTCGAAGCTCATGCCGCCGATCAGTCCGATTGTCTTCATGGTTCGGTTCCCTTGTTTGCTGCAGGGATTATGGCCAAACCTTCGGGCAAACGGTTTGCATTTTTCGTGAAAATCGCGCGCCGCGACGCGCTGGAATTGCGCAATCCTTCTTCATGTTGCACACTGTATGCGTCAACAGTTCACAAGGTGGGTCTCAAGTGCTCGACGATCGCGATCGGAAGATTCTGGATGCATTGCAGCGGGATGCCTCGATTCCCGTTTCGGAACTCGCCGAACGCGTGTCGCTGTCGCCATCCGCCTGTTCGCGGCGCATCCAGCGGCTGGAGGAGACGGGCTATATCGAGAGGCGCATCGCCGTACTCGACCGCGAGCGGGTCGGCGTGCCGACCACGGTCTTCGCGCTGGTCAAGACGGCGCATCACTCGGACGAGTGGATCGAGAGCTTTCGCCGGGCGATCAGCGATCTGGCCGAGATCGTCGAGGCGCATCGGCTGACCGGCTCCTACGACTATCTCCTGAAGATCGTGCTGCCGCGGGTCGAGCACTATGACGTGGTCTACCGGCGGCTGGTCAAGCGGATCGAGTTGTTCGACGTGTCGGCCTTCATTTCGATGGAAACGCTGAAGGCGGGGTCGGCCGTGCCGGTCGACCACGCCGTCTAGCTCACTCGGGCTTGGGCAGGGCGGGATCGGCCAGGCACTTCTTCAGCGGCAGCAGCTTCACGCCGTAGATGGCGGTGATGCGGCCGGCGGCGCTATCCTGGCTGTCGGTGCTGCGTTCGGTTTCCGCCTGGATGCAGCCGCAGGTGTAGCCGTAATTGCCGTTCGAGGCGACATAGTCGCCCGTCGAGATGTCGGGGAAATTCTCCATGCCGAGCGGCTCCTCGTCCGAGCCCTGGGTCAGCAGGACCCACATGCCCTCGGAATCGTCGAGCCAGTAATTGCCCGGCGTCGGATTCTGGATCCAGCCGCAGCGGTTTTCCTTGGCGGCGGCGAGCTGCGGCGCGGCGAGAAGGGCGAGGCTGAGGAGGAGAGCGGTTCTGCGCGGCTGCATCGGTGCGGTTCCTTGTTGCGGGCACTCCATGCAATAGCGCCGCGAACCCTCTTCGCCAAACGCCAAAAATGGGACAAGGCCCGGCAACCGCAAAAAATTACGGCCCCGGAGCTTGCGCTTCGGGGCCTGTTCTTTTTAGCGGCCGGCCGCTTAGTCGTCGTTGGCGACGGTGCGCGATACCAGCGAGACCGTGCGGTCGCTGTTGACCTGGTACACTTCACGGACTTCGTTGCCGTTCGGGGCGTAGAAGACGTGGAAGAAGTTCGAACCAGCCGGGGCCTTTTCCAGCTGGGCCTGGTGGCCGCCATAGGTGATGGAGCCCGGGATCGGCTGGAGGGCGAAAGCCGACGATGCGCCGACGAGGGTTGCCAGAAGGGCGGTTGCTGCAATGGTCTTCATGGGATGTCTCCTTGGTTTCACTTCCTGACGGCATTGGTGCTCGTCAGGTCTGTTTCAGGTTGTTTGGCTGAGGGCGTGGTGTCCTCGGCCGGGGCAGGGGTCAGTCGTCGTTGGCGACGGCGCGCGATACCAGCGAGACCGTGCGGTCGCTGTTGACCTGGTACACTTCACGGACTTCGTTGCCGTTCGGGGCGTAGAAGACGTGGAAGAAGTTCGAACCGGCCGGGGCCTTTTCGAGCTGGGCCTGGTGGCCGCCATAGGTGATGGAGCCCGGGATCGGCTGGAGGGCGAAAGCCGACGATGCGCCGACGAGGGTTGCCAGAAGGGCGGTTGCTGC
>CALRRQ020000034.1:0-50150 GCA_943370615.1 Rhizobium sp. Q54
GGCTCGCCGCCGCCGAGAAGATCAGCACGCAGGTCGCGCCGAAGGGCGCCATCAGGAAGGGTGTGCCGGCATAGTGGCTGAGCGCGCCTGCCAGGGCGATGGCGATGAGACCGCCGACGCCTGAGAGGAGCCAGCGGCTGGCGGGGACGGCCGGCTGATGGCGGCGAAGGAAGGTCTGCATTGACTGTACCTTTTGGCTTTGTGTTTACCGATTGGTACAGAATGACGTAGCGCGTGTCAAGTTGGGGTTGGTCAGGTGCGTGGCGCAATGAGGGCAGGGGACGGCACTGCGCAGCCGGTGCTCGCCTCGCCGGCTTGGAAGGCATAGCTTGACGGGGGATTGCTGGAGTAAGGGTCGCGTCGATACGGACGCGGTCGTGTCCACGGCACGCGGCTCATGTATTGAATCAACGCGTTCGCAGACTGATTCAGGTTGTTGGCAAACTGATTCAAGTGGGGGCTGCAAGCCGTTGATGCAGAGTCACAAATGCTGCCCGCGCAGGCCGGTGACGGGGAGCCGGTCGGCCCGCAGATCCAGCCGAGATTCTAATATTAGCATGTATCGATTAACGAGAGCTTGCGCTTCGGACCGGATGGGGCGGAGACGGGGGGCTGGCGCTTGTGCCCGTCAGGCTGCCTTGAAGCGCGCCATCAGGTCGGCCCGGGCGGGGTTGGTCAGCGTCACCGCGGCCGCGAACTCAAGTTCGGTGAGCAGGGCCTTGTCGGGATAGATATAGGCGTTCGTGCTTATGTCGCGCGGCAGGAGTTCCAGCACGCGGCGGTCCGTGGTCGCCGCCCCGTTGGCGATGTGCTCCTTCACGGCGATCTGCGGATCCATCAGAAAGTCGAGCAGGGCGTAGGCGCCCGCCTTGTTCTGCGCGGCCGTCGGAATGGCAAAGTAATCCGTCCAGACCTCGCCCCCATCCTTGCCCAGGCTGTATTCTATCTCCGGCATGTCGCGGTGCAATTGCTGGCCGTCATTGGCCCAGCACATGGAAAGCCAGGCATCGCCGGCGCGCATGGCGGGCTGGTAGTCGCTGTCGATCGCCAGCAGGTGCGGCTTGACGGCGAGCAGCAGTTTTTCTGCCGCCGCGAGTTCCGCGGGCTCGATCGAGTTGAAGGAATAGCCGAGCGAAACCAGGGCATTGCCGATCGTCGTCAGCTGGTAGTCGTGGACCACGGTGCGGCCGCTGGCCTCTGCCATCGCGACGGCGAAGAAATCCGCCCAGCGGGTGATTTTCGTTCCGAGTTCCTCGGTATTGGTGGCGATCCCGGTCGTGCCCCAGTTCTTCGGCACGGCATAGGTGCGGCCGGACACCTGGCCGGCCCAGGTGAAAAGCACGTTCTGGCTGTCCGCATTGTAATGGGTGAGGCGTTCGAGAGCGAGCTCGTCGATCAGTCCCAGTTCGACATAGGTGGAGATCGCGTAATTGGTGGGGACGAACAGGTCCCAGTCGGCCACGCCGGTACGGAGTTTCTTCAGCATCTCCTCGTTGGAATTGGAGACGGTCAGATCGACGGCGATCCCGGTTGCGGCGGTGAAGGCCTCGAAGGTCGCCGGATCGTGATAGTTGGGCCAGGAGTTGAGCCGGACCGTTTCGCCCGACGTCTGCGCTTTCGCCTCGCGCCAGGTTGACCGCGTGCCGGCCCCCATGACCGCGGCGGCCAGACCGAGGCCGGTGACCTTGAGGAAATGCCGGCGGTTCACCGAGCCGCGCTTCAGCCGCATGAACTCGTCCATGAAACGGGAAGGCGTCACCGGCAGATCATCTCTGTCATGCTTCCACATGCGCAGGATCCTCACGCTTCTATTTGTTCCCTTCTATGGTTCCATGATTTTGTAAAGAAAATGGTGTGGTCCAGAACAATTCAGGCGTGCAAGCACCATGCTGCCAGGACGAGCGCGTGAGGGGTGGAAACGAGGGTTACACGCGCCCGGTCGGGGCGCGTGCCGTCAGGCCTGAAGGATCAGCAGATCGGCGGAATCGATCTTCAGCGCCACGGTGTCGCCAAGCGAGGGCGGCGCGATGCTCGGATCGTTGAACATGTCGAAGGATACGATGTTTCCGGCGACATTGATGCGGGTACGGATGACCGAGCCGAGGAAATGGCTGGAGACGACCTCGCCGCGCAAGGTCGTGTCGCCCTTGGCGCCGTCCATGATCGAGCCGGCTTCCGGACGCATGGCGAGCTGGACTGTGGTGCCCGCCGGGGCGTCGATCTTCTCCTTGATGCCGATCGTGATGTCGCCGATCGAAACCGTGCTGTTCTGCGGATCGACGACCTTCGCCTCTATCAGGTTCAGCGTGCCGACGAAGGAGGCGACGAAGCGGGTGGCCGGCTTGTTGTAGATCTCGAAGGGCGTGCCGATCTGGTCGGCGCGGCCGGCATTCATCACGACGACGCGGTCGGAGATCGACAGCGCCTCTTCCTGGTCATGGGTGACGAAGATCGTCGTGATGCCGAGCTGCCGCTGGATCTGGCGGATTTCCTCGCGCAGCGACACGCGGATCTTGGCGTCGAGCGCCGAGAGCGGTTCGTCGAGCAGAAGTACCTGAGGCTTTGGCGCGAGTGCGCGGGCCAGCGCTACGCGCTGCTGCTGGCCGCCCGACAGCTGGTAGGGATAGCGTTCGGCCAGATGATCGAGATTGATCAGCGCCAGCATTTCCTTGACGCGCTTCTCGATGTCGGCCTTGGGCATGCCGTGGATCTTCAAGCCGAAGGCGACATTGTCGAAGACGTTCATGTTGGGAAACAGCGCATAGGCCTGGAACACCATGCCGATATTGCGCTGGTTGGGCTTCAGGCTCGACTGGTCGCGGCCGTTGATCATGATCGTGCCGCCGGTCGGCGTCTCGAAGCCGGCGACCATGCGCAGGATGGTGGTCTTGCCGCAGCCCGACGGTCCAAGGAAGGAGACGAATTCTCCCTTGTTGATCGCCATGTTGAAGTCATGGACGACTTTGACCGGCCCGAAGGACTTCTGAATGTGGGTCAGGGTCAGGAATGTCATGGGATGTGATCCTCAGGCCGGGCGTTGCGTGGTTTTCTGGAAGCGCGAGACGAGCTGGATCAGCCCGAGGCAGCCCCAGGTAATGCCGAAGGCGATGACCGCCAGTGCGGCCGGTTCGTAGGCGCGGTTGGCCCCGAGCAGCTGCATATAGGGGCCGAATGCCGGCCGGTTCAGCAGCGCCGCCATGGTGAACTCGCCAATGACGATGGCGAAGGTCAGGAAGGCGCCCGACAGGACGGCGATCAGCACGTTCGGCAGAATGATGCGGAAGAGAATGCGGGTCCAGCCGGCGCCGAGGCTCTGGGCGGCTTCGGTCAGCGTCCGCACGTCGATCGACGACAGCCCGGTGTCGACGGCCCGGTACATGTAGGGCAGGGACAGGGTGGCATAGCCGAACATCAGCAGCAGGTTGGTGCCCATCAGCGATCCGGTCAGCGGCAGCCAGCTCGAGGTGTTGTAGAGGCGGATATAGCCGAAGACGATGACGATCGCCGGAATGACCAGCGGCAGCAGCGTGACGAACTCGATATAGGGGCGCAGGCCCGGCAGGCGCAGGCGGACCCAGTAGGCGGTCGGAACCACCAGGATGACGCCGAAGAGGATGGTCACCAGCGCCATGGTCACCGAATAGGTGAAGGTCTGCTGGAACTGCGGGTCGCCGAGCACCTTGGCATAGGCGTCGAAGGAATATTCGCCGCGCCGCATCTTCAGCGAGAAATTGGTCATGCCGATGAGCGGCAGAAGGAAGTAGAGGAGGCCGAACAGCAAGGCCCCCCAGGCCCAGAACTTCTTCATTTCAGCCACCTTTCGCTGCGGGCACGCAGCCAGATATAGATCGCGTTGGCGACACCCGTGACGACGATCATGCCGAAGGCCAGCGCGTATCCGAGGTGGGGATTGCCCAGCACGTCGCCGCGAATCTGGGCAAACAGCAGGATCGGCACGATGTTCAGCGACGAACCGGTCAGCGCGATCGCGGTTGCGACGGCGCCGAACGCATTGGCGAACAGCAGCGCCAGCGTGCCGAGGATCGAGGGCAGCAGGATCGGGAAGGCCACCATGCGCCAGTACTGCAGGTTGGTGGCGCCGAGGATCGAGGCCGCTTCCTTCCATTCGCGCTTCAGGCCGTCGATGGCCGGCGTGATGATCAGTACCATCAGCGGGATCTGGAAAAACAGATAGGTGAGCGTCAGCCCCCAGAAGGACAGGAGGTTGAAGCCGAGCGAGCGCAGGTCGATGCCGATCTGGGTGCGCAGGAAGACCGTCACCAGGCCCATCGGACCGAGCGTCGCCAGGAAGGCGAAGGCAAGCGGCACGCCGGCGAAGTTGGAGGCGACGCCGGAAAAGGTCAGCAGCGGGCCGCGGATCCACAGGGGCAGGCCGCCGAGAATGACGGCGGTCGCCATGCCGAAGCCGATCAGGCAGCCGAGCAGCGCCGAAGACAGGCTGATCTTGATCGAGATCCAGTAGGCGGCGAGGATGGAGGGCGTGAACAGTCCCTGGATGTTTTCGAGCGTGAAGCTGCCATCCGGGGTCTGGAACGCGCCGATGACGATCTTCATCGTCGGCAGGATGAGGAATAGCAGGGCAAAGGCCGCGAAAGGAGCAATGCCGACCCATTGGAGCGGCAGCCGCCTTGTCGGGCGCGTGGTCTGTGGTGCGGCCGTGCTGTCAGACGCCATCGAATTGTCCCCCGTCCGCGCTTCATGCGCGGCTTCTATTGAAGAGAAAAGCCGCCCCGGCCTCAAGACCGGGGCGGCATTTCACAGCATTTTAATTACTGTACGTTGGCGCCGACGACGCTGTCCCAACCGCCGGTGACGGCAGCCTTGTTGGCATCGACTTCTTCGAGCGTCGGGAAGTAGGCCTTCTCGTAGGAAGCGGCCGGCGGCAGCTTGTCGAGCAGGTCCTGCGGGATCTTGCCGGCCTTGGACATGGCATTGAAGCGGGCCGGGTGGCAATAGCCGGCGAGCCATGCGGTCTGGCCTTCGTCGGAATAGAGGTATTCCATCCAGAGCTTGGCAGCGTTCGGGTGCGGCGCGTAGGCCGAGATACCCTGAACGTAGACGCCGGCGAGAACGCCCGATTCCGGAACGATGACGTCAACCGGCGGGTTGCCGGCCAGCGTGTCCTTCCAGGACAGCGCATTGTAGTCCCAGGCGACGACGATCGGCGTGGAGCCCTGAGCGAGCGTGCCGGACTTGCCGATGACCGGAACGAAGTTGCCGGCCTTGTTGAGTTCGGCGAAGTACTTCAGACCGGCTTCGCCGGCTTCCTTGCTGGACTTGGCACCGGTCGAAAGGCCGGCGGCGAGAACGCCGAGGATGGCCTGGTTCGAGGCGCGCGGGTCGCCGGCGAGAGCGACCTGGCCCGAGTAGTCGGCCTTCAGCAGGTCGGCCCAGTCCTTCGGGGTTTCCTTGACGAGATCCTTGTTCACGATCATCGACATGACGCCGTAGTAGTCGCCGTACCAGAAGCCTTCGGCGTCCTTGATGGTGTCCGGAATTTCGTCCCAGGTGGAAACCTTGTAGGGCTGCAGCAGGCCTTCGGCCTTCATCTGCGGGCCGAAGGCGAGACCGACGTCGACGACGTCAGGAGCCTGCGGGCCCTTGTTGTCCTTGTTGGCCTTGACGGCTTCGACTTCGTCGGCCGAGCCGGCATCCGGGTTCAGTTCGTTGACGGTGATTTCCGGGTACTTCTTCTTGAAGCCGTCGATCACGGCACCGTAACCGCACCAGTCGTGGGGCAGGGCGATCGTGGTCAGCATGCCTTCCTTCTTGGCGGCTTCGACCAGTTCGGCGCTCGGCTCAGCGAATGCGAGCGAGGTGGATGCGACGACCATGGCGGTCGACAGCGAGAGCACGCGGCGAAAATTCGTAATCACTGAAGTTCTCCTTGTTGGTGTACAGCGATGCGGGACTGATATTCAGCTTGCATGATAGTTATGTGACGGGCCCGGCAGGCGCTTTTGCTGGCTCGTCGCTTGTTCCCGATAGTCTTGCTCCTCTCTTCTCCCCTTTCGGTGTCTTGGCGGTCAACGCGGCCGGCGAAAGAGCCGCGCCTGCTCGAAGAGACCTTCGAGCGTATTCATGCGCTCGCGCGTTTCCTCCCACGCCGAACTCTGCACGGCCTCTATCAGCGCCTCGATGACGAACAGCGTGACGACCGAGGAATCCCAGGCGGAGGGCGCCTCGATCTGGACCTTGAAACTGTGCTGCGCATATTTGGCGACGGGCGAAGTCCAGTGATCGGTAAACAGCACTATAGTCACACCGCCCGTTCTGGCTACGTTTGCCAACGTCGCAATATCATCCTCATAACGACGTATATCGAAGATCACGAGAACGTCGCCGGCGCTCATGTTGAGCATATGCTGCGGCCAGGCGCTGGTGTTCGACGACATCAGCGTCGTTTTCGGCCGGATGACCTGCATGTGGGTGAAGAAGTATTCGGCCAGCGCCCCGGTGATGCGGCCGCCGACGAAATAGATGTTGCGCTTGCGGTCTGCGAGCAGCTTGGCGACCTGATCGAAGGTCGCTGTATCGAGCTCGCTCAGCGTCTGGCGCATGTTGTTCATCACCGCTTCGGCGAAGCGGTTGAGGATATGCGTGCCCGGAGCGTTCGAAGCCCAGCGGTCGTGCTTGGCGATCGGATTGGAGAGCGTCGCCTCCAGCTCATGGTGCAGGTGCGCCTGAAACTCCGGATAACCCTTGTAGCCGAGCTTCTGCACCATGCGCGCGACGGTCGGGGTGGAGACGCCGGCGTTTTCCGCGACCGTGGTGATGGAGCCGAGGCCCGACACCGGATAATTGTCGAGCAGGCTCTCCGCGAGCTGGCGTTCAGCGCGCGTCAGCCCATCGAAATGGGCGCGGATCACGTCCGAGACTGTCTTCCGCGTATTGCTCAAGTCCTGTTTTTCCCCTGGGACCGATCTTTCGCCGGTCTGTCACAAAACTATCATTGCAGTCGGAAAATCTGTCAACGTGCAATTTGAAGAGAAATTTTCATAACGTGGTTGACAGCTTGGCAATCGTGAAGAATTCTCTTCGCAATGATAAAAAAGCCGGAAGGCGCCGGGGAGTTTCCGCATGCTTTTGAGGTCGGACATCCTAACAGAGGCTGACGGCGAAGCCGTGGCCGTCGAGAACGCCGAAGGGGCGGGGAGCTGCCTGTTCGTGTGCGAACATGCCTCGCGTCGCATGCCCGAACGGGCCGGCAATCTCGGCCTCGACAGCGACGCGCTGGTCAGCCACATCGCCTGGGATCCGGGTGCGCTGGAGCTTGCCAAGCGCCTGTCCGTCATGCTCGACGGGGCTCTCGTCCATCAGCGCTTCTCGCGGCTCGTCTACGACTGCAACCGCCCACCGGAATCTCCGGCCGCGATGCCGGAGAAAAGCGAGATCTACGACATTCCCGGCAATCACGGGCTGACGGTTGCCGAGCGCTATGCGCGCACCGCCGCTCTCTACGTGCCGTTCCACGACCGGGTCTGCGCCATCCTGGCTGCTCGCAAGGCGTCCGGGCGTCCTTCGGTGATCGTCACCGTCCACAGTTTCACGCCGGTCTATCTCGGCAAGCAGCGCTCGGTCGAGATCGGCATACTGCACGACGACGACAGCCGTCTTGCCGACGGCATGCTGGATGCGGCGAGGGGCGGGCCCTTTCGCGTCGAGCGCAACGAACCCTATGGACCGCAAGACGGTGTTACCCATAGTCTGAGGCTGCATGGCCTGCCGGACGGGCATTTGAACGTAATGATCGAGGTGAGGAACGATCTCCTGCGCGACGAGGATGGCCAGCGGGTTATTGCGGACTATCTGGCGGGGTTGCTGCGGACCAGCCTGGAGGCGCTTTCGGTCTGACGTACTGAAAAGAAATTTGGCACGGTTTTATAAAATTAAGAGGGGAACGGATGCCGATAGAACAAGAAGAGAAGGTTGCGCCGCATCGCGTCGCCGCGGGCTTCGCTGCGGATGGGGGCCGATCGCATGCCTGACGTCCTCAAGGCCTATGTGCGCGGCGTCGACGCCTTCAATCGCCGCGTCGGCCGCATCGTGATGTACGGCATATTTCTGCTCATGGGCATCCTGCTCTATTCGTCGCTGTCGAAGGCGATGTTCCTGCCGGCGCACTGGACGCTGGAAATGGCCCAGTTCGTCATGGCGGCCTACTACCTGCTCGGCGGCGCCTATTCCCTGCAGCTCGACAGCCATGTGCGCATGGATCTGCTCTATGGCAAGTGGTCGCCCAGGACCAAGGCAGTCGTCGACGTGATCACCATCTCCATGCTGTTCGTCTACCTGTTCTTCATGCTCTACGGCGGTGTATCGAGTACCGCCTACGCTCTGAAGTTCAGCGAGACGAGCTACTCCGCCTGGTCGCCGTACATGGCGCCGATCAAGATCATCATGGTCTTCGGCATCTTCCTCACATTTCTTCAAGCGACGTCGATCCTGATCAAGGACGTGGCCGTGGCGATCGGGAGGCCGCTCGCATGAGCTATGAGATGATCGCTCTTCTGATGTTCTCGTCGATGATGATGTCGATGCTGACGGGCCAGCGCGTGTTCGCGGCCATTGGCGTGGTCGGTGTCGTCGCCGCAGCACTGCTCTGGGGCAATGGCGGCTTCGAACTCGGTTTCTCGGCCAATATGAAGCTGATGAAATGGTATGCGCTGCTGACTCTGCCGATGTTCATCTTCATGGGCTACATGCTGTCGGAATCCGGCATCGCCGAAGACCTCTACAAGGCATTCCATGTCTGGTTCGGCGGTCTGCGCGGCGGTCTGGCGCTGGGTACGATCGGCCTGATGGTCGTCATCTCCGCAATGAACGGGCTTTCCGTCGCCGGCATGGCGATCGGTGCGACCATCGCGCTGCCCGAACTGCTGCGCCGCGGCTATGACAAGATCATGGTGTCGGGGGTCATCCAGGCGGGCAGTTCGCTCGGCATTCTGGTGCCCCCCAGCGTCGTCATGGTGCTCTACGGCATGATCGCCCGCCAGCCGGTCGGCCAGCTCTGGCTCGCCGGGGTCTTCCCGGGGCTGCTGCTCGCGCTCCTGTTTGCGATCTATGTGGTCATCCGCTGCCAGATCAATCCGGCGCTCGGTCCGGCGCTGCCCAAGGAAGAGCGGGACATGCCGCTCATCGACAAGCTCAAGCTGGCGCAGGCGGGCATCCTGCCCTTCCTCATCTTCTTCCTGATGATGGGGCTCTTCCTGATGGGCGTGACCAGCCTCGTCGAGAGCTCGGCCGTCGGCGCACTGGGTGCGCTGTTCGCCGCCTGGTTCAAGGGGCGGCTGACCTGGGCGATGTGGAACCGTGTTCTCGAACAGACGCTCGGCATCACCTGCATGTTCATGTGGATCATCATGGCTGCCCTGTGCTTCGGCGCCGTCTTCGACGGTCTTGGCGCGGTCAAGGCGATCGAAGGCTTCCTGGTCGGCGAAATGGGTCTCAGCCCCTGGCAGATCCTGATCCTGATGCAGTTGTCCTTCCTGGTCATGGGCGCGTTCCTTGACGACACTGCCATGCTGGTCATCGTTGCGCCGCTCTACATCCCGCTGGTGGGCAAGCTCGGCTTCGACCTGATCTGGTACGGCGTGCTCTACACGATCACCTGCCAGATCGCCTATATGACACCGCCCTTCGGCTACAATCTCTTCCTCATGCGGGCCATGGCCCCGCCAGAGATTTCACTGGTCGACATCTACCGTTCGATCGTGCCCTTCGTGCTCATCATGATCCTCGGCATGATCATCATCATGGCGTTTCCGCAGATCGCGCTGTGGCTGCCGCAGCACGTCTACGTGAGGGGCTAAGCGGACAGAGGTCCAAATCCAAAGAGGTCCGGCTGAACGGACCCGATACGTCCATCTTCCGCCGGAGGGCTGGCGGGGGCAGTTCAAAGAGACAAGAAGAGGGAAGCAGACATGAAAAACAGAAGAACATTCCTGAAGACCGCGGCCGTGGCCGCACCCGCCGCACTGGCTGCGCCTTACGTCAAGGCGCAGGACAAGAAGATCACCTGGCGTCTGCAGACCTATGCAGGTGCAGCGCTCGCCGAGTTCGTCATTCGCCCCGCGGTCGACGCCTTCAACAAGGCGGCCAATGGCGAGATGGAAATCCAGCTCTATACGGCCGACCAGCTCGTGCCGACGGGCGAACTGTTCCGCGCCATGCAGGCCGGCACCATCGACGCGGTTCAGTCGGATGACGACTCGATGAACTCGCCGGTCGACATCAAGGTGTTCGGCGGCTACTTCCCGTTCGCCTCGCGCTTCAGCCTCGACGTTCCGACGCTGTTCTATGAATACGGCCTCGCCGAGATCTGGGATCAGGCCTATACCGAAGTCGGCGTGAAGTGGCTGTCGGCCGGCGCCTGGGATCCGTGCAACTTCGCCACCAACAAGCCGATCACCAAACTCGACGACCTGAAGGGGCTGCGCGTCTTCACCTTCCCGACGGCGGGCCAGTTCCTCTCGCAGTTCGGCGTCGTGCCGGTCACCATCCCGTTCGAAGACGTGCCGGTGGCGATGCAGACGGGCGAAATCGATGCGATCGCCTGGTCGGGCATTACCGAGGTCTTCACCTCGGGCTGGGTCGATGTCACCAAGTACTTCCTGACCAACAACGTTTCCGGCGGCTGGTGCGGCTCGTTCTTCGCCAATGCCGATCGTTGGGCCGAAGTGCCGGATCACCTGAAGACGCTCTGGCAGATGTGCATGGACAGCTCGCACTACCATCGCCTGCACTGGTACTGGGGTGGCGAAGCCAAGCTGCGCGCCGAGGGCGGCCGCCTGGAACTGACCAGCATTCCGGATGCCGAGTGGAAGACGGTCGAGGACGCAGCCCACGTCTTCTGGGAGGATATCGCCAAGCAGACGCCGCGCACGGCCAAGGTTGTCGAGATCCTCAAGAAGTACAATGCCGACATGGAAAAGGCCGGCGCTCCGTACCGCAACGGCTGATCCGGTGCCGGTGACGGCAAGCGAAAGACAGGGATCCGGGGCAGCGATGCCGCGGATCCTCCAACCGAGAAACCCAAGGGCGCCCGAGCCCTGCGAGATTGACACCAGGATTTTCCGATGGCCGCGCAGTACACGTTTGACGATCTGAAGAAGGATGTTGCCGAAGGCCGCATCGACACCGTTCTCGCCTGCATGGTCGACATGCAGGGCCGTCTCATGGGCAAACGGTTCCATGCGCAGTTCTTCGTCGACAGCGGCTGGAAGGAAACGCACAGCTGCAACTACCTTCTGGCGACCGACATGGAAATGGAAACCGTGCCGGGCTACAAGGCGACGAGCTGGGAGAAGGGCTATGGGGACTATGCCCTGAAGCCGGACCTGTCGACGCTGCGGCTCGTGCCCTGGCTCGAAGGCACCGCACTGGTGCTTTGCGACGTGCTCGATCACCATACCCACGAGGACATCCCGCATTCGCCGCGCGCCATCCTGAAGAAACAGGTCAAGCGGCTCGAGGCGATGGGCCTGAAGGCCTTCATGGCGACCGAGCTGGAATTCTTCCTGTTCGACCAGACCTATGACGACGCCCGCGCCTCCGGTTACCGCGACCTGCAGCTCGCCTCGGGTTACAACGAGGACTACCACATCTTCCAGACGACCAAGGAAGAGGATGTGATGCGGGCAATCCGCAACGGGCTCCAGGGCGCCGGCATTCCGGTCGAGAACACCAAGGGCGAGGCGTCCGCCGGGCAGGGCGAGGTCAATGTGCGCTATGCCGATGCGCTGACCATGGCCGACCGCCACGTCATCATCAAGAATGCCTGCAAGGAAATCGCCTGGCAGCGCGGCAAGGCCATCACCTTCCTCGCCAAGTGGCACTACAATGCGGCCGGCTCGTCCTCGCACATTCACCAGTCGCTGTGGAGCGTCGATGGCGGCACGCCGCTGTTCTTCGACGAGAACGGCGAGCACGGCATGTCGACGACGATGAAGCACTACATGGCCGGTCTGCTCTCCCATGCCAGCGAGGTCACCTATTTCCTCGCGCCCTACATCAATTCCTACAAGCGCTTCATGGCCGGCACGTTCGCGCCGACCAAGGCGATCTGGTCGAAGGACAACCGTACCGCCGGCTATCGTCTCTGCGGCGAGAACAGCAAGGCCATCCGCGTCGAATGCCGGGTTGGCGGCTCCGATCTCAACCCCTATCTCGCCATGGCCGCGCTGATCGCCGCTGGTATCGACGGGATCGAGCGCAAGCTGGAACTCGAGCCGGCCTTTGTCGGCGACGCCTATGGCGCGAACGAGGTCCGCGAAATCCCGCGCACGCTGCGCTCGGCCGCGGTCGCGCTCAATGGTTCGGCCATGCTGCGCCATGCCTTCGGCGACGATGTCGTCGAGCACTATGTCCGCGCCGCGGAATGGGAGCAGGAGGAATACGACCGCAAGATCACCGACTGGGAGGTGGCGAGAGGGTTCGAGCGCGCCTGATCCGGTGCGGCCGTCGGCAGCGCTGCCGCTCGGCCGTCCTATCCCTTTCGGGTCATATTCGCGCCGCTCGAATGGCGGTATGACACATTCACGGCCCTTCGCGGTTCGACCGGGGAGGGCGTTCGTGCCGGCAGGCCGGATACGCGTTCGCGCGGTCCGGAGGGAGCGGGGCGGTTGCGCCATCTTGGCAGATGGCGCGCGATCCGACTTCGCGCTACCAGCTGGCGAGGCTTTCAAGGAGCAACTGAAAATGAACATGATCAAATGCATTTCGCCGATCGACGGATCGGTCTATGCCGAGCGTCCGGCCATGTCGCTGGATGCCGCAAGCGAAGTGGTGGCGCGCGCCCGCAAGGCGCAGAAGGCCTGGGCGCGGCGGCCGCTCGAGGAACGCGTGCAGCTCGTCCTCAAGGGCGTCGCGCGCCTCAACGAGATGGCCGACGAAGTCGTGCCGGAGCTCGCCCACATGATGGGCCGCCCGGTGCGCTATGGCGGCGAGTACAAGGGATTCAACGAGCGTTCCAACTACGTCGCCTCGATCGCCGCCGACGCGCTGGCGCCTCTCGTGATCGAAGACAGCGGGACCTTCGAACGTCGCATCGAGCGTGAGCCGCACGGCGTCGTGCTCGTGATCGCGCCGTGGAACTACCCCTACATGACGGCGATCAACACGGTTGCGCCGGCGCTGATGGCCGGCAATACGGTCGTCATCAAGCATGCGACGCAGACGCTTCTGGTCGGCGAGCGCATGGTGCGCGCCTTCGTCGAAGCCGGCGTCCCTGACGACGTCTTCGTCAACCTCTTCCTCGACCACGCCACCACCTCGGCGCTGATCGCCACCGGCAATTTCAACTTCATCAACTTCACCGGTTCGGTCGAGGGCGGCCGCTCCATCGAGCGGGCCGCTGCCGGCACCTTCGCCGGCATCGGCCTCGAGCTCGGCGGCAAGGATCCGGGCTATGTGATGGAGGACGCCGATCTCGACGCCGCCGTCGACACGCTGATGGACGGCGCCACCTATAATTCCGGCCAGTGCTGCTGCGGCATCGAGCGCATCTATGTGAACGAGAACCTCTACGACGCCTTCGTCGAGAAGTCGGTCGCCTGGGTGTCGAACTACAAGCTCGGCAATCCTCTCGATCCGGAAACGACGCTCGGCCCGATGGCGCATCGCCGCTTTGCCGCGCATGTGCGCGAGCAGATCGCCGAGGCCGTCGCCAAGGGCGCCAAGGCGCTCGTCGATCCCAAGCTCTTCCCGCAGGATGACGGCCATGCCTATCTGATGCCGCAGATCCTGGTGAACGTCGATCATTCCATGTCCTTCATGAAGGACGAGACCTTCGGTCCCGCCGTCGGCATCATGAAGGTCAAGAACGACGAGGAAGCGCTCGCCCTGATGAACGACAGCCCCTACGGCCTGACGGCTTCGCTGTGGACTCAGGATCCGGAGCGGGCCGCCCGCATCGGTCGCGAGATCGAAACCGGTACCGTCTTCATGAACCGCGCCGACTATCTCGACCCGGCGCTGTGCTGGACCGGCTGCAAGGAGACCGGCAAGGGCGGTTCGCTCTCGGTCCTCGGCTTCCAGAACCTCACCCGTCCGAAATCCTACCACCTCAAGAAGGTCACGAAATGAACATCGTCGCAAACTGGAGCTATCCCACCGCCATCAAGATGGGACGCGGCCGCATCAAGGAACTGGCGGACGCCTGCAAGTCGCTCGGCATGAAGAAGCCGCTGCTGGTCACCGACCGCGGTCTGGCGCCGATGCAGATCACCCAGACCGCGCTCGACGTGCTGGAGGAAGCCGGCCTCGGCCGTGCGCTCTTCGCCGACGTCGATCCGAACCCGAACGAGATCAACCTCGAAGCCGGCATCAAGGCCTACAAGGACGGCGGCCATGACGGCGTCGTCGCCTTCGGCGGCGGCTCTGGCCTCGATCTGGGCAAGTGCGTGGCCTTCATGGCCGGCCAGACGCGCCCCGTCTGGGATTTCGAGGACATCGGCGACTGGTGGACGCGGGCCAATTCCGACGGCATCGCGCCGATCGTCGCGGTCCCGACCACGGCCGGCACGGGTTCAGAAGTCGGTCGCGCCTCGGTCATCACCAATTCCAAGACGCATGTGAAGAAGATCATCTTCCATCCGAAGTTCCTGCCCGGCGTCGTCATCTGCGACCCGGAACTGACCGTCGGCATGCCGAAGATGATCACCGCCGGCACCGGCATGGACGCCTTCGCCCATTGCCTGGAAGCCTATTCCTCGCCATTCTATCATCCGATGAGCCAGGGGATTGCGCTCGAAGGCATGCGGCTGGTCAAGGAATACCTGCCGCGCGCCTTCAAGGACGGCACGGATATCGAAGCCCGCACCAACATGATGTCGGCGGCCGCCATGGGCGCCGTCGCCTTCCAGAAGGGTCTCGGCGCGATCCATTCGCTGTCGCATCCGATCGGCGCGGTCTACAACACCCATCACGGTATGACCAATGCCGTCGTCATGCCGCCGGTGCTGCGCTTCAACCGCGCCGCCATCGAAGAGAAGATCGCCCGCGCGGCGGCCTATCTCGGCATTTCGGGCGGCTTTGACGGCTTCTACGACTATGTCCTGTCGCTGCGTGCCGAACTCGGCGTGCCGGAAAACCTGACGGCCATGGGAATCAAGTCGGACCGCGTGGATGAACTGACGGCGATGGCGATCGAGGATCCCAGCTGCGGCGGCAACCCGGTGCAGATGACGCTCGAGAACACCAAGGCGCTGTTCCTCGACTGCTTCTGAGCGACTGAAAGTTAACAAACGTCAAGGCCCGCGGCACGGACAGTGCCGCGGGCTTTTTTCTTTGCCGATCAGGGGCATGGGCGGCGGTACTACCATTTTTGGGGAGGCGGGAAGGGTCGGCTCTTACCGGTTTGTTAACCATAATTAGCAATGATGCATTTACTGACACCATGAGCCAAGGGTGCCTGCAAGAGCGATGAGACGCTCGGTCCATACCCTTTCGAGGAAACAGCATGCCAGTCATCTCATTTGCCAATGCCAAGGGCGGAGCCGGCAAGACCACTGCCGCCTTGCTGCTCGCGACCGAACTCGCCCACCAGGGCTATCGCGTCGCCATCCTCGATGCCGATCCCCAGCGCTGGATCACCCAGTGGCATGAAGCCTCCGGCTTCCAGCACAATATCGAAGTGATTTCCGAGGTCTCGGTTGCCTCGATCCAGGGCCATTTGCGCGAAACCGCCCGCACCGCCGACTACACGATCATCGATCTCGCCGGTGCGCGCGACGCCATCGTCACCACGGCGATCGGCCTGTCCGACCATGTGATGATCCCCGTACAGGGCTGTGCCATGGACGCCAAGGGCGCCGCGCAGATCCTCGACCTGATCAAGATGATGGAAAGCGCCGGCCGCCTCATTATCCCCCATTCGGTGGTTCTGACGCGCGTGACCTCGATGGTGACGACTCGGGCGCTGCTCACCATCAAGGGCTTGCTCTCCGCCCGCGGCGTCAACGTCATGGATACGCCGATCGTCGAGCGCAGCGCGTTCCGCGAGATCTTCGACTGCGGCGGCACGCTCTACAGCATGGATGCGGGCCGGATCAGCAATCTCGACAAGGCGCGCGAGAATGCCCAGGCTTTTGCCGGCGAGGTTCGCCGCCTGCTGCCGACCAAGGTCATCCGCAGCCAGGAACCGCGCCGCATGTTCCGGGTCGTTCGTAACGCTGCTTGATCCTCCTCCCACTCCTCCCGAGCAGCGCAATGAAAGAGCCGCCAGATGCAAGTCTGGCGGCTCTTTCATTGCTGTGTCGTTTCAGGGAGAGGCGGGCGTCAGTCGATGAATTCAACGGTGACGCCGGGCTTGGCCATCTTGGCGAGTTCGGTCGCGTCCCAGTTGGTCAGGCGAATGCAGCCATGGCTCTGGGTGCGGCCGATCTTCGACGGTTCCGGCGTACCGTGAATGCCATAGGTCGGCTTCGACAGCGCCATCCAGACCGTGCCGACCGGACCGTTCGGGCCCGGCGGAATGGAGAGAACCTTGTCGTTGGCGCCCTGCTGGAAGTTGATCTTCGGGTTATAGGTATAGCCCGGATCGAAGGCGATGCGCTCGACGGTGACGGTGCCCGACGGGGAGGGCGTGTCCGTCGAGCCGATGCTGGCGGGATAGGCGGCGATCAGCGCGCCGTCGGCGCCGTAGGCGAAGACCTGCTTCAGCCCCTTGTTGGCGACGATGCGCGCGACCTCGCCCTTCTTGGTCTTGCCGGGATCGACGACCTTGATCGTCGTGCCGGGAATGGTGAAGTCGACGCCGGGGTTGAGCGCCTTCAGATAGGCCTCGTCCATATGGAATTTCTCGGCCAGCATTTCTGTGGTCGAGGTGTAGGAGAGGGCCGGAAGCTGCGCCTTGTGGGCGTAGTCCTCGGGGATGGCGGCGACGTAGGGGCCTGCCGCGTCGCCGGGCGTGATGGTGTAGGCGGTGATCGCCAGTCCGCCCGACAGGCGAAGGCGCTCGAGAATGTCCTCGGCGTTGTTCGGGTCGATCGTCTCGCCGGTGATTTCCTGCCAGGCGACCAGCGCCTTGTTGACGTTCTGGCCCATCTTGCCGTCGATCACGCCGGGGGAAACGCCCTCGCGGTCGAGGAAGACCTGCAGCGCGGTGATTTCCAGCTGCGACAGATTGCTCTTCACCGGGATTTCCGGCGTCACCGTACGTGCCGGGGCCTGATCCATCGGCGGCGCCATGTCCGGTCCGCCGGACGGCATGTCCGGCAGAGGCTCGCCGAGGTCCTGGCGGTCGACGGCGCCGGGCGAGGGGATTGCGCCGGTGACGAGGCCGTCATCTTCCCAGCCGGGTTGCGGCGCGCCGAAGTCGTCATAGACGACCGGCGCGCGGGCCTCGCGCTGGCGCGGGAAATAGGTTTCGGCAGGCACTTCGGTGGCGACCAGATTGCCGTAGCGATCGATCAGTACGCGCCGGCCCATGCGGTCGCGGCTGATCACCACGTCGCCGGCTTCCGGCACATAGTCCAGGATGTCGCCGTCGGGCGAAACCAGCAGTACGGGACCGTTGCGGTAGCCATAGGGGTCGTTGGCGAGGGCGGATGTAGCCACGCCGGCCTGCAGGGCCGCGACGGACGCCACAATCACTCCCGCTCTCAGCATGTCGATCAAGATTCGTTTCCTTCTTTTGCCCATCCGACAAACCCGGCAAATTTGACACTAGTGTGGAAAAGGTGAATTCATGGTGAATATTGTTTTAAAAACCGACTCCTAGGGGGGAGGCGGAATATTTTAGGCGCTGCAGCGCAGGCCTGGGCCTGCCTGCTCATCGTACGGGGGAACGATGCCGAATCGGTTTGATATTGATGATTTTCTGCCATATCGCCTCAGCCGTGTCGCTGAACGATTGAGTGCCCACTTCATGCGCTTCAGCGGCGTGGGCGAGGACATTTCCTGGGCGGAGTGGCAGGTTCTCTGGTCGCTGGGCGAGCGCATCCACAAGACGGCGAAGGCGATCTCCGGCCATTCCGGCCTGACCAAGACCAAGATCAGCCGGGCGGTGAAGGCGCTGGAGGATCGCCGCTGGCTGGAGCGACGCCGCGACCACGAAGACCGGCGGTTCGAACTGCTGACGCTGACGGCCCCCGGCATGGAGGGATACGCCATGCTCAAGGGGCGGGCCACCGACTACCAGCGCTGGCTTGAAGGGGCGATCGATTTGCCGTACCTCAGGTCGCTTGCGGACGGTTTGTCCGGTGTCGAAATGATGATCGCCAGCGGCCAGTTCACGGCGCCGCAACCGTCGATGGGGGAGCCTGCGGCATGATGGAGTTCAAGGGGCGGAAGGGTCCGGCGCTGACGCTGGACGAGGGTTCCGTCCTCGATATCGGCGCCTGCGTGGTCGGCGGCGTCGACCTGGCGCCCGGCCGGGCGATCCCCGACGACGGCGACCCGCGCATCGATCACTCGCTCGAAGGTTTTCTCTTCACCTGCGGGCCTGATCACATCCGCCATCCGGAACCGATCACTGGCCGACCCGGAGCACGTTATCCGCTGCACGGATCGTTTTCGTCGCATCCGGCGCGTGATGTCGCGCTGTCGGCCGAGGGCGACGACACCACGTGCCGCGCGAGCGTCGACGTCACCCTGGCGGATGGCGGCAGCGCGCGGCTGGATCGTTGCTGGCGCCTGAATGGCGGGACGGGGGAGGTGAGCCTTGCCGACACAGTCACCAATACCGGCACGACGGCTTTCCCTGCGTTTCTGATGTACCACATGAACCTCGGGGCCAAACATTTCGATGACGGCGTGCGGCTCGAAGGCGCCATGCTGGACGGCGGCGGCTTTCCCTGGGCCTTCGGCGAGGGCGACGGCGGCGTGTTCTGCGTGTCGGCCGGCCAGGGCGGATGGGCACAGGTGCGGCTCGGGCCGATCGCGGCGATCGGCGGCAAGACCCTGGTGGTGCGCTTCCGCACCGATACGCTGCCCTTCCTGCAGGTCTGGCGCAACCAGGCGGCACCCGCGCATGTGCTCGGTATCGAACCGGTCTCGCATCGCTGGGAACCGCGCGAGAAGCTTGCGGAACGTGGCGAATTCATCGATCTGGAGCCGGGCGAGAGCCGCGAATACGCTCTCTCCTTCGCCTTCGTCTGAGGCCGCGCGCGGCGGGGAAACGGGGCGGCCGGCGATTGACGCCTGCCTGCCCGCATCGTAGATGTTTGCCCCTCGCAAGCAGGGAGACCGCCATGAACATTTCGCAGATTGACGAAGAATATTCCGTGACCGGCCAGATTTCGGTCGAGGATCTCGACACGATCAAGGCGCTCGGCTTCAAGTCCATCGTCTGCCATCGCCCGGATGGCGAAGAGGCCGGCCAGCCGACCTTTGCCGAGATCGCTCGGCGTGCCGAGGAACTCGGCCTCAAGATCGCCCATGTGCCGGTCGGCCCGATGGGCGTCACGTCCGACGCCATCTCCGGCATGGTCGATGCGCTCGACGATTTCGACCGGCCGATGCTCGGCTATTGCCGCTCCGGCGCGCGGTCGACCGCGACCTACCAGAAGAGCCAGCACCTGCGCGGCTGAGCAAGCCGTATCGGCTGTCGCTCGCCCTCCCACCTTTCCGTTCTATCACACTGCAACAGGAGTATTTGCCATGACCATCAAGCGTATCGAGCCGGGCGCCCGCATGAGCGGCGCCGTCGTCCACGGCAACACCGTTTATCTCGCCGGCCAGGTTGGCGACGGCACGTCCGTCACCGAGCAGTCGAAGTCGGCTCTCGCCGAAGTCGAGCGCCTGCTGGCGCTGGCCGGCTCGGACAAGTCGAAGATCCTGCAGACGATCATCTATCTCTCGGACATGTCGACCTTCGGCGAAATGAACGCCGTCTGGGAAGCCTGGATCGACCCGAAGAACCCGCCGGCCCGCGCCACCAGCGAAGCCGCGCTGGCGACCCCGGACTACAAGGTCGAGTTCATCGTCACCGCGGCGATCTGATCGCCTCCACCCTTTCCGAATGAAGAAGGCCGGGATCGCTCCCGGCCTTTTTCTTTTGTGGTCAAAGGGTTTGTCAGGTCTTCTCGCGAATCTGCGTCAGCGTCTTCATCGGCGTGATCGCCTCCGGGTCGAGCTTGATCTCGATGATCGAGGGTTTGCCCGAAGCGCGGGCGCGCTCGAAGGCGCCGGCAAAATCCTCCGTCGCCTCGACCGTCTCGCCATGCCCGCCATAGGCGCGGGCGAAGGCGGCGAAGTCGGGGTTGGTGAGGTCGGTTGCGCTGACGCGGCCGGGATATTCGCGCTCTTGGTGCATGCGGATCGTGCCGTAGATGCCGTTGTTCACCAGGCAGACGATGATCGGCAGGTCGTAGCGGATGGCGGTGGCGAATTCCTGCCCGTGCATCATGAAGCAGCCGTCACCGGCAAAGCAGATCACCTCACGGTCCGGATGCAGCGCCTTGGCGGCGACGGCGGCGGGCAGGCCGTAGCCCATCGAGCCGGAGGTCGGGGCCGCCTGGGTGGCGAAGTCGCGGAAGCGATGGAAGCGGTGCACCCAGGTGGCGTAATTGCCCGCACCATTGGTGAAGATGGTGTCCTCGGCCGTGTTGGCCTCGATCCAGTCCATGATCGGTCCCATGCGAACCGGGCCGGGGCCTTGGGTCGGCGGCGTCGACCAGGAGAGATAGGCGGCGTGCATGGCCTCGGTGCGAGCGGCCCAGACGGGCTGTTCCGGCGCCTTCAGCGCCTTGAGCGCGCCGACGAACTCGACCGGGGCAGCGCAAATGGCGAGATCCGGGCGATAGACGCGGCCGAGCTCGGAGGGATCCGGATAGACATGCACGAGCGTCTGCGACGGGTAGGGCACGTCGAGCAGCGTGTAGCTGGAGGACGGCATTTCCGAGAAACGGCCGCCGATCAGCAGCACGAGGTCGGCCTCCTTGATCTCCCTCGACAGGGCCGGATTGATGCCGATGCCGACATCGCCGGCATAGGAGGCGTTCAGGTGGTCGAACAGCATCTGGCGGCGGAAGGAGCAGCCGATTGGCAGTTTCCAGCGATTGGCGAAATCCTCGAATTCGGAAACGGCCTGCTTGGTCCAGCGCGTGCCGCCGAGAACGGCGATCGGGCGCTTGGCGGTGGCAAGCATCTCGCCCAGCCGCTCGATCTGCGACGGCCCGGGATGGGCTTCGACGGGCATGGCGGGTTTGGCGGCCGGGGCCTCGACCTCGTCCACCAGCATGTCTTCCGGCAGCGAGAGAACGACCGGGCCGGGGCGGCCGGAGGTGGCGACGGCAAAGGCGCGGGTGACGAATTCCGGGATGCGGCGGGCGTCGTCGATCTCGCCGACCCATTTGGCGAATTCCGTGAAGGCGCGGCGGTACTCGACCTCCTGGAAGGCCTCGCGCTCGCGCATGTCGCGGCCGACCTGGCCGATGAACAGGATCATCGGGATCGAATCCTGCCGGGCGATGTGCAGGCCGGCGGTGGCGTTGGTGGCGCCCGGACCGCGGGTCACCATGCAGATGCCGGGTTTGCCGGTGAGGCGGCCCCAGGCGTCGGCCATCATCGCGGCACCACCTTCCTGGCGGCAGACGAGCGTCTCGATGCCGCTGTCGCGCAGGGCGTCGAGAACGGCCAGATAGCTTTCGCCCGGCACGCAGGAGACGCGTTCGACGCCATTGGCCTTGAGCGCCTCGACGATCAGTTCCCCGCCAGTCTTCTTCATTGGTTTCTCTCCCTTTCGATCTCGGCCAGTTCGGCGAGAATTTCTTGTTGATGCTCGCCGACGCGCGGGCTCGGGCGCGCGTAGCGCAGCGGCGTCTCGGACAGGACGATGGGCGTGCGCACGCCGGGGATGACGTTGCCGTCGGAATCCTCGAGTTCGATGCGCAGTTCGCGGGCCTTGACCTGCGGGTCGTCGAACATTTCGGCGATCGAGTTGATCGGCCCGGCCGGCACGGCATTGCTCTCGCAGGCGGTCAGCAGGTCGCGCTTCGCCCATTTCGCCGTCTCGGCGATGACGATGCGGCGGACCTCGACCTTGTTGGCGACGCGGGCCTTGTTGGTGGCGAAGCGCTCGTCTTCCGCGATCCCGGCAATGCCGAGAATGGCGCAGAGCCGCTTGAACTGGCCGTCATTGCCGACGGCAAGGATCAGATGGCCGTCGGCGGTCGGCACCACTTCGTAAGGGCTGATGTTGGGATGGGCATTGCCGAGCCTGACCGGCGCCTTGCCCGAGATCAGGTAGTTCATGTTCTGGTTGGCGAGCACGCCGGCCATGACGTCGAGCAGCGCCATGTCGACGAACTGGCCTTCGCCGGTCTTCATCACATGGATCAGCGCGGCCTGGATCGCGGTAACCGCATAGATGCCGGTGAAGATGTCGGCGATCGCCACGCCCGCCTTCATCGGCTGGCCGTCCGGCTCCCCGGTGATCGACATGAAACCCGACATGCCCTGCACGATGTAGTCATAGCCGGCGAACTCGGCATAGGGCCCGTTCTGCCCGAAGCCGGTGATCGAGCAATAGATGAGCTTCGGGTTGATTGCCTTCAGGCTCTCGTAGTCGAGGCCGTATTTCTTCAGGCCGCCGAGCTTGAAGTTCTCGATCACCACGTCAGCGCTGGCGATTAGGCGCCTGACGATCTCCTGGCCTTCCGGCGAGCGGAAGTCGATGGCGATCGAGCGCTTGTTACGGTTGGTCGAGTGGTAGTAGGCGGCCGACAGGTTTTCGCCGTCCTTGCCCTCGACGAAGGGCGGTCCCCAGGCGCGGGTATCGTCACCGCCCTCCGGGTTCTCGACCTTGATGACGTCGGCGCCGAGATCGGCGAGCATCTGGCCTGCCCAGGGGCCGGCCAGCACGCGGGCGAGCTCGATGACGCGGATGCCGGCGAGCGGCGGATTCTTGACGGGGTTTTCGGTCATGCTGGGTCCTGTCATGGCGCAAGCGTGGCGTTTTCGGAGACGGGCTTCGAGGTGAAGCGGCGTTCCCGCCAGATGATGAAGAGGCCGGAGCCGATGATGATGGCGATGCCCAGCCACTTGATCGGATCGGGGAAGTCGCGGAAGACCAGCCAGCCGAAGATCGTCGTGGTGACGATCTCGAGATATTGCAGCGGTGCCAGCGTCGAGGCCGGGGCCGATCGATAGGCATAGACGCCGAATATGCCCGAGATCGCCGCGGCAAGGCCGACGCTGGTCATCCACACCATGCTGGTGAGATCGGGCAGGCTGGGCGCGAAGATCAACGGCATGCTTTGGCCGAAGAGCGCGATCGCCGCGGCCGAGATCACCAGACCCCAGAATCCGGTCTCGATCTGCATCGACCACGGGTCTTCGCGATGGGCGAGCTTGCGCGTCAGGATGGCGAAGATGGCGACGCAGAGTGCCGAAACGGCCGGCAGAAGGGCGATGAAGCCGACCTGCTCGAAGCTCGGCTGGATGATCAGCAGCGCACCGCAGAAGCCGACGGCGCAGGCGGTGTAGCGGCGCCAGCCGATGGTTTCCTTGAGGAAGATGCTGGAGAGGATCGTCAGGATGATAGGCTCGATGAAGAAGATCGCCACGGCATCGGCAACCGACATCACCGAGAGCGCCGTGACGTAGCAGACCATGGAAAGCGCGATCAGCCCGCCGCGCGCCACGTGGTAGCGAGTATTGGTCCGCGAGAAGCGCGGAAGGGTCCGCCGCCAGACGAAGATCGGCAGCATGAAGACCATCTGGAAGAAGAACCGCACGGCGGTGATCTCCATCGGCGAGGTGGTCTCGGTGGCAAGCTTGGAGAAGATGTCGATGAAGGGCGCGATCAGCACCGCGGTGACCATCAGCAGCAGACCGATCGTCACATCCGGGGACGGGGCGGGCAGGGCCGGCGCGGGCGGTCCGGGTGGGGTGGTCATCGCGGGCCTTGCTCTTCTGCGGTCAGAACCGCCTGCAGCTTTGCGCTTGCGGTGCTACGGACAAGTTACTCTTGAGATATCTATAGCTTCGCCCTTTGGCGGAAGCACTTGAATTTCTCTCATGGGATCATTCCGTTTCGGCATCGCCAGGGCTTCAGGCGTCTTAAGCTCCGGCGCGGCCGGTCACGGCGTTGCACCAGCCGACGAAGTCCTCGGTCGCGCTTTCCCGGCCGATCTCGTTCAGTGTTTCGTGGCGCATGTCGGGATAGATCCGAGTGGTGACGGCCGAGAAACCTTGTTTCGCCAGTCGCTTGCCGAGCCATTCGACCGCCCGGGCATTGTCGGTCGCCGGGTCCTGCCCGCCGCCCACCAGGTGGATCGGCTTGTCCTTCGGCAGACGCTGGAGTTGCTCTGCGGAGGCGCCGCGGAAGGTCAGCGTGAAGACGTCGCGCCAGAGCGAGACGCTGGCGTCGAAGCCGCAGAGCGGATCGTTGACATAGGCGTCGACTTCCCGTGCATCGCGCGACAGCCAGTCGGCATCGGTGCGGCGGTTGGGGATGCGCTTGCCCCAGGCCAGGAAGGTGGCGCGTGGCAGGATCAGGCTCGGCACGTCCGAGCCCTTCAGCATGCGCTCGATCGCCAGCACTCCCTGGGCAAAGCGGCCGGCGAGCCCCGGATGGAAGTTGGAATTCCACACGGCCAGCGCATCGAAGGCGTCCGGATGATCCGTCATGGTGTTGAGCGCGACGAGGCCGCCCATGGAGTGGCCGAAGAGGATGACAGGCAGTCCCGGATATTGTCCGACGGCCAGGTCGCGCATGGAGAGCGTGTCGGAGATCACGGCCTTCCAGCCCTCTCGGCCGGCGAAGCGGGCGCGCGGCGCACCGATCGCCGTGGTCTCGCCATGGCCGCGGTGATCGTGGGCCAAGACGTGGTAGCCGGCGGCCGACAGCGCCTCGGCGAAGCGGCGGTAGCGGCGCGAATGCTCGGCCAGTCCGTGGCAGACGATGACGATGCCGCGTGCCGTGCCCGTTGCTTCCTCAATGTGATAGCTGAGCTCCGCGCCCGTGACCGTTGCAAGCCGCCCGCCTGTTTCGAATGCCATTGCCGTCCTCCCCAAACTCGGATTTAGGGTTAAAGGGCAGAAGGCGGGGCCGCAAAGGAATTTTTTCTGACAGTGCCTTGGCCGACGGCGGGCGGTCGCCGGAGCGAGCGGAAGGTTCGCGCTGAGTTGAAACGGGCCGGACAGCGACGGCTCTGGCCAGAAAAGAGCCCGGCTCTTCTGCCTTTCGCATTGCCCCGTGCGGCGCTTTCGCCTACATAGCGGCAAATCCCCTTCACGCCCGCGGAGCAATTCAACACGATGGCACGTCAGTTCATCTATCACATGGCCGGCCTGAACAAGGCCTTCGGTGCCAAGAAGATCCTCGAAAACGTCAACCTGTCCTTCTACCCCGATGCCAAGATCGGTATCCTGGGTCCGAACGGCGCGGGTAAGTCGACCGTTCTCAAGATCATTGCCGGCCTCGACAAGGAATATACCGGCGAAGCCTGGCTCGCCGAAGGCGCGACGCTCGGCTATCTCGAGCAGGAGCCGCATCTCGACCCGTCCAAGACGGTGTTCGAGAACGTCATGGAAGGCGTCGCCAAGAAGACGGCGATCCTCGAGCGCTACAACGAACTGATGATGAACTATTCCGACGAGACGGCGGACGAGGGCGCCAAGCTCCAGGACATCATCGACAGCCAGAATCTCTGGGACCTGGAAAACCAGGTCGAGATGGCGATGGACGCGCTGCGTTGCCCGCCCGGCGATTCCGATGTCACGAGCCTGTCGGGTGGTGAGCGCCGCCGCGTGGCGCTCTGCAAGCTGCTGCTCTCGCAGCCGGACCTGCTTTTGCTCGACGAACCGACCAACCACCTCGACGCCGAGACCATCGCCTGGCTGGAAAAGCATCTGCGCGATTATCCGGGCGCCGTGCTGATGATCACCCACGACCGCTACTTCCTCGACAACGTCACGGGCTGGATCCTCGAACTCGACCGCGGCCGCGGCATTCCCTACGAGGGCAACTATTCCGCTTACCTGCAGGCCAAGGCCAAGCGCATGCAGCAGGAAAGCCGCGAAGAAGCCGGACGCCAGAAGGCCCTCTCGCGTGAGCAGGAATGGATCGCCTCCAGCCCGAAGGCCCGCCAGGCCAAGTCCAAGGCCCGTATCAAGTCCTACGAACAGCTGGTGGAAGCCGCGGCCAATGTCCGTCCGGGCGACGCCCAGATCATCATTCCCGTCAGCGAGCGTCTCGGCCAGGTGGTCATCGAGATGGACGGCATCACCAAGGGTTATGGCGATCGCGTGCTGATCGAGGATCTGACGCTGAAGCTGCCCCCGGGCGGTATCGTCGGCGTCATCGGCCCGAACGGCGCCGGCAAGACCACGCTTTTCCGCATGATCACCGGCCAGGAAAAGCCCGATAGCGGCTCGATGCGCATCGGCGACAGCGTGCAGCTGGGCTATGTCGACCAGAGCCGCGATGCACTGGACGGCAACAAGACGGTCTGGGAAGAAATCTCGGGCGGGGCCGAAATCATCAAGCTCGGCAAGTTCGACATGAACTCCCGCGCCTATTGCGGCGCCTTCAACTTCAAGGGCGGCGACCAGCAGCAGAAGGTCGGCAACCTGTCCGGCGGTCAGCGCAACCGCGTGCACTTGGCGAAGATGCTGAAGGCCGGCGGCAATGTGCTGCTGCTCGACGAACCGACCAACGACCTTGATACCGAAACGCTCGGTGCACTGGAAAGCGCGCTCGAAAGCTTCGCCGGCTGCGCGATCATCATCAGCCACGACCGCATGTTCCTCGACCGTCTGGCCACGCACATCCTGGCCTTCGAAGGCAATGGTCATGTGGAGTGGTTCGAAGGCAACTTCGAGGACTATGAAAAGGACAAGGTCCGTCGCCTCGGCGCCGACGCGCTCAACCCGACGCGGATGAGCTACAAGCGCCTCACCCGCTAAGCCTTCAAACCTTGAAAAACCCCGGTTCTCCGGGGTTTTTTGTTGCCGTCCGGCGGATCGGCGGACGGGGTCCCGCGCTCAAGAACGTTCCCTTGCGCTGTGGACCGTCGCGGCTTGCCCGCAAGTTTTCACACTTTGCCCTTGCGCAAGAATCGCGACTGACATAAAGATATGTTTATGTCTTGATTGGGTGAAGAATGACGGCAAACATGAAATTCGGCGTCGACGCCCTGGTGGAACTGCTGAAGGCGGCCGGCGAGCCGACGCGCCTGCGGCTGCTGGCACTGCTCTCGGCGGGTGATCTCACGGTCACCGACCTGACCGACATTCTCGGCCAGTCGCAGCCGCGCATCTCCCGCCACCTGAAGCTGCTCGCCGAAGCGGGCCTGATCGACCGCTACCAGGAGGGCGCCTGGGCCTATTTCCGGCTGAAGCAGGACGGTGAAGCAGCAGCGCTTGCCAATATGCTGCTGGCCGCCACCTGCGAGAACGACGCCGTGCTCCTGCGCGACAGCGAACGTCTGGCGGCCGTCAAGCGCGCGAGGGCCGAGCGTGCCCAGGAATATTTCAAGCGCAACGCCTCCGAATGGGACGAACTGCGCCGCCTGCATGTCGACGACACGGCCGTCGAGGCCAAGCTGCTCGAACTGATCGGCACGGATACGGTCGACGCGCTTCTCGATCTCGGCACCGGCACCGGCCGCATTCTCCAGCTTCTGCAGGACGGCTACCGCCGCGCGACGGGCATCGACGCCAGCCGCGACATGCTGGCGGTGGCGCGCGCCAATCTCGACAAGGCCGGCGTGCTCAAGGCTTCGGTCCGCCACGGCGACATTCTCAACCTGCCGCTCGACGGCAATGAATACGACATCGTCATCATCCACCAGGTGCTGCACTTCCTCGTCCAGCCCGAGCTGGCGCTCGCCGAGGCGAGCCGCATGCTGAAGGCCGGCGGGCGGCTGATCATCATCGATCTCGCCCCGCATGCCCTCGAATACCTGCGCGACGAGCATGCCCATGTGCGGCTCGGCTTCTCGCACCAGACCATGGCCGAATGGCTGGCGAAATATGGCATGGCGGTCGAACAGACCGTGGACCTGCCGCCTGGCAGTACCGCCAGCCGCGGCCTGACCGTCACGATCTGGCTCGCCCGCAAGGGCGGCGAGGCTTCTGAAGCGACAATCAGCGGGACCACCGCACAGACCGGGAGCAGGTAAATGGCGATTGACAACCGGAACGGCAAACCCGCCGAGCGCCTGCGTTACTCCTTCGAATTCTTTCCGCCGAAGTCGGAAGACATGGCGGACCAGCTGTGGAAGACCGTAGACGAGCTGGCCGACTGGGCACCGGACTTCGTGTCCGTCACCTATGGTGCCGGCGGCACGACCCGCGAGCCGACGCTTTCGACCGTACGCCGGCTGATTGCCGAGACGCCGCTTCGCACCGCCGCGCACCTGACCTGCGTCGGCGCGACGAAGGAAGACGTGCATCAGGTGGTCGAGCAGTTCCGCGCCGTCGGCGTGAAGCACTTCGTGGCACTGCGCGGCGATCCGCAGGGCGGCATGGGCACGGCCTACCAGCCGCATCCGGGCGGCTATGCCAATGCCGCCGAACTCGTTGCCGGCCTGCGCGAGCTGGGCGACTTCGAGATTTCGGTCTCGGCCTATCCGGAAAAGCACCCCGAGAGCCCGGACGAGGCGAGCGACATCGACATGCTGAAGCGCAAGGTCGACAACGGCGCCTGCCGCGCGCTCACCCAGTTCTTCTTCGACAACGACATCTTCGAGCGTTATCTTGAGCGCGTGCGGGCGGCCGGCATCTCTATCCCGATCGTGCCCGGCATCATGCCGATCCAGAACCTCACGCAGCTGAAGCGCTTCGCCTCGATGTGCGGCGCAAGCATCCCGGCCTTCCTCGACGCGCGTTTTGCCGGTCTCGACGATCAGCCGCAGGCGCGTGCCGCGGTTGCAGCCGAAGTGGCGGCGGAGCAGATCGAGGATCTCGTCCGGCGCGGCGTTTCCGATTTCCATCTCTACACGATGAACCGCTCGGCGCTGGTCACGGCCACGCTTGGCAATCTCGGCCTGAGGCCGCTCGCCGCGCGTGGTCGGGAAGGGGCGGGCGCCGCCGCCTGAGGCGGGTGCCCATTCGGCAGATACGAAGAAGGCGCGTGTCCGTTCGGATCACGCGCCTTCTTCATGAAAACTGGAAAGCTCTTACGGCTTAAGGGCCTGACCGCTGACGGTTCCTCTTGGCCTCTTGTTCAACTCATTTGGGTTAGATGAACAGCATTGTGGCAATGAACACAAACGCCGCACCGACGATCAGGACATTGAGAGAGTTCGTAAGTCCCATGTCTGCCTCCTTGTGTTGACCGTTAGATAATATGTCGGATTTGTGTCGCAAGGAAAGCGATTAATGTGCTGCAGTGCCGTCGAAGGCGGTGGAAAACTTGTCGCACCCCTGCGCTTCCGTAGAAAATTCAACCCCTTGCCTAACTTCAGCGATTATTAATATTGCTTAACAAGCGTGATCGGCAAGCCGCCGACCCGCTTCCGGGAGGCACACATCGGGAGACTCGCGCCTTTCATGCTGCACTGCGGCGAAAGCCCGGGAAGCGTCCGTCGAGGACAACGAGGGCGAGGCCGATCAAGGCCATTCCAAGTAGATCCACCGGCTGCAGGGTTTCTCCGAGAAACAGCGCGCCGAGCAGGATCGCGCTCGGCGGCACGAGCAGCGTGACGAGCGACGTATTCGTAGCCCCGGCCAGCGCCATGATGCGGAAGAAGAGGATATAGCCGAAGGCGGTCGAGATCAGCGCGAGCGCCAGAATGGCGGCGATCGCTTCGAGCGGCGGCATCGGGATCTGCCAGGAATGGTCGACCATAAGCGCGGTCGGCAGCATGATCAGCGAGGATGCGGTGAGCTGACCGGTGGCGGTCACGGGCGCGGGCAGATCGCGGAAGCGCTTGCCGTAGGTCGCGGCGAATCCGTAGGAGATCGCCGCCATGACCGGCAGAAGGACGGCCCAGAGCGGAATGTCGCTGGCCTTGAATGCGCTCGGACCAATCAGCACGGCCGTGCCGGCAAGGCCCAGCACCGTGCCGGCGAGCTTGGCCGGCGACAGCTTCTCGTCTGCGGTGAACCGGTTGGCGATCAGCATGGTCCAGATCGGCGTCGTGGCGTTGAGGATGGCGGCAAGGCCGGCCCCGATCTCCGTCTGGCCGAAGAGAATCAGCGTGTGCGGGATGGCGTTGTTGATCAGGCCGAGCAGCAGGAAGGCCGGCCAGCGCCGCCACAGCGACCGGTAGAGATCCATGCGTCCGTGAAGATAGAGATGCAGCGCCAGCGCGGCGATCGACAGCCGCAGGAAGGCGAGCGTCAGCGGCGGGACATAGGGCACCGCAACCCGGCCGAAGAAGAAGGAGCCGCCCCAGATCAGGCCCAGGAGGGCAAGCAGCGACCAGGTCAGGGCATTGAGGCGGGGCGGGGCGAGGGGCGGCATGGACGGGCTCCAGGACAAAGAACGGGAGCCAGCTTTAGGCGAAGGGCGGACCACTGGCCACCCGAAACCTGCCGCGTCTCGCCGCCTCGTTCACGTCAATCGTGCCAGGTGTTCAGCCGGCGGGGAGTCTGGCAGGCGGACGGGACGGTCGTGACGACCCTCCTATGCCACGGCAGGCGAGAAGGGCGGCCCGGATTGCGGGCCGCGCCGGTTCGAATCAGAGTGCGGCGAGGAGGGCAGGCGTTGCCCAGCCGTCGGCCGGCATGCCGAGGCGCTGCTGTTCCTTCTGGATGGCGATGCGGGTGCCGGAGCCGAGGATGCCGTCGATCTTGCCGACATCGTAGCCCATGGCCTGCAGCTTGGTCTGCAGCGCCTTCATCTGCTCATCGCCGAGACCCGGTTCCGGATTGCCCTTCTGGTAGGGTTCGGCGCCCATCAGGCGGGTGGCGAAATAGGCGGCCGAGGTCGTGTAGATGAAGGACTGGTTCCATTCGAGATAGATGTTGAAGTTCGGATAGGTGATGAAGGCCGGTCCCTTGCGGCCCTGCGGCAGCACGATCGAGGCCGGAAGCCCGCCAAAGCCGGTATTGCCGTCGCGCGGCTTGACGCCGAGCGCGAACCAGTCGGCGGCCGTCATGGTGCTGCCGAAGCCGGTCTTTTCCCAGGGCAGGTTTTCCGGCACCACGACTTCCTGGATCCACGGCTCGCCGCGGCGGAAGCCGAGATGTTCGATGAACTTGGCCGCCGTCAGAATGGCGTCGGGCGAGCTCTTCTTGACGTTGACATGGCCGTCGCCGTCGCCGTCGATGCCGAAGGCGACGATGTCCTTCGGCAGCATCTGCACCTGGCCGATCTCGCCGGCCCAGGCGCCGGTATTGGTGGCCGGATCTAGGTCGCCGTGCTGGACCATGGTGATGAGGTTGAGCAACTGCGGGCGGAAGAGTTCCGGGCGGCGGCAGTCATGGGCGAGCGTGACGAGCGCATTGCGCGTGTTGAAATCGCCCTGCACGGCGCCGAAATCGGTTTCCATGGCCCAGAAGGCGGCGATCACGCCGGCCGGCACGCCGTATTCCTGTTCGGCGCGGGCGAATACGTCGGCATATTGCTGCATCTTCTGGCGGCCGATGTCGAGGCGGGCCTGGCTGACGGTGCGCTTGGAGAATTCGAGGAAGGTCTGCTTGAAGACGCCCTGCGAGCGGTCGCGCGCCAGGACCTTCTGGTCGATCTGCGCCCCGGCAAGTGCAGCGTCCGCGGCCTCGGGAGAGGCGCCGGCGGCAACCGCTTCTGCCTTCACGCCTTCGAGGAAGGCGCCGAGATCGCCGCCGCATTGCTGGGCCGCGGCAAGCGAGGAGGTGGCGAGAAGGGCTGAGAGGGCAAGAGCGAGGCGGGAGGCGGTCTTCATGGAATCATCCTTGCTGTTCGGACAGTGAATGGGCGCTGCGGCCGAGGAAATACCCCGGTCGTGACGGCGCCGTGAATGGCTTGACGAAATCCGCCCGGTCGCAAACGGCGGCCGGGCGGAACGATGCGAGACATGATATCGGCCGACTTTTTGACCAAAGCGAGATCGTCGCGGAAGAACGGCGCTCCATGCGGCTTTTTTCGCGGCAAAACCAAGGTCGTCAGCGCTTCGAGACGGCGGCGACCCAGTTCTTCCAGTTCTTCTCGGTGCCGGCGAAGACGTTGATGTCGGTCTCGCCCTTGATGCCCGGGATGACGCCGGTCGAGGTGTATTGCCAGAAGGCCCAGTGCCGGTCCGGGTAGATTTCCTCAGGATGCTGGGCGACGGCGCGGACCCAGAAATGGTAGTCCTGGAAGCTGCCTTCGAGATTGTCGCGGTGGAAGTCGACCGAGGTGTAGATGATCGGCCGCTTGCCGTAATAGGCCTCGATGCGGTCCATGAAGCGCTTCATCTCGGCACGCACGGTCATGGCGCTCGGGCGATAGTTGCAGGTCTTCGACGTATGGTTCCATTCCACGTCGAGCACCGGCGGCAGGTGCATCGAGGCCTTCGGCACGTTGCGGATGAACCAGTCGGCCTGTTCGTCGGCCGTCGAGCAGAAATAGTAGAAGTGGTAGGGCGCATGCGGAATGCCCGCTGCGGCGGCTCTGCGCCAGTATTCGTCGAAGCGCGTGTCGACGATGTCCTTGCCTTCCGTCGCCTTGATGAAGACGAAGGAGACGCCGGACTTGCGCACCTTGACCCAGTCGACGTCGCCGTTCCATTTCGAAACGTCGATGCCATGCACCTTGTGGTGATACGGGGTCTTGGAGCCGAAATCCTGCGGGTCCTTGTCGCCGAAACGCGGCGTCGAGATCGACGCGGTTTCCATCAGGTCATAGCTGGCGGATGTGCAACCGCTGAAGGTCAGCGCGATCGGCAGGAGCGAGAGAAGAAGCCACCGCATGGAACATCCATAGAAACGAATTCGAGGTCATGCCCCTGATGCGGCGCGCGCACACGCAAATACAAAAGAGGCGCAAACCTTCTTTTGCCTCCATCATCGTTAAATATCGGTTATTTTCAACTGTTCTTATGCGCTTAGGTGCGAATTACCGCATGCCAGGCATAGCCGCGGCCGACGGCTTCGAATTCCAGCCTTCCGTTCACCGCATCGGCGCTGGCGGCGAGCACCTCGCGCAGTGTTTCCCGCGGCGTGACATGGAAGCGCGACAGCCAGCCCTGCAGCAGGCGGCGGAACCAGGAGGGCAGGCGCTCCTGCTGGCCGAAGTCGACGACGTGCAGCGATCCGCCGGGTTTGAGCGCGGCAAGCGAGGCCTCGATCGCCTTTTCCCAGTCGGGGATCATCGACAGCGCGTAGGAGATCATGATCCGGTCGAAGCCCGCGACGCCGAAGGCCGCCGCGTCGAAGCTGGTGGCGTCGGCCACCTGAAGATGCGGCATCACCGGAATGCCGCGAAAATTCGCCCGCGCGGAGGTGAGCATTTCGGCGGAGATGTCGAGGCCGTAGAGCCTCGCCGTCGGATGCAGGCGATGGGCGAGCAGCAGATTGCGCCCCGTGCCGCAGCCGACTTCCAGCAGCGTACCGTCGCGCGGCACGTCGAGGCGGGCGATCATGCGGTCGCGGCCGAAGAGGTAGTATTTGCGCGTCAGGTCGTAGATGTGCCGCTGGTAGCGATACATGCCGTCCATGCGTTCGGCATGTTCGGCATCGAGGCTTGCTGCGGCGGTCGGCTCGGCGGCCATCAGGCCTTCCTCTCGTAGATGTGGAAGCCGCCATAGATTGCCGAGCGGTCGAGCTTGTTCAGCTCCTGCGACCGGTCCGCGTGGTAGGTCCACTGGCCAAGCAGCGCGTCGGAGAGCCGCCCGTCGAGCACGCTCTTTTCGGCGGCGGTGCGGAAGATCACGCGGGCGCCGGGGGCGGCCGTGCGGGTGATCTCGCTCCAGAGCGCGTTGAGCTGGTCGTCGTTCATCCAGTCCTGCGCGTCGAGCAGGCTGTAGCGGTCGACGCTGGCGGCCGGCTTCGAGGTCAAGAGCTCGGTGAAGTTGGCGTGATGGACCGTCACCCGCCCGGCATTGGCGCGGATCGCCGGATAGTTCTCCGCCCTCAGATAGGCCGGCAGCGCGCCTTCGTTCGGCTTCGGATAGCGGCGGGCGAAGGCCTGCCAGGCGAAGTAGTTGTCCTTCAGCGGGAAGTGGCAGGCGAGTTTTTCCAGCCGGTGGCGCAGCACCGGGGCGATCGTGCCGCCTTCGGAAAGGCTGGCGAGCTCGTCATACTGCTGCGGCGGAATGCCGAGGCCGAAGAGCGAGCTCTTGCGGCTGGTCATCCAGCGGATCAGCGGCTTCTCGAACAAGGGCGCGATGCGCATGTCGAAGAACTGGCGCTGCTCGCGCAGCGATTTCGTCCGCGCGAATTCGGTGAGATCCACGCCGTGCAGGCGGGCCAGCAGATGGCCGGCGCCGATGAAGCGGCCGAGCAGGCCGGTGCGGCAGAAATTGCGGTCGAAGGCGGCGATGCGGCGCTTGCCGTCGAGGCCGCGCCGGTTCCAGTAGCTGCGCGTCCAGTCGTCGAGGTTGGGGGAGACGTAACGGTCGAAATTGCGGCTGTTGGTGCGGTTGCGCTCGCCGGCGAACTGGCGCACCACGGTCTCGTGATCCGGCATGTGGCGGAAGGTGGCGAGCTTCAGCCGGTTGAGCGCGACATGGTTCGGATTGAGGTCGACGACGTCGATCCGCGACGGGTGGCGGGAGAGGTAGGCCAGCATATTGCAGCCGCCCGAACCGATCGTCACGATCGAATGGCCCTCGGCAAGCTCCATGGCCTCCATGTCGACCTCGGGGTCCTCCCAGATCTGGGCATAGACCAGGCCGGAGAACAGCAGTTCGAACAGCCGCTCCGACAGGCCGTCGCGGCTCAGCGGCTTGTGCTGGAGCAGGGCGTTCTTGAGCTTGTGGTTCTTGCGAAAGCCGGCATCGGGCGCAACATCGGTCATCTGTGTCAGCCATCCATTGAACGTTGATGGCGTTTAGCCGCGCACTGCTACAGTTTGATGACGCGGCCTGTTGGCGAAGGCAGGTGGGTCCTGCACGTGCAAAAAAGCCGTGTGCAGGAGCATCCGACGCCTTCCGTGCGCCGGCAATTCCTGCTTGCATGGATCGAGATCGGCGGAGGAGACGTCCATGCGATTGTTGGTGAAAGTGCTGAAGGGAGCCGTGCTGACCGCGATCCTGCTGGTTGCGGGCGTGATCGTCTGGCTGTCCGTCGCACCGCCCGAACTGCTGCGGGTCGGCACGGGTTATGCGGCAAAGTTGGTCTGCTCCAACGTCTTCCTCGCCGGGCGCGATCCGCAGGCGGTGCTGGCGCTCGACGTCCAGGCGCCGGGTCATCCGCTGTTGAAGCTGATCGGCATCGCGGTGGACACCGAGAACAAGGTGGTCACGGCGCGCATGCTCGGAGCCTTTGCCGCCGGCACCGCCGTCTATCGCGAAGGCCTCGGCTGCGCCAGCGTTCCCGATGGCGACGTGGAGGCGGCCCGAGCCATTGCCGCGCCGTCCTTGCCGCCGAAGCCGGCAGGCGACCCGGCGACGCCGTGGCCGGCCGGCGAGCAGACCGGCCCGACGGACGACCGCATCGCCGCGCTCCTTGCCGACCCGGCGCTCGGCGGTCCAGGCATGCGGGCGGTCGTCGTCGTCAAGGACGGGCGGATCGTCGGCGAAGCCTATGGCGAGGGTTTCTCCGCCAAGACACCGCTGCTCGGCTGGTCCATGGCAAAGACCGTCAATGCAGCGATCATCGGCCGGCTGGTTCAGGAGGGACGCCTCTCCCTCGACGACGAGAAACTGCTCCCGGACTGGACGGACCCGCCGCACGCGTCGATCCGCCTGCGCAACCTGCTGGCGATGGAGAGCGGGCTCGAATTCAACGAGGACTATGGCGACGTCACCGACGTGACCCGCATGCTCTATCTCGAACGGGACATGGCGGGCTTCAGCCTGGCGAAACCGGTGCTGGCAAGGACCGGCGAGAGCTTCAGCTATTCTTCCGGCACGAGCGTTCTGCTTACCCGCATCTGGATGAGCAGGTTCCCCGACCGGGCGCAGGCGCTCGCCTATCCCCGTACGGCCCTGTTCGACCCGCTCGGCATGACGAGCGCCGTGCTCGAGGCCGATGCCGCGGGAACCTTCGTCGGCAGTTCCTACCTCTACGCCACCGCCCGCGACTGGGCGCGGTTCGGCCAGTTCCTCGTCGACGACGGCGTGTGGAACGGGGAGCGGTTGTTGCCGAATGGTTTCGTCACCGCGATGCAGAGGCCCACGGCCGCGTCCGGCGGGCGCTATACGGAGATCCAGGCCTGGCAGGTCGGCCCCGGCGACGAGCCCGACGAGAGCTTCGGCCTGACGCCCGAGACCTTCTGGCTGCAGGGGCATGACGGACAGGTGGTCGCGGTCATCCCTTCGGAGCGCCTGGTCGTCGTTCGGCTCGGCCTCACCCCGTCAAAGCTCGGCTACCGACCGCAGAAACTGGTGAAGGCCGTCTCGGACGCATTGCGCTGACCGGCGCAGGCGTCGGCCGTCATGGCTCTGGCGCCGGCGTGTGAGCCTGGCTGGTGAGGGCAGGGATGGAAGACTTGGGCGGCGGGATCCGGGCGCGATGCCGCGGGTCAGCAACTGCCAATCACATGAAGCCGGGCTGGAGGACGTAGAGCATGTCCTTGCGCTTGGCATCGTAGTAGTAGCCGCGCGAATAATGCCGGACGGCGCCGTCATGGCTCTTGTCGGCGACGAGCCAGGCGCCCTTGAGATACTTGATCGCGTATTTCAGATTGGTTTCGGCATCGAACAGGCCGGAGGCCGGGCCGTCGTAGCCCATCGACTTGGCGGTCGAATATTTGATCTGCATGAGGCCGTAATGGCCGTTGTTGTAGGCGGTCGGCTTGTAGGTGCTTTCGCGGTTGACCACGCGGTGGATCAGCGATTCCGGCATCTGGTAGATCGCCGCATATTTCTTGATCAGCGCGTTGATCACCGTCGGGCCTGATGTGGCCGGCTTGGTGGCCTCGAGCATCGGGGCGGGACCGGGCGGTGTGACGTCGAACTGCGAGTCGAGTGCTGCAAGCGAGGTGGCGGCGGAGGGCGATGCATAGGCGAGCGCACCGCCGGCCGGCTTGGCGACCGGCACGATCGTTTGCTGGGCGGTCACTTCAGGCGGAAGCACGGCCGGGTCGGCGGTGTCCGTCGACATCTGCAGCGTGGTCACCGTATTCGGCGAGGTCGGCATGGCCGCGGTCTGGATGGCGATGTTTTCCTGGCCGGCCGCCATGGCCATGGCCACCGGCGTGGCGCCTGGATTGGCAAGTGCCACGACCTTGAAGACCGGAATGGGGGCTGGTGTTTCGGTGCCCGGAATGACCGGCGCGGGCACTGCGGCTGCAGCCGGATCGACGGGGGCGGGAAGGGTGCTCGCCGCTTCTGCGGCTGCGGTCTGCGTCTGTCCGGCGGCGGTGCCGGCGACCGGATTGGCCTTCAGTTCCTGCTTGGCGGCGTCTTCCATGCTGCTCGTGCAGCCGGCCAGTCCCGCGAGCAGCACGGCGGCGAGGCCGAGGTGCAGTCCATGGTCTCTCTTTGCAATCATGCCGACTTCCCAATCAATCCCCGAGCCGCGAGCGAAGCGAGCGCCGTGCGTTAACATTCCGTTGTCATAATGGATGGGCTAAATTGCGGCAAGCTGACTATTGGATCATGCAGCAATCTTGCGGTAACCCGCCGTCACGGAACTGGACGAAATCAGCACATTGCGATCGCGCCGCTTGGTTGAACGCTTCGGAGAATGGCTGCGGATGAAGCGATGCAGCGGGCCTGCGCCGATCGCGGCGGCGAGCCAGGACACCAGTGCGAGCCCGAGAAACGTCTCGACAAATGCCTGCGCCTGCTCCGGCAAGGGCGCTGCTGGATCGAGGAATTGTGCGATGAGTGCCACGAAAAAGGCGTAGCTGCGGCGATCGAGGCCCGTCTCGGCAAAGACGTGCCGCATGATTCGCAGGGGCTTTTCCTGGGGCAGGTTGTCGTTGTCGGCGAGCGGTACGCCACCGCCGGGCCTGCGCCAGGTCCGGATGACGAGGAAGGCGAGATAGGCGCCGCCGATCCAGCGTATAGGATCGAGGATCTCCGGGGCTGCGAACTGAAGCCAGCCGAGTGCCAGTATAACGATGGCCAGCGCCATCGCCGTGCCGAGGGTTGCAGCCGGAATGGTCGCCAGCATCGATTTTCGGCCCTGGCCGAGCGTATAGGATACGATCAGCATCGGCACGCGGCCGGGCGAAATCAGACAGATCGCCGATATGACGGCGAAAGCCAGCCAGTGTTCCAGTGACATCGTTTCAACTCCTCCACTGAAGAGCAAGCCAGCTTTCGCCCGTTCCGTCAATTGGCCGGGTGGAATTTCTGGCCCATGTAATCCATGACCTCGTGGAACCACGGGGTCTTGAGGTCGAAGGCCTTGCCGCCCTTGATGCGCGGGAATTCGATGGTGCGCAGCTTGCCGCCCTGGTCCTCGTCATGGCCGGTGACGCCGGATACCTTGTTGAGGGCGCTTTCGACGGCGAGGTCGACCATGCTCTGGATCAGGCGCAGGTCCTCGTAATTGGCCGGTGCGGAGCGGGCATAATAGCCGGACTTCTGCACCATCGAGCGGTCGGCCTTCAGCAGCTTGGCAAAGTGCTTCTGGAACCAGTTGCCGACATTGATCGTGTCGATCTTCACATGGCCGAACGCGTCGCGCTTGACCTCCTCGCCGGCGGCCTCGCGGTCGGCGACGATTTCCTCAAGGCACGCGCCTTCCGAGACGAACAGCGTGACATAACCGCTCTTGTCCATGATCTCCTTGAGGCGATCCGCCTCGGCCTCGAGGTCGAAATGGGTTTCCGGCAGGTAGAGCCCGTCGATGTTCTTGAGCTCGGTGTTCATCATCAAGCCTTCGACATATTCATTGTTGCGCGTGCGGTTGATGTAGGCGCGCGCGGTCGCAGCCGTCAGCCAGCCGCAGTGGCGACCCATGACTTCGTGGATGACCAGCGTGCGCGGCGCGGCACTCTGCTCGTTCGAGACGTGGTCGAAGAAGCGGGCGCCGACTTCGGCCGCCGTCCAGGCGCCGAGCGTCTGGCGGATCGGCACGACGTCGTTGTCGACGGTCTTCGGCAGGCCGACCACGGTCAGGTTGTAGCCATTGGCGCCGAGATAGGCGGCAAGGTCGGCCGCGGTGGTGTTGGTGTCGTCGCCGCCGATGGTGTGAAGGATGGTGACGCCGTCCTCGGCCAGGCGCTCGGCGGCGACCCGCAGCGGGTTCTGGCCTTCCTTGGTCAGGCCGCGCTTGGCGCAGTCGGCGGCGTTGGTCAGCTTGACGCGGCTGTTGCCGATCGGCGAGCCGCCGTAGCGGTGCAGCACATGGGCCTTCTCGCGCATGTCCTTGGTGATCTGGATGCTGTCGCCGAGCAGCACGCCCTGGTAACCCGAGCGGTAGGCGATCATCTCGATGTCCGGTGCGATGTCCGTGTAGCGCTCGATCAATCCGCCGACGGCGGACGAGAGGCAGGGCGCCAGACCGCCGGCGGTCAGCATTGCAACTTTCTGTTTGGCCATTGATCCTCCTTCGGCGCGCCTCGGGCGCCGTTGTCTTTCAGCTTTTCCGCGCGAATGGATGCGACGGCAGGATGGCCTTGTAAAGGGAAAAGTTCAGGAAATACGGGCCTTTCGGCCGAGCCAGACGACGAAGGCGACGGCGATCGCGAATATAATCGTTTCAATGCCGATGTGCTCGCCGAGCAGGAGTGTGGAAAACAGCAGCGTGACGAAAGTCTGCATCAGCTGGATCTGCGCGACGCGCGAAATTCCGCCGATCGCAAGGCCGGCATTCCAGAAGATGAAGCCGCCGAACATCGACAGGAGACCATGATAGAGGAGCGCGCCGATCGCGGCATGGCCCGGTGCCGTGACGCCGCCCGAGAAGGTCAGCGCCGCGCCGACCAGCGACAGCGGCAGCATGACGACGAGCGCCCAGGAGATGACCTCCCAGCCCGACAGCCGGCGCGCCAGCCGGGCGGACAGCACGTAGCCGAGCGAGGCCGAGACGGCGGAGGCGAGCAGCCAGAGGTCGCCGACCTCGAGATGGAAACCGCTCTGGCGGGCGGAGAAGGCGACGACGAGGGCTGCCCCGGCCACGCCGCAGAGCCAGAAGACCGGGCTTGGCCGTTCGCCGTCGACGATGACGGCGAAGATCGAGGTGAGCAGCGGCAGCAGACCGAGCACGACGCCGCCATGGGCGGCCGGCAGGCTCTGCATGGCGACCGAGGAGAAGATCGGAAAACCGAAGACGAGGCAGATGCCGGCGAGGAACAGGGCCGGGAAGGCGCCCGCCGGCCAGCGCTTGCCGAGCATGAGAAGCGCCGTGCCCGCCGCCGCCGAGGCGATCACCGCCCGCCCGAAAGTGATGAAGAGCGGCGAGAAGCCGTCGAGTGCGATGCGCGTCATCGGCAGGGTGAGCCCGAAGATGGTGACGCCGATCGCGCCGAGGATCATTCCCAGCGCGGGGGAGGGTATTGCCGATTTCATGCGGGCTCCGCTTGGAAAGAATGCGGCGGTGGTCGCATGAGCGCGGCGAATAGTCCAATCAATCCGGCAGATGGGCCGGCTGTGGACAAGGGTTTCTCTGCCTCGCGCGACGGCGCGAGGAGGAGCGGCAGCGCCCGTCGTTCAGCGTTTCGCAACCGAACGTGAATAAAGTTTAATGTCGCAGACCGGCGCCGCGGCTTGCTTTTTCCGGCGATATTTGGTCAAGCTCGCTCATGATTTTCGATTTCGCCTGCGAACAGATCGCGTCGTTGTGGGATCGTCTGCTGGGCGCTATCGGCGATGCAGCGGGCAGCGTCCTGTCGGGTATGGTCGAGGCGGTTAGAACCGTCTTCGAAGGCGACCCCGAAACCCGCCGCCGCGTTTCCTTTTCCGTTGCCATCATCGCCCTGTCCGCCAAGATGGCCAAGGCCGACGGCATCGTGACGGCCGCCGAGGTCGATGCCTTCCGCAGCATCTTCGATTTCCCCGAAGAAGAGGCGAAGAACGTCGCCCGGCTCTACAATCTCGCCCGCCAGGACGTCGCCGGCTTCGAGGCCTATGCCGAGAAGCTCGCCAAGCTTTGCCGGACCTGCGACAATTTCTGCCCGGTCCTCGAGGACATCGTCGACGCACTGTTCCACATCGCCACCGCCGATGGCCTGGTGCATGAAAAGGAACTGGCCTTCCTGTCGCGCATCGCCGAGATCTTCGGCCTGACCGAGGAACGCTTCCACATGATCACCCAGCGCCATCTGCATCTCGATGGCGATCCATATGGCGTGCTGGGCGTCCAGCGGTCGGATGATTTCGCCACCATCCGCAAGCGCTACCGGGCGCTTGCCGCCGAGCATCATCCCGACCGGCTGCATGCCCGCGGCGTGCCGAGCGAGTTCCATGCCGTTGCCCATCACCGCATGGCCAAGCTCAACGCCGCCTATTCGGCGATCGAGAAAGAACGCCGCGCCGCATGACGCCTTTCACCGCCGATTTCGCCGGCGCCACCGTGATGCCGTCGCCCAACCAGGGCGAACGGGCGGGCGGGCGTCGCCCCGACATGATCCTGCTGCACTATACCGGAATGCCTGAGCATGACGGCGCGCTCGCCTGGCTGTGCAATCCCGAAAGCCAGGTTTCCAGCCATTATTTCGTCCACGAGGACGGCCGGATCGTGCAGATGGTGCCCGAGGATCGGCGCGCCTGGCATGCGGGAAAAAGCTTCTGGGCGGGCGAGACCGACATCAATTCACGGTCGATCGGCATCGAGATCGCGAATGCCGGGCACCCGGCCGGGCTCCCGGGTTTCCCCGAAAAGCAGATCGAAGCGGTCATTCAATTGTGTCTCGATTGCGGCCGGAGGCACGATATCGCTCCGGAACGTGTGCTGGCGCACTCCGATGTGGCGCCCGTTCGCAAGGTCGATCCGGGTGAAAATTTCCCCTGGGGACAACTCCATGCGGCGGGTGTCGGCCACTTCGTCGAGCCGGTGCCGGTGCAGGGCGGCCGCTTCTTCCAGAAGGGCGACCACGGCCAACCGGTCGAGGCCTTGCAGTCGATGCTGTCGCTCTACGGATATGACATTGAAATCACCGGGGAATATTCCGACAAGACGGAAGGCGTCGTGGCCGCGTTCCAGCGCCATTTCCGCCCCGAACGGGTGGACGGGATCGCCGACATGTCGACGATCGAGACCCTGCATCGGCTGTTGACGACGCTGCCCCGTTACGCCTGACCGGCGCGGCCGGAAACATCGGTTTCCGAGGGGCGCGGCAAACGCGCGAAACGCCAATTTGTTGCATCGCCACACGAATTCCCCATTTCGCCGCTCTAAAGAACGAACTGAACGGCGGCACGGGCACCCAGTAATTGCGGACCGTGTTTGCGAATATCAACGATGAGAGCATGGGCGGCGCCTCACCCGACGGGTAGGCGAACGAGGAAGATTTGCGTCCTGAGCGACGTCCGCCCACCTCTCTGGTTCGGAGACTGACTTTTACATGATGAAGCGAATTGTTGCTGCTGCGGCATGCCTCGGTATTCTTTTGTCCTCGTCGATGACGGCATCGGCCCGCGATGAGGAGCGCAGCTTCAAGGCTCCGCTCAAGACCGTGAACCGCGAGGCCGGCTATCCGGCGCCTTCCTTCTCGAAGAGCCCCTATACGAGTCTGATCTCCAAATATGCCAAGACCTACGGCGTTCCGGTGGCGCTCGCCCATGCGGTCGTTCGGGTCGAAAGCAATTTCAATCCCAAGGCGCGCGGCAGCGCGGGCGAAATCGGCCTCATGCAGATCAAGCCGGCCACGGCGCGCATGATGGGCTATTCGGGCTCGTCCAAGGGCCTCTACGATCCCGAGACCAACATTCGCTACGGCATGAAGTATCTGTCGATGGCCCATGACCTCGGCAACGGCCAGACCTGCTCGACGATCCTCAAATACAATGCCGGCCACGCCGCCAAACGCATGAACCCGGTGTCCAAGCGCTATTGCGGCAAGGTGCTGGCGCTGATCGCTTCGTAAGGCTCTGAAGGGACGGCCAGAGGTGCGCGTCACCCTGGCCGCCTTTTCCATCTCGCCCGCGGGTTCTGGGCGGGTAGTCGAAGGTGGCGAGCGCCGCTGCGCTCCAGGCAACGCCCACAGTTGGTGGTGCCGCGTCCCGGCAACGAATTTGCGGACATGCGTCTCCTGGGGCCGATTCCACCCTTGCCGGTCTGGCTCTGATCGGGAAAAGCTGTCGGCATCTGCGTCGACAGGGGACAGGAATGGTCGAGAGCTTCAAATACATCATCATCGGCCGTGGCATGATGGGCGCTGCCGCCGCCCGCCACCTGGCCGGGCAGACGGACGGGGTCGCGCTGATCGGCCCTGACGAGCCGAAGGACTCCGCCCGGCACGAGGGCGTCTTCGCCAGCCACTACGACGAGGCGCGCATCACCCGCACCATCGACCCGGACCCGGTCTGGGCACTGCTGGCGAAGCGTTCGATTGCCCGCTATGGCGCGATCGCCGCTGAGAGCGGGATCGAGTTCTTCCACCCTGCGGGCTGCCTGATGGTCGGCCCCGAGCGCGGCGGCCGCGATCCCTATGTCGCCGACATCTGTGCTGCGGTCGAACGGGTGGGAGCGGAAGTCGAAATGATCGACGATCGGCGACTGGCCGAACGGTTTCCGTATTTCTCCTTCGGCAGCGGCTGCGAAGGCGTGTTCGAGGCGGCCGAAGCCGGCTACGTCAATCCGCGCCGTCTGGTCGAGGCGCAGTCGGTCCTGGCGCGCCGCGCCGGGGCGACCGTGATCGCCGAGACCGTGGTGAGCACGCATGAAGAAGGCGGCAGCGTCCTGGTCCGGACGGCGGAGGGACGCGAGGTGAGGGGCGACAAGGTGCTCGTCGCCGCCGGCGGATTCTCCATTGCCGGGAATCTCTTGCCGAGACCAATTGATCTTTCGGTTTATGCGCGCACCGTTGCCTTCTTCGAGATCCCCAAGGCCGAGCTTTCCCGCTATGCCGGCATGCCGTCGCTGATCCACCAGCCCGACGACCCGCACGACCACATCTATCTGCTTCCGCCCGTGCGCTATCCCGACGGCAAGACCTATCTGAAGATCGGCGGCGATCCGGACGATCTGCGGCTTCAGACCGAACCGGAAGTTCGCGCCTGGTTCCGCAGCGGCGGACGGGAGAGCACGCGCGACCATCTCAAGCGAATCATCGACGGGCTGGTTCCGGATCTGGCCGGTGCGCCGCTCAGCATGGCCGCCTGCGTCACCTCCTTCACGCCGAACAACTATCCGGCGATCGGCTTTGCCAGTGACCGGATCGCGGTCCTGACCGGCGGCTGCGGAGCTGCGGCCAAGAGTTCGGACGAGATCGGCCGGCTGGGTGCCACTCTTCTTCTTCAGGGCGGCGACCTCGACGAGGCGGCCTATGGCGATGTTTTCCGCCCCGCTTTCCGCTGATTGTTCACCATCCGGCGCCCCGCCGTTGGAGGAGACACCTTTTTGGTGGCAATCGCCGGGCCGCTCGGTTAAGGACGCGGTGCCAGTTGGCCGGGCAGCCGCGCTTTACCAATGCCGAAAGGTGGTAGGGTGAGGAAAGTCCGGGCTCCACGGAAACACGGTGCCGGATAACGTCCGGCGGGGGCGACCTCAGGGAAAGTGCCACAGAAAGCAAACCGCCTCGCTCGCGAGGTAAGGGTGAAAGGGTGGGGTAAGAGCCCACCGCGTCGCTGGCAACAGGGACGGCACGGTAAACCCCACCGGGAGCAAGACCGAATAGGGATGACGCGGGTCTCGCGCAAGCGCGGCCACAGCCTGTTTCCGGGCCAGTCATCCGGGTGGGTTGCGAGAGGCAGCGTGCAAACGCTGTCCCAGATGAATGGCTGCCACGTTCCGGGCGACCGGAGCCATACAGAACCCGGCTTACAGGCCAACTGGCGATTTTTCCTTCCCCCCGAGCACCCGGGCGGGAACGGATTCAGCGAACAAATCCAATGTTCTGAAAAACTGTCACAAATTCGGCTTGCCCCTGTCCAGCTACGGTCAAGGTCCGGGGTGAAAAAGCAGTGGCGCGACAGGTGGTTCTAACGATTCGTTAAGCTTAACCGCTTATCAATATTTGAATCCCTCGGAGGATCGCGGAAGCTCTGTCCCATTGACGCCCATATAGTCCCATGCTATCCCATAATCGTACCGTTGAGGGGCTGATTGAGGTCCCGGAAATCGCAGTCGAAGGCGGGTCGGTCACCAGGTGCGAACGGTGGCTTCCGGTTTTGCGTGGCGCTTCGGCGGTGCGGGTGATTTGGAATTTGCGGGGCTCGATAGAGAGCCTCTTGCCAGAAGGGAGAGCGGTCGATTGTCATGAACCGCTTTCTATCCAGTGCGACAAACAGGATCGATGCGAAGGGCCGGGTCTCTGTGCCTGCGTCGTTCCGTGCCGTTCTGGCGCAGCGCGATATCCAGGAGCTCTACTGCATCCAGGATTTCGTCTTTCCGGCAATCAGCGTCGGCGGCCCCGATCTGCTGGAGCGCTACGAACGGCAGATTTCGGCGGAAGATCCGTTTGCGCGCGAGGGGAACGAGATGTCGTTGCTGATCCATGGCGGCGGCGTCTTCATGCGGCTCGATGCCGAAGGGCGTCTCATGGTCACGGATTTCATCCGGGACTTTACCGGCATCGCGACGGAGGTTTGCTTCGTCGGGCGGTCGGATCATTTTCAGCTTTGGCAGCCACAGGCGTTTCACGAGGCGCAGGTGGCGGCGAGGGAAGGGCGCAGGCTGCGAGGACTGCAAACTTCATAAGACGGGGAAACGGAATGGCGGCGAATCTTGGCGGAGGTTCTACTGATGCCGATGGCGGACCGGTTCGCCACATTCCGGTCCTCCTCTCCGAGGTCCTGACGGCGCTCGATGCGCGGCCGGGCAAGGTCATTCTCGACGGTACCTTCGGTGCTGGCGGCTATACGACGGCGATCCTCGATGCTGGCGCCGACGTCATTGCGCTCGACCGCGACCCGACGGCGATTGCCGCCGGCCAGGCGCTGGTCGCGGCGCGCGGCGGACACCTGACACTCCACCACACCCAGTTCTCCCATCTTGCCGACTATGCCCCGGAAGGCGGCCTCGACGGCGTCGTGCTCGACATCGGCGTCTCGTCCATGCAGATCGACGAGGCTGAGCGCGGCTTTTCCTTCCAGCGTAACGGACCGCTCGACATGCGCATGTCCGGTGCCGGCGTCTCCGCCGCCGACGTCGTCAATCGTGCCAAGGTCGGCGACCTCATCCGCATCTTCGGCTTTCTCGGCGAAGAGAAGCAGGCGGGCCGCATTGCCCGTGCCATCGAAAAGCAGCGCCTGCGCGAGCCCTTCCGCACCACCCGCGATCTCGCCGGCCTGATCGAAATCGTCACCCCGCGCAAGGCCAAGGACAAGATCCATCCGGCGACCCGCGTCTTCCAGGCGCTGCGCGTCTTCGTCAACGACGAACTCGGCGAACTTGCCCAGGCGCTGTTTGCAGCCGAGCAGGCGCTGAAGCCCGGCGGGCGGCTGGTGGTCGTCACCTTCCATTCGCTGGAGGACCGGATCGTCAAGAAGTTCTTCACCGAGCGGTCCGGCAAGGCCTCCGGCTCGCGCCACCTGCCTATGGTGCAGGAGCGCGCGGCGACCTTCGAGCCCGTCGGCAAGTCGATGATCGCGGCAAGCGAGGCCGAGGCGGAGATCAATCCGCGCGCCCGTTCCGCCAAGCTGCGCGCCGGCCAGCGCACTGCGGCGCCGGCGGAGCGCGCCGACATGTCGATCTTCGACCTGCCGGACCTCGCAAGCCTCGACAAGATCGGAGTGTGATCGATGATTAGAACCTTCGACCTCCTGTTGATCGGTGCCATGGCGGCCGCGGCGACCGTCACCTACCAGATCAAGCACCATACCGATAACAAGCTCGAGGAGGTCCGCCGCCTCGAGGCCGAGATCAAGCTCGAGAAGGACACGATCGACCTGCTCAAGGCCGACTGGGCGCTTCTGACGCAGCCGAACCGGCTGGAGCGCCTGCTCAAGGTCTATGGCAGCGAGCTGCAGCTCGAGCCCACCCAGCCGGAACAGCTGGCACGGCCGGTCGAGCTTCCCATGCCGCGCGACCAGTTGCCCAAGCCCGAAGTGGCCGAAGGCGACAAGAGCAAGGATCCCGTGTCGGATCTCATCACAACCGGATCGGTGAAGCCCTGATGACTTTCCTTTCACGAATCATGTTGTTGAAGAGCCAGGCGCATTTCTCGACCGACGTGCAGCGGGGCGGGACCTCGATCAACGGCGCCGCCTTCAAGGGCACCGGCAAGCGCAAGACCGAACTCGCCCGCAAGCGCGTCGGCCTGATGATCGCCGGCTTCACCGTCGCCTATGCGGTGATTGGCGGCCGGCTGGTGCAATACGGCTATGCCCAGCCGGAAGTGACCTCCAGCATTCTGCCCGCCGACCGCCTGATGGCCTCGCGTCCCGACATTCTCGACCGCAATGGCGAGGTCCTGGCGACCGACATCCGCACGGTCTCGCTGTTCGCCGAGCCGCACAAGATCGTCGATGCCGACGAGGCGGTGGAGAAGCTGGCGACCGTGCTGACCGACCTCGACATCAAGGGCACCTACAAGAAGCTCTCCAACCCCAATTCGCATTTCCAGTGGCTGCGTCGCCAGTTGACCCCGAAGCAGCAGAGCCAGGTTCTCGCGCTCGGCATTCCCGGCATCGGCTTTCGCCCGGAGAAGCGCCGCTTCTATCCCGGCGGCGCCACCGCGTCCCACGTGGTCGGCTATGTCAACATCGACAACCGCGGCATGTCGGGCATGGAGAAATACATCGACAACCAGGGGCTCGCCGACCTGCGCGACCTCGGCATGACGGGCGATTCGCCGCTCGAGCCGGTCAAACTGTCGATCGACCTTCGGGTGCAGAACATCGTGCGCGACGTTCTGGTCGGCGCGGTCACCAAATTCGAGGCGCTCGGCGCGGGCGCCGTGGTGCTCGACGTGCGCACCGGCGAAGTGCTCGCAATGTCGTCGCTTCCGGACTTCGATCCGAACAATCCGGCGGCGAGCGCCCAGGAAGGCTGGCTCAACCGCATGTCGAACGGCACGTTCGAGATGGGCTCGACCTTCAAGTCCTTCACCATCGCCATGGGTCTCGATTCCGGAAAGGTGTCGATCAACGATTCGTTCGACGCCCGCTATCCGATCCGCATCGGCGGCTTCACCATCCAGGACTTCCACGGCAAGCACCGCATTCTGACGGTGCCTGAGATCTTCCAGTATTCGTCCAATATCGGCACGGCCAAGGTAGCCGACCTCGTCGGTACCGACGCCCACAAGGAATTCCTCACCCGGCTCGGCCTGCTGTCGAAGATGCAGACCGAATTGCCGGAAGTGGCGATGCCCTCGCAGCCGCGCCAATGGAAGAAGCTCAATTCGATCACCATCTCGTTCGGCCACGGCGTCTCGACGACGCCCCTGCAGACCGCGGTCGCCGGAGTGGCGCTGGTCAATGGGGGCCGGTTGATCGAGCCGACCTTCCTGCCGCGCACGGCCGAACAGGCGGAGCTGGTGGCAAAACAGGTCATCCAGCCCTCGACCAGCAAGGACATGCGCTACCTCTTCGAGGTGAACGGCGTGAAGGGTTCTGGCCGCAACGCCCGCGTCGACGGCTTCAACGTCGGCGGCAAGACCGGCACGGCCGACAAGGTCGTCAACGGACGCTATGTCGGTGACAAGAACTTCAATGCCTTCCTCGCCGCTTTCCCGATCGACGATCCCCGTTATGTCGTTCTGGCCGTCATCGACGAACCCAAGACCGACAAGGGCAACGGGGCGGCGCTGGCCGGCACCTCGGCAGCCCCGATGGTCGGCGAGATCATCCGCAGAAGCGCCGCAATTCTCGGTGTAGAACCCAAATTCGGGGACGACGGCTCTGCCTTGCTCGTCTCTTATTGAGCGAACTTCAATTCAGGAGGCGATTCGTCAAGATCGCCTCTCAGCAGTGGATACATAATCGATGTTGTTGCGGGATCTGGCGGGCAAGGAGTTTCACGAAGAGGTCGACGAGGCCGGCGAATCGGTCGGCGCCCTCGAGATCTCCGGCCTCTCCGCCGACAGCCGCAGGATCGAAAAGGGCATGCTGTTCGTCGCTCTCGCCGGCAGCAAGGCCGACGGTGCGGCCTATGTCGCCGATGCCGTTGCGCGCGGTGCCGCGGCGATCGTCGCCGGCCATGCCCTCGACGCCGCCGTGCCGGTCGTCGTCGTCGCCAATCCGCGCCGTTTCCTCGCCCTTGCCTCAGCCAATTTCTTCGGCCGCCAGCCGGCCACCATGGTCGCCGTTACCGGTACGGCCGGTAAGACTTCGGTGGCTTCCTTCGTCCGGCAGATCTGGGCCGCGGCCGGCCATGCCGCCGCGCAGATCGGCACGACCGGCGTCGTCTCGCCGACCCGCAACGACTACGGCTCGCTGACCACGCCCGACCCGATCGGCCTGCACCGGCTGCTCGCCGAACTCGCCGACGAGGGCGTTACCCATGCGGCGATGGAGGCCTCCAGCCACGGGCTCGACCAGTGCCGGCTCGACGGCGTCCGGCTTGCCGCCGCCGCCTTCACCAATCTCGGCCGCGACCACATGGACTATCATCCGACGGTCGAGGACTACATGGCCGCCAAGATGCGGCTGTTCGACACGCTGCTGCCCAAGGGTTCGCCGGCGGTGATCTTCGCCGACGATCCGTGGTCGGCCGAGGCGATTCGGGTGGCGACCGAGGCCGGCCACAAGGTGCTGACGGTCGGTCGCAACGGCCGGTTCCTGGCCTTGAAGCGGGTCGAGCATTTCCGCCACAAGCAGGTCGCTGAAGTGCATTTCGGCGACGAGATCTTTGAGGTGCATATTCCGCTTGCCGGCGATTTCCAGGTCGCCAATGCGCTGGTCGCCGCAGGCCTTGCGATCGCCACCGGCGTTCCGGCGGCTGTCGCGATGAAGGCGCTGGAAAAGCTTCAAGGCGCTTCCGGCCGCCTCGAACTGGTGGGTCAGTCCAAGGCCGGGGCGCTCGCCTATGTCGACTATGCACACAAGCCGGATGCGCTGGAAAACGTGCTGACCTCGGTGCGTCCGTTCACCACCGGCCGTGTGATTACGGTCTTCGGCTGCGGCGGCGACCGCGACAGGGGCAAGCGGCCGATCATGGGCGAGATC
>CALRRQ020000035.1:0-49197 GCA_943370615.1 Rhizobium sp. Q54
ACGAGCGTCGCCGGCACGCCGTCGAGCAGCATGGTGCCGGTCTTCTTCTCGACCGTCACGCCCGGCCAGTTGCCGACCTTCTGGCGCGAACCGGTCAGCGCATTGAAGAGGGTGGTCTTGCCGCAATTGGGGTTGCCGACGACCGCGACGGTGATCTGTTTCATGGAGAGGTTTCCAAAGTTTGGGGCGGGGCGCGCCGGAAGGCTAGGCCGGAATACTGGCGAGCTGCTCGACGGTGACGATCCGCGCCTCTTCGCGGCGCAGGCAAAGGGCGGTGCCGCGCAGGGTCAGTTCCACGGGATCGCCGAGCGGCGCTCGCCGGGTGACGGTGACGACGGCGCCCGGCGTGAAGCCCATCGACAGCAAGCGACGCCGGCACGGGTCGTTGCGGTCGCTATAGCCGGTGACGCGGGCCGTCGCACCGACCGGAAGCTCGTTGAGCAGGGTCATGGTCTTCACTCGTCCAGCGGTTCGACGGTCATCTTCTGCGCCATGCCCATGCCGAGCCCGACCCGGCTTTCATGCACGGCGACGATCATCGGCCCGGTCATCTGGTTCTGCACGACGCGGATGGCGCATCCGACGGCAAGGCCGAGATCGCTGAGGCGCCGGTCGAGGTTTCGTCCGGCCGCGAGCCCGACGATCCTGACTCTCTCGCCTGTGCGTGCCATGGCCAGCGGATAGGAAAGCGATGCTGTCGTCATTGTGTTCTCCAGGCATTTCGTCACCGCGGAGGTTTCCGCGCCAGATGACAATGCTAATGCGTATCATTCCTAACAATTCGAGACGCTGTGTCGTCTTCCATGGCCGATGCGCATCTGCACTCTTTCATACAGACCTATCGAAAGATGAGTTTGTTCTTCAACAAACAAATTGACGCAGGGCCGGGTGGGCAGCGTCCAGGCTGTCGGCATGGCCTTTGCCGGGCATAACGCCTAGCTTCCCAAGAGACGGCAAGATTCGCTAAGAACGATCTTGTGAACGGCGCGCGGGGAGGCTGGCAATGGACGAGACGACGACGAAAAGACTGGCCGCGGTGGCGGACGGGGTGATCCGCCCGCTCAACCAGACGGAACAGAAGTCTGTCGTCTCGTCGCTCAAGGATGCCGCCAAGCAACAACCGGCCATCGCCGATCTGCTCAACACCGAAGGGCCGCTCAAAGCCTTCCTCACGGCGGCACTCTCCCTGTCGCCCTATCTGCGCGACATGGCCATGCTCGATCCGGCGACGCTGGCGCTGGCGCTCGACGCGCCGCTCGAACCTCTGCTGGAAGGCCTGGTCGCGGATGCGCGCAATGCCTGGCGCGGCGCAGATGACGGACCGCCGGCCACCGAGGCGCAGGTGATGACGCGGCTGAGGGTCGCCAAGCGCAAGCTCTCCTTCATCACGGCGCTCGCCGATCTCGCCCGCATCTTCGACGCACGCGATACGACCCGCTGGCTGTCCGCCATGGCCGACGCCTGCGTCGCCGCGGCCATCGACCATCTGCTGATCGCCGGCGCGGATGCCGGCAAGCTCAAGCTCGCCGACCGTGATGCGCCTTCGCTGGGCAGCGGGCTGATCGTGCTCGGCATGGGCAAGCTCGGCGCCTGCGAGCTCAACTATTCCTCCGACATCGACCTCGTCGTGTTTTTCGAGACGGAAGCCGGCATCCTCGTTTCACCGGAGGATGCGACCGAGACCTATGGCCGCATGATGCGCCGTCTCGTGCGTATCCTGCAGGACCGCACCGGCGACGGCTATGTCTTCCGCACCGACCTGAGGCTCCGTCCCGATCCGGGTTCGACGCCGCTCGCCGTGCCCGTCGAGGCGGCGCTGCTTTATTACGAGGGCAGGGGGCAGAACTGGGAACGCGCCGCCTATATCAAGGCGCGGCCGGTCGGCGGTGACCTGAAGGCCGGGCAGAACTTCCTGCGCGAGCTGGTGCCCTTCGTCTTCCGCAAATATCTCGACTATGCGGCGATCGCCGACATTCATTCGATCAAGCGCCAGATCCATGTGCACAAGGGGCACGGCGCGATCGCGGTGAAGGGCCACAATGTCAAGCTCGGCCGCGGCGGCATCCGCGAGATCGAATTCTTCGCCCAGACCCAGCAGCTGATCGCCGGCGGGCGAATGCCGGAACTGAGGCTGCGTCCGACCGAGGCGGCGCTGCATGCGCTGACGACCGCCCGATGGATCGACGCGGCGACCCGCGACGAACTGATCGAGGCCTACTGGTTCCTGCGCGATGTCGAGCACCGCATCCAGATGGTGCATGACGAGCAGACCCATCTCCTGCCCGAAACCGAGACCGAACTGCGCCGCATCGCCTATATGGCCGGATTCGGCGACACGTCGAGCTTTTCCGCCCGGCTGGAAAACGTGCTCAAGACGGTGGAGAAGCGCTATGCGCGGCTGTTCGAGCAGGAAGAGGTCCTGTCCTCGGCCTCGGGCAATCTGGTGTTCACCGGCCAGAAGGACGATCCCGACACACTGAAGACCTTGAAGGGGCTTGGCTTCGAGCGGCCCGAGGATATTTCCCGCGTCATCCGCACCTGGCACTATGGCCGCTACCGCGCCACGCAATCGGTCGAGGCGCGCGAGCGGCTGACCGAGCTGACGCCGCAACTCCTGAAGACCTTCGGCGAGAGCCGGCGGGCCGACGAGGCATTGCTGCGCTTCGACAGCTTCATTTCCGGCCTGCCGGCCGGCATCCAGCTCTTTTCGCTGCTCACCAGCAATCCGGCGTTGCTCGACCTGATCGTCAACATCATGTCTTCCGCGCCGCGGCTGGCCGAGATCATCGCACGCCGCCCGCATGTCTTCGACGGCATGCTCGATCCCGGCCTGATGGTCGAACTGCCGACGCGCGACTATCTGGCGAAGCGGCTTTCCTCCTTCTTGCAGGGCAGCCGCCACTATGAGGAAATCCTCGACCGGCTGCGCATCTTCGCCGCCGAACAGCGCTTCCTCATAGGCATCCGGTTGTTGACCGGCACGATCGGCGGGGCGCTGGCCGGTCATGCCTTTACCGATCTCGCGGGCCTGATCATCGCCGAGGCGCTGAAGGCGGTCGTCGCCGAGATGGAGTCGGTCCATGGACGCGTCGCCGGCGGCAAGGTGGCGCTGGCCGGCATGGGCAAGCTCGGATCCTTCGAGCTGACCGCCGGCTCCGATGTCGACCTGATCCTGCTCTACGAACATGACGACGATGCGGGCGAATCCGACGGGGCAAAGCCGCTCGATCCGGTGCGCTACTACACCCGGCTCACCCAGCGGCTGATCGCGGCGCTCTCGGCGCCGACGGCGGAGGGGGTGCTCTACGAAGTCGACATGCGGCTTCGTCCCTCGGGCAACAAGGGGCCGGTGGCGACGCGGTTGCGCGCCTTCGAGAAGTACCAGTTTGAGGAGGCCTGGACCTGGGAGCACATGGCGCTGACCCGCGCCCGGCTGATTGCCGGCGACGGCGCGCTGATGGACGCGACCAGGGCGGTGATCTCGGCCGTGCTCGCCAAGCCGCGCGAAGAGGCGAAGACCGCCGCCGACGTGGCCGAGATGCGGGCGATGATCGACAAGGAGAAGCCGCCGAAGGACAACTGGGACCTGAAGCTCATCCCCGGCGGCTTGATCGACATCGAATTCATCGCCCAGCATCTGGCGCTCATTGCCCGCGGACGCGGAGTCGCGGCCGAGGTCGACGGGCTGTCGACGGCGGAGGCGTTGAAGCGGCTCGGCGCGCAGTTGATGGATCCGAACGACCTCGACCTCTGCCTGGTCGCGCTGAAGCTCTACACGGAGCTGTCGCAGGTGATCCGCCTTTGCGTCGACGGCGGGTTCGATCCCGCAACCGTTCCGGCGGGCCTCGTCGATCTCGTCTGCCGCGCCGGCGACAGCCCGGACCTGAAGACGCTCGAGGCGGAGATCAAGAGGTTCTCGAAGGCGGTCCGCAAGGTGTTTCAAGGCGTGGTGAAGGGGTGAAGGATACGGGCTGCCGCCAGGCCACAAAGCGATCTAGTGATCGCGGCGGCTGCCGGTTTTTTCGCAATCGGGATTTTCTCTAATTTAACGTAACCTGAAGTAGAAAGGGGAAGTGGAACGCTCGAGCATACGGCTCTGCCGCTCGAAAAAACGTCGGATGCAAGGACTTGAAGCACAAGATCAGATGGATCCTGGAGGCCCTGAGGGTCCCCAATGACAATCCGGAGCTCACGCTTTCGCAGTTCGAGGCCTTTTCCAAACAGGTTCCGCTGCTCTATTTCATCCTCACCACCAACATGCTGTCGCTGGCCTGGACCCACAGGGACATCGCACCGGCCTATCTGGTGATCTACCTGCCAGCGGTTCTTTCCTTCGTCTTCATCCTGCGGGGTATCGGCTGGCTGGTTGCGCGCCACCGCAAGATCGATGCCGCCCAGGCCTATCGGCGGCTCAAGGCCACCAACCGGTTGGCCGCGCCCATCGCCATCTTCTGCACGGCCTGGTCACTCGCCCTCCTTCCCTACGGCAACGGCTACGAGCAGGCGCATGTCGCCTTCTTCATGGCGATCACCGTGATCGGCTGCATCTTCTGCCTGATGCATCTGCGCTCGGCGGCGATGGTCGTCACCGTGCTCGTCAACATTCCCTTCTTCATCGCCATGGTGCTGAGCGGCGAGCCGACCTTCGTCGCCACCGGCGTCAACGTCATTCTCGTCAGCATGGCGATGATCGCCATCCTGCTCACCCATTACCGCGATTTCCGCCAGCTGGCCGAACAACGTCATGTGCTGCAGGCGCAGAACAGGACGATGCAGGTACTGTCGGACGAGAACCTGCGTCTCGCCAATCTCGACAGCCTGACGCTCATCGCCAATCGCCGCAGCTTCTTCCACACCCTCGAGCGCCGCCACGCGCAGGCTGAGGCGGAAGGCGGCATCCTCGCCGTCGGTGTCATCGACCTCGACGGCTTCAAGCCGATCAACGACATGTATGGCCATTCGGCCGGCGACCGGGTGCTGGTCGAGATCGCCGAGCGGCTCAAGCGCTTCGAGAGCGAGACGATCTCCGTCTACCGGCTGGGCGGCGACGAATTCGCGCTGATCCTTACGGCCTTCGACGAGGCGAATGCCATGGCGCTCGGCACGCGCATCTGCGACGCCATCGCCCAGCGCATCAATCTTGGCAGCGGCATCGTGCAGGTGACCGCCTCGCTCGGCATCGCCCTCTACCCCGATGTCGGCGAGAACGGCCATGACCTCTACGAGCGCGCCGACTATGCGCTCTACACGGCCAAGCGCCACAACCGTGCCGGCGTCGTGGTGTTCAACGCCGTGCAGGCGCGCGAGCTGTCGCGCCAGAAGGTGGTCGAGGAGACGCTCCAGGTCGCCGACCTAGAGAAGGAGCTGTCGCTCGTCTATCAGCCGATCATGGATGTGCCCTCGCGGCGCTGCGTCGGCTTCGAGGCGCTGGCGCGCTGGAACTGCCCGACCATCGGCCCGGTCTCGCCGGCCGAGTTCATTCCGATCGCCGAGTATAATGGTCGCATCGGCCTGATCACCCGGCTTCTGCTGGAGCGCGCGCTTTCCACTGCCGCCACCTGGCCGGACGATGTCTTCCTGTCCTTCAATCTCTCGCCGCATGACCTCGTCACCATCGAGGGCGTGATGCGCCTCATCGGCATCGTCGAGGACAGCGGCTTCGACCCCAAGCGCATCACCTTCGAGATCACCGAGACGGCGGTGATGAGCGATTTCGAACAGGCCAGCACGGCCATCCACCTGCTGCGCCAGCTCGGCTGCGGCATCGCGCTCGACGACTTCGGCACCGGCTATGCAAGCCTGAGCTACGTGCACCGCCTGCCGCTGTCGAAGATCAAGGTGGACGGCAGCTTCGTCAGCGAGATCCATCGCCGCGGCACCAGCTTCAAGATCGTCAAGTCGGTGCTCGCACTGTGCTCGGAAATGGGGCTCGAAGCGATCGTCGAGGGCGTCGAGACCGAGGAGGAGCTGGTGATCCTCGAGGAGCTCGGCGTACGCTCGGTGCAGGGCTATCACTTCGCCCGCCCGATGGCCGAGGCGCTCACCCATACCCTCTTCGCCGGACCGGAAGACAAGGCCGCGGTCAAACTCCGCGGCCGGTCCTGAACGGGGGCCGCCTCAGGCCCGCTTGCGCATCGTCTCGATGACCAGGACCTCGGGGATGCGCACCGACACGACGGTGCCCTTGCCCTCGCGGGAGCGGATTCTCAGGCTTCCGCCGTGCATGTTGACCAGCGAGCGGGAGATGGCGAGGCCAAGCCCCGAACCGCCATTGCTCTTGGCATACTGGCTCTGCACCTGCTCGAAGGGCTGGCCGATCTTTCCCAGTGCCGCCTTCGGAATGCCGATGCCGGTGTCGGCGATGGTGATGGTGACAGCGTCGCCGATCTTGCGGGCTCGAAGCGCGATCCGGCCGCCCGATTCGGTGAACTTGACGGCGTTCGACAGGATGTTGAGCAGGATCTGCTTCATCGAGCGGCGGTCGGCCGTCATGGTCAGGCCGGACGAGACGCGCTGTTCGATGTGAACGTTCTTCTCTTCCGCCGGAATCGAGGTGAGGCGCAGGCTTTCCTCGATCAACGCATCGAGATCGATGGTCTCACAGCGGATCTTCATCTGGCCCGCCTCGATCTTCGACATGTCGAGAATGTCGTTGATGACGTGCAGCAGATGCTTGCCGCTCTCATGGATGTCGCGGGCATATTCCGAATATTTCGGCGAGCCGATCGGGCCGAACATGCCGGCGAGCAGGATCTCGGAGAAGCCGAGAATGGCGTTGAGCGGGGTCCGGAGCTCGTGGCTCATATTGGCGAGGAATTCCGACTTCGCCTTGTTGGCGGCCTCGGCGCGCTCCTTTTCCGCCTGGTAATTGGCGTTGGCGACCGAGAGTTCGGCCTTCTGCCGCTCCAGCTTGCGTTGCGACGACGACAGGTCGCCGATCGTCGCCATCAGCCGGCGTTCCTGGTCGCGAAGACGCTCCTGGTGGCGCTTCAAAAGGGTGATGTCGGTGCCGACCGACACGAGGCCGCCGTCGCGCGTGCGCCGCTCGTTGATCTGCAGCCAGCGCTCGTCGGCGAGCTGAACCTCGGTGGTGCGCGACGAACCGCTCTGGTCGGGATCGGCGACGCGGCGCTGGATGATCGGTCGCTGGGCGGCGGCCTGGACCACGGCGCGCTCGGTGCCGGGCACGAGGATGCTGTCCGGCAGGCCATAGACGTGCTGGAAATGACCGTTGCACATGACCAGCCGGTCGTTCTTGTCCCACAGCACGAAGGCTTCCGAGGTGCACTCGATGGCGTCGGCCAGGCGCTGGTCGGCCTCGGCATAGCGCTGGGCGAGGCGGTGCTGTTCGGTGACGTCCATGGCGATGCCGATGACGTGCATGCAGCCGGTGTTGGAGCAGATCACCTGGGCGCGGGCGCGCATCCAGACATAGTGACCGTGGGCATGGCGCATGCGGAAGATCTGGTCGATCTGCTTGGACTTGCCACGGCCAACGGCGCGGGCGAGCGCGAAGAGGTTGCCGTCGTCGGGATGCATCAGCCGCGCCGCGTCGGCAAAGGCCATGACCTCGCTCGACGGCGGCAGGCCCAGCATTTCGTACATGGAGCGCGACCAGAACAGCTTGCGGTTGGCGAGATCGAAATCCCAAAGGCCGCAGCGCCCGCGCGACAGCGCCGCCTCGACGCGCATATTGCTCTCCAGGAAGATATCGTCGGCCTCGCGGGCGCGCTTCACCTGCTGGAAGTAGGCGTAGAGGATGACGCTGAGGATCAGCGAAATGCCGGCGAACAGCGTGACGTTGAGGGCGACCTCGCTGCGCCAGAAGGCCATGCTCTGCTGCAGCGAATGGGCGGTCAGCACCAGCGCGCCGTCGGTGCCGACCGGGGTCAGCACGGCGAAATGGCGCTCGCCGCCGATATCGGTCTCGATGCCGCCGCCCTGATCGGCGAAGCGGCGGATGGCGGCAACCTGCGGCAGAAGATTGGTGAGCGGCAGGCCGACATAGCCGGCACCGGCGGACGACGAGGCGAAGATCCGCCCCGACGGATCGACCATCAGCACGAAGGAACCGTCGGAGAGACGCTCGGCCGGCAGCAGGGTGGCGAGGGCTGCCTCGGCGGCCATACGATCGGCGGAGACGAACAGCGCTTCGCGTCCGGCCAGGGCGGCATTGGCGGTGGTGGCGACGAGCACCGTCGTCTGGCGCACGCTGCTTTCCATGCGGCCATGTTCGCCGAGAATGCCGGCGACGCGCGCGATGGCCACGACCGACAGAAAGGCGAGGATGAGGACCGGGATCGACCGACGCAGCACCGTTTCGATGCGTCGCGACGGCTCGTTGTCGGGATTGTTCAGCCCGGCGATGCGCTCGCGCAAGCGGTTGAAAAACGCCACCAAAACTGAAAAATTGAGTCGCAACCGCTCATCGGCTGCGGTTGCCCGCCGCGCGTTCGACATTGTCCCTGCCTCGATCCCTCGTGTAATCCGAAGCGCCGCTCGCCCGAATCTGACTCAATGAATCACCGGCGATTCGCCTTGTCCAGACGGGGCGGGTAAACAAAATCTTAAGCCCTTCATCGGAATCGGCTTTTTTTGTGCGACGGCGGCCAAAGGCTTGAATCTGATTGAAAACAGGGGCCTGTCTCGCCTATCGATGAGAGGTTCACAGCCATTCCGGCAGAGCCGAAAGGAACTTCTTCCATGCGTTCGAGATCGCCTCGCCGGTCGTCTTTCTGGGCAGCGCCGGCGGCTGCCGCCCTGGCGTCCTTCATGGCCGCCACTCCGGCCCTGGCCGTCGAGCCCGCGCCGCCGAAGATCTATGACGAACTGACAGAGGAACAGGCAACCGAGGCGGACCAGTTCGTACTCAACAACGCCATCGCCACCGTGTTCCACGAGGCTGGTCACATGCTGGTTTCCGAGTTCTCGCTGCCCGTACTGGGCAAGGAGGAGGACGCCGTCGACGGGCTGGCCGTGCTCCTGCTGCTCGAAGCCGAGGACGAGGACTTCAACAGCGCCGTGGAAGACTGGGCCAATGTCTGGTTCCTGTCGGCCGGCGCCAAGGAGGACGAGGAGGACGTGGCTTTCTGGGACAGCCACGGGCTGGACGAGCAGCGGGCCTATTCGACGGTCTGCCTAATGGTTGGCAAGGACGCGAAACGCTTCCAGGACTTCGCCGCATCCATCGACTATCCCGAATACCGTGCGCAGGAATGTCTCGGCGAATACCAGAGCCAGTTGCAGAGCTGGGAGAAGGTGCTGAAGCCGCACGAGGCGGGCAAGAACGACAAGACGAAATTCAACATCACCTACGCGCCGACCAGGGATCCGCAGCTCGCCTATTTCCGCGACATCATCAAGAATGCCGGCGTCATGGAAATGGTCGCCGCCGCCTTCTCCGGCAGCTACAAGCTCAAGGACGGGATCAAGCTGACGGCGACCGAATGCGGGGTCGCCAACGCCTTCTGGAGCGCCGACGATCGCGAAATGACGCTGTGCTACGAGGACCTGCTCAACAGCGCCGAGCTTGACGCGCAGTGGTACATCGACAATCCGGACGGAGAAGAGGCGACAGGGGAAGACGAGGATACCGTCGAGGAGGAGGATACGGACGAGGCCAGGCCACCGCCCAGTCGCGATGTGGGTTCGCCGCGTGCCGGAGCATCCCATTCCGGCTGAGCCAGGCCGCGATCACCGAAAGCGGTGATCGCCGGGGGCGGCAATAAGCGCGTCGGCCTGCGGCGACGCGCCAGTTTCCCGAAGCGGCGGTACCGCTTGCGGGAAACTGGTGTTCGAGATCAGCCCTTCAACATGCGCTCGACGATGTCGGCGACGTCCGAGGACAGCGACGATGCGCGTTCGATGGTCATCAGCGCCTCGCGGGCCTGATCGGCGCGCAGAGGCTCCAGCAGGCGCCAGGAGCGCAGCGCGGTCAGCAGGCGGGCGGCGAGCTGGGGGTTGCGCTTGTCGATCGACAGGATCTCTTCCGCGAAGAAGTGATAGGCCTTGCCGTCCGGACGGTTGAAACCGGTCGGGTTGGCGAAGGCGAAGGTGCCGATCAGCGCACGCACCCGGTTGGGGTTCGACGCAGTGAAATGCGGGTTCTGCATCAGGCGCATGACGCGCTCGAGCGCGCCGTCGCCCGGAATGGTCGCCTGGATCGAGAACCACTTGTCGAGCACCAGCGCATTCGAGGCAAAACGGCTTTCGAAGGCGGCGAGTGCCGCGTGGGTTTCCGTGGCATCCGGGAAGCGGTGCGCGAGAACCGTCAGAGCCTGCGACAGGTCCGTCATGTTGTCCGCCTTGGCAAAGGCCTCCGCGGCACCGGCCGGGCTGTTCTCGCTGAGCGCGAGGAAGCCGAGGGCGGCATTGCGCAGCGCCCGGCGACCGGCGCCGGCGGCATCCGGGCTGAACGGCGTCGAGGCGTCGAGCCCGTCATAGAGGCTGCGGAAGGTGGCTGCCCCTGCCTTGGCGATGGCGGACAGGATCGCCTGGCGGCCCTGGTGGATCGCGTCGGGATCGTTATTGGCGCCAAGTTCGCGGGCGATGTCGGATTCGCTCGGAAGGGCCAGGGCCTGGGCCCGGAAGGCCGGCTCGAGACCGTCGTCGGCGGCGATTGCCAGCAGGGCGTCGCAAAGCGCGGCGTCGCATTCGACCGGCTCGCCTGCGCCGGCTGCCTTGGCGGCGGCCGTCAGGTTCGGCAGCGCGAGGTCGGTGATGGCCTGCCAGCGGGCGAAGAGGTCGCTGTCGTGACGGGCGATATGGGCGAGGTCTTCCTTGGTCTGGGCAAAGTGCAGGTTCACCGGGGCGGAGAAGCCACGGTTGAGCGAGATTACCGGGCGGGCGCCGATGCCGCTGAAGACAAAGGTCTGGCTGCGTTCGGTGAGATGCAGGACGTCGCCGGTGACCTCGCCGCCGCTGACGGCAGTCGGCTGGGCTTCCGCGCCGTTCTCGCCGATCAGCGTGAATTTGAGCGGAATATGCATCGGCTCCTTGGCGGTCTGGCCGGGCGTAGCCGCGACCATCTGCTCGAGCGACAGGGTCAGCGTCTTGGCGCCCGGATCGTAGGACGACGACACCGTGATCTGTGGCGTTCCGGCCTGGTGATACCAGAGGGAGAACTGGGTGAGGTCGCGGCCATTGGCGTCCTCGAAGCACTTGACGAAGTCCTCGACGGTGGCGGCATCGCCGTCATGGCGCTCGAAGTAGAGGTCCATGCCCTTCTTGAACCCCTCGCGACCGAGAATGGTCGCGATCATGCGGGTGACCTCGGAGCCCTTCTCGTAGACGGTGGTCGTGTAGAAGTTGTTGATCTCACGATACTTTGTCGGGCGCACCGGATGGGCGAGGGGACCCGTGTCCTCGGGGAACTGCTCCGAGCGCAGATGGCGAACCTCGGCGATGCGCTTGACGGCGCGCGAGCGCTGGTCGGCGGAGAACTCGTGGTCGCGATAGACGGTCAGGCCTTCCTTCAGGCATAGCTGGAACCAGTCGCGGCAGGTGATACGGTTGCCGGTCCAGTTGTGGAAATATTCGTGGGCGATGATCGCCTCGATATTGGCATAGTCCTGGTCGGTGGCGGTCTCCGGGTCGGCAAGCACATACTTGTCGTTGAAGACGTTCAGTCCCTTGTTCTCCATGGCGCCCATGTTGAAGTCGGAAACGGCGACGATCATGAAGATGTCGAGATCGTATTCGCGGCCGAACTTCTCCTCGTCCCACTTCATCGAGCGCTTCAGCGCATCCATGGCATAGGCCGCGCGGGCTTCCTTGCCGTGCTCGACATAGATCTTCAGAGCGACTTCGCGCTCCGACATGGTGACGAAGGTGTCCTCGACGACGGCGAGGTCGCCGGCGACGAGGGCAAAGAGATAGCTCGGCTTCGGATGCGGATCGAACCAGGCGGCAAAATGCTTGCCTTCGCCGTAACCGGCGCCGCCGAGGAAGTTGCCGTTGGAGAGAAGCAGCGGATTGGCGGCCTTGTCGGCGATGATGTTGACCGTATAGACGGCCAGAACGTCCGGGCGGTCGGGGAAGAAGGTGATGCGACGGAAGCCTTCGGCCTCGCATTGGGTGCAGTAGATGCCGTTCGACCGATAGAGGCCCATCAGCTGGGTATTGGCCTCAGGATTGATGATCGTCGTGACGGTGATCTCGAAGGGGACGCTTTCCGGCAGGTCGCGGATCGTCAGGCTGTCGGCGGACTCGGTGTAGCGCTCGGGCGCCATCTCGATCTGGTCGAACAGCAGGCTCGTCATCTTCAGCTCGTCGCCGTCAAGCACCAGCGGAGCCGTCGGATCGGCGCCCTCGCGCCGGTGAAAGATGAGCCGCGCTTCAACCTTGGTCTCGGTCGGATCGAGTTCGAAGGTAAGGTCTACGCGTTCCAGGACGAAGTCGGTGGGGCGGTAGTCTGCCAGATTGATGATCCGGCCGGTGTCTGTTCGCATTGTCTATCCTGATCTCGTCCGTGAGCCGCCTTGCTTGAACGCGATTCCCGAACATGCGCGTGCAAGGATGTGATTTCGCCGGAGAGACTGACACACATTTCTGAACGATTGTTAAAAAGCCAAGAAATAAAACTTCGCGCCACGTCCGACGGGCGTTGTTTACCGACGAATATTTGCGCTCTTGTTGCGATTGATTGCGCGCAAGCGTTCAGCGTCGACGGTGCCTGCCCACGGATTTCCGATCGGGTCAGGTGGCCGCCGCGGCCTTAGCGGATGCCGAGGGCGGCGCGAATGGCGTCTTCGTCCTCGGTCTGCTGGATGATGACGCCATACCAGCCGAGCCCGTCATAGTCCTCGTAACCGAGCGTCCTGGCAAAGGCGACGATCGAGCCGGAATTGTCGTAGTAACTGCCGCGCATCGTCTGGCCGGGATTGTTCAGCGCGAAATGCGTGTAGCGCCGTGCCGGATTGCTCGACGCGATCACCCGGAGCGTGCCGTCGAGCAACAGGACTTCGGTCTTTTCCGCCACCTGCGGCGGCAGATTGGCCTCCTTCTCGACGATCGCCTGGCCCTGCGCCTGCCAGTCGAAATAGACGCCCAGCGTTCCCACCAGCCGGCCCTTGCTCTGGCCCTCCTCGCGAATGCCGGTGGCATAGACCAGCACGTCGCGATGGTCATGCAGGGGGCTCGGCTTGACCTGGTCGACGATATAAGAGTCGCCGTCGGCGCAATCCTTCGCCGCGGCAAACCAGGGATCACCGGTGAGGTTGCGGTCCTTCAGCCCCCGCTGGAAACGCGGATTGGCCGAGGCGACGACCCGGCCGGCCGCATCGGTCATGACGAGGTCGAGATAGACGGTATAGAAGCGGTTGATGACGCCGAGCCGCTCGGCGGCATAGGCGTAACGTGCAGGCGAGGGGTCCCCGAGCGCCTGCCACAGCGCCGGATCGGTGGCCCACCAGCGCACGTCGGCGGTGCGTTCGAACAGGTTTCGGACGATGAACTGCACCAGCGTCTGGGCAAGGTCGGTCAGCCGCGCACCCTCCATTTCGCCGACCAGCGTGTCGGCCATGGTCCGGCTGATGCCGATGCGGCCGAGCACGTTCTCCTGGAACCGCGCGGCGATTTCGGCCGCAGCCTGGGCGAGGCGCTGGACCTCCTGGGCGACGACGGCAAAGCCCTTGCCGGTTTCGCCGGCCCTGGCCGCCTCGATCAGCGCATTGATGGCCAGCAGCCGGATCTGCCGGACGATGTGGGTATTGTCGGCGCTGAAACGCTCGAGATCGTCACCGATCCCTTCGGTGACGACGCGCATGGAACGCGGCGTGGCCTGGTCGGCGGTGGCAACACTCTGTTTCGGCGCAATATCGGTCATCGCAATAATACCGGACGGTAGTGGATCGCGCAGCCGAGGGTGGCTTGATCTTGGCGCGATCGAAAATAATACAGGGTTTGGACTTTGCCGTATCATTGGTGATATTGGTTAACGGTGACTAAAACAGGAAGTGCAAGAAAATGCTCTTCGAGCGAACTGCGGCGCTTCTATTTGGATCATCTGCATATATTCTAGGCATTTGATCTTGTCTTCCGGGCCTGATCTTGGCCTTGTCGGCGCGCGTCGGAAGTGCCACTCTTTGAAAATGGGATTCTGTCAATCGCCCGGGCGGTGACATCTTCCCGTACCCCGCCTGTGGCAATCGTCGCTCCCCCCGCCTCCGCTGCCAGATACGAGTCCCGCCGATGGCCGTCGCCGCCTCCAGTCCGCTTCGCGGCATTCTCATGAAGATCGCTTCCGTCGCCGTCTTCGTCGGCATGCAATCCTGCATCAAGCTGGCAGGCTCCGGCATGCCCTCCGGCCAGATCACCTTCTACCGCTCGGCCTTCGCCATCGTGCCGATCCTCGTCTACCTGGCCATTCGCGGCGACCTGCGCGTCGCTTTTCAGACCAACAATCCCTTCGGCCATCTGAAGCGGGCACTGATCGGGGTGACCTCGATGATGGTCGGCTTCTACGGCCTCGTGCTTCTGCCGCTGCCGGACGCGATCGCCATCGGCTATGCCATGCCGCTGCTTGCCGTCGTCTTTGCCGCCGTGTTCCTGCGCGAGACGGTCCGCGCCTATCGCTGGACGGCGGTCTTCGTCGGGCTGATCGGCGTGATGATCATTTCCTGGCCGAAGCTGACCCTGTTCAGCGAGCAGGGTTTCGGCTCGGCGGCCGCGACCGGTGCCGTGGCCGTCCTGCTTTCGGCCGGTCTCGGCGCTGCCGCGATGCTGCAGGTCCGCCAACTCGTCCGGGAGGAAAAGACCGCGACGATCGTGCTGTTCTTCTCGCTGACCGCCTCCGTTCTTTCCGCCTTCACCTGGTTCTTCGGCTGGCAGGTTCTGAGCTGGCAGGCGCTGGGGCTCATGGCGCTTGCCGGTTTCTTCGGCGGGCTGGGGCAGATCCTGCTGACCGAGAGCTATCGCCACGCCGATGTCTCGACCGTGGCACCCTTCGAATACACCTCCATCATCCTCGGCTCGGCCATCGCCTATCTGCTGTTCGACGAGGTGCCCACGACGACCACGCTCGCCGGCGCGGCGATCGTCGTCGGCGCCGGAATCTTCATCATCTACCGCGAGCACCAGCTGGGTCTGGAGCGTCGCGCGGCGCGCAAGGCGGCAACGCCGCAGGGCTGAAGCCTGCGCAAAGATCGGTCGCATTTACCGTCTTCTGCTTTTCTTTTGTTGCGCTAGGGTGATAAAGGTTGAAACAGGGGGAAGGTTGCGGCACGGTAGTATCGCACACCGAAACCGTAACAGATGCGGAAACGGTCCGATCGACGTGAATTGCATGACCATGGACAGCGCCATACCCCCGACCGACCCGCGGCCCGATGGTCGCGGCACCGCCGTTCCCGTATCGCACGTGCCATCGTCTGCCGCCGTCTCGCCGCCGTGGGGAGGGTGACCCTTGGCCTTCTCGATTGACGAACTTCGCGACAGCCCCTCCTTCTGGGAAGCGCTGCGCGTCTATTCGGTCGAATTGCAAAGCGAGTATGACAGCAATCCGCGCCTGGCGCGGCTCTTGTCGTCGCATCAGCGCTGGCTGCTCAGCCAGTGCGCCTTCGCGCTCAATCTCGAGCATGACCCGGATGTGCCGGGCTCGGGGCTCACGGCATCGCGCCTGCGCGACATGATCACCTCCTGCAATGCCGCCAGCCGCAACACGGTGCTGAATTTCCTCGACCAGCTTCTGTCCTATCGTTTCGTCCGCATTGCCGGCGATCCAGGCCGCCGGCCGCGCCGCTTCGAGGCAACCGATGTCAGCTACAATGCCATGGTGCGCTGGACGCTCGCCAATCTGACCCTGCTTGACCGGCTGGACGGTGGTTCGCGCGCCGCGACGATGATAGCCAATCCCGATCTCTTCCGGCTGATCCAGCCTTATACCGCCCGCCGTTCCTTCGAGCATGACGGCTGGCGCGAGCCGCCGCCGCGCGTGGCAATGTTTCTGTGGACTGAAGCGGGCGGGCTGGTGATGGACGAGCTCGTTCGGCGCATCGAGGCGACCGATCCGGCGGCCGACCGCTACGATATCGGCCGCGTCGACGCCCGGGCGATGGCCGAGCATTTCATGATGTCGCGCACCCACCTACAGCGCCTGCTGCGCCGCGCCGTGGAGGCCGGCGGGCTGCAATGGCAGGACGAGGCCAAGAAGACCCATCTCTGGTTTATGGCCGATCTGCTGCGGGAATACTGCAGCTGGCAGGCGATCAAGTTCTCGATCATCGATCAGGCGTTCGAACACGCCTGCAGCCGCATGCTGCCGGCGCAAAGGCACGCCGTGCCCGTCATGGCCGCCATGGAGGGCTGATCGCCCGGGCGATCGGCGCCGATCGACTTACAGCGGAATGTGTCCGGCCAGGGCGTTTTCGCCGCGCGCGCCGAGCTTGGAGCGGCCCGAGGCGGCCCGGCTATAGGCTTCCGACGCATCGATGGCGCTGCCGATCTGCGTGACGGCGGCCTTCAGGCTGCGGAGCGGGTGAAACATCGTGTTCATGGTCTATTCCTTTGCGTTCCTCGCATGGCCCGATTCGGAGGCTATGCCTGAGCAATTCTCGGGGGATGGCGCCGACGGCGGATTTTTTTGTGCGTCGCACAAATCACCGCGTTCGGCGGGCCTCACGCCTCGCGGAGATCGGCGAACAGAGCGATCGGACGGCTGAGCCGGCCGAACAGACGCGCGGTCAGCTGTTCGTTGGTGGCGGTGCCACGGCGGTGATAGGGGTGGCTGCTGCGCATGGGCTCGACGGCGAGGCGGAGCGTCTCGAATTTGCAGTGCAGGGGGCGGGTGCGAACGGTCATGGCCTTTGATCCTTGTATTCCGACTCCTCCCGTGAGCTGAACAATATATCGCAGTGCAGCATAATAGAGGCAAGCGCACCGACGCGACCCAGCCATGCGTGACGCGCATGGCACGTTTCATCATGTCGTCATATGTGCTGAATTTTTGGACGTTCAGTCCTGGGCGATACGGGCGGCGAAAGCTTGCAGGTCGCGCCAGGCGAGCGCCTTGCTGGCCGGCGCGGTCAGCAGTTCCTGTGGATGCAGGGTGGCGATCGCCGGTACGGCATGATTTCCGCAGGCGATGTCGCGCCATTGTCCGCGCAGCGCGTGGATCGTGCCGGTCTCGCCGAAGAAGAAGCGCGCGGTGAAATTGCCGAACAGCAGCACGGCCTTTGGTTCGGCCAGCTCGACCTGCCGTTCGATGAACGGGCGGCAGATCGCCGCCTCCGGCACGGACGGCGCCCGGTCGCCCGGCGGCCGCCAGGGGATCACCGTGGTGATCAGGATCGCCTCGCGCTTGAGGCCGATGGCGCCGAGCATGCGGTCGAGCAGCAGTCCGGCGCGACCGGAAAAGGCGATCCCCTCGCGGTCGTCGTCCGCGCTCGGCATCGGTCCGATCACCATGATGCGGCTTGCCGGATCGCCGGCGGCAAAGATGGTCGAGCGGGCGCTGGTCTTCAGGTTGCAGCCGCCGAAGGCCTCGACGGCGGTCTTGAGCTCGGCCAGCGAGCGGGCGCTTTCGGCGGCAAAGCGCGCCTCGGTGATGGCATGTTCGTCGGGAATGGCCGGCAGCGCCGACGGGGAGGCGGACCGTGGCGGCGGCGGCGTCTCGGGCCTCGTCCGTCCGGGCGAGGTCTGCAAGGTGGTCGCCTGCGCCATGGCGATGGCCGCTGGGGCACGCACCTCGCGGGCGGCGCGCTGCTCGGCGAACTCGGCGACCCGGTCGACCGGCTCGTCCTCCACCAGCCATTCGACGCCGGCTTCCGCATGAAAATGCAGAAGGGCTGCCAGTTCGGCGGGCGTCATGTCGCGGGCGGAGATCATGGGTCCGTTCTAATGCAGGGATCGGCGGAAGGAAACCGATTCCTGCGGGCGGCCGGAAACGTCGCGGCGTGCTCCCTCTTCTCCCCAGCGGGGAAAGGTGGCCCGCAGGGCCGGATGGGGGCGAAGCCAGAACATTGCATGCGGCTGTCTCCTCTCACTTGGTGGGAGAGGAGGCGATTTCGGAATTTTAGGCCGATGGCGCAAGTGCCAGAAATCGCAGGTGCCAGAAATCGCAGGTGAGGGGGAGCGAGGCGACCGGCCCCCTCTCTTGGAATTTCCAACACTTGGCTTTCAGCCACGATGTTGAAATTCCATTCTCCCCCACCAAGGGGGAGAAAACCACCTCTGGCCTGCCGGCCATCTCCCCCACAAGGGGCGAGAGACTCGCGGCCAGGCTTTGGCCGCAGCCGCTAGGGATCGGCATTGGTCGCCGGGGTTCTGCAAACGTTGTAAGGGACTGGCAATGATTGCCGAGGAAGACTGGAGGCAGCCGAGCGCTCGGCGGGCTAAGCCGTCCCCCTTGTGGGGAGGGTTTGGGAGGGGTGGCGACGATCTCCCCTCACGCCACCCACTGTTCGATGTCGTCGCGTTCGCCGATCAGCGCCAGGCCGTGGGCGATGGAGACGAGTTCACCGCCGGTTTCGATGCGGCTGGCGTCAAAGCGGTCGGTGAAGATTTTCCGCACGGCGGGAACGAAGGACGTGCCGCCGGTGAGGAAGACCTTGTCGATGGAGCCAGGCGCCGTGTTGGTGGTGGTCAGCACCTCGTCCAGCGCGCCTTCGATGCGGGCGAGGTCGTCGGCGATCCAGGTTTCGAATTCAGTGCGCTTCACGGTCTTTTCGCCGGCCCGGCCGAGCGGCGAGAAGCGGAACTCGGCCTCGTGCCCGGATGACAGCGCCATCTTGGTGGCCGAGACCGCCTGGTAGAGCGGATAGCCCTCGTCATGCTCGACGAGATCGATGAACAGTTCCAGCTTGTCCGGTTCGAGGCTCTGGCGCACCAGCGATTTCAAATCGGCATATTCGCGGCTCGTCTTGAACACCGACAGTTGGTTCCAGCGCGAGAACGAGGTGTAATAATTGCTCGGCACGTCGAGCACCTTGTCAAAACTCTTGAACTGGCTGCCCTTGCCGATTTCCGGCGCGACCAGATGTTCGATGATGCGCGCGTCGAACTGGTCGCCGGCAATGCCGACGCCGGAATGGCCGACCGGCACGGCGGAAAGCTTGCCGCCGGTCGTCTCGAAGCGGATCAGCGAATAGTCGGTCGTGCCTCCGCCGAAATCGGCGACCAGCACGGTCGCGTCCTGCGTGAGATGCTGGGTGAAGTAGAAGGCCGCCGCCACCGGCTCGTAGACATAGTGGATCTCGGGAAAGCCGAAGCGGGTGAGTGCTTCGTTATAGCGGCTGATGGCCAGTTCCGGATCGGGGCTTGCCCCGGCGAAATGCACCGGCCGCCCGGTGACGATGCGTTTCGCCCCCGACGGCCAGCCCTCGCCGGCATAGGCCTCGAGGCGCTTAAGGAAGACCTCCATCAGGTCCTCGAACTGGAAGCGCCGGGCATGGATCAGCGTGCCCTGGAACAGCGCCGAGGCGGCAAAGGTCTTGATCGACTGCAGGAAACGGCAGTCGCCGGGATTGTCGATGAAGGCGCGGATCGCCGCCTGTCCGGCCTCGACCTTCAGCGCGCCGGCGCCGAGCTGGCGGTCCTTCATGAAGGACAGCGCCGTACGCATGCTGTCGCTTTCCCCGGCCGGCGAGGAAAAGCGCACCGAATGGGTGGTCTGCGCGCTGTCGGCGCCATCGCTGCCGCTGCCGGCAAGCGCCATCACCGTGTTTGTCGTGCCGAAATCAAGCCCCAGCGCCTCAGCCATCGCCGCGCTCCCTCGTCGTCTGTCGGTTGTTGAAGCCGGGCAGAGCCCGAAGGTGAACAGGGCGCCAAGAGCGCCCGCAGTGGAGAGGGCGCCTATTGCCACGAAGGGGAGGGGGATGGCAAGGGGCGAGCGGTATCCGTTCCTCTTCTCCCCAGCGGGGAGAAGGTGGCGCGTAGCGCCGGATGAGGGGGAGAATCGGACAGGCGTAGAATGGCTTCGCCCCCCTCATCGCCTCGCATGCGCTCGGCACTTCTCCCCGATGGGGAGAAGAGGAAATTCCAACTCCGGCGCCGCAAGCGTCAATAACCGTATTGTGATGGAATGACGGTAGGGCTGCCACCCATCCGAACCGGTATGGACCGACCTACCGCCCTAAGCGCCGGCCGAGGGCGATGAGCACGATGCCGACAATGGCGAGGCCGGCGCCATAGGCGATCCAAGGGCTCTGGTCGATCATGAAACTGGAGGCCGGATAGGGGAAGTAGCCGCTGCCCTGGCCGATCCAGACCAGACCCATCAGCACGGCAAGCGCGCCGAGAAGGGTGAGTATGCGCCGCAAGGACATCGCTTCCGTTCCCGATGAGGCGACAGGCCGCGCGCGGGGCGCGGCCGTCAAGGGTATCAAGCTGTCAAACCCGACCGTCAGTGGGCCGAATGATGCTCGCGGCGCAGGAACCAGCGGGCGCCGATGAAGACGATCAGGCCGAAGACGGCGACGAGCGTGCCGTTGATCGTCCAGACACTTTCATTGGGCATGAAGTCGGTGCCGGGCAGGCGAAGCATGCCGGTGCCGTGGGCGACCCAGGCGATGCCGACCAGCAGCGTCAATGCGCCGACGACGGTGAAAAGTTGTCGAATCTGCCCCAATAGTCTCTCCTCCCATGGAACAATTTGTCGCACCCACTATAATGGAGTCTGAGCCGGACGCCAGCGAAATCCTGTTCCGTTTTCGCAGGGACTAAAATAACGAAAACTCCTCGCGCGCAATGCCTTGCGGGGGCTTTCGCGAGCGGGAGCCGGGAAGGGCGCGGCGGATCGACGGCGCGATCTATGCGTCGGCCCGCATCTGCTCCGCCATCTCGCTGATCCACTCGGAAAACAGCTTCATCGCCGGCGTCGGCGTGCGGGATTTGAGCCGGGTCAGCCAGTAGCTGCCCTTCGACACATAGACCGGGAAGGGCTGTTCCAGCGCGCCGGAGGCGAGGTGGCGGGAGAACATCAGCGGCGGTGCAAGCGCGATGCCGGCGCCCTGCAGGGCGGTTTCCACCATCAGCACGGAGGAATCGAAGACCGGGCCGGTGATCGGCGGGGCGGCGATGGCGGCCGCCGCAAACCAGCCCGGCCATTCGTCGGCCCGGTAGGAGCGCAACAGCGTCTCGCGCCCGACATCATCCGGGCTCCTCAGCCGCGCGGCGATCGCCGGCACGCAGAGCGCCGACAGCGGCGCCGCAAACAGCGCCTCGGCCTCCGTATCGTGCCAGGCGCCGTTGCCGAAGCGGATGGCGAAGTCGAGACCCTCGGCGGCAATGTCGACGCGGTTGTTGTTGGTGGAGAGCCGCAGGTCGATGAAGGGGTGGCGGGCGTGGAAGTCGGCAAGGCGCGGGAGAAGCCAACCGACGGCAAAGGTGCCGACGGCGCCGAGCGTCAACACCTCGCGCATGTGCCCGCCCTCGAAGCGCTCCAGCATGTCGGCCATGCGGTCGAAGCTGTCCCTGAGCGTCGGCAGCAGCGCCAGCCCCTCCTCGGTGATCAAAAGGCCGCGCGGCAGGCGGCGGAAAAGCGTGACGCCCAGCCGCTGTTCGAGCAGCTTCACCTGGTGGCTGACGGCGGCCTGGGTGACGCAGAGCTCGATCGCTGCCCGGGTGAAGGACAGATGGCGCGCGGCGGCCTCGAAGGCGCGCAGCGCGTTCAGCGGAAGATGCGGCCGGACCATGACATGCCCTAATTCTGTTTATGGCTCCCGCCAGTTATCATCGTTTGTCGCTCACCCGCAACGGGGCCTAGAACAGGTCGATCCAAACCGAGGGAGCCACACCATGATCCTTGACAGACGCGGCCTTCTGGCCGCCGCCATCGGCCTTTTTGCCGCATTCTCTGCCGCAGGCCCGGCATTCGCGGTCGATCCGATCCGCTGCACGGTCGTTCTGGACGCACAGAGCGGCGCGGCGATCCACCGCGAGGGGACCTGCGACAAACGCGTCTATCCCATGTCGACCTTCAAGCTGCCTTTGGCCTTGATGGGCTATGATGCGGAGATCCTCACGGACGAGAAGACGCCGCGCTGGGACTACCAGGCCAAGTTCGGCGGCCCGGCGCGGGTGAAGAAGGCCTTCGATCCGACCGGATGGGAGAAGGAATCGATCGTCTGGTATTCGCAGGAGATCACCCGCCGCCTCGGCGCGGAACGCTTCGGCGATTATGTCCGCCGCTTCGGCTACGGCAACCGGGACGTTTCCGGCGGCCCCGGCGGTTCGAACGGCCTGACCGAATCCTGGCTGATGTCGTCGCTCGCCATTTCGCCGGACGAGCAGGTGGCATTCCTGCGCCGTTTCCTCGGCGGCGAGCTGCCGGTCTCCGACCATGCAAGGGCCATGACCCGGGCGATCACGCCGCGCTTCGAGGCAGCGGACGGCTGGGTGATCCATGGCAAGACGGGCAGCGGCTGGATGCGGGACGCGAAGGGCGTGCGCGACGACAATCGCCCGATCGGCTGGTTCGTCGGCTGGGCCGAGCGGCAGGGACGCAAGGTGGTCTTCGCGCGGCTGCACGTGGCCAACCGTCCCTATGAGGAGCCGATCAGCTTCGAGACACGGGACGGGCTGATCGCCGACCTGCCGGGGCTCATGAAGAACCGTTAGACGGAGCGCACCGCCGCGGCACTGAGCGTCGCCGCGCGGTCGGGCGTGCCGGCCATCTTGGCGCCGGCCCGGCCTTGGTCAAGATGACGAAAACCCCGCACGCAGCACGCGCCGCGGGGCTTTGCTTCATGGGGTGCGTCGTCGACCGGTCAGATCGACCGGGCCGCTCCGCCGTCGACGCGCAGCATCGTGCCGGTGACATAGGAGGCGGGCGCCGAGCAAAGGAAGGCGGCGGCGGCGCCGAATTCCTCGACCGTGCCGAGCCGGCCGGCCGGGATCGACTTCAGCGAGGCGGAGCGCACCTCGTCCACCGACTTTCCTGCTTTCTTGGCATTGGCCGCGTCGAGTTCGTCGATGCGGTCGGTATGGATGCGGCCCGGCAGCAGCATGTTGGCGGTGACGCCATAGGAGGCGACCTCGGTCGCAAGCGTCTTGTTCCAGCCGACGAGCGCCGCGCGCAGCGTGTTGGACAGCGCCAGATTGGGGATCGGCTCGAACACGCCGGACGAGGCGACGGTGAGGATACGGCCGAAGCCTTGCGTCTGCATCAGCGGCAGGAGCGCATTGGTCAGCGTGATGACCCGCACCACCATCGACTGGAAGAAATTGTAGAGCTTTTCCGCCGTCATTTCCTCGGCCGTGCCAGGCGTCGGCCCGCCGGTATTGTTGACCAGGATGTCGATGCCGCCGAGTTTGTGGTGGACGGCGGCGAGCATGGTGTCGACGAAGTCGCTGTCGGAGAGATCGGCCTCGACCCAGTCGGCCTTGCCGCGACCCTCGGCATTGATGGCATCGGCATTGGCCTTCAGCTTGTCGGCGCTGCGGCCGCACAAGAGCACATGAGCGCCCTCATCGGCCAACGCCCGGGCAATGCCGAGGCCAAGCCCGCGCGACGAGGCGAGCACGAGCGCCCGTTTGCCCGAAATTCCGAGATCCATTGTTTGTCTCCTTCCCTGGTGTGTGTCCGCCGCATGCGGTGTCGGGGGAAGGTTATAGGGCGGCCGGCGGGTTTGGGAAGGGGAAAGAGCGGGGTGCACTTTTGAAAAGTGGTGAGCTCTCTAGTGGCCTCTGCCCCCCCCCCCAATTGCACTATCATCTTGTCCTACATGGAGTAGTCTCAAGAACAGCATGTAACGTGTACTGCAGTGTGCAACGGTAATCAAGGTCAACCGTTCAATCCCGGTCCCAACGCAAGGCAATCTTCCAGCGAAGACTCAACGCGGTTTAGTCGTCGGCTATAGTTGACCTCTAAGCCATGTAGCGACGAGATTCCGGTTTGCATTTAGAAACTGGCGCACACCGCCGTTGTGGGCTTGGCATGTCAAGGCTAAGTCAATAGCCAGGTCCGGGTTTACGTGAACCAGTGATCTGGCTGCATCGATGACAGGCGGTCGTTTCAGGGTATTTTGTGCAACACCCGGGATTTCGTTCGCGAAGCCTATTACCGCGCTGACCTGATTGGGGTATCCGGCGGAAACCGCTGCGTTGATGTAGCGGATCGCTTCTTGCGCTCCCTCATTCACGCCCCAATCATTTGCGCACCAGTTCAGGTGCGCGCGGACTTCTTCCTGAATGCTCTGCGCTGAGAGTACGGTAGGGAGTGCAATTGCGAGTAACACCGTCAGGCGAAATACACTTTTCATGGCTCTCCCTTTCCTCGGGAAGATGGTTTTACTGAGCGCTATTATTGCGCGCATCTCAGAAATTTGCAACCAAAAAGCGTCGACGACAGTGATCCGTATTCCTCGCCGCGCGGTAAGGCAGGTATCGGCCGAATTGCTTTAAACTTGAGGAGATTGAGGCGCTATTCGACGCACCCGGCCTCGAAGGCAGATGATAGACATTAAGCGATGCAAAATGGAGCGAATTACACCTGCTTAGCGCATTCAATCGCGAAAGGTGGCGCGGTAGTCGCGCGGGGTCATGCCCATCAGGTCTCGGAAGGCGGCATTAAAGGCCGAGAGCGAATTGTAGCCGACAGCGAGCGCGATCTCCGTCACCGGCGCGTCGCTCGAAGCGAGCGTTTCGACGGCACGGATCAGGCGGATGCGCCGAAGCGCCTCGCGCCAGGTCATCCCCATCTCCGTCGAGAAGCGCCGGGCGAGCGCCCGGGGCGACTGGCCGGTGGCCCGGGCGATCTCGGCAAAGACGGGCGCGCCATCGGCCAGGTCTTCGGTGAGCGCGAGCGCCCGCGCAAGGGCAGGGCTTGCCGGTGTCGGCAGCACGCAGGGACTGGGGGTTTCCGCGAGCTTCAGGCCGACCGCCACCAGTGCCTCGAAGATCTTTCGCGCATAGGGCCCAAGCGGGCCACTGTCGGGGCCCCAGGCACGACATTCGGCGATCAGTTCCCGCGCCAGCGGGGAGACGTCGAAGACCGAGAGCGCCTGCGGCGGTGCGGGCGCGAATTCGGAGGCGTAGAGTACCGATGCCGAGGTCAGCCGCGAGAGAATCGTTATCGTTACGGGGTGGCCGGCGGCGATCAAAGCGGCGCGGGCGGGCGGCAGCGTCCAGCGACGGCCATCTGCCTCCAGTCGCATGGTGCCTTCCATCGCATAGAGCAGATAGTGCCGGTCCATCCGGAATTCGGACGGGCCGGCCGGTTCGAAGCTCTTGTGGAAACAGAAGGCCTCCGGTGTCATCCGGTCAGTCTAGCGTCTCGATCAGTCGCGCGTCAAAGCGGCGGCTGATCGGTGGCTCGGTCATCAGGGCGCGCAGGATGGCGGATGTCTCGGCAAATCCGGCCGAGGCGGCATAGGCTGCAAAGTCCTGGCCGGTCTGCCATTCGTGCAGCACGCCCACGCCTTGTCCGTCGGTCGGATCCAGAAATGGGACAAAGGCCAGGCAACCCTTCATGGAGCGAATGCGCTGAGCGTTTGCCGTCAGGGCGTCGAGGGCCTTCTGCCGGTGGTGTTCGGCAACGCGGAAGCGGACATGGGCGACGAGCATGGGTGGGTCCTTTCGGTGTCGGGCGTTGATGAAGGGGAGGTGCCGTGGCAATCCTCCCGATGCTTCATTCTTGCCTGACGGCCATCCGCTGCACCAACGTGCATCGGACAGTGATCGGTCCGGAACGGCCAGTGATTCCCTCAAGGTCAGAATGGCACCTTGCCCGGGTTGAACACCCCCTTCGGATCCACGGCCTGCTTGATCGTGCGCGCCAGAGCCTGCTTTTCCGGCGAGGCGAAGGTTTCGTAGGCGTGGCGTTTTTCAAGGCCGACGCCGTGTTCGGCGGAAAACGAGCCGCCGGCCTCGACGATGCCGGTGTAGATCGCGCCCTCGACCGCGAGCAGTTCCGCCGCCGGCAGCGGGCCGGGCTTGATCAGGGTGAGATGCAGGTTGCCGTCGGCGACATGGCCGTAGACATAGGCCTCGTAGGTCGGATCGATCGCCTTCAGCCGGGCGGTGAGGCCTGCCACATAGGCGTCGAGATGGGTCGGCGGGACCGAGATGTCGAAGGAGGGGGCGTCGGGGATCGACGGATAGTAGAAGCCGGAATCCTCGCGGATGTCCCAGAATTTTCGCGCCTGGTCGAGCGACTGGGCGATCAGACCGCCCTTGAGGCCTATCGGCTCCCAGAGCGTTTCAAGTCCGTCTTCCAGAGCCGCGGTCGCCGCCTCGACCGTTTCCGCCGAGACCTCGATCAGCAGGGCCGCGGCGCCGTCTTCCAACCAGGAGAGATCAAAACCCTTAAGCGCTGCGCCGTCGCGGATGTAACGCGGCCACATCATTTCGGCGCCTTCGAGCGCCACCGAGGAGAGGCTGCGAAAATGGCGGATGACGGAGAGCGCCGAGGCCGCATCCGCGACGCCGAGAAAGGCCGTGGCGAGGGCGGGTCGCTGCGGCTCCAGTTTCAGCACCACTTTTGCGACGAAGCCGAAGGCACCTTCGCCGCCGATGAACAAATGCTTGAGGTCCGGGCCGGCCGAGACCTTCACCACGCGCGCCATGTCGGAGAATACGGCGCCCGACGGCAGGATGGCTTCCAGGCCCAGCACCTGATGGCGCATCACGCCGTTGCGGAAGGCGAGAATGCCGCCGGCATTGGTCGAGACCATGCCGCCGATGGTGGCCGAGCCGCGCGATCCGAGGTCGATGCCGGTGGTGAGCCCATGGGCGGCGACCGCCTGCTGCAGCGTCTCGAGCGGCACGCCGGCTTCCACTTCGACCGTCATCTCCTCCGGGTGAATGGCGAGGATGCGGTTGAGGCGGGCGGAGGACAGGATCACCTCGCCGGCATGGCTGACATTGCCACCGACGAGGCCGGTCAACCCGCCCTGCGGCACGATGGCGACGTCATGCGCCGCGCACCACGCAACCAGCGCCGCCGCCGCTTCGCTGGAACCGGGCTGCGCCATCACCCCGCCTGCGAAATTGTCGGGGTGCTCGCCCGGATGCCGGCCTTGCAGTTCGGCGGGGCCGAGGATGACGAGATCGGGATGCAGCCCGGCCAGGCGCTCCTGCAACTGCGCGGGGGTAAACCGGATTGCGGGGCTGTCGAGCATGGGCATGTCCTGTGTGGCTGGTAATGCGGCGGGTTGGCGGGCTGACACCGCTGCGGGGGCGGCGCGGCAGCGTCCTTTCCGGCGATCTTTAGTGTGCGCCGGCATGCGGGACAATAACCAAGACGCGGCAGTCGAAGATGGATGCTGGGCGCCGCGCGTGCAAGCGTGCGCCGAGCCCGCCAGAGGTGCCTTTGGATTGACGTTAACGTAAGCGTCAGATATTCTGTCCGGGAATATCGCCCAGCCTTAATTTCGGGCCACTGCGTGTCGCATCGCGGCTCGACAAGGCGCTTGTGTTTTGACAAGGAAGAAGCCGAAGACTGGGATCGGCCGAGCGGAGAGAGACGATGAGCGAGCAACTGGAACTGCCCGAACGCGAGAGCATGGAATTCGACGTAGTGATCGTCGGTGCCGGCCCTGCCGGTCTGTCGGCGGCGATCCGCCTGAAACAGGTCAATCCGGACCTGACGGTCGTCGTGCTGGAGAAGGGCTCGGAAGTCGGCGCGCACATCCTGTCGGGCGCCGTGGTCGATCCGATCGGCGTCGACAAGCTGCTGCCCGGCTGGCGCGAAGAGGCGGACCATCCGTTCAAGACCGAAGTGAAGGACGATCAGTTCCTCTTCCTCGGGCCGGCCGGTTCCATCCGCCTGCCCAACGCCTTCATGCCGCCGCTGATGAACAATCACGGCAATTACATCGTCTCGCTCGGCAATGTCTGTCGCTGGCTTGCCACCCATGCCGAGGCGCTGGGTGTCGAGATCTATCCGGGCTTTGCGGCGACCGAAGTGCTCTATAACGACCAGGGCGCCGTCATCGGTGTCGCGACAGGCGACATGGGTATCGAGAAGAACGGCGAGCCGGGCCCGAACTATACCCGCGGCATGGAACTGCTCGGCAAATACGTGCTGATCGGCGAAGGCGTGCGCGGTTCGCTCGCCAAGCAGCTGATTGCAAGGTTCGACCTGTCGAAGGATCGCGAGCCGCAGAAGTTCGGCATCGGTTTGAAGGAACTCTGGCAGGTCAAGCCCGAGCACCACAGACAAGGCCTCGTCCAGCACTCCTTCGGCTGGCCGCTCGACATGAAGACCGGCGGCGGCTCCTTCCTCTACCACCTGGAAGACAATCTCGTGGCGGTCGGCTTCGTCGTCCACCTCAACTACAAGAACCCCTATCTCTTCCCCTTCGAAGAGTTCCAGCGCTTCAAAACCCATCCGCGCATCGCTCCGACCTTCGAGGGCGCCAAGCGCCTGTCCTACGGCGCCCGCGCCATCACCGAGGGCGGCTGGCAGTCGGTGCCGAAGCTGTCCTTCCCCGGCGGCGCGCTGATCGGCTGTTCCGCCGGCTTCGTCAACGTGCCGCGCATCAAGGGCAGCCACAATGCCGTGCTGTCCGGCATGCTGGCGGCCGACAAGATCGCCGAAGCAATCGCGAGCGGCCGCGCCAATGACGAGCCGGTCGAGATCGAGAACGAATGGCGGTCCACCGACATCGGCACGGACCTGAAGCGCGTGCGCAACGTCAAGCCGCTGTGGTCGAAGCTCGGCACCGCGCTCGGCGTGGGTCTGGGTGGCCTCGACATGTGGATCAACCAGATCTTCGGCACCTCGCCCTTCACGCTGAAGCACGGCAAGACCGATGCGGCCTCGCTGGAGCCGGCGGCCAAACACAAGCCGATCGCCTATCCCAAGCCCGATGGCGTGCTCACCTTCGACCGCCTGTCGTCCGTCTTCCTGTCCAACACCAATCACGAGGAGGACCAGCCGGTCCACCTCCAGGTCAAGGACATGGACCTGCAGAAGCGTTCGGAACTCGGCGTCTTCGCCGGTCCGTCGACCCGCTACTGCCCGGCCGGCGTCTATGAATGGGTGGAGAAGGACGGCGAGCAGGTCTACGTGATCAACGCGCAGAACTGCGTGCACTGCAAGACCTGCGACATCAAGGACCCGAACCAGAACATCAACTGGGTCCCGCCGCAGGGCGCCGAAGGGCCGGTCTATCCGAATATGTAGTGGCTCCGTCCGGGCGAACCGGAGCCTCCGGACGACAAGGCCGACCAACCGCGTTGGATACCCGACGTATAGAGACTGTGCGGGGCGAGGTTGGCGATGGATGCGGTTTCGAAGCTTTGCGCATGGTATGAGCTTCAGTGCGTTGACGACTGGCACGAGGATCACCAGATCAAGATCGGCACTCTGGACAATCCGGGGTGGTGGTTGAAGATCGACTTGGAGGGAACGTCTCTTTGCGAGCGGTCTTTTCAGGAAATTCAGATCGAAAGAACTGACCGCGATTGGGTTGTTGCTCGAAAGGAAGGTAGCACCTTCGAAGCATTCGGCGGCCCCATGGCTCTTGACGAGATGATAGAGATCTTCCTGGCTTGGGCTGAGTAGTCGACGCAACTGGAGACTTGGCCCATAGGACAGGTCCCAGTTTCTTGGTCACGAAGGGTGATGCCTATGGCACGCGTACAGCACTCGCCTCGCCTGACGCGTTGAGTGCTTTTCCTGGGGCCTTGCCACGAAGTCGTGGCGCCCGGCGCGGCGCCTTCTAAGCCCGCTTGTGCAGGCTGTCTCGGATGGCGTCGATCGCCGCCTGGATCGTCTTGATCGTTCCGACGTCGAGGCCGACGGCTTCGCCGACGCAGCGCGCCACGGGGGCGGCTTCCTGCTGCAGCGCGCGGCCCTTTTCGCTCACATGAAGCAATACCTGCCGTTCGTCCTGCGGATTGCGGGTGCGGGTCAGCAGGCCAGCCGCCTCCAGCCGCTTCAGGAGCGGCGTCAGCGTGCTCGAATCGAGGAACAGCGCTTCGCCGAGTTCCTTGACCGTGCGTCCGTCGCGGTTCCACAGCGCCACCATCACCAGATATTGCGGGTAGGTGAGGCCGATCGCATCCAGCAGCGGGCGATAGAGCTGATTGAAGGCGTGACCCGCGGAATAGATCGAAAAACACAGCATTTCGTCGACGTCCGGCGGGCTGGGCATGTCTGGTTCGGGCTGCTGGCGCATGAGGGTCTCCTTTGTTTGTCAATTTAATTTGTGCGCGATTTGTTTGCAAGCTATTGACGCCCGCTTTTCGTTTGCGTATTTAAATCGCGCACAAAGAAATCGCACACAAGTTAAATTGGCAAAAAGGAGATCTGACATGAGCTTTTTCACCACCACCGACGGGACGCGCCTCTTTTACAAGGACTGGGGAACGGGCCAACCGATCCTGTTTTCGCATGGCTGGCCGCTGTCCTCCGACGCCTGGGATCAGCAGATGCTGTTCTTCGGACAGCACGGTTTTCGCGTCATCGCCCATGACCGCCGCAGCCATGGCCGTTCCGACCAGACCTGGGATGGCAACAACATGGACCGCTATGCCGACGATCTGGCGGAGCTGATCGAGGCGCTGGACCTGAAGGATATCGTCATGATCGGCCATTCGACCGGAGGCGGCGAGGTGGCCCACTATCTCGGCCGCCATGGCACGGCCCGTGTCGCCAAGGTCGTGCTGGTCGGTGCCGTTCCGCCGCTCATGCTCAGGACCGACGCCAACCCGGACGGCACGCCGATCGAGGCCTTCGACGGCATTCGTGACGCGACGGCGAAGAACCGCTCGCAGTTCTACTATGACCTCACCATGCCATTCTACGGCTTCAACCGCGATGGTGTCGCCGCCAATGACGGCCTGCGGGAAAGCTTCCGGCAGATCGGCCTGCAGGGCGGCATCAAGGGGCAGTATGACTGCATCCGCGAATTCTCCGAGGTCGACTACACCGAGGATCTGCGCCGCATCGATCGCCCGACGCTGATCGTCCATGGCGACGAAGACCAGATCGTGCCGATCAAGGCCTCCGCCCACCGCGCCGCCGAGATCGTGCCGAATGCGACCCTCACGATTTACCAAGGCGGCTCGCATGGCCTCGCCCAGACCGAGGCGGACCGTTTCAACGCCGACGTTCTGGCCTTCATCCGGGCCTGATTGTCCAACCTCTCCCAACCCTAATCAAGAAAAGGAATTCATCATGTCCAAGTCCGCTCTCGTCGGCGCCGTCGTCGGGGCCCTTCTTTCCGGAACCGCCGCGGCCGAGCCGGCCAAGCCGACCGTCGTTCTCGTCCATGGCGCATTCGCCGACTCCTCCAGCTGGAACGGCGTCATCGAGATCCTGCAGCAGGACGGTTATCCGGTCGTCGCCGCCGCCAATCCGCTGCGCAGCGTGGCGGGTGACGCCGCCTATGTCTCCAGCCTCGTCGGCAGCATCGAAGGCCCGGTCGTGCTCGTCGGCCATTCCTATGGCGGCCAGGTGATCTCCACCGCCGCCAGGGGGCGCGACAACGTCAAGTCGCTGGTCTATGTCGCGGCCTTTGCGCCGGAGGCCGGCGAAGCGGCTGCCGACCTTGCCGGAAAATTCCCCGGCGGCACGCTCGGGGAGGCGTTGGCCGCTCCAGTGAAACTGCCGGACGGCGGCGTCGATCTCTTTATCGACCAGTCCAAGTTCCACCAGCAGTTCGCCCATGATGTTCCCGCCGCCGGGGCGGCGCTGATGGCGGCCGGCCAGCGGCCGATCACCGAGGCGGCCCTGACCGAGAAGTCGGGCGAGCCGGCCTGGAAGACGCTGCCGTCCTTCTTCGTCTATGGCGACGGCGACAAGAACATCCCGGCCGCGGCCCTCGGTTTCATGGCCGAACGCGCGGGATCGAAGAAGACAGTCGTCGTCGAAGGCGCCTCCCACGTGGTCATGGTGTCGAAGCCACGGGTGGTCGCCGAATTGATCGAGGAAGCCGCGCAGTAAGCGGTGGAGCGTCCTGATGAATGGCAGGCCGGCGCTGTATCCCGCGTCGGCCTGTGCCGCTTGGCGCCGGTGGCCGGGTCGCTGAGCGGCGGCTGGAGTACGCCGCCGCCATGCCAAGACGGATTTTCACGATCGTTGATGTATCTCAATTTCTCTATGTGTTCATGGAGTAGGATGGTTCCGCTCGACGAAGCCGCGCCATGGCCGCCTTCGCCGTCCTGCCGGAAAGGTAAACAACAGGAGGAATTTTCAGATGACACACACAGTGAAGTCCTTGATCGCCCTCACACTGACGGCAGCGTTGCTTGCCGGCGTCGCTGAAGCGCAACAATTCGGCATGGGGGCCGGCGCGGGCTGGAACCGTGGCGGGATGATGATGAACGGACCCGGGCGCGGTCGATTCCCGATCGTGGATGCCGACGAGAATGGTGTGGTGAGCGCGGAAGAGGCTGCGTCGGCTGCCGAAGAAGTATTCGCCGCGATGGATGCCGACGACAATGCTGAACTGACCATGGAAGAATACATGACCGTCCGCATGGGGCCGCAGGACGGCTGGAACAAGGCACGTCAGGCCGCCCGTGAAGAACAGAAGACGGCGCGTTTCGGCGAAATGGACAGCGACAAGAACAAGTCCGTGTCACAGGCCGAGTTCATTGCCGGTGCCAAGGCTCGCTTCGAGGCCGCCGACGGCGACAAGGACGGCAAGGTCACGCCATGGGAATGGCGCAGCCAGCAGTGGAACTGATTGCCGTCGTTAGGGTGAACCCGGCTGGCCTCGCGGAGGCTGGCCGGGATTGCATCCGGAGCAATCATCGGGCCGCAAAGCTTTGATCAACGGGGAGACTTTCCCCAGCGTGCGGCGGATTCCGTGGTGACGCCCTTGCCTGCAACGGCCGGATCCTCCTGGCGGGCAGGGCGAGCGGATCGCGATTGGCGTGCGACGTACCGATCTCCGACAATATCGGCTTGAAAATTCGCGGCCAAAGCGGCAGTTTGCGCCCGTCCTAAAGATCCGCTGAAAGATCACCGCGATGCAAGCTGAAACAGCCCCCCTGACCTTCGATATCAAACCGAGTGCCAACTGCCTGCCCGAGGCCGACCGCCTGAAGGCGTTCGAGAATCTCGGCTTCGGCACGCTTTTTTCCGACCACATGGCCGTCATCCGTTGGAGTGAAGGCAAGGGCTGGCATTCCGCGGAAGTGACCGCACGGGCACCGTTTCCGATCGACCCGGCGTCGAGCGTTCTGCACTATGCCCAGGAGATCTTCGAAGGCATGAAGGCCTATCGCACGGCCGATGGCCGCGCCGTGCTGTTCCGTCCGGAGGAGAACGCCCGCCGCTTCAATGAATCGGCCCGTCGCATGGCGATGCCGGAACTGCCGGAGGCCGATTTCATTGCCGCTGTCGAAAATCTGGTGAAGCTCGACGCCCGGTGGATCCCGGCGGGCGAGGGCAGCAGCCTCTATCTGCGTCCCTTCATGTTTGCCAGCGAGACCTTCCTCGGTGTGCGCCCGTCGAAGGAATACATCTTCTGCGTCATCGCGTCCCCCGTCGGCCCCTATTTCAAGGGCGGCGCTAAGCCGGTGAGCATCTGGGTTTCCCAGGATTATACCCGCGCCGCTCCGGGCGGCACCGGCGCTGCCAAGTGCGGCGGCAACTATGCGGCAAGCCTGGTCGCCCAGGCCGAAGCCTATGCCAAGGGCTGCGATCAGGTCGTCTTTCTCGATGCCGCCGAGCACAAATGGGTCGAGGAACTGGGGGGCATGAACGTCTTCTTCGTCATGGCGGACGGCTCGATCGTCACCCCGCCGCTCGGCGGCACGATCCTGCCGGGCATTACCCGCAAGTCGCTGATCGCGCTCGCCCGCGAAGAGGGCATTTCCGTTGACGAGAAGCCCTATTCCTTCGACGAATGGAAGGCGGACGCGGCAAGCGGCAAGCTGAAGGAGGCCTTTGCCTGCGGCACCGCCGCCGTGGTCGCCGCCATCGGCACGGTCAAGTATCCGCAGGGCGAATTCAAGATCGGCGGCGGCGAGACCGGTCCGGTGACGACGCGGTTGCGCGACGCATTGGTTGGCATCCAGCGCGGCCAGAGCAATGATCGCCACGGCTGGATCCACGCCATCGAAGGGGTTTGATCCGCAGCGCTTCGAACCGCTCTAATATCCTGAGGCCCGGTCGCAGCGCGAGCGGGCCTCAGGTCGTTTCGGGTTCCGCCAGGAAGCGCTCCCGGCGCTAGCGGTCGGCCTTCCAGGCGACGACCATGAGCGCGCCGACGATCGAGATGTGCTCCATGACCACGTAGAATTCGATGGTCTTGAAGGGTTCTTCCATCGTCCAGAAATTATGCGCGATCGGGATGGTGAGAAGCGTGAAGATGCCGAGCGCGCCGGCACCGAGCCAGGTCCAGCGGTTGAGGATGATCAGTGCCGAGCCGCCGAGCTGGACGATGATCGTGGCGATGGCGAACGCCACCGGCGGGTTGAGCCCGAAATGGGCCATCTCGCCAACGCCGGCCTGGAAATCGACGAGCTTGGCGATCCCGCTGGCCCAGAACATGTAGGTGAGCAGGATGCGCGCGACATAGCCGAACCAGGCCGTCGAGGTGAGCGTAGTAACGAAACCGTTCATGAAAATATCCCCCTGATGAATGGGTCGCAGTTTCTCCATCCGCACTCTCTTTGCAATTATCAAATCTCGCCCTTTTCTCTAAGCCCGGCTCACCTGGGCCGGTTTTCACCAGATGTTTTTCGAGACACGGCGCCGCGCTGGACAAAAGCGGCTCAGTTCTGCTTTCTTTCTCCGCACCCGAGAAGCCGGAAGGACAAGAGCTCGAATGCTTGAAAGCCAGAAACTTGAGTTCCGTGCGCAGACCATCGAACTCTTCTTCGATCTTGTCTTCGTCTTCGTCGTCACGCGGCTCACGCATCTGGTGGAGCATGTGCACGAACCTCTCGAATACCTTCATGCTTTGGCCGTGCTTATGCTCGTCTGGTGGATGTATGGCGGCTACATCTGGCTCACCAACCACGCGCACACGCCAAAGGTCATGCGCCTCGTGCTGGTCGCGGCGATGGCAGGCTTCATGGTGCTTGCGCTCTCGGCTCCCGTGGGGCACGCCGGCAATCCGCTGGTTTTCGGCTTTGCCTATCTTTTCGTGGTCGTCCTGCATTTCTGCGCCTTCATTGCGCGCGGCGGCAGGCAGGCCGCCGGTGCCATGCTGCGGATCGTTCCCTTCAACATTGCCGCTGCCCTGCTGGTTATCGCGGCCGGCGTGATCGAGGCCGAATGGCGCTGGGTTCTGCTGCTTGCGCCGGCTGCGCTCTATGCCGTGGTGGCGGTCATGAACACCGGGGAGGGCTTCGCGCTCGATCCGGTCCATTTCGTCGAGAGACACGGCCTGCTGCTGATCATCGTTCTCGGCGAGACGATCATCGCGATCGGAACGGGGCTCGCCGATCAGCCCCTGACCGGCGAGACCATCCTGCGTCTGGTCCTTGCCATCGCTCTGATCGCTGCCCTCTGGTGGAGCTATTTCGATGCCGACGACCAGCGCGCCGAGCATCGCATGCTGGAGGCGGACAATCGCCGCCGCACGCGCATCGCCCTGTTTGCCTACACCATGGGTCATCTCGCCATGGTCGCCGGCCTGATACTGGTCGCAGCCGGGCTGAAGGCATCCGTCGCTCATGGCACAGAAGGCGAAGCCGGCCACGGCGCGGATGTCCTGCTCCTGCTCGGCACGGGCGGATACCTGCTGGCCGATGCCGCCTTCCGCCGGATCGTTGGCCTGGCTCCGGTTGCGCTGCGCGTCCTGGCCGGCCTGGCCTTGATCGGGCTTGCCCTGGTTTCGCTGCCGCTGCATGGCGCAAGCCTGATCGGGATCACGCTCGCCGTGCTTCTCTTGCTGCTGGCTCTGGAAGGCCGGTTCTCCGCGACGCTGCCGGGAATGCCGCCGGCAGTGGAGCCGCCGGAACATCATGGTTAACCCGATTTGCAGCGTTTTAACCCGGCATTAACCATAAATTCTCTACCCTGCGCCCCGACATCCGCACTTCTTCCTGGGGGCCTGACATGACGATTTCCCGCCGCAGCCTGCTGATCGGCCTGCCGCTTCTGCTTGCCGGTTGCCAGACCGGCCCGAGCCAGCAGTCGATGTACGACGCGCGTCCGCACGAACCCTTTCCGCTGAAGAAGGTACCGATCGACAAGATCAAGCCGGAGCTGCGCCGCCAGGAGGTCGCCTATGAGACCAGCCAGCCGGCCGGCACGATCGTCGTCGATACCCCGGCGCGCCGGCTCTACTACGTTCTGGGCGAGGGCCGGGCCATGCGCTACGGCGTGGGCGTAGGCCGCAATGGCTATGCGCTCGCCGGCGTCGCCTATATCGGCCGCAAGGCGGAATGGCCGAGCTGGACGCCGTCGCCCAACATGCTGCGCACCAATCCGGAAAGAAACATGAAATATGCCGGCGGCGTGCCAGGCGGCATCAACAATCCGCTCGGCGCCCGGGCGCTCTACCTCTATCGCGGCGGCAACGACACCATGTTCCGCATCCACGGCACCAACCAGCCCCAGTCGATCGGTCAGGCCATGTCGTCCGGCTGTATCCGCATGATGAACCACGACGTCATCGATCTCTACGAGCGCGCCAAGGTCGGCGGACGGGTCGTCGTGCTGCAGGCCTGAGGCTTGCCCGCGGTTCGGGAAGGTATCAATCAGCGGCTTGTCCGCGCCGAGAGCAGTCCGGTCGACAGCAGCACGCCGGCACCGGTCACCAGCGTCGCGACGATGGTGACGACACCCAGCGGTTCGCCGAGCAGCAGCGCCCCGCCGATGGCGGCCGCAACCGGCGTGACCGCGGTATAGGCGGCGGCCTGCGTGCCGCCCAGGCTGCGCACCGCCGTGCCGTAGAGTACGGTTGCCAGCAGGCCGGAGAGCAGGCCCTGCGTCACGAACGGAACCGCGATCTCCCCGATCGGCACGCTCAGCAGATGCGTGCCGAGGAAGGGGATGAGTGCAAGGTTGATGATCGTCGACCAGATGCAGATCAGCGCGCCGCCCTCGAAGGCCGAAAGCCCCGACTTGCGGAAGGCGTGGGTATAGATCGCCCAGAGCGTCGCTCCGGCCGGCAGGATCACGTAGCTGACCCAGGTCAGCCGTCCGGACGAGAGATTGTCGGCCAGCAGCAGAACGCCGCCGGCCAGGATCGCCAGCATGCCGAGCTTGCGCATGCGGTCCGGTCGTTCGCCGAGCAGCAGGATGCCGATCAGCGCGGCCGCGAGCGGCATGATACCCGGCAACAGCACCCCGGCGGCGGAGGCGGGCGTCGCCTTCATGCCGAAGCCGACGAGCTGGAAAAACGGCGCGCCGGAACCGCACACCATGAGCACCAGCGTCCATTTCGGCATGCCCTTGGGCCAGAGCCCGGTGCGCAGGCAGTAGGGCGACAGGATGAGGGCGGGCACGCCGTAGCGCAGCAGGCTGAGGTCGAGCGGCGACAGCGAGGTGCCGACGCTGTGGCGCGTCGAGATCAACCAGGCCGCCCAGATCAGCACGACCGACAGGGCCGATGCGGCGCCGAGGCCGGCGGAAAGCGGAGGTCGGGTGGCGGTGCTGGCGGCAGTCATGGAACGTTCCTCGATAGACGGCGGGAGACTAGCCCAGGGGCTCGTGGTGTGTCCTTGCCATTTGCGCTTGTCTGGTCGCACGAATTGGCACAAAATTGCCCATATTGGGAGAAGGGGACTCGAAAATGCCAAAACTCGACAAATTCGATCTGGCGATCCTCGCCGCGCTACAGGACGATGCGCGGGCGACCAATGTCGAGATCGCAGAACGGGTGAACCTCTCGCCGTCGCCCTGCCTGAGGCGCATCCGCATGCTGGAGCAGTCGGGCATCATCCGCGGCTACCGTGCCGACATCGACCGCCGTGCGCTCGGGCTGGAACTGACGGTCTTCGTCGCCTTCAAGGTGGCGCATCACACGCGGGAGCACGCCCATGCGTTCCAGCAGGCACTGCAGGATCTGCCGGAGGTGGTCGGTTGCTACATGATTTCCGGCCATTCCGACTTCATGGCCGAGGTCGTGGTGGAGAATCTCGCGGCCTATGAGGCGCTTTTGACCGACAAGCTGCTGGTCCTGCCGCATGTCACCGACATCCAGTCGAACTTCGCCATCCGCAGCGTCAAGACCGGCGGCCCGCTGAAACTGCCGGCGGTCAAGGGGTGAGCTATTCCGCCTTGCCGAAATAGGCGTCGATGTCGCGGTGTCCCTCCAGAACATTGATCACCTGGAAGTCGTCGCCGACATAACGGAAGAAGATCACATAGGAACCGCAGGCGGCGCTGCGAACGTCGGCACGCAATTCCGGTCTCGGCCGGCCCATATGGCCGGGCAGGCTTGCCAAATGTCGGCAATGACCACGCAGCCTGTCCACGAATTGCGTGGCGAGGTTGATGTCGCCGCTCTCACGGTAGACGTAGTCGAGTATGGAAAGGAAATCGGCTTTGGCGCTGGCGAGATAGCGAAGCCGGGCCAAGTCAGTCACCTCCCGCGGGTCAACTCAGCAGCCTTCTTCTCGAGTGCTGCGTCCAGTTCTTCGTCCGTAACCTCGCCACCGGCGGCAATCGAGCGATCCAGCGTCTCTCGCAAGGCCGACAGCTTCGCCTCGCGTTCCTCGACCAGTCTCAGGCCTTCGCGCACGACTTCGCTGGCCGAACCGTAGCGGCCCGATTGCACGGTGTTCTCGACGAATTTTTCCCAGCGTTCACCCAGCGAGACGTTCATGACGGGCTCTCCAATTTTCGCGGAGAATCTAGTCGCATAACAGAAACGGTGCAATATCTGACATCGGGGCGAGGTGGCGAGGCCGAGCGAACTCCGCCTCGTCTTGGCCGTCAGAAGCCTTCGAGCACGATCTTGCCCTTGGTGCGGCCCGATTCGATGAGCGCGTGTGCCTTCTTCAGGTTGGCGGCGTTGATCGTGCCGAGCGTTTCGGTGAGCGTCGTGCGGATCTGGCCGGTGTCCACCAGTTCGGCGACATGCGTGAGCAGCTTGTGCTGCTCGATCATGTCGGCCGTCTGGAAGACGGGGCGGGTGAACATCGATTCCCAATGGATCGACACCGCCTTGCCCTTGAACGGCATGACGTCGAAGCCGCCCTTGATGTCGTCGATGATGCCGAAGCGGCCCTGCGGCGCGATGATCGCCTGGAGGTCGGCGACATGCAGGTCGCTGCGGGTGACCGAAAAGACGAAGGCCGGCGCGCCGATGTCGAGGGCCGCATATTGCGGCGCCAGCGCATTGCTGTGGTCCAGCACGTGATGCGCGCCGAGATCCTTCACCCACTGGCTGGTTTCGGGGCGCGACGTGGTGGTGATGATGGTGAGATTGGTGAGCGACCGGGCGAGCTGGATCGCCATCGACCCGACGCCGCCGGCGCCGCCGGTGACCAGAAGGGCGTTGTTGGCGCCGGCTACCTTGTCGTGCACCTTGAGCCGATGGAACAGCATTTCATAGGCGGTGATCGCGGTGAGCGGGATGGCCGCCGCTTCGGCGAAGCTGAGTGTTTTCGGCTTCAGCCCGACGATGCGCTCGTCCACCAGATGGAATTCGCTGTTGGTGCCCGGACGGTTGATCACGCCGGCATAGAAGACTTCGTCGCCCGGCTTGAACAGGGTGACGTTCTCGCCGACGGCCTTGACCACGCCCGAGGCGTCATAGCCGAGGATGCGGTGCTGGCCGGGTTCCGGTTGGGCGGCCGAGCGGACCTTGGTGTCGACCGGATTGACCGAAACGGCCTTCACCTCGACCAGCAGGTCATGGCCCCGGGCTTCGGGAATGGGGAGGTCGATATCGACCAGCGAGGTCTCGGCGGCGATGGGTTGGGGTGTCAGATAGCCGACTGCGCGCATGGAAGGTCTCCTTGAGGGGTTTGCACGCCCTTCAATTGATACGTATATTCGAGGGACGCAAGAATGCACATTTTATGTCTATAGCGACAGAAATTGTATGTAGTATCAAGAAGGATACTGTCCATGTCCCGGCCGCGCGCCAAGCTCACCAACAATTTCCCCGGCTGCCCGGTCGAATCGACCCTCAGCCTGCTCGACGGCAAGTGGAAGGGCGTGATCCTCTATCATCTGCTGAACGACGGCACGCTGCGCTTCAACGAACTCAGGCGCAGGCTTTCGGCCGTGACCCAGCGCATGCTGACCAAGCAGCTGCGCGAGCTGGAGGAAGCCGGCATCGTTTCGCGCAAGGTCTTTCCGGTGGTGCCGCCGCGCGTCGACTATTCGCTGACGCCGCTCGGCCTCAGCCTCGAGCCGGTGATCCTGGCGCTCGATGCCTGGGGCAAGGCGCATGTCGCCTGCCGGAACGGGGTGAAGACCGTGTCCCTGCAGGCCAATGAGCCTGATGATGCCGATACGGAAGCGCGCTCAGCGGCCTGAGCTGCGCTTTTCGATCAGGACCGAGACCAGGAAGACCGCGAGGCCGAGGGCCGACAGTGCGGCCCCGACGAAACCGGTCGCGCCATAGCCATAGCCCCAGGTGATCACCAGTCCGCCGAGCCAGGCGCCGAGCGCATTGGCGATGTTGAAGGCGGAGTGGTTTGAGGCGGCGGCGAGCGTCTGGGCATCGGCTGCGACATCCATCAGCCGGGTCTGCACGGCCGGGCAGGCGGCAAAGCCGCAGCCGGTCAGGAAGACGCAGATGCACAGCATGACCGGATCATGCGCCGTCAGCGAAAACACGCTCATCAGCACCACATTGAAGGCGAGCATGCCGCCGATCGTGCCCTTGAGCGAATAGTCGGCCATGCGGCTGCCCACGACATTGCCGACATTCATGCCGATGCCGAACAGCGCGAGAACGATGGCCACCATGCTGGCCGGAAGGCCGGCCGTATCCGTCGTGGTCTTGGCGATATAGCTGAAGATCGAGAACATGCCGCCAAAGCCGACGGCGGCGACGGCGAGCGACAGCCACACCTGCAGCCGGCCGAACGCGCCGAGTTCGCGGCGGATGCTGGCGCCTTCCGCCACCTTGTCCTTGGGCAGGTAAAGCGCGATCAGGACCACGGTCAGGGCGCCGATCGCGCCGACCATCAGGAAGGCGGCCCGCCAGCTCATCATCTGGCCGAGGCAGGTGGCGATCGGCGTGCCGATCAGGGTGGCGATGGTCAGGCCGAGCATGACGCGGCCGACCGCCCGGGCGCGCCGGTGCGGCGGCACCATGGAGGCGGCGACCAGTGCGGCGACGCCGAAATAGGCGCCGTGTGGCAGGCCGGTGACGAAGCGCAACGCGGTGAAGGAGAGGAAGTCGGGCGCCAGCGCGCTGGTGCCATTGCCGATGGCAAACACGCCCATCAGAGCCAAAAGCAGGGTGCGGCGCGACAGTTTTGCCGCGAGCACGGCGATGATCGGTGCGCCTATCACCACGCCGAGCGCATAGGCGCTGATCACCCGGCCGGCTTCGGGAACGCTGACCCCATAGGTCGTCGCCACCTCGGGCAGCAGGCCCATGATGACGAATTCGCCGGTGCCGATGCCGAAACCGCCGGCGGCAAGCGCGATCTCGATCAGGATCATCATCAGCGGCGTCAGGGCCTGCGCGGCGGCGGCCGTCTCGGCGCCGGTCCCGAGCTCGGGGCGAAGGGCAGTGCAGTCGGTCATGCGATCACCTTGGGTCGACCGCGTCGTCGCAGCCGAGGAAGGACAGGGGGAAAGGGTCTGGTGTGGAGGCATCCGGGCGCGCCGGTTGCGGGAATTTCTGTGGAAGCGATTTGACGACTATCATGTTTTTGTGCGGTGCCGCAAAGGCTACGTGGCCTCTGGCTTGAATTTCGCGCCGCGGATCCCGATTTTCACGATGACGACGAAACCAATCAGGGTGCGCCGCGTTGACTTGCGCTTCCCGCCCATGCGGAGTTCCCGCCGACCCGGCGGAGCGGAAAAGGATCCATGAAACTCAAAGCGGTTTTCAATCGGGACGGCGGTACGTTCAAGACCACCGACATGGACGCCTATTGCGCCCGGGCGGAAGAAATCTTCGCCTCCGCCGGGCATGACATTTCCTTTTCCGTCGTCGCGGGACGTGACGTGGTGGAGCGTCTGGAGGCCGCAGCGCATGAAGAGGGCATTGACGCGCTGATCGCCGGCGGCGGCGACGGCACGATCTCGGCGGCGGCCGGCATCGCCTGGCGGGCCGGCATACCGCTCGGCGTCATTCCGGCGGGAACGATGAACCTCTTCGCCCGCTCTCTGAAGCTGCCGCTCGACATCAATGCCGTTCTCGAAACGCTGGCCGAGGGCAGGGTGCAGGCGGTCGACATCGCCACCGTCAATGATCGCCCCTTCGTGCATCAGTTCTCCGCGGGCCTTCACGCACGCATGGTGCGCATGCGCAATGCGATGAGCTTTGCCTCCCGTCTCGGCAAGATGCGGGCAAGCACCCGCGCGGCCCTTGGTGTCATGCTGCGTCCGTCTCGCTTCGAGGTCGTCTTCGACATCGACCATGACGGCCGGAACGAACATCGTGTCGTCTCGGCGATCTCGGTGTCCAACAATCCTTTCGGTGACAATCCGCTGTTTTTCGCCGACGATCTGACGACCGGCAAGCTCGGTGTCTATCTCGCCGACTCGCTGAAGCCGATCGGCGTGGCGAAGCTCGCCTTCGACATCCTGCGCGGCCGGTTGAAGGACAACGAGGCGGTGAGCGCCACCACGGCGGAGGTCGTCCGCCTGCACTTTCCCAAGCGGCGCCATGGCGCGCTGTGCGTCGTCGACGGCGAACTCATCCGCATGCCGCGCGATGTAGAAATCCGCCTGCATGCGGGTGAGCTCAAGGTGCTGGTGCCCGGCCCGGAAGCTGTCACAGCCTAGGCGCCGTCCGCAACGGCGGCTCAGGCGACCGGATAGATGACGCCCTTGCGCAGGATCAGGTTGGCATAGAGCGCCGGTTCGCCGGTCTGGACGACCGCGTGGGCCGTTTTCACCCGCCCGTAGAAGTCCTGGCCGACCAGCGGCACGACCCGACGCTCGGGCTCGTGGCGGGCACAGCAGGCGATGAGCTGCTGGTGGATCGGGTCGAGCCGTTCCGCGTCGGCGCCGACGGTCGAACGGAAGATCGCCTCGGGCACGAAATCGTCGATCGGCAGAAGGGTGAGGATGGCGTTGACCACCGCGACGATGCCGTGGCCGTCGAGGCGGATCAGCCGCCGGCCGTGTTCGAGCGCCGGATAATTGCCGTCGACGATGGCGATCTCGTCTCCGTGCCCCATGGCGCGCAGCGTCGCCAGCAGCTCGGGACTCAGGATCGGGTCAATTCCCTTCAGCATTTTCGATTTCCTTGAACAAGACGGTCTGGTCGATGAGATAGCGGGCGAAGATTGGCAGGCTGGCGCCGCCGATGGCGCGCGCCTGGGCGCCCACCGCGCCCTCGATGATGTCGGGGAAGACGATGCCCTGGAGGTCGAGCTTGCCGATCTCCTCGATGGTGGCGCTGACCAGCCGGGCCCGGACCCATTGGGGGAAGCCGCCGTCGATGATGGCGGCGGAAAAGTCGATGATCGAACTTGCGGCGATGATGGCCTGGGCAAGCGCCGCGGCACAATCGCGGATCCAGATCTCCAGCGGCTCGCCGAAATCGATCCAGTCCTTGGAATCGTACCAGAGCGGCTGCGGATCGATGCCGCGCTCGCGCAGCAGGCGTTCGAGCACGAAGATCGAGGCGATCTCCAGCAGCTGCCGGGTTTCCCCGTGCTTGTTGCGCACCGGCAGAGGGCCGATTGCACCGGCGGTCCCGGTCCTTCCGACGAAGACCGAGGAGTTGAGCACGATGCCGCCACCGATGAAGGAACCGATGTAGAAATAGACGAAATCGGGATAACGCGGTCCCACGCCGAAGACCAGTTCCGCGCCGCAGGCGCTGGTGGCGTCGTTCTGCAGATAGACGGGGTAGGATACGCGGCCGGCCACTTCCGCCTGCAGGTCGAAACCGCGCCAGGCCTCCATCGCCCCTTCCGGCGCGCCGACCTCGCGTGCCCAGTTCCACAGCTCGAAGGGTGCGGCGATGCCGACGCCGGCGATCGCATTACGCTGCGACGGCGAAAGCTGCTGCTCCAGCTCCGCGATCTTGTCGAGCAGGAAGGCCAGGATGTCCGTCGGGTTAGGGTAGGGATAGGTGAAGTGGCGGTTGAGGCGGATCTTCCCGACGAAGTCCATCAGGACGAGATCGGCGCTGCGGCGGCCGATCTTGACGCCGAAGGAGAGCACGGCGTCAGGATTGAGATGCATCGGCACCGAAGGCTGGCCGACGCGGCCGCGCACCGGCTTGCCGCGGATCAGAAGGCCGTCCTTTTCGAGCGCGCGCATGATGACCGAGACGGTCTGCGCCGAAAGCCCGGTCAGCCTGGCGATCTCGGCCTTGGATATACCGCTGTTGCGGCGGACATGCGACAGCACCAGCCGTTCATTATAGGCGCGCACGCGCACCTGGTTGGCGCCGCCGGCAGCAGTGGTCGACGGCGATTGCTCGCCCGACGCGCTCGCGGTTTCCGACAGTGCCATGGCCGCTCCTCCCTTCGGTCGCTCCCCGGCATTCTTATAGTTCGTGGCGGCCAGCATGTCACAGCGAATTAATAATTCAACTGGATTTATTTATTGACAATGCGAATCTGCTGATGTTCTAAATGGGGCGTGGAGGAAAGGCGACCTCAAGGAGGATCGCCGGCCCGGCGTGGGAGCGCTTGGGACCACGCTCACGGTCCGGAAGGTCCGGATCTGTCGTTTTTCGGGAGGAATCACATGAAGAAGTCTCTTTTCGCCGCCTCGCTTGCTGCCCTGGCACTCGGCACCGTCTTTGCTGCTCCGGCCAGCGCCGCCGATGTTTCGGCCTGCCTGATCACCAAGACCGACACCAACCCCTTCTTCGTCAAGATGAAGGAAGGCGCGACCGCCAAGGCGGCTGAACTCGGCGTCACGCTCAAGTCCTATGCCGGCAAGATCGACGGCGATTCGGAAAGCCAGGTCGCCGCCATCGAAACCTGCATCGCCGATGGCGCCAAGGGTATCCTTTTGACCGCATCCGACACCAAGGGCATCGTACCGGCCGTCCAGAAGGCCCGCGACGCCGGCCTGCTGGTCATCGCCCTCGACACGCCGCTGGAGCCGATCGACGCCGCCGACCAGACCTTCGCCACCGACAACCTGCTGGCCGGCGAACTGATCGGCAAATGGGCCGCCGCCACGCTTGGCGATGCCGCCAAGGACGCCAAGATCGCCTTCCTCAACCTGACCCCGTCGCAGCCGTCGGTCGACGTCCTGCGCAACCAGGGGTTCATGAAGGGTTTTGGCATCGACGTTGCCGACATCAGCAAGATCGGTGACGAAAGCGATCCGCGCATCGTCGGTCATGACGTGACCAACGGCAACGAGGAAGGCGGCCGCACCGCCATGGAAAACCTCCTGCAGAAGGATCCGACGATCAACGTCGTGCACACCATCAACGAACCGGCCGCTGCAGGCGCCTATGAAGCGCTGAAGGCCGTCGGACGCGAGAAGGACGTGCTGATCGTTTCCGTCGACGGCGGTTGCCCGGGCGTCCAGAACGTCGCCGAAGGCGTGATCGGCGCGACCTCGCAGCAGTATCCGCTGCTGATGGCCTCCATGGGCATCGAGGCGATCAAGAAGTTCGCCGACACCGGCGAGAAGCCGGCCGCAACCGAAGGCAAGAGCTTCTTCGACACCGGCGTGGCCCTCGTCACCGACAAGCCCGCCGCCGGCGTCGAGTCGATCGACACCAAGGCCGGCAAGGACAAGTGCTGGGGCTAATTAAACCCTGCCTTGACCGTGGTCGTGTCGGCAAGCGGCGCGGGGGAACGTCAGGTCCCTCCGTAACGCGCGACCACGGAACATGCGACCGGCCCACCGGGGCGGAGGGCCGGTCGCTCACATTCAGCAGAGACACGCGCGGGACAGCCAGGGAGGACGATGCGATGCAGTCTGCAGATCCGGTTTCGCAACCAAGCCAGGAATTCGAGAAGGTATTGACTGGAAGTTCGACCCAGGTCGCCTCCTTCGACACCCATGACAAGACACCCTTGCAGAAGTTTCAGCACTTCCTGCATTCGAGCCCGGCGGCGGTGCCGCTGATCGTCCTTGTGCTGTCGCTCGCCGTCTTCGGCGTGCTGCTTGGTGGCAAATTCTTCTCCGCTTTCACTTTGACCCTCATCCTGCAACAGGTGGCGATCGTCGGCATTGTCGGCGCCGCCCAGACGCTGGTCATCCTGACCGCCGGCATCGACCTCTCGGTCGGCGCCATCATGGTGCTGTCGTCGGTGGTCATGGGCCAGTTCACCTTCCGTTACGGCCTGCCGCCGGCCGTCGCCGTGCTCTGCGGCTTGGCCGTCGGTGCGGCCTGTGGCTGGATTAACGGCCAGCTGGTGGCCCGCATGAAGCTGCCGCCGTTCATCGTCACGCTCGGCATGTGGCAGATCGTGCTCGCCTCCAACTTCCTCTATTCGGCCAACGAGACGATCCGTAGCCAGGACATCGCCGCCAATGCGCCGATCCTGCAGTTCTTCGGCCAGAACCTACGCATCGGCAGCGCGGTCTTCACCTACGGCGTCATCTTCATGGTGCTGCTCGTCGCGCTGCTCTGGTACGTGCTCAACCGCACCGCCTGGGGCCGCCACGTCTATGCGGTCGGCGACGACCCGGACGCGGCCGAGCTCGCCGGCGTCAACGTCAAGCGCATGCTGGTTTCGGTCTACACGCTGTCGGGGCTGATCTGCGCACTCGCCGGCTGGGCCCTCATCGGGCGCATCGGCTCGGTCTCCCCGACCGCCGGCCAGTTCGCCAATATCGAGAGCATCACGGCCGTGGTGATCGGCGGCATCTCGCTCTTCGGCGGCCGCGGCTCTATCCTCGGCATGCTGTTCGGCGCTTTGATCGTCGGCGTCTTCTCGCTCGGCCTTCGCCTCATCGGCACCGATCCGCAGTGGACCTATCTCTTGATCGGCGTCCTCATCATCACCGCCGTGGCAATCGACCAGTGGATCAGAAAGGTAGCAGGCTGATGGCTCAGGAACCCATTCTCACCGCTCGCGGTCTGGTCAAGCGCTATGGTCGCGTCACCGCCCTCGACAATGCCGACTTCGACCTCTATCCGGGCGAGATCCTCGCCGTCATCGGCGACAACGGTGCCGGCAAGTCGTCGATGATCAAGGCGATCTCCGGCGCAATCATCCCCGACGAGGGCGAGATTCGGCTGGAAGGCCAAACCGTGCAGTTCCGTTCGCCGATCGAGGCGCGCAAGGCCGGCATCGAGACCGTCTACCAGAACCTCGCGCTGTCGCCGGCGCTGTCGATCGCCGACAACATGTTCCTCGGCCGCGAACTGCGCAAGCCAGGCATCATGGGCAGCGTCTTCCGTTCGCTCGACCGTCCGGCGATGGAGAAGTTCTCGCGTGACAAGCTCTCCGAACTCGGCCTGATGACCATCCAGAACATCAACCAGGCGGTGGAAACCCTGTCGGGCGGCCAGCGCCAGGGCGTGGCGGTGGCCCGTGCCGCCGCCTTCGGCTCGAAGGTGATCATCCTCGACGAGCCGACCGCAGCGCTCGGCGTCAAGGAAAGCCGCCGGGTGCTGGAACTGATCCAGGACGTGCGCTCGCGCGGCATCCCGATCGTGCTGATCAGCCACAACATGCCGCATGTCTTCGAGGTCGCCGACCGCATCCATATCCACAGGCTCGGCCGACGACTTTGCGTCGTCAATCCGAAGGACTATACGATGTCGGACGCCGTGGCCTTCATGACCGGCGCCAAGGAAGCCCCAAGCGAGGCACTCGCCGCATGAGCCTGACGGCCGAAGACATTGCCGCAACCATCACACGGCGCGCCGAAGGGGCGCGCCGTTTTCTCGTGGCGATCGCCGGTCCGCCGGGGGCGGGCAAGTCGACGCTCGCCGAACGGCTCGCCGAGACCCTCGACGCCCATGGAGAACGGGCGGTCGTCCTGCCGATGGACGGCTTCCACGTGGACAACGGCATTCTCGAGCAACGCGGGATTCTGCGCCGCAAGGGCGCGCCCGAAACCTTCGACGTACGCGGCTTCGCCGACATCGTGCACGCCGTGAGGGCAGGGGACCAGGAGGTGTTGGTGCCGGTCTTCGACCGCGACCGCGAGATCGCCATCGCCTCGGCCCGCAGCATTTCACCGCAGGACCGCATCGTACTTGTGGAGGGCAACTACCTGCTGCTCGACCGGGCGCCGTGGTCGGGCCTTGCACCGCTTTTCGATTTTTCCGTTTTCGTCGCACCATCGATCGACGAACTGGAACGGCGTCTCACCGCCCGCTGGCAAGGCTACGCTCTCGACGCAGCCGCGATCGAATGGAAACTGCACGGCAACGACCTGCCCAACGGTCGGCTGGTGCTCGAGGCAAGCCGCAAGGCCGATCTGGTGCTCGAGGGCTTTTAGAGGTCGATGTGCCACCTTCTCCCCGCTTGCGGGGAGAAGGTGCCCGAAGGGCGGATGAGGGGCTGTTCCGACTCAAGTGGCCAGAGGTTCGCGCCGACCGCCTCACCCCCCTCTGCCCTGCCGGGCATCTCCCCCTCAAGGGGGGAGATCGGCAAGACGCGACGCCCTGCCTTTAACCCAGTCTCATGGGAAAGGCGCAACCGCTACATGGACGGTGTTTCGGAATTACGCGGCAAATGCCACCAGTAATCGCTTTCGGCCCATTGCGGACTATTCCGACCCCTGCCCAGTGCGTATGGTTAGGCAACGCAACTCGTCGGAGATATCGATGGCTGCCACGCCTAATAGATCGCATTTGGCTTTGGCCTACTGTACCGATTTCGCCAAAACGATGCTGGAGAAGTACGGCGAATTTCACCCGTTCGGCGCTATCGTTAATTCAGATGGGGATGTCGAAGCCGTGAGCGCGTGGACAGGGGAGGAATATCCAAAAGGGCAGGATCTATATGCGTTCCTGATTAAAGCCCTGCGCCAAGAATTGATGGAAGGTAGCGCCGTTGCAATCGCCGTGGCGGCCAACGTGGACATTCCAGAAAAATATGCAGCGGCCCACAGGGATGGTGTGCGCGTTACTTTGGAGGCGCATGACTACTATCGATTTATATACGTGCCATATCGACTTGAGCGCGGAAGCTTTTTTCGTCGGAAGAAAACCGTCCTACTATCCGAGCCCTTTGCTGTTGAATTGAAGCACTCAGAATAGCGGCGCAATGTCTCGTTTTGGCGCAAAACCGCCAACGCCGCCCCCCCCTATTGCTTGGCGGCATTTGTTGCCCAATTTCGCGGTGTTCACCCCGTCCACCTTCACTTCGGTCATT
>CALRRQ020000036.1:0-46716 GCA_943370615.1 Rhizobium sp. Q54
GCTGCTGCTCGCCCTGCCGCACCGGCTGGGAAACGCTCTGCGGCAGCCAGCAGAACACCGGCTATTCGGTCAACGGCACCTTTGCCCAGTATGGCCTCGCCGATCCCGATTTCGTCGGCCGCCTGCCGGACAATCTCGAATTCGGCGCCGCCGCTCCGGTGCTCTGCGCCGGCGTCACCGTCTACAAGGGCCTGAAGGAAACCGAAGTGCGCCCCGGTGAATGGGTGGTCATCTCCGGCATCGGCGGCCTGGGCCACATGGCCGTGCAATATGCCAAGGCCATGGGCATGCACGTGGTCGCCGCCGACATCCATGAAGACAAGCTGAAGCTCGCCAGGGATCTCGGCGCCGACATGGTCGTCAACGGTACCGCCAAGGACGCCATCGAACAGGTGCAGAAGGCCACCGGCGGCGTGCACGGCGCGCTCGTCACTGCCGTTTCGCCGAAGGCGATGGAACAGGCCTACGGCTTCCTGCGCTCCAAGGGCACCATGGCTCTGGTCGGCCTGCCGCCAGGCTTCATCTCGCTGCCGGTGTTCGAGACCGTGCTGAAGCGCATCACGGTGCGCGGCTCGATCGTCGGCACCCGCCAGGATCTTGAGGAATCGCTGGTCTTCGCCGGCGAAGGCAAGGTCGCCGCACACTTCTCCTGGGACAAGATCGAGAACATCAACGCCATCTTCCATCGCATGGAAGAGGGCAAGATCGACGGCCGGATCGTGCTCGATCTGGCCTGATCGGCAGGATCGTTCCATCAAGGACAAAGGGCGACGCGGATTTCCGCGCCGCCCTTTGCTGTTCGAACAGGCCTTCATTGCGCCAATGGAACGGCAAGGCGTAAAGCGCTATTGGGCAGCTGCCACAGCCTCCCGCTGTCGATCTGATCCCCGAGGGGCAATGGGTGTCCCCTCGCGGCTTGCCATGATCGCCTCCGCCAACGCCTCCATGTCCGCCCGGCGCGGACTGGTGCGACGCCAGACAAGCCCGATCTCGCGAGACGGGGCCGGGTCGGCGAAGGGCACGATGCGGATCGGCGTGCGCGCCGTTTCCGTCTCGATCGCCAGTTCGGGGATCAGCGTCATGCCCATGTCGTTCGACACCATCTGCAGAAGCGTCATCATCGAGGTGGCGCCGAAGTTGACCAGGCTGCGCTTGCTCGCCGCCTTGCACACCGAGAGCGCCTGCTCGCGCAGGCAATGGCCTTCCTCCAGCAGCAAGAGCCGGTCAGGATCGACCTCGGTCTCCGTCATCGGCGAGAGCAGCACGTCGCTGTCATTGGCCGACATCGCCATGTAGAAGCGGTCGACGAACAGGCTCTTCGTCACCACGCTGTCCATTTCGATGGGGATGGCGGCGATGATGGCATCGAGCCGTCCCTCGGCGAGGTCGCCGAGCAGCCGGTCGGTGACCGCCTCCTTCAACTCGATCTCGATCAGCGGATGCTCGCGCCGAAGATGCGGCACCATGCGCGGCACGAGATAGGGCGCGACGGTCGGAATGATGCCGAGCCTGAGCAGGCCCTCCAGCGTGCCGGACGTTCGCCTGGCCGCTTCTTCCAGGCGGTCCACGGCGGCGAGGACCGTGCGCGCATGGCCGAGCACTTCCTGGCCTTTGTCGGTGAGCAGCGTGCTGGAGCGGGTGCGTTCGACCAGCTTCACGCCGAGATGTTTCTCCATTTCCATGATCTGGGCGGAGAGCGCGGGCTGGCTGATATGCACCATTTCGGCCGCCTTTCCGAAGTGCAGCGTGGTGGCGAGCGCCTCGAAATAGCGCAGTTGACGGATGCTAATCATGATAGGTTTATCCTATCGGTATTTCCATTAAATACAATTGGAAATTATGGAACTTTTGGCCGATTGTGCCTCCACAAGATCCGCATTCCATAAACAGGAGGAAACCATGGACACGAAGCTGAAAGAGATCAACGACAGCGCAGGCAAATGTCCGGTCATGCACGGGACGACCAATATGTCGATGCGGTCCAACCGCGACTGGTGGCCGAACCAGCTCAACCTCAAGATTTTGCATCAGAATTCGGCGCTTTCCAATCCGCTGGCGCCGAGCTTCAATTATGCCGAGGAGTTCAAGAAGCTCGATCTCGCCGCGGTGAAGAAGGACCTGACCGCGCTTATGACCGATAGCAAGGACTGGTGGCCGGCAGACTATGGGCATTACGGCCCGCTGATGATCCGCATGGCCTGGCACAGCGCCGGCACCTACCGCACCGGTGACGGCCGCGGGGGCGCGGGCAGCGGTCAGCAGCGCTTCGCGCCGCTCAACAGCTGGCCGGACAACGTCAATCTCGACAAGGCGCGCCGCCTTCTCTGGCCGATCAAGCGGAAATACGGCAACAAGCTGTCCTGGGCCGACCTGTTCATCCTGACCGGCAATGTCGCGCTGGAATCCATGGGCTTCAAGACCTTCGGCTTCGCCGGCGGCCGCCCGGACGTGTGGGAACCGGAAGAGGATGTCTACTGGGGCTCGGAGTCCGAATGGCTGGCCACCAGCGACAAGGACAACAGCCGCTATTCCGGCGAGCGCAATCTCGAAAATCCGCTGGCGGCCGTGCAGATGGGCCTCATCTACGTCAACCCGGAAGGTCCCGACGGCAACCCCGACCCGGTGGCCTCCGGTCGTGACGTTCGCGAGACCTTTGCCCGCATGGCGATGAACGACGAGGAGACCGTCGCGCTGATCTCCGGCGGCCACACCTTCGGCAAATGCCACGGTGCAGGCGACGTCACGCTGGTCGGCCCCGAGCCGGAAGCGGCCGGAGTCGAGGAAATGGGCCTCGGCTGGATCAGCGGCTACGGCAGCGGCAGCGGCGGCGACACGATCAGCAGCGGTATCGAAGGCGCCTGGAAGGCCAACCCGACCACCTGGGACATGGGCTATCTGAAGACGCTCTTCAAATACGATTGGGAACTCGTCCGCAGCCCGGCCGGTGCCAAGCAGTGGCTGGCCAAGGACGTCGCCGAAGAGGACATGGTCGTCGACGCGCATGATCCGTCGAAGAAGCATCGCCCGATGATGACGACGGCCGATCTGTCGCTCAAGTTCGACCCGATCTACGCGCCGATCGCCCGCCGCTACCTGGAGAACCCGGCGCTCTTCGCCGACGCCTTCGGCCGTGCCTGGTTCAAGCTGACCCACCGCGACATGGGGCCGAAGTCCCGCTATCTCGGTCCGGAAGTGCCGGCCGAAGACCTGATCTGGCAGGATCCGATCCCGGCCGTCGATCACGTGCTGATCGACGAGACCGACATCGCCGCGCTCAAGGCGCAGATCCTCGCCTCGGGGCTCTCGGTATCCGAACTGGTGCAGACGGCCTGGGCTTCGGCCTCGACCTTCCGCGGTTCCGACAAGCGCGGCGGCGCCAATGGCGCGCGTATCCGTCTTGCCCCGCAGAAGGACTGGGAAGTCAACCAGCCGGCACAGCTGGCCAAGGTTCTCACCACCCTCGAAGGCGTCCAGCAGGCCTTCAATGCCGCCCAGACCGGCGGCAAGAAGGTCTCGCTGGCCGACCTGATCGTGCTCGGTGGCGCCGCTGCCGTCGAGGAGGCTGCCAAGGCCGCCGGCCACTTCGTCGAAGTGCCGTTCACGCCGGGCCGCACCGACGCGCTCGCCGAGCAGACCGACGTCGAGGCCTTCGACGTCCTGGAACCCGTCGTCGACGGCTTCCGCAACTACCAGAAGGCGGACTATACGGTGTCGGCCGAAGAACTGCTGGTCGACAAGGCCCAGCTTCTGACGCTGACCGCGCCGGAAATGACGGTTCTCGTCGGCGGCCTGCGCGTGCTGGGCGCCAATCACGGCCCGTCGCAGCATGGCGTCTTCACCAGGCGTCCCGGCGCGCTGACGACCGACTTCTTCGTCAACCTGCTCGACATGGACACGCAGTGGAAGCCGACCTCGCGGGCGCAGAGCACCTTCGAGGGCCGCGACCGCAAGACCGGCGAGCTGAAGTGGACGGCGACACGCGTCGATCTCGTGTTCGGCTCGAACTCGATCCTGCGCGCGCTGGCCGAGGTCTATGCCCAGGACGACTCGCAGCGGAAGTTCGTGAACGACTTCGTCGCTGCCTGGAACAAGGTGATGAACGCCGACCGCTTCGACATCGCGTGACGCGGTAGGGCGGTCCCCGAGGTCGGATCGCGGAACGCATGGCAGTACGGGAGGGGCCGGAACGGAATCGCCGTTCCGGCCCCTCCGGCCTTTTTTACGTATCGTTAAAAGACGATCTTTCCTTTTAAAACAAAGGAACTAAAACAGCGTCTAGATGTACCGAGTCGGTGCACTGAAGGCTTCCACCGAAGCCCGGGACGGAATGTTATGAGTACCAAGAAGTCGAATGGGCGCCTGCAACTGCGCAAGACGCCGCAGCAGGAACGGAGCATTCAGCGTCTGGACGCGATCATGGAAGCGGCTGTCGAGCTGATTGCCCAAAACGGCGTCGCCAATCTCAAGATGACGGATCTCGCGGCCCGAGCCGGGGTGCCGATCGGCTCCCTCTACCAGTTCTTTCCCGAGCGCGCCGCCGTGGTGAGGGCGCTTCACGATCGCCATACCGAACGCGTCGAAAGCGGTGCGCAGCGCGTCTTTTCGAAGGCCACCTCGCTTGCCGAGGCGGAAGCGCTGCTCGGCAAGGCGGTCGATACCTTCTACGCCACGTTCCGCAACGACCCGATCTATCTGCCGGTCTGGCTGGCGGCAATCTCCGATCCGGACTTGCAGCGTCTGAACACCGATCACCAGACGCGGCTGACATCGGTGCTGAGTGCGCTCTTCCGTCCGCTGCTGCCGAAGGACAGCACGATCGACCTCGAGCTCCGGGTGATGATGTTCGTCTACCTGACCGGGGCGGCGGTCCGCCGTGCCATGATCGAGGACGAGGAGACCGCGCGCCGCATTCTCGACGAGTGGAAGAAGAACGTCCAGAAGACCATGTTCACGGACTGAACCGCGTCCGCGAAATCCCGAAGCCTACCAGCCCGGCATCATGTTGCCGGCCCGCATGCGCGGATAATAGCGTGGCAGGGTCTTCACGTCGTTTTCCAGATCGTCCTCGACGGTGTTCGGCGTGATGTTGTCGAGGCAGGCGGAGATGTGGTCGGTGATCGCGTTCATCAGCGAGGTCGAAAGGCCGGGACGCTTCATCAGGCCGATCTGCACCGGCGGCAACGGCGGGAAGCCGTCATTCTGTGTCAGCACCTTCATGCCGGTCCTCAGCGCCGATTCCGGCAGGACCGAGACGGCCATGCCGGCAAGCACGGCGGCGGCGACGACCGTCGACGACCAGCTGGTGAACAGGATCTGGTAGTCGCGCCCGTCGGCGTCGAGCGCCGAACAGGCCATCTGCCGCCATTGGCAATCCCGGCGTCCGACCGCAAGCGGCACCGGCGCGTCGTCCTTCAGCGGATGGTTGGCCGAGCCGACCCAGCAGAGCGGCTCGGTGCGCACCACGTCCGAGGTCCTGAGCTGCGGATTGTGGGTGACGAGCGCGATGTCGAGCTCGCCCTTGGCCATCTTCTCCGCCAGGTCCACCGACGGTTCGCAGACGATGTATAGCTCGACATTCGGATGGGTCTTGGCGAAACGGCCGATGATCTCCGGCATGTAGCGGTCGGCATAATCGTCAGGCGTGCCGATCCTGAGCGTGCCTTCCAGACGGTTGTCGTCGAAGGCGGCGATCGCCTCCGAATTCAACCGGATGATGCGGCGCGCGTAGTTGAGCAGCTTGTCGCCCTCGGCCGAGAGGCGGTTGCCGCGGCCGTCCTTGATGAACAGCTGTTTGCCGATGCGTTCCTCGAGCCTTCGCATCTGCATGGACACGGCCGACTGGGTCTTGAACACCCGTCCGGCGGCTTTGGTGAAACTGCCTGTGTCGACAATGGCGACGAAGGTCTGGAGCTGATCGATATCGAGGGGCGCCGACATGAGATACATCCATAAGAACGATTGATGCTAACTATTAGAAACATTCGTTGGACTGATCAATACCGTTTCAGCATTGTGAGTATGCAAATCAGCAGACACCGACCGTGCCCCTGGGCACTGCCGGCCAGACCCGGTTGATCCCTTTCCGCCACGCGGTAGGGGCAGCTCAGACTCGTGCCAATCGAAAGGACAAAGCCATGCGCACGACCGAACGGATGATCGAACTCGATATCGCCGAGCCGCAGCTGGGGCTCGCGACCCACCTCGTGGCCGCGGCCACGCGTGTGAAGTCCGTCTGGCGTGCCATCCGCAACCGACGTGCCGCGAACCGCCTTGCCGATCTCGACGACTTCCAGCTCAGGGACATCGGCCTTAGCCGTACCGATGTCGAGCAGGCCCTGAAGTCGTCCGGCTTTGCGGACGATCCTTCGCAGCATCTGTCGCGCTCTGCCCGCAACCGGTCGCGGCGCGCGCTGCGCGGACTGGCGCTCGATTGAACCCAACACCTCCCATCCCCGCAGGGTGATAGCCAATAAACCCTGCCGCTTGCCCGGTCATGGTCCGCCATGCCGGGCATTTTTTTGTCTGAACGCGCCGGAAATCGACGGCTATCCACAGGCTTGTAACGCGTCAGTAACGGCTTGCTAACGCTGTTCTGAAACCATGGCGGGCAAAGCAGCCATTCGGAATTTCCGCGGAGCCTTTGACATGCGCATTTCCAGGAAGCTGCCGCTCGCGGCGGCCCTTTTCGCTCTCGTCTCCTTGAGCGCCTCGATGGCGATCAATTTCTATCTCGAGAGCCGTATCCTGACCGATCAGGTCTACCAGAAGCTGGAGGCGACGGCCGACGGCCGGCGCAACGAGGCGAGGGGCTATCTCGACAGCATCCGGCTCGACATGTCGTCGCTCGCCTCGAGCTTCACCACCCAGCAGGCGCTGTACGGCTTCACCGGCGCGATGAACTTTCTCGGCGACGATCCCGTCAAGGAACTGCATGCCCGCTACATCGACGGCAACCCGAATGCCGAGGGCGAGAAATACAAGCTCGAGACCGCCAAGAAGGACGCCTACGACCGCGCCCACAAGCAGTATCACTCGACCTTCCTCAAGCATCTGCAGGCGCAGGGCTATTACGACCTCTTCCTGATCAACCCGGCCGGCACCATCGTCTATACGGTGATGAAGGAGCGCGACTACGGCACCAACCTGCTGAACGGCCCCCACAAGGACAGCGGCCTTGGCCATGTGTTCCAGAAGGCGCTGAAGGCCGAAGGCGGCGTGGTCTCCATGTCGGAATTCGAATCCTATGCGCCGTCCAAGGGGGCCGCTGCCTCCTTCGTCGCAACGCCGATCCTGCAGAACGGCCGGACCATCGGCGTGCTCGCCTACCAGCTTCCCAACGACCGCTTCAACACGCTCTATGCCAACAAGAAGGGCCTGGGCAAAACCGGCGAGACCATTCTCGTCAGCACCACCGGTCAGGTCGTCAACGACAGCGCCCATACCGCCGCGAACGACGCCCTTGTCGTCAAGATCGACACCCCGCTGGTCGCCGAAGCGATTGCCGGCCGCGAGGCGCTCGGCGACATTTCCGGCTATCGCGACATGAAGAGCTTTGCCGCGGCCTCGCCGCTGAGCTTCGGCGGCGCGCAGTTTGCCGTCATCGCCCTGATCGGCGAGGATGAGGTCAATGCCGACCTGTTCAGCAACGCCCTGACCTCGATCGGCTTCGGCCTGCTGTTGATCGTCATCGGCTCGGCCGTTGCCGTGGTCTATTCGCGCACCCTGACCGGCCCGATCTCGCGCCTGGTCAACTCGATGGAAGAACTGGCCGGCGGCAATACCGCGATCTTGCTCGAGGGCGAGGACCGCCAGGACGAGATCGGCGACATGGCGCGTTCGGTCGCGGTGTTCCGCCGGGCCGAGATCGACAAGCGCGAGCTGGAAGCGGAAACCGAGCATCGCCGTTCGGCGAGCGAGGACGAGCGCCGCGAGCGCGATGCCGAGAAGGCCGCCGAACAGGCGCGCCTCACCGAAACGGTCGAGACGCTGGGCGCGGCCCTGCAGCGGCTGGCCAGCGGCGACCTGACGGCGACGATCGACAAGCCTTTCGCCAGCGGCCTCGACCGGCTGCGCGTCGACTTCAACGCCTCGCTCGAACGTCTGTCACATACGATCTCCGCCGTGCACGGCAGTGTCTCCGACATCAACCAGAAGAGCGGCAAGGTCAGTTCCTCGACTTCCGATCTCTCCAAGCGCACCGAACAGCAGGCCGCCGTGCTGGTCCAGACGTCTTCGGCCGTCCGCCAGATCATGGAGGCTATCCGTCACTCGACCGAGAGAGCGGAAACCGCATCGCAGCTGGCCCGCGAGGCGCGCATCAATTCCGACCGCTCCGGCGAAATCGTCGGCGGTGCAGTCAACGCGATGGAGCGGATCGAGAACGCCTCGAGCGAGATCTCCAAGATCATCAACGTCATCGACGAGATCGCCTTCCAGACGAACCTGCTGGCGCTGAACGCCGGCGTCGAGGCGGCCCGTGCGGGTGAAGCCGGCAAGGGTTTTGCCGTCGTTGCCCAGGAAGTGCGCGAACTGGCCCAGCGTTCGGCCAATGCCGCCAAGGACATCAAGTCGCTGATCACCAAGTCCGGCGAGGAAGTGGCGAACGGCGTCGGTCTCGTCAAGCAGACCGGCGATGTCCTCTCTTCGATTGCCGGCCAGGTGGTGCAGATCGGCGACCACATCCACTCGATCGCCGGCGCCGCCCGCGAACAGTCGACGGGCCTCAAGGAAGTCACCGCCGCGGTTGCCCGCATGGAAGACGTGACGCAGCAGAATGCCCGCGCCGCCGAGCAGACCAATGCCGAAATGACCGCGCTCACCCATGACGCGGAGACGCTGGCCGGCCTCGTCGGACAGTTCACCGTCGAAAAGGGCATGTCTTCGGTGACGGAGCGTTTTGCCGACATGCGCGACAAGAGCTTCTCGATGGCCGATCGCACCTTTACGCCAGTCGCACCGGCAAAGCCGGTCAAGCCGCTGATCCCGCGTGTCGCCCCGGCCGGACCGGGCAACCGGGCCTTCTCCTCTCCGGCCAAGGCCCTGCTCGACAAGCTGTCGACCGGCTTTTCCAAGGCCGCACCGCCGTCCAAGGACAAGGGCGGCGAGAACTGGGAAGAGTTCTGAGAAGCCGTGGACGGTAAACGAAATAAGGGCGGCCTTGGGCCGCCCTTTCTGTATCTGCCTTTTATCCGCCGGCCTTCGCTCAGGCCTTGGGCTCCGGCGGCGCGGCATCCGGTGCGGGCTCTGCCTTCTTCTGCCCGTTGGCGGAGAGGTAGCTGTCGAAGATCTGTTCCATGCTCTTCTGGTAGTTCTTCTGAACCTCCAGCCCGCTGTCGAACATCACGTTCATCAGTTCGGTCATCTTGGCCGCCGGCGCAGCATCCGCCTCGGGCTTCGGCGCCTCCTTGGCCGCGGCAGGCGCACCGGCACTCTGGGCGCCATAGGTGCTGGTCATCATGTCCTGGAAGGCCTTGGTGAACGGATTGTCGAAGAAGGGATTGCCGCCCTGCGGCGCCTGCGGCTTCTGGGCGGCGCCCATCATGTCCTGGAAGGCCTGGGTGAAGGGGTTGTCGAAGAAGGTCGGCTGCTTCGGTGCCGGCTTGGGCTGAAAACCGGTGCTCTCCAGCCATTGCTGCATCATTGCGCCCATCGGCGTTCCGGCAAAGGGATTGGCATCGGCCATCTGACCGGTGGTCTGCTTGAACAGGCCGCCCATGATCGCGTCGGCCATGACCGGCAGCATCTGCTTGAGCACTTCCTGGCCGACCCCGGTGAACTGGGCCGCCTGGGCGGCAATGGCGCGCGACACTTCCTTGGAGCCGAACAGTTTCTCCAGAACCTGGTTGCCGTCGGCAATGCCTTGCGGCGTGAAGGCCTTGTTCATGTCCTCGAAATACTTGGCATAGCTGCCCGAGGCCATGGCGCCGATCAGGGCGGAAAAGTCGTAAGGGTTGGTCGAGTTGCGCTTGAAACCGGAGGAAAAGGCCGGCATCAGCGCCGCCATGGCCTTCGTCGCCTGTTCCTGTGCCAGGTTGAACTGGCTGGCCATCGCTTCCATGGCCGTTCCGTTCTGTGCCCGCAGCATCATGTCAAAAAGTGGCAACATCGGCGTCCTTCCCCCGTGCTCGCAAAGCAGTTCGAAGCACTATAGCGGGAAAAGAGCGGGCGCAAACCGGTTTTTCCCGAGCGCCGCGAGTGGGGAGGAGGGGACGCCGCCTGTTCGAAGCGGCGTCGCCGACCGTCAGTACTGGTATTCGTCGAAGACCGGGTCGACCTTGCCGTTCCACCGGCCGTTGTAGAGCGAGAGCAGATCGTCCGCCAGTGTCGTCTTTTTTGCCACCACCTCGTCGAGGGGCCCGAGGAAGACGCTCTCGTCCTGACCGTCGCTATTGAGGCGACCACGGCTGACAAGCCCCTGGCGGGACAGCGCGACGACGTCGCGCGCCACGTCGAGCAGGCTTCGCCCGGCGATCTCGGCCTTCAGTCCCTTGGCCGGCACGGCATCGCGAAGCGCGTTGACCTCGGTGAAGCTCCATGCGCGGGTCAACTGGTCGGCGGCCTCGAGCGCCGCGTCGTCATAGAGCAGGCCGACCCAGAAGGCGGGCAGCGCGCAGATGCGCCGCCACGGCCCGCCGTCGGCGCCGCGCATCTCGAGAAAGCGCTTCAGCCGGACGTCGGGGAACAGCGTCGACAGATGGTTGGTCCAGTCGCCGAGCGTCGGCTCCCAGGCGGCGATCTCGCCCTTCAGCGCACCCGCCATGAACTGGCGGAAGGTGACATGGGTGCAGTCGTGATAGCGGCCGTCCCGCACGATGAAATACATCGGCACGTCGAGCGCCCATTCGACATAGTCGGCAAAGCCGAAATCGTCGTCGAGCGTGAAGGGCAGGATGCCGGCGCGGGCATTGTCGGTGTCGCGCCAGATCTCGCCGCGCCAGGACAGCAGGCCATTCGGCTTGCCCTCGGTAAACGGCGAGGCGGCGAAGAGGGCGGTGGCCAGCGGCTGCAGCTTCATGCCGACCCGCATCTTGCGGCGCATGTCGGCCTCGGAGGAGAAGTCGAGGTTCACCTGGATCGTGCAGGTGCGGTACATCATGTCGAGGCCGTGGCTGCCGACTTTCGGCATGTAGCGTGTCATGATCTCGTAGCGCGACTTCGGCATGCGCGGCGTCTCGTCGAGTGTCCATTTCGGGCTGCCGCCGATGCCGAGGAAGCGGATGCCCATCGGCTCCGCCACTTCGCGCACCGCCGCCAGATGCTGGTTCGATTCCCGGCAGGTGTCGTGCAGCGTTTCGACCGGTGCGCCCGACAGTTCGAACTGCCCGCCCGGCTCGATCGAGATCGCGCCCATGCCGTGCGCTTCGGCAAGCCCGATGATGTTGTCGCCGTCCATGATCGGATCCCAGCCGGTCTTGGCCTGCATGCCGAGCAGCAGTGCCCGGATGCCGGCCTCGCCGAAATAGGGAACGGGGCTGTTGTCGGCGCGGAAGAAGGCGAATTTCTCGTGCTCGGTACCGATACGGAACGCCTCTTTCGGCTTGCATCCGCCGGCAAGGTAATCGGCCATCTGCGCGACGGAGGTAAGGGGCGTATCGTCGGTGGTATCACGAGCCATGGAAGAGACCTTGGTTGGCGTTGCCGGCACGCGCACCGGCCCATTGTGCAAGGTGATTGGACCGGATTTGGGGGCGGCGCAAGTGAAAAACTCTTAAATGCCGGTCAAAAAAACGCCACGTGCGCAAGACCGACACCAATGTCTGAATGGACAGAATGAGAGCCTTCAGTGCCAGTCGCCGATCGCCGCCTGGACCACGGCGAGCGCCGCCACGGCGGCGGTGTCGGCCCTGAGGATACGGGGGCCGAGCGGGATGGCGGTGACGAAGGGGAGGGAACGCAACAGTAGCCGTTCCTCGTCGGAAAAGCCGCCCTCGGGCCCGACCAGCAGGGCCAGCCGCCGCTCCTCGATGCGCGATAATGCCGCAAGCGGATTCTGCGTCCGGCTGTCCTCGTCGCAGAAGATGATGCGCCGGTCGGAGGACCAGCCTTCGAGCAGGTCCTTCAGCTTCTGCGGGGCCACGACCTTCGGGATCGCCAGCACGCCGCACTGCTCCGCCGCTTCGACCGCATTGGCCTGCAGCCGCTCCAGGCTGGTGATCTTGCCCTGCACATGCTGGGTCATCACCGGCTGCAAAAGGCCGGCCCCCATCTCGACCGCCTTCTGCACCAGATAGTCCATCCGGCCGACCTTGAGCGGCGCGAACAGGAACTGCAGGTCGCAGTCATCAGGTTGCGGGCGGGTCAGTTCGACGGGTGTCAGCTGGATCTTCTTGCGGCTCGGAAAGGTAAGCGTCGCCTTCCATTCCCCGTCCCGGCCGTTGAAGAGCAGGATCTCCGCGCCGTCCTGCAGACGCAGCACATTGGCGAGATAGTTGAACTGCTCGGGGCTGGCCTCGACACTCCCGCCCTGGCCGAGATCGGCCTCGACATAGAGCCTTTGCATCCGATAGTTCGCGCGCATATCCGTGTCCGCCTCAGAGGAAGAGCAGATACATAACCCAGTAGAGCAGGGCCGCAAGCCCCGCCGATGCCGGCACGGTGATGATCCACGCCGCGACGATCGTCATGAAATGCGAACGGCGGACCAGATACCGCCGACGCAGTTCGTCCGGGTTGCGTTCCGGCACGTCCTCGATCTCCCAGTGATCGGCCTTCATGCGCATGTAGGCAATGCGTCGCTTGGAATTGCGCGTATACCACTCGCGGAAGAAGCCGACGCCGAATACGGCGCCGACGGCGATATGGGTCGAACTGACCGGGAGCCCGAGCCAGGAGGCGACGATCACCGTCAGGGCCGCCGAAAGCGCCACACAGAAGGCCCGCATCGGGTTGAGCTTGGTAATCTGTTCGCCGACCAGCCGGATCAGCCTGGGGCCGAACAGCAGAAGCCCCAGCGAGATGCCGGCCGCGCCGATCACCATGACCCAGATCGGAATCTGCACCTCGGCGGCAATCTCGTGCGCCTGAGCGGAGTGAACGATCGCAGAAAGCGGGCCAATGGCATTGGCAACGTCGTTGGCACCATGGGCAAAGGACAGAAGCGCAGCAGACATGATCAGCGGCAGGCGGAACAGCTTGCGCAGCGACTGGTTCCGGTTCTCCAGACCGATCGCCTGACGCCGGATGAGCGGCACGCTGGCAAGCCATGCCAGACCGCCGCAGACAAGGCCGATCAGGAGGGCGGTCAGCAGATTTATGGTGATGACCTTGTTCAACCCCTTGAGCGCCAGATAGGCGGCGAACGAGCCGACCATCACCGCATTCAGGACCGGTACCCATCGCTTGGCCGCCCCGATCTTGTCCTCGCGGTAGATGATGAACTCCTTGATGAAGGCAAGGAACAGCGCGGCGATGACGCCGCCCAAAAGCGGCGAGATCACCCAGCTGGCAGCGATGCTGACCATCGATTCCCAGTTGATGGCGCCGAAGCCGGCGGCAACGATGCCTGATCCCATCACCCCGCCGACGACGGCATGGGTGGTCGAGACAGGCGCGCCGAGCCAGGTGGCAAGGTTGACCCACAGGGCAGATGAGAGGAGCGCGGCCATCATTGCCAGGGAAAACACGGTCGGGTCTCCAACCTGGGCCGGATCGACGATGCCCTTCGAGATCGTCGAAACGACATCGCCACCGGCGATCATCGCGCCCGCCGTCTCGAAGATTGCCGCGATGATCAGAGCGGTGGTCATCGTCATGGCGCGTGACCCGACCGCGGGCCCGACATTGTTTGTGACGTCGTTGGCGCCGATGTTCATCGCCATGTAGGCACCGATGGCGGCGGCGGAGACCACCATGATCGCGCCCGGCTGGTTCATCCCGTAAAGGCCGGCAAAGAGCGTCGCCAGGATCAGGAAGATCAGGCCGATGCCAAGCGGCGCATAGGTTCGTGAAACGTGCTGCGTCGCCTCTTCGACAAAAGCAATCTTGTCCAGGTCCTTGTCGAGGGTAGGCTTGACAAGCTTCGGCGTAGACTTGGCCATCAATAGTTCTCGCTTGCGGAGCGCCGATCAGGCGGGTCCGAGGAATTGTCTGTGCTGCGGAGGAAGAACGACGGGCCCTCAAGGGCGTGCCGCTATGCTCCTGTCTGCCGACTGCCTAGTGGCAAATGCGCTCTGCTTCAATATGACAGTTATGTGACAGGCTAATATTCGTTGTTTTCCGTAGCCGCAGGCCCGCTCTCACGGCTGAAGCGCTGCGCGAAGATATGGAAGAGGACCTTGAGCTCGGGTTCCTGTACGCGCGAGGCTGCTTCCTCGCAGCTGACCCACTCCTGCCGCCGGGTTCCTTTTTCAGGAAAGTCTTTCAGCATGTCCTTCACTTCCAGCGCATGGACCTGGACGCGGCAATTGATCTTCAGCCCGTCGCTCAAGCCCTTGTGATAGGTGTAGTAGCCGAGCGGTTCGCGCGAGACATTACCCTTCACGCCGGCCTCCTCGTAGGCTTCGCGTTCGGCGACGGCATGCGACTTCTTGCCGGGCATGGGCCAACCCTTGGGGATGACCCACCGGCCGGTATCACGGCTGGTGACGAGCAGGACTTCCGGTGCGGCCTGTTTCTTGCGCTTTCGGAAGCACAGCGCCGCGTATTGCTGCCGCGGCGGGCGCCGCAGCATCAATTGTACGTCCGACGCGATCCGGCTGATCATGCTCAAGGTTGGATATACCTCATTCTCTAGAATACAAGCTTACGCTGATTCGCGGGCGAACCGTCAGCTTATGCACGACAGCGCGGCATTCCCGACAATTTTGTGAGCCACTGCCGTTCCGTCAAGCGTTTCGACGGAAATACCTAGTTTTGGTCATTTCAGTTCCGGTCAGCGCTCGAACCAGTGGCGCAGGCCTTCGATCACGCCATCCGCCTCGCGTGCCTTGGCCTCATAGACGCGATCATTGCTGGACAGGCGCAACCTGAGTTCGTCCCGGCCATTGGCGGGAATGATGCCGCGCACGCCGTCGAGCAGGAACATGTCCGCATCGTTGCCCGTATCGCCCGCCACCACGACTTCGTCCAGCGCGACGCCGAGCTTGTCGCAGAGCCAGACGAGAGCATTGCCCTTGTCGGCATTGGCGGGAAGAATATCGAGATCGCGATCGCTGGAATAGACGATCTTGACCTGCATCTCGCCGCCGGCGATCCGCTGTTCCAGCGCCGAAAGCCGCTCCGTGGTGGCGCCGTGCAGATACCAGCTCGACTTGTGATCGTGCTGGTAGTGGTCCGGTTGCCGTTCGATGCCGGGGAAGTCGCCGACGAGGTCGGCAATGCTCGCCGCGTCGTAGCCGCCGCCGATGAAGTCGGCATATTCGGCCTGCAACCCGCCCAGGGCGTCACCGGCCATCATCGTGCCCACGCCGCCGATCACCAGGTCGGCGGGCGGCAGGTCTTCCTCGACGATGAAGGAGAGGATGTCGTCGACCAGCCGCCCGCTATTGTAGACGAGCAGCGGCCGCGTTTGGGCATCCAGCCCCTGCCAGAATGTGGCGAAGCGCCGGGAGGCGTCGCGATTGCCCGCAAGCGTCCCGTCGAGGTCGGAGGAGAACAGCCGCACCGGCTTCAATCGCCGTCGTTCCATGGTTCCGCCCAATCGGCCTCCTCGAGCGCCTGTGCCGCCGGCCGGCCCTCGACCAGGGCCACCAGTTGTTGCGCGATGCCGGTCCAGGTGAACAGGCTTCTAGCCTTGTGGGCCCCCATGCGCGACAGCCGGTCCCTGAGGCGCGGATGGCGGAAGGGCTTCATCATGGTGATGCCCAGATCCTCCTTGTCGAAGGGATCGGCATAAAGCGCGTGGCGGCCATAGCTGACCGCACGGAACAGACCGCCATGGATGGTGACGATCGTCGGCGTGCCGCTCGCCATGGCTTCGATCGCCGTCATGCCGAAGGGCTCGTAGCGGCTCGACAGAACGAAGAGATCGGCGGCGCGGTAATAGTCGGGCAATTCCTCGTCCGGAATGAAGCCGGTAAAGTCGACGCGGTCGGCAAGACCGAGATCGGCGACCTGCTTCTTCAGCCCCTCGAGAATGCCCTGTTCCTGCGCGTCGAGGTTTTCCCCGCCGAGGGCCAGGCGCAGGCGAGCCTCGGGCACGCGGCTGGCGAGCACGGAAAAGCCGTCGATCAAAAGGTCATAACCCTTGTTGGTGGCGAGCCGGCCGAGGGCCAGCACCACCTTACCCTCGAAGCCGAGGCGTTGCCGCACCATCTGGCGGGACGCTTCCGAGACCGGATAGAACCGGTTGTCGTCATAGCCCGGCGGGATCATGTGCACGCGGTTGCGGCTGAGGCCGTAATCGTCAAGCAGCATGTCGAGCTGGATCGGCGTCGTGGCGACCACCAGCTGGCAGCTGCGATAGACGATCAGCTCATGCTGGATGCGTTCCTTGAAGTTGAACTCGGCCTCGAACCTGTCGGCGCGCTCCGGATAGTCGGTCTCCATCTGCCGCTTCTTCCACAAGCCCAGCGAATGGGGCGTATGGATATGCGGAATGCCGAGCGCTTCGGAAAGCCTCTGTCCCGCAACGCCGGCATCCCAGTAGTGACTGTTGATGAACAGATAGGAGAGACCCTCGCGCTTGATGTAGCGCAGCGCCTTCTCGTTCCATTCGTTGAGATGGCGATGGAGATATTCCTTCGGGATGAAGTCCCGGCCGCCGCAGGGAATGCGGATCACGCGGACGTCTGCGTCCACCTCGTCGATCTCGGCTTGCTCCTCGAAGCGGCGCGTATAGATGTCGACCTTGTGGCCGAGCTGGGCCAGTTTCTTCGCCAGTTCAAGAACATAAACGACCTGGCCGCCCGTATCCGCCGCGCCGAGAGGCGGCTGGGCAGCAACATAGCCATGGGTGGAGACGAGCGCAATTCGCGGCGCTTCGTACACGTCATTGTAGCTTGTCATATCTCTCACAATAGAAAAACGGTTCGGAAAAAGCAAATAGGAAACGCAAGATTCCGACTTTTGTTCCGTAGTGAGGGCATTTTATTCTCCGCCTTGTCTTGCGGCGAAGGTCTCCGATACAGTCAGGGGTTGCCGACAATGACGATGTGCAGCGCCCGCGGACCATGTGCGCCGAGCAGCAGGGTCTGCTCGATGTCGGCCGAACGCGACGGGCCGGTGACGAAATTCACCGTGCGCGGCATGGCCGAGCCCTGCTTTTCCCGAAGCCGCGCCCAGATCGTCTCCATGTCTCCGGCGATCTCGTCGGCAGCAAGCACGACGATATGGTGGTCGGGAAGGAAGTTCAGCGTCACCGGATTGTCCGGGCCGGAGAGCAGCGCAAGCGTGCCCGTCTCGGCCACGGCGCCAAAGGCATGGCTGACGGCGGCAAGGTCCTCGCCATCGGATGCGCCATGGCGGATCTCCAGCGTCGCTTCCGTCGTCCATGGCGCGGAAGCGAGGCGGGGGTCGGCGCCGATGCGGATCGCGGCGGGCAGGTTGCGGCCCATCAGATAGGCCGACACCGCGGCCGGTATCGCCTCCATCGTCGCGACCCGTTCGGTCGTCGCATTGTATTTCTCCGCCATGAAGCGGAACAGCTGGACTCGCTCTTCCGCCGGCAACTGGCCGCGCGCCGGGATGATGCCCTTGGGCGTCTGGGCGAGCCGGGCGGCAACGACGGCGCGCCGTTCGTCGTCGGCCGTCGGGGCCTTCAGCGAGGCGCGAATCTTCGAAAGAATGGCGGTCTTGCCGTCCATGGTCATGCTCCCTGCCGCTTCGCCTGGCGCGCCGCCCAGGCCTGGGTGAAGGTCTGGCCTTCGGGCGCGGGCAGGTCGCGATATTTCGTCCATCCGCCGGCGAGCGGCAGCGCCGCAATGCGCTTGTTGCCGCCGCCGAGGAGAGACAGGACGGAGGCCGCAAGCGAGGTGGCCGCGCGGTAGAGCTTCGGCCGCTTGGCGAAGAAGGCCCAGACGGAGAGGCCGTAGCGGGCGGACGCCGGCGTCAGGTGCCGCTCGAATTCTCGCTCGCGCCAATGCCGCATCATTTTGGGCAGCGGAATGCGCATCGGACAGACGCTTTCGCAGCGGCCGCAGAAGGTCGAGGCGTTCGGCAGGTGCGCCGACTGCTCCACGCCGAACAGAGACGGCGTCAGCACCGCGCCCATGGGGCCGGGATAGACGGAGCCGTAGGCGTGGCCGCCGACGGCATGATAGACCGGGCAGTGGTTCATGCAGGCGCCGCAGCGGATACAGCGCAGCATCTCCTGGAACTCGGTGCCGAGCATCGAGGTGCGTCCATTGTCGAGCAGGACCACATGGTATTCGTCCGGGCCGTCCGGATCTTCCGCCCGCTTCGGGCCGGTCGAAAACGTGGTGTAGACCGACATGTCCTGGCCGGTCGCCGAGCGCGCGAGTAGTCGCAGAATCTGCGAACAGTCCTCCAGCGTCGGCACGATCTTTTCGATCGAGGCGACCACGACATGCACCTTGCCGAGCGTCTGGGTGAGGTCGCCATTGCCCTCGTTGGTGACGATCACCGATGTGCCGGTCTCGGCGATCAGGAAGTTGGCGCCGGTAATCCCGACATCGGCCTGGAAGTAGCGCTTGCGCAGCACCTCGCGCGCTTCCGACAGCAGGGATTCCGGTGCGGTGAGGTCACGATCGACGTCAAGATGGGTGTGGACGCGGCGAAAGTCCTCTTCAACCTGTTCCTTGTTGAGATGTACGGCGGGCGCGATGATATGGCTCGGATGTTCGCCGCGCAGCTGGATGATGTATTCGCCAAGGTCCGTCTCGACCGGCTCCACGCCCTGGGCCTCGAGGAATTCGTTGAGGTTGATCTCCTCGGTGATCATCGACTTGCCCTTGGTGACGGTCTTTGCCTTCACCCTGCGGCAGATGTCCATGACGATGCGGCGTGCGTCCTCGGCGCTTTCCGCCCAGTGCACATGCCCGCCGGCCGCCGTCACCTTCTGCTCATAGGCTTCCAGGTAAAGGTCGAGATGGGCGAGCGTATGGTTCTTGATGTCGCGGGCATTGTCGCGCAGCGCGTCGAATTCCGGCAGGGCCGCGGCCGCGGCCGCACGCTTGGCGATGAAGCCCTTCTCGACATTCTGCAGGGCCTTCTGCAGCTGCGGGTCGTGCAGCGCGCGGGCGGCGTTGTCCTTGAACTGGGGGGAGGTCATCTGCATGGCTCTCAATCCCTCACTTGGCCGAGCCGGCGATCGGCTTGCCGTCGGTCATGCCGGCCAGGACCTCGGCGACGTGGCGGACCTCGACGGTCGAACCTTCGCGCCTCAGCTTGCCGGCCATGTTCATCAGACAGCCCAAGTCGCCGGCGAGCAGCATGTCGGCGCCGGTCGCGGTGATGTTCGCCGTCTTCTTCGACACGATCGTGCCTGAAATGTCGGAATATTTGACGCAGAACGTGCCGCCGAAGCCGCAGCAGACGTCGCTGCCGGTCATTTCCTTGAGCTCCAGCCCCTCGACCGTCGCCAAAAGCTTGCGCGGCTGCTTCTCGACGCCGAGTTCGCGAAGCCCCGAACAGCTGTCGTGATAGGTGACGCTGCCCTGGAAGGTCGCATCGACCTTGGGCACGAACATCACGTCGGTGAGGAAGGAAACGAGCTCGAACACCTTGTCCGAGAAGTGCCGACAGCGCTCCTCCCACTGGGCGTCGTCCTTGAAGACTTCCGGATAATGGTGCTTAAGCATGGCGGCGCACGAGCCGGACGGCGCCACTACATAGTCATAGCCCTCGAACAGTTCGATCACCTGGATCGCCAGATCGCGCGTATCCTTGCGGTCGCCCGAATTATAGGCCGGCTGGCCGCAGCAGGTCTGCGCCATCGGCACATGCACCTCGCAGCCCGCATCCTCGATCAGCTTGGCAGCGGAAAAGCCGACATTCGGGCGGAAGAGATCGACCAGACAGGTGGCGAACAGGCCGACGCGCGGACGCGTTTGGGGTGCAGTCATCGGGAAATCTCCGTCTTGTCCGGGCCGCTGCCGCGGGAGGTTCGTATGCCCTGGGGATTGTTGTCACGGCGGATCAGCCGAAGCTTCGCCACCCGGCCCCATTCGTCGGCCCGGGTCGCTTCGTCGACCGCCTGCACGACGAAATCGATATGCGCCTGGGCTGCGCCCTTGGCCGCCTCGCCGTCGCCCGACAGGATCGCCGCGTGGATGGCCAGATGCTGCTCCAACAGGCGTTCGCGCGCATTGGCAAGCGCGAACACCGCCTTGCGATTGAAGAATATGCCTTCCGACAGAAGGCGGTAGCAGGCGCGCATGGTGTGCAGGAGGATAATGTTGTGGGCCGCTTCGCCGATCGCGTTGTGGAACTCGACGTCGGCGGCGAGCTCCTCTTCCGGATTGCCGCTCTCGTGCGCCCGCTTCATGTCGGCGACGATTCGGGTCAGCAGCGCCCGGTCCGTGTCGGTGGCGCGCCTGGCGGCAAGCTCGGCGGTCAGCCCCTCGAGCTCGCGGCGATATTCGAGATAGTCGCGCGTGGCGCGGGCATGGCGGGAGATAAGTTCGGTGATCGGCTTGGAGAACACCTGGCCGATGATGTCGGCGACATAGGTGCCGCCGCCGTGATGCGACAGCAGCAGGCCACGGGCCTCGAGCTCCTTCAGCGCCTCGCGCAGGATGGGACGGGAAACGTCGAGATCCTGGGCGAGATCACGCTCTCCCGGCAGCCGGTCTCCATCGCGCAGGACGCCGTCGAGGATCAGCAGTTCGATCTGCTGAACCACTTCGCTCGCAGTGCGGCTATGGCTGATCTGGGCGAAAAGCCCTTCGTCCTTGTCCGTCACGACATTCTCCCTCGGCCGCTTTTTAGCAAGCCGCCGAGGGATTGGTCAATTAATTTGTCCAGTTGCGTTTCGTCATTCGCGAAACGGGCGCGATGCGCAGGGACGAGTAACCCCGCCGCGACGATCAGCCGAACTTGAGGAACAGCTTGGAATAGGGGGCCTTCAGCCCGCCGATGGCAGCCTTGATTGCGGCGGCATCGCCGCTCTTGGCGGCGTCCTCCAGCTTCGCCACGCTCGCCTCGACGGCGCCGAGCAGTTCCTTGTAGCTCTGATCCGCCTCCTTCGGCGGATGAGCGACGACGTCGCCGAGCAGATATTTCAGCACGGCTGCTTCGGCATGCACGCCGGCGGCGTCCGCCGGGTCGAGTGCGATCACCTCCTCCATGCGGGCGTGATAGGCGTTCATCCGGTCGGAAAAGCTGAAGATGTCGTTGCGGATGTGCAGCTCGCCGATCTGGTCGCGAATGCCTTCCAGCGTGTCGTGCGCCTTGGGAAGTTCCCCGGCCGCGACTTCGGCGGTTGCGGTTTCGGTTATCTTGCTGACGGCCGCCAGCGTCTCGGCATATTTGGCATCGTCAGCATATTGCGGCGGCGCGGGCTCGGCGGAAAGTGCGGACCAGGCCTTGGCGAACTTGCCGAGCGAGGCCGTGGATTCCGGGGCCTTGCCCATATTGGTGGTGAACAGGGCTGTTCGGTAGTCGCCATAGGCGGCGCGCAGTTTCGTTTCGAAATCGCCGACCTCGCCGGCAAAGGCGGGCAGGCCGATCGAAAGGGCAAGCAGGGTCGCCGGAACAATTCGCTTCATGAGGTCTCTCCATTGTTCGGCAGGCGGAAAGCTGCTGCCGCTATCGTGATAGGCATCGACGCGCCTTGCGGCCCATGTCGGGATGGCGTGCTCGACATTCATTCTTGTCGAGTTCGTGTCTGCCAACAATAGAGAAATATGAAAATTACTATGTTTTAATGCGTAACTTCTGCGCACTGGTGTTTCCGCGATGGCGCAATCGCTTGCCATCTTTACGCCCTGCATCAACTGGCCCCCTGCCGCTGGCGCCAAGCATTTGCTAGAAGGCGGGAGTGATCCAAGGGAGACGGGCTTGATGGGGAAGGGTAGTTTCGCATTTCCGGTGTCGCCGGAGCGGGCATTGGCGCTGGGCGAGATCCATGCGCGGCCCTATGCGCTGGTGAAATCGGAACGCGTGATCGTGCAGCTGGCCTTCATGATGGATGGAGGGTCGGCGGTGCATCACAGCGCGCTCGCCGAGCTGTCCCGGGCTCGCGGCGTGACCGTCCCCGATCGCAATGCCCGCCACCATGCCATGCCCTGGGGGCAGGGAACGCTGCGCTGGGAGCGCCACACGGAATTTTCCACCTGGTTCTGGGACGGCCCGCTGCCCGACGCCTTCGGCGGCGAAATCCTCGTCCATCCCTTCGGCGACGGCTTTTCCGCGCCCGGTCCGCTGATGTCGGGCATTCGGCTGGAGATCCGCCGGGACGGACCGGAAGTCGCGGCGGCGATGCAGCTCTTCGACCTGACGAGCCTCTGCTACAGCGACGTCAAGAACGGCCAGGCGACCGTGATCACCGACTTTCGCCAGGATGGCGACGGGCTGACCCGCATCCTCGTCGTCGACCGCAGCCTCTCGGAAGCCGGGCGCGGCGCGCTGGTGCAGCGCCTTCTCGATATCGAGACCTATCGCACGCTCGCCATGCTCGGCCTGCCGCTGGCGCAGACGCTGTCGCCGGATATCCGCCGCATCGAGGACGGGTTGACGGCCGTCACCCAGCGCATGAAGGCCCATGCGCGCGAAGAGGCCGATGCGATGCTGGCCGAACTGACCCGGCTGGCCGCCGAACTGGAAGCCAATGCCGCGCTCAGCCTCTACCGCTTCGGCGCGAGCCGTGCCTATGAGGGCATCGTGCGCGAGCGCGTGCGTGCACTGGATGAGGCGCCGAAGCCCGGCTACGAAATGCTCGGCTCCTTCCTCGAACGGCGCCTCGCGCCGGCCATGCGCACCTGCCAATCGGTGGAGGAGCGGCTCGCCAACCTGTCGCGCAAGCTGTCGCGCGCCACCAGCCTCGTTCGAAGCTGGATCGACGTCGAACTGGAACGGCAGAATTCCGCCCTGCTTGCCACCATGAACCGCCGCGCCGAAATGCAGCTGCGCCTGCAGCAGACGGTCGAGGGCCTGTCGGTCGCGGCGATCTCCTATTACATCGTCGGGCTGATCGGCTATGGCGCCAAGGCCATCAGCCACGATCTCTTACCCGTCGACCCGGCGGTGATCACCGGGCTGTCCGTGCCGCTCGCGGTGCTGGGCGTCTGGTGGGTGGTCCGGCGGATCAGGAAGAGCCACGGCGAGGGGCATTGAAGTCCTCACGGCTTGTCGCCGGATCGCGTGCACTGTCGACAACCCTGACGATGTGGACATTCCCATCGTCTGCGACGAGATAGAGAACGAGCCAGCGGTCGCAGACGAGCATCCGGGCATTGTCCGCAATGTCCTTGCGGGCCGGGCCGAGCGACGAATGGGTGGCGAGCACGGAGACCCGTTCCGCGATCCGGTCCAGTTTTTCGTCGGCGATCGCGGGACTTGCGGTTCCGGCAAGCCATAGCCAGATGTCCGACACATCGCTCCGGGCTTTGGACGACCAGAGGATGCGCGTCATCGCCTAGCTCTTGGACTGATGCTGACTGCGCGCTTCGACTTTCAGCGCCGCCAGATCAAGCGGCTGGAAATCTCCGCTGGCAACACCTTCCGTCCACGCACGTTTGAGCGTCTCGACTGAAAGAGCGTTCAGACTGTCGCGCTCCTGAAGCAGTCCGAGAGCCGCCGCCAGGACATCGCCCGGCGAGGCAAACTCACCGGAGGCCACCTTCTTTGTGACGAAGTCCTCCAACTCAGCGCTCAGCGATACGGTGACGGCCATGGCTTTCTCCTGTCGCGCAGATTAGGGCGAGATCGCGCGGAGTGCAAATGGCGTGGCTGTTATCAGTGCCCGGCCGCGTCCTCGATGACGTCGGAGATCCATTCATTGAGGCTCTTCTGCTCGGCGCGCGCTGCCAGCACGGCGGCCTCGTGAAGCTTCGGATCGAGGCGGACGTTGAACTTGCCGGAGAACTGGCGGTAGGGGGAAATGCCCTTCTCCGCACACATCTCCAGGAACACCTTGAGTGAGCTCGCGCCCTCCTGCCGAAGCTGTTCGATGCTTTCGGCATAGAAATCGGCCCCGCCGTTGAGGCCGAGAAATTCGCCCCGCAGCATGCCGAGCTCCGGATCGAGCGATACGACCGCCTTCTGGCCTTCGATCTCGATGATGTTGTTCATGGCGTAATTCCGTTTTCTTCGAGCCACTTGCGAATACTGGCCACCGCCCCCTTGTCGGTATCAGGGGAGGGATGGGGCCGGTGGAACACCCGGATCTGGTCGAACAGGAAGACGCCGACGCGGGAGCCTTCCCGTTCGGTGACTTCGCCGCCGAGCGCAGTGAACAGGGCCTCGATGTCCGCCCAACGGATGGAGCCGCTGACCGGGCGGGAGAAGATCTGTACGAGTGTGGCGCGGTGCTTCCGCTTCATGAGCGGATTGATACCATAATATGGTACTGTTTTCAAGGTTGAGGAAATCCGACGCACCTCCGCATGGGGGATCTGGTCGCCGTTTACGCGAAATCCCCTTGCCCGCGCTTGCCCTCCGCCTGATATAAGCGACCGAAGGCGACAAACGGCACAAGCGGAATGGAATGACCCGGCAGAAGCGTGCGAAACTCGACAAGAAAGGCTTGAGCGGCCTTGGCCTCGACAAGCTGGTCGAGATACTGCTGGAAGAAGCTTCGGCCAACAAGGCCCTGAAGGCCAGGCTCGAGGCGGCCCTGGCCGGTGAGGCGGGCCCGGCGGAAATGGCGCGGCTGATCGACCGCCGGTTGGACTCGCACGAAGAGGCGAGGACGCGGATCAACAATGCCCGGGCCAAGGATCTCGCCGTCGAATTCGCCGGCCTGGTGCGCACCATTCTCTCTGAACTGGGCGGGGTCGATGCGGCGGGTGGCGCTGAGCGCATCCTGCGTTTCCTCGGGCTCAGGTTCTCGATCTCCGCCCGCCTCGTTTCCGACAATGCACGGCTGTGGAAGGTCTTCGACGACGCCGAAGGGGCTGCCATCGAACTGATCGGCGGGCTCGACGGGAAGGACCAGGCCTTGCTGGTGCCGCAGTTCGAGACGCTGCGCCGGCGCGACCGCTACGGTGAGAACAAGGACTTTCTGCTTCGCCTGGCGGGGACCATCGGCGCGCCCGCCGCGACGGCGTGGAAGGCACTTTTGTCGGAGGCCTTGCCGAAGGAGCCGGGGAAGCTCGGCGCGCTCGATCTCCTGCAGTCGATCGCGCTGCATCAGCGCGACGTCGACGCCTATGTGGCGCTCGAGGATGGCAAGCCGGAAAATCGCCGCGACACGCTGACCGTGGCGGGGTTGCTGCATGCCGCCGGCCGCCACGAGGAGGCGCTCGAATGGGTGCGCCGGCGTCCGACCGGCATCCGTTTGCTGCCCGTCGCCGGGCAGTTGACCTCGGTTGGACCAGAATACGGCGCCCGCGAGCGGCGCCTGCTCGAGGCCGAAATCCTCGACAGGCTGAAGCGGCGCGGCGATGCGCAGGAGCTGCGCTGGCGCGAGTTCGCCGAAATGCTCGATGCCGAGGTCTTGCGGCTCTACCTGTCGAAGCTCGACGATTTCGCGGAATTCGACGAGATGGACCGCGCCTTTGCGCTCGTGGAGGAAGCCGAGGACATATATCGCGCGCTCGACTTCTTCGTCTCCTGGCCAAGGCTCGATCGGGCGGCGGCCCATGTGCTGCGCCATCGTGACGATTGGGAGGGGCGCTATTACGAGGATCTGGCGCCTGCCGCCGAGGCGCTGTCCAAGGACCAGCCGTTGGCCGCCACGGTGCTCTACCGCATCCTGATCAGCGACATCCTGCGCCGCGGCATCGGCGTCGCCTATCCGCATGCCGCCGGCTATCTGAAGGAACTGGACCGCCTGCGGGCGCATCTGCCGCCGGATGCGCGGCTCCAGGACCACGACGATTTCGTCGAGGACCTGCGCCGCACGCATCCGAAGAAGTTCGGCTTCTGGAGCAATGTGCCCGAAGCCCTGCGGTGATCGGTTCGCTCAACGCTCCCAATAGGGAACGGGACCGTAGAGGTCGGCGAGAAAGTCGATGAACAGCCGCACCTTGGCCGGCAGGAACTGGCGGCTCGGATAGACCGCCGAGAGCGAGACATTGCGCGAGCCCTCATAGGCCGGCAGCACCTGAACCAGTTTGCCCGATTTCAGTTCGGGGCCGATATCCCAGGTCGAGCGCAGCGCGATACCGAGGCCGGCAATCACCGCCTCGCGGATAACCTCGCTGGAATTGGTGATCAGCATGCCGTCCGGGCGGATGCTGAGGGTGCCCTGCGGACCTTCCAGCTTCCAGGCATCATAGTTATGGGCCGGAAGGCAATGATGCCGCTTCAGGTCCTCGATCGTTTCGGGCGCGCCATGCACGGCAATATAGTCGGGCGAGGCGCACAGGATGCGGCGCACCGGTGCCAGACGCCGCGCCACCAGCGTCGAATCCATCAGTTCGGCAATGCGGATGGCGAGGTCGAAACCGCCGCCGACAATGTCGGTGAATTCGTCCGACAGCACCAGATGGATGGTGAGATCCGGATGCGCCTCCATGAAGGTCTTCAGATGCGGGGCGATATGCAGTCGGCCGAACGAGGTGGGCGCCGAAACCTTCAGCGTGCCGGCGACTTCCGACGAGCGCCCCGACGCATAGGCTTCCGCCTCCTCCAGTCCGGCAAGCACGGCAATCACCCGCTCGTGAAACCCCTGTCCTGCCTCTGTCAGCGAGATTTGCCGCGTGGTGCGCTGCAGAAGGCGGGTGCCGAGTCGGTCCTCCAGCCGCTTGATGCGCTTCGACACGACGGCGGGAGAGAGCCCGAGATCCCGCGCCGCCGTCGACATGCTGCCGACCGCGATCACCCGCACGAAGACTTCGAGGTCGCCGAGATTGGTCATGGCCCGAATCCATTCTTTCCGATTTCGTCATAAGTCCATAGCATTTGCGCGACTTTGGTTGAAGTGGTAAAGAAAAAATACCAATTGATGGCGGGGGCGGCGCAGTGTATGCCGAAGGGGCCTGAGCCAGGGGAGGGATCCATGTCCGAAGCCATCCAGTTTCTGGAGCCGAATGCCGCGATCCTGTCGCGCCGCAGGGAGATCGTCGCCGACCTCGCGGAACTCGTGCCGCCCGAGCGGCTGGTGCACGAACCGATCGAGCTCGTGCCCTTCGAAACCGATGGTTTCATCGCCTATCGCCGCCGTCCGCTCGCGGTCGTGCTGCCGGAAACCACGGCCCAGGTCGCGGCGGTACTGAAATACTGCCACAAGTACAGTATCCCGGTCGTGCCGCGCGGCGCCGGGACCTCGCTGTCGGGTGGCGCCATCCCGCAGGAAGACGCGGTCGTGCTCGGCCTGTCGGCGATGACGAAGATCATCGACATCGATTATGCCAATCGCTGCGCCACCGTCCAGGCCGGCGTCACCAATCTCTCCATTTCCGATGCCGTCGGCGGCGACGGCTTCTTTTATGCGCCCGACCCCAGCTCGCAGCTCGCCTGCACGATCGGCGGCAATATCGGCATGAACTCCGGCGGCGCACACTGTCTGAAATACGGCGTCACCACCAACAACCTGCTCGGCGTCAAGCTGGTGCTGGTCGACGGCACGGTGATCGAACTCGGCGGCAAGGCGCTGGACAGCGCCGGCTACGACCTGCTGGGTCTCGTCTGCGGCTCCGAAGGCCAGCTCGGCGTCATCACGGAGGCCACCGTGCGGCTGATCGCCAAGCCCGAGGGCGCGCGCCCCGTGCTGTTCGGTTTCGACAGCGCGGAATCGGCCGGCTCCTGCGTCGCCGACGTCATCGGCGCCGGCATCGTTCCGGTGGCCATCGAGTTCATGGACAAGCCGGCGATCGAGATCTGCGAGGCCTTCGCCCATGCCGGCTACCCGCTCGACGTCGAAGCCCTGCTGATCGTCGAGGTCGAGGGCTCCGAGGCCGAGATGGAAGCCATGCTCGCCTCGATCGTCGAGATCGCCAAGCGGCATGGCGTCAAGACCGTACGGGAAAGCCAGTCGGCAATGGAATCGGCGCTGATCTGGAAGGGTCGCAAATCGGCCTTCGGCGCGACCGGCCGCATCGCCGACTATATCTGCATGGACGGCACGGTGCCGCTCAGCCAGCTCGCTTATGTGCTGAAGAAGACCTCGGAGATCACCGACCGCTACGGCCTGCGGGTCGCCAACGTCTTCCACGCCGGCGACGGCAACATGCACCCGCTGATCCTCTACAACATCAATGACCCGGAAGACGCCGCAAAGGCGGAAGCCGCCGGCATGGAAATCCTCAAGCTCTGCGTCGACGCCGGCGGCTGCCTGACCGGCGAACACGGCGTCGGTATCGAGAAGCGCGACCTGATGCGCCACCAATATGCCGAGGCCGACCTCGCCCAGCAGATGGCGGTCCGCGCCGCCTTCGATCCGAAATGGACGCTCAATCCCTCCAAGGTGTTTCCGTTGGAGGGACGGGCGTGAGCGGTTTGTTGTTGGGGGCGTCCCATATTGCCCCTCATCCGCCTGCCGGCACCTTCTCCCCGTCAAACGGGGAGAAGGCCGATGGGGCAATCGTCTCTGCCTCCTCTTTTCCAGGGGACGAGGCAACAAACGTGCTGTGGAGCACCTGCCATGTGTCGGGGCAGTCTTCGGGCATGGTGGCCGGCGTCACGGTTCCTTCTCCCCGCCTGCGGGGAGAAGGTGGCGGCAGCCGGATGAGGGGCGGTGTTGGAGCGCCGAACCGTGGAGTTCGCATATCGACAGAGAAGGGCACGTCATGCTGATCCCCCAGACGGAAGCCGAAGCCGCGGACCTCATCCGCGATCACGCCGAGCGCTCGGCGCCGCTGGCCATCTCCGGTGGCGGGACGCGGGCCGGGTTCGGCAATGCGCTGACCGCCAATGCGACCGCGCTGAGCGCCTCCGGCCTGTCCGGCATCGTCGCCTACAACCCGGCCGAAATGGTGCTGACCGCCCGCGCCGGCACGCCGGTTGCCGAGATTGCCGCGGCGGTGGCCGTCAACGGCCAGTCGCTCGCCTTCGAACCGCCGGATCACCGCGGCATGATGGGCACGTCCGGCGAGCCGACCATCGGCGGCCTCTTTGCCGTCAACGCCTCAGGCCCGCGCCGCTTCACTGCCGGTGCCGCGCGCGATCATCTGCTCGGCGTGCGCTTCGTCAACGGCCACGGCGAGATCGTCAAGGCCGGCGGGCGCGTGATGAAGAACGTCACCGGCCTCGATCTGGTCAAGGTTCTGGCCGGCTCTTACGGCACGCTCGGCTTCCTGACCGAAGTGACCTTCAAGGTCCTGCCGGCGCCGAAGACGGCGGTGACCATCGTGCTCTCCGGGCTCGAGGACGAGCAGGCGGCCCGCGCCATGGCCGCGGCCATGGCCATGTCGGTCGAGGTCTCGGGCGCCGCCCACCTGCCCGAGAGCGTGCGCGGCCGTTTCCTTGGCGGAAGCCTGCCGGAGGGTGCGGCCACCGTGCTCCGCCTTGAGGGCCTGGAGGCCTCCGTTGCCGTGCGGGCCGAAACGCTGGCAGCCACCATGGCGGTGTTCGGCCCGATCTCCCGGCTGGAAAACGCCGAAACGCTGGTCCTCTGGCGCGAGATCCGCGATGTCCATCCTTACGCCGACGGCACGATGCGGCCGCTCTGGCGCGTCTCGGTCGCCCCGTCCGAGGGCTGGAAGTTGGTCGCGGCCCTTCGTCTCGAGGCCGGCATCGACGCCTTCTACGACTGGCAAGGCGGTCTGGTGTGGATGCGCCTCGAAGGCGATCCGGAGGCCGAACTGCTGCGGCGTTACATCAAGGCCGCAGGCGGCGGACACGCCACGCTGGTGCGGGCGACGGATGCACTGCGAGCCCAGGTTCCGGCCTTCGAACCGCAATCGCCGGCCGTAGCCTTGCTTTCGCAGCGGGTGAAGGAGAAGTTCGATCCGCGCGGCATCTTCGACCCGGGCCGCATGGCAAAAGGAGAAATCGCATGAGTGATCCGATGATTTCGCCCGATCCGCGCCAGCCGGAGAGCTGGCTGGAGCCCGGCAAGCTGAACGTGCAACTGGTCTACGCGCTCTATCTCCTGAGCTTCCTGATAGGCATTTCCGGCCTGATCGGCCTCGTCTTCGCCTATCTCAATCGTGGCAAGGCGGGCGGCTGGATCGACAGCCACTATACCTATGCCATCCGCACCTTCTGGATCGGCCTGCTTTACGCCCTGGTGTCGGCGATCCTGTCGCTGGCGGTCATCGGTGTCCTGCTCGCCATCGGCACGGCGGTCTGGATCGTCGTCCGCTGTATCATCGGCCTGCAGAAGGCAACCGCCGGCGAGCCGATCGCCAAGCCCGAGACGTGGTGGGTGTGAATTCCCTCGCCCCGCTTGCGGGGAGAGGGCCAGGGTGAGGGGCTGCGGGCCTCGCAAGGAGCTTATCGATGCAGACCAATTTCACCGCCGAACAGCTCGCCGATCCGCATGTGGCGGAGGCCGAGGGCATCTTGCGCAAATGCGTGCATTGCGGCTTCTGCACGGCCACCTGTCCGACCTATGTGACCCTCGGCAACGAGCTCGATAGCCCGCGCGGCCGCATCTATCTCATCAAGGACATGCTGGAGAACGGCCGTCCGGCCGACAAGCAGGTGGTCACCCATATCGACCGCTGTCTGTCCTGTCTCGCCTGCACCACCACCTGTCCGTCGGGTGTCGACTACATGCATCTGGTCGACCATGCCCGCATCCATATCGAGAAGACCTACAAGCGGCCGCTGATCAACCGCCTGATGCGCGGCATCCTGGCGATGACGCTGCCCTATCCGGCCCGTTTCCGCGCGGCACTTGGCCTTGCCCGCCTGGGGCGTCCCTTCGCCGGCCTGTTGAAGCGCATCCCGGCCTTGCGGCCGATGGGCGCCATGCTCGATCTTGCGCCGCGCAGCATTCCGGCCGCCGGCGATAGTGCCCGCCCGGCGACCCATGCGCCAAAGTCGGAGAAGCGCGGTCGGGTGGCGATCCTCACCGGCTGCGCCCAGCCCGTGCTCGATCCGGGCATCAATGCCGCGACTATCCGGCTTCTGACCCGCCTCGGCGTCGAAGTGGTCGTGCCGGAGGGCGAGGGCTGCTGCGGGGCGCTGGTCCATCATATGGGCCGGGAGACCCAGGCGCTCGACAGCGCCAGGCGCAATGTCGATGTCTGGACCCGCGAGATCGAGCGCGGCGGCCTCGACGCGATCATCATCACCGCGTCGGGCTGTGGCACGACGATCAAGGACTATGGCCACATGCTGCGGCTCGATCCGGCCTATGCCGAGAAGGCAAAGCGCGTCTCAGCGCTCGCCAAGGACGTGACGGAATATCTGTCGACGCTTGACCTGCCGGTGCAGGAAAAGAAGAACCTCACCGTGACCTATCACTCCGCCTGCTCGATGCAGCATGGCCAGAAGATCACCATGGCGCCGAAGATGCTGCTGAAGAATGCCGGTTTCACCGTGCGCGATCCCGCCGAGGGGCATCTCTGCTGCGGTTCGGCGGGCACATACAACATCATGCAGCCGGAGATTTCGGAGAAGCTGAAAGCCCGCAAGGTGAAGAACCTCGAGGCGACGAAGCCTGATGTGATCGCCGCCGGCAATATCGGCTGCATGACGCAGATCGCTTCGGGGACCGCTGTCCCGATCGTCCACACGATCGAACTGCTCGACTGGGCCTATGGCGGCGAAAGGCCGGCAAAGCTTGGCGCCTGACTTCCCGGAAATGTGAGCATGGCTCAAAATGGAGCAGCGAACCTGTGCCGACTCCGGTCAGCGGGTCGGAATCCATTAAGGCGGTGCTGATAGAGTGCCTTCTGAAATGGGGCCGAAAGGTTCCGGGAGGAAGAAGCTGATGTCCATGAAGGCTATCATTGGCGCTATGCTGCTGCTGGCAAGCGCGCTGCCGGCGGTCGGGGCGACGCGGATCTACTGCGCCGCGGCCGACGACGTGGTGAAAATGTCGATCGAAAGCGCATTTGCCGCGCGGGACGGCAAGCGGCTGGTGCATTTCCGCGGCATCACCGAAATCAAGAGCCCCGAGGCGCCCGCCGCCTTTCGCAATCTCAAGCTCAATTCGGCCATGCTGAAACAGGCGTGGATGGACGGCAACGACCTGCGCCTGCAGATCTATACCGACACTCGCGACGCCATCCCCTTCGAGACCTTCGAACTGTCGGTCGTGACGAAGTCGACGGCCAAGGATCCCGATCGTTTCAACGGCCGCTACATGCTGACGGTCAGCAGTGCCGACCAAAAGAAAGCGGCCCCGCGCACCGTTCCGGTGTCGCACGAGGCCGCGATATACTGCGAGATCAAGTAGGCACGGCCGTCGAAGGCCGCCGGGCTTACCAGTGGAAGCTGATGCCGGCGTTGATGGCGTTGGTCATGATGTCGGTCTTCAGCGTCGCGCCGCTGTCGATGTCGACGTCGACCCAGGAATAGTTGCCCTTATATTCCAGGAAGGTCGACCAGTTGTCGTTGAACTGGTAGGCGATGCCCGCCTGTGCCTGAACGGTGGCGCCACCGACCTGGTATTCGAAGGTCGTGCCCGAGGCGCGCGTCACTTCGACATGCGGCACGTTGATACCGGCGCCGATGCCGGCATAGGGCACGAACTTGGTGCCTTCGATCGGCATGCGGTAGAGCGCGTTCAGCGTCAGAAGGTTGATGCCGTCGGAAAACTCAAAATGGTCCCAGCCGGTTTCGGCGAGCGTGTCGTCGTCCGCATAGACCTTGGCATGGGTGAAATCGAGCGAAACGCCGAGGTTCGGCTGGCCCATCTCTTCCATCCACCAGGTGCCGCGCACGCCGTAATAGGGCGGCATCTCGAACGAGCGACCTTCCCAGCCGGCGGTGAAGTCCGGTTCGTCGGATACGTCGACATCGCTATGCGGCGCCGACTGGAAGCCCCCATAGACGGAGATCGCCATTTCGGCATTGGCCAGGGGGGCCGACAGGGCGAGGATGCTTGCCGCGACAGTGGCGCCGAGCAGGGTGCGAAGCTTCGTGTTCATGAGTGCGATCCGCGAATCTGGTGATGGTAGATATGTTTGATAAGCGATTTTCCGCGCCAAGTCTGTTCCCAATTTGCATCACCGTTTTCGGAACGACCGAAACTGGGCGCAATTTCCTGACCTTCGTCAATTCGGCGGTTGCCTGGCGGCCCGGCATGTGCGGGCGGGCGCAAGAAACGGGGCGGTCGGCCACAAAAAAAGGTGCGGGCAACTGCCGCTGCCCGCACCTTGTGAAATAAGGCAATCGCCGATCAGCCGCCGAACATGGTCCGCAGGATGTCGATGCCCTTGTCCTCGAAGCTCACGTCGCCCTGGCGGTTGCCGGGACCGATGACGATGACCTTGCTGCCGACGCCGGCGCGCTCGTAGAGATGCTCGACGTCCTTGTTCATCATGCGGATGCAACCGGACGACATGTTGAGGCCGATCGTCCAGGGCTGGTTGGTGCCGTGGATGCGGAAGATCGTGTCGCGGCCGCCCTTGTAGAGATACATGGCGCGCGCGCCGAGCGGGTTGTCGATGCCACCTTCCTGCACGACCGGCAGCTTGTGGCCCTTGGCGGCTTCGCGGCGGCGCATCTCGGCCGGCGGACGCCAGCTCGGCCATTCTTCCTTGCGGCCGATCTTGACCACGCCGGACCAGCCAAAACCTTCGCGACCGACGCCGACGCCGTAGCGGGTCGCGCGGTTGTTGCCTTCGACGTAGTAGAGGAACTTGTTGTTTGTATCGATGATGATGGTGCCGGGCTTTTCGTCGGTCATCAGGCGCACGACGCGGCGCTTGAATTTTTCAGCCGGCTTCTTCTGCTGGACGACGAGCGTGACGTCGCCGGGGGCGGCCGGATGGTTGGCGCTCAGCGTGCCGGCCGAGGCCGGAACGGCGAAGCTGCCGATGGCGATCGATGCGGCCGCCACGGCGACCAAGTACTTCGTCATGGTGGAATCCCCCAAATCATAAGGGCTGGGAGACTAGCCGACTCTTGGGTCGATGCAAGTCCCCCAGCATTGTCTCATTAAAAATTGATGGATATCGGGCTGAACTTGCCGCGGCAAGAACAGGGCGGATCTCTACATCACGATGACGGTCGTGCCGACGCCGACGCGTTCATAGAGATCCACGACGTCCTCGTTGCGCATGCGGATGCAGCCCGAGGATACGCCGCTGCCGATCGTCCACGGCGCATTGGTGCCGTGGATGCGGTAGAGGGTGGAGCCGAGATACATGGCACGGGCGCCGAGCGGATTTTCCGGGCCGCCGTCCATGCGGGCGGGCAGATAGTGTCCCTTGGCGGCTTCGCGGGAAATCATCTCGCTCGGCGGCGTCCAGTCCGGCCATTCCTTCTTGGCGGTGATCTTGTGCTTGCCGGCCCATTCGAAGCCCGGCTTGCCGACGCCGACTCCATAGCGGCGGGCCTGGCCGTTGCCGGTCACCAGGTAGAGGAAGCGGTTGTTGGTGTCGATGACGATCGTTCCCGGCTTGTGCGGGCTGTCATAGGCCACCATCTGCGGCAGGAAGATCGGATCGATCTGCGTGCGGATCGGCTTGTTGGCCCGAGCGGCGACCGGCTGCATCAAGGTCGCCTGCGGTGCGCGGCGCTGAACCTGGCGCTGGTAGGTGCGCACCTGGGGCTGAACGGCACGCGGCGCATAGACGACCGGACGCGCCGCACCACCGAGCTGCATGACCCAGGGGGCCGAAAGGTCGGGGCTGACGATCACCGGCGGACGCGACTGGTAGCGCTCGCCGGCAAAGGCCGAAGGTACGGCGGGAAGGGCGACGGAAAGGCCGACAAGGGCGGACAGGAAGGCGGATTTCTCGAACATCGGACGACTCGCTACATGGGACCGAGGAGGCAAGCCTGGAATGGCTTTGGGTTTGATCGTGCCAGTGCCGTCGCGACAATTGGTAAATGCCCGTTCATGAAAATGCCGGCGAGCGCGTAAACCTTTCATCAGGGTTAGCGGTCCGTTTGGAAAAACAGTGAACAAATGGTAAACGATTCGCCGGACAGCAAAGGGAATCGCTACGCATGGAAAAGACCGGCCTGATCACCGGCGAGGATGGACTGGACCGCTGCTTCTGGCACGGGGGGCTCGAGGACTACCGCCGCTACCACGACGAGGAATGGGGCCGGCCGGTCACCGATGATATCAGGCTCTTCGAGAAGATCTGCCTCGAAGGCTTCCAGTCCGGGCTGTCCTGGCTGACCATCCTGCGCAAGCGCGAGAATTTCCGCGCTGCCTTTGCCGGCTTCGATTTCCACCGGGTCGCGCTGTTCGACGACGAAGACATCGCCCGCTGCCTTGCCGATACCGGCATCGTGCGCCACCGCGGCAAGATCGTCTCGACCATCAACAATGCCCGCCATGCGGTCGACCTGAAGGCCGAGTTCGGCTCGCTTTCGCGCTATTTCTGGAGCTTCGAGCCGCAGCCTGAGGAGCGCCCGGCGCGCATGGACTTTGCGACGCTCAGGGCCAATCCGACCTCGCCCACCTCCGTGCGCCTGTCCAAGGACCTGAAGAAGCGCGGCTGGACCTTCGTCGGCCCGACCACAGTCTATGCCTTCATGCAGGCGATGGGTCTGGTCAACGATCATATCGAAGGCTGTTTCTGCCGCAGCCAGGTGGAGCGGTTGAGAGCGAATTTCGCCAGGCCATAGGTGCCAGGCTCAGTCGATGCTGATCCCCAGCACCCGGCTGATTTCCGTCAGTGAACGGCCGGATTGCGCTCGCCAGGTGTTGAAGGCGGCCTGGACGGCGGCCTTGTCCTTCGCCGCGGAGGGCGCCTTGTCGACCACACCCTCGGCGATCAGGCGGTTCACCACGCTTTGCGACAGGATGAAGCTGTCGATCCCGGAAAAGCGCAGGAAATACTGGCCGGTGTTGCCTCCGAGCCGCGAGCCGCGCTTCTTCAGGATGTCGAGAATTCCCATGTAGTCCTCGGAGGGCCAGTCGGCGAAGAAACGTGCCGCACTGTCGTGCTCTCGGGCCAGTTCCGACAGGAAGACGGCATTCTCCTGAACCGAACGGATCTTCTGGCCGTGCCGAACGATGCGGGTATCGGAAACCAGCCGTTCGAAATCCTCGTCGTGCAGCATGGCGCAGTGGCCGATGTCGAAACCGTCGAAGGCTGCCTCGAAACCGGGCCACATGGCCTCGACGACCTTCCAGTTGAATCCGGACTGGAAGATGCACTTTGTCATGGTGGCGAGGAAACGATCGTCCGGCGTCGCGGCGATCTCGTCCCGGGTCTTCGGATATTGCAGCGCCGCTTCCACCGCCGCATCCCCACCCTTGCGATCGGCGGCAATCTTCCAGATTTCGTCAAACGAACGCATCTTCGACACCGCCTTCATTTGCCGATTTCGTGGATGAGCGAAAGCAGTTCGCCGAGATGGGCGATTTCGCGGAAGCGCGGCGCCTCGGTCGGCTTTTCCACGCGCTCCAGGACCCAGGTCAGTTCGTGCGGCACGAAAACACCCCAGGCGCCGGTGGCGATCGCTGGAACGATGTCCGATTTCAGCGAATTGCCGATCATCATCGCCCGTTCCGGTCCGTCGGCGGTCTTGCCGAAGATGCGGCGATAGGTGGTCGCCGACTTGTCCGAGACGATCTCCACCGCGTCGAAAAAGTCGCCGAGCCCCGACTGGGCGAGCTTGCGCTCCTGGTCGAACAGGTCGCCCTTGGTGATCAGCACCAGATAATAGTCGCCGGCCAGCGCCTCCAGGGTCTCGCGGGCATGCGGCATGGTCTCTACCGGATGGCTGAGCAGCTCGCGGCCGATCGACAGGATCTCGCCGATGATCTGGGTCGGCACGCGGCCCTCGGTGACCTCGAGTGCCGTCTCGATCATCGACAGGGTGAAGCCCTTGATGCCGAAACCATAATGCGAAAGGTTGCGCTTCTCCGCCTCGAGCAGGCGCTGGGAAATGTGTTCCCCTTCAGCGAATTCGGCCAGCAGGCCGCGGAAATGCTCTTCCGTCAGCCGGTAGAACTGTTCGTTCTGCCAGAGCGTGTCGTCGGCGTCGAAACCGATCACGGTGAGGGGGCGGGTGTTCATGCACGTCTCTCTGTTGTGACCAGACGCTGGCAAAATAGCGCCTTCGTTCGGCGATGGCGAGACCGTGGCGCGCCGTGTTCACACGATGCCGATCAACGTGATCATCGCCATGCTGAAGCCGCAGAGCGCGAGAAGCGAGGCGAGCGCCGCCATCACCACGCGGCCGCCGGCCTGCCGCAGGCTGCGCACGTCGACCGAGAGCCCGAGACCCGCCATGGCCACGGTGGTGAGCAGGTTGGAGGTCGAGGTCAGATGCATGAGCGCGGTCGGGGCAAGCAGATCGGCCGATCGCAGCGTCGCCATGACGGCAAAGCCGACGATGAACCAAGGCAGCACATGGGCGAGGGACAAACGCCGGCCGCCGAGCCCGCGCGCAAGCCCGACGATGAAGAGCAGGGGCCCGAGCATCAGCACGCGGATCAGCTTCACCAGCGTTCCGGTCTGCAGGCTGACCACGCCGACCGGAGCCGTCGCGGCCAGCACTTGCGGCACGGCATAGACCGTCAATCCGGCAAAGACGCCGTATTGTACGGCGGAGAGATGAACCACGATGCTCATCAGCGGCATGGCCAGCACGGCGATCACGCCGAGCACGGCGGTGAAGGCGATCGACGCCGCCACGTCCTCGGCACTGGCTTCAACCACCGGTGCCGAGGCGGCGATGGCGGAGTTTCCGCAGATCGAATTGCCGAAGGCAATGAGGAAAGCGAGCCTGGGCGAAAGGCCGAGCAATCGGCCGACGGAAAAGCTGGTGGCGATCGACAGCAGCACGACCACGGCAATGCCGGCCACGAGCTGCGGCCCGGCCTCGCGAATGGCCGTGAAGTCGACAGACGCACCGAGCGCGACGATGGCGCATTCCAGCAGGAAATGCGCCGAGAGCGCGATACCGGGGGTGAAGGCCGGCGACAGCCGGAGCCCGGAGCGCAGCGCCGTGCCGATGAGAATGGCGAGGACCAGGCCTTCGATCGGGCGTGCGCCCGACATGGCGAGTTCGGCCCTTTCGAGGATGAGGCCGGCGCCCGCGACCGCGATGGGAAGGGCAAGGCCGGGAAGATAGGAGATCAGGCGGGACGAGGAGATCATGACGGCAGGAACCAATGGGAGACGGCCCATTGTTCTCCGCGAAACCGTCGACTTCCATCGCATAATTGCGTATAAATCATTCGATTGAAACGAATGATTGTCATGACGTTCGAACAGCTTTCCATCTTCGTCGCGGTCGCCGAACGCGAGCACCTGACCCGCGCCGCCGCCGCGATCGGCCTGACGCCGTCGGCGGTGAGCGCCGCGATCCGCAATCTCGAGGCCTATTATCGGGTGACGCTGTTTCATCGCGTCGGACGCCGTATCGAACTGACCATGGAGGGCCGGCTGTTCCTCGACGAGGCGCGCGCGACGCTCGCCCGGGCGCGGGCCGCCGAACTGATGCTGTCGGAACTGGGCGGGTTGTCGCGCGGGCGACTTGCCGTCCATGCCAGCCAGACGGTGGCCAGCTATTGGTTGCCGCCGCTGCTGATGCGGTTTCATCAGGAATATCCCGGCATCGAACTCGAACTGACGATCGGCAACACGTTTTCGGTGGCGCAGGCGGTGAACCTGGGCACTGCGGACATCGGTTTTGTCGAGGGGGTGGTGCCGGATCCGGCGCTTGCCGCCATCAAGGTGGCGGACGACGCCCTTCTGGTCGCGACCGCGCCGGACCATCCCTTTGCCGACGGGCAGGCGCTGTCGCCTCGCCAACTGGTCGAGGAGACGGGATGGGTGATGCGCGAAGTGGGTTCGGGCACCCGGTCGACCTTCGAGGAAACCCTGCGACGTCTCGGCGAAGATCCGGCGCGACTGCGCACGGTGCTGACTTTGCCATCCAATGAAGCGGTGCTTTCGGCCGTGGTCGCCGGCCCGTGCGCGGCCGTTGTCTCGGGGATCGCGGCTGCCTGCAGGATGCGTGAGGGCAATCTCGTCGCGGCGAACTTCGCTTTGCCGGCCCGGCAGTTCTCCCTGCTGCGGCACAAGGAACGCCGCCCGAGGAGGGCGGCGTCCATGCTGGAGAAGATGAGTCGGGATGTGCCGTCGGTGCGGGCCAGGCTCTAGGCTTGGCCGTTCCCGCGGATCACTGGCCGTGCTTGGCCAGCCATTCCTTCATCATGGCGATCTCGCCTTCCTGGGCCTTGATCACCCCTTCGGCGAGCTTGCGGATTTCCGGATCCTTGCCGTATTGCAGCTGGATCTTCGCCATGTCGATCGCGCCCTGGTGATGCGGGATCATGCCGCGCACGAAGTCGACATCGGCATCGCCGGAAAATTCGATCGCCATGTCGGAGTGCATCTTGCCGTTGGCCTCAGCGAAGGCGACGCTGGACGGGCCCTGGTCGCCGACAGGCTGGCTCATGTCCATGGTTGCGGTGTGGCCCTCGTGGCTCGAGCTGTCCTGAGCGGAAGCGGCGGTGGCGAGGAGAACGGCGGATGCGGTGAAGAGTGCTTTGATAAGCATGGGTTTTCCCTTTGTCTTTAGAGACGGAATTCAGGTTTCGGCGACAGGCGCCGTGTATGCGAAACCGGGATTGTCAGACGCGGGGAGGGGGATCGAGAGGTGCTGCCGGCCAGGAGGAGAAGGCGACGGTGACCGTCGGCGCCTCGGCGGCGCGAGGCTGCTTGCCGGACGCGGCGATCAGGAGATCGGCCGGCAAGGTCAGGCAAGCGGCGCAATGAGGCGTGCGATCCGTCTTGCCCGGATGCGGACAATCGGCATCCGCCTGCGTGGCATCAGCGATCGTCTTCGCTTCGGTCTGCATCGCAGCGCCATGCATGGCATGACCGCCGACGGCCGGTTCGACGGCCAGGCTTGCGACGACCGCATCGGCACCGACCGGCATCGCCGCCATGCCGGTGAACGGCATGGCACCATAGGCCAGGGCGGCAAGAACGAGCAGGGTGCGGATCAGCAATCTCATGGCGCCGAAGGTAAGGGTGATTTCGTCGAAAGCAAGGCCGCTCGCGGTGTCGTGATGCCCATCGATTCGCACGGGGCTCAGACCGCAATGACCTTGTGCACGATGCGATAGTCCCGGCTTTGCTCGCCGAGCGGCACGACCGGCCAGTCCCATTCGGTCTGATGCGGGGGAACTGCGACGCTCTGCAACAGGTCGACGCGTTCCCGGACATGCCCGATCCGGTCGATCACCTCATAGGCAATGTCGGTCAGCAGGCAGGTTTGCGCCGGCAGGCCGGTCAGCCCATCGAGATGGGCGCGGATCAGCCGTGGCAGCGCGTCTTGCGGCATTCGCCCATCGGCCTCCTTTTCCAGCCGGCGTTTCGCCCCCCTGCCGACTTGCGACAGAAGATTGGCCGAGACGACGAAATCGAGATAGGGCACTTGGCGCAGGAAGCCGAGCGGATCGGGCTCGCCGCCGGCTCTCAGGTCTTCATAGCCGGAAAGATCGCGTTCGATCAGCCGGACATTCTTCAGGCCTTTCGTCGTGAGCCAGACCCTCAAGCTCGCCAGATGGACCAGATCGACCAGGACGACGGTATCGAAGGCGCGGGACATCTCGATGATCGGCACGTCGCGCAATAGGCCCGAGCCGAGCACCACCGCCGTGCGGCGCTGCCGGAGTTTCGCCATCGCGGCAAGGATCGCCGCCTTGCTGTTGTCTTCATGCTCCCGCCACTCGGTGGCGCAGCGCCCGGCGCGCGACCACAGATTGACGGAATAGCGGATGAAGGGACGGTGACCGGACGAGGTCAGCGGCCAGGTCGCGGCATAGTTCAGGGCTTCGAGGATCATGACTTACCAATAGATTTGCGAGCGGTGGCGCATTCATGGCGGTCCTTCGCCGAGTTGTGTTTCCTCAGCCTTGCCCGCGTTTTCCTGTCGCAAACTTTCTTCTCGCGAAATCCGGGCGATGAGGACGTCCACCAAGATAAGCCTCGAGGCTCATGCCTGCCGCGGCCGCATGCCGTTCAAACTCGGCATGCATTTCGTCCGGCATGTCGATCGTCATTTGCCTGGTCATGCGCCGACCCCTCGCTTGGCCAAGAATATACCACCCGTTCGTCCTGCCTTCCAGCCTTCGCCCTTGCCGCCAAAACCTTGATCCTCTAAGACACCGACACATTTCAAAACGAAGAAATCCGGTGCCCGCATCATGAGCGAAAAGACCAAGAAGCCGCAGAAACTGAGAGCCCGCCTGCCGCGCGGCTTCGTCGATCGCGAGGCGGCCGACATTCGTGCGGTCAACGAGATGACGGCGAAGATCCGCGAAGTCTACGAGCGCTACGGCTTCGACCCGGTCGAGACGCCGCTGTTCGAATATACCGATGCGCTCGGAAAATTCCTGCCAGATGCCGACCGCCCGAACGAAGGCGTCTTCTCGCTCATGGACGACGACGAGCAGTGGATGAGCCTGCGCTACGATTTGACCGCGCCGCTCGCCCGCCATGTGGCGGAGAATTTCAACGAGATCCAGCTGCCCTACCGCACCTACCGCGCCGGCTATGTCTTCCGCAATGAGAAGCCCGGCCCTGGCCGCTTCCGCCAGTTCATGCAGTTCGACGCCGACAGCGTCGGCGCGCCGGGCGTCCAGTCGGACGCCGAAATGTGCATGATGATGGCCGATACGATGGAAGCGCTCGGCATCAAGCGCGGCGACTACGTCATCCGGGTGAACAACCGTAAGGTTCTCGACGGCGTGATGGAGGCCATTGGCCTCGGCGGCGAGGAAAATGCCGGCCGCCGGCTGAATGTGCTGCGGGCGATCGACAAGCTGGACAAGTTTGGGCCTGAGGGTGTGCAGCTTCTGCTCGGAGAAGGCCGCAAGGACGAGAGTGGCGATTTCACCAAGGGTGCTGGACTGAACGAGGAGCAGATCCGCCGCATCATTAGTTTCGTTGTTACAGCAGCCAATGTAGCTAAGGACGACGTCGAAGATGACGAGGCGGATCTTCATATCTTGGAGGAGATGCAAAGATCGTTCTATGATTTTCCGCTCGCAGTTGCCGGCCTTGAAGAGCTTGAACTCATCTGGAATTTGGTGCGCAGAGCGGGCTATGGCATTAAGCGCATCAAGATCGACCCTTCCGTCGTCCGCGGCCTCGAATACTACACCGGCCCCGTCTACGAAGCCGAACTCACCTTCGACGTCACCAACGAAAAGGGCGAAAAGGTCGTCTTCGGCTCGGTCGGCGGCGGCGGGCGTTATGACGGGCTCGTCTCGCGCTTCATGGGCCAGCCGGTACCGGCCACCGGCTTCTCGATCGGCGTCTCGCGCCTGGTGACGGCGCTGAAGAACCTCGGCAAGCTCGGCACCGACGAAGTCCTGGCACCGGTGCTCGTCACCGTCATGGACGGTGACGTCGAGAGCATGGGCCGCTACCAGCGCTTCACCCAGGCGCTGCGCAACGAAGGCATCCGCGCCGAAATGTACCAGGGCAACTGGAAGAAGTTCGGCAATCAGCTGAAATATGCCGACCGCCGCGGCTCGCCCATCGCCATCATCCAGGGCGGCGACGAGCGCGCGCAAGGCGTGGTGCAGATCAAGGACCTGATCGAGGGCAAGCGCCTGTCGGGCGAGATCACCGACAATGCCGAATGGCGCGAGGCCCGCGTCGCGCAGGACGTCGTGCCGGAAGCTGACCTCGTCGCCAAGGTGAAGGAAATCCTCGAGGCCCAGGCGGAAGATCGCCGTCGGGCGAAGCAGGCCGATGTCTGAGATTGCGACTATTCCCCTCCCCAACCCTCCCCACAAGGGGGAGGGGGCCGGTCTGCGTGCGGCGCCGGCGTCGAGGATATCCTTCTTGCTGAGTCGGGCTGGTGGAGCGGGCATCGACCCCGGGTCCTCTCCCCCCTTGTGGGGGAGATGGGCGGCAGCCCAGAGGGGGTCTTTTTCCTCTACTGCCGGAGCCGTCCCATGCCGCTGATCAACATGCCCGACTTTGCCGGCACCCTTCTCGACGAATTCGCCGCCCGCGCCACGGAGAGGGTCGACACGCCGGTGATCCAGCCGGCCGAGCCGTTTCTCGACATGGCCGGCGAGGACTTGCGCCGCCGTATCTTCATGACCGAGAACGAGCGCGGCGAGAGCTTGTGTCTAAGGCCCGAGTTCACCATTCCCGTCTGCCTGCGCCATATCGAGACCGCCACCGGCACGCCGAAGCGTTATGCCTATCTCGGCGAGGTGTTTCGCCAGCGCCGCGACGGCGCCAATGAATTCTACCAGGCCGGCATCGAGGACCTCGGCGATACCGGCATTGCCGGTGCCGACGCCCGCGCCATCGGCGACGCCCATGCCATTCTCACCCGCCTGCTGCCCGGCCGCACGCTGGTCGTGACGCTCGGCGACCAGGCGGTGTTCGAGGCGGTGGTCAAGGCGCTCGGCCTGCCCGCCGGCTGGCAGAAGCGATTGATCCAGGCTTTCGGCAATCCCGAACAGATCGATCAGCTCTTGAGGAAGCTCGGCAGCCCCAATCCGGTTCCGGGCCTCGATCCGGAGATCGTCGAAATGGTGTCGAGCGGGCGCGACTGGGCGCTGATCGCCCGGATCGACGAGACCATGCAGGCGACCGGCTATTCCACCAATGCCAGCCGCTCGCCCGCCGAGATCGCCCGGCGCCTGAAGGAAAAGCTGGAACTGGCCGAGACCCGGCTCGACGGCGCGGCCCTGCTGCTGCTGCGCGAGTTTCTCTCGCTCGAACTGCCGTTGTCGGAAGCCTCCGCCGCCCTGGCCGGCTTTGCCGATGCCGCCGGCCTGAAGCTCGGCTCGGCCCTGTCGCGCTTCGACGAGCGGGTCGCCGCCCTTGCCAATATCGGCCTCGATCTTACCCGCATCAACTACCGCGCCGCCTTCGGCCGGCCGCTCGATTATTATACCGGGCTCGTCTACGAGATCGGCATTGCCGATCAACCCGCGGTGCTGGCCGGCGGCGGCCGCTTCGACCGTCTGCTGACCCTGCTCGGCGCCGAAAACCACATTCCGGCCGTCGGCTTCTCGCTCTGGCTCGACCGTATCGAAAGCGCGAGGGCTGCACGATGACCATCACGATCGGACTGCCCTCCAAGGGCCGGATGAAGGACGACTGCCAGGCGATCTTCGAACGTGCTGGCATGAGGATCGTCGCCGTGGGCAATGACCGCTCCTATCGCGGTCGCGTCGAAGGCCTGGACGACATCGAGATCGCCTTCCTCTCGGCCTCCGAAATCGCCCGCGAGATCGGCGCCGGTACGGTCGATTTCGGCGTGACCGGCGAGGACCTGATCCGCGAAGGCCTGGCGGAAGCCGACAGGCGCGTCGAGATCTGCGCCCGCCTCGGCTTCGGCCATGCCGATGTCGTCGTCGCCGTCCCGGAAATCTGGCTCGACGTCGACACCATGGCCGACCTTGGCGACGTCGCCGCCGAGTTCCGCACCCGCCACGGCCGCCGCCTGGCGATCGCCACGAAATACTGGCGCCTGACCCAGCAGTTCTTTTCCAGCCAGCATGGCATCCAGCTCTACCGCATCGTCGAAAGCCTCGGCGCGACGGAAGGGGCGCCCGCCGCCGGCCAGGCCGACATCATCGTCGACATCACCTCGACCGGTTCGACGCTCAAGGCCAACCACCTGAAGATCCTGTCCGACGGCGTCATCCTCAGGTCGGAGGCCTGCCTCGTGCGAGCCCGCAAGCCCGAGCATGACGGCAACCCCCGGGTGGCCGAGATCGTCGCGGCGGTCCGCGCGGCGCTGTGAGGCGGTCATGAGCGAGGCGGAGCGGGTGATCGGTCTCTACGAGCGCCACGCCCGCGCCTTCGACGGCATCCGCTCGAAGCACCTGTTCGAAAAACCCTGGCTCGATCGCTTTGCGGCAAACCTGCCCAGGGGCGCTGCCGTGCTCGATATCGGCTGCGGCTCCGGCGAGCCGATGGCGGCGGAACTCCTGGCCCGCGGCCTTGCGGTCACGGGCGTCGATTCATCGGAAACGCTGATCGGTCTTTGCCGCGAACGCTTTCCCTCCGCCGACTGGCGCGTGGCCGATATGCGGGCGCTCGCCCTCGGCCGGAGCTTCGATGCGCTTCTCGCCTGGCACAGCTTCTTCCATCTGACGCCCGACGAGCAGCGGGCCATGTTCCCGGTCTTCGCCGCGCATGCGGCCAAGGGCGCCATGCTGATGTTCACCTCGGGTCCGGGCGAAGGCGTGGCGATCGGCAGCTTCGAGGGCGAACCGCTCTATCACGCGAGCCTTGAACCGGAGGAATACCGCCGGCTTCTTCGGAAGAACGGTTTCGCCGTTGTCGACCACGTTGTCGACGATCCGGACTGCGGCGGCGCGACCATCTGGCTTACCCGCAAGAACTGAGCCGGACGCCGGCCGCCTGGAATACGGAAAGAGCCCGCCGGATCGCTCCGGCGGGCTCTTCTTTGCCTTGTGGGGCAGGGATGTGGGCGGCAATTGCCTCAGGCGGCGACGGCTGCACCGCGGCGGGCGTCGAGCGAGTAGGCGCCGGGGCCGAAGGTGGCGAGCAGGATGTAGGCGCCGGCCAGCGTGATGTTCTTCATCATCATGATCTGGTTCAGCACGGTCAGCCAGCCGTTGGCGGCAGCCGGGAAATCCGGAACGTTGATGGCCGAGCCGTGGAAGACGACGCCGGTGAAGACGCAGAACAGCGCGAGCGCCCAGCCGGTGATCTTGGTCTGGAAGCCGACGAGGACGAAGAGGCCGGCGACGAGTTCGAACAGGCCGGCGAGGTAAGCAAGCGCGGTCGCAGCCGGAAGGCCGGCGCCGGTGATCATGCCGGCGGTACCGGCCGGGTCGATGAGCTTGCCGTAGCCGGAATAGATGAAGATGAACGAGAGGAGGACGCGGGCGATGAGAATGATGGCGTTGTTGCTGCTGGACATGTTCGGCTCCTGGGCGCGGCTCATCTCTGGGCCGGCGCTGCTGGTTGAATTTTCTGGAGCCCTTGTCTCACCTCTCCGCTGTCGGCGATAGATAGACGATCCTTGACTAATCGTTCAACAAAAGGAAACGATCGGTGAAGTCAGTCGGGAGCGTCCCCCGGCATGGAGGGACGAAAACCGCATTGCGGGATGGGGTCAGGAAAGGGCGCGCAGGTGCGTCGACGCGGCCAGCTTGAAGCGCGGGAAGACGAACAGGCCCAGCATGCTGCCGGCGCTCGAGTGCTCGAGCCCGTCGGATTTGCCGACGCAGAAGACCGGCTGGCGATGGCCGTTGGGCAGGCCGATGGTCGTTGAATAGCAGAAGTGCGAGGACGAGGTCGCGGCCTGTTCGAACAGTTCGAGAATATGGGCGCGATCGTTCGGATCGTAGCAGCGCATCATGCTGAGCAGCCCGCATTCGGGCGTGTTCAGCCCGTGTAGCAGGGTGGCACGCTCACCGAGCTTGATGACGCCATTCGACAGGTCGCCGATCCAGCCCTCTGAAACGGTGAACCGGGCGAAGGCGTCGCTTTCGCAACCCTCGAGCTCGGAAAACTCAGTGCTGAACGATTCTGCAAGACTGGCTCTGGCAATCTTAAACAAGGCTGTCCCCAGGCATGTGCCGATTTACGCGTTATTGTTTTCGGATCAGTTTCAGTTCCGGTCGCAGCGGGGCGACCGTCGTCTTCATCTGGCTTCGTGATTCTGCCGACGTGATAGCCCGCGCCAAGCGCGCGCTGTCGGCAAAGAACGCGAAGT
>CALRRQ020000037.1:0-44230 GCA_943370615.1 Rhizobium sp. Q54
AGTGAACCTCAAGAAGGTGCGCCGCCCGAAGGAAAGCTTCATCACCGAAGTGAAGTGAGCGATCCGGCGTGTCGGGCTCGGCGCCCGGCGCGCCTCATGACTATGGATCGCCATCCCGCAGGCGGTCGCCGCGGCAGGTGGCGTTTGGACGAATTTTCCGCCCGCAGGGTGATCTCGCGGAAAAACATCTCTGTTCGGCGGCAGGGACCAGTGGCATAAGCGGATCAGTTTTCCGCGACGCATGGCTGACCTGCGCTTCGCGGGTTTGAAAAGGTGAAACCAAAGATGCTAGATCGGCGCCGAACCGTCCGAATGTGTATGTCGCGATAGACCATCCGACATCCAGCCATCTTGACCGCTTTTTTGAGCGGCGATCACCGAAGAGACTAGCATGACCCACCGACCGAATCCGCGCGACGCCTCGACAGGAGGCTCCCGATGAGCGCGGCTGCCGACAATTCACCGACCGTCCAAAATCCCATGGTCGCCTTTGAGGGTGTGACCAAGCATTTCGGCGGCGCCAAGGGCCAACCGGCCTTCACGGCGCTGGCGGGCGTGGACTATGTCGTGCCCAGGGGCTCGATCACCGGCATCATCGGTCGTTCCGGCGCGGGCAAATCTACCATGATCCGGCTGGTCAACGGGCTCGAGATTCCCTCCACCGGCAAGGTGCTGGTCGACGGCGTCGATGTCGGAGCGCTCGATGATGCGGCCCTTCGCGCGCTGCGACGCGAAGTCGGCATGATCTTCCAGCACTTCAACCTTCTGTCCTCGCGTACCGTGTTCGACAACATCGCGCTGCCGCTGGAGATTGCCGGCCTTGACCGTGGCACCATCGAGGCACGCGTCAAGCCGTTGATGGAACTGGTCGGCCTCTCCGACAAGGCCGATCGCTATCCGGCGGAACTGTCCGGCGGGCAGAAGCAGCGTGTCGGCATTGCCCGGGCGCTTGCCACCGAGCCGAAGCTGCTGCTCTCCGACGAGGCGACCTCGGCGCTCGACCCGGAAACGACGCAGTCGATCCTCGAACTGCTGAAGACCATCAACCGCGATCTGGGCCTGACCGTGCTCCTGATCACCCATGAGATGGAAGTGGTGAAGACCATTGCCTCGCAGGTGGCCGTGATCGACCGGGGCCTGATCGTCGAGCATGGCCGGACCTTCGACGTCTTCACCGCGCCGAAGCACGAGACGACGCAGGCGCTGCTCTCGGCCTCGATCGGGGCGAAGCTGCCGGAGTGGATCCGCTCCGACCTGAAAGCGGAGCCGTCGCCGGGTGACCGGGCGCTGGTGCGGCTGATCTTCTTCGGCGAGACGGCGTTCCAGCCGCTGACCGCGCGCCTCGTGGCCGAGCTCGGCGCCGACGTCAACATCCTGGCCGGCGCCATCGACGACATCGCCGGCGAGCCCTTCGGCTCGCTGGTGGTCTCCTATCCCGCCGATCCGGCCACGCTGGCGCGGGCGCAACGCTTCTACACCGAAACCGGACTGACCACGGAGGTGATCGGCTATGGCGTATGAGATGCTCTTCAACCTGCTGGCAAAGGCCTTGTGGCAGACGCTGCAGATGGTCGCCGTGGCCGGCGTGATCGGCACGCTGGTCGGGCTGCCGATCGGGGTCTTCCTCGCTACCAGCGGCAAGGGCGAGCTTTTCGCCGCCCCGACGATCAACCGGATCGTCGGCCTGGTGGTCAATGCGGCGCGCTCGACGCCCTTCATCATTCTGGTAGTGGCGATCATCCCCTTCACCCGGTTCGTCACCGGAACCTCGATCGGTACCATTGCGGCGATCGTGCCATTGACGGTCGCCACCATTCCCTTCGTCGCGCGCCTGATCGAGGCGGCGATCCGCGAGGTGGACAAGGGTCTGATCGAGGCCGCCCGCGCCATGGGGGCGACGCCCTTGCAGATCGTCAGCAAGGTGCTTCTGGCCGAAGCCCGGCCGGGCATCGTGCTGGCGCTCACCCTGACCCTCGTCAGCCTGATCGGTTTCTCCGCCATGGTCGGTGCTGTCGGCGGCGGCGGGCTCGGCGATCTCGGCATCCGTTACGGCTATCAGCGTTTCATGCCGGACGTCATGCTGGCCGTCGTCGTCGTGCTGATCGTCCTGGTGCAGGCGGTGCAGAGCGCTGGCGATCATCTGGCGCGACGCTTCGACAAGCGCAGCCGCAAGAACTGAATTCCCCCCTCTTCAGAAAACCCAAGGAGTGATTTCCATGAAGAAACTGATCCTCGCGGCCTCTCTCGCCGCTCTCTTTTCCGCAAGCGCGGCTCTGGCCGAAAGCATCAAGGTCGGCGTGACCCCCGGTCCGCATGCGCAGATCATGGAAAAGGTCAAGGAAGTCGCCGCCAAGAAGGGCCTCGACATCGAGATCCTCGAATTCTCGGACTATGTCGTGCCGAACCAGGCGCTGGCCGATGGCGACCTCAACGCCAATTCCTTCCAGCACCAGCCCTATCTCGACAATCAGATCGCCGACCGCGGCTATGAAATCATCAGCGTCGGCCCGACCGTCAACTTCCCGATGGGCGTCTATTCCAAGAAGGTGAAGAGCCTCGACGAACTGACCGACGGCGCCAAGGTATCGATCCCGAACGACCCGACCAATGGCGGCCGTGCGCTGCTGGTTCTGGCCGACAAGGGCCTGATCAAGGTGGATGCGGCGAAGGGCCTTAAGATCGGCCCGGCGGACGTCACCGAAAATCCGAAGAACATCGAATTCGTTGAACTCGACGCCGCCCAGCTGCCGCGTTCGCTCGACGATGTCGACGCCTCGGTAATCAACACCAACTACGCCATCGAAGCCAGCCTCAACCCGAAGACGGACTCGATCGCCATCGAAGGCGAGAAGGCCCCCTACGTCAACGTGATCGCCGTTCGTGCCGCCGACAAGGACGCCGCCTGGCTGAAGACGCTGCTCGAGTCCTACCACAACGACGAGATCAAGGCTTTCGTCGCCGAAGAATTCAAGGGCGCCGTCGTCGCCGGCTGGTAAGCGGGCAGGTACCCCGGATTCATGACGGGCGGGCGATGGAGAGAACCATTGCCCGCCCGAATTCTTTCGGTTCACATTGACGTATTCGGTATTCGAGGTTAGACAGCCTTCAGGTTTCAGCCGCCTGCCGCTCGCGGACATGTGTCTTGGTGAAGGTCTGATCTGGACAATTTCTCACCCTCTGTGCATTTCGCGCGGCGGGCAATGCGAGCCCCCTCCTTCAGAGCGAAATGCCTTTTGAGGAGCGTGGGATGTCGTCTGGCACCTCCACCCACAACACCTATCTTAGCGGGCCCATTGCCGGCCTGTTCGTAAAAACCGCGCTGCCGATCGTCTTCGTGATGAGCATGAACGGCGTCCTGACCGTGGTCGATGCGATCTTCCTTGGGGCCTATGTCGGCCCGGAGGCGGTGGGCGCCGTTACCGTCGTGTTTCCGGTCTACATGCTGATCGTCGCGCTTGCGACACTGGTATCCGCAGGTATGTCCAGCCTGCTCGCGCGCAGTCTCGGGGCAGGCCGGATTGACGAGGCGCAAGGCGATTTCGCCGGGGCGCATATGCTCGCGCTGGCGATCAGTGCCCTGCTGATTGTCGGTTTCATCGTCTTCGGCGATCGCCTGACCCTGCGCCTCGCCAACGGATCGCCTGTGCTTTACCAGATGGCCTACGCCTTCGCCGCGATCATCGTCTTCTCCTCACCCTTGCAGTTCCTGCTCTCGGTTCAGGCTGATGCGTTGCGCAGCGAAGGCCGGGCCGGACTGATGGCCGTAATGAGCCTTGTGGTATCGCTCGCCAATATCGGTTTCAACTATCTCTTCATCGTCGGACTGGGTTGGGGAGTGGTGGGTTCTGCCTCGGGCACGGCGCTGGCGCAAGGGCTGGCGCTATGCCTGCTCGTCGTCTTTCGCCTGGTCGGTCGGACGGATCTCCGGCTTTCCGCGCTGTTGCGGCACAGGCCGACGGCGGCGTGGCGTCGGATCGTCTCTCTGGGTGCGCCGCAGAGCCTCGGCTTCATCGGCCTTGCGGGGATATCGGCGACGATCATTGCGGCGTTGCAGGTCTCGGCGGGCGACAGATACCAAGCGGTCGTTTCCGGCTACGGCATCATCACCCGGATCATGACATTCGCCTATCTTCCTTTGCTCGGTATGAGCCAGGCGATGCAGTCGATGGTGGGCAATAATGTCGGCGCGAGGCTCTGGCGGCGCTCGAACGACAGCCTGCGGTTCGGGCTGATGGCGGCGTTCCTCTATTGCCTCGCGGTCGAATGCCTGCTCGTCGGCGCAATCCGGCCGGTCAGCCTGTTGTTCGTCAGCGAGGATGCGGTGGTGAGCGAGATCGCCCGGATCATGCCGGTGATGGTCGCGATGTATGTCGTCTCGGGTCCGCTCATCATGATGACAGGCTATTTCCAGGCGATTGGCGATGCCGGACGCGCCGCTATCCTGGGATTGTCAAAACCGTACCTGTTTACCATGCCGCTGATCATTGGCTTGGCGCTGGTAGTTGGCGAGCGGGGAATCTGGTTCGCCACCCCAATCGCGGACCTGATGCTTGTGGTGTTGGCGGTGGTCGTTCTGGCGCAGACGGCGAAGAAACACGGTCTCGCATGGGGGCTGTTTATGCGCGAGGGGCTGCCGGCGTCGTGAGGCGCGGCTTCACATCGGCGGCCCTTCAGCTGCCGATGTGCGTCTCGCCGCGCTTTTTCGCGAGTGCGATCTGCATCTGCCGTTGGCGGTAGCGGTCGCGGTCGGCCTCGGTGCGGCTGTCGTAGCAGTGCGGGCAGGAGACGCCTTCCTCGAATTTCGGTGACGTCACCTCTTCCGCCGTCAGCGGATAGCGGCAGGCATGGCAGAGCGTATGTTCGCCGGTCTTCAGGCCATGGGTGATCGAGACACGCTCGTCGAAGACGAAGCAGGCGCCGTCCCACAGGCTTTCCTCTGCCGGCACTTCCTCGAGATATTTCAGGATGCCGCCCTTGAGATGGTAGACCTCGTCGAAGCCCATCTCCTTGGCGAAGGCCGTCGACTTCTCGCAGCGAATGCCGCCGGTGCAGTACATGGCGAGCTTCGGCTTGTTGTGCAGGCCGGGATTGTTGCGCATCCAGTCGGGAAATTCGCGGAAGGTCTTGATGTTCGGGTCGATCGCGCCCTTGAAGATGCCGATCGCCGTTTCGTAGTCGTTGCGGGTGTCGATGACGATGGTCTCCGGATCGGAGATCAGCGCGTTCCAGTCCTTCGGATCGACATAGGTGCCGACGATCTTGTTGGGGTCGATATTCTCGACGCCCATGGTGACGATCTCCTTCTTCAGCCGCACCTTCATGCGCAGGAAGGGCATTTTCGCCGCCCGGCTTTCCTTGTGCACCAGGCCGGCAAATTCCGGCTGGGAGCGGATGAAGGCGAGGATTTTCGCGATGCCCCCGTCGGTTCCGGCGATCGTGCCGTTGATGCCTTCGGCGGCCAGCAGCAGCGTGCCCTTGATGCCGTTTTCGCGGGCGACGGCGTCGAGCTCCGCGCGGAAGCTCTCGAAGCGCGGGAAGCGGGCGAAGTGATAGAGCGCGGCGACGCAGAACGCGCCGCCCTCTTCGTGGCGAGGGGTCTGGAAATCATCGGTCATGGCGGGGGAATACTGCCTCGGCCCCTGCCGTGCAACGATTTTCGCGCGGTCGATCGTACTTTGAATTTTGTCAAATGCCGAGCAGGGCAAGTAGCGAAGCCTGCCGGGGCGGGCATATGTCGCCCTCCACAAGAGGTGCCGCCATCGCCGCGGCGATGATCCCGGCATCCGACTCCGAGATCCGGACGATGCCGAAGCGGAAGGCCTGGCCCCAGTTGTGCTTGCCGCGGATGAGTTCCAGCCGGTCGAGCAGGGGATGAATGGAGGCAGGTCGGCTCGGCCGCCAGGCGACGTCGGAGCGCGAAGCATGGAAGGTGGCGCTCATCTGGACCCGGTAGGGTTCCCGCTCCCGGATCGTTCCGATCGCCGTGAAGGCCTGCAGGCGTTCCTTGCCGCCGAACACAGTGACCGGAGAGTAAGCGATCACGGTCTCGCCGGTCCGGATGCGCCGGAGCGGCGCATCCTTTCCATGGCAGGCCTGGACGAACCCGCCTTCGACCCCTCTTGCGACGTGGTCGGCGGAGGCTACGATGATCCAGGCCATGGGTCACACCGGCGGATTGTAGAAACGTATACGGTTCTGGTCGGGATCGGCCAGCATGAAGGTGCGGCCGAATTCCATGTCGGTCGGCTCCTGCAGGACCGCGTGACCGGCGGCGGTGAGGCGAGCGAAGACCGTGTCGACCTCGGCGGCATTCGCCAGGGGCACGTCGATCTCGAAGGCGCCGGTGCTGCCGGTCACTGCCGGCTCCACGGCCTTGCGGGACCAGAGGCCGAGCTTGATGCCGCCGGGGAAGACGAACATGGCAAAGGCCGGCGAGCGCTCGACCGGCGCGGCACCCAGCAGGTTTTCGTAAAAGGCGGTGCTGCGGTCGGCATCGGCGACATAAAGGATGATGAGGTTCGGTTTCATGGGTCTCTCCTGTGTTGAGGACCCATTCCTACGCCGACATGCTGCCAAAAAATGGCAGTAGCCTATAGCATGCGTTCGGGAATGCCGTGCTGCAGCCGCCAGGCCTTGAGCAACTGCATCCGCCGTTTCGGATAGCGGCCGAGCGGCCCCTCCATCAGATCCATTCGATCGGTCCGGAAGCTGCGGAAGTCGTCGCGCAAGGTGCACCAGGCGATGACCACGCGGGCGCCTTCGAAGAAGGTGAGGGCGAAGGGCCAGATCAGTCGCTCGCTGGCGGAGCCCTTCTCGTCGCGATAAGCGATCTTCATCATCTGCTCGGAGCGGATGAACTCGCGCAGCCGGGCAAGGTCGATGCGTTCCTCCGGCAGAGGCAGTCCTGGTCCCGCAAACAGCGTACTCGCCGTGAGTTCCTCGCGCAGATCGCCCGGCAGGACTTCGGTGATCTTGGCCAGCGCGTCGCGGGCGGAGACCGCCAGTTCCGGATCCGCTCTCTGGGCCACCAGCCTTGCGCCGAGGACAAGCGCCTCGATCTCTTCGCGGGAAAACATCAGTGGCGGCAGCATGTAGCCGGGGCGCAGCACATAGCCGACGCCGGCCTCGCCCTCGATATTGGCACCCTGCGCCTGCAAGGTGGCGATGTCGCGATAGAGCGTGCGCAGCGAAACGCCCAGTTCCGACGCAAGCGCGGCTCCGCTCACCGCCTGGCGATGGCGGCGCAGCACCTGCAGGAGCGACAGCAAGCGTTCGGAGCGACTCATTGGACGATGATACAGGATATGCTGTCAAAAACTGTCAGCATTGATCTTATTCGGTCGCCGCGGCGATCCACAAGGCTTCGACGATCATGCCCTCGCGCTCCGGCGTGTCGGCAAAGACCTGCTCGGCGAGGGCGAGCGCATTGCGGCGCAGTTCCTGCTGCTGGCGGATGATGGCGCCGAGCAGGTGGGAGAACTCCTCGCCGCCGCCGATCAGCCCGCTCTCCCGGTCGAGAAGTTCGGCGAGCAGGGCGAGATCGTGCTCATGGCCCAGCGTGTCGACCAGCGCCTTGGCCTCGGCGCGCTTGGCATGCATGGCCGATGGCCAGATGCCGCGCAGGAGCGAAAGGTTCATCCAATAGGCCTGGCCCGCCTTGCGCAGTTCGTGGAATACTTCCTCGTGCACACTGTGGTGGCAGTCGTCGAGGGCGGTCCGTCCGCGGCCGAGGCCCTTGCGCCAGCCCTTTGCCAGCAGTTTGGCGGCCTTGCGCGGGCTCGAGGGGAAGGATGCAGTTTCAAGCGCGGTGATGGCATCCCGGCAGGCCGAGATCGCCGCTGCGACCTTGTCCGGCAGGTCGGTCTCGGCCAGCGCCAGCGCGTCGCGGCGCTCGGTCAAGGCGGCGCGCGCATGGGAGAGGGCGCTCTTTTCCTCGTCGTTCAGCGCATGGTTTTCGAGGTAGGTGACGGTTTCGATCAGGGCAGCCGCGTCGCGCACGACGGAAAGCGTGCGGGCGGTGTCGCGCAGCCGGGCGTTCTCCGCAGCACGGAACGACTTCTGGTCGAGGGCCACGAGACGGTAGAGCGAGCGCACCCGCTTGAACTTCTTGCGGGCCTCGTGGATGGCTTCGTGCAGGCCTTCCGGTTGTTCCTCGAGCGCAGCGATGGCGCGTTCGAGCTGTTCGCTCGCGACGGCCGCGACCTCCTCGCCGAACGGGCGGCCCGGTCTAATTCGATACGGCATGCACGACCTCGGGCTTCAGCCGTTCGGTGGCGAGCGCCTGGTTGGAATAACGACGGTCGCCGGTCACTTCGCGGCCGAGCCAGGCCGGCAGTTCCGGGCGGTCGTACTCCGAGCGCATTTCCACCTCGGCGATGACCAGGCCCTGGAAGGCGCCCTCGAAGACATCGATCTCCCAGGTGAAGCCGCCGACATCGACGGTGTAGCGGACCTTTTCAATGACGCTGCCGATGGCGAAGGTGATCATCTCGAGCGCTTCTTCGAACGGGATGTCGTATTCGAACTCGTCGCGCACCAGCGCGGTCTTGCCGAACTTGATGGTGAGTTTCGCGGTCTTTTCGTTGCTGGTGCGAACGCGGATGGATCGATCGGAATTGACGGAAAGGTAGGCCTGGCGCATTGCTGTCGCCGACGTGGCGCGGTCGCGCCAGCTGTCGTTGATCACCAGGAACTTGCGCTCGATTTCTTTCGCCATCTCGCCGTCCAACGTGAAAACCTCCAGTACCCTAGCGCAGTTGAGCCGTCATGCAAACGGCCAGCATCCTTACCGCGCGCATTTGTCTCGACAATGACACTGGTTCGCGATAATCCTTGGGGCGAATTCAATCGTTTGAAATGGATGGCCGGCGTGAGTGCAAAAACCGAAAAGCTCCTTTCCACCCTCAAGCTGCAGCCGGTCGTTCCGGTTCTGATCATCGAGGACGCGGCCAGTGCCGTGCCGCTCGCAAGGGCACTGGTGGCCGGAGGTCTGAAGGCGATCGAGATCACCATGCGCACCGATGCGGCGCTGGAAGCCGTCCGTCGTGTTGCCGGCGAGGTCGAGCGCGCAGTGGTCGGTGCCGGCACGATTCTCAATCCTTCGCATTTCGAAGCGGCGGTGAAGGCCGGCTCGCAGTTCATCGTCAGCCCGGGAACGACCCGCGAACTGATTCATGTCGCCCGCGCGTCGGACATTCCGCTGCTGCCCGGTGCGGCGACCGCCAGTGAAGTCATGCAGCTGCGCGAGGAAGGTTACCAGGTTCTGAAGTTTTTCCCCGCCGAGCAGGCCGGGGGTGCTGCCTATCTGAAGTCGTTGTCCTCGCCGCTGGCCGGCACGCTGTTCTGCCCGACCGGTGGCATTTCGCTGAAGAACGCCCGGGACTACCTGTCGCTGCCGAACGTGGTGTGCGTCGGCGGCTCGTGGGTCGCGCCGAAGGACATGGTCGAGGCCGGCGACTGGGCTGGCATCACGAAGCTTGCCGCAGAAGCCTGCGCACTGGCCGGCTGACGGAAAGTTCGGGCGAAAGGGGGATCCCGTCTTTGTATTTTCACGATCGGCTTCTTATCTAGCAGTCGAGACTGAAACCTATGGAGACGCCCGATGTTCGACGCCAAGAAGCTGCTTGATCAATTCCTCGGTTCGCAGGTGCCGGGAACGACCGGAAGCGTGAAGCAGAAGGCCGGCGATGCCGTCCAGCTTGCCAAGGACAATCCGCTGGCGACCGGCGCGATCGCTGCCGTTCTTCTCGGCACGAAGACGGGCCGCAGTCTCGCCGGCAATGCGCTGACGCTCGGCGGGCTCGCCGCCATCGCCGGCATCGGCTACCAGGCCTACAAGAACTACCAGGCCGGCAAGTCGCCGCAGGAGGTCGCCGAGACCGAGCAGAAGCTGCTGCCGCCGCCGGCCGACTCGCCGTTCAGCGTCGAGGCGCCTGCCGCCTCCAACGACTTTGCCCTGACGCTGGTGCGCGCGATGATCGCCGCCGCCAAGTCCGACGGCCATATTGATGCCGCCGAACGCGCCCGCGTGATGGACAGGATACAACTTTCCGGCCTTGGCGCGGAAGCCGAAGCCTTTCTCGAGAAGGAACTGACCTCGCCCTCCGATCTCGACGCGCTGGTCAAGGCCGCCGTTACCGAAGAGCAGAAGGTGGAGCTCTACACCGCCTCGCGGCTGGCGATCGACCCCGACAGCCGGGCCGAGCGCGGCTACCTCGACCTGCTGGCCGGACGGCTCGGCCTTGCCGACGCGCTGGTCGATCATATCGAGGCGACCGTCTCGTCCGCCCAGGTCTGATCCGTCTCCATGACAATGCGGCCAGTTGCCTTTGCCGGGCGGCTGGCCTAATCGTTTGCCGACACAGCAAGAGGCAAACATGCGCGATCTCTCCACATTCAAGGGCTGCCCGGCGCCGAAGCCGGTTCGTCTCGAAGGCCGTTTCGTCACCGTCGAGCCTTTCGACAAGGCGACGCATCTCAAGGCCTTGTGGGATGGTCTCGGCGGCATGGAGATCAATCCGCTGCTGACCTATTTCACCCAGCCGGACTTCGGCAGCATCGAGGATTTCGGTGGCTGGCTCGAGGGCGTTCAGACCAAGGGCGGCTGGGTCACGGAAGTGTTCCGCGACAACCAGACGGGCCAGGTCGTCGGCATGGCCAACTACATGCGGGCGGACCCGGCGAATGGCGTGGTTGAAGTGGGTGGCGTGGCGCACGGCCCGGCCATGAGCCGCACGCCGCTCGCCACCGAAGCGCATTACCTGATGGCGCGCCATGTGTTCGACGACCTCGGCTATCGCCGTTACGAGTGGAAATGCCACAACGACAATGCGCCGAGCAAGGTGACGGCCGAACGCTACGGCTTCACCTTCGAGGGCGTGTTCCGCCAGCACATGCTGTCCAAGGGCAAGAACCGCGACACCGCCTGGTTCTCGATGATCGACGGCGAATGGCCGGTGATCCGTGCCGCCTTCGAGGCCTGGCTTGCGCCGGAGAACTTCGCCGAGGGCCAGCAGATCCGCAGGCTGGAAGACATCCGCGCAGAACTCGCAAAGGAAGCCGCAGCATGAACGCCAGCAACCGCTCGGCGGCGCTCGCCGCCCTTCTCATCGTACTCGGCTTTGGCCTGGTGCTGCTCGGTTTGCCGAAGCTGGTGCTGTGGATCGGCGACTATTCGCCGGCGCTGGCGGCGGTCGTCGGCACGGTCGGCATCATGTCCTTCTTCATCGTGTTGTGGCTTCGCGCCCGCTACCAGCGTCGGCGCGACGGCAACCAGTAGGCGCCGCGCTCAGCCCTGCAGGCTCGCGGCCAGCAAGAGCGCGCCGAGCACAATCACCAGCAGCGCACCGAAGATCTCGATCGCATTGGCCACATGCCGCGCCGCCGGCGAGCCGGGGCCGGACAGCCGCACGGCCAGCCCCTTGGCCGAAACCGCGAGCGCTGCCAGAGCCGAGACCGTGATCGCCGTGCCGAGCGCCATGGCGAAGACCGACAAAATCCCGCCAAGATAGAGCCCGTTCAGCAGGGCGAAGGTCATGACCAGCAGGGCCCCCGAGCAGGGGCGCAGGCCGACCGCGACGATCGCCGACCAGGCCTCGCGCAGGCTGAAATTCTTTGCCGACAGCATGCGCGGATCGGGCAGGTGGCTGACCCCGCAATCGGGGCAGACCGAGCCCGGGGCGAGGGCGTCGTGGCCGTGATCGACGGCCATGGCGCGGAAGGAAAGGCCGGTGCCGGCCGGGTTTGCGGCTCCGGGCGCGTCGAACAAGGCGGCCGTCGCCGGTGCGTCGAACAGGCCGGCACTGATCGGGGCGCTGCGCGTCAGCCAGAGCGATTTCATCTTGCGCAGCAGCAGCCAAGTGCCGAAGGCGACGATCAGGCCGTAGCTGGCGATCTCCAGCGCCTGGGTCGCTTCCGTCATGGAGATGGACGTGCCGCGCAGGACGGCGTAGCCGACACCCACCAGCACGATGGCGACGACCCCCTGAAGGAAGGCCGAGACGAAGGAAATGGCGATGCCGCGCTTCAGCTCGGTCTCGTTGGCAATCATATAGGAGGAGATCACCGCCTTGCCGTGACCGGGTCCGGCCGCATGGAAGACGCCGTAGGCAAAGGACAGGCCGATCAGCGTCCGCAGATGCGCCGAATCCTCGCGCATCGCCTTCAGCGCACCGGTCAGCGAGCGGTAGAAGGCCTGCTGATTCTGGTTGATGAAGGCAAGCCAGCCGGCGAAGGGGCCGGTCGCCTGGAAAGACGGTTCGGCGGTGCCGATGCCAAGCGGCGAGCCGGCATGGGCCAGCGAGGCGGCGAGCAGCAGGAGCGCGACGGAGGCGGCTGCCGGAGGCAGGATGCGACGCATCAGCATGTCAGCTCGAGCCGGGTGGCGAACAGCTTGCTCATGTCGGTACCGGCCGGATCGTTGAAGAAGGCCTCGGTCAGGTTCGCCTGGTTCTGCGCCATCACTTCGTCCGGGTCGGGGCGCACCACGACACGCTTGCAAACCTTGAAGCCGTCGCCCTCGGTGGCCATGTCCTCGTCCTTGGCGAAGTCGATCGCCGTGTACATGGTCGGATCGTAGACGCCGATGGTCAGCTTGCCCTTGAGCGCCAGCACCTTTTCCGGCTTGGCGACGAAAAACACCAGCAGCTGGTTGTCCTTGAAATCGACATTGAACACCTCCGGCTTGACGACGGAAACGGCGGCACCATTGCTGGTAATCGAGGTGAAGAAGCCGTAGTCGGCGATCGAGGTGCGAATCGTCTGGGCAATCTCGTTGAGTTCGCTGTGGTCGAGCTTCAGGTCGCTGTTCTTGTCGAAGTCCATCAGCACGCTCGACGAGAAGATGTCGTCGAAGCGCCAGACATTGCGCAGTTCGGAGATCGTGCCGTCGGCCCCGGCGATCACTTCGAGGCGGGCTTCCGCGAAGATGTGCGGATGAGCCAGCGCCGGCAGGGGGGCACCCAGGAGTGCCGCGATCAACGCCAACCGTCTTTTCATGCCTTGTCCGCCTTCGCGCCCGAATCCAGAGCTATCTCCGTGTCTGACAAATTCGACGGAAATGGGACTTCGCTAAGGCCGCGCATGTCTAGGAGCTGCGCTGGCGGAACCAGCCGTGGAGAAAGTCGACGAAGACGCGGACCTTGGCGGGCAAATAGCGGCGGTGCGGGTAGACCGCATAGATACCGCGATCCTTCGGCAGGTAGTCGTCGAACAGCGAAACCAGCTGGCCGGTCTCGATATAGGGCCGGGCGATGAAGTCGGGGATCATGGCGACGCCCAGCCCGGCGCGCGCGGCGCGCAGCGTGGCGAGCGGGCTGTTGACCTCGATCGGGCCGCTGACGCTGACCGAGATCGAGCCGCCCTGCGGGTCGGCGAAGCGAACGCTGTTGTGCGAGCGGGAATTGGTGTCGACCAGGAAGGGTACGCGCGCCAGCTCCTGCGGGTGGATGAGCGGTCCGTGCTTCTCGACGAAGGCGGGCGTGGCGCAGGCGAAGATGCGGAAATCGGACAGTTTCTTGGCGATCAGGGCCGAATCGTCGAGCTTGGTGATGCGGATCGCCAGGTCGAAGCCCTCCTCGACCAGGTCGACGAACCGGTCGTCGGCGACGATTTCCAGAGAGAGGTCCGGATGTCCGGTGGCGAAATCGATCAGCGACTGGCCCACCTCGGCGTCGATGAAGGTGCGCGGCACGGTGACCTTGAGCTTGCCCTTGAGGTCGGTATTGTTCTCCCGCACCAGGTCCGCCAGGCTGTCGATCTCTTTCAGGATCTCGGTCGCGCTGCGGTAGTAGGTGTGGCCCGCCTCGGTCATCGAGAACTGGCGCGTCGTTCGGTTCAGCAGCAGGGCGCCGAGTTCGTCTTCAAGCTCGCGGACATATTTCGACAGCAAGGCCTTGGACCGCCCGGTCTTGCGCGCCGCGGCGGAAAAGCCCTCGGCTTCGACGACGTCGATAAAGGCGCGGATGCGCGTCAGCGTGTCCATGGATCGGTTCCTTGCGAAATGACGCGCGAACTGTGAACACAACGGCCGGATCGTTCAATCATTTTTCTGCCGTCGGGGTCAAAAAACGCTTGATTATGACCACGAACATTCTTATCTCCTGCTCAGCCCAAAGTCGCACGTGCCCATGGGTGTCCGCCGATCCTCGATGTGGTGAGGAAATCGGTAAGGTACCTGGAACTAACCCCTCCAGTCGCTATTCCGGCCATCCGGGAAATGCGAGGACATCTGAAGCAACGACGGTGCGGGCCTTTCTAGTCTCTTCCGGCTTTCCATCAGCCGGAGTTACTTCAGAGGCACACCATCATTGCCGGAAGTGCGGTCGGGTATTCCCACCAATCCATGGCAGACAAAGCCGAATTGACGCTCCTGGCAGGGTGTCGGTTCACTATTCGCGCTTCGAGCGCTCGTACGGCATCAGCGTCTCCACCGGCTGGTTTCGATCGGGTTCTCGTCGTCCTTTGTCCTTCCGTGCTCTTCACCGGGCGCGGGAACCCTGGAACTTGAGAGGGATAGACCCATGACCACCGCTCGTATCCTCGACTTCATCAACACCCGACGTCCGGAAGGTCCCTGCCTCGTGGTCGACCTCGATGTCGTGCGCGAAAACTACGGCGCGTTCCGCCACGCCCTGCCGGACAGCGCGATCTACTATGCCGTCAAGGCCAACCCGGAGCCCCAGATCCTGAAGCTGCTCGCCTCGCTGGGCTCGAGCTTCGATTGCGCTTCCGTCGCTGAGATCCAGATGGCGCTCGACGCCGGCGCGACCGCAGGCCGGATCTCCTACGGCAACACGATCAAGAAGGAACGCGACATTGCCCGGGCGCATGCGCTCGGCATCGATCTCTTTGCCGTCGACAGCCATGAGGAAGTCGAGAAGGTGGCCCGTGCCGCCCCCGGCGCCCGCGTGTTCTGCCGCGTGCTGACCGATGGCGAAGGCGCCGAATGGCCGCTTTCCCGCAAGTTCGGCTGCGTGCCGCAGATGGCCGTCGACGTGCTGGTCTATGCCCATCAACTGGGACTCGATTCGTTTGGCGTGTCCTTCCATGTCGGTTCGCAGATGACCAAGGTCGATGCCTGGGATTCGGCCCTTGCCGATGCCAAGCGCGTTTTCACCTCGCTCGCCAAGCAGGGCATCCACCTGCAGATGGTCAACATGGGTGGCGGCTTCCCGACCAAGTACCTGCGCGACATCCCGTCGGCCGAGGCCTATGGCCGCGCGATCAATGGTGCGCTGAAGAAGCACTTCGGCAACCACATCCCGCAGACGATCATCGAGCCGGGTCGCGGCATGGTGGGCAATGCCGGCGTGATCAAGGCGGAAGTCGTCCTGATCTCGAAGAAGTCGGACAATGACGCGCATCGCTGGGTCTTCCTCGACATCGGCAAGTTCGGCGGTCTCGCCGAAACCATGGACGAGGCGATCCGTTACCCGATCCGCACCGCTCATGATGCCGACGAGACCGAACCCTGCGTGCTCGCCGGCCCGACCTGCGATTCGGCCGACGTCATGTACGAGAAGAACATGTATCCGCTGCCCGTCTCGCTGACGATCGGCGACGAAGTTCTGATCGAGGGCACTGGCGCTTATACGACGACCTACTCGGCGGTTGCCTTCAACGGTTTCGAGCCGCTCAAGGCCTACGTCATCTAAGGCCCGACCGGGTCTTCGACGACCGCGCCGGTTCACCCGGCGCGGCGCAAATAACAATCATCGGAAACACTTCTTGGTACGGGAGGCCACCATGGCCGCTGTTCTGGACGTCGTGCGCGCATTTTTCGCGCCTCACTCTGCGCCTGCCTTTGTCATCGATAACGAAACGCCGGCCGACATCGTCGCCCGCGAAGCCCTGCTCGATCGCGCCATGGGGCCCGATCGTCGCAAGAAGTCGTCGGAGAAGATCCGCCGGGACAGGCTGCCGGCCGAAGGTTTGGCCATCGTCGCCCGCGACAATCTGGGGCATGTGATCGGCACAGTACGGCTGTGGAACGTCGAGGCGGGCGTTTCGCGCGAGGGCCGGACAATCGATGCGCTGCTGCTCGGTCCGCTGGCGGTCGACGCTGCGCATGAAGGCAAGGGGATCGGTTCGGCGCTGATGCGCGCCGCGATCCTGGAAGCAAGGAAGCGCGAGCACGGCGCTATCCTCCTGGTGGGGGATGCCGCCTATTACGAACGCTTCGGCTTCTTTGCCGAAAAGGCGCAGCATCTCGTCATGCCGGGACCGTTCGCCCGCGAACGTTTCCTCGCGCTCGAGCTGAAGCCCGGCTGGCTCGACGGGGCTGCCGGCATGGTGGTGGCTTCCGGCCGCAAGCTGTCGCACGCGCCGTTGCGCCGGACGGCCTGAGCTGCAAGAGACAGGCTCGCCCCCTGAAGTGCTCGACGTGGCGGCGTCTGGAGCCTGAAGGGGAGCGGGCCTTTCATCCCGCCGACAGTCACGGCGGGGCAGGCGCCCCCTTTCCATCCACGGAGAGGGGGCGTTTTCGCATCTGCGTGTCGAGCGCCTTCGGCCTCCCGCACGCGTGTCGCCCATGCCCCACTCCGGAAAAATCGACGGGACCGCGGAACAAAACGCCCGGCCAAGCTTGTTAGTCTCCGTGTGACGCGTTTCGTCACGGCACAGCGCGCAGTCCCCGATGCGGGGCAGTCTGAGAGGGAGTACAGCGATGATGAAGAAGTTCGGATGGGGCGCGGTCGCGCTCATCATATCCTCCACGCCGGTTCTCGCCGCGGATGCCGTCATGGAGGCTCCGGCCGTTCCGCCGGAGGTGGTCGATACCATGCCGGCATTCAGCTGGGCGGGCGGCTATATCGGTATGCAGGGCGGCTATGGCTGGGGCAATGGCGATTTCTACGACGGCGTCGCCTCCGCCTCGGACGATTTCGACGGCGGCCGGTTCGGCGGATTCGTCGGCTATAACTGGGACTTCGGCACCAGTGCCATCGTCGGTCTCGAAGCCGACCTGAACTATGACTGGAACGAAAACAGCTATGGCGCGGTCGATGTCGGCACGGGCCTCAACGGCTCCGTTCGCGGCCGGGTCGGCTATGCGATGGACCGTGTCCTGCTCTATGCGGCAGGCGGCTGGACGGCGACCAATTTCTCGGTCGACGGCGGTGGGTTCGACGAGAGCGAGACGCTGCACGGCTGGACGCTCGGCGCGGGCTTCGACTATGCGATCACCGACCGCGTCTTCACCCGTCTCGAATACCGCTACAACGACTATTTCGAGAAGGAAGTGCTGGGGGTCGACACGGACTTCAACCAGCATGTGGTCAATGTCGGCATCGGCGTGAAGTTCTGATCGACGACGTTGCCTGCCAATCTCGATGCCCGGCGCCTCTGAAATGGAGCGCCGGGCATGAGTATTTGACCTGCGGCGTCGCTCAGAACCGCTCCATGTTTTCGCGGGCGAGTGCGTCCAGCGCGTCGGAATCCGGCTCGTAACGGCCGGTCTTCCCGTTCAGCCGATAGGTTGCCGTAACGGTGCGGGCAGGGCCCGGCGTGGGTTCCGTATCGCAGCTTTCCTCCACCTTCTCCTCCCCGATGGCGACCGCGACGCGCAGCGTCGGGCGGGTGTCGCTCGCATCAATGCTGATAGTCGGCTCCTGGGTGCGACTCAGCCCGCACAGGCGCTCGGAAAAGGTCAGCACGGTGTCGATCGGCTCCAGACCGTTTTCGCTGGCCAGCATCAGGCTGGTAATCAGATAGCTCTGGTTCGAATTCCAGTGGCTGCTGCGCGTGATGAGCACGTTTGCGCCGCCGCCGAGGTCCAGGATTGGCGGTTCGGCAAAGCTGGTTTCGCGGTCCAGACCGACATTGAGCGAACCGATCAGACGCGGTTCCTTCTCCAGCACATAGAGAGCGAGGATCGCCGGTGCTTGCGGCACGCCGTTGGAAAGACCGAAATCGAAAAGAACCGCCAGTTCCTTCCGTCCTGCCTGCTCGAAGGGCACGGTTTCGACCCCGCTGATGGCAAGGCCGTCCGGCCAGTCCTCGTCGAGATCAAACCGTTCGGCCAAGTCGGCATCGAGCGTGCTGCCTTTCCAACTCATGCCGTCGGCGGCCAGGTCGGGCACGAAGGCAAGCGCCAGATCGAGATAGGTCTTGTCTGTTCCGGCGACCGGCGTGTCGAGGCTCTCCAGCCGGCTTTCGGCGGCGGAGGCGAAGGACGGCGCCAGCGTCATGAAGACAAGGGCGGCGAGGGTGAAAAATGCACGCATCGAAGTCTCGTCCGGTCTCTGTCGTCGCACGAACCTATCGGAGAATCACCTCTGCGGGAATGCCCTGGGAGCGGCTCAGGGTGCCTCGGGAAGGGTGCTCCGAATGCCGGGAGACCACAGGCTTTTCATTCGTCAAGTGACGCTGTGGCCAAATTGTGACAGCCGCAGTGCAGCAGCAGCATCTGTTTGATTCCCCATGCATCTATTGATCTAGCTCAAACGCCCTTGCGTTTCTGGCGGCGTATTTTGTGCACGGCACAAGCCATTGATTTACTCAAGGAGAGACCCCATGACCAAGACCTGCACGCGGCGGATCAGCGCCCTTGCCGCAGCCACCGCATTGCTCCTCATCGGCCAGGCGGCCGGCGCGGCGGACATGACGCCGGTGGCGGAGCCGGCGCCGGATGCTCCGCTGGCGGCAGCATCGAGCCCGTGGCAGATTCGCGTGCGTGGTCTTGGCGTGATCTCCGAGGACAACGGTCACGTGAACGGCGTCGCCGGCTCCGACCTGTCCTACAGCGATACCTATATCCCTGAACTCGACATCACCTACTACTTCACCGACAACATCGCCGCCGAACTCATTCTCGGCACGACCTATGCCAACGTCTGGGGCGAAGGTTCGATCGCCGGCCTCGGCAAGATCGGCCGCACCTGGATCCTGCCGCCGACCCTGACGCTGCAGTATCACTTCACCGATTTCGGCGCCTTCAAACCCTATGTCGGTGCCGGCGTGAACTACACGATGTTCTATAATGAAGAGGGTGCCAACGCCGACGACCTCGACATTCACAATGCGTTTGGCGCGGCCGTTCAGGTCGGCTTCGACTACATGGTCGACGAGCATTGGGGCGTCAACTTCGACGTCAAGAAGATCTTCCTCGAGCCCGAATTCGACGCCAAGGTTCCGTCCGACGTCGACGGTACCGCCAAGCTCAATCCGTGGCTGGTCGGCGCAGGCGTCACCTACCGCTTCTGATCGTCTCGATCCGATCACCGCACTGGAAGGCCGGGAGCATTATCGTTCCCGGCCTTTGCTTTTTGTCCATCGTCGCAAAGGTCGAAGGTGCAACGTTGCAGCCGGGCCCGCTGCGGGGATCGGCAGCCGTCCGGCAGGGGTTGCAATCGACTCGGCCGCGTACTATCCCCGCGCGGTAGCTCTCAAGGGGATGTGCGGCATGAAAATCGGTGCTCTCAGCTGGAACGGCAACAATATCGGCGACGATATCCAGAGCGTGGCCGTCATGCAGCATCTGCCCCCGGTGGACGTGTTCCTCAACCGCGACCACCTCAACAGCTATGACGGACCCGAGACCCTGCTCGTCACCAATGGCTGGTTCCTGTCGAAGCTCGACAACTGGCCGCCAAGCCCGTCGATCAAGCCGATCTTCTTCGGTTTCCACGTACAGAAGCACGCCAAGCCGACGATCGCGCGCCATGTCGACTATATGAAGAAGCATCAGCCGATCGGCTGCCGCGACCAGGGCACGGTGGATTTCATCCGCTCGCTCGGCGTCGAGGCCTATCTGTCGCTGTGCAACACGCTGACCTTCAATGCGCCGGCCGACCGTGATCCGGATTCTATCTATCTGGTCGAGGCCAATCGCGACCAGCTGTCGCCGAAGCTGTTCAAGAAGGGACTGACGGTGAAGACGGTCAGCCATCGTTTCATCGACGTGTCGGCGGAAACGCGCCTGCAATATGCCAAGGAAATCGTCGAGACCTACGGCAAGAAGGCGGCGCTCGTCGTCACCACGCGCATCCATTGCGCCATGCCCTGCATCGCCATGGGCGTTCCGGTGATCTTCGTCGGGCCGAAGAGCTATCGCACGCAGATCGTCGAGGAAGTCGGCCTGCAGCGGCACAACACCTGGCATCCGCTGAAACACCCCTTCACCCGCAGGATCGAGGCCTGGCCGCAGCCGCTCGACATTGCCGAGACCAAGAAGCGCGTGACTGCCGACATCAAGTCGCGCATCGCCGCGGCGCTCGCCAAAGCTTGATCCCCGCTGTGCGAACCGGGCGCGAAGGCACGGTTACCGCAGGAAGTTCCGCTTGAAGGTCTGCATGATGAACTCGACCGATTCTTCGGTCGGGTGGCGAAAATCGTCCTTCATCGGGTTCGGCAGGAACGACGTCACCATCTCATAGGACGGGAAGTAGTAGAGCTTGCTCTCGGCGGACGGCCCGACCTCGCGCATCAGCTCGTCGATCGCCACCCGGAGCGAGGCCTTCGAAACCGCACTGGCGGTGATGCAGGAGACCGGCCGGAAGGTTGCGGCGAGAGGCACGGGCGAAAGCGTCATGATGACGGTCGCATCAGGCCGGTGTGCGCGGATGAGCTGGTAGGTGCGGCGCAGGTTGTCGAGGTTCTCCACTGCGCCCAAAACGCGGAAGCCGTGCCGTTCGGGATCGAAGTCGCGCTTCGGAATGGCGCGCCAGAAGATCTCGCCGGTCGGCTTGTCGTACCAGACTTCCGAGAGGCCGAGCGTCAGGATGAAGATGTCGGACTTCTCGAAGATCGCCCGAGTCGCCTGCCGCACATCGTCGGAATAATCGCCGGGAACGCCTTCCTTGTCGTGCCACAGCTCGATCTTCGGCGTCTTGCCCTCGAAGGCCCATTCGAACTGCTGTCGGATGGCAGCCGAGTTGACGATGCCTTCGCCGCTGCGCACCACATAGGAGTTCAGCTTCATGTCGCGGCCGAAGACCTGATAGCCCTCGCGGTAGAGATATTTCGTCACTTCGCTGGCGAAGCAGCTGCCGAAGGCGGTGATGTAGTGCTCGTGGGTGATGAAGGGCGCGTCGGGAAACCAGCCCTTGCCGACATATTCGTCGACGGCGTTGGGCTGGGCGATCGCCTTCTTGTCGGGGAAGAAATTGGTGGTCTCGCCACGATACCAGGTCGCATGCGCTTTGCGCTTCGCGCCGCCGGTCTGGTAGTAGATCTGGTCCTCGCGCTCCGGCTCGTCGACGAGCTTGAGTGCGCGCAGGAGCTTGTAGCGCAGGGTCTTCTTTGCGGGCTTTGAAGGAACTGTGGCCATGCCTGAGCGATAACCCACCGGGGCCGCCAATTCAAGCGAGCGATGTGGATCGCAGCGCCGCCGGCGTCCCGACCTTCCGCCGCAGACCCACCTTCGCCGGTCTGGAAACGAAACAGCAGGCAAGGGGGACCCTGCCTGCTGTCGGATGTGACGATCTAATTCCTGTGATGTCACGCAGCCCGTGAGGGCGCCGTCATGGGAGCCGCTTCCGGCGCGGAGCCGGCCTCGCGGACGGCGGTGCGGCGGTTGAGCTGAAACCGGCCGACCAGCATCGTCAAGTGCGATGCGCCTTCCGCCAGGGTGTGGCTGATGGCGGTCGTTTCCTCGACCATGGCGGCGTTCTGCTGCGTCATCTGGTCGATGCTGTGGATCGCCGAGGAGATTTCCTGCAGGCCGGTCGCCTGTTCCCGGGCGGCGGTGGCGATGGCATCGATATTGGTGTCGACGCGGGCGACGAAGCCCTGGATCTGATCGAGCGCCTGGCCCGTGTCGCCGACTAGTTGCACGCCGGCGGAAACCTCGACCGTCGAGTTCTGGATCAGGCCCTTGATCTCGCGGGCGGCGGTGGCCGAACGCTGGGCGAGCTCACGCACTTCCTGGGCGACCACGGCAAAGCCCTTGCCAGCCTCGCCGGCGCGTGCCGCTTCCACCCCGGCATTGAGCGCCAGGAGGTTGGTCTGGAAGGCGATGTCGTCGATGACGCCGATGATCTGGCTGATCTCCGAGGACGCCTTCTCGATGCGCTGCATGGCGCTGATCGCATCGCGGACGACCTCACCGGAGGAGATGGCGCATTGCTTGGCGTCGCGCACGAGGTTGCGGGTGTCCTGGGTGCGCTCAGCCGAGGAGCGGACGGTGGAGGTTACCTGCTCGAGGGCGGCCGAGGTCTGCTCGAGCGCGGCGGCCTGCTGCTCGGTGCGTTGCGACAGATTGTCTGCGGCAGCGCGCATTTCCTGGCCGTTGTCATACAGCGCCTTGGTTTCCGACAGGACTTCCTCCAGCGTCGCCTGGAAGGTGGCGATCGAGTTGTTGAAGTCGCGCCGCAGCGATTCGAAATGAGGCTCGAAGGGCTCGTCGATGGTCAGGCGGATATTGCATTCGGCCAGACGATTGAGGCCGGCGCCGAGCGCCTCCACGACGATGCGCAGGGATTCCGCTTCCACCAGACGGCGTTCCTCGCGGGCGGCCCGTTCGCCTTCGGACAGGGTGCGGGCCTGCTCCGCCTCGGTCTCCAGCCGGCGCTTCTCCAGTCCGGCGACGCGGAAGACTTCGACGGCCGCGGCGATTTCGCCGATCTCGTCGTTGCGCGTCGCATAGGGCACGGCCTGGTCGTAATTGCCTTCCGCCATGCTGGTCATGTAGCTGCCGATATGGCCGAGCGGCTTCAGGGCGCGGCGGCGGATGAACAGCACGGCGCCGAGCGTCGTCAGTGTTAGCGCGGTGCCGCCGCCCAGCGCGAGCATCTCGCGCTGGGCCGTCTCGGCTGCGGCGAATTCCTCGCGGGTCTTGAGATAGGTATTGGACAGTTCGACGAGTTCGTTCACCGCCGTTTCATGGACGTGGAAGCTCTCTTTCAGGCCGGGCAGCGCGGCGCTGACGGCGGCTGCATCCCCCGAGGCGACTGCGGGGAGGTAGGCGGCGTCGAGCTGTTGCCAGAACACGTCACCCTTGGTCAGGACTTCCGAATAGAGCTTGTTCGCCAGGTCCGGCGGCAGGGTCGAGTCCTTCCAGTATTCGCGACGCTCGGCATAGAGACCTTTCAGCACCTCGAGCCGGGCGACATTGGCCTGTGCTGTCTCCGGATGCAGGGCGGTCTCGCTGGTCAGCGAATAGGCTTCGGTGAGATAGAGCGGCGGCGGGAGGATGTCGGCGATCAGGTCCTTGCCGTCGACGATCTGCTGATAGATCGGGCCGTTGATCTTCAGCGTCTGCAGGGTCTGCATGCCGATGCCGACCGTGGCGACGAGGCCCGCAGCCAGAGCCAGGCCTGCGGACGTGACCATGAAGGAAATATCGAAGCGCATCGCGTGTTTCCATGAAAACGCCAAGCGTCGAGGCAGGGACGCGCCATGAATGGCACCCCCGGGGCAGGCCGGTTGGCAGAGCTTTAAATATCTTTTCGTCCGGGAGAGACCGACCTCACCGTTGCTTGATTTGCCCGCGGTGAGAAGGTTTGGACATAGCAAAAACTATGCAGCAAGCATTACCGAGCTGTTAAGCACGATGAGCGTGAAGTAAAAAAAACGAGAAAACTTGTCATTTTCAGGTTTTTTCCTGCCGCAGAAATGCGACAGGCATATCGCTGATTTATTTAAGCAATTTCGAATTCAATCATGCAGATATGTCGATCACGCCGCAATCACCCGCGTCCGAAGCATAGGCCAGGAGTTTGCCGCTGGCGCTCCAGCCGATCGACGTGATCGCGCCCTTGCCGGGGCGGCGCAAAAGCGCCTCCTTTCCGTCGGCGATGCGCACGGCGAGGATCATGCCGTCGACGTAGCCGATGGCCAGAACCTCCTCTGCGGGATGGAAGGCGACCTGGGTGACCATGATGTTGGCGCGGGTGCCGAGTTCGAGCGGCGCCTTGCCCATCGGGCCTTCCTTGCCGGAAAACGGCCAGACGATGGCCGCCGGCGCGCCGGAGGAGGCCAGCCACTTGCCCTTGACCGACCAGGACAGCGATTTCACCTTGGCGGGATAGCCGGTCATGCGCATGTGGCGGGTTTCGGCCGACTTGCTGTCGAGCTTCCAACCGTGCAGCGCATTCTCCTGCATGGTCGTGACGACGAAGCGGCCGTCGGGCGAGAAGGTGACCCCGGTATGGGCACCCTTCCATTCGAGATCGACCGGCGCGCCGGTGGTGCCGATCCAGTGCAGGGTCACGCCATTGTAGCGGGCCGCGGCAACGCGCAGGCCCTTCGGCGCGAAGCCCAGACCCTCGATGGTGCGCTCCTCGGTGAATTCCCGGATCGTGCCGTCGGCGAGCCGGACATAGCCAACCTTGCCGACCGCATAGGCGACCGCGCCCTGCGGTCCGGCGGCAACGACGGAGACCCATTTGCGCGGCACGTGGACGAGTTCGGTGACGCTGCCGTCATGACCGATGCGCAGAACCCGGCCATCCTCGCCGCCGGTGACGAGCGTCTGGTCGGTGCTGTCCTTGACGCAGGCCAGCAGGCCGCCCTGATGCGCTTCCGTCACCTTCTCACCGCCGTCGAGGCGGTGGATGCTGCCGGAAGCCGCAGCGAAGACCGGGATGTCGCCGAGAAAGGCGGCGGTGACGACGTGACCTTCGATGTCGAGGGGTGCAACCGTCGGCATCAGGAAGAGGCCTCGCAGGCGTGGAAGCTCTTCTCGATCTTTTCGCGATCAAGATTGCGGCCGATGAAGACGAGGCGGCTCTCGCGCTTTTCGCCATCCTTCCACGGGCGCTGGTGATCACCCTCGATGATCATGTGCACGCCCTGGACGACGTAGCGTTCCTCGTCGCCCTTGAAGGCGATGATGCCCTTGAGGCGCAGGATGTTCGGGCCGTCGGTCTGGGTGATCTTCTGGATCCACGGGAAGAAGCGGTCCGGATTCATCTCGCCGCCGCGCAGCGAGATCGACATGACCGTGACGTCATGGATCGGCGAGGGGGCATGGTCGTGGTGGTCATGGCCGTGATGATCGTGGTGGTGATGATCATGGTCGTGGTCATGATGATGGTGGTGATCATGGCCGTGATCGTGATCGCATTCCGGGCCGCAGACATGATCCGGATCGTCGTGATCGAGGAAGTGCGGATCGTTTTCCAGCGCCCGTTCGAGATTGAAGGCGCCCTGGTTCAAGACCTTGGACAGATCGACGCCGGAGCGGGTGGTCGAATAGATGCGGGCCGAGGGGTTGATGGCGCGCACGATGTCCTGGACGCGATGCAGTTCGTCATGGCTGACGAGGTCGGTCTTGTTGATGACGACGACGTCGGCAAAGGCGATCTGGTCCTCGGCCTCACGGCTGTCCTTCAAACGCAGCGGCAGATGCTTGGCGTCGACCAGCGCGACCACGGCATCGAGCTCGGTCTTGGCGCGCACGTCGTCGTCCATGAAGAAGGTCTGGGCGACCGGAACCGGATCGGCCAGGCCGGTGGTCTCGACGATGATGCCGTCGAAACGGCCGGGGCGGCGCATCAGGCCTTCCACCACGCGGATCAGGTCGCCGCGCACGGTGCAGCAGACGCAGCCGTTGTTCATCTCGTAGATTTCTTCGTCCGACTCGACGATCAGGTCGTTGTCGATGCCGATCTCGCCGAACTCGTTGACGATGACCGCATATTTCTTGCCGTGATTGTCGGACAGGATACGGTTCAGGAGCGTCGTCTTGCCTGCGCCGAGATAGCCGGTCAGAACGGTGACGGGAATGGGTTTTGCGGCAGCTTCGGTCATGATTGCCTTCCTTGTTTGCTGGGCAGAGATATAGGCTGTCGGGTCCGCGCCTTACAACACTTGCTGGCAGATTTTTGCGGATTTCAAAGACCTTGGTGGCGGGATCGCGGTTGTGGCGGCTCGGCCGACGCAAGAAAAGGTGGTTGGCCGGGCCTGCCGGAAGCCACAGACCGGGACTCAGGCCGGACGCGCGGGGATGATGTCGGTTCTGGAGAAATCATTGCCCACGAACAGAAGCGGGCATTGCAATTGCTCGGCCAGGGCATAGGCGAAGCAGTCGCCGAAGTTCAGTCCGGCAGGATGGTTGCCTTTGCCCCAGCGGGCATAGGCCGCGGCGGCGCGTTCCGCCGTTTCCTCGGTCATGTCTATAATTGTGAACCGGAGGCGATCGATGAGATCGCGCAGGTCCGTGAGGCACCCGCGGGCGGTTGCGACGATCAGCGCCTCGGCCAGCGTACCGGCGGAAAGGCAGACGTCGCTGTTCGCTGCGAGCACGGCCTGGCAGTCATCGGCGGACGCCTCGTTGCACACGATCGCCATCAGGGCGGACGTGTCGACCGCGATCATCCGGGCAGGCCGCTGTCGTCATAGAGGAAATCCTGGCTACGGGCGGCGCTCGGACCTTCCGCCGGCGATCTGGGCGCCCGGTTGCGGATTTCCGCTATGATCGCTCGCCGCTCCTCGGGCGTCTGGACCGACGCCACCGGGGACAGCCTGACCGTCTCCTTGCCGTGCCGGGTGAGGATGATCTCCTCGCCGGCCTCGGCGCGGCGCACCAGTTCGGTCAGGTTGGCCTTTGCTTCGCTGACGGACATCCGCATGACAGATCTCGCTTATGGTCCAAGATTCTGGACCAAAATAATATATCCCGCCTTGGTTTTCAATCTATCGGAGGGCGTCCACGTCAAACGCCTGCACATCCCGCAGCAGGGCGATCAGGCCTTCGACTGCATGGTCGATCAGCTTCTCGCCCTTTTCCGCCGTGGCGGCCTTTGCATTGCCGGCGACGCCCTGCCGGTTGAGGTCCGCCATCTTCCAGCCGAAGGCGTGCGGGCCGTAAGCGCGCAGATGGGTGAAGCGGGCGGCATAATCAGACTGGCGTGACGGGAAATCTTTGGCTTTCGTCATGTCCACCCGGTCGGGGTGAAGGGCCAGCATGACCGAGGTTTCGATCTCGCCGCCATGGATGCCGATTGCCTTTTCCTCGGGTGGGATCACGCCTTCCGGCAGACCGAAGCGCGTCCAACTCGTGGCGACCGCCAGCATGTCGAACCGCACCCGGGCTTCCGTGGCGACGACGGTCATCAGCGGCGAGTTGCCGCCATGGGCGTTCAGTATGACGAACTTGCGGATGCCCTTTCGCGACAGATCCTCGGCGATCGCCAGCCAGCGTTCCACGGCCTCCGCATAGCCAAGCGTCTTGCTGCCGGCGACATCCATGTGTTCGATCGAATAGCCGACCGGCTCGACCGGCAGGAAGGTCACCGGCAGATAGTCGGGCAGCCGTTCAGCGAGGCGGGCGGCGATGCCTTCGACGATCAGCGTGTCGGTCTCGAAGGGCAAATGCGGGCCATGCTGCTCGTGGGCACCGAGCGGCAGTACGGCGATCCAGTCGCGCCGGGCCTCGGGCGGGAGCGCGGGATCGTTGTCGGGGAAATAGACCTTTGGCTGCGGCATCTGGCGTCGATCTTGGTTCTTCGCTAAGGATTTCGGGCGCCGAATGTTAGCCGGCACAAGAATTGGGATGCCGCACGAGGGGCGGCGGGAGGGCAGAATGGCGAAAAAGGACAAGGGCGACAAGAAAAACAAGTCCGCCAAGAAAAAGGAGAACGGCGAGCGTAATGCGTCGGTCTCGGTCGCCGTCACCCAGGTCGCCCGCGCCATGCGCACGCAGCTGTCTCGCGGGCTTGCGGAAAGCGGCCTCTATGCCGGCCAAGACACCGTCGTTCAGCTGCTGGCCGAACAGGATGGCCTCACGCCCGGCGCTCTGGCGCAGAAGCTCGGCGTCAAGGCGCCGACCATGACACGCACTATCGGGCGCATGGAGGCGCAAGGCTTCGTCGAGCGACGCACCGGGGATGCGGACGGACGGCTGACCATGGTGCACCTGACCGCCGAGGGTCGCGCCTGCCTCGACACCATCGTCCAGGCCGTCGGCGAGGCGGAACGGCTGGCGACCAGGGGCCTCTCCGGCAAGGAGGTCAAGCAACTGGTGAAGCTGCTGGCGGCGGTCGAGGAAAACCTGCACGAACAGCCGGCAAAAAGCTGATTGACCCGCCGAATTCCGCCAAAGCGGTAATTGATCTGCGCACTTAAATTATTTAATTAAACTGTTTAAGTGTGCAGGGGGCTAAGCGGGAAGCATGCATCGGACCGCCAAGGGAGGCAAAGTGGCTCAGAAAGTCAAACTGTCAACGATCGCCGAAACGCTGGGTCTGTCGACGGCGACCATATCGCTCGCCTTGCGCGACAGTCCGCTGGTGGCGGCGGAGACGCGCGAGAAGATCAAGGAACAGGCCCGGGCGCTCGGCTATATCTACAACCGCCGCGCCGCCAGTCTGCGCACGTCCCGCTCGGGCATCATCGGCGTCGTCGTGCACGACATCATGAACCCGTTCTACGGCGAAATCCTGAAAGCCATCGAAAGCGAGCTCGACCGCAGCCGGCACACCTTCATCCTGTCCAATCACTACGATTCGGTCGAGAAGCAGCGCACCTTCATCGAGACGCTGCTGCAGCTCGGCGGCGACGGCGTCATCATGTCTCCGGCGATTGGAACGCCGGTCGAGGACATCAAGCTCGCGGAAGACAACAACATGCCGGCGATCCTCATCGCCCGCCAGATGGACGGGCTCGACGTGCCGACCTATCGCGGCGACGACAGCTACGGCATTTCGCTGGCCACCAACCACCTGATCGGGCTTGGGCACCGGACGATCGCCATGATCGGCGGCACGGACCAGACGTCGACCGGCCGCGACCGCTACCAGGGCTATGTCAATGCTTTGCGCAAGGCGGGCATCGAGGTGGATCCGGAACTGCGCATTCCGGGACCGCGCACCAAGCAGGGCGGTTTCGAGGCGGCGGTGCATTTCCTCTCGCTGCCGCAGAAGCCGACCGCCGCGGTGTGCTGGAACGACCTCGTCGCCATCGGCCTGATGAACGGCATTGCCCGCGCCGGCCTGGTGCCGGGCCAGGACATTTCCGTCACCGGCTATGACGACCTGGAGGAGGCTTCCATCGCCACGCCGGCGCTCACCACGGTGTGGAACGGCCAGGCGGAGGTCGGCCGGCTCGCCGCGCGCGCGCTGCTCGACAAGCTGGCCGGCAGCCACGAGCCGGACGGCATTCACCTGATCAAGCCGGAAATGCGCATTCGCCAGTCCACCGGCCCGATTCATCGCCGCTAACACCAATCATGGGGCCGACCATGCCGAACGCACCGATCACCGTCCTTGTGCCGGGCCGCATCAATCCGCGGGTCGTGGAGAGACTGTCCGAGCATTTCGAGATCCGCACCGTGCCGCATGGCAAGACGCTGGAGATCTCCGGGGCGGATGCCGAGGCGATCCGCGGCGTCGCGGTCTCGGGTGCGCTGCCGGCCAGCTGGATCGACGCGCTTCCCAATCTGGAAATGATCGCCAGCTTCGGCGTCGGCTATGACGGGGTCGACGTCGCGGCTGCGGCGCGGCGCGGCGTGATCGTTTCCAACACGCCGGATGTTCTCAACGACGAGGTCGCCGACACCGCCGTTGCGCTGCTCATCAACACGGTGCGGCAGCTGCCGCAGGCCGAGACCTGGCTGCGGCAGGGCCGCTGGTCGGGCGAGGGGCCGTATCCGCTCTCGCCGCTGTCGCTCAAGGGCCGGCATGTCGGCATTCACGGTCTCGGGCGGATCGGCATGGAGATCGCGCAGCGCCTCGAACCCTTCAAGGTGAAGATCAGCTATCATACGCGCCGCCCGCGCACCGATGTCCAATATGGCCATTATGCGAGCCTGCTCGAGCTTGCCGAAGCGGTCGACACGCTGATCTCCATCGTCCCGAAGACGCCGGAGACGGTGAAGTCGATCAATGCGGACGTGCTGAAGGCACTCGGGCCGAACGGCGTGCTGATCAATGTCGGTCGTGGCACGACAGTCGACGAGGCGGCGCTGATTGCAGCGCTCAAGGACGGGACGATCGCCGCTGCGGGCCTTGATGTGTTCGAGAACGAACCGCAGGTGCCGCAGGCGCTGATGGACCTGCCGAACGTGTCGCTGCTGCCGCACGTGGCCTCGGCTTCGGTGCCGACGCGCAACGCCATGGCCGATCTCGTGGCCGACAATCTGATTGCCTGGTTCCAGACGGGACGGGCGCTGACGCCGGTCCCTGAAACACCTCAGAAGCCCTGAGACGCGCAAACGGCGGATCGACGTTTACGCCTTGGTCTTGACGTAGGCCCGCACGGCGTCGCCGAAGGCTTCGAACAGGGCGCGCGACGGACGGTCGGTTTCCGCCCAGTATTCCGGATGCCACTGCACGCCGATGGCGAAGCCCTTGGCGTCGATCACCGAGACGGCCTCGATGGTGCCGTCCTCGGCAACAGCCTCGACCTGGAGGCCAGGGGCGGTTTTGGAGATCGCCTGGCGGTGCAGCGAGTTGACCGGGATCGAGCCGGCGCCGAGATAGCGGGCTATGCACGAACCTTCGGAGACGATCACGTCCTGGCGGATGCTGTACATCACGTCGCGGTCGGGATGCTGCGGCTTACGGTGATCCCAGACGCCTTCCTGCTCGTGGATCTCGGTCGCGAGCGTGCCGCCGAGCGCGACGTTGAGTTCCTGGATGCCGCGGCAGATGGCGAGCAGCGGGATGCCGCGTTCCAGCGCACGGCGGATCAGCGGCAGCGTGGTGGCATCGCGCGCCGGATCGAAGGGGCCGTCGCTGTCGCGCGCTTCGGCGCCGTAGAGCGAGGGATGCACGTTGGTGGCCGAGCCGGACACCAGAAGTCCGTCCACGCGATCGAGCAGCGCATCGGTTTCGTTGCCGTCCTCGAAGGCCGGGACGATGAAGGACATGACGCCGGCAACATTCAGGGCGGCCCTGACATACTGGTTCTGCGCGGCGTGCCAGCTCGTGCCGTCGAATTCGCGAATATCGGCGGGAATGGCAATGATCGGTTTGGGCATAAAGGACTCCGGGAAAAGCCTTCGCGGCTTTGCTTTTCTTGGAGTGAGCCGGGGGGATAAGTCAATATGCGATCTGTGCTAAGGGCCTCTTGGCCCGGTCTGCATCGGGGTACGGACGTCTATGCAACCCCGTCCCGCGCCCACGATGGGCAAATCTCCGGCAGCCTCGCCGGCACTTGATCGTTGCCAAGTTCGCACGGGCCGACGCCCGCAGCCTGGTGGCACCGGATGGCGGCGATGGCACGCGCCCTGTCGGGGCGGGAGAGGTGCGAGAATTGCCTGAAAAATCAGCAATTACAATCGCCCGGACGGCTGCGCGCCGATAAACGCAGCGAAAGGCTCTCTACGCCGAAAGAATACTGTGCCAGCGCTTGAAACGCTTTGGACAAAATGTTTATCTCGCCGGCATTGCCAGCGGGAGGGGGCGCAAGGTTTCCCCCGTTTGGCGCAAACCATGATGGGAGGACAATTCATGGATCGTCGTTCATTTATCAAGAAAGCGGGCGTGGCCGGTGCTGGTGCCGCCGCTTCCACGGTGCTGGCAGCTCCTGCCATCGCCCAGGAAAATCCGAAGGTTACCTGGCGCATGACGTCTTCGTTCCCGAAGTCGCTCGACACCATCTACGGTGGCGCGGTCGACATCGCCGAACGCGTTGCAGCTGCGACGGACGGCAATTTCTCGATCCAGGTCTTTGCCGCCGGCGAAATCGTCCCCGGCTTGCAGGCTCTCGATGCCGTCGCCGCCGGCACGGTCGAAGCCGCCCACACCACCTCCTACTATTTCTGGGGCAAGGAGCCGACCTTCGCCTTCGGTACCGCAATTCCCTTCGGCCTCAATGCGCGTATGCAGAATGCCTGGTTCAACCAGGGCAACGGCAATACGCTGATGAACGAGTTCTTCGCGACCCAGGGCGTCTACGGCCTGCCGGCGGGCAATACGGGCGTTCAGATGGGCGGCTGGTTCCGCAAGGAAATCAACACCGTCGACGACCTCAAGGGCCTGAAGATGCGTATCGCCGGTCTCGCCGGCAAGGTTCTCGAGAAGGTTGGCGTCGTGCCGCAGCAGCTCGCTGGCGGCGACATCTATCCGGCGCTCGAAAAGGGCACGATCGACGCGGCCGAATTCGTCGGTCCGTATGACGACTCCAAGCTCGGTTTCCACAAGGTGGCCAAGTACTACTACTACCCGGGCTTCTGGGAAGGCGGACCGGTTGTTCACGGCTTCTTCAACCTGGAGAAGTACAACGGCCTGCCGAAGCACTACCAGGCGATCCTGCAGGATGCCTGCGCCTTCGCCAACACGAACATGATGGCCAAGTACGACGCCAAGAACCCGCAGGCTCTGAAGCAGCTCGTATCGGAAGGCACCGTTCTTCGTCCGTTCAGCCAGGAGATCATGGAAGCCTGCTACCAGGCTGCCCTCGAGATCTACACCGAACTGTCGGCGCAGAGCCCGTTCTTCAAGAAGATCTACGACGATCAGCTGGCGTTCAAGAAGGATGCCTATCTCTGGGCCCAGCTCGGCGAATACACCTTCGACACGTTCATGATGATCCAGCAGCGCGCCGGCAAGCTCTAAGCTTCGACGCCTCAGTCCTGAAACAAGAAGCCCCGGGCGGAAGTCCGGGGCTTTTTGCTGCCTGCTCGCCGACATGAAAAGGTGTGGCGTCGGCGGTTCTGAACCAGTCGAAGCCTCACCTCGCCGGTGTCGCGTGTGCAAGACGGCAGGCGTGGTCTCCTTGCGGATCTCCGAGGGTTCGGCGCAAAGAAAAAGCCCCAGGCGGGCCCGGGGCTTTTCTGTTCCTTGGGACAGGTGGCGACGCCCTTTCGGACGCCGCCCGATCCTTACTTGATGACGGGCGGCTGGCTGAGGTCGGTCGCCGGATTGGCGGGCGCGGCCGGTGCAGGAGCCGGCTGCGGACCGCCGAGGTTGAGCGGCGGGAGGCCCATTGCCGGAGCTCCATTGCTGGCACCGCCGCCGAGCGGCGGAAGGCCGAGGTTCGGCGAGCCATTGCCGCTGTCTCCACCCAGGGGCGGAAGCGACATGCCGCCGCCCTGGCCGAAGCCCGGAATCTCAATCTTCACGTCGTTGGGATTGATCGTCGGCGCATCGGCCTTGTAGCGCATGACGAGGCCGGGGAAGGCGATCACCACCATGATCATGATGAACTGGATGATGATGTAGGGCAACACGCCCTTGTAGATGTCGACCGTCTTCATACCGTCCATCATCTTGCCGGTCACCTGGTCCTTCCATTTGCCGGCCGGCGCGATCGAGCGCAGGTAGAACAGCGAGAAGCCGAAGGGCGGGGTGAGGAACGAGGTCTGCAGGTTGATGCCGAGGATGACGCCGAACCACACCAGGTCGATGCCGAGCTTGTCGGCGACGGGCGCCAGCAGCGGCACCATGATGAAGGCGATCTCGAAGAAATCGAGGAAACAGCCAAGGATGAAGACGATGATCGTGACCACGATCAGGAAGCCGTATTCACCGCCCGGCAATGCCGTCAGCAGTTCCTCGATCCAGACATTGCCGTTGATGCCGTAGAAGGTCAGGCCGAAGACGCGGGCGCCGATCAGGATCATCATGACGAAGGCGGAGAGCTTCGTCGTGGCGTCGAGTGCGTGCTTGACCGTCGCGAACGACAGGCGGCCCTTCAGGCCGGCAATGATCAGTGCGCCGGTCGCCCCCATGGCGCCGCCTTCGGTCGGCGTCGCAATGCCGAGGAAGATGGTGCCGAGCACGAGAAAGATCAGCGCCAGCGGCGGGATTAGTACGATGATGACCTGCTGGGTCAGTCGCGAGATGATGTTGAGGCTGAAGGTCCGGTTGGCCAGCGCGATCAGGTAGACGGCAAATACGCCGAAGGCGAGGGCCGAGACCTCACGCCATTCGGGGCTCGCGATACCGGTGAACAGGATCTGCTGCCCAAGGAAATAAAGACCGACGCTGATGGCGAGCATCACGATCAGCGAAGTGACGCCGCCGCCGAGGGTTCTGGCTTCGAGCGGCAAGGCCGGTGCCCAGTTCGGCTTCACCATCGTCACAGCGAAGATATAGGCGCAATAGGCGGCGACGATCAGGATGGCGGGATAGAGCGCGCCGACATACATGTCGCCAACCGAGCGGCCGAGCTGGTCGGCCATGACGATGAGCACCAGCGACGGCGGGACGATCTGCGCGAGCGTGCCCGAAGCGGCGATCGTGCCGGCGACCAGCGGACGGTTGTAGTTGTAGCGCAGCATGATCGGCAGCGAGATCAGGCCCATGGCCATGACCGAGGCCGCGACGACGCCGGTCGTCGCACCGAGCAGGGCGCCGACAAGGATGACCGCGTATGCCAGACCGCCGCGGACGGGGCCGAACAGCTGTCCGATGGTATCGAGCAGGTCTTCCGCCATGCGCGAGCGCTCGAGGATCAGCCCCATGAAGGTGAAGAAGGGAATGGCCAGCAGCGTGTCATTGTACATGATGCCGTAGATGCGGTCGGGATGCGACTGCAAGAGCGGCCAGAAGAGCCTGATTTCCGGGGAGATGGCGGAGAGTTCGACGCCGATGGCAAAGTAGATCAGGCCACCGGCAGCAAGCGTGAAAGCCACGGGATAGCCGAGCAGAAGCATCAGCATCACCGAGGTGAACATGATCGGAGCGAGATTGTGCGCGATGAAATCGATCATGTCAGTGTTCCGTCATTTCGTTGGCGTCTTTGGCATCGGCCGGGTCTTCGAGATAGCCGAAGATGATGGCCGCACGCTTGATGATCTCCGAAATCGCTTGGGCGCTCAGCAGCAGGAAGCCCACCAGCACCGCAGCCTTGGCGGGCCACACGATCAGACCGCCGGCGCTCGAAGAGATTTCGCCGATCTTGTAGGAGTTCCAGAACCAGGGCCATGCGAGCCAGGACAACAGGAATGCAAACGGGACGAGGAAAATGGTGTGCAGTATCAGGTCGATCCAGTCGCGCGTCTTCTTGCTCCAGGAACTGGAGACGATGTCGATGCGGATGTGTTCGTTCTTGAGAAGGGCGTATGCCGCGGCCAGCATGAACACCGTGCCGAAGAGATACCACTGCAGTTCAAGCCAGGCGTTCGACGAGATGTCGAACATCTTTCGCACAACCGCGTTGCCCGCGCTGATCAGCACGGCCGCGAGGAGCAGCCAGGAAACCGAACGTCCTATCGCCCCATTGATCGTGTCGATCACCCGGGTGATTGCCAATAACATTTTCATGTTTTTCTCCCCAAATACTAAGGTCGTCCTTAGAGCATGCATAGGTGTCACGCAACGGGTGGAAGGGCCGGGATTCCGGCCTTTTCACAATATCGGGGTCCGTTCCGCATAGTCTTTCGTCTAATGCATTTCGTCAATTTCGGCCTGGGAGAAGCCGTGACCGGGACGCCGGTCCGAACCATCGTCGAGGCCTTCCGAAGTGTGTCATTTCGGGGCAGAAAGGCCATTTGCGTTTCACCGGGCTTTACTCGATTAGCAATCCCGAATTGCCTTCCGGGAGGGAATAAGGCAACGATCAATCATGGCCCGGCGCCCCTTGCCGCGAGACCAGTCTCGACCGCATGGCAGATGCTGCTCGACTATGGATTTTCCGGTGTCCTTGGCAATCGATTTTTAAATCGTTTTGCATAGGTTGCGAGGATAAGGAGGCCAACAGATGAAGGCTCAAAGCACGAAAGCTGTGCCGACGGACGTCTATCTGTCCTTCGTCAGCTCGCTGTTCGGCAACAGGCAGACTCTGTTTACCGGCATGCTGGTCCATATCCTGACCTATGTCGCGGTCTACCAGAAGTCGGGCTCCGTCTTCTATCTCTGGCTCATCGCCGTCTTTGCGCTGATCTGCCTTTTCCGCATCTACTGGTTCCTGCGCTTCGACCAGATCGACAAGGCCGCCCTTCGCCGCGACGAGATCGCCGACTGGGAGCTCATCTATCTCTACGGCGGCGTAGCGACGACGACCGTGCTGGGCATCGGCAGCGGCTATGCGATCGCCATCATCCAGGACCCCTTCGCGGAGCTTGCCTGCATCGCCGTCACCATGGCCTCGATGGTATCCGTCGTCGGTCGCAATTTCGGCTCGCGCCTGGCGGTCAACCTGCAGACGGCGACCGCCAGCCTGCCGATCATGATCGGCTGCCTGATGGTCGGCGACGTGCACATGGTCATCCTGTCGATCATGCTGCTGCCGTTCATGCTGACCACGCGCAAGATGGCGAACGGTGTGCGCGAATTCCTCTACAAGAACGTCATCGTCGCGCGCGAGAACGTGCTGATCGCCGAGACCTTCGACACCGCGCTCAACAACATGACGCACGGCCTGCTCATGCTCGATCCGCAGAACCGCATCGAGGTGATCAACCGCAAGGCCTGCGAACTGCTCAATCTGGGCGACCGCTACCGCCTCAAGAACTGCGACCTCGACGTGGTGCTGCGCTATGGCGTGCGCCACACCTTCGTCGACGGATCGATGCCGAGCCTGATCCAGCGTCAGCTGGCACAGCTGATGGACGGGACGATCTCGCGGGCCATCATGCAGTTCTCCGAGGATCTCGTGCTGGAGTTCTCCGCCAGCCGCCGCCCCGAAGGCGGCGTAGTGCTGATCTTCGAGGACGTGACGGCGCGCGTGCGCGCCGATCGCAAGATCCTGCACATGGTGCGGTTCGATTCCCTCACCGGCCTGCCGCAGCGCGGCTATTTCGCCGATCTCGTCAAGGAGCAGATCGCCGCGCGCAAGAAGAGCGGCGAGATCGGTTTCATGGTCCTCGACGTCGACGAGTTCAAGCACGTCAACGACATGAAGGGCCATGTGACGGGCGACCGGCTGCTCGCCGAGATCGCCCATCGCCTGTTGAAGCTGGCCGCAGGGGAGGCGATCGTCGGCCATCTCGTCGGCGACCAGTTCGTGCTGTTCTTCCCCAATATCGAAGAACGGTCTGACCTCGAACAACGCATGCGCGGCATCCACGCCGCCATTGCCGGGCAATATGACATCGACGGCACCAGCTTCGCCGTGACCTTCTGCGCCGGCGCGGTGCTGATCGAAAGCGCCGAGCTGCGCATGGAGGAATGGCAGATCAAGGCCGATCTGGCCGTGTTCGAATCGAAGTCGCGCGGCAAGGGCAACCTCACCGTCTTCGCCCAGGAGATGGATGCGCGCTATATCGAGCGGCAGCGGCTGAAGACCGACCTCAAGACGGCGGTGGAGAAAGACGCGCTGCAGGTCGTCTACCAGCCGATGTTCGTGCCCGACGGATCGCGGATCGCCTGCTGCGAGGCGCTGTCGCGCTGGACGCACCCGGAGAAGGGGGCGATCCCGCCCAATATCTTCATCCAGATCGCCGAGGAAATGGGGATCGTCGCCGACATCACCCGCTTCATGATCCGCACCGCCTGCCGCGACTGCGCGACATGGCCGGAGCCGATCGGCGTTTCCGTCAATCTCTCTGTGCTGGACCTGCGCAACGACGATATCGTCAAGACCGTTCTCGATGCGCTGGCCGAGTCGGGCCTCGATCCGAAGCGGCTGCATCTCGAGGTCACCGAATCGAGCCTGATCGAGGAACTGGCGGCCGTCCGCCTCATTCTCGAGGATCTGCGCAAGCACGGCATCACCATTGCCATCGACGACTTCGGCACCGGCTTCTCCAGCCTCAGCTATCTCGACTCGTTGCCGGTCGACCAGGTCAAGATCGACCGGTCCTTCGTGCGCAATATCGGCGAGGATGCCAAGCGGCTGAAGCTGCTGCGCGGCATCGTCACGCTGTCCCGCCAGCTCGATCTCGGCATCATCGTCGAAGGGGTGGAGACCCAGGAGCAGCTCGCGCTGCTGGCCAAATATAACCTTGCCGACCTCATCCAGGGTTATGTCTACTCCATGCCGATCGCCTCCGGAGCGGTCACCGACCTCGCCGAGCGGGCGGAAAAGAAGATGGTTCCGGCCGGCGCCGTGAACGTCGCCTGAGGCTCAACGACATCCTCATCCGTAGAATCCCCTGCAATTAGAGGGTGCGAATTTGATCGTAACCTTTGGTTAACCATGTTTTCTAAGCATTTGTTAACCTTAATGAACGGTAAATGGCCGCAGTACTAGATTTCGCAACTGCGCAACCTCTCGTGGATTGCTAGTGTTGGTAAACGAAACGTAAACCGCGGGTAGTCGCATGAACCTCCACACGTCGGTCACCGACAGCTTCTCGGCAAAGCTCATGGAAATCCTCGACCATGTCGAGTACCGCCGGGTGGAGAGCAGCGAGGACATGGAGGAGGTCGCGCGCATCCGCTACAAGGCCTACAAGATGGCCGACATCCTGCCGCTCAGCGGCACGCAGCTGATCGACGACGTCGACTTCGATCCCCAGGCCTATGTGTTCGGTGTCTATTACGACGAGCAATTGATCAGCACCGTGCGCATGCATCATGTCACGCCCGACCACCGGGTGAGCTCGTCGCGGGACATCTTCCCGGCAGAAATCGACGCCTTCCTCGATGCCGGCATGTCCCTGATTGATCCAGTTCGCTTTGCCGCCGATCCGGCGATCATGAAGGAAATGCCGGCCATTCCCTATCTCACCTTGCGGATCGCCATCATGGCGGCGGCCTATTTCGACACAGACCGCGTGCTCCAGCTCGTCAGCCCGCAGCATGCCGCGTTCTACAAGCGCGTCTTCTATGCCCAGACCATCGTCCCGCCGACCCGGAACTGCGGCAAATACAATATCGATCTCACTCTGATGGCCACCGACACGAAGGATGTCGGGCGCAAGTTGCTGACCCGTTTCCCCTTCTTCATCTCCTCGCCCAGCGAGCGGCGCATGATGTTCTCGCGCGGCGAAGTGAGCACGCTACCGCCGCTCACCATTCTGCCGACCGCCCGCTACCTGCCGGCGGGCGATCTCGGTGTCGATCTGCCGCTCTGATCCATTGCGCTTCACGGCGGCTTTGTGTAAGGCGGAAACAGGGGAGGCGTCTTCGACGCAACTCGGCACCTGACGAAATTCAAGTCGGCGGCCCGCCAAAGGCGTGATGCGGTGGGTCCAAGGGGAGACAGATCATGAGCGAACACCACAGCGGTCCGGTCGAAACCGGTGCTTCGATGAACTACAACGAGCATGAAAAGACCTATGATCTCTTCATCTCGGCAACAAAATACAGCACCGTCTTCCTCGTCGCCCTGCTGATCGCCATGGCGGCCGGCTTCTTCGGCGGCGCCGGTTTCATCGGTGGCCTGATCGTTCTCGTCGTGCTGACCGTTGCCGGCGTCTTCATGATGCGCTGATCGGCGCGCGGCAGGGGAAGGGCGCAAGCATGTTCGCCGCCGCATCCGATCCGTTTCTGTTTCGACTGGCAGTCTTCGTGTTGGCGGTCTGCGCCGGCTGGTTCGCCGTGTCCCGCAATCTGCGGGGCCATCGCCAATCCTTCGTGCTGATCGCCGGGCTAGTCGCCGGGGTGATCTCGAGCGGGGCGATCCGCTCCGTGGCCATTCTGACGGCTGGCGAGGCGCGAAGCCTCGCGTTCGCCGCCTTGCTCCTGGCTTCGGCCGGTGTGGTCGCCGGTCTTCTAATCGCCCGCCGGCGGATCTCCGCCGTGGCGCGCCGCGATCCGTAAGGACGGCCATGCAAGGTCTGTCCGTCATCTGCGATCTCGGCGCTGCCGTCCTGCTTGTGCTCGCTGCCGTGCGCGGCGCCAAGGGGCAGGCGCTCTACGCCATCGTTCCCCCTCTGGCCTGGGGCCTCGGTTTCGCGGCGCTGGCTGCGGTGCTCGCCGCCCAGCCGTCCTTCGGCAACCTGCTGCTCGTCGTTCTGGCCCTCGGCGTCGGGGGCACCCTGGGGGCCGCGGCCGCGATCGGCGTGTCGGTCGCGCGCATCCCGCTCGTGCTCACGGGTTTTCTGGTTCTCTATGGCCTGGTGGCGCTTTTGCTTGCCTTTGCCGCGACCGATACCGGCGCCGTGCTCTGGCATGCCCGCATGGGGCCAGGCGAAGTCGAGCGCAGGGGCGCTGCGATGATCGCGGCGATCGCCGGCTCGCTGGTGCTGGGCGGCGGGGGCATACTGTTTCTCCAGCGCCTTCGTTCGGTGCGGTTATCGTCGCTTTGGCTGCCCCATGCGCAGGCGGCGCTTGCGGCGGCAAGCGTGCTGACGGCGGGCGTGTTTCTGGTGACGAACGTCTTGCCGGCATTCTGGCTGAGCGCCGCCGCCGCCTTGCTCACCGGCGTCTTCGTCGTACTGCCGATGGATGAAAACGCGCGCTGGCCGCTGTCGGTGCTTCTGACCGCTTTGTGCGGCTTTGCCACGGCGGCGATCGGCTTTGCCCTCGCCAGCCTGCTGCTGATCATTGCCGGCGGCCTGGTCGGTGCGTCCATGGTCGCGGTCTTCTCTGGGCTGTGCCGCGAAGGCGGAAGACGGCCGTTCCGGCTACTCTTCGGCAAGCGACGCTGAAGGCCCGATCTCCGCGCCGCTGGCCAGCAGGCCAAGAAAAAGCCGGCGCATGGCCGGCTTCTCACTGAATCTCTTGGAATATGGATGCCTTATCAGGCGCCGCCGCCACGTGTGCGGGCGAGGCCCTGCTGGGCGGGCAGATACTTGGGGTCGAGGCCGAGAGCGTGCGAATAGGACTTCGCCGCACGGGCCTTGTCGCCGCGACGCTCGTAGATCAGCGCCTGGTTGGCCCAGGATTCGGCGATCTTGCCGTTGAGTTCGATGGCGTGGTTGAAGTCGGCGAAGGCGTTCTCGTCGTCGTTCAGCGCGACGTAGGAAACGCCGCGGCCGTTGTACGGCTCGGGCGCGCTCGGCGACAGCGAGATGGCTTTCGAGAAGTCGTCGATCGCCTTGTCGTGCTGGCCGCGCAGCTGATAGATCAGGCCGCGATTGTGGTAGGCGCGGCCATCGGTGGTGTCGAGCTGGATGGCGCGGTTGAAGTCGCCGAAGGCCTCGTCGATCCGGCCGGCCTGGCGATAGATGTTGCCGCGGCCGATGTAAGCAACGTCGTAGTTGGCGTTCAGGCGCAGTGCCGCGTTGTAGTCCTTGGCGGCCTCGACCGGCTTGCCCATGTTGCGGTAGACGAGCGCGCGGTTGGCATAGGCCTGGTAGAAGTTCGGATTGAGCTGCAGGGCCGTGTTGAAATCGTCCAGCGCCTTGTTGAACTGGCCGGCCCGGCCATAGGCGGAGCCGCGGACGTTGTAGCCTTCCGGATCGCGCGGGTTGGCCTGGATGACGGCCGTCAGCGACGCGATGTTCTCCTCTGACCCCTGATCCCGATCGATGCGAATCGTGTCGGAGGTTTCGATCGACTGGCAGCCGGCGAGGCCGATCATCGCGGCGATCGCGACCATGCCGGCAAGGCGGCGGGTGCCAGCAACAGAAATCCTGGATGTCTGGAAGAGCGTATGATCAATCATGGCGGGCCAATTGTCCGGCGATCTGGCCGCCGCCGAGGGACCGAACGGCAGCGATTTTGGGTGCATAGGAAAAGAGCGGCGGCGAAACGATCGCCCCCGCCCTTAGAACATCGGAAAACGTCGAAAAAACGACAGATCAGCGTGCGACGCGTGCCGGGGCAGCGATGAGGCCTTCGCGCTGCATGCGCTTGCGAGCGAGCTTGCGAACGCGGCGAACCGCTTCGGCCTTTTCGCGTGCGCGCTTCTGCGACGGCTTCTCATAATAGTCGCGCATCTTCATTTCGCGGAAGATGCCTTCGCGCTGCATCTTCTTCTTGAGAGCGCGGAGCGCCTGGTCAACGTTGTTGTCGCGGACTAGTACCTGCACGTTTATCCCGTTCCTTTGGTTTTGAGTTGCAATCCCGCCAAAGTCAGGCCTTCTGCGGGATAAAGGCAATGCTTGCGCCTGGCCCCAGGCCCTGCGATTAGGGAGGCCAATTAACAGATTGCCTCCTGGAAGTCCATATGGCGCAGGCGGTTGCGGCAAGAAATTTCGTCCGCAAGCCTGTCCGGCGGCGGCGTGTCGAAAGACGGATGTCGCCACGTCGCAAAAGGGCGGTCGTGACGCATATGGATCTGTCAATTGTGCCAGCCTATCCAATTGCCTTAACTACAGGAGTTAGAGGCGAATGCGCAAATATTCGGTTTTTGCCGTAGCCCGCGAGGCGCTCAGAGCTCACAAGGGCTGGGAAGCCCAGTGGGTCTCTCCCGAGCCGCGCCAGGCTTATGACGTCATCATCATCGGCGGCGGCGGCCACGGCCTCGGCGCAGCCTATTACCTGGCCAAGGAGCACGGCATCACCAATGTCGCGGTGATCGAAAAGGGCTGGATCGGCGGCGGCAATACCGGACGCAACACGACCATCATCCGGTCCAACTATCTCTATGAAGAGAGCATGGACATCTACGAGCATTCCCTGAAGCTGTGGGAAGGCCTGAGCCAGGATCTCAACTACAACGTCATGTACTCGCCGCGCGGCGTGATGATGCTGTCGCATAATGTGCATGACCAGCAGTCATTCAAGCGTCATATCAACGCCAACAACCTCTACGGCATCGACAACGAGTGGCTGACGCCGGAGCAGGCCAAGGCCTATTGCCCGCCGCTCGATATTGCCAAGACTGCCCGCTATCCGATCAATGGTGCGGCACTGCAGCGTCGCGGCGGCACGGCGCGTCACGATGCGGTGGCCTGGGGCTTTGCCCGCGCGGCCTCGGATCGCGGCGTACACATCATCCAGAACACGGAAGTGACCGGCATCCGCCGCGGACCGAATGGCGAAGTGACCGGCGTCGAGACGAATCGCGGCTTCATCGGTGCGAAGAAGATCGGCGTTTCGGCGGCGGGACATTCTTCTGTCGTCATGGGCATGGCCGGCGTCCGCCTGCCGGTTCACTCCACGCCGCTTCAGGCGCTCGTTTCCGAGCCGATGAAGCCGATCTTCCCCTGCGTCGTGATGTCCAACACCGTGCACGCCTATATCTCGCAGTCGGACAAGGGCGAATTCGTCATCGGCGCCGGCACCGACCAGTACAATTCGTACTCGCAGACCGGCGGCCTGCAGATCATCACGCATACGCTCGATGCCATCTGCGAGCTGTTCCCGATGTTCCGCCGTGTCAAGATGATGCGCCAGTGGGGCGGCATCACCGACAACACGGCAGACCGTTCGCCGATCCAGGGTGTGACGCCGGTGCCGAACCTGTTCGTCAATGCGGGCTGGGGAACCGGCGGCTTCAAGGCGACGCCGGGCTCGGCCAACCTGTTCGCGCACCTGATCGCCAAGGGCGAGCCGCACCGACTGGCGGCCGGCCTCACCCTTGACCGGTTCCGCACCGGTCGCCTGATCGACGAGGCGGCCGCTGCCGCCGTGGCGCACTGATCCTCAAAGGACGTTCATCATGCTGCTGATCAAATGCCCCTATTGCGAGGAAGAGCGCTCCGAGCTCGAGTTCCGCGCCGCCGGTGAGGCGCATATCGCCCGCCCGGCCAACATAGCCGACATCACGGATGAGGAGTTCGCGGACTATTTCTTCCTGCGCGACAATCCGAAGGGCCTCATCTTCGAACGCTGGCGCCACATGCATGGCTGCGGCCGCTTCTTCAATGCGGTGCGCGATTCCGTCAGTGACAAGATTTACCTGACCTACAAGGCCGGCGAGCCGAAGGCCGATGTCTCCGCCTTCCTGCCGAATGCACTCGAGAAGGGAGCGTCGAAATGAGCGGCGCCAATCGTATTCCCGGCAAGGGCCGACTGACCCCCGCCCGTACCGCCCGGTTCACCATCGACGGTCGCAGCATCACGGCTTACGAGGGCGATACCGTCGCCTCCGCCATGCTGGCCAACGGCCTGCATCTGGCCGGCCGGTCGTTCAAGTACCATCGTCCGCGCGGCATCCTGACATCTGGTCCGGAAGAGCCGAACGCTCTGCTCGACGTGTCGCGCGATGCCGCCCGCCGCCAGCCGAACGTGCGCGCCACCGTGCAGGAAGTGTTCGACGGCATGAAGGTCGAGACACAGAACCGCTGGCCGTCGCTGTCCTTCGACATCGGCGAGATCAACGACTTCTTCTCGCCGTTCTTCGCTGCCGGCTTCTATTACAAGACCTTCATGTGGCCGAAGTCCTTCTGGCATTCGGTCTACGAGCCCTTCATCCGCCGCGCCGCCGGCCTCGGCGTGGCTCCGAAGGAAGAAGATCCGGACCATTATTCCAGCCGCTATGCCCATTGCGACGTGCTCGTCGTCGGCGGCGGCGCGGCCGGCCTTGCCGCGGCGCTTGCCGCAGCCGAGACCGGTGCCGAAGTCATCCTCTGCGACGAGCAGCCCGAGGTTGGTGGTGCCTTCCACTACGATACCGGCGCAACCGTCGACGGCCAGAACGGCTATGAGTGGGCGCAGGCGACCGCCGCGCGCCTCGCCGCCATGCC
>CALRRQ020000038.1:0-42952 GCA_943370615.1 Rhizobium sp. Q54
ATCTCAGCCAATTTCTAGAGGTTTTCGAAGAACGAAAGACTTCGTCGCCAGCAGCGCCGCCGCCCTCGTTCAGTGAGCGGGTTATAGTTCGACCCAATATCCCAAGTCAACAGCACCAAAACAAAATTTCCAAAAAATCACGCAAGCGACTGTTATATAACAGAAATTCCGTGTCGGAGCGTAGGAGAGCACAGGGAGAGGGCCTTTCCGAGCGGGTCCGGAGCCTCCGCGGCCACGCGTCTGCCATGCTTCCGTCCCGGGATCTTCACATTTGCCTGCTTAACAGGGAAGGATCACGCGGCGCGGCGCTTCGGCGCGGGCCGGCCAACGCCGTCGAATTGACGGAAGGCGCGGAAACATGCAGATGATGACGCGCCCGCACGCATGACGGACCAAGGGCGATGGGAAGAACGGATGCCGGACGCATGATGACGGACCGCACCATGTTGCGATCACTCGGAACCGAACCGCCGATCCTGGCGGACGGTCACCGTGCGCCCGACCGGCGCGAGATCTCGCTGCGCTGGCTCTCCGGCACCTTCCTCACCGGCATCACCTCCTGCATTCTCATGGGCGTGGCGCTGTTTGCCGCGCTCGACGGCCGCCAGCAGCTGGCGATACCGGCCGAGGCCTATGCGGCGACGGGCGATGCCGCCTCGAACGGGCAGAACGGCGAGCAAGTCCTGCGCGGCGGCCGGCTGCTCGGCCCGAAGATCGCCGCCCGCCCGGTCGACAAGGCGATCCTCGAAGTCTCGACCGTCACCCATGACGGCGAGCGCGAGGTGGTGCGCCGCCAGCCCTTCGCCCATGTAAAGATGCGGCTTGCGGCCAATTACAAGACGCAGGACAATTATCCCGACTTCGATCCGCTGGCGATCTTCGCCGCCGACGAGAAGGAAGCGCCCGGCGCCGTGCGCACCGGTACGATCTACGGATCGGACGTCGAATCCGAGGTCAGCCTCAAGACCACGCCCTTCCCCGTTTCCGGCAATAGCCGGCCCTATGCCGGCGCCATGTCCTTCGACGAGGTCGAGGAAAACGTGCGCACCAACGGCTCGGTGCTGACTGACGGCTCGACCCAGGTCGCCGCCCTCTACTATATCGACCCGCAGCGCTTCGACAGCGACGCCGGCGTCGACATCGGCGCCGGGCTTGCCGCCCGCGTCGTCGAGCAGAACATGAGCGTCGCCGAACCGCAGATCTTGACGCCGGAAATGCCGGAATATGCCGACGACGTCATCCCCGTGCGCCGGCCGCAGCCGATCGAGGCGGCGCTGGTGGCGGCCGGCTATCCCAAGGCCAAGGCCGGCGACATGGCCCGGGCGCTTAGCCCCCATGCCGGTTCGCCCGATCTTTCCGAGGGCGACGTGCTGCGCATCGGCATTATCCAGCGCGGCGAGGAAGCGCGCATCGTGCGCATCAGCCTCTATCGCCAGTCGACCCATATGGTGACGCTCGCCGTCAACGATGCCGGGCGGCTGGTCAAGGGCGAGGAGCCGCCGCGGCTCGACGCGGTCGCCGGGGCCTTCGACGACAACGCGCCGCAGGTGCCGAGCTCGGCCCGCGACCTGCCGCGCGTCTATGACGGCATCTACCGCGCCGCCCTCTCCTACGGCATGAACCGCGACATGACGGCGCTGGTCGTCAAGCTGCTCGCCGCCAATGTCGACTTCCAGGCGCAGCTGAAGCCGACCGACACGCTCGAGGCCTTCTTCTCCGTCGAGGACGAGGCCGGCCAGGCGACCGACGAGAGCGAACTGCTCTATGTGCGCGCCCGCTTCGGCGACACGGTGACGACCTTCTACCGTTTCCAGAACCCGGACGACAATTCGGTCGACTATTTCGACGAGAACGGCAAGTCGATCCGCCAGTTCCTGCTGCGCAATCCGGTGCCCAACGGCATCTTCAAGGGTGGCTTCGGCATGCGCCGCCACCCGATCCTCGGCTATACCCGCATGCATACCGGCACCGACTGGGCAGCGCCCCGCGGAACGCCGATCATCGCCTCGGGCAATGGCACGGTCGAGAAGGCCGGCTGGGATTCGGGCGGCTACGGCAACCAGACGCTGATCCGCCATGCCAATGGCTACGTCACCTCCTACAACCACCAGAGCGCGATTGCCAAGGGCGTGACGGTCGGTGCCAAGGTGCGCCAGGGCCAGGTGATCGGTTATGTCGGCAATACCGGCCTGTCGACCGGCCCGCATCTGCATTACGAGCTGATCGTCAACGGCACCAAGGTCGACCCCTTGCGCGTCCGCCTGCCCGGCGGCAAGTCGCTCGAAGGCGAGACGCTCGCCAAGTTCGAGGCCGAGCGCCAGCGCATTGACGCCTTGCTCACCGGCGGCAAGCCGGCCGAAGTCGCCAGCAACTGACACCGGTCTTGCTGGCAGTTAGGGACGCGGCGGCGAAGGAGCCGCCGGCTCCGATCCTGCCCTCTCGACGTTCGACACGAAAAAGGCGGCCCCGCAAGGGACCGCCTTTCGCATTCTCCACCCCTGACCTTCCGATCAGGCCGCTTCGCTGACCGTGCGTTCCGTCGAGAACAGCAGCCGGTCGGAACCGGCGCTGACGGTGACGGTCGAGCCGTCCGGGATCGCGCCCGACAGGATCTGCTCGGCCATCGGATCCTGGACGAACTTCTGGATCACCCGCTTCAGCGGCCTTGCGCCATAGACCGGGTCATAGCCCTTGTCGGCCAGCCATTCGCGGGCATCCGGCCGAAGGTCGATGGTGATCTTGCGTTCGGTCAGCAGCGAGACCAGGCGCTTGAGCTGGATGTCGACGATCGTGCCCATCTCCGCCCGGCGCAGCCGGTGGAACAGGATGATCTCGTCGACGCGGTTGAGGAATTCCGGCCGGAACGACGCCTTGACCACGTCCATCACCTGGTCGCGGACCGCCTCGCTGTCCTGGTCGTCGCGAAGACCGGTCAAGTATTCGGCGCCGAGGTTCGAGGTCATGATGATGATCGTGTTCTTGAAGTCGACCGTCCGGCCCTGGCCGTCGGTCAGGCGGCCGTCGTCGAGCACCTGCAAGAGCACGTTGAAGACGTCCGGATGGGCCTTCTCGATCTCGTCGAACAGCACGACCTGGTACGGCTTGCGGCGCACGGATTCGGTGAGCGAACCGCCTTCCTCATAACCGACATAGCCCGGAGGCGCGCCGATCAGGCGGGCGACCGAATGCTTCTCCATGTATTCCGACATGTCGATCCGCACCAGCGCCGTCTCGTCGTCGAACAGGAAGCGGGCGAGCGTCTTGGTGAGCTCGGTCTTGCCGACGCCGGTGGGGCCGAGGAAGATGAACGAGCCGATCGGCCGGTTCGGATCCTGCAGGCCGGCGCGCGACCGGCGCACCGCACGCGAAACCGCCTGCACGGCGTCACCCTGGCCGACCACCGATTTTGCCAGCTCGTCTTCCATCCTGAGCAGCTTGTCGCGTTCGCCCTCGAGCATCTTGTCGACCGGAATGCCGGTCCAGCGGGACACGACATGGGCGATGTTGTCGGGGGTCACGACCTCCTGCACCATGGAATCGCGGGCATTGCCGTCCTGGGCTTCCGCCTCGACCAGCTGCTTCTCGAGCTTCGGGATCTCGCCATAGGCAAGCTCGCCTGCGCGCTGGAATTCACCCTTGCGCTGGGCGATCGCCAGTTCGTTGCGAGCCTCGTCGAGCTGCTTCTTCAGGTCGGCGGCCAGGCCGAGCTTCTGCTTTTCCGCCTGCCAGCGGGCGGTCAGCGCATCGGCCTCCTCTTCGAGCGAAGTGAGTTCGGATTCCAGCCGCTTCAGCCGGTCGGCCGAAGACACGTCGGTTTCCTTCTTCAGCGCCTCGCGCTCGATCTTCAGCTGCATGATGCGGCGGTCGAGTTCGTCCAGCTCCTCGGGCTTCGAATCCACCTGCATCCTGAGCCGCGATGCGGCCTCATCCATCAGATCGATCGCCTTGTCGGGCAGGAAGCGGTCGGTGATGTAGCGGTTCGACAGCGTCGCAGCCGCCACCAGCGCCGAGTCGGAGATCCGCACCTTGTGGTGCTGCTCGTATTTTTCCTTGAGACCGCGCAGGATCGAGATCGTGTCCTCGACATTCGGCTCGTTGACCATGACCGGCTGGAACCGGCGGGCAAGGGCCGCGTCCTTCTCGACATGCTTGCGATACTCGTCGAGCGTGGTCGCGCCGACGCAGTGCAGCTCGCCGCGGGCAAGCGCAGGCTTCAAAAGGTTGGACGCATCCATCGCGCCGTCGGCCTTGCCGGCGCCGACCAGCGTGTGCATCTCGTCGATGAACAGGATGATCTCGCCGCTCTCCGACTGCACTTCGTTCAGAACCGCCTTCAGCCGTTCCTCGAACTCGCCGCGATACTTGGCGCCGGCAATCAGCGAGCCCATGTCAAGCGCCATCAGCTTCTTGTCTTTGAGGCTTTCCGGCACGTCGCCGTTGACGATCCTGAGCGCCAGGCCCTCGGCGATCGCCGTCTTGCCGACGCCGGGCTCGCCGATCAGCACCGGATTGTTCTTGGTGCGGCGCGACAGAACCTGGATGGTGCGGCGGATTTCGTCGTCACGGCCGATCACCGGGTCGAGCTTGCCCTCGCGGGCTTCCGCCGTCAGGTCGCGGGCATATTTCTTCAGCGCGTCGAAACCCGCTTCGGCATTGGCGCCGTCGGCCGTGCGGCCCTTGCGAACCTCGTTGATCACCTGGTTCAGCGCCTGCGCGGTCACGCCGGCCTTCTTCAAGGTTGCCGAGGTCGAGGCCGAGGTCTCGATCGCCAGCGCCAGCAACAGCCGTTCGACGGTGACGAAGCTGTCGCCGGCCTTCTTGGCGGCGTCTTCGGCCGTGGTGAAGACCTTGGCGAGCGGCTGCGACAGATAGACCTGGCCGCCGCCGCCGGTTACCTTGGGCAGCTTGGCGAGCGCCGCGTCATTGGCGATGCGCGCTTCCTTCGGATCGCCGCCGGCGCGGCTGATCAGCGACGAGGCCATGCCCTGGTCGTCGTCGAGCAGGACTTTCAGCACATGCTCGGGCGTGAATTGCTGGTGGCCTTCGGAGAGCGCATGAGTCTGGGCGGATTGCAGAAAGCCGCGGACGCGCTCGGAATATTTCTCGATGTTCATCGTGCCTGTCTCCAGTAGCCGCCCTGCCCGTTCGGCACAGCGCGGCGGTTGAGATGAGGCCCCCTGACAAGGCGGGCCTTGCGGGACGTCGCCGTCCCTCTAAACGAGATATGGGGACGGATTTTCGCCGTTTAAAGAGCGATTTGGGGCAAAAGTGCAGGGATTGACGAACCGCAAGACCAGCGGGGGTCGGGCCTGAACCCACATGCCGGGCGGAGGGCGATCACCGCCTTACTTCCCGTCCCCTGAAAGCAGAAAACCCCTCCTTCCGGAAGGAAGAAGGGGTCTTCGACGAATGGTCACCGCGTCCGGTCACTCGGAAGGGGCAAGAGCCGGTTCGGGGGCCTCGGCTGCGGCTTCGCCGCCTTCGGCACCCTCTTCGCCGGCAGCGCGGCGCGGCTGGCGACGCGGACGACCGGCGGCGTTGCGGCGGCGCGGCAGGCGCTCGCCCGAACCGTCGGCTGCGCTTTCGGCGGCTGCCACGACGGCTTCGGCAGGCATTTCGTCGAGCACCGGCTGCGGACCGGAGCCGGCGATCTCGGCCTCACGACGCGGTTGCCGCGGCTGCGCCTGGGGCCGTTGCGGCTGCTGCTGCGGTTGCGGCTGGGGTCGCGGTTGCGGCCGCTGCTGTTGCTGCGGCTGGGCAGCCTGGGAGCCGACCGTCGGCTCGTCCATGCCGTCCATGTCGTCGCCGTCACGGTCGTTATAATCGTTGCGGTCGTCCCGCTCGTCGCGGTCGTCGCGCTCGTCACGATCCTCGCGCTGGAAGCGTTCCTGCATCTGTGCCTGGGCGGCCGCGATGATGCGGTTGTAGTGCTCGGCGTGCTGCAGGTAGTTTTCCGCCATGACCCGGTCGCCGGCGCTCTGTGCATCGCGGGCCAGGGTCGTATACTTTTCGGCGATATGCTGGGCCGTGCCGCGGATCTTCACGTCGGGGCCGGAGCTGTCATACGTCCGCGTCAGCGGGTTGGCACCCTTGCGGTTGAAATTTCCGCTATTCCCGCCGCCACCGCCGCCGCCGCCACTGTTACGCCCGCGACCACGCTTGTTCTGCTGTCCTGGCCTCATCGATACTTCACCTGAATTCTTCTGTTGTGCTGATAGATGGCAACGCTGTTGGTTCTGGTTTGGACCGGACCAAGGCTGTGCGTGCCGCGGGCATACTGCGCCATCGCTTTCGTGCCGCTGGTGATAGTCAAGTTTACTGAGTTACGCACCGGGGTTTGCTCGTCCCGTGAAGCCCAATCACGAGCTTAAATCGCGGCAAACCCAGACCCGAACGAATCTCGTTCATTCCCTGCTGCCCGTTGCGTGCCCGCAAACTATTACGCTTCATTGGGAAAACCAAGCCTTTTCTTTCAAAAGCGCGATTATCCTTAGCATACGCAGCAAACCGCAGACTAGACGGCCATTCTGAACAACAGGACCCGGTCGTTCCCGCCATAGTCGCGATGCTGCTCGGCAAGGGAAAACCCACTGCGTTCAAAGAGTTGCGTGACGCTTTGTCTCTGGTCGTAGCCGATCTCTACGCCCACCAGGCCCTCTGCAAGCAGATGTTGCGCTGCATTTTCGGCGATCGCGCGATAGGCGACGAGCCCGTCTTCGCCGCCGTCGAGCGCCGCCCTTGGATCGTGATCGCGAACCTCGGGATCCAGCGCATCGACCACTTTTGTGGGTATATAGGGCGGATTTGACACGATGATGTCGAAGCTCTCTTCGATCGCCTCGAACCAGGCGCTTTCGCGCGTGTCGAATCTGTCGGCCACGCCATTGAGATGGGCATTGGCGGCGGCGATGTGAAGGGCCCCGGGCGAAATATCGCTGCCGAGCGCCTGCGCCTGCGGGCATTCCTTCAAGAGGGCGAGCGCGATCGCCCCGGTTCCGGTGCCAAGGTCGAGGATGCGGGCGCTGCCCTTCTCCGCCGCGATGCGGCGCAGATGCGGAAGAACCGTGTCGACCAGGATCTCGGTATCGGGCCGCGGCTCCAGCGTGTCCGGCGACAGTGTGAGGTCGAGGCCGTGGAATTCGCGATGGCCGAGAATGCGGTGCACGGGTTCGTGCCTCAGCCTTCGTGCCACCGCATCGGCGATCAGAGCGCGCTCGCTCTCTGTCACCGGCCGGTCGGCCTGGGTGAACACCTCGGTGGTGGAAAGCTCAAGCAGGCCGCCGAGCAGGAGCCGCGTCTCGATCGCCGCATCGGCAAAGCCGGCATCATGAAGCGCTGCCCGCGTCTCGGCGACGACCGCGCCGAGCGTCGAGGCCCCGCTCACGTCTGCTCGCCGAGCTGGGCGAGCTGGCCCGCCTGGTAGTCGGCGATCAGCGCATCGACCATCTCGTCGATGTCGCCCTCCATCATCCGGTCGAGCTTGTAGAGCGTCAGGTTGATGCGGTGGTCGGTGACGCGGCCCTGCGGGAAGTTGTAGGTGCGGATGCGCTCCGAACGGTCGCCCGAGCCCACCTGGCTCTTGCGGTCGGCCGAGCGCTCGCTGTCGGTGCGTTGCCGCTCCATGTCGTAAAGCCTGGAGCGCAGCACCTGCATCGCCTTGGCGCGGTTCTGGTGCTGCGATTTCTCCGAGGAAGTGACGACCAGCCCGGTCGGCAGATGGGTGATGCGCACCGCCGAGTCGGTGGTGTTGACGTGCTGGCCGCCGGCGCCCGACGAGCGCATGGTATCGATGCGGATGTCTTCCGGGCGCACCTCGATGTCGATCTCCTCGGCCTCCGGCAGCACGGCGACGGTCGCCGCCGAGGTGTGGATGCGCCCGCTCGCCTCGGTTTCCGGCACGCGCTGCACGCGGTGCACGCCGGATTCGAACTTGAGCTTGGAGAACACGCCGCGCCCGGTGATCGTCGCGATGATTTCCTTGTAGCCGCCGGCTTCGCCTTCGCTGGCCGAAAGGACTTCGACCTTCCAGCCCTTGGTCGAGGCGAAGCGCTCGTACATGCGAAACAGGTCGCCGGCGAACAGCGCCGCCTCCGACCCGCCGGTACCGGCGCGGATTTCGAGGATCGCGCTCTTCTCGTCGGCGGCGTCCTTGGGCAGGAGCAGGATCTGCATGTCCTTTTCCAGGCCCTCGATGCGCGCCTCGACGTCGGGCATCTCCATTTCCGCCAGGTCCCGCATTTCGCGGTCAGTGCCCTTGTCGGCCAGCAGGGTCTTCAGCCCCGAAAGCTCGGCGATCGCCGCCTCGTATTCGCGGATCTTCCTCACCACCGGCTGCAGCTCGGAATATTCCGAGGCGAGCTTGACATAGACGTCGGCCGCCGGCCCCGCCGACATGCGTGCCTCTATCTCGCCGAACCGGCGTTCGAGTTCACGCATTTTCTCGACAGGAAGCTTCGCCACCCTTTACTCCACGTAAGATTCGGTCAGAGGGGAATATTGTTGTCTTCGGCAAAGCCGACCAGGATGTCCCGGAGCGGCAGGTGCGAATGATGATCGTCGAGCGCCGCGTTGAGCTCCCGGCTCAGCTGGTCCACGTCGAGCCCGAGCAGCATCGCCTTGACCGGACCGATCGAGGTCGGCGACATCGAGATCGAGCGGAAGCCGATGCCGAGCAGCGCCATGGCCGAAAGCGGCTTGCTCGCCATCTCGCCGCACAGCGTCACCGGCGTCTCATGCCGGTCCGCGGCCCGCACGATATCGCGCAGGATCCGGAGGAACGGCCGCCCCAGCACGTCGAAACGGTCGGAAACGCGCGCATTGCCGCGGTCGACCGCCATGGTGAACTGGAACAGGTCGTTGGAGCCGACGGAAACGAAGTCGACCTCCTGCATCAGCTCGTCGAGCTGCCACATCAGCGCCGGCACTTCCAGCATCGCCCCGAACTGCAGCTTCTTCGGCAGCGGATGGCCGAACTTCGAGAGGTGCTGCACCTCCTTCTGCATCAGCTCGCGCACCGCGCGGATTTCGCCGACCTCGGTCACCATCGGCAGCATCATCTTGAGTTCCGCGCCGGCGGCCGCCTTGAGCATGGCACGCAGCTGCGTGCGCAAAAGGCCCGGGCGGTCGAGCGACAGGCGGATCGCCCGCCAGCCGAGCGCCGGGTTTTCCTCTTCATGGCCGCGGAAATAGGAGACGACCTTGTCGCCGCCGATGTCGAGCGTGCGGAAGGTCACCGGGCGCCCGCCGGACTGGCGAAGCACGCTGCGATAAAAGCTCTCCTGCTCCTCGCCCTTCGGCATGGTCGAGGAGATCATGAACTGCAATTCGGTGCGGAACAGGCCGATGCCCTCGGCGCCGGATTCCGACAGCTGCGGCAGGTCGACCAACAGGCCGGCATTCATCTGCAGGGTGATGCGCTTGCCGTCCCTCGTGATCGGCTCCACGTCACGCAGCGCGCGGAACTGTTCCTGGCGGCGGGCCCTGAGCTTGACCTTTTCCTCGTAGGCCTTCTGCAGATCCGCCATCGGCCGGACATGCACCTTGCCGTCGTCGCCGTCGATGATGACGGGGTCGCCGTTTTCGGCGAGCGCCACGGCGCCCGTCGCCTGGCCGACCACGGCAATGCCCATGGCGCGGGCGACGATCACCACATGGCTCGTCACCGCGCCCTCTTCCAGCACCAGGCCGCGCAGGTTTGCGCGCGGATAGTCGAGCAGCTCGGCCGCCCCCATGGCGCGGGCAAAGACGATCGCGTCGGCGGGAAAGCCCTCGGTCTGGCTGTGCGGCGAAAAGCCAGTCAGCTGGCGCAGCAGCCGGTTGGCCAGGTCGTCGAAGTCATGCATCCGCTCGCGCAGATAGGGATCCGTCAGGCGGATCATGCGCGCCTTGGTGTCGCTCTGCACCTTCTCGACCGCGGCTTCCGCGGTCAGTCCGTTGTGGATTGCCTCTTCCATGCGCCGGACCCAGCCCTGGTCGTGGGCGAACATGCGGTAGGTCTCGAGCACGTCGCGGTGCTCGCCCTCCATCGACACTTCACGCCGTGACAGCATGTCGTCGATCGAAATCCTGAGCGAACCGAGCGCGTCGGCCAGCCGGCGGATTTCCGTCTCGGTGTCTTCGTTCAGCAGGTTGGTGACGACGATGCGCGGCTCGTGCAGCACGACATAGCCGAGCCCGATGCCTTCGTTGTAGCCGTCGCCGTCGATCGTCACCGCCCGCGTCAGGTCGAGTTCGAGACCGGGCCGGGTGATCTTCTTCAGTTCGCCGGTCGCGATCATCTCGGCCAGCACCATGGCGGTGGTTTCGAGCGCTTCAAGCTCGTCCTCCCGATAGTTGCGCTGCGCCTTGTTCTGCACGACGAGAACGCCCAAACTGCGGCCGGCGCGCAGGATCGGCACGCCGAGGAAGGAATGATAGATCTCCTCGCCCGTTTCCGGCAGGTAGCGGAAGGCGGGATGCGCCTGGGCGTCGGAGAGGTTGAGTGGCTGGGCGGAGGCGGCGATGGTGCCGACCAGGCCCTGGCCCATCTTCAGCTGGGCCAGGTGGACGGCGTCCTTGTTCAGACCCTCGGTGGCGTAGAGTTCGAGCACGCCGTCGGCGCGCAGCACGTAGGCCGAACACACTTCCGCGACCATGTTGCTCGCGATCTGGCGAACGATCTGGTCAAGGCGCTCCTGTGGCTCGAGCGGCTCCGCCATCAATTCGCGCAACCGCTTGAGGAGGACGCGCGGACCCGCGGAAAGGTCTCTCATGCGTGCATTCTCCCGAAGTCGTCATTGGGTCCGGCGGGCTCGCCGCCCGTGTCACAAACGACGAGGAGGGCGAATTCCGCTTTAGAGAATCAATTCTTATCGAGGCCGTAGCAGGAATGCAAAGTCCGAACGGCGAGTTCGGCATACGGGCCGTCGATCAGGATCGAAATCTTGATTTCCGAGGTGGTGATCGCCTTGATGTTGATGCCCTTTTCGGCGAGCGCCTTGAAGGCCGTGGCGGCGACGCCGGCATGGCTGCGCATGCCGATGCCGATGACCGAGACCTTCACCAGGCCCTTTTCGCTCTGCACGACGTCGTAGCCGATCTTGTCCTTGTTGTCCCCGAGCACGGAGAGCGCCTTGTCGACGTCGCCCGACGGGACGGTGAACGTCATGTCGGTGCGGGTGCCGTCTTCCGAAATGTTCTGGACGATCATGTCGACATTGATATGCGCCTCGGCCAGCGGCCCGAAGATCGCGGCGGAGACGCCCGGCCGGTCGGCGAGCCGACGCAGCGAGATCTGCGCTTCATCCTTGGCATAGGCAATACCGGTGACTACTTCCTGTTCCACGATCTCTTCCTCATCGCAAATCAACGTACCGGGCGGGTTCAACAGATCGCCCATGCCCGGTGCATCGGGATCTTCGAAGCTCGAGCGCACGAAGGTGCGCACCTTGTGGACCATGGCAAGCTCCACCGAGCGCACCTGCAGCACCTTGGCGCCGAGCGAAGCCATTTCCAGCATTTCCTCGAAGGCGATCTTCTTCAGCCGCCGCGCCTTCGGCTCGATGCGCGGGTCGGTGGTGTAGACGCCGTCGACGTCGGTATAGATGTCGCAGCGGTCGGCCTTGATGCCGGCAGCGATCGCCACGGCCGAGGTGTCGGAGCCGCCGCGGCCGAGCGTCGCGATGCGGTTGTCCGGGCCGATGCCCTGGAAGCCGGCGACGACGGCCACCTGACCCTCGCCCATGCGCCGGATGATGTCGGTACCGTCGATTTCCTGGATGCGGGCGGCGCCATGCGCATTGTCCGTCTTGATGGCGATCTGCCAGCCCTGCCAGGAGCGGGCATTGATGCCCATCGACTGCAGCGCGATGGCGAGAAGCCCGGAGGTCACCTGTTCGCCCGAGGCGACGACCGCGTCATATTCGCGCGCGTCGTAGAACGGCGAGTCGGCGCCGGCGACCTTGGGCATGGTCTGCACCCAGTCGACCAGCTCGTTGGTCTTGCCGGACATGGCCGAGACGACCACAGCCACCTCGTGGCCGGCATCGACCTCGCGTTTGACATGCCGGGCAACGTTGTAGATGCGTTCGAGATTGGCGACGGAGGTACCGCCGAATTTCATCACGATGCGAGCCATGCCTTCGATACCGTCACGCTGGGGGACGCCCGCCGGCGTCCTTTTTTAAGAACCGCCCGCGTCTGTCCGACCGGGCGAAGTTGCGGTCTCATATCGAAAACAAAGGGCAAGTTCAATGGGCGGAGGGATAAGGCCTTTCGCGCCGCAAGGCAGGGCGACGATCACCGCCCCAACCGGCAAAGGCTAAGGCCGCGCCGAGGGCCGAACACGGAAACGGCGGCCCTGCGGCCGCCGTTCGTTTTATTGAGGTTCACCACCGGCTCAACGCGGCGGCGGGCATTCCTGGCCCTCGGGGCATACGGGAACCCGGCGGATCGGATGACGATCGCGATCGGAATCCCCCGAGCGCGGACGAACCTGCTCGCGATTGTCGTCACGACGCGGCGGACGGCGCACCTCGGGATCGCGCGGTGCCGGCGGGCGGCGGGTTTCCAGTTCCTGCTCGCGGTCGCGGGCCCGGCGGATTTCCCGCTCGCGGTCCCGGTCGCGCCGCCGTTCGAGCTCCTGCTCGCGCTCGCGGCGAAGCTGGATCTCGCGCTCCCGATCGCGATCACGATCGCGCCAGCTCGGCTCGGACGGCGGGCGGCGCCAGTCGCCATCATTGTCGCGCACGGGCGGCCGGCGCCAGTCGTCGTCATTGTCGCGCGGCGGACGCGGACGGTAATTGCCGTCCCGCCAGCGGTCGCGGTCGCGGTAGAAGTCGCGGTCGCGATAGTGGCGATCCCAGTAGCTGCCGATCGAGAATGTGATGCTCGGAATGCCGAGCGGGCGGTAGTATTGCGGATCGACATAGACACGGCGCTGCGAATAGGTCGTCTGCAGATAGCTGCCGGAAACCCAGCCGCGATAGCCGGCATAGGCCACGTCGCACCAGTTGGCCGTCTGCATGCAGCCCTGGATGTCGACGCGCTGGCCGGCGGGGATGACGAGCACCGGCGGATACTGCGTGCTCGGTCCGGAGCGCATGTTCACATTGGCCGTCGAATAGGCAGTCGCCGCGGCTGCCAGGCCAGGAAGCACGGCGACAAACGCCGCGCTCAGGGCGAATATCCTGAGCTTTTTCATAGAGATATCTCCTCGGTATTCCGTTCTGCGCTTTACCTACGCCTGTGCGAATGAACCGCCTATGAACGTTCGGTTCATCTACATTGTTCCGCCGCCGCGATTTTCCTGCCTCCCTCGTTTTCCCCGCCCTCCGCAAGCATGCGATACTTGTCCTGCCCTGCCACGGATACACCGGATAGCGTTGCCGGCGAGGCGGGGACGGTGCTGCGAAGTGTCCTTCTGAAACGCGGGAGGATGTCGCAGGCTGCCCTAAGTCGGTCCCCCTCCCTGAAAAGGGACGTGCCTGTGCGGCACCCAAGGCGTCGGTTTCGATGCTGTAGAGGGACAAGGAACTGGGTGGCGAAAAACATCGAAACGGGGCGCCCTGCGTGTCACTGTTTTAATTTTGTCCGGCATGCCGGGCGCCCCGGCCGGATGGCCGGAAAAGCAAGAAGATAGCAAGACACGGGGTTTTGACCCGCGTGAACGATCACCCGTGCGCGAAATGAGGAAAGCCATGGCAAAGACCGAGCACCCGGAACTGGAACGCGCCCGCGAGGAGCGCCACGAGGCCCGCTGGCGGATCGTCGGCACGTTCGCCCTGCGCCGCCGCGGCGACATGCAAGCCCCGCCGCTCTGCCGAAACCGGGTCTGCCTTCGTGATCGCCTTTGCAGCGGGCCGATGGTGGCGACACCACGCCAGGGTCCGGCGATCGCCAGGGAGCGCGAACTCGGCCTGAGCGGTATCGCCGTCGCCTGCCTTCCGGTCTGCATGGTGAATGCGGAAAGGAAGATCTTCGACTATCTTGTCGGGACGACACTGCCACAGATCGAGGCCATGCTGAGCAAGGCCGATCCGCTCGCCGTGGAATACTGTTTCAGGAAGCCGAACCGGAACAGGCGCCGCCTGCTCGCAAGGGCGAAGCGCGACGAGCCGGACCCTTGACTTTGCCGCCTGATCGGCCGACTTGAAATGCAATATCCGTGCAGAGAGGATCCGATAATGAGCGCTGAAGCACGCACCACGATCGACCAGGTCGAAGTCGACCGTTTTTCCGCCATGGCGGCGGAATGGTGGGACCCGACCGGCAAGTTCAAGCCCCTGCACAAGATCAATCCCGTCCGCCTCGCCTATATCCGCGATCATGTCTCGGCCCATTTCGGCCGTGACCCCAAGGCCCATCGCCCGCTCGAAGGTCTGCGCATCCTCGACATCGGCTGCGGCGGCGGGCTGCTCTCCGAGCCGGTCGCCCGGATGGGTGCCGACGTGCTCGGCGCTGACGCCTCCGAGCGCAATATCGGCATCGCCGGCACCCATGCCGCCCAGACAGGCATCAAGGTCGACTACCGCGCCGTGACCGCGGAATCGCTCGCCGCCGCCGGCGAAACCTTCGACGTGGTCCTCAACATGGAAGTCGTCGAGCATGTCGCCGACGTGGAATTCTTCATCTCCACCTGCGCCTCCATGGTGCGGCCCGGCGGCCTGATGCTCGTTTCCACCATCAACCGCACCTTCAAGGCCGCCGCCCTTGCCATCGTCGGCGCTGAATATGTGCTCGGCTGGCTGCCGCGCGGCACGCATCAGTACGAGAAGCTCGTCCGCCCGGAAGAGCTCGAGGCCCCGCTGAAGTCGAGCGGCATGGAAGTCGTCGAGATGAAGGGCGTGTTCTTCAATCCGCTGCAGAACCAGTGGAACCTGTCCGCCGATATCGACGTCAACTACATGGTGCTGGCCCGCCGTCCCGCGATCGCCGGAACGGCGACGGGAAGCGCGGCATGACGGCCCCCGCGGACGTCGTCTCCTTCTGGCTGGAGGCCGGACCGCCGAAATGGTTCGCCAAGGACGACGGTTTCGACGCGGCGATCCGCGACGGCTTTCTCGACACGCATTTTTCGGCGGCCCGCGGCGATCTCGCCGACTGGGGCCAGACGGCCGAAGGCACGCTGGCGCTGATCATCCTGCTCGACCAGTTCCCGCGCAATCTCTTCCGCGGCAGCGGTCATGCCTTCGCAACCGACGGCCTGGCGCGCGCCATCGCCCGCCAGGCGCTGGACCAGGGCTTCGACCGCGCGGTCGACGCCAAGCTCCGCCCCTTCCTCTATCTGCCCTTCGAGCATTCGGAAGATCCGGCCGATCAGGCGCTCAGCATCCAGCTCTTCACCACCCATCGCGATGAGACCGGCGATGCGGAAAGCCTGCGCTGGGCGGTCGAGCACCGCGACATCATCGCCAAATTCGGCCGCTTCCCCCACCGCAACGCCGCGCTCGGCCGCGCAACGACGCCGGAAGAGCAAGCCTATCTCGACGGTGGCGGTTTCAAGGGGTGAGATGGGGTCGAAGTCACCCGGCCGGAATCGAGACATTTCCCCCCCATCCCCGGTCATGATATGCTGGCCTTCTGATGGATGAGGAAATCGCAATGGCCGGAAAAACCGAGATTGCTGTCCAGGTGGACCCGCAGATGGAGGAATTCATCCTCCAGGAAATGAAGCGCGGATCATTCCCCTCCGCCAGTGCCTATGTCGAGGCGCTCTTGCATGAGCGCTTCGAAGATGGGCAAGCCCTGCTGACATTGGAGCAGGAACTGGACCGCGGCCTTGCCGACATCGAAGCCGGGCGCGTCACGACCGCCGAAGAGGCTTTTGACAGCGTTCGCGCCGAACTCGGCCTGAAACGCCGGCGAGCATGAAGCTTGCGTTCACCCGTTCGGCTCGCGCCGATCTGACCGCGATCGGCCATTATATCCTCGAACACAACCCTTCGCGCGCCGACGCTTTCCTGGACGAGCTGCTACAGTGCTGTCTTGAGATTGCCGACATGCCGGAGGCTTTCGCGCTAGTCCATCTTCCACGTGCCGGTGCTATGAGACGGCGCGTATTCGAGCGCTATTTGATCTTCTACAAGATTGACGGGACAACGGTGACCATTGTCCGCATTCTTCACGGCGCCCGCAACTATGAGCGGATCTTGGCTCGCCACGCCAAACGCAATCTTGGAGGTTCAGACGCCTGAAGCGTCAATTCACGTCGTCCGGCAAAACCGGCAGCGGCGCGATCTCGATGCCCTCGTCGACCAGCGCCTTGACCTCGGCAAGCGACGCCTCGCCGATGATGCCGCGCGCTTCGGCTTCGCCGTAGTGGATCTTGCGGGCTTCCTCGGGAAAGCGCTCGCCGACATCCTCGCTATTGGCCCGGATCGCGGTGATCGCTTCCTTCAGCTTGGCCATCGCCGCCTTCTGCGCCTCGGTGACGGCCAGCGCATGCACCGCCTCCTTCTGCCGCGCCGTGGCGACCGAAGGCGCCATCAGCACCTTCGACACCTCGAGCGAACCGCAGGTGGGGCAGCTCAGATACCCGCTCGCCTTCTGGCGGTCGAAGTCGCCGCTCTCCGAGAACCAGCCCTCGAAGTCGTGTCCCTTGTCGCAGATGAGCGCGTAGCGGATCAAACGGTGACGCCCCCTTTCGCCAGTTCGGGCTGCAGGCTGAGCTCGAACTCGCGCGCATTCTTGAGGTTGGGGATCTTGGCACGCGCCGCGGCCACCGCCCCGATATCGATGTCGGCCAGCACGATCGCCTCGCCGGTGCCGCCGGCCGCAGCCAGCACCTTGCCCCAGGGATCGACGATCATCGAGTGGCCGAAGGTTTCGCGGCCGTCCTCGTGCATACCGGCCTGGGCCGCGGAAATGACGAAGGCGCCGTTCTCGATCGCCCGGGCTCTGAGCAGCACTTCCCAATGCGCCTCGCCCGTCTGGCGGGTAAACGCCGCCGGCGTCGTCAGGATCTGGGCGCCGGCAACGGCTTCCGCACGAAACAGCTGCGGGAAGCGCACGTCGTAGCAGATGCCGAAGCCGAGCTTGGCGAACGGCAGGTCGGCGACCATCGCCTTGTCGCCCGGACGGTAGACGGCGCTCTCGCGCCAGCTCTCGCCATTGTCCAGATCGACGTCGAACATGTGGATCTTGTCGTAAGCGCAGATCTTGCGGCCGTCTGGTCCGAACAGGAAGGCCCGGTTGGCGATCTTGCCGTCCGGCAGCAGGATGGCGGTCGAGCCGACATGCAGATGGATGGAAAGTTCGCGCGCAAGATCCCCGGCAGCCTTGACGATGATATCATGCTCTTCGTCGCGCAGGACGGCCATCAGGCCCGGACGGTCCTTTTGCACGGCACCGGTCATTTCCGGGGTCTGCACATAGATCGCCCCGTGGCCGGCGGCTTCCCGCACGAGGCGTGCCATGGAAGCGGCGTTCTTTTCCGGGTCGACGCCGGAGCACATCTGAATGGCGGCTACCTTGAAGGTCATGATCTGTTTTCCTTAAGCCGCCAGAAGGCCGTCGAGCTTGCCGGCCCGGTCCAGCGCGTGAAGGTCGTCGCATCCGCCGACATGAGTGCCGCCGATGAAGATCTGCGGGAAGGTCGTGCCGCCGTTCGACTTGGCGATCATCTCCTGGCGCAGCTCCGGATTGCCGGTCGCGTCGTGCTCGAGATAGGAAACGCCCTTGGAGGCGAGCAGCGCCTTGGCGCGCGAGCAGTAGCCGCAGCCCTGGCGGGTATAGATGGTCACGGATGCCATATGTGTCTCCGGTCGGATGGGGCCGGCGAGAGCCGGGAAGGATGTGGTTGTCCCTGTCATATAGGACCGGAGAATGCCCTTGCAAAGGTTAAAACTGTGACCTCCCGGGCGCCTGCCCGCTTCAGCGCGCGGGTGGCGGCGCTGACCGTGGCCCCGGTGGTGAAGACGTCGTCGACGAGCACGATGCGCCGGCCGAACACCTGCGGCGACATCGCCTCCGGCACGCCGAAGGCGCCGCGCACGTTGAGCGCCCGGGCATTGGCGGTCAGCCCCACCTGCTGGACGGTCTTCTTGTTGCGCACCAGCGCGAGCGGCAAAAAGGGCTTGCCCGAGAGCCGCGCCACATGCCGGCCAAGCTCGGCCGACTGGTTGAACTTGCGGGAAAACAGCCGCGTCCGGTGCAGCGGCACGGAGACCACGGCATCGCAGCTTGAGAGCGCTTCGCCGCCGGCCCGCACCATCCAGCCGGCCATCATCGGCGCGAGATCGGTACGGTCGCGATATTTCAGGTCGTGCACCAGGTCGCGGGCGATGCCTTCGTGGATCGCGACGCTGCGCAGCCGGTCGAACACCGGCGGATGGGCGATCGCCTCGGCCGACAGCATGCCCGGACCGGGATCGTGGCCGAACGGCGTGCCGAGAACCTCGCAGAACGGCCGCTCGATGAACCGGATCGACGACCAGCAGCGCGGGCAAAGTCCGCCATGCCGCCCGGTGCGGCAATGGCAATGGGCGCAGCTCGGCGGAAAGACGATGTCGCGCAGGAAAGCCGCGATGCCGATCGGCACGGCGACACTGACGGACACGGCTTTTTGCACTATTTGACCCGGCATGCGATTGACATTAGGCGCTTGCCGGCGCCTTTGCCAGACCGAGTTTTTGACTGGAGCGGACAGGATGGAACGGATTTTCGATCAGGATCTGGTGACGGCGAACCGGCTGCGCGCCAGGCGCCGGCTGGAGACGGGCACCGACTTTCTGCTGGAGATCGCCGCGCGCGAACTGTCCGAGCGCCTCTCCCTGGTCGAGCGTCGGTTCGAGCAGGCGGTCGAGCTGCACGGTGGGACCGGTGCGACGGCCCGGCTGGCAATGCAGACGGGCAAGATCGACACCCTCGCCCGCATCGAGACCCATCAGGATTTCTCTGCCGACGGCGATACGCTGACCGTCGCCCCCTTCGAGGCCGTGCCGCTCGAGCCGCAATCGGTCAACCTCGTGCTCTCGCCGCTGGCGCTGCATCTGACCAACGACACGCCGGGCGTGCTGGTGCAGATCCGCCGTGCGCTGAAGCCCGACGGCCTGTTCCTCGCGGCGATCCCCGGCGCCGGCACGCTCGGCGAGCTGCGCGACGTGCTGCTCACTACGGAGGTCGAGCTGCAGGGCGGGGCGAGCCCGCGCGTCATCCCCTTCCCCGACATTCGCGACGTCGGTGCGCTGCTGCAGCGCGCCGGCTTCACGCTTCCGGTGGTCGACGAGGAGAGCTACACGGTCCGCTACGACAACCTGTTCGCCCTGATGCGCGACTTGAAGGCCATGGGCATGGCCAACCCGCTGATCGGCCGCAGCCGCAAGCCCGTCGGGCGCGACTTCTTCCTCAAGGCCGCCGAACGCTATGCGGACCGCTATGCCGACCCCGACGGACGCATCCGCGCCACCTTCTCGATCATCTACGTGTCCGGCTGGGCGCCGCACGAAAGCCAGCAGAAGCCGCTGAAGCCCGGTTCGGCGAAGATGCGCCTGGCCGACGCGCTCGACCCGACCAAGGGCCTGCCGCCGACGAGCGGGAAAAAGAGCTGAATTGGGGAGAAGTGCGGCCCTTCGTTTGAACGCGCCAAAGAGCGCCGGGCAGCGGCCTCAGGTGCGGTGCAGCGGGCAGCTGGATCGTCAGGCGTTGACGATGGCGTTGCGGATCGTCTCGAAGACGCCGGCAAGCGAATCGGAAAAGGCGCCGAGGCCGAGGATCAGCGCCAGCCCGATGATCGCGGCGATGAGGCCGTATTCGATGGCTGTGGCCGCCTGGCGGTCGGCGATGAATTTCAAGACGAGATGCATGGCCTCTCCCGAGTTGGTCCGGCGCCGTCACCGGCGGTGTTGGCATTCCAGTATGGGGTCAGCAGCCGTCGCCGACGATGCAGACCGATCCGGGTGTTTCCTGCAGCACGCTGCGGCGGATCGTATAGCGCTTGCCGCCTTCCGATCTGCCGATCGAGCCGGTGCTCATCATGTCGACCTGGTCCGATTCGAAGGCAAGGCTTCGCTTCTCGGTCCGATCCGCCAGCATGGGTGTCAGCACGAGCGACAACGCAATCGCCGCCATGCCGAACAGCAGGGCGATGTTGAGTACTCCGGTCTTTCCGGAGAGGTGCGAAGACCGTTCCCTCGACCTGACGGTCTTCCAGAAATCCTCGTTTGCCATGAAACGCTCCATACATGCGCTTGAAACGCATGAACAACAGCCATGAGGTTTGCCCCAGGGCCGTAAACTTTGCGTTAAGAACGTCTGCAAATCATAGAAAAGGCTAAAGAAGGTCCTGCAGGAAGGGGATCAGCGGCTCGTCGGCCGGCGGCATCGGATAGTCCCGCAGGGCATTGGCCCGGACCCATTTCACCGCCTGCCCCTCGCGCCCATGGGCGATGCCCTCGTAGCGCCGGCAGATGTAGAGCGGCATCAGCAGGTGGAAGGTCTCGTAGGTGTGGCTGGCAAAGGTGAGCGGCGCCAGGCACGGCACCTTGGTGACGATGCCGAGCTCTTCCTCGAGCTCGCGGATCAGCGTCTCCTCGGGCGTCTCGCCCTTCTCGACCTTGCCGCCGGGAAATTCCCAGAGGCCGGCGAGCGACTTCCCCTCGGGGCGCTGCGCCAAGAGGATGCGGTTGTCGGTGTCGATCAGCGCGCAGGCCGCGACGAGCAGGATGGGTCTGTCGCCGGTGCTCATGTCGAAGGCCCCTTGCGCCAGTAGGCGTAGCGATAGGCCTCGGTGAAGCCGAGCTTGGAATAGAGGGCTAGGGCCGGCGCATTGTCGGCCACCACCTGCAGCCAGGCGCTCTTCGCCCCGCGCATCCGCGCCCAGCGCAGCGCCGCCGTCAGGATTTCGAGACCGAGGCCACGCTTGCGATGATCGGGCCTGACGGCCAGCGACATGATGCCGGCAAGGTCGTTGTCCTGCACGCAGAGCGCGACCGCCACCGGACCGGCCTCAGGATCCTCGATGACGAACAGCCCGGTCGGCGGCTTGATGGCGCTCACCACCTCGGCGAGCGAGGGCTTGAGCGCCGGATCGGTGCCGTTGACGCAGAGATCGGCATCGACGAAGCGGCCGACGTCGTGACTCGGCAGGTGATCGAGCGTATTCTCCGGCAGTTCGATCGCGGTGAGGTCGCAGGTCAGCGTCAGCACCTCCTCGAACCGCTCCCAGCCATCGGCCTTCATCAGCTCGATCAAAGGCTTCGGCGTCAGCGGCGTCTCGCGCACCAGGATCGGCCGGCCATGGGCCTCGAACTTGCGCGCCGCCTTCTCCAGCCGGATGGCGATATCGCGGCTGTCGGACGGATCGAGCGCGACGACGCAGTTCAGCCGCTTGGAGGGATGGCCGCCGGTGAGGCGGATCTGCCAGCTGCCGTCATACTGCACGGATGTCGCGGGCCAGGCCCGGAAGCCGACGGCTTCGAGGCGCCGGACGAGCGGCAGGTTCTGATCGGTTGCGGCTTCAGGCATTGCGGCGATCAACTCCGGTAATCGCCGTTGATTGCCACATATTCCTTGGTGAGGTCGCAGGTCCAGACCGTCGCCTTGCCATCCCCGAGGCCGATGTCGACGCGGACGGGGATATCCTGCTTCTGCATCACGGCGGTCGTCGCCGCCTCGGAATAGGCCGGGTCACGCTCGCCGTTGACGGCCACGCGGATATCGCCGAACCAGATCGCTAGCCGGTCGCGGTCGGCCATTTCGCCGGCCTTGCCCACCGCCATGACGATGCGGCCCCAGTTGGCGTCTTCACCGGCAACCGCGGTCTTGACCAGCGGCGAATTGGCGATCGACAGCGCGATCTTCTTGGCAGCGAGATCGCTCTCGGCGCCGGTCACGGTGATCTCGACCATCTTGCGGGCGCCTTCGCCGTCGCGCACCACCTGCAGCGCCAGGTCCTTGAGCAGGTCGCCGAGCGCCAGCTTGAAGCCGGCGAGTGCGGCATCATCCGCCGTCTCGATCCGCTTCTGCCCGTCGGCCGAGGCGGCGCCCGTGGCAAACAGCATGAGCGTGTCGGAGGTCGAGGTATCGCTGTCGACGGTGATGGAATTGAAGGTCGGCTCGACGCCGGCCGAAAGCAGGCCCTGCAGTGCCGGGGCGGCAATATCGGCGTCGGTCACGACGAAGGACAGCATGGTCGCCATGTCCGGCGCGATCATGCCCGCCCCCTTGGCGATACCGTTGATCGTCACCTTCACGCCACCGATCTCGGCGGACCGCGTCGCCACCTTCGGATAGGTGTCGGTGGTCATGATCGCCTTGGCCGCTTCAAGCCAGAAATCGCCCGTGGCCCCCTTGGCCATGTCGCCGAGCACGCCGGCGAACTTGGTGGCGTCGAGCGGCTCGCCGATCACCCCGGTGGAAGCGAGATAGATCTCGTTCTCGCCACAACCCAGCGCCTCGGCCGCCGATTTCGCGGTGAGTTCGGTCGCCGCCTTGCCCTTCACGCCGGTGAAAGCATTGGCATTGCCGGAATTGACGACCACGCCGCGGGCAACGCCGTGCGACAGGTTCTGCCGGCAGAAGTCAACCGGCGCCGACGGGCACTTCGACTTCGTGAACACGCCGGCAACGGCAGCCGGGCGATCGAACGCCATCAGCAGAACGTCGGTGCGGTTCTTGTACTTGATACCGGCGGCGGCGGTCGCCATCCGCACACCGCGAATGGCCGGCATGTCCGGGTAGGACGTGGGAGCGAGGGGAGAAACGGTTGCGGACATTCTTAACAGCCTGATTTAGAAGGACCCGTCAAAGCGGGTCCGAAAAACGAACATATCCGGTGAAAGCCTTTGAATTGCAAGACCATCAGAGTTCACCGGCCCGTTTGCTGGCTAAGACGATTCTTGCTCCACCAGGAGAGCTGCGCCCTTGCCACCTGTGATCTCCTTGGTCCGAGGAATCAACCTCATTTTGAAGCGCTGCGAACGGACGTGAACATCGCGTCTACATATCTCTCGCAATCAAAATCGGCAGCTCTGCTATAGATTTCCCTCTCGATATCCTCGGCCCGGTGATGATTAGCCATCCGAGCAGGCACATTGTGGAATATGTCCGCGAGAATAGCTGTCTTCTTTATGTTTTCCGCAGCGCGAATTACGACAAAAACATTCGTCATAACCAGTAGCAGGACTTTATAGTCGTCATCGGGCTGGATATCGGATCCCAACGTCACCCCCTGATGTTCGCTCAACACATGCATGTGGCGCCATCCAGAACAATTGGCTTCCCGGAAATACGCTTCCGCTCCGTGGCGAATGAAGATCAAGCCCAATGGATCCGATCGCTGTGATACCAATCACAGCGATCTCACCAGCGGTTCTTTCCCTCAATCGAGGTTCGCAACAGTTCCGTCAGGGCTTGGCTGCGTTCACGTCCTCGTAGCCCTTGCGCAGTGCTTCGTCGAGGATCTCGACCTTCTGCTCGGCCTTGGCCTTCTCGATGATGGCGAGATACTTGTCGCGCATCACCAGCTGGCGAACCTGCTGGGCGACCGTTTCATAGGCCGGCGGAGCGGCGTCGCGCTTGTCCTCGACCTTGATGACGTGGAAGCCGAACTGGGTCTTGACCGGGGTCTTGGAGTAGGTGCCCTTCTCCATGGCGAAGGCCACTTCTTCGAATTCCGGAACCATGCGGCCCTTGGTGAAGTAGCCGAGATCGCCGCCTTCCGACTTGTTCGGGTCGGTCGACTTGGCCTTGGCCAGTTCGATGAAATCCTTGCCGGCGTCGAGTTCGGCGATGATGGCCTTGGCCTCTTCCTCGGTCTTCACCAGGATATGGCGGGCGCTGACCTCGACCTGCTTCGGCAGGGCGGCGATTTCCTTGTCGTAGCGTGCCTTGACTTCGTCTTCCGTGACGGCGTCGACGACATGCTTCTTGAAATAGATGTTGTGCAGTTCGCGGTCGGCGATGAACTGCATGCGCTTCTTGAACTCGGCGTCGTCCTTCAGGCCTTCGCCATCGGCATTGCCGGCGAGCAACTTGACGTCGATCGCGCCGGACAGGGCGGCGATCTTCTTCTGCTCGTCCGGAAGCTGGGCGAGCTGCGGGTCGAGATTGGCGACGGCCAGGTCGAGTTCGGACTGGGTGATCTCCAGCTTGCCGACCTTGGCGACGACGGCGTCCTCGGCGGAAGCCTGATTTTGAAGCCCGATGAACGCCACACAAGCGACGAGGGCGATTTTATGAAGACGAAGCATAAGAAACCTTTCGGAAGATGAACCGTTTCAAGACCGTTCGAATCGGGCGAAAAATTGTCAAACGCACGCCAGGGCAGGCTTTTCCGGCCACCCTGTGGCGTTGACATCATTCGACCCCCCTCTTATCTGTCACGCAACCGCGCGTCCAGAGCCGTTTCCCGCTGCTCTGCGCCTAAACGCCGAATTTCGGCGGTTGGCAGGGATGCGCCACGAATATGACGAAGGTCAGAAAGGACCATCGAATGGTCAGTCTTGGTGGGCTCGCCCGCAAACTTTTCGGATCGGCCAACGATCGCCGCGTTCGCTCCTATCAGCCGAAGGTCGCCGCCATCAACGCGCTCGAAGAGAGCATGAAGGCGCTGTCCGACGAGGCTCTCGCCGCAAAGACGCAAGAGTTCCGCAAGATGCTGGCCGACGGCAAGTCGATCGACGACCTGCTCGTGCCCGCCTTTGCCGTTGCCCGTGAAGCCGCGCACCGCGCGCTCGGCATGCGGCCCTTCGACGTGCAGCTCGTCGGCGCGATGATCCTCAACGACAACGCCATCGCCGAGATGAAGACCGGCGAAGGCAAGACGCTGGTGGCGACCCTCGCCGTCTATCTGAACGCGCTGGCCGGCAAGGGCGTGCATGTCGTCACCGTCAACGACTATCTCGCCAAGCGCGACTCGATGACGATGGGCAAGCTCTACAGCTTCCTCGGCCTCACCACCGGCGTGATCGTCCACGGCATCACCGACGAGGAACGCCGCGCGGCCTATGCCTGCGACATCACCTACGCCACCAACAACGAACTCGGCTTCGACTATCTGCGCGACAACATGAAGTACGAGCGCGGCCAGATGGTGCAGCGCGGACACAATTACGCGATCGTCGACGAAGTGGACTCGATCCTGGTCGACGAAGCCCGCACGCCGCTGATCATTTCCGGTCCGCTCGACGACCGCTCCGATCTCTACACGACGATCGACGCCTTCATCCCGCTCCTGTCGGAGGAAGACTACGAGATCGACGAGAAGCAGCGTTCGGCCAACTTCTCGGAAGTCGGCACCGAGAAGCTCGAGAACCTGCTGCGCGAGGCGAACCTTCTGAAGGGTGTTTCGCTCTACGACGTCGAGAACGTGGCGATCGTGCACCACATCAACAACGCGCTGAAGGCCCACAAGCTGTTCTCGCGCGACAAGGACTACATCGTCCGCAACAACGAAATCGTCATCATCGACGAGTTCACCGGCCGCATGATGCCTGGACGGCGTTATTCCGAAGGCCAGCACCAGGCGCTCGAAGCCAAGGAAAAGGTGCAGATCCAGCCGGAAAACCAGACGCTGGCCTCGATCACCTTCCAGAACTATTTCCGCATGTACGGCAAGCTGGCCGGCATGACCGGCACGGCTTCGACCGAAGCGGAAGAATTCCAGAACATCTACGGTCTCGACGTCATCGAGGTTCCGACCAACCTGCCGATCCAGCGTATCGACGAGGACGACGAGGTCTACCGGACGGCGGAAGAGAAGTTCAAGGCGATCATCGAGGAGATCAAGGACGCCCACAGCCGCAACCAGCCGGTTCTGGTCGGCACCACCTCGATCGAAAAATCCGAACTGCTCGCCACCATGCTGAAGCAGTCCGGCTTCGACAATTTCGCCGTGCTCAACGCCCGCTATCACGAGCAGGAAGCCTATATCGTCTCGCAGGCCGGCGTTCCCGGTGCGGTGACGATCGCCACCAACATGGCCGGCCGCGGTACCGACATCCAGCTCGGCGGCAATCTCGACATGCGCCTCGAGCGCGAGCTCGAAGGCATGGAGCCGGGTGCGGAGCGTGACGCGAAGATCGCCCATGCGCGTGCCGAAGTGGCCGAACTCAAGGCCAAGGCGCTCGCCGCCGGCGGCCTCTACGTGATCGCCACCGAACGCCATGAAAGCCGACGCATCGACAACCAGCTGCGCGGCCGTTCCGGCCGTCAGGGCGACCCGGGCCGCTCCAAGTTCTACCTGTCGCTGCAGGACGACCTGATGCGGATCTTCGGCTCCGACCGCATGGATTCGATGCTGCAGAAGCTTGGCCTCAAGGAAGGCGAGGCGATCGTCCATCCGTGGATCAACAAGGCGCTGGAACGCGCCCAGAAGAAGGTCGAGGCCCGTAACTTCGACATCCGCAAGAACCTCCTGAAGTATGACGACGTGCTGAACGACCAGCGCAAGGTGATCTTCGAGCAGCGCATCGAGCTGATGGATGCGACCGACGTTTCCGGCACCATCGAGGACATGCGCCACGAGGTCATCGAGACCATGGTGCGCACCCACATACCCGAGCGCGCCTATGTCGAGCAGTGGGACGTGGCCGGCCTCAAGCAGCAGGTTGCCGTCACCCTCAACCTCGACCTGCCGATCGACGCCTGGGCCGCAGAAGAAGGCATTGCCGAAGACGACATGGTCGCCCGCATCACCGAAGCGGCCGACAAGGCGATGGCCGACAAGGCCGAGCGCTTCGGCGCCGAGATCATGGCCTATGTCGAGCGCTCCGTCGTCCTGCAGACCATCGACAATCTGTGGCGCGAGCACATCGTCAACCTCGACCACCTGCGCTCGGTCGTCGGTTTCCGCGGCTATGCGCAACGCGACCCGCTGCAGGAGTATAAGGCTGAGGCCTTCGAACTCTTCCAGGCGCTGCTCGCCAACCTGCGCGACGCCGTGACCACCCAGATGATGCGTGTCGAACTGGTGCGCGAAGCGCCGCCGGCCCCGAGCGTGCCGGAGATGGAAGGTCACCACGTCGACGCAACCACCGGCGAAGACGACTTCGGCGAGGGTTCGGTCATGGCCGGGCTTCCCTTCGTCGCCCCGGAAAACCGCGATCCGAACGATCCCTCGACCTGGGGCCGGGTCGGCCGCAACGACGCCTGCCCCTGCGGCTCGGGCAAGAAGTACAAGCATTGCCACGGCGCCTACGAGACCGCCTGACGGTTTCTGGAGGCCCGATTTAGACCCAGAAAAGGCGGCCTTGCGGTCGCCTTTTTTCTTCCTCGGCCAAGCCGGCGGACAGGCCAGCGGAACCGTTTCTTAACCGTGATCTGACAAGGTCGCCGTTGTTGTTGCGTCACCAGCGGGCCCTTTTTGTCGATCATGGCGGTCATCCAAACAGCGGAGAAGATTCTGCCGTCCGGCCTCCACCCGGCATTGCACAAGCTCGTCTCGGCGCTGGCCAGCAAGGACGAGACGGCGCGCGCCCAGCGCATGGCGCTGATCGCCTTTGCCATTCGCGTCGTCTCGGCCGCCATCGCCTTCGTCTCCCAGATCGTCCAGGCCCGGCTGATGGGCGAATTCGAATACGGCATCTTCGTCTTCGTCTGGGTGCTGGTCGTGCTGTTCGGCAACCTGTCCTGCCTCGGCTTTCACACCGCCGTGATCCGCTTCCTGCCGCAGTATGACGCCCGCGACGAACGCGACGAGATCCGCGGACTGACGATGACGGCCAGGGTCTTCGCCATCAGCTCGGCCAGCACGCTCGCCGTGATCGGCTTCCTCGTCCTGCATTTCTTCGGTGAGGCGATCCAGGCCTATTACATGATCCCCCTGTTCCTCGGCCTGCTGGCCCTGCCGATGATCGCGCTCGGGGACGTGCTCGACGGCACGGCGCGGGCCAACAGCTGGCCGGTGGCGGCGCTCAGCCCCACCTATATCGTCCGTCCGCTACTGATCCTCGGCTTCATGCTGGCGGCCGTCGCCTTCGGCGCGCCGCAGACCGCGACCACCGCCATGCAGGCCGCCCTTGCCGCGACCTATGTGACGAGCCTCGGCCAGTTCCTGACGATCGACCGCAGGCTGCGCGACCGCTTCGTCGCCGGGCCGCGCAAGATCGACTTCCTCGCCTGGTTCAAGGTGGCGATCCCGATCTTCCTGATCGAGGGCTTCGGCTTTCTCCTGACCAATTCCGACGTCGTCGTGGTCGGGCTCTACCTGGAGCCGGACCAGGTGGCGATCTATTTCGCCGCCGCCAAGACCATGGCGCTGGTGCAGTTCGTCTTCTTCGCCGTCAAGGCTGCCGCCGCCCCCCGCTTCTCGGCGATGATGGCCGACGACGACCTGCGTCCGCTCGCGATCTTTGCCGGCACCACCGCCCGCTGGAGCTTCTGGCCGTCGCTGATGGTCGGCCTGGCCGTGCTGATGGCCGGCAATCTCCTGCTGTCGCTGTTCGGCAACGCGTTCACCGCCGGCTACTGGCTGATGGCGATCCTGTTTGCCGGCAGCCTGTCGAAGTCGCTGGTCGGGCCGGGCGAAGTGCTGCTCACCATGGCCGGCAAGCAGCAGCTCTGCGTGCTGCTCTATGTCGTGGCGCTGGCCGCCAATATCGGCCTCAACATCACGCTGATTCCGCTCTACGGCCTGACCGGCGCGGCGACCGCCACCGCGGCGGCGATGATGGTCGAGGCGATCCTGCTGCATGTCGCCGTGCGCTCGTCGCTCGGCATCGTGCTCTTTGCCTTCGCCGACCCGCTGGCGATCCTGAACAAGACGAGGATGTCCTGATCATGGGAGAACCGCCGATCTACAACGAGAGCATGAACAGCAGCGCCAACCGTCTGGTCGGCAGCTTGGCGAGCGAGGCCGAGGACCGGCCCGCCGCCGACATGCGGCTCGACGTCGGCCGACCCGGCCGCCAGCTCAGCCTCTATCCGGGCCGGGTCGGCTACGACCTGCAGGAGGAGCTCGACTTCCTCACCTACCGGGTGATGGAGGCGAACGTCTTCTTCGCGCCGCGTTTCCTCGCGCCTGCCATGCCGCGTCTCGACGACCGGCAGATCCGCTTCGCCGTGATCCGCGACGAGGACGCCCGTCGCAGCCGGGTTCGCCTGATGATGCCGTTTTCGGTCGAAAAGCCGGGCTTCTCCGTCGGGCCGTCGATCCTGCGCGTCTGGTCCAATCCGTTCGGTCCGCTCGGCACGCCGCTGGTCGACGCCGAGGGTGCCGCCGAAACGATCGACAACATGCTGGAAGCGCTGGCCCGCCCCGAGGCCAAGCTGCCGGGCATCCTGGTGCTGCCCGACTTGAGGCTCAACGGCCGCTTCACCCAGCTGATCAAGGCCGTGGCGATCGGCCGCGACCTGCCGCTGACCATCACCAACACCTTCGAGCGGCCGATGCTGCAGAGCGAGGAAGACGGCGACACCTATCTGAAGTCGACGATCTCGAAGAACCACATGCGCGACATGCGCCGGCAGTTCCGCCTGCTCGGCGAAGAGGGACGCGTCAGCTACAATGTCGCCCGCCAGCCGGAGGAGATCCGCCGGCGCATGGAGGAATTCCTGGCGCTGGAGGCGAGCGGCTGGAAGGGGCGCAAGCGCTCCGCCATGGTCATGGACCGTTTCCGCGCCGCCTTCGCCCGCGAGGCGATCACCAATCTGGCCGAAGTCGACGCCGTGCGTATCCACACGCTCGACCTCGACGGCCGGGCGATCGCCTCCATGGTCGTCTTCATCATGGCCGGCGAGGCCTATACGTGGAAGACCGCCTATGACGAGCGCTATGCCCGCTTCTCGCCCGGCAAGCTCCTGCTCTCCGATCTCACCGACTGGCATCTCGACGACCCGAACATCGAGCGCACCGACAGCTGCGCCGTGCCGGACCATCCGATCATGAGCCGCTTCTGGAAGGAGCGCGAGGAGATGGGCACGCTGCTGATCGGCCTGAAGCCCAATGCCGACCGCGACATGCGCCAGGCCGCCACCCAGCTGCACATGTACCGCAACACCCGCAACCTAGCCCGCATCCTGCGCGACAAGATCCTGTCCCGCCGCTTCAGCGACTGAGGCGCAAGCCTTCCGGCATCACTCGGCGGCGACCGCCAGTTCGCGGTCGCGCAGCAACCGGCGGATCACCTTGCCGCTGGTGGTGAGCGGCATTTCGGCGATGAACTCCACCTCGCGCGGATATTCGTGCATGGACAGCCGCTGCTTCACCCAATTGCTGATCTCGCCGGCCAGCGCCGGCGTCGGCAGATAGCCGTCGGCGACGACGACGAAGGCCTTGACGATCTCGGTGCGCAGCGGATCTGGCTTGCCGATCGCCGCCGCGAGCTTCACCGCCGGATGGCCGATGAGACAGTCCTCGATCTCGGCGGGACCGATGCGGTAGCCCGACGAGGTGATGACATCGTCGTCGCGGCCGAAGAATTCGACATAGCCCTCGGCATCCTGGCGGCCGAGATCGCCGGTCTTCATCCAGTCACCGACGAATTTTCGTTCGGTCGCCGCCTCGTCGTTCCAGTAGCCGAGGAACATCACCGGATCGGGCCGGGCGATCGCCACCTGCCCGGTGACGCCGGCCGGCACTTCACGACCCTCGTCGTCGATGATCGCCACGCGATGGCCGGGCACGGCGCGGCCGATGGCGCCGCCCCGGGTCACGCCCAGATGGGCGGCGGAGCCGAGGACGAAATTGCATTCGGTCTGGCCGTAGAACTCGTTCGGCGTGATCCCGAGCGTCGTCTTCACCCATTCATAGGTCTCGCGGCCGAGCGATTCGCCGGCCGAGCCGATGCTGCGCAGCACGAGGTCGTATTTCTCCAGCGGCCGCTCGACCGACTTCAAAAGACGCAGCGCAGTCGGCGGAATGAAGGCGTTCCTCACCTTCATCTCGACCATGATGCGGAAGGCCATGTCGGGATCGAACTTCTGCGCCGGCGAGGAGACGACCGGCACGCCGAGCATCAAGGCCGGCAGGAGCGCATTGAGCAGGCCGCCGGCCCAGGCCCAGTCGGACGGGGTCCAGACCTTGTCGCCGGGCTTGGGCAGGAAATCATGCACCATCTGGAAACCGGGGATATGGCCCGGCAGGACCCGGTGGCCATGCAGTGCGCCCTTCGGCGGGCCGGTGGTGCCCGAGGTGAAGATCATCAGCGCGGCCGTGTCCGGGCCGGTCTCGGCAACCTCGAAGACGGAGGGATGGGCCTCGACGAGAGCGGCGAAGGAATGCACCGCGCCGGAGGCGGGCCCGGTCGAGATCACGTGCTCGAGGGCCGGCAGGCGCGGACGGATCTCCTCCAGACGCGAAAGGCCGAACTCGTTGGTGACGACAGCACGGGCGCCGGCGGCGGAGAGCCGGTATTCCAGCGCCTCGACGCCGAACAGCAAGGCCAGCGGCAGGGCGATGGCGCCCATCTTGTAGATCGCAACATGGGCGATGACCGTCTCGAAGGACTGCGGGAGCAGGAGGGCGACCCGGTCGCCGCGGACGATGCCGAGCGCAGTCAGGGCATTGGCGAAGGCCGCCGATTTCGCCGAGAGTTCGCCATAGGTCATCGACAGGTGTCGGCCGTTAGCGGAGAAGTGCTCGAGACAGACGCGGTCGGCATGCTGCACCGCCCAATCGTCGCTGACGGCGCGGCCGATGTTGAAATCCGACGGAATCTGCCAGGCGAATTCGCGATAAAGGGCTTCGTAGGAACCTGATCCGGGCAGAAACATGCCGATTTCCCGCTAAATGACGAAGATTCTAGGTATCACTCCTTTCGCACTTGCACAATGGACGTGGACGTAACCTGCCGCCGCATCGGCTGGACAGTTTTTCCGGCCGCGTGCTAACGTCGCCCCGCGCAAGGCAAGGCCGTCAGGACACCGATCGGCTTCACCTTCGCATTTCGACATTGCATCCGACGAGCATGGAACGGGCAGACATCATGACCAAGACGCCGACCGGCAAGAGTGTTCGACTGGCCCAGCCCGTCAAGCAGGTGACCGTGGATGCCGGCCTCATGCCGAAGAAGCCCGGGCGCCAGCAGCGGCGGCCCTCCGCCGAGGCGGAACCGGCGACGGCCACCGTCAACATCTTCGCGCCGGTTCACCCGACGGTGGCGGCGACGCGACAGAAGATGAAGCAGCAGGCGGCCAAGACCGCGGCGGTCAGGCTCGGCGCGGCGATCGACGCCGGCGCACTGCCGGCAGCGGAGGCCAAGCGCCTCGTGCTTTCGCGCATCGTCAGGAGCCTGGGCTCTGCCGAGGCGGCGGAGAAATGGTATCGCAGCCACCACTTGAGCGAACTCGACGGCCGGACCCCGGCCCAGATGGTGCGCGCCGGCGAACTGCGGGCGCTGCTCGAATATTTCGCCAGGGACACCTCGGCGAAGGCCTGAGGCGATCGATCCCGGCAGACCCGGGATCGCCTTTCACTGCGCGGTCTCAGGCTGTCACGCCGCGGCGAGACGCCCCCTGATATAGCGATATTCCTGCGTGACGCCGCCGAAGCCATAGGCCGCGGCCGAGACCTCGTGAACATGCACATAGCTCTCGGAATGGACGCCGCCGAGGGCTTCGCCCATGGCCGAAAACACGGCGGCCATGTAGTCGGCCAGTTCGCCCTTGGTGTTGGTGCCGTCGACCACCTTGATATCGAGCCAGAAGCTCTGGGTTCCCTGCGCGGCGAGCGACTGTCCGCCGGCGAACCAGTGGCTCGGATCGATATGGGAGATGGCGACCGCCGTAACCGTCGGATCCTTGCGCAGATGCTGACGGGTCAATTCGGTGATCTCTCCGGCGATCCGGGCCGAGCGATCGGCATCGGGAGCGGTGGAGACGGCAATGTTGATGATCGGCATGGTTCTTGTCCTTCTCTTGTTCGGTGGCAGGGCCAGCGGTCTGGCAGGCCAAGGAATGACAGAACAGACAGATCAGAAAAATCGAATTGTTCTTCATTCACGTTTTGATAACATCGAAACATGGAAACCATCGACCCGGAACTGCTGCGCACCTTCCTTGCCTTCGCCGATACCGGATCGCTGACGCGGGCCGCCGCGATCGTCGGCCGCTCGCCATCGGCGATCACCGCGCAGATGCAGCGCCTTGAGGCGGTGGTGGGGGACACGCTCCTCGAACAGGCCGGGCGCGGCCGGAGCCTGACGCCGACCGGCGAGGCGCTGGTCGGCCATGCGCGGCGGATCATCGCCGCCCACCGCGAAGCGCTGCTGAGCCTGAAGGGCGCACGGGCCGATGGCCGGATCGCGCTGGGCTGCACCCAGGATTTCGCCGAAAGCGGATTGCCGGACATCCTGCGGCTGTTTGCCGACACCCATCCGCGGCTGCGCCTGGATCTGAGGATCGGCCGGTCGGCGGAACTGGCCGGCGCCTTCGAGCGCGGCGAACTCGACCTGGCGCTGGCCATGCGGTCCGGCGCGTCGCCCGACGAGCGCCTGGTGCTGCGCGAGCCCATGCTCTGGCTCGGCGCTTCCGAGTGCCTTAAGCGCGCCGGCGGCGAAGTGCCGCTCGCCCTGCTCGACGCGCCGTGCGGCTTTCGCCATGCGGCAATCGCCGCCCTCGATGGTGCCGGCCGCCGCTACCGGATTGCCGCGAGCAGCGCCAGCCTGTCGGGGCTGGCGACAGCGGTGAAGGCCGGGATTGCGGTGACCGCACGGACCGCGCGCATGGCAGGCGACGGGATCGCCCGGCTCGACGGCGTCTACGACCTGCCGTCACTGCCGGAAGCGGAATTTGCGCTGCGTCTCAGGCCGGCAGCGACATCCGCGGCAACGGATCTGGCCGACCTGCTGGCGGAGATGCTGCCGGAAACCGGCGCGTAGCGGGATCAGTCGCTGGTCCTGGAGTGAATGCCCAGCTCGCGGCGGGAAAACCACATGCCGGGCAGCATGGGCAGCCAGAAGGAAAGGCCGCGGAAGATCACCACGGCGGTCAGGGACGGCGCGACGGGCACGCCGAGCACGGTCAGGATGGCGACCGCCGAACCCTCATAGGTTCCAAGCCCGAGCGGCGCCGGGCCGATCGTGGCGCCGATCGAGCCGGAGACCATGCCGGCAAAGGCCACGAAGGGATCGACGGAATAGCCGATCGCCTTGAAGGCGATCCACAGCGTCGCCGCATCAAGCACCACCACAGCCATCTGGAAGGCGACGGTGCCGAGGAACAGCCGCGGCGTCATCAGCTCGAACAGCGGCGCCTCCGACATTTCGAGCAGGATGATCTGCACCGTCTTGCGCCGCTTCAGCCATGCGGGAATGTAGCGTTGGCTGAGCGAACGCATGGCGATCACGGCGAGCGGAACGAACAGCGCGACGAGGGCGAAGACGGCAAAGGCCGTGGCGAGCGCGAAGCCCATGCGGTGGTTCGTCCAGATGATCGCGAAGGTCGCGATCGCCGAGGCGAGATAGGCCGAATAATAGGAGAGCAGGCCGACCAGCATGGCGAAGAAGGCGATCCTCAGCGGAATTCCGCGATTGCGCAGGCTGGCGGCTACCAGCACGGTTCCGCTGGCGCCACCGGTGGGCAGGGCCTGGTCGACGAACAGCTTGCCGATGCCGAGAAAGGCAAATTCGCGCAGCCGCATGGCATAGCCGGCATGGCGCAGCGCCAGCCACCAGACGCCGCCGGCACAGACATAGGTCAGCGCCTGGGCCACGATACCGAGCACGAGCCAGCGGGCATCGGCCGCCGCGGCAAGCTCGACGAAATGCTGCAGCTCGGTGAAGCGGAAGACGGCGATCGCCAGGGCTAGAATGACCAGCAGTCCGGGAAGCCACACCCAAAGGGATCCACGGCCGAGCCCGGCCTTCTGCTTCTCGATCTCCTCGAACAGCGCGGAGGCGCCATCGTCGCCCGGCGGAGGCGAAGACGGGGCGCGGGGCCGGTCGTCGAATTGAGAATGGACATCGCCGCCTGGCGGTTCAGCGGGTTCGGGACTGTTGGACCTGGGGGGCATTCACCGTTTCCTGCCGCTTCTCACCTGACGCGTTGCCTCCCCGGCCACTCTGCTGCCTGCCGCGGCTGAAATCAACGATCGGCATGGCAGACTTCGCGGCGTCTCGCGGCATCCGCCGACGCCCTAGCATCGAACACGCCAGGTGGCCGGATGGTCGCTTGGTGCCCCATGCCGGAATCGAACCAGCACTCCTTTCGGAACTCGATTTTGAGTCGAGCGCGTCTACCAGTTCCGCCAATGGGGCACAGAAGCGTCTAGGTCAGTAGAACAGCGCCGGACTATACGAAGCGAACCGAGGCGGTCAACCGCCTTTTTCGCTCGAGACCGTTCACGCGAATGTTTGCGGGCGGGATGATGCGCCGCAGCGCAAGCCATTTACAGCCGCCTGCCGCTTGCTTACAACCGCCCGGCCCAAGGATCAGGAAAACGACCATGCTGCGCCGCCTTTACGATTGGACCATGTCACTGGCGGCAACGCGCCATGCCGAGAAGGCCCTGTTCGGCGTTTCCTTCATCGAAAGCTCGTTCTTTCCCATCCCGCCGGACGTGCTGCTGATCCCGATGGTGATCGCCAAGCCGGCGAACTGGATAAGACTTGCGCTGATCTGCACGGTCGCATCCGTGCTCGGTGCCTTTCTCGGCTACACGATCGGCATGTTTCTCTATGACCTGATCGGTCGCCCGATCCTTGCCTTCTACGGCAAGGAAAACGCCTTCGAGCAGGTGGCCGAGTGGTACAATATCTGGGGCGGCTGGGGCGTGCTTTTTGCCGCCGTGACGCCCTTTCCCTATAAGGTGCTGACCATCTTTTCCGGGGCGACGGGGCTCAACTTCTTCGTCTTCACCCTGGTCAGCATCATCGGCCGGGCCGCGCGCTTCTTTCTCGTCGCCTGGCTGCTTGGCCGTTACGGCGAGCCGATCCGGATCTTCATCGAGAAATATCTCAGCCTTCTTTTCACCCTGTTCATGGTGCTGCTTATCGGCGGCTTCTATCTGGTCAAATTCGCCTTCTGACGGGATCATACAATGAGCTTCACCGCCTCCCTCGCAAAATCCGATACCGCAATCGCTGCCGTGCTGACCCTCGGCATGGCGGTCGTCGTCGGCTCGGCACTCGGCTTCGAGCATATCGGCGGATATATTCCCTGCGCGCTCTGCCTCTTGCAGCGTAATCCCTACTATATCGGCGTGGGCGTCGGCGTGCTGGCGGTCCTGTCGTCGGTCTTCCGGCTGCCGCCGGTCGTCACCCGCGTTCTGATCGGCGTTATCGCCGTGCTGATGATCGTCAGCATCGGGCTTGGCACCTATCATGCGGGCGTCGAATGGAAGTTCTGGGAGGGCCCGACGAGCTGCACGATCGGCGCAACCGGCGGCGACACCCCGGTCAATGTGCTCGACGCGCTGAACTCCACCAAGGCACCCTCCTGCACGGAGGCCACGCTTCGTGTGCTCGGCCTTTCCTTTGCCGGCTGGAACGTGCTGACGAGTGCGGCACTCGCCGCGATCGCGCTCTGGGCGACGTTCCGCAAGCGCGGCTGAGAACGCTCAAGGCTGCAGTTCGGAATCCCAGTAGAGATAGTCGACCCAGCTCTCATGCAGATGGTTCGGCGGGAACGACCGGCCGTTGTTGTGCAGGTCCTGCACGGTCGGGCGGTAGGGTTTCTGGTGTGGGAACATCTGCGCCTGGCGCGGCAGCTTGCTGCCCTTGCGCAGGTTGCACGGCGAGCAGGCGGCGACGACGTTTTCCCAGGTGGTCTCGCCGCCATGGGCGCGCGGGATGACGTGGTCGAAGGTCAGGTCCTCGTCGGAGCCGCAATACTGGCATTCGAACTTGTCGCGCAGGAAGACGTTGAAGCGGGTGAACGCCGGATTGCGGGTCGGCTGGACATAGGTCTTGAGGCTGACCACGCTCGGCAGCCGCATGGAAAAGCTCGGCGAGCAGACGGAATGGTCGTATTCGGCGATGATGTTCACACGGTCAAGGAAGACCGCCTTGATCGCGTCCTGCCAGGACCACAGCGACAAGGGATAGTAACTCAGCGGCCTGTAGTCGGCATTCAGGACGAGTGCCGGCAAGGACTGGGGTGAGACTGCAATCGTCAAGGCATTCTCCTGATCGATTCGGCACCTGTCCGTTTATATTAGGTCCGTTGTGACAGCCTTGTGAAGCCCCCTTCCTGAAGGGTGTCCATCTGCTGCGCTATTCAGCCGCGGGCAGTGCCTCGCGTCCTGTGCGGGCGGCATAATGCGCCCAGAACAGCCGGGCGGCGACCGAGCGCCAGGGCCGCCAGGCCTCGGCGATCCGGACCACCTCACGGATCTCGGGCCGGACCGCGTGGCCGAAGACGTCGCCGACGGCGGCCCGCAGGGCCACGTCGCCGGCGGGGAAGATGTCGGGATGACCGCCGCAGAACATCAGGTAGACCTCGGAGGTCCACAGGCCGATGCCTTTCAGCGCCGTCAGCCTGGCGATCGCCTCCGCCCCGTCGAGGCGTGCGATCGCCGAGAGGTCGAGTGCGCCGGACGCGACGGCGCGGGCGGCAAGCTCCAGGGTCAAGGCCTTGGCACGCGACAGGCCGAGGCCGGCCACGACATTGGCGTCGAGCGAGAGGTAAGCCTCGGCGGACGGCGCCTCCCCGGTCGCGGCGCGGATCCTCGCCCAGATCGCCTCGGCGCTCGCCCGCGACACCATCTGCGAGACGACGATATGCGCGAGCCCGGCAAAGCCCGGTTCGGCCAGGCGCAGCGGCAGGGGCGCAAACCGGCGGGCGAGCGGCTCGAGGCGCGGATCGATCGCCACGAGTTCTGCAAGGCCAACTGCCACATGCTCGGCGGTCGTGATGATCATTTCGCTCCTGCCCCGCCCTTTTCCGCGACCCGCATTTCGTGCCAGATGGAAGCATGATCCCGTCCACCCGTCAAAACCCGGCCCTGCGGTTCGCGCCGAGCCCGAACGGCCTGCTGCATCTCGGCCATGCGCTGTCGGCCCTGCTCAATGCCGATATGGCGGCCGCGCTCGGCGGGCGCCTGCTGCTGCGCATGGAAGACATAGACGTGACGCGCTGTACACCCGAATTCGAACGGGCAATCTACGAGGATCTCGCCTGGCTCGCGCTCGACTGGGAGCAACCGGTGCGGCGGCAATCCGAGCATTTCGACGATTACCGCGCCGCACTCGACGCACTGATCGCCCGGGGTCTCGCCTATCCCGCCTTCCTCACCCGCGGCGAGGTGAAGGCGCGCGTCGCACGGGCGGAGGCCGACGGCCAATCCTGGCCGCGCGACCCGGACGGAGCGCCGCACTATCCAACGGACGAACGTGATCTGTCCGATACCGAACGGCGGCGACGGATCGATGCCGGCGACCGCCACGCCTGGCGGCTCGACATGGACCGAGTTATGGCGGAATGCACAGAGGCGCTGTCGTGGATGGAAACGGGCGACGGGGAGACCGGCGAGATCGCCGCCGATCCGGCGGCCTGGGGGGACGTGGTGCTGTGGCGCTCGGACGCGCCATCGAGCTATCACCTGTCGGTCACAGTGGACGATGCCGGCCAGGGCATCACGCATGTCGTGCGCGGTCTCGACCTCTTTCACGCAACCTCCGTGCATCGCCTGCTACAGGAACTGCTCGGTCTTCCGGCGCCGGTCTATCATCATCACCGGCTGATCCTGGGAGCCGACGGACGAAAGCTGTCGAAGAGCGAGGGCGACAGCGGCTTGTCGGTTCTCAGGCGGCAGGGCCTGAGCTCAGTCGACATCCGCCGACTGGTCGGGCTTTGACTTGGGCAGGTCGACCACCCGTACCTTCTGGCCGAAGACTTCGAACTTCAGGAGCGCCGCGTTGAACTCCGCGCCGATGATGAAGATCGCGCCCACCATGTAGAGGAACACGAGCACGACCATGATCGAGGCAAGACCGGCATAGGTCGCCGCGTAGTTGGCGAAACTCGCGAGATAATAGGCGAAGATCAGCGCCCCGATCAGCCAGAGCACCAAGGTCAGCAGCACGCCGGGAATGACGTCGCGGAGGCGGCGGTGACCGGCGGGCAGGCCGAGATGAAAGACCACCAGGCCGAAGATGAGCACGGCGAGGGTGCCATAGATGCGCCAGTTGGCCACCGTCGCCAGGAAATCCTCCAACAGGGGAAACCATTTCTCCGCGAAGGCCAGAGCCACAGGGACCGCGACGAGAAGTGCGCTGATCGCAGCCAGGGCGATGACGGCACCGATCACGTAGCCCAGGCTGACAAGACGGGTGATGTACCACGGGCGCGTCTCGGGCATACGATAGGCCCGGTTGAGCGACGCCCGCAGCGCCTCCACGCCGTTCGATGCGAAATAAGCGGCGGCGAGTACCGAAACCGTCAACAGACCGCCGCGCGGGATGGTGAGGACCTCGACCACCTGTTCCGACAGCGGCTTGGCGATCGCCTCCGGCCAGGTGTCGAAGATCAGGTGCACGGCCGTCTCGGCAAAGCTGTCGGCGCCGAGAAAGCTGGCCAGCGCGGTGCCGAAGATCAGGAAGGGGAAGACGGCGAGCAGGGCGGACAAAGCCACGTGGCTGGCCATGGCCCAGCCATCATCCTCGGTGAAATGATTGAGCGCGTCGAAGCAGACCTTGTAGAGCATGCGCAGGAATTGCGGCATCCCATCTCCCTGGTGCGGCGGGCCGCCGAAATGGTCTGGCCGATTGTCACCCGCGAACGAATATGGGAAACCGGACCGGTTTGTACAGGGAACTTTCGATGACCGACCCTCGCACCATCATCGTTACCGGCTGTTCATCGGGCATCGGCGCCCATTGCGCAAGGGCGCTGGCCGCCGACGGCTGGCGCGTTTTCGCAACCGTGCGCAAATCCGAGGACCTGACCCCGCTCGAGGCCGATGGCATCGAGGCCCTTCTGATGGATTACACCGACGAGGCGAGCATCGCCGCGCTGGTCGACGAGGTGTCGAGACGCACCGGCGGCCGGATCGACGCCCTCTTCAACAACGGTGCCTATGGCCAGCCCGGCGCGATCGAGGATCTGACGACCGACGTGCTGCGCCGCCAGTTCGAGGCGAATTTCTTCGGCTGGCACGAGCTGACGCGCCGGGTGATCCCGCTGATGCGAGCGCGCGGCGAGGGCCGCATCATCCAGTGCTCATCGATCCTGGGGCTCTTGCCCTATCGCTATCGCGGCGCCTATACCGCCTCGAAATACGCGCTCGAGGGGCTGACGGTCACGCTGAGGATGGAGCTTCAGGGCTCGGGCATCCATGTCAGCCTGATCGAGCCCGGCCCGATCGAGAGCCGTTTCACCGCCAATGCGCTGAACATGATCGAGGAGAATGTCGACATCGAAAACTCCGCCCATTCCGGGGAATACAAGCGCCAGCTGGCGCGCCTCGGCGGCACCGGCCCGATCAACCGCTACAAGCTCGGCCCGGAGGCTGTCTACAAAGTGCTGAAACACGCCTTGACCGCCACCCGGCCGCGCCCACATTATCCCGTGACCGTTCCGGCGCGACGTGGCGTCCTGCTGAAGCGCTTCCTGCCGTCCGACCTCTTCTACCGGCTGATGCGGACGCTGGACTGAACGCCGATTTTGAAAGCAAGCAGAGACAGATGTCCACCTTTACCACCGTCCTTAGCCTGATCGTCATGGGTCTCGTCGTCCTGGTTCTCATCCGGGGCCTCTACAACATGCTGAAGGGCGGCAGCGGCAACACGTCCAACAAGCTCATGCAGATGCGTATCGTCTTGCAGGCGGTGGCGATCGCGCTGATCATGCTCACTTTGTGGCTCACCGGCGGCGGACGATAGGAAGGGACCAACCGATGGTCAGGCTCAACAAGATCTATACCCGCACCGGCGACGACGGCACGACGGCGCTCGTCACCGGCCCGCGCCGGCTGAAGCACGACCTGCGCGTCGATGCCTATGGCACGATTGACGAGACCAATTCGGCGATCGGCGTGGCGCGGCTACACACGGGCGACATGCCCGAACTCGATGCCATGCTGATGCGCATCCAGAACGACCTTTTCGATCTCGGCGCGGATCTCGCCGCCCCGGAAACCGGCGAGCAACTTTCCTACGAGCCACTCCGGGTGATCGAGGCGCAGGTGACGCGTATCGAAAGCGAGATCGACCAGCTGAATGCCGGCCTCGATCCGCTGAAATCCTTCATCCTGCCGGGCGGCTCGCCGGCCGCAGCCCATCTGCACATGGCCCGCACAGTGGCGCGGCGCGCCGAGCGCGTCATGGTCGAACTGTCGCGCTTTGAAGGCGAGACGATCGACGAGCCGGCGCTCAAATACATCAACCGCCTCTCCGATTTCCTCTTCGTCGCCGCCCGCTTCGCCAATGACGGCGGCAGGGCGGACATTCTCTGGGTGCCCGGCAAGAACCGGTGAGCGGCCGACAGGCCAAAAGGGGCGCCAAGTGTTCATTCCGCTGCACGACCGCAACGCCCTCAAGCACATACGGCGGCAATACGTCACCTTCGGCCTGATCCTCGCCAATGTCCTCACCTTCGCCGTCACGGTGCTTCTGACGCCGGAGGCGATGGCCCAGGCGAGCCTCTTCGGGCTCGGTTTCATTCCGGCCGTGGTGTTCGACAATGCCGTGCTCGACCCGTCGCTGGTGATCGTGCCGCCCGATGCGACCTTCCTCACCTATTCCTTCCTGCATGTGGACTTAATGCATCTCGGCTCCAACATGCTCTTCCTCTGGGTGTTCGGCGACAATGTCGAAGATGCGCTGGGGCATCCGCGCTTCCTCGTCTTCTACCTCGCCTGCGCGGCGGCCGGAGCGCTGTTCCACGGCCTCGTCGCGCCGCTGTCGGAAGCGCCGCTGATCGGCGCCTCGGGCGCGGTATCGGGCGTCGTCTCCGCCTATCTGATGCTGCATCCGAAGGTGCGCATCTGGGTGCTCGTGCTGTTTCGCTTTCCCCTGCCGCTGCCGGCCTTCGTGCCCCTGCTCTTCTGGATCGGCCAGCAGTTCGTCATGCTGCTGACCGACGGCGAAGGCACGGTCTCCTGGGGCGCCCATGTCGGCGGCATTCTGACCGGGGCCGTGCTGGTGTTCTTCATGCGGCGGCGCGGCGTTCCGCTGTTCGACCGCACCATCGTGACGCCGGCGGCGGTCCAGCATCGCCTGCAACCCGCACCCCGCGTCGTGCTGCCTTCACCGGTGCAGGCCAAACGGCCGGTGCACTGGGGACGCTGACGGAATTTTCGGAGTGAAAATGTTGACGCGCACGTAAACGTCAATTATTCATTCGGCAAAATCGGAACGCCCTTCGCAGGAGCGTTGTGTTTGGGGAAAAAATGCGTATCGATGTCGCCATTCGAACATCGGCGGACCGCGCTTAAGCGCATTTTCCGGCGGGAGCAGTGAAGGAAGGAACCCATGAAGATACTCGTGACCGTTAAGCGGGTTGTTGACTACAACGTCAAGATCCGCGTGAAGCCGGACGGCACCGGCGTCGAGCTGGCCAACGTCAAGATGTCGATGAACCCGTTCGACGAAATCGCCGTCGAAGAGGCGCTGCGCCTGAAGGAAGCCGGCAAGGCCGAGGAAGTGGTCGTCGTGTCGATCGGACCGGCCAAGGCCGAAGAGACGCTGCGCACCGCACTCGCCATGGGCGCCGACCGTGCCGTCCTGGTCGAGACCGACGACGCCGTCGAGCCGCTCGCCGTCGCCAAGCTGCTGAAGGGCGTCATCGACGCCGAACAGCCGGGCCTCGTCATCACCGGCAAGCAGGCGATCGACGACGACAGCAACCAGACCGGCCAGATGCTGTCCGCCCTGCTCGGCTGGGCGCAGGGCACGTTTGCCTCGAAGGTCGAGATCGGCGACGGCAAGGCATCCGTCACCCGCGAAGTCGACGGCGGCCTGCAGACCATCGAGGTCAAGCTGCCGGCGGTCATCACCACCGACCTGCGTCTCAACGAGCCGCGCTACGCTTCGCTGCCGAACATCATGAAGGCGAAGAAGAAGCCGCTCGACAAGAAGACCCCGGCAGACTTCGGCGTCGACACGACGGCGCGCCTGAAGGTGCTGAAGACCGAGGAACCCGGTGGCCGCAAGGCAGG
>CALRRQ020000039.1:0-42705 GCA_943370615.1 Rhizobium sp. Q54
TATGGCGGCGCCGTGCGCTCACTCTCCACCGAACCATCCGTCACCGAGCGCCACACCCTCTTCGTCGCCGAGCGCGAGCGGATCGCCAGGGCGGCGGTGCAGATCCTCAAAGGCGCGCAGGTGCTGATGATCGGCTCCGGCTCGACGACAGTGCACACGGCCCGGCGTATCGCGGTCGAGATGAAGAACATCACCGTGCTCACCCATTCCTTCGGCGTGGCGACCGTGCTCTCGATCAATCCGACCATCAAGGTCGTCATGCTGCCCGGCGATTATCACGCCACCGAAGGCGCGACCGTCGGTGCGCATGCAGTGTCGTTCCTCAATTCCTTCTACGCCGATTTTGCCATCCTCGGCGCAAGCGGGCTCGGTCCCGACGGGCCGTCCGATGCCCTTCTGGAATGCGGCGCGGTCTATACCGCCATGGTCTCACGCGCGGCGCGCACCGTCGTCGTCGCCGACCATTCCAAGCATGACCGGCTGTTCCCGGCACGCTATGCGCCCTGGCGCGACATCGCGAATGTCGTCACCGACCAGGCGCCGGGCGACGAACTGAAGGAAAGCCTGGACAGCAACGGCGTGAAGCTCACGGTATGCTGAGGGCAGACGGGTTGCCAGAGGGAGCGATGCCATGACCTACGACACGACCGCGCCCGGCAAAAAACGCGCCCGCGATTTCGGCATTGCCTTCGACGGCACGCCCGGGCCGCTCAATGCCATCACCGACGTCGCCGGTCTCCATGTCGGCTATTCGACCATCCGCGAGGAGACGCCCCGCCCCGGCCGCAAGCTGCCGGTGCGCACCGGCGTGACCGCGATCCTGCCGCACGCGACGGCCGGTGAACCCGTTCCGGTATTCGCCGGAATCCATCGCTTCAATGGCAATGGCGAGATGACAGGTTCGCATTGGATCGAGGACGGCGGCTACTTTGTCGGCCCCGTGCTGATCACCAACACTCATAGCGTCGGCATGGCCCACCACGGCGCGGTGCGCTGGATGATCGATCGCTATGCGGCGACCTATGAAGGCGACGAGCATTTGTGGATCATGCCGGTGGTGGCCGAAACCTATGACGGCCTGCTCAACGACATCAACGGCCAGCATGTGACCGTCGACCATGTCTTTGCGGCACTGAACGGCGCTGCATCCGGTCCGGTCGCGGAAGGCAATGTCGGCGGCGGCACGGGCATGATCGCCTACGGCTTCAAGGGCGGCACCGGCACCGCCTCGCGGCGGGTCGAGATCGATGGCGAGCCTTATACGGTGGCCGCCCTGGTGCAGGCCAATCACGGCCAGCGCGACTGGCTGACGATCGGCGGCGCTCCGGTCGGCAAGCTGCTGCAGCAGGACGACCCCGGCCTTGCCGAGCGCGGCTCGATCATCGTCGTGATCGCCACCGACCTGCCGCTGGCGCCCCACCAGTTGCAGAAGATCGCCCGGCGCGGCGCGATCGGCATCGGCCGCAACGGCACGATCGGCGGCAACAATTCCGGCGACATTTTCCTCGCCCTCTCGACCGCCAACCCCCACTCGATGCGCCACAAGGCCGGGGCGGTGCTCACGCTGAACATGGTCAATGACGAGATCCTCGATCCGGTCTACGCCGCCGTGGTGCAAAGCGTCGAGGAGGCCGTAATCAATGCGATGATCGCGGCGGAAACGACCGGCGGCACGCCGCATGACCGCTACCGCATCGAGGCGATCGACGGCGACCGGGTCGCCAGGCTTCTAAGCGAGAGGAAGGCTGGCTGAGTGCAGGGGAAGTTGCGGCATACGGCGAGTTTTGATTATCCACCTAGCGGTCAGTTTGTGCAGTCGATCGACGCGCGCATCACAGATCCCCACCCCCTATTTGTGGCAGCAACATTGCAGCGCGCCTACCTGTCGTCATAGGGAAAATCGCTGAGACATATCTTGAGCTATCAAACGTGTGTAGTGGATAGAATTTTCGCAAAACTCAAGCGCATCCGTGTGATAAGGCATCAGCATGAACCGAACCCATATTTCGTGTTCGATGGTAACGGAACTTGAGCCTAGCAAAGCAATTGACCCAACAGAAACACCTGGCGATATTATCAGCTTTCCATTCTCTGGAGATGAAATTGAGATGTATTTTTCTTGCTTTTCTACTTGAGGTGACAGTGAAGCTGTGCTTTCCTTTATTCACGATGCTATCAAGCCACTCGAACCATTGATTGCCCTCACTAAAAAATGGTTGCCGCTTCAACAGGAAGCTCTCAAACTCAACATGTTGCACTCGAGACTCCTGCCACCCCCACTTCCCCAGAGCCGATCGAAACTTATGTTCCGTATCGGCAGCAGGAAAACTGACATTCCTTCTTGCTGCCTCCCGCTTCTCTGAAAGCACGTCTGGCGCAACATAGGTGTCCCAGTACTTGTATGCTAAACGATCAAAGGTAAACCGCAGAAGCCCAAGCACCTCAAAGGTCAGTTGCCGTGCGCGAGGGCTGACACGCTGATCCTTCAGACATCTCCCGTACTCTTCCTTCAAAGAAACCAAGAGCTCTTCTGAGCGAATGATTCCGATCTCGATATCTGGATCCAACGCTGCGTCTCCTCCCAACATGCAGGTCTCCGCTTTCTACTCGGAAACGGTGCATCCGACGGACAGTTTCGAAGCAGAGCATCTCATGAATCGACATAATCTGCGAATAGCTTCTGCCCCTGCTGTGAGCCTCCGGAGGCTGTCTATCAGAGCACATGGAGAAGACTGAAGTTGCGACAAAACAGTTCTCCGCGTCGAGGTGATCGACGGTCGGGGAGCGCCAAGCCTATCGGAAAATGGAAGCCGGCTGCGGTCTCGGAAACCTGATCTTTCATGCGCCGCGACCCCTGGTTCTGAACCCGCTCAGTCCCCTTGCACCTTCTCAACCTCGTCGCCCACATAGACGATGACATAGCCGCCCGCCTGCTCGGCTTCCGCCGCCCGACGTTTCAGCTGGCCGAAATAGGGCTCCTGCCGCCAGATTTCCGGGTGGCGCGGATCGACGAGAACTGTCAATTGCGGCCCCTGGGCATAGACCATCATGTGGCAAACCGTCGGATCCCATTCGGCGCCCCAGTTTTCGTCCGACATCCAGGCGCAGAGGAAATCCCGGCAGGTCGCCGGCCGCGCGGCATAGGCGGAGCAACCCCGATCGCGCGCACAATGGCGACAGAGCGTATTGGCCGGCTTGTCCAGTTCGTCGATGTCCGGCAAGTCGCAGCACAGCGTGCACGACCGGCAGGAACGGCCGGAAAGTGATAGGTCGGCAAGATTAGGCATCGGTGCGCTTCTTCATGGCGCCGCGCTTCTAGCACGTGACGGGCCATAAGGCACCTCGGTGCGAACCCAGTGGTCTTCGCGACGCGGTCGAAGCCTTCACCCAAAATCAGAAGCCGCCGGCTCGTCATGAACCGGCGGCCGCAAGGGCGCCCTCTCGGGCCGCTGATCGTCCGCGCCAGGGCGCGGCGAAGGCTTGGTTCGCTCAGACCTCGGCCGGCGGCGGGGAGCCGCGCAGCGACTTCTCCGAAATCTCGATGATCGGCTTGGTCACCGGCGCCTCGATCGGCAGGCTCCAGTTATCGAGCGGGCCGAGCGAGGCGGCCGGCATGGCCACGGCGGGCGCCGCCTGGCGGTCGGTGCGCGCCACGTCGAGTTGACCAGTGAGGATGGCGATTTCCGACCGCAGCTGGCGGATCTCGGCCTTGGCAACCTCCGCGCTCTGACGGTACTGGCGGATCTCTTCGAGATCGGCGCGGTTGCGCTGGTCGAAATCGCGCTTCATCGTCTCGGCATCGCGGTCCCGCTTGCCGCGCATGCTTTCCGAGTCGCGCAGCCGCATGGTGAGTTCGCTGACCTGCAGCGACAGGTCGCGGCGCTGGGACTCGTTTTCCGAATGGCTGGCGCGGGCTTCGCCGAGCTCCTGGGCGAGGCGGTCGGCGCGCAGCGTCGTCGTTGCAAGCTCGGCCTTGGTCTGCTTCAGCTCCGCGCGCGTCGCCTGCAATTCGTCTTCGACCAGCTTGACCCGGCCGCGTGCCGTCACCAGCAGTTTCTCGACCAGCTCCGCCTTGGAGCTGATCGCCTCGTGGCGGGTGGAAAGCTGCGACATCTCCACCGACATCGCGCTCTGCCGGGTGTCCAGATCGGACTGCAGGCGCTTCAGCTTTTCCTCGGTGAAGGAAAGCTCCTGCCTGAGCGTGGTGACTTCGCCGACGAGATTGCGCGACAGGTTTTCGTGATGCGCAAGGCCGTTCTTCAACTGGCCCTTTTCTTCGGTCAGGCGGGCGATCTCGCGGGCATGCGCGTCGGCTTCGCGGCGCGTGGTTTCGCTCAGCACCTGGTGCTGGGTACGTTCCGTCTCGAACTTCTCGCGCATCTGTGCGAAATCGCGGTTGCGCTGCTCGAGGTCGTTATGGGCACGCTTCAGCAGCGCCGCCGTCTCGTCATACTGGCTGATGCGCTCGTCGAGCTCGCGCGACACGTCGCGCAAGCGCACTTCAACGACGGCAAGGTCATGAGCGTTGGCCTCGTAGAGCGCTTCCAGCCGGGCGAGCTTTTCGCGGCTGTCCTCGGCATCGGCCCTGAGCTGCGTGTTCTCCGCCTTCAGTTCCTTGCACTCCGCCGCCAGGCGCACGCTGTCGGCGTCGAGCTTCTTGCGGGCATTGCTCTCATAGTCGAGCAGCGAGGCGATCCGTGCCCGCTCGGTGCGCAGCGCGCCGAGTTCGGCAAGGGCATCACCATGCGCGGTCAGAAGCGATGAAACGCGCTCCTGCAGGAAACCGAAACCGGAGAGAAGCTGCTCCGACGACAGATGGCTTTCCTCGACCACCGAACCGAAGGCCTGGCATTCGCCGAACTCGCCTCTGGGCTGTGCCTGCGTCGTTGTCGAGACGGAAGCCGGAGTGCCATTGCCTGGGCTTGCAGCCTGGCGCGTGCCGGTCTCAGACCTGCCCTGCTCTTCGGTACGGCGAAAAAAGCTCATGACCATCCTGTTCCCCAATCCGACCCCGACGGCTTCATCAAAAATGCCTAAAATATTGTTTTAGAAATCACTTTTAATCGCCCACTTCCGATGCAAGCACCCCACGGAGAGAAGATCAGGCATGTTTTGATTTGCGTCAAAGCAAAGTTTGGCCGCTTCGGCTTGCCCGTCAGCGATTCCAACAACTTTCTTTTTCGTATGACGGTTTGACGACGCGGCGGAGCACTCGACCTGTGCCAGAATGCTACTTTCGATGGTATGCGGGGCGGTCCGGCCGCCCCGCATCCGGAGCTCAGCGGAGCGCGACGGTGCGGCGCGCCTCGGCAACCGACTCGCGAATCACCCGTGACAGCGTCGTGACGATCTCGCCGAGTTCCTCTTCGCTGGCATTGTACGGCGGCGCGAGGATGACGGTATCGCCGGTGGTCCCGCCGACATTGCCGGTGCAGGGATAGCAGATCAGGCCGGCATCGAAGGCCCGGCGCCCTATCGCCGCGTGCAGGCTGGCATAGGCCGGGAAGGGTTCCTTGGTGACGGGGTCGCTGACCAGTTCCAGCCCGACGAAGAAGCCGCGGCCACGCACATCGCCCAGCTCGCCGACATCGGCCAGGGCCGCGCGCAGCTCCTGCTGGAGGACCGCGCCGCGATCGAGGACGCGTTCGAGCAGGCGGTCGCGCGTGACGATCTTCTGCACAGCGACCCCGGCCGCACAGGCGGCGGTGTGGCCGGTGAAGGTATGACCGGTCATCGCCCCGCCATGCGCGGCCATCAGCGTCTCGTGCACCTTGTCGCTATAGAGCGCGGCACCGAGCGGCTGGTAACCGGCGGCCAGCCCCTTGGCCACGCTCATGATGTCGGGAAAAATGCCGTCATGTTCCAGCGCCCGCCAGGTTCCGGTGCGGCCCGATCCACACATCACCTCGTCGCCGATCAGCAGCACACCGTACTTGTCGCAGACGGCACGGATCGCCTTGGCATAGCCCTCCGGCGCGGGAACGACGCCGCCGGCCGCACCGACCACCGGTTCGAAGATGAAAGCGGCGACCTTGTCCGGCCCGATCTCCAGGATCTTGTCTCCCAGCTCCTTTGCCAGATGGGCCACAAGCCCCTCGGCGGTGACGCCTTCCGGCGGCCGGTAGGCATTGGCGGCGGAAACGAAGGCGACGTCGAGCAGGCTGCCCTCGAACGCGTCGCGCCGGGTCTTGAAGTGCGAGACCGACAGCGCACCGAGCGTGTTGCCGTGCCAGGAACGCTCGCGCGCGATGAAGCGGCGGCGGCTCTTCTCGCCCCGGGCCGTATGGTACTGGAGTGCAATCTTGAGGCAGGACTCGACCGCTTCCGAACCACTCGACACATAGATGATGTTGGGGAAATGCCCGCCGGTATTGTTGGTGATGATCTCGGTCAGCTCTTCCACCGCATCCGAGGTGAAGAGATAGCGATAGGCGTGGGCAATGCGGTCGAGCTGCTGTTTGACCGCTTCCGTCACCTCCGGATGCGCGTGACCGAGGCAATAGACTGCCGGACCGCCGGAGCCGTCGAGATAGCGCTTGCCGGTGACGTCGTAGAGATAGCTGCCACGGCCATAATCGATCTTGGGCAGGGACTGCACACCGTAGCTGCTGCCGGTGCTGGTGATTTTCGGGCTGGACATCGTGGCTCTCTTTGCGTTGCGCGGACGGCATGAAGTTGCTGGACGCCGGCGCACAGGCCGGCCTTTGACGCGACGATGATACCGCCGCCGCCGTCAGAGGCAAGAGAAATTAAACGAGTGTTCAGTTTTGTCGCGTACTGCTCGATCCGACCTGGGTGGCGAGCATGGAATCGGTCCATTGCTCGCACAGCCCGATCGCCTCCTCCGACGAGAAGGTGTGCGGATTGAGGCACCATTCAAGCCACAGCCCGTCATGGATGGCGACGAGCCCGATCGCCGCGAGCCTGAGATCCGGCATCGGCCGGCCGGACGCCTGCCACACGGCCGCCAGCAGCGTTTCCAGCAGGCGCCGATATTCCGCATAGGTGCGGTCGTGCACCTCGGTCATGATCGTCGAATGGTCGATCATGCCCCAGAACACCACCCAGGTCCTGAGCGTGCTGCGCTCCAGCACCGGCGCCGACAGAGAGGCGCGGAAATAGGCGCTGAGACGCGCCCGGGGATTGGCCCCCGCCGCTTCGACCTTGTCGCGGATATTGGCGAGCAGGCCGAGCGACAGGGTCTCGTAGGCATGACCGACGAGTTCGTCCTTGCTGGCATAGTGGTGGTTGATCAGGCCGACGGAAATGCCGGCCTCCTGGCTGATCTTGCGGATCGACAGCCCGGCATGGCCCTCGCGGGCGAGGCAGGTAAGCGTCGCCTCTATCAGCGCCCGGCGACGTTCTTCCGGCAGCTTCCGTTCGAATTTACCAAGCTCGCCCATTCGAGGCTCCTCGCCGCTATGCCCTATTTCGCGGCACCGATGCTGATCGTCACCGGCTGCAGCCCGTCGATTTCGCCGGTGATCCGGTCGCCCGGGGAAAGCGGACCGACACCGGCCGGCGTTCCGGTAAAGATGAGATCGCCGGGAACGAGATGATAGAAACGCGACAGATGGCTGATCAACTCCGGCACCGACCAGACGAGGTCGCTGAGATGCGCGTCCTGGCGGATCTCCTCGCCGACCTTCAGCCAGATGCGCTGCGGTCCGATCTCGCCGAAGTCGGCGGCCTTGGTGATCTCCGCGATCGGCGCCGATTTCTCGAAGGCCTTGCCCAGTGACCAGGGCCGTTGCTTGGCCCGCTCGGCAAGCTGCAGGTCCCGGCGCGTCATGTCGAGGCCGGCGGCATAGCCGTAGATGGCCTTTGAGGCATCCTCGACGCTCACCCGGAAGGCCGGGGCGCCGATCGCCACCACCAGTTCCATCTCGTAGTGGAAATTGGAGGTGCCGGGCGGATAGGGAATCTCACTGCCGGTGGGCACGATCGCCGATGCCGGCTTGGTGAAATAAAACGGCGTCTCGCGATCGACTTCATAGCCCATTTCGGCGGCATGTTCGGCATAGTTGCGCCCGACGCCGAAGATGCGGTGAACCGGATAGCCGGCCGTCTCGCCCTTGACGGGAACGAGCGGCGTGGCCGGGATGTCGAAAAGTCTCTGCATCGGTATCCTCACGCTCGCTGCTTGCACCGGCCGTGCTTTCCAGCAATCGACCGGTGCCAACATAAATCAGGAACGCCCGGGCCTTGCCAGTCCCGGCGCCGAAAAAGGCCGTGCCCGATCCACGGTTCGGTCCGCTCCCGGCTCGATCGCCTGGGCTGCGGACCGGCGAGGTCTCTCGAAAATGCCGCTCTTTTTTGTTGGCGCGATAAGCGCTAGAGAAAAAGCATAAATTTGCGGGGGGAACGCAATCGTGATGCTCGAAATCTATGAGATGCCCGGCCATCTGGTCCGGCGACTGAACCAGGCCGCCGTGTCCGTGTTCATGGACGAAACCGGCAAGAAGGGCTTCGACCTGACGCCCGTTCAATATGCGGCGCTGAGCGCCATCGAGGCGAAACCGGGACTGGACCAGGCGACGCTGGCGAGCCGCATCGCCTATGACCGCGTGACGATCGGCGGAGTGGTCGATCGGTTGGTGCAGAAGGAACTGGTGCGCCGCGAGACCAATCCGAGCGACCGCAGGGCACGCAATCTCTTTGTCACTGAGAAAGGCACGCAGGCGCTGGCCGAGATAAGGCCGATCGTCAAGGACGTGCAGTCGATCCTGCTCGAAGGGCTGGACGCCGACGAACGCCGGCAGTTCATAAGCCTGCTGCAGAAGGCGTGCGAGGCGGTCAACGACCGCAGCCGTGCGCCGCTTCGCGTAACCTGACGGCTTTCGTCCGCAGCAAGGCCCGTCACGGCACCAGGACGGCCGCCCCCTGGAACCGACCGGCTCGCAGATCCGCGAGCGCCTCGTTGGCGCGTTCCAGCGGATAGGTGGTCGTCGTGGTGGTGACCCCGGCCCGGGGCGCGAGCTGGAGGAATTCGACGGCATCGGCGCGGGTGAGATTGGCGACCGACAGCACCTGCCGTTCGCCCCACAGGATCGAATAGGGAAACTGCGGGATGTCACTCATGTGGATGCCGCCGCAGACAACGCGCCCACCCTTGGCAACGGCGCGAAGGGCCAAAGGCACAAGCTCGCCCACCGGCGCGAAGATGATCGCCGCGTCCAGCAGAACCGGCGGGCTGTCTTCCGAGCCACCAGTCCAGACGGCCCCGAGAGAACGGGCGAGCGCCTGCGCCGCATCGTCCCCCGCCCGCGTGAAAGCATAGACCTCGCGGCCCTGATGGACGCAGACCTGCGCGATGATGTGGGCAGCGGCACCGAAACCGTAGATGCCGATCCGCCTGCCCTCGCCCGCCATCTTCAGCGACCGCCAGCCGATCAGCCCGGCGCACATCAAGGGTGCGGTGGCGACCGGATTGGAAAAGCCGTCGAGCGGAAAGGCGAAATCCGCATCCGCCACCACATGGCTGGCAAAGCCGCCATCGCGGGTGTAGCCGGTGAAGCCCGGATTGTCGCAGAGGTTCTCCCGCCCGCTGGCGCAATAGCCGCAGCATCCGCAGGTATGGCCGAGCCAGGGAATGCCGACGCGACGGCCGGGGACAAGATCGACGCCCTCGCCGCAGCTCTCGACGATGCCGACGATCTCGTGCCCCGGCACGAGCGGCAGCTTCGGCTCCGTCAGGTCGCCGTCGACGACATGAAGGTCGGTGCGGCAGACGGCGCAGGCCTCGACCCGAACGACGATCTCGCCCGGGCCGGCAATCGGATCGGGCCGCTCTTCCAGCCTCAGGGGCTGGCGCGGCGCATGCAGCACCATGGCTCTCATCTCTTTGGCCTCCGGGCTCGCCAATGCATGGCAGTTCGCAGTCCGATCGTTTATGCTGGATCAGCCTTCATGACGCCGTGATCGGAATCAAGTTCTTTTCGCCGACCGCCAAGCCGAACCCGGATCCCCCATGCCCTCCTCCCCTGTTCCCTTCTCCTTCGAAGCACCGGAAAACCGAGCCTATTGGAGCCGGCCCCAGGCCGAGCTCCTTGCCCTGCTGAAGACCTCGCCTCAGGGCCTGACCGGCGAGGAGGCCGAGGCGCGCCTGGAAAGCGTGGGCGCCAACATCTTTCGCGAGGAAGGCCGCTGGTCGGGCTTCCGCATCTTCCTGTCGCAGTTCGAAAGCCCGCTCGTGCTGATCCTCGTGGCGGCGGCGGCCATTTCGATCGCCGTCGGCGAGTGGAAGGAGGCGACGATCATCACCATCGTCATCCTCGCCAGTTCGCTCCTGAGCTTCTACCAGGAATATTCCGCCTCGCTGGCGGTTCAGAAGCTCAAGGAACGGATCGCCTTCAAGGTCAAGGTCTGGCGCGACGGCGAAATGCGCCCGCTGGCGGCCAGCGCGCTGGTGCCCGGCGACGTGATCGTGGTGGCGGCCGGCGACCTCATTCCCGCCGACTCCGTGGTCATCGAGGCGACCGATCTGCATGTCAGCCAGTCGGCGCTGACCGGCGAGACCTATCCGGTGGAAAAGCGCGCCGGCGAGATCCCGGCCGCGACCACGCTGGCGAACCGTACCAATGTGCTCTTCACCGGCGCCTCCGTCCGCAGCGGCATCGGCCGGGCGGTCGTGGTCGAAACTGGTTCGGCAACCGAATACGGTACGATTGCCGGCCATCTCAAGCTTGAACCGCCGGAGACCGATTTTGCCCGCGGCATCCGCCGCTTCGGCTACCTGATGACCCGTATCACGCTGATCATGGTGGTCGTCATCTTTGCCGGAAACCTCATTCTCGACCGGCCGTTGATCGATTCCCTGCTGTTCGCCCTGGCGATCGCCGTCGGTCTCACGCCGGAACTGCTGCCGGCCATCGTCAGCGTCACCCTGTCGAACGGCGCCCGGCGCATGGCCGACGGCGGCGTGATCGTACGGCGCCTCGCCTCGATCGAAAACCTCGGCAGCATGAACCTGTTGTGCACCGACAAGACCGGAACGCTGACGGAAGGCGTGGTCCGGCTTGAGCGCGCCGAGGGACCGCTCGGCACGCCGCGCGCCGACCTCATGCGTCTGGCCGCGCTCAATGCCCGCCTGCAGAACGGCATGACCAATCCGCTCGACGACGCGATCGCGGCCGCCGCCGCGACCCAGGGCATCGATACGTCAACCACCCGCAAGGTCGCCGAAATCCCTTACGACTTCCTGCGCAAGCGGTTGTCGGTGATCGTCGAGGACACCGATGCCGCCGGCCATCTGCTGATCGCCAAGGGTGCGCTCAGCAACGTGCTCGAAACCTGCAGCGCGGTTCAGGATGGCGACGCGGTCCGGCCGCTCGATGCCGAAGGCCGGACGGCGATCGAGAGCCGTTTTGCCGCCTGGGGTGAAGAAGGCTACCGCGTGCTCGGCCTCGCCGTCCGCCGCTTCGCGACGCCGGCCGAACGCTATGATCGCGACAGCGAGCAGGACCTCACCTTCGCCGGCTTCCTGCTGTTCAGCGATCCGCCGAAACCGGGCATCATCGAAACGCTTTCGGCGCTGGCCAGGCGTGGCGTCGGCGTCAAGGTGATCACCGGCGACAACCGCTTCGTCGCCGCCCATCTCGCCCGCTCCGTCGGATTGAAGGCCGACCACATCCTGACCGGCGAGGAACTGGCGCGCACATCCGACGAAGCGCTGGCCGCGCTCGCCGGTCGCACCGACCTGTTCGTCGAGATCGACCCCAACCAGAAGCAGCGCATCATCGCCGCTCTGCGCAAGCGCGGCAATGTCGTCGGCTATCTCGGCGACGGCATCAACGACGCGCCGGCGCTGCATGAGGCGGATATCGGCATTTCCGTCGAGGGGGCCGCCGACGTCGCCCAGCAGGCCGCCGACATGGTTCTGGTCGACAAGAACCTCGACGTGCTGCTCGAAGGCATCGACAACGGCCGGCGCACCTTCGCCAACACGCTGAAATACATCTCGACCACGACCAGCGCCAATTTCGGCAACATGATCAGCATGTCGGTCGCCTCCTTCATTTTGCCGTTCCAGCCGCTGCTCGCCAAGCAGATCCTGCTCAACAACTTCCTCTCCGACATTCCCTCTCTGGCGATTGCCAGCGACAATGTCGACGAAGATGCGGTGATCCGCCCGCAGAGCTGGAACATCGCCTATGTCCAACGCTTCATGGTCGTCTTCGGCCTGATCAGCACTGTCTTCGACATGCTGACCTTCGGCTTCCTGATCCTGGTCGCCAGGGAAACGGCGGCCATCTTCCAGACCGCCTGGTTCGTCGAGTCGCTGATCACCGAACTCGCCATCGTGCTGGTGATCCGCACCTCGAAGCCCTTCTGGAAGAGCAGGCCGGGCCGCTGGCTGGTGCTGTCGACCGTCGCGGTGATCGTGCTGGCGCTGGCGGTGCCCTACCTGCCGGGGGCCGACTGGTTCGCCTTCGTACCGCTGCCGCCGCACATTCTCGTCGGCCTCGGCGTCATCACGCTCCTCTATCTGGCGGTGTCGGAGATCGCCAAGTATTGGTTCTTCGCGCACGAGCACAACCGCTTCCTGCCGAAGCGGGGAAGCCGGGACGGGCGTCCGGTGAGAACCGTGCGCCACCGGCAATGACGGCGGCCGTGATGGATCAGCAGCGCTCCGACAGCCGGCATCCGGCATCGGCCCACAGACCCGCCCGCCGCCGCTTGGCATCCTGCTCGACGGCGATCAGGCCCGCATCGCGCGCTGCGCGCAGATAGCCCGAGGCGACCAGCGTCTCGGCGACCCGGTATTGCCCGATCCGGCAGTCGATCATCACGGTCCGCAAGGCGATCGGCCACGCCCGGCATTCGAGATAACGGCGGTTGATCAGGCTTTTCAGGAAGGCCCTCGACTGGCTGCCGCATGCCCGGATGCTGCCGTCGTCGGCGTGACAGATGCGCTTCGGGTCGGGTGCCACGACATCGGCGATGATGAAGACCATGCCGTCCTGCTGGAAGGAGCCGCCATCGAAGGCCTGCGCCTGGGGTTTGACGCGAATCTTGGTCACGAAGGCGTCGAACAGCCCGGGAACCCGTTCGTACTGCTGCGCCGCCTTGTCGACCCTGACCGGGCGGTCCGTCCAGATCGGCTCCTGCGAGGCGGCATAGGGCAGCTCATTCGCCCCGGCGTCATGCGTGGCGGAAAGCGCGAACAGAACAACAAGGGTGTTTATCCGGCGAATGGCAATCCTCCAGGCCGGCCCGCGCGCCACGCCGAAATATCGCCGGACCTGTCGGAAGTAGAACAGGGGCCGGAGAGATCCGGGACAAGGAGTGATGAAATGCAATTTATCATTAATGCCGTCACTCCAAGCTCGTGAGCCCAATAGCCGGTCAAAAACACCACGATTCCGTGCAAATGACCATGACGATCCGCCCGATAGAGCAAAAATATCCGCTGGAGTGCCGAGGAAGTTCTGCCGCGCCGGAGGCGGCGAGGACCGGCGCGGGCTTGGAGTCGGCGACAAAAAATGCAACAACCCAGCCATCCGGGCGTTAAACCAACGGCAAAGCCACGCGCGAGCGGGGAAAGGCCGATTGCATGTCGCCCGCCCCGCCGCCCATCGTCCGCCAAACCGAAAGGCAAAGCAGAATATGACCGAGAAGATCGTACCCGTCATCATGGCGGGGGGAAAAGGCACCCGCCTCTGGCCGCTGTCGCGCGCCACCGCCGCCAAGCAGTTCATCCGCTTCATTGGCGACAAGACGCTTTTCCAGGGCACACTCGACCGTGTCGCCGATCAGAGCCTCTACGAGCCGGCGCTGGTGATCACCAACGAGGAATTCCGCTTCCTGGTCGCCGAACAGGCCCGCGAGATGGAAGCGAACCTATGCGGCATCGTGCTGGAGCCGGAAGCGCGCAACACGGCGGCCGCCGTTGCCGTCGCCGCCCTGATCGTCGCCGATCTCTACGGCAATGACGCGCTCCTGCAGGTCCTGCCGTCCGACCACGACATCGCCACGGACGAGCGTTACCGGACCTGCGTCGCCGCGGCAGCGGCCGCCGCGCGCGCCGGAAAGATCGTCACCTTCGGCATCACGCCCACCGAACCGGCCACCGGCTACGGCTATATCGAGATGGGCGAGCCGCTGACCTCCGGCGCCAACGCCGTCAAGCGCTTCGTCGAAAAGCCGAAGGCCGAGAACGCCGAGAAGATGCTCGCCGCCGGCAACTACTTCTGGAACTCCGGCATGTTCGTCTTCACCGCCGGACAGATCATCTCCGAACTGCGCCAGCTGGCGCCCGATGTGCTGGCTGCTGCCGAAAAATCGGTGCGCGCTGCGACCAAGGATCTCGACTTCACCCGTCTCGACGCCGAGGCCTTCGGCGAAAGCCCGAGCATCTCGATCGACTATGCGGTGATGGAAAAGACCGCCAATGCCGCCGTGGTCCCCTCGCCGATCAGCTGGTCCGACCTCGGCAGCTGGGACGCCGTATGGAAGCTCGGTAATGCCGATCCGGACGGCAACGTCGTCAGCGGCAATGCCACGCTCGTCAACACCCGCAATTCGCTGGTCATGTCGCGCGACAACCATCTGGCCGTCCAGGGCATGGATGGCGTGGCCGTCATCGCCAGCGAGGACGCCGTCTATGTCGGCCGGCTCGACGACAGCCAGCAGGTCGGCAACCTCGTCAAGCTGCTCGCCGCAGACAAGAAGACCGCGACGCTCACCGAAAACCACCCGACCTCGCTGCGCCCCTGGGGCGGTTATACGTCGGTGCTGAACGGCGAGCGCTTCCAGGTCAAGCGCCTCTTCGTCCATCCGGGCAAGAAGCTGTCCCTGCAGAAGCACCACCACCGCTCGGAACACTGGATCTGCGTAAAGGGCGCGGCCGAAGTGACGATCGACGACAAGGTGACCATGCTGCACGAGAACCAGTCGATCTACATCCCGCAAGGGGCCGTGCACCGCCTCGGCAATCCCGGCAAGATCCTGCTGGAACTGATCGAGATCCAGACCGGCTCCTATCTCGGCGAGGACGACATCATCCGCCTGGTCGACGAGTTCGGCCGGAGCTAACCGCCGGCTGACTCCGGACAACTGGCCCAGACAAGGACGACCCGCGAAACCCGGTTTCGCGGTCTTTCTTTGCCTATTTCCCGGGACCTTTCGAAAGGCGGCGCACCGAAACGGGTTGCCAAAGGCAACGCATTGCGTTAATGACTGACCAACCAGTCATTAACGGATCCGCGCCTCATGAACGAGAAAACCCGTAAACGGCGAGACCCCGAAGAACGACGCGCCGAGATCCTCGCAGCCGCCTTCGCCCTTTTTTCCGAGCGCGGCTTTGCCGCGACGCGCATCGAGGACGTGGCCGCCCGCGCCGGCATCGCCAAGGGCACGGTCTACCTGCACTTTCCCGACAAGGAAGCGCTGTTCACCTCGCTCGCCTCGGGCATGGCCTCACCCATTCTCGCCAACATGGAGGCCATGGCGGCCAATGATGCGATCCCCGGCCGCATGATGATCGCCGGCCTCTACGCGCTGGCGCAGAACGAGATCCTCGGTACCGACCGGCGACACATGCTGCGCCTGCTTCTGTCCGAGGGGCAGTTCTTTCCGGTGGTCGCGGAATTCTATCACCGCAATGTGCTCACCGTCGGCCTGCGCATGTTGCGCCAGGTCCTCGAGCGCGCCGCCGCGCGTGGCGAACTGCGCAATCCGAGGATCGCCGCGATGCCGCAGATCATCTTCGCCCCCGTCCTGATGTCGATCATCTGGGGAACGCTGTTCGAACCTTACGAACATCTCGACACCCAGGCCCTGTTCGACACCTTTCTCGAAACCCTCTTCCTCCCCGTGCAAGGAGACGCGCCATGAAGCGCATCGCCCTCCTGGCGGTCGTCGTCGCGGCCGCGCTCTTCCTCCTGCCGATCTATCTCAATGGCCATGCCGAGCGCCCCTACCAGGGCTGGGTCGAGGCCGACCTGTTGTTCATCGGCCCGGAAACGGCGGGACGGCTCGCAGACGTCACGGTCAGGGAGGGTGATCGCGCCGACGCGGGAAAACTGCTGTTCAGGCTGGAAGACACCGCGGCGCAGGCAGCGGTATCGGCGAAGGAAGCCAGTCTCGCCGCGCTTCAGTCGCAGTATGACCTCGCCGTCGCCGCCCAGAAGCGCCCCGAGGAAATCACCATCCTCAAGGCCTCCGAGCGCCAGGCCGAGGCGCAGCTCTCGCTTTCGGTGCAGGAACTCGACCGCATGCGTTCGCTCGCCCGCAGCGGCACGGCGACCCGCGCCAACCTCGATGCCGCGATCGCTGCGGAAGCCGCGAATCGCGCAGCCCTCGACAACATCCGCGGACAGGTCGCGCTTGCCGGCCTTCCCGCACGCGACGAAACGATCCGCCAGGCGGAACAGACCATGGCCGCGGCAAAGGCCGAACTCGCCTCCGCCCGCGACGCGCTGGGCCGCCTGTCGGTCAAGGCCCCGGTCTCAGGCAGCGTGCAGACGCTCTACTACAAGCCGGGCGAAGTCGTGCCGGCCGGACGCCCGGTCGTCGCCCTTCTCGCACCCGAGGACATCCGCATCCGCTTCTTCGTATCCGAAGCCGAGATCGCCAGGGTCGCGATCGGCCAGACGGTGCACATGACCTGCGACGGCTGCAGGCCGATGGATGCCAGAGTAAGCTTCATCTCCGACAAGGCGGAATACACGCCGCCGGAGATCTACAGCCTCGAAGAACGCGCCAAGCTCGTCTATCGCGTCGAAGCAGTCCCGCAGGACCCCAGCGGCGTCCGCCCCGGTCTTCCCGTCGACGTGACGCTTTCGCCGCCGGAGAGCCAGTGATGAACGCGCCGTCCGCGCCATCCGCCCAGGCCGAACTGGTGATCGACGTGACCGATCTCACCAAGAGTTTCGGTGATCGCGTCGTCGTCGACAAGCTGTCGCTCGAGGTTCGCAAGGGCAGCATTCACGGCTTCCTCGGCCCGAACGGCTCTGGCAAGACGACCACCATCCGCATGCTGTGCGGACTATTGACCCCCGACAGCGGCAGCGGCACCTGTCTCGGCTACGACATCCTGACCCAGTCGGAGGCGATCCGCCGGCGCGTCGGCTACATGACGCAGAAATTCTCGCTCTACCAGGATCTGTCGATCCGCGAGAACCTCGAATTCGTCGCCCGAGTCTACAATCTCGACGATCCGAGAGGCAAGGCGCGCGATGCCATCGAGCGCCTCGGTCTCGGCGGCCGCGAGAATCAGCTCGCCGGCAATCTCTCCGGCGGCTGGAAGCAGCGGCTGGCGCTCGGCGCCTGCATCCTGCCCGAGCCGGACCTTCTGCTGCTGGACGAACCGACCGCCGGCGTCGACCCCAAGGCGCGGCGCGAATTCTGGAGCGAGATCCATGCGCTCGCAGCCGAAGGCCTCTCGGTACTCGTTTCGACCCACTACATGGACGAGGCGGAACGCTGTCACGAGATCGCCTACATGGCCTATGGCAAGCTGCTGGTACGCGGCACGGTCGACGAGGTGATCGCCTCGACCGGCCTCAAGACCTGGAGCGTTTCGGGTCCGGATGTCCACAAGCTGCAGGTCGAACTGGAACGCAGCCCGGGCATCGACATGGTCGCCCCCTTCGGCACCAGCCTGCATGTCTGCGGCAGAGACGAAGCCCTGCTGCTCTCCGCGATCGCGCCCCTCCGCGGGCGGCCGGGCCTCGTCTGGACGCCGAGCGAGCCGACGCTCGAGGATACCTTCATCGAGCTGATGAACCTGTCGAAGGACAATTTCCAATGAGCGCGGCCAGTATAAGCAACGGCTTCCTGCGCCGGTTCTGGGCGATGACCATCAAGGAATTCATCCAGATGACCCGCGACCGCATCACGCTCGCGACCATGGTGATGATCCCGGTCATGCAGCTCTTCCTCTTCGGCTTCGCCATCAACACCACGCCGCACAACCTGCCGACAGCCGTGCTGATGCGGGAGAACACCGATCTGGGCCGCTCGATCCTCGGCGCGCTGAAGAACACCGACTTCTTCGACATCCGCCAGGTCCTGACCCGCGCCGAAGACATGGACCGGGTGCTGGAATCCGGAAGCGCGCTGTTCGTCGTCGAGATCCCCGAAGGCTTCGAGCGGGCCGTCAGGCGCGGCGAAAACCCGTCTCTTCTGGTCGCTGCCGACGCCACCGATCCGGTGGCGGCGAGCTCGGCGCTCGGAGCCCTCTCCGGCATCATTTCCACCGCCCTCGAACGGGACCGGCATGTGACGGTTGCGGAGGCGAGCAAACCGCCCTTCACCATCGTCCAGCATCGTCGCTACAATCCGGCCGGTTCGTCGACGCTGAACATCGTGCCCGGCCTGCTCGGCACCATCCTCACCATGACTCTGCTGATTTTCACCGCGCTCTCCGTGACGCGCGAGCTGGAACGCGGCACGATGGAAAACCTCTTGTCCATGCCGATCAAGCCGGTCGAGATCATGCTCGGCAAGATCGCGCCTTACGTCGTCATCGGTCTTGCCCAGGCCATCATCATCATCGCCGCCGGTTACTTCGTCTTTCGCGTGCCGATTCTCGGCAATCCGCTGGCGCTGGCCGCCGTGACCGCCCTCTTCGTCGTCTCCAACCTGTCGATGGGCTACACCTTCTCGACCGTCGCCACCAACCAGCTTCAGGCGGTCCAAATGGCGATGATGTATTTCCTGCCGAACATCCTGCTCTCCGGTTTCATGTTCCCCTTCGCCGGCATGCCGAACTGGGGCCAGTGGATCGGTGAGGCACTGCCGCTCACCCACTACATCCGCGTGGTGCGGGCCATCATGCTGAAAGGCGCGTCGATAGAGGTTCTCGCCTACGACACGCTGGCACTGGTCGTGCTGACGACGATCGCCATGACGATTGCCGTCAAACGCTTCCGCCGCACCCTCGACTGACGAGAAACAGGCCAAGCCCGACAGCCTCCAGCCCGGGACGCCCGTGAGGCGCCGAGGCTCTGCGCCCTTGCTTTATGGCGCTGCATTGCACAAGATCGCTCTTTAGCCCGGCAAAAAGAACAACGGGCAAAGAGGGCGAACAGCAGACATGTCGATCAAGGCGAGCATCTACCATCTCACCCATTACAAGTATGACAAGCCGGTCCGGCTGGGGCCCCAGATCATCCGGCTGAAACCGGCCGCCCATTCCCGCACCAAGGTGCTGAGCCATTCGCTCAAGGTCACGCCGGCCAATCACTTCGTCAATCTGCAGCAGGACCCCTACGGCAACTACCAGGCCCGGTTCGTCTTTCCCGACCCGGTCACCGAGTTCAAGATCGAGGTCGATCTCGTCGCCGACATGACCGTCTACAATCCCTTCGATTTCTTCGTCGAGGAAGAGGCGATGAAGTGGCCGTTCGAATACCCGGCCGATATCCGTGACGACCTGAAGATCTACATGACGCCGGATCCGGACACCCCGGCGCTCGCCGCCTTCATGGCGACGCTCGACAAGACGCCGGGCCAGGGCACGGTCGACATGGTCGTCGGCCTCAATGCCGCCCTGCAGCAAAAGATCGGCTATGTCATCCGGCTCGAGCCGGGCGTCCAGACGCCGGAAGATACGCTGACCATCGGCCAGGGTTCGTGCCGCGACACCAGCTGGCTGCTCGTCCAGGTGCTGCGCCGCCTCGGCCTCGCCGCGCGCTTCGTCTCGGGCTACCTGATCCAGCTGAAGCCGGACCTGAAGGCGCTTGACGGTCCGTCGGGCACCGAGGTCGACTTCACCGACCTGCACGCCTGGGCGGAAGTCTACCTGCCCGGTGCCGGCTGGGTCGGCCTCGACCCTACCTCCGGCCTGTTGACCGGCGAGAGCCACATCCCGCTCGCCGCGACCCCGCACTATCGCAATGCCGCGCCGATCACCGGCGGCTATTTCGGCCACGCGAACACCGAATTCGATTTCGCCATGACCGTGACGCGTGTCGCCGAGCACCCGCGCATCACCAAGCCGTTTTCCGACGAGAGCTGGGATGCGCTGAACGCGCTCGGCCATCGCGTCGACGCCGAGCTTCAGGCCCGCGACGTGCGCCTCACCATGGGCGGCGAGCCGACCTTCGTATCGATCGACGATTTCCAGTCGGAGGAGTGGAACACCGACGCGGTAGGCCCGACCAAGCGTGACAAGGCCGATACCCTGATCCGGCGGCTTCGCGAACGCTTCGCGCCGGGCGGCTTCCTGCACTATGGCCAGGGCAAGTGGTATCCCGGCGAGAGCCTGCCGCGCTGGACGTTTTCGCTCTACTGGCGCAAGGACGGCAAGCCGATCTGGCAGAACCCGGAACTGGTGGCCGAGGAAGGCAAGCGCTACGAGGTCACCGCCGACGATGCCGGCCGGCTGCTCGGCGAGATCGCAGGCGCTCTCGGCATCGAACCCGAAATGGTGGTGCCGGCCTATGAGGATCCCGGCGAATGGATCCTCAAGGAGGCCAATCTTCCCGACAATGTCGATCCGGCCAATTCCAAGCTGAAGGACCCGGAGGAGCGCAGCCGCATTGCGCGCGTCTTCGAGCGCGGACTGACCGAGCCGAGCGGCTATGTGCTGCCGGTCCAGACCTGGAACAGCAAGGCGACCGGCAAGCGCTGGGTGAGCGAGAAATGGAAGACGCGCCGCGGCAAGATCTTCCTGGTACCCGGCGACAGTCCCGTGGGCTACCGCCTGCCGCTCGGTGCCCTGCCCTATGTCCCGCCGTCGCAGTTCCCCTATATCCACCCCGCCGATCCGAGCGAGCCGCGGGGGCCTCTGCCGGAGGTCGTTGAGCCCGCCGGCCGCGCCATGCCCGAAGCCTCCTTCCAGGTGGACGACACGATCCAGCAGGGCCGCGTCGAGCAGGTGCTGGGCGAGATCGGCGGCGCGGTGCGCACCGCCATGTCGGTCGAGGTGCGCGACGGGCGCCTCAGCATCTTCATGCCGCCGGTCGAGCGCATCGAGGACTATCTCGAACTGGTAGCCGCCGCCGAACAGGCGGCAGCCGCGCTTGGCCTGCCCGTCCATATCGAAGGCTATGCGCCACCGCATGACGAACGCATCAACGTGGTGCGCGTCGCCCCCGACCCCGGCGTCATCGAGGTCAATATCCATCCGGCCGCCAGCTGGGACGACTGCGTCTCGATCACGGGCGCCGTCTACGAAGAGGCCCGCGAATCGCGGCTCGGCGCCGACAAGTTCATGATCGACGGCCGCCACACCGGCACCGGCGGCGGCAACCATGTGGTGGTGGGCGGGGCCAATCCGGCCGACAGCCCGTTCCTGCGCCGTCCCGACCTGTTGAAGAGCCTCATCCTGCACTGGCAGCGTCACCCCTCGCTGTCCTACCTGTTCTCCGGCCTGTTCATCGGCCCGACCAGCCAGGCGCCGCGCATCGACGAGGCGCGCCACGACAGCCTCTATGAACTCGAGATCGCCATGGCGCAGATCCCGATGCCGGGATCGAGCGAGGCTCCGCCGCTGCCATGGCTGGTCGACCGGCTGTTCCGCAACCTCCTGATCGACGTCACCGGCAACACCCACCGCGCCGAGATCTGCATAGACAAGATGTTCTCGCCCGACGGTCCGACCGGCCGGCTCGGCCTCGTCGAGTTCCGCGGCTTCGAAATGCCGCCGAACGCCCGCATGTCGCTCGCCCAGCAGCTTCTCGTGCGCGCCCTCATCGCGCGTTTCTGGAAGAACCCGACCGGCGGCAGCTTCGTGCGCTGGGGTACGGCGCTGCACGACCGTTTCATGCTGCCGCACTATATCTGGCAGGACTTCCTCGAAGTGCTGGCGGACCTGCGCGACAACGGTTTCGACTTCAAGCCGGAATGGTTCGCCGCCCAGCTTGAGTTCCGCTTCCCCTTCTGTGGCGAGGTCGAATACGGCGATTCGCGGCTGGAACTCCGGCAGGCGCTCGAACCCTGGCACGTGATGGGCGAGCAGGGCGCGATCGGCGGAACCGTGCGCTATGTCGATTCCTCGGTCGAACGGCTGCAGGTACGGCTGGAAACCGGCAATCCGGGACGCTATGCGATCGCCTGCAACGGGCGGCGCGTTCCGCTGTCGAAGACCGGCACCAACGGCGTCTCGGTCGGCGGCGTGCGCTACAAGGCCTGGCAGCCGGCCTCTGGCCTGCATCCTGTCCTGCCGGTCAATACACCGCTAACATTTGATGTTTATGATATGTGGTCGGGCCGGTCGATCGGCGGTTGCGTCTACCATGTGGCGCATCCCGGCGGTCGAAACTACGACACATTCCCTGTGAACGGGAATGAAGCGGAGGCAAGGCGGCTTGCGCGTTTCGAACCGTGGGGTCATACAGCAGGCAATTTTCCGCTATGGCCGGAGACGGTTTCGCCGGAATTCCCCCATACATTGGACTTGCGGCGACCCCAGGGTATTTGACTAGATGGCGAACAAACCGGCGGCGGATAAAGGCCCGGCAGACGAAGAGATGAAGGAAGCGCGAACCGCCGGTTATCGCGTCCTTCCGGGCGCCGCCGACGAGATGATCGATGCCGAAGGCAAGATCCGCCCGGTCTGGCAGTCCTTCGTCGCGGCCCTCGACCGCATGTCCGAGCACGACCTGCATGAGCGGTTCGCCAGGGCCGACCGCTACCTGCGCGATGCCGGCGTGTTCTACCGCGCCTATGGTGCCGCCGGCTCCAGCGAGCGCGTCTGGCCCTTCTCCCACATCCCGGTGCTGATCGACGAGAAGGAATGGAACGTGCTGGCCGCAGGGCTGGTGCAGCGCGCCAACCTGCTCGAAGCCGTGGTCGCCGACATCTATAGCGACAACAAGCTGGTCGAGCAGGGTTTCCTGCCGCCCGCCCTCGTCGCCGCCAATCCGGAATTCCTGCGTCCGCTCGTCGGTATCAAGCCGGCCGGCGGCCACTACCTGCATTTCTGCTCCTTCGAGATCGGCCGCGGGCCGGACGGCAACTGGTGGGTGCTGGCCGACCGCACCCAGGCGCCCTCCGGCGCCGGCTTTGCCCTGGAAAACCGCGTGGCGACGGCCAGGGCCTTCTCCGACATCTACGGCGAAAGCCATGTGCATCGGCTCGCCCCGTTCTTCGGCGCCTTCCGCGAGGCCCTGCAGGCGCAGAAGCAGAACAGCGACGACCGGATCGCCGTGCTCTCGCCCGGCCCCGCCAACGAGACCTATTTCGAACACGCCTATATCGCCCGCTATCTCGGCATCATGCTGCTGGAGGGCGAGGATCTCGCCGTGGTCAACGGACGCGTCATGGTGCGGACCGTCGCCGGCCTGAAGCCTATCAGCGTGCTGTGGCGCCGTCTCGATGCCGCCTATGCCGATCCGCTGGAACTCGACCAGAGTTCGCATATCGGCACGCCCGCCATGGTGCAGGCGCTGCGCAACGGTTCGGTCACCTTCGTCAACGCGCTCGGCTCCGGCATTCTCGAAACCCGCGCCTTTCTCGCCTTCATGCCGACCATCTGTCGCCACCTGCTGGGCGAGGACCTGGCGCTGCCGTCGATCGCCACCTGGTGGTGCGGCCAGAAGAGCGAGCGCGATCACGTTGCGCGCAACATCGACCGCATGGTGATCGGCCCGGCCTATTCCCGCCTGCCCTTCTTCGACGACAATGGGCGTTCCGTGCTCGGCTCGCGGGTGTCCGGCCTGTCGCGCCATTCGACGACAGAATGGCTGGAGACCGAAGGCTCGAACCTGGTCGGCCAGGAGGTCGTGACCCTTTCCACCACGCCGGCGCTGATCGACGGCAACCTCACTTCGCGCCCGATGTCGCTGCGGGTCTATGCGGCGCGCACCCGCGACGGCTGGCAGATCATGCCCGGCGGCTTTGCCCGCATTGGCTCCGGCGACGACGTGACCGCGCTCGCCATGCAGTCGGGCGGCAGCGCGGCGGATGTCTGGATCGTCTCCAGCAAGCCGGTCGACCGCACCTCGCTCCTGCCGGCCGAGGAGAGTTTTACCCGAAACATGCCCGGCAGCTTGCCGAGCCGTGCGGCCGACAACCTCTACTGGCTCGGGCGCTACATCGAACGCTCGGAAGGGGCGCTGCGCATCCTGCGCGCCTGGCATGCCCGCTTCGCCGAGTCTGCCGACCCAGACCAGCCGCTGCTCGCTTATGTCACCCGCTATCTGTCCGACATCGACGTCGAAATGAAGCACGGCGTGCCGGAAAGCCTGCTGCGCAACATCGACAGCGCTGTCTATTCCGCCAGCAATATCCGCGACCGCTTCTCGCCCGACGGCTGGCTGGCGCTGAACGACTTGGCAAAGACCGCGCGCCGCTTCCACGACACCGTGAAGCTGGGCGACGACGCCGCGCATGCCATGACCGTGCTGTTGCGCAAGCTCGCCGGTTTCGCCGGCCTCGTGCACGAGAACATGTACCGCTTCACCGGCTGGCGCTTCCTGACCGTCGGACGCCTGCTCGAACGCGGCCTTCACATGACCCGCCTGCTTGGCCACATGACCGCCGAGGAAGCCCCCGACGGCGCGCTCGACATGGCTCTGGAGATCGGCGACAACGTCATGACGCATCGCCGCCGCTACAATGTCAGCACCGCCCGGCTGACCGTCACCGACCTCCTGGCGCTCGACCCGCTCAACCCGCGCTCGATCCTGTTCCAGCTGAACGAGATCCGCACCGAGGTCGAGCAATTGCCGAACGCCTTCGTCAACGGCCAGATGTCGCCCTTCTACCGCGAGACCATGCGGCTGCACTCGTCGCTCGCGGTGATGACGCCGGAAACCATGGACGCCGAGATCTATGCCGGTCTGGAGCGCGACCTCGAAAAGCTCTCCGACCTCCTCGCCAGCACCTATCTCGGATAGCCCCATGCTCTACGATCTCTCGCTGCATATCGGCTATCTCTACGACGTGCCCGCCTCGGGCGCGCACCACATCCTGCGCCTGCTGCCCCTGTCACTGCCCGAGCGGCAGCGTCTCGTGGCGGGCAGCGTCACCGTGACCCCGAAGCCGGACGAGCGTTCGAACTTCACCGACTTCTTCCAGCACCCGGCGACCTATGTGATGTATCGTTCGCCGCACGAGCAGTTCGACATCCGCATGCAGGCCCGCGTCTCGGTCCAGGCCCAGCCGCTGACGGCCGACTTTTCGCCGATCCTGGCGAAACTGCCCGAGGAACTGGCCGATTGCTGGTCGCTGGGTCCGGAATCGCCGCACCATTTCCTCGGCACCAGCCCACGGCTTGGCGCCGAACCACTGATCGCCGACTATGCGCGCGCAACGCTGAAACCGAGTTTCACCGTCCGCCAGATCGCCGAAACGATCTGCACCCGCATCTACGACGACTTCAAATACGACCCTGAAGCGACCACCGTCGACACGTCGCCGCTCGAGGCCTTCCTGCTGAAGCGCGGCGTGTGCCAGGACTTTGCCCATGTGATGATCATCGCGTTGAGGAGCCTCGGCATCCCGGCGGGTTATGTCAGCGGTTTTCTCAGGACTATCCCGCCACCGGGCAAGGAACGTCTGGAAGGCGCGGACGCCATGCATGCCTGGGTCCGGGTGTGGTGCGGCGAGACGGTCGGCTGGATCGAGCTCGATCCGACCAACAACATCACCGTCGGCGGCGACCACATCGTCACCTCCTACGGCCGCGACTATTCGGACGTGGCGCCCGTCATCGGCGTGCTGAAGAGCTATGGAAGCCACCAGACGGCGCAGGCGGTCGACGTCATCCCGGTCAAATAGCCGCATTTGCGGGCGTTCCGGCCGGTTTCGTAGAATTTTACCTTTTCGCTTAAATCGAAAAACAGGTTTGTTCTGTATCAGATCGTCAAAGTGCTCGTTTTTGACGGATGAACATGATGGTCGACACCACAAAGAAGCACACTCTTCTCCGCGGATTCATGAAGGATCGCCGGGGTAATTTCGGCACGATGACGGCAATCCTGCTGCCCGTCCTTCTGGCCGGCGCGGGCGTGGCGATGGATCTCGCCAAGCTCGTGCAGGTGCGGTCCGCGCTCCAGGACGCCGCCGATTCCGCCGCGCTGTCCGCCGCCTCGGCGCTCGCCGGCAAGGGCATCACCGACGAAGAGGCCATCGAGCTGGCCAAGAAATTCATGGCGGCCCAGTTCACCAACACCAACAGCAACGGCGCCCTGCCGACCGAGGAAGACGAAGAGGCCGCCGAAGATATGGCCGACACCGCCCTTGCAAGCGTCCATCGCACCGCGGGTGCAAGCGGCGCGACCAACACTTATGAGGTGACGGTCAACGGTCAATACGACGTCAGCATGAACGCCTTCACCAAGCTGCTCGGCTACGACAAGGTCCGGGTCAGCGTGTCCAGCACGTCGGAGAGCACGACCGAGAGCAAGAACGCCCTGTCGATGTATCTCGTCCTCGACCGCTCAGGCTCGATGGAGGAGGACACCAGCACGGTCAATACCGCCCAGCCGACCAAGGTGGAATACTACAGCTGCGGCAGGTACACCTGCTCGCGGACCGTCACCAATTACGTCCTGAAGATCGAGGCGCTGAAATACGCTGTCGCCGACCTCGTCGAACAGCTGAAGACGGCCGACCCCGACAAGAAATACGTGCGCACCGCCGCGATCTCCTACAATTCGTCCAGCCAGACGCCGACGACGTTCGAATGGGGAACGAACAAGGTGACGAACTATGTCAACGCGCTGACCGCAACCGGCGGCACGGATTCGTCCAATGCCTTCAAGACCGCCTACCAGAAGGTGACGGCGACTTCCGAGGTCAACGCCCACATCGCCAAGAACGGCCAGAAGGATCCGGGCAAGTTCATCATCTTCATGACCGACGGCGACAACAACTACACCAGCGCGGACACCTCGACCAAGGCATGGTGCGACAGCGCCAGGGCGGCCGACGTGGAGGTCTTCAGCGTTGCCTTCATGGCGCCGACCCGGGGCCAGCAGCTGCTGTCCTACTGCGCCACCGACACCTCGCACTACTATGACGCAAACGATGCCGCCCAGCTCGTCGCCGCCTTCAAGGAGATCGGCGAGAAGGCCTCGATGGCGGCCACGCGCCTGACCAACTGAGTTCGGACAAGAGCCGGCCCGAGGCCTCGGGACATTGAACAGACCAGGCCGCGCCCCGTCAGGGACGCGGCCTTTTTCGTCTTCGCCACCCCGCCTGCAAGTCTTTGAATTTCAGCCACTTGATGGAAACCGCCACGACGGGGCGTTTTTCGCCCTTGCCGATTTCCTGTGTTGCAAGACCTTCGTAACGATGCGTAAACTGTGTTTTGTAGACGCGTGCCGTTAGGGGAGAATCGGCGCTGCATCCCGATTGGCGAGCAACCGAACTGGCGACATCATGATCAAGAGCCTGAGCAAAGCCGACCTGCCCCTGCCGCAGCCCCGCGTTTCCGATCCGGAGGTCCTTGCCGCCGAGATCATCGAGCGCCTGACCTATGGGATCGGCAAGGACGCCAAGGTGGCGACACCGCATGACTGGCTGACGGCCACCATCCTGGTCGTGCGCGACCGCATCATCGACCGATGGATGGAATCGACCCGCGCCGCCTATAACAACAACGCCAAGCGCGTCTATTACCTGTCGCTCGAATTCCTCATCGGCCGCCTGATGCGCGACGCCATGTCCAATCTCGGCATGATGGACGAAATCCGCCAGGCCCTCGCCTCGATGGGCGTCGATCTCGACGTGATCGCCGGCCTCGAAGCGGACGCCGCACTTGGCAATGGCGGCCTGGGACGCCTCGCCGCCTGCTTCATGGAATCCATGGCCACCGTCCACATTCCCGCCTATGGCTACGGCATCCGCTACGTGCACGGCCTGTTCCGCCAGCAGATGGCCGACGGCTGGCAGGTGGAGCTTCCCGAGACCTGGCTCGCCCACGGCAATCCCTGGGAGTTCGAGCGCCGCGAGAGTTCCTACGAGATCGGCTTCGGCGGCGCGGTCGACACCGTCTCCGGCCATGACGACGAACCGCACTTCGTCTGGAAGCCGGGCGAACGCGTGATCGCAACCGCCTACGACACGCCTGTCGTCGGCTGGCGCGGCGACCACGTCAACACGCTCAGACTCTGGTCGGCCCAGCCGATCGATCCGATCCTGCTCGAGGCCTTCAATGCCGGCGACCACATCGGCGCGCTCAAGGAAAGCAACAAGGCCGAAACGCTGACCCGCGTTCTCTACCCGGCCGACGCCACCACAGCCGGCCAGGAACTGAGGCTGCGCCAGGAATACTTCTTCTGTTCGGCCTCGTTGCAGGACATCCTTCGCCGCCATCTGCAGCAGGGCAACGAACTCTCGGCCCTGCCGGACAAGGTGGCGATCCAGCTCAACGACACCCACCCGGCCATTTCCGTCACCGAGTTGATGCGGCTTTTGTGCGACGTGCACGGCCTCGACTTCGACACCGCCTGGGACATCACCTGGCGCACCTTCTCCTACACCAACCACACCCTGCTTCCCGAAGCGCTGGAGAGCTGGCCGGTGCCCCTGTTCGAGCGGCTGCTGCCGCGCCACATGCAGCTGGTCTATGCGATCAATGCCAAGATCCTGCGCGACGCCCGCAAGAACCGCAACTTCTCCGACCACGAGATCAGCCACATCTCCCTGATCGACGAGAGCGGCGACCGGCGGGTGCGCATGGGCAATCTCGCCTTCATCGGTTCCCATAGCATCAACGGCGTGTCCGCGCTGCACACCGAGCTGATGAAGGAAACGGTGTTCGCCGACCTGCACAAGCTCTACCCGGACCGCATCAACAACAAGACCAACGGCATCACCCCGCGCCGCTGGCTGATGCAGTGCAATCCGCGCCTGACCTCGCTGCTGCGCGACACGATCGGTCCTGACTTCCTCGACGACGCCGAGAAGCTGAAGGCGCTCGACGCCTATGCCGACGACAAGGAATTCCAGAAGCAGTTCGCCGCCGTCAAGCGCGCCAACAAGGAGCAGCTGGCCAATCTCGTCGCCAGCCGCATGGGCATAAGGCTCGACCCATCGGCGATGTTCGACATCCAGATCAAACGCATCCACGAATACAAGCGCCAGCTCCTGAACATCATCGAGACCGTCGCCCTGTTCGACCAGATCCGCACCCATCCCGAGCGCGACTGGGTGCCGCGCGTCAAACTGTTCGCCGGCAAGGCGGCGCCGAGCTACCACAACGCCAAGCTGATCATCAAACTCGCCAATGACGTGGCCCGCGTCATCAACAACGATCCGGCCGTCCGCAACCTGCTGAAGGTCGTCTTCATCCCCAACTACAATGTCTCGCTCGCCGAGGTGATGGTGCCCGCAGCCGACCTGTCCGAACAGATTTCCACCGCAGGCATGGAAGCATCGGGAACCGGGAACATGAAGTTCGCGTTGAATGGTGCGCTGACGATTGGCACCCTCGACGGGGCCAATGTCGAGATGCGCGACCATGTGGGCGAGGAGAACATCGTGATCTTTGGAATGACGGCCGGCGAGGTCGGAAAGCTACGCGCCGGAGGACACAATCCGCGCGCCGTGATCGAGAGCTCGCGCGAGCTTTCCCAGGCCCTGTCCGCGATCGCGTCCGGCGTCTTTTCTCCCGATGATCCAGGCCGTTTCGCCGGTCTGGTCGACGGGCTCTACCAGCACGACTGGTTCATGGTCGCGGCCGACTTCAATGCCTATGCCAAGGCGCAGCGTGAGGTCGACGGGCTGTGGGGCGACGATGCCACATGGTATTCCAAGACGATCCGCAACACCGCGCGCATGGGCTGGTTCTCCTCGGACCGGACCATACGCCAGTATACCGCCGACATTTGGAGAGCCTGATGGCAAAATCACCGAAGAAGATCGGTGATACCGCGCGGCCGGACACCCCACCGCCCGCCGAAATAGACGCGATTGTTCAGGGCAGCCACGCCGACCCCTTCTCGGTTCTGGGCCTGCAAAAGACTGCATCGGGCTTCATGGCGCGCTGCTTCGTACCTGGCGCGGAGGCGATTTCGGTCTTTTCCATCAGCGGCGCTCCGCTCGGGGAACTGCAGTGCCTCGATCCGGCCGGCTTCTTCTGCGGGCCGGTCGCAGCCGACAGCTTCCAGCCGTTGCGCTACCGCGCGACCCGCGGCGACGTCGAGTGGACGGTCACCGATCCCTACAGCTTTGGGCCGGTGCTCGGGCCGATGGACGACTATTTCGTCCGCGAGGGCTCGCATCTGCGCCTGTTCGACAAGATGGGCGCCCATCCGCTGAAACATCAGGGCGTCGACGGCTTTCATTTCGCCGTCTGGGCGCCGAATGCCCGGCGGGTGTCCGTCGTCGGCGACTTCAACGAGTGGGACGGACGCCGGCATGTCATGCGGCTGCGCCGCGACACCGGCATCTGGGAAATCTTCGCGCCCGACGTCCGGCCCGGTTCCGCCTACAAGTTCGAGATCATTGGCAAGAGCGGCGAACTGCTGCCGCTGAAGGCAGACCCCTATGCACGGCGGGCCGAACTCAGACCGAAAAACGCCTCCGTCACCACGGCCGAGCTGGAACAGGGCTGGGAGGACGCGGCGCACCGCAAGCATTGGGCAAGCATAGACCAGCGCCGCCAGCCGATCAGCGTCTACGAAGTACACGCCGGCTCCTGGCAGCGGCGCGAGGACGGCTCGATGCTGAGCTGGGACGAGATGGCCGCCCGCCTCATCCCTTACTGCGTCGACATGGGCTTCACCCATATCGAGTTCATGCCGATCACCGAACACCCATATGATCCGTCCTGGGGCTACCAGACGACCGGGCTCTATGCCCCGACCGCGCGCTTCGGCGAGCCCGAAGGTTTCGCCCGCTTCGTCAACGGCTGCCACAAGGTCGGCCTCGGCGTCATCCTCGACTGGGTTCCGGCCCATTTCCCCACCGACGCCCACGGACTGCGCTGGTTCGACGGAACGGCGCTCTACGAACATGCCGATCCGCGGCAGGGCTTCCATCCCGACTGGAACACGGCCATCTACAATTTCGGCCGCCTGGAGGTCGTCTCTTACCTCGTCAACAACGCACTTTACTGGGCGGAAAAGTTCCATCTCGACGGCCTGCGCGTCGATGCCGTCGCCTCCATGCTGTACCTTGACTATTCGAGGAAGGAGGGCGAGTGGGTGCCCAACGAATATGGCGGGCGGGAAAATCTCGAGGCGGTGCGCTTCCTCCAGCAGATGAACAAGGCCGTCTACGGCACCCATCCGGGCATCATGACCATCGCCGAGGAATCCACCTCCTGGCCCAAGGTCTCCCAGCCGGTCCACGAGGGCGGTCTAGGCTTCGGCTTCAAGTGGAACATGGGCTTCATGCACGATACGCTGAGCTATTTTGCCCGCGATCCGGTGCACCGCAAGTTCCACCACCAGGAACTCACCTTCGGCCTGCTCTATGCCTTTTCGGAGAACTTCGTCCTGCCGATCTCCCATGACGAAGTCGTGCACGGCAAGGGGTCGATGATTGCCAAGATGCCGGGCGACGACTGGCAGAAATTCGCCAACCTCAGGAGCTACTACGGCTTCATGTGGGGCCATCCGGGCAAGAAGCTGCTGTTCATGGGCCAGGAATTCGCCCAGTGGAGCGAGTGGAGCGAGGAGCGCTCGCTCGACTGGAATCTGCTGCAATACTCGCTGCACGAAGGCATGCGGCGGCTGGTGCGCGACCTCAACTTCACCTACCGCTCGAAGCCGGCGCTGCATGCCCGTGACTGCGAGGGCGAAGGCTTCGAATGGCTGATCGCCGACGACCAGGACAACTCTGTCATCGCCTGGCTGCGCAAGGCACCGGGCGAAAAGACCATCGCGGTGATCTGCAATCTGACACCGGTTTATCATGAGGGTTATGTCGTGCCGCTGCCCACCACCGGGCGCTGGCGCGAAATTCTCAATACCGACGCTGAAATCTACGGCGGCAGCGGCAAGGGCAACGGGGGACGCGTGGAGGCCGGACCGGGAGACGGCGGCCGCGCCTATGCCATCCTGACCCTGCCACCGCTGGCCGTGATCATGCTGGAACAAGAAAACTGAGGCGGGAGGCGAAATAATGGAGAAGCGACCCCAACCCCTGGCGCGCGATGCCATGGCTTATGTGCTTGCCGGCGGCCGGGGAAGCCGCCTCAAGGAACTGACGGACCGGCGCGCCAAACCCGCCGTCTATTTCGGCGGCAAGGCCCGCATCATCGATTTCGCCCTGTCCAATGCGATCAATTCCGGCATCCGCCGCATCGGCGTCGCCACCCAGTACAAGGCCCACTCGCTCATCCGCCACTTGCAGCGCGGCTGGAACTTCCTCAGGCCCGAGCGAAACGAGAGCTTCGACGTCCTGCCGGCCAGCCAGCGCGTTTCCGAAACGCAGTGGTACGAGGGCACCGCCGACGCGGTCTACCAGAACATCGACATCATCGAGCCCTACGGCCCGGAATACATGGTCATCCTGGCGGGCGACCACATCTACAAGATGGACTACGAGCTGATGCTGCAGCAGCACGTCGATTCCGGCGCGGATGTCACCATCGGCTGCCTGGAAGTGCCGCGCATGGAAGCGACCGGCTTCGGCGTCATGCATGTCGACGGCAAGGACGAGATCATCGCCTTCATCGAAAAGCCCGCCGATCCGCCAGGCATTCCCGGCAACGAGGAATTCGCGCTGGCCTCGATGGGCATCTACGTGTTCCACACGAAGTTCCTGATGGACATCCTGCGCCGCGATGCAGCCGACCCGCATTCGAGCCGCGATTTCGGCAAGGACATCATTCCCTACATCGTCTCGAACGGCAAAGCGGTGGCACATCGCTTCGCCCATTCCTGCGTACGCTCCGACTTCGAGAGCACGCCCTACTGGCGCGACGTCGGCACGCTCGACGCCTATTGGCAGGCCAATATCGACCTCACCGACATCGTTCCGGAACTCGACATCTACGACAAGTCCTGGCCCATCTGGACCTATTCGGAGATCACCCCGCCGGCGAAGTTCGTCCACGACGACGAAGGCCGGCGCGGTTCGGCGATTTCTTCGCTGGTGGCCGGCGACTGCATCATCTCCGGCTCGTCGCTCTACAAGAGCCTGCTCTTCACCGGGGTTCGGGCCAATTCCTATTCGCGCCTCGAAGGCGCGGTAGTCCTGCCTAAGGTGATGATCGGCCGCCATGCGCGGCTGACCAATGTCATCATCGACCATGGCGTGGTGATCCCCGAGGGACTGATCGTCGGCGAGGATCCGGAAATGGACGCCCGGCGCTTCCGTCGTTCGGAGGAAGGCATCTGCCTGATCACCCAACCGATGATCGACAAACTCGGCATGGCCGGATGATGAAGGTCCTCTCGGTCACGTCCGAACTCTATCCGCTCGTCAAGACCGGGGGGCTTGCCGACGTCGCGGGCGCATTGCCGCTGGCGCTGAAGGCCTATGACATCGAGACCAAGACCCTGATCCCCGGCTATCCGGCCGTGATGAAGGCGATCCGCAATCCGGTGAAGCGCGCCGAATTCGCCGATCTCCTGGGCGTGCAGGCAAACCTCCTCGAGGTGCGTCACGAGGGTGTCGACATCCTGGTCCTGGACGCGCCGACGCTGTTCGAGCGGGCCGGCGGTCCCTATGTCGATCCCAACAGCCGCGACTACCCCGACAATTGGAAACGCTTCGCCGTGCTCTCCAAGGCCGGGGCGGAGATCGCCGCGGGCGCCATTGCCGACTGGCAGCCAGACCTCGTGCACGCCCATGACTGGCAGAGCGCGCTGACGCCGGTCTTCATGCGTTACGGCGAGGCGCCGGAACGGCCGAGCCTGATTACCATCCACAACATCGCCTTCCAGGGCCAGTTCGGCTCGGATATCTTCCCCGAGCTCGGGCTGCCCGCCCATGCCTTCTGGGAGGCGCTCGAATATTACGGCACGATCAGCTACTTGAAGGGTGGATTGGTCGCCGCCCATGCGATCAGCACCGTCAGCCCCTCCTACGCCGAGGAAATCCTCACCCCCGCCTTCGGCATGGGGCTGGAGGGCGTCATTGCCAGCCGCGCCGACGACCTCTACGGCATCGTCAACGGCATCGACGCCACCGTATGGAACCCGGCGACCGACCAGCACATCGCCCAGACCTACGCATCCGCCGCGCTGAAGAAGCGCCAGGCGAACCGCGAGGCGCTCGCCGCGCGCTTCGCGCTCGACAATGACGACGGGCCGATCTTCTGCGTCATCTCGCGGCTGACCTGGCAGAAGGGCATGGACCTGCTGGCCGAAGTCACCGACACGATCGTCGCGGCGGGTGCCAAGCTCGTCATTCTCGGCTCCGGCGATCATGCGCTCGAATCCAGCCTGCTCGCCGCTGCCGCCCGCCACAAGGGCCGGATCGGCATGGTGGTCGGCTATGACGAACCGCTGTCGCATCTGATGCAGGCCGGCGCCGATGCCATCCTCATCCCGTCACGCTTCGAGCCCTGCGGCCTCACCCAGCTCTACGGCCTGCGCTATGGCTGCGTGCCGGTGGTCGCCCGCACCGGCGGACTGGCGGACACGATCATAGACGCTAACGAAGCCGCCCTGACCGCCCAGACGGCAACCGGCATCAAGTTCGCGCCCGGTTCGGCCGACGCGCTGCGTTCGGCGATCCGCCGCACGGTGCGCCTTCACACCTCTGTCAAAATCTGGGGCCAATTGCAGAAGCAGGGGATGAAATGCGACGTCTCCTGGGGCAGAAGCGCCGAGCGCTATGCCGAACTCTATCAACGCCTCGTCTCGAAAGGCCAATAAGTCCATGATCTCGACCGTCGCCACCAAGCCGTTTGCGGACCAGAAGCCGGGGACCTCCGGCCTGCGCAAGAAGGTTCCGGTCTTCCAGCAGCCGAACTATGCGGAGAACTTCATACAGTCGATCTTCGACAGTCTCGAGGACTTCGCCGGCAAGACGCTGGTGATCGGCGGCGACGGCCGCTTCTACAATCGCGAAGTGATCCAGAAGGCGATCAAGATGGCCGCCGCCAACGGCTTCGGCCGGGTTCTGGTCGGCAAGGGCGGCATTCTCTCTACGCCTGCCGCGTCGCACGTCATCCGCAAGTACAAGGCCTTCGGCGGCATCATCCTCTCGGCCAGCCACAATCCCGGCGGTCCGACCGAAGACTTCGGCATCAAGTACAATATCGGCAATGGCGGCCCGGCGCCGGAGAAGATCACCGACGCAATCTTTGCCCGTTCCAAGGTGATCGACAGCTACCGCATCGTTCAGGCAACCGACATCGATCTCGATGCGATCGGCCGGTTCGAACTCGGCGGCATGGCGGTCGAGGTCATCGACCCGGTCGCCGATTATGCCGAGCTGATGGAAGAGCTCTTTGACTTCGGCGCCATCCGCAACCTGTTCGGGCTCGGCTTCCGCATGGTCTTCGACGCCATGAGCGCCGTGACCGGGCCCTACGCCAAGGAGATCATCGAGGGTCGCCTCGGCGCGCCGGCCGGCACCGTGCGGAACTTCGTGCCCCTCCCCGACTTCGGCGGACACCATCCCGACCCGAACCTCGTGCACGCCAAGGAACTCTACGACGAGATGATGGCCGGCGAGGCCGCTCCCGATTTCGGTGCCGCCTCCGATGGCGACGGCGACCGCAACCTGGTGATCGGCAAGGGCATCTTCGTGACCCCCTCCGACAGCCTGGCCATTCTTGCCGCGAACGCGCACCTGGCGCCCGGCTACAACAAGGGTATTGCCGGCATCGCCCGCTCCATGCCGACCAGCGCCGCCGCCGACCGGGTGGCAGAAAAGCTCGGCATCGGCATGTATGAGACGCCCACCGGCTGGAAGTTTTTCGGCAATCTGCTGGATGCCGGCAAGGTGACGATCTGCGGCGAGGAATCGGCCGGCACCGGGTCGAACCATGTGCGGGAAAAGGACGGTCTCTGGGCCGTTCTCCTCTGGCTCAACATTCTCGCCGTTCGCGGCGAGAGCGTGCGTGACATCGTCACCCAGCATTGGGCGACCTATGGCCGCAACTATTATTCGCGCCACGACTACGAGGAAGTGGACAGCGACGCGGCCAACGGCCTCATGGCGGCCCTGCGCGCCAAGCTCGCCACGCTGCCGGGCACGAAGATCGGCGACCTCGTCGTCACCGAGGCCGACGATTTTTCCTATCTCGATCCGGTCGACCAGTCGGTCAGCAACAATCAGGGCGTCCGCATCATGTTCGAAGGCGGCTCGCGCGTCGTCTTCCGGCTTTCCGGCACGGGCACGTCGGGCGCGACCCTGCGCGTCTACATCGAGCGATACGAACCCGACGCCAGCCGCCACGATCTGGAGACGCAGGGCGCCCTCGCCGACCTGATCGACGCGGCCGAAGACCTCGCGGACATCCGCGCCCGGACCGGCCGCGACGCGCCGAGCGTCATCACCTGATCCCGTCATGAACCGTATCGAAAACCGGCCGGGCGGAGCGGCACTGACGGACAGGGGCACGAATTTCGCCGTCTGGTCGCATCATGCCGAACGGATCGAGCTCTGCCTGTTCGACAGTGTCGGCCGGGCGGAGATCTGCCGCCTGCCGATGAACCGCGACGAAGACGACGTGCACCGGCTGCATGTCGACGGCGTGGTGCCGGGCGCCCGCTATGGCTACCGCGCCCATGGCCGTTACGCGCCGGACCAGGGCTTCTGGTTCGATCCGTCGAAGCTCTTGGTCGATCCCTATGCCAAGGAGATCGACCGGCCCTTCGCCCATGATCCGCGCCTCTCGGTATTCGGCACCGACACGGCAGCGCTGGTGCCGAAGGCGATCGTCACCGACGATCCGCTGGCAAGACCCATGCGCCCCCTGCTGCCGAAGGGCGGCTTCATTTACGAGGTGGCGGTCAAGGCCTTCACCCAGCGCCATCCGGACGTTCCGGCAGAGCAGCGCGGCACGGTCGCGGCCCTCGCCCACCCCGCCGTCATCAAGCACCTGAAGAGGCTCGGAGTCGACGCCATCGAGCTGATGCCGATCGTCGCCTGGATCGACGAGCGACACTTGCCGCCGCTCGGGCTCACCAATGCCTGGGGCTACAACCCGATCGCGCTGATGGCGCTCGATCCACGCATCGTGCCGGGCGGCATGACGGAACTGCGCGAAACGGTGCATACGCTGCACGAGGCCGGGATCGGCGTCATCCTCGATCTCGTCTTCAACCACACAGGCGAAAGCGACAAGCTCGGCACGACGCTTTCTCTGCGCGGCCTCGACAACCTGTGCTGCTACCGCCATCTTCACGACAATCCAGGCGTCCTCGTCAACGACACCGGCTGCGGCAACACGCTCGCCTGCGATCACCCCTTCGTCCGCCGCCTGATCATCGACAGCCTGCGCCATTTCGTCATTCATGCGGGCATAGATGGTTTCCGCTTCGATCTGGCGCCGATCATCGGCCGGAGCGCGCATGGTTTCCACACCACCTCCCGAACGCTGCATGCCATCCTCTCCGACGAAGTGCTGGAAGACCGGGTGATGATCGCCGAGCCCTGGGATATCGGCCCGGGCGGCTACCAGCTCGGCAATTTTCCCGACGGCTTCCTCGAATGGAACGACCGGGCCCGCGACGACATCCGGCGCTACTGGCGCGGCGACGGCCGCATGGTGGGCGCCCTTGCCACAGCGCTTGCCGGCTCGTCCGAGATCTTTGCGCATAACGGCGGAACGGAGACCCGCAGCGTCAACTTCATCGCGGCGCATGACGGCTTCACCCTCTTCGATCTCGTTTCCCACAGCCACAAGCGCAACGGCCGCAACGGCGAGCACAACCGCGACGGCCACGACGAGAATTATTCCTGGAACAACGGCGTCGAGGGCGAGCACGAAAACCATGTGGTGCTGCCCCACCGCCGCCAGGACGTCGCGGCCCTTATCGCCACCCTGTTCGCCAGCCGCGGCACGATCATGCTGACCGCCGGCGACGAACTCGGCCGGACCCAGCACGGCAACAACAATGCCTACTGCCAGGACAACGAACTGACCTGGCTCGACTGGGAAAAGGCGGACGAGCACCTGATCGCCCATGTCGCCGACCTGTCGGCGATGCGGAAGCGGTTCTCGGTCTTTTCTGAAACCAAGTTCTTTTCCGGCGAGGCGGATGTCGCCTGGCTATCCCCTTCGGGACAGGCGATGGCGGTTTCCGACTGGGAGGACGAGGAGGCACCCGGCTTCGTCATGCTGCTCGAGACGATCGATTTCAAGCTCAAGACCAAGGCCCGGATCGCCATTCTCTTCAACCGCTCGCGCACCGCTCTGGACTTCCACCTGTCGGTGGGCGAAAAGAAGAACTGGCGCCACCTGCCGGGCGATCACCAGGTCCGACAGATCCGTCTCAAACCGAGATCGGTCGAATTTTACGTCGAACGCTGATTTGTTCATTATCCCTAGGCAATGACGCGCTATTCCCTGTTCGTCAGAGCCCCTGTAAGAATTTGTCGACTGCAACCATTGGTGAGGTTCCATGCCCCGTGAGATTTCCCTGTCCGAGGTTCCGTCGCTGATCGGCCAGGAGATCGGCGTCTCGAAATGGATTACGGTCGATCAGACTATGATCGACGCCTTCGCCGGCGCGACCGACGATCACCAGTTCATCCACGTCGATCCTGTCCGGGCCGCCGCCGAGACGCCATTCGGCGGCACCATCGCCCACGGTTTTCTCACGCTGTCGCTGCTGTCGACGATGAACTACGACTGCCTGCCGAAGATCCGCGAGCAGACGATGGGCATCAATTACGGCTTCGACAAGGTGCGGTTCATGACGCCGGTCCGGTGCGGCAAGCGCATACGCGGCCATTTCGTGCTCTCCGAAGGCCGTCTGCGCGGCGCCGGCATGATGATGACCTCGTACGAGGTGACGATCGAGATCGAGGGCGAACGCAAGCCGGCGCTCACCGCCACCTGGATGACCATCATCCAGTTCGACCCGAAAGATCGCCCGGAAGGTCTGTGAGCATGGACACGACCGAAGCGGTCCGCCAGTCGTTCCTGCGGCAGGCAAAGGCCTGCGACGACCTCGGCTCGCCCTTCACCGCCCGCCTCTGCCGGCTGGCGGCCGAAAGGCTGAACGAAGAAACGACAGTCGGTCGGCACCTGCTGCTGTGGCAAGGCGATCCGACGGGTGCAGGCGACGCCCTGGCACTGAGGCTTGCCGGCGCATTGCACGCCGTCGTTGGTTCCGGGCAGGACCCGGACCTCGCCGCGGCCTATCCGCCCGACAATACCGCAGACGACGAAAGCCTTTGGGCCGCGGTCGATGCGGCGCTGCGCCGCGATGAGGCGTTCATCCTCAATTGGCTTCGCTCGCCGCCCCAGACCAACGAAGTGCGCCGCTCAGCCGCGCTTCTTCCAGGTTTCCTGACCATTGCGCGGCTCTTCGACAGGTCGCTCATGCTGTCGGAAGTCGGCGCCAGCGCCGGGCTCAACCTGCAGTGGGACCGCTATGCCTATCGGCTTGGCGACTTCGCCTGGGGCCCGGCCTCGAGCGTCACGCTCGCGCCTGACTGGGAGGGACCACCGCCGCCAAAGGCCGATCTCGAGGTGTCGGAGCGGGCCGGCTGCGACCTCAATCCGCTCGATCCGACATCAGCCGAGGACCGCGAGCGCCTCGCCGCCTATATCTGGGCCGATCAGGCGGATCGATTGACAAGGACAGGGCATGCCCTCGACATCGCAGCGGCATCTGCAACCCGCGTCGAGCGCGCAGATGCCATCCAGTGGCTTGCGGGACGATTGGCCGAGGCGCATGCGGGCCGTGTCCACGTCGTCTACCACTCGATCGCCTGGCAATATTTTCCGCAGGCGCTCAAGGACCGCGGCGAAGCGCTGCTGAACGAGGCCGGCGCCCGTGCGACCGGCGAGGCACCGCTGGCAAGGTTGCAGATGGAAGCCGACGGCAAGCCGGAAGGGGCGTCGCTCACCCTGCAGATCTGGCCGAGCGGCGAGCGCCATGAGATCGGCCGCGCCGATTTTCACGGTCGCTGGGTGAAGTGGAAAGGCTGGCCGGGACTCTAGCCCCGGCCACGGTGTTCAGACTTTATGCCGCGGCGTCTTCAGCCGCCTCGGCCAGCAGGCCGAAGGCATATTCGGCGAACGAGCGCCAGCACTCGACGCGGAAGGTCTCTTCATCGATGCGATAGAGCACCATCTCGATCTTGCCGAACACCGTGCGGGTGACGGCGCCGACCGGGAAGGTGGCGAGCGACAGGTTCAGCGCGCAGCCGGCATTGATGGCATTGGCGGCGCCCGGCCCCGACACGATGATCGCCGTATTCCGGTGCGAGACATCGGTCGCCGAGTGAACCACGCCCGACGCGGCGCAGTCGCCCATCAGGTCGCCGCCCTTGTCGTCGATCAGCAGCCATTCGTCCGGCCCGAGCCAGAACGCCATGCGGCCCTTGGTGCTGGCCGAGCCCTTGGGCCTGACCGGCAGCTTGACGCCGAGCGACTTCGACAGCGCGGCGACGTCATCCGCTCCGGCCCGGAGCGATACCCGGGTGGCGGGCTCGGCGGGCCTCAGCCGCACCGACGGCGAACCGCCATGGGCTCCGGCGAGTACGGACTTGCGTTCAGCGACGGTGACATCAGCCATGGATGCGGCCCCCTTCCTTGTCAAAGAATACGGTGTCGGTGACCTCGACCGCGATGGTCTTGTCCTTCATCGGCACGTAGAGGGTCTCACCCAAACGCGCCCGACCGCCGACCAGCGTCGCGATCGCGATCGACCGGCCGAGATTTTCCGACCAGTAGGACGAGGTGACGTGCCCAAGCATGGTCATCGGCTTCGGCTGGTTCGGATCGGCGACGATCTGCCCGCCCTCCTCCAGAACCTCGTTGGGGTTCTTTGTGAAGAGGCCGACGAGCTGCTTGCGGCCGTCCTTGACGAGGTCCGGACGCTTGAGGCCACGGATACCGACGAAGTCCTTTTTCTTCTTCGAAACGGCCCAGCCATAGCCGGCATCGTCCGGGGTCAACGTACCGTCGGTGTCCTGACCGACGATGATATAGCCCTTCTCGGCGCGCAGCACGTGCATGGTCTCGGTGCCATAGAGGCAGGCACCGAGGCTCTCGGCCCGTTCCCAGATCTTCTGGAAGACATCGGCGCCGAAATCGGCCGGTACGTTGACTTCGAAGCCGAGTTCACCGGTGAAGGAGACGCGGAACAGGCGGGTCGGAACGCCGCAGAACTTGCCTTCCGCGATGCTCATGTGCGGGAAGGCTTCGTTCGAGATGTCGATGCCTTCGACGAAGGGCGCGATGATGTCGCGGGCCTTGGGCCCCTGGACGGCGATGACCGCCCACTGCTCGCTCGACGAGGTGAGCCAGACCTTGAGATGCGGGAATTCCGTCTGCAGGTAGTCTTCCATGTGGTTGAGCACGCGCGGCGCACCGCCGGTCGTCGTCGTCACGTGGAAGCGGTCCTCGGCGAGGCGGCCGACAACGCCGTCGTCATAGACGAAGCCGTCGTCGCGGGTCATGATGCCGTAACGGCACTTGCCGGGCTTCAGCGTATCCCAGGCATTCGTGTACATGAGATTGAGGAACTCGGCCGCATCCGGGCCGACCACCTCGATTTTGCCGAGTGTCGAAGCGTTGAACACGCCGGCCGTCTCGCGAACCGTCTTGCACTCGCGGTTGACCGCTGCGTGCATGTCCTCGCCCGGACGCGGATAGTACCAGGCGCGCTTCCAGTTGCCGACATCCTCGAACGCCGCGCCGAGCGAAGCCTCATAGGCATGCATCGGCGTCTTGCGGGTCGGATCGAACAGCTCGCCGCGCGAGTGGTTGATCAGCGTGCCGAAGGTCACCGGCGTATAGGGAGCACGGAAGGTGGTGAGGCCGACCTTGGGGATCTCCTTGCCGAGCATTTCGGCGGCGATCGCCAGGCCGTGCATGTTGGAGAGCTTGCCCTGGTCGGAAGCCATGCCGTTGGTGGTGAAGCGCTTGATGTGCTCGATCGAGTGCATGCCCTCGCGCACCGCCAGACGAATGTCCTTGGCGCAGACGTCGTGCTGGAAGTCGATGAAGGCCTTGACGCTGGTGTCGCGCCCTGCCCCTTCGGCCGCACCGATCATGCCGCCGGTCCAGCCGAAGACATTGACGCCGGTCGGTGCCGACGAAACGGAACCGGCTGCGCCGGCTTCCTTCGCCATCCGGGCGCCGGCGGCGAAGGCCTCGTCGATGATCGACTGCAGGTCGTCGGTGCCGTTGCAGGTGCCGACGCAGATGCTGTCCTGCGCATAGACGTCCGGCAGGAAGCGGTCGTTGGCGGCATCGAACTTCAGCTTGCCGCGCGCCTGCGAGAACAGGTGGACGGACGGCGTCCAGCCGGCCGACACGATCAGCGCGTCGACCTCGATCTTGCGGGCGCTGCCGCTGCCGTTGCGCTTCACCGTCATCGAGCGGATGCGCAGGCGACCCGCCGTATCCGTGACGGAATGGCCGACCAGCACTTCGATGCCGAGCGAGCGGGCCTGGGCCAGCACCTTCTCACCGGGCTTTTCGCGGCAGTCGACGATCGCCGGGATGCTGATGCCGGCGCGCTTCAGGTCGAAGGCTGCCTCATAGGCCGAGTCATGGGCGGTATAGACGCCGACCTTGGCCCCGACGGCGACGCCGAAATGGTTGAGATAGGTGCGCGCCGCGGACGCCAGCATGATGCCCGGCCGGTCGTTGTTGGCGAACACCATGTGGCGCTCGATCGAACCGGTGGCGAGCACGACCTTCTTGGTGCGGACCTGCCACAGCCGCTCGCGCGGCAGGCTCTTGGCGGGTTTGGCCATATGGTCGGT
>CALRRQ020000040.1:0-42290 GCA_943370615.1 Rhizobium sp. Q54
AATAGGAAAGTATGCTATGGCGATGAAAAAATCGGAGGGTCGCGTGACGATGGATAAACAGGTGGAGGACCGGCGCACCTCGATCGGATCGCAGCGCAATCCGGCAAGCGAGGAGGCCATTCTCAAGGCCGCCCAAGACATCCTGCTCGAAGGCGGACTGCCCGCCTTTTCGATCGAGGCCGTCGCGCGGCGCGCCAAGGCCGGGAAGCCGACCATCTATCGCTGGTGGCCGTCGAAGGCCGCGCTGCTGCTCGACGTCTATCATCGCCAGAAGGACGGGGTGCCCCATCCCGATACCGGGGATATCCGCAAAGACCTGTCGCTGTTCCTCGGAGGCCTCATCGGCTTCTGGCGTGACGGCGGAGGGGCGATCTTCCGCTCGATCATCGCCGAAGCACAGAGCGATCCCGCCGCGCTTCAGGCGCTGCAGGCCTATGCCCTCTCCCGATGCCGGCAGAGCGGTGTCATCCTCGAGCGCGGACAGGCGCGTGGAGAAGTTCGTGCGGATATCGATCCGGCGCTGCTGATCGAACTGTTCTCGAGCTTTGCCTGGAACCGGCTGCTGACCAGCCGGCTAGACGTCAGCGGCGAGGAGATCGAACAGATCGTGTCGGCGATCGTGGACGGGGTGGCGGTGCGAAAACAGGATTTCAGTAGTGCGGCGGCCGGGTGATGGCGGGCGCTTCCAGCGACTGTTCCTCGAGTGACAGGAAACGCTCGGTCAGGCGATCGAGCTTGGCGCGCGTCTGTTCGACCACCTTCCATTGCTCGGTGAGCTGATCGGAAAGCTCCTCGATCACACGGGTCTGATGGGCCACCGTCTCTTCGAGCCGCAGCAAACGGTCTTCCTGGTCGCTCATGATCTGCTCCGTTGTTCGACTGACGCGGTTCTGGCGGATGTCCGCCGCCCGGTCAATGGCGACGAAACCGCTGCGTCCGTTGCTAGCGCTGCTTCTTCTTCTTGTAGGGCATCAGCATGATGGCAGAGGCTGCCACGGCTGCGCCGAAGGTAAGCGCCAGCGGGATCGCGATCATGGCAGCGGGCAGATAGGGGTTGCGGCTGCGGGCCAGATGGCTGCCAAGTCCACCGATATCGAGCCAGATCAGCATGGCGGCCACGACAAGCCCGAGGCAGACGCCGAACAAGACGTTGCCGCCCAGGAAGCGCAGCATTTCCCAGTGATCACGGCGGGCTTCTTCCGGCGTCAGTTCGTCTCGATCGGAGCTCATGGGCACCCCTGCATTCGCACCGTGAACCACCAGATACACCCGCGCCGGGCGCCGGTCCATGCGTCGGAACGTCCGGGTCCTGCCTGCAGTTCCGGAGCCGCGCCGGGAAAACCGCCTGCGCGCCTTGCCATCCGCGACCTTTCGGCCTAGCTCAGGAATGCACCGAACCTGGACCACCATGACGCACAAGACCTCGATCCACCGGCTGAAGCTCACGGATTTCCGCAATTATGCGACCGCAACATTGACGCTCGACGGGCGGCACGTCGTGCTGACGGGGGAGAACGGCGCGGGCAAGACCAATCTCATGGAGGCCGTCTCCTTCCTGTCTCCGGGCCGGGGCCTGCGCCGGGCGGTGCTGGCCGATGTGGCACGCGTCGGCGCACCGGGCGGCTTTTCCGTCTTCGCCGAGATCGATGGCATGGAGGGCGAGGTCGAGATCGGCACGGGCTCCGAGGGCGAAGGCGAGGCCGTGGTCCGCCGCCTGCGCATCAACGGCACGCCCGCCAAGTCGGTCGACGAACTCACCGACCATCTGCGCATTCTCTGGCTGACACCGGCCATGGACGGCCTCTTCACTGGTTCCGCCTCCGATCGCCGCCGCTTCCTCGACCGGCTGGTGCTGTCGCTCGATCCGGCGCATGGACGGCGCGCCAGCGACTTCGAGCGCGCCATGCGCAGCCGCAACAAGCTCTTGTCGGAAGGCCGGTTCGATCCGGCCTGGCTCACCGGCATCGAACAGCAGATGGCCGGACTCGGCGTGGCGATGATGCTGGCGCGCCGCGAAATGCTCGGCCTGCTCGCCGGCCTGACCGCCCGACAGGATGATTCGAGTTTCCCTTCGGCGCACCTCGCCCTCAGCGGCTTTCTCGACGAGGAAGGCGACGCTCCGGCCATCGAGATCGAGGACCGGTATCTCGCGGCACTTGCCAGTGGCCGCTATCGCGACGCGGCCGCCGGTCGGACGCTGGAAGGGCCGCACCGCGCCGATCTCCTGGTCCGCCATGCCGACAAGGACATCGAAGCCGAGCGTTGCTCGACCGGCGAGCAGAAGGCCCTGCTCGTCGGCCTGGTGCTCGCCCATGCAAGTCTCGTCGCCACCATGACCGGGCATGCGCCCATCCTGCTGCTCGACGAGATCGCCGCCCATTTCGACGAGGGCCGGCGCGCCGCGCTGTTCAACCGGATCGATGCGCTCGGCGGCCAGGCCTTCATGACCGGTACCGACCGGTCGATGTTCTCGGCGCTCGGGGAGCGCGCCCAGTTCGTCACCGTTCGCGACAGCGTGCTCTCGGCCTGACGGGCTTTCCCGACCGCGCCAACCGTGCGAATATCGCGTCCATGGATCCGCTCAGCCCCGACGAAATATCCCGCTATCACCGGCATATCCTGCTCCCCGAGATCGGCGGGCAGGGCCAGCAGAAGCTGAAAGCCGCCCGCGTCATGGTGATCGGGGCCGGAGGGCTGGGGGCCCCCACGCTGATGTATCTCGCCGCCGCCGGCGTCGGCACGATCGGCATTGCCGACGACGACCGCGTGTCGCTCTCCAACCTGCAGCGCCAGGTGATCCACGACAGCGGCACGATCGGCGAAGAGAAGACGGAAAGTGCGGCCCGCGCGATCGCCCGCCTCAACCCGCATGTCCGGGTGAAACGGTTCGAGCAGCGCTTCGACGACGTGTTCGCCGCCAGCCATCTCTCCGGTTTCGATCTGCTGATCGACGGTTCCGACAATTTCGACACGCGTTATGCGGCGGCCGATGCAGCCGAAGCGCGACAGGTTCCGCTGGTGACGGGAGCCGTTGGCCGCTTCGACGGCTCGCTCACCGTGTTGAAGCCCTATGAGGACGATGCGCAGGGAGAGCCCAATCCGCGCTATCGCGACCTCTTTCCCGAGCCGCCGCCCGCCGGGCTGGTGCCTGCCTGCGCCGAGGCCGGCATCGTCGGGGCTCTTACCGGCGTGATCGGCACGCTCATGGCGATGGAGGCGATCAAGCTGATCACCGGGGTCGGCGACCCCCTCATCGGCCGCCTTCTGCTCTACGACGCGCTGTCGGCGCGGTTCGACACGATCCGCTATCGCCGGCGCAAGGCTTCGCCTTCGTCATGACGATCGAGATTCGGCGCATCGATGCGAGCTTCGACCGCTACGAGGAGCTGTTGGATGTGACCCTTACGGCCTTCGCCTTCATGGACGGACGGATCGACCCGCCCTCCTCCGCCCATCGGCTGACATCAGCCGCGCTCCGGCAGAAGGCTGCACAGGAGATCGCCTTTGCCGCGCTGGACGAGGGACGACTGCTCGGCTGCGTCTTCCTGAAACCCGAGGAGAGCTCCCTCTATATCGGCAAGCTTGCCGTCCATCCCGCAGCGCAGGGTCAGGGCATAGGCCGCTTGCTGCTTGCGCGCGCCGAAGAAACGGCCCGTGAACTCGGGCTTACCAGTCTGCGGCTCGAGACCCGCATCGAACTCACCGAGAACCACCGGCTGTTTGCCGCCTGGGGCTTTGGCAAGACGGCGGAAAACCGCCATGCCGGCTATGACCGGACCACCTCGATCGAGATGCGCAAGCCTCTGGCCTGACCGACCGTGCTCAGGTCCGGCTCGGCAGCACGCGGTTCGGCGGGCGATGACCGTCGAAATAGGTGCGGATGTTGATGATCACCTTGTCGCCCATGTCGATACGGCCCTCGATGGTGGCCGAACCGGTATGCGGCAGGAGCACGACCTTGCCCTCGTTGGCGAGCTTGATCAGCTTCGGATTGACCGCCGGCTCCTTCTCGAACACGTCGAGCCCGGCACCGGCGATCCGGCCTTCGCGCAGGCACTGGATCAGGGCGTCCTCGTCGATGATGTCGCCGCGCGCCGTATTGACGATGTAGCTGTTCGGCTGCATCAGCGCCAGGCGACGAGCTGAAAGCAGGTGAAAGGTGGCGGGCGTCGACGGGCAGTTGACCGAGACGATGTCGACGCGGGCAAGCATCTGGTCGAGGCTGTCCCAGTAGGTCGCCTCCAGCTCGTCCTCGGTCACCGGATTGACGCGCTTGCGGTTGTGATAGTGGATCGACAGGCCGAAAGCCTTGGCGCGGCGGGCGACGGCCGTGCCGATGCGGCCCATGCCGATGATGCCGATCCGCTTGCCCCAGATGCGCCGACCGAGCATCCAGGTCGGCGACCAGCCGGTCCATTCGCCGGGCTTATCCATCAGGATGCGCGCGCCCTCGACCAGGCGGCGCGGCACGGCGAGGATCAGCGCCATGGTCATGTCGGCGGTGTCTTCGGTCAGCACGTTCGGCGTATTGGTGACGGTGATGCCCTTTTTCGCCGCGGCATCGACATCGATATGGTCGATGCCGTTGGAGAAACTGGCGATCAGCTTCAGCTGAGGCCCCGCCTGCTCGATCAGCGCCGCGTCGATGCGGTCGGTCACCGTCGGCACCAGGACGTCGGCGGTCTTCATGGCAGCGACGAGTTCGGGCTGGGTGCGCGGCTTGTCATCGATATTGAGCTCCGCCTCGAACAGTTCGCGCATGCGGGTCTCCACGGCGTCCGGCAATTTCCGGGTGATATAGACCTTGGGTCTTTTCCTGTTCGTCATGGGAAGAATCGATGCCTTGTTCAGAGGTCGTTAACCAAGACGGGGGATAATTTCCCCGTTCAGGGCATTTTCTACCAAACCCGTCAGCGAAGACAAACAAAACCTCGCAGGTCGGCGCCCGTTTTATGGCGAGACCGGCGGACCGATTGGCGGAATCGCGCAGAAACCCTTGAAATCTTTGAGCGATCGGAACCGCCATGCGTCACATCGTGCTTCGTGCCTCTCTCGTTTCGTGGATCGCCCTCGGGCTTTGCGCAATGGGCGGGCCGGCAGCCGAGGCCCAGGCCGTCTCCAAGGGATCGAGCGGGCTGCCGCTGCCGCGCTTCGTCAGCCTGAAAGCCAAGCGCGTCAACCTGCGCATTGGCCCGAGCACCGACTACGCCGTCTCCTGGCTCTACCTGAAATCCGGGCTGCCGGTCGAGATCATCCAGGAATACGAGAACTGGCGACGCATCCGTGATGCGGACGGGACCGAGGGATGGGTGAGCCAGACCCTGTTGTCGGGCGAGCGCACGGCGGTCGCCGCACCGTGGATGCGCGGTAACGACGTCTACGTGAACCTCAGGGCCGATTCGCAGTCGACGGCGAGCGTCGTCGCCAAGCTCGAGCCCGGCGTGGTGATGCGGCTCGAAGAGTGCACCGGCAACTGGTGCCTGGCGGAAGCGGGCGGCGTCAACGGATGGGTAGCGCAGAGCGAGATCTGGGGCGCCTATCCGGGAGAAGCCTTCAAATAAGCCCGGCCTCGCTTGCAGCCTTGGAGAGCGAACCCAGCGGCCGCGGGCCGATCTGCTGGATGACGATGCCAGCGGCCAGACAGCCGATCCGGCCGCAGTCGTAGAGTGAGCGGCCCTGGGTGTAGCCGTAGAGGAACCCCGCCGCGAACAGGTCGCCGGCGCCCGTCGTGTCGACCAGCTGGTCGATCACGGTCGCCTCGACGCGGATGCGTTCGCCGCCCTTGAGGATCACGGCCCCCTCCTCGCTCATCGTCACGGCGGCGAGCTTGCAGTCGCCCGCCATCCTGGTGAGCGCGAGATCGAAATCCTCGGTCTCGTAGAGGGACAGCGCTTCCTGCTTGTTGGAGAAGACGATGTCGACCGTACCGGAGCGCATGAGATTAAGGAATTCGTCGCGGTAGCGGCCGACGCAGAAGCTGTCGGACAGGGTCATCGACATTTCCCGGCCGTTCTCGTGGGCGATGCGGGCGCAGTCGAGGATCGCCTGCTTAGCCCGCGGCGGATCCCAGAGATAGCCCTCGAAATAGGTGACCTTCGACTGGGCGACGACCTCCGGCTCGACGTCTTCCGGGCCGAACTCGACGCAGGCGCCGAGATAGGTGTTCATCGAACGCTCGCCGTCCTCGGTGACGAAGATCATGCTGCGGGCGGTCGGCGGAAAGGTGCCTTCCGGCTTCGTCTCGTAGTGCACGCCCTGGGCGCGGATGTCGTGGGCGAAGATCTTGCCGAGCTGGTCCTCGGCCACCTTGCCGAAATAGGCGGCCTTGCCACCGAGGCTGGCGATACCGGCGGCGGTATTGCCGGCGCTGCCGCCGGAGGCTTCGACGGCGGGGCCCATCAGGGCGTAGAGCTTCTCAGCCCGTTCGGCATCGATCAGGTTCATCGCGCCCTTGGTAATGCCGTTGTCGACGAGGAAGGCATCCTCGCAACGCGAGATGATGTCGACGATGGCGTTACCGACGGTGAGAACATCGAACCTGCTCATAAATCCCGGATCTCCAATAGTTTGGGGTTTTCCGGTCATAGCCGTTTTTCTCCGGCAGAAAAGGAAAAAGCGCGCGCCTAGGCGGAATTGCGTAGACGTCATTCGTTTGTCACGCACGCCGATTAGACAGTCCTCAAGTGGTGATGGCATGGAGCGCTTGCGGCGCCTCGCCATCCGCGCAGGGGGCATGATTGGTCCCCGATCAAGAACTCGCATCGACCACGGATGTACTGGCGATGCGGCTTCGGGCCCGACCTTCGGTCCGGCAGCAAAAGCGGGGGCAACCCCGCTTTTTTCGTTTTCGGCGGGCGTACTGACAAAGATCAATCCGCACTGGCCGATTCACACGCATCGCGATAAGCCTTGGGGGCTCACCACGCCTTCTCCTCCTCCCGAGAGCCCTTCCGCCGATGTATGCGATTGCCCAGGACGTCTTTCCGATCTTCATCCTCATCCTGTTCGGCTGGGGGCTGGTCAAGACCCGGATCCTGAACGCCGATATCGGCGACGGACTGGGCGAATTCGTCTTCAAGGTCGCGGTGCCGGTCCTGCTCTTCCGCACCATTTCGCAGGCGAACTTCCACGGCGCCTCCCCGTTCCGGCTCTGGATCGCCTATTTCACCGGCGTCGCGATAACCTGGACGGTCGGACACCTCCTGGCGACCCGCCTCTTTGGACGCGATACCCGGGTCGGGGTGCTGGCGGGGGTGTCCTCGGCCTTTGCCAACAACATCTTCATCGGCCTGCCGCTGGTCGAGCGCACCGTCGGCAGCGACGGCATCGTCGCCGTATCCATCCTGCTGGCCGTGCATCTGCCGCTGATGATGGTCATCGGCACGGTGCTGATGGAACGCGCCGAGCACAAGGTCAATGGCGGCGAGGCACGGGGACTGGTGAACGTCCTGCGGCAGGTGGGCACCAATCTGATGCGCAATCCGCTGGTGATCGGCCTTGCCGCGGGACTTGTCCTGCATGTGAGCGGGCTTGCGCTTCCCCGGGTGCTGGCAAGCGTGGTGGATCAGATCACCGCCATGGCGGCGCCGGCTGCGCTGATCTCGCTCGGCATGGCGCTCAACAAGTACGGCATCCACGGAAATGTCGGCATCGCGACCGTGATCTCGACCCTCAAGCTGCTGCTGATGCCGGCCTGCGTCTGGCTCGCCTGCCGCGTTCTGGGACTGAGCGCGGACTGGACGGCGGCGCTGGTGCTGACCTCGTCCGTGCCCACCGGCATCAATGCCTGGCTGATCGCCAACCGCTTCGGCGTCGGCCACGGCCTCGCCGCCTCGGCGATCTCGCTCAGCACCGCCGTCGGCGTGCTCAGCGTCACGCTCTGGGCCTGGATCCTGCAGTAACGGGCGAAGCATAGCCCCAAACGAAAAATGCCCGGCAAAGCCGGGCATTTCATGAAACAGGACTTGATCAGTCGCCGGATCAGTTGTTGGCGGCCGGAGCGGGAGCTGCATCGGTTGCCGGCGCCGGAGCGGCTTCGGCGGGCGCTGCTTCAGCCGGGGCTGCTTCGGCGGCCGGAGCCGCTTCGGCTGCGGGGGCTGCCTCGGCAGGCGCTGCGGCGGCGTCAGCTGCCGGAAGGGCAACCGGGGTATCGGCCAGCGAGCGCAGATAGGCGATCAGGTTGGCGCGCTCTTCTTCCTTCTTCAGACCGGCGAAGCCCATGGCGGTGCCGGAGATGAACTTCTTCGGAGCGGTCAGGAAGTGATTGAGGTTGTCGAAGGTCCAGGTGACCGAACCGCCCTGGGAAAAGTCCTTCATCGCGGCCGAATAGCCGAAGCCTTCATGCGATGCGACCGGACGTTCCACGACACCGAACAAGTTCGGGCCAACCTTGTTGGCGCCGCCCTTGTCCCCGGTGTGACAGCTCGTGCACTTCTTGAACACCGCTTCGCCGGCGGCAGCGTCGGCGCTTGCCAGGAGCGTGGCAATCGGCGTTTCCGTGGCGGCAGCGGCGCCGGCGCCAGCTTCACCCTCGGAAGAGGCTTCGGCGACGATGGCGTAGCCTTCCTTCTCGGGAACCGCCGAGTGGAAAATGCCTTCCGACGCGATGGATACGGACATCAGGACGAAAACGGTGCCAAGTAGAGCACCAACGCCCATGTTCACATATGAGTTCATCTGCAAACGCTCCCATGCAGCCGGCGGATCAGTAACCGGACGATCTTGAAATCGCGCGGAACCTATGTCTTTTGCTTGACAGTTGCAACACGATTGTGATCCCCAAATTGGGACTTTTTGACACTTTTCCGGCGTGATTTGAAGGGGCTGACGATGAACGATGACAAATTGGGCAAGACCCTCGTGCTGATCCCGGCGCGAATGGCATCGACCCGCCTGCCCGGAAAGCCGCTCGCCGACATATGCGGCCTGCCGATGATCGTGCAGGTCGCCATGCGGGCACGTGAAGCGAATGTCGGGCGAATCATTGTCGCCGTCGACGACCAGCGGGTCTTTGACGCGGTAGCGGCCGCCGGTTTCGAGGTGGTGATGACGCGCGTCGACCACCAGTCCGGTTCGGACCGCATCCACGAGGCCTTGACCAAGGCCGACCCGAACGGCGTTGTCGAGACCGTGATCAACGTGCAGGGCGACCTGCCGACGATCGAGCCGGAAACCATCCGCGCCGCGCTGAGACCGCTCGAAAACCCCGCGGTCGACATCGCCACGCTAACCGTCGAGATCACCGACGAGGAAGAGAAGACCAATCCGAACGTCGTCAAGGTGGTCGGCTCGCCGCTCTCCGACACGCGGCTGCGGGCGCTTTACTTCACCCGCGCGACCGCGCCGCACGGCAAGGGACCGCTCTACCACCATATCGGCCTCTACGCCTATCGCCGGACGGCGCTCGATCGCTTCGTCGCGCTTCAGCCGTCGCCGCTGGAAAAGCGCGAATCGCTGGAACAGCTTCGTGCGCTTGAAGCCGGGATGCGCATCGACGTCGAGATCGTCAATTCCATCCCGCTCGGGGTCGACACCCCCGCCGATCTCGAAAAAGCACGACAGATCCTCAGCCTCAAGGCCAAGTGAAGAACGGAAATCCGATGACGACCAGAACCAACAGGATCGCCTTCCAGGGCGAGTTCGGCGCGAATTCCGACATGGCCTGCCGGGACATGTTCCCGCAGATGGAACCGCTCCCCTGCCCGACTTTCGAGGATGCCTTCGTCGCCGTGGAGAACGGCGAGGCAGACCTCGCGATGATCCCGATCGAGAACACCATTGCCGGACGCGTCGCCGACATTCACTACCTGCTTCCGGAATCGCGGCTGCACATCATCGGCGAATATTTCATGCCGATCCGTTTCCAGCTGATGGTGCTGCCGGGCGTGTCGATCGACGAGATCCGCACGGTTCACAGCCACATCCATGCGCTCGGCCAGTGCCGCAAGATCATGCGGGCCAACGGCTGGAAGCCGGTGGTGGCCGGTGATACGGCCGGCGCCGCCAAGCTCGTCGCCGAGCGCGGCGACCGGACGATGGCAGCGCTTGCACCACGCCTCGCGGCGGATCTCTACGGCCTCGACATCGTCGCCGAGAACGTCGAGGACACGGAAAACAACGTGACCCGTTTCGTCGTTCTGTCGCGCGAAGAGTCGATCGCCCAGCGTGTCAGCCCCGACGAACTGATCGTCACCACCTTCGTCTTCAACGTGCGCAACATTCCAGCGGCGCTCTACAAGGCGATGGGCGGTTTCGCCACCAACGGCATCAACATGACGAAGCTCGAGAGCTACCAGATCGGCGGCAAGTTCGTGGCGACCCAGTTCTATGCCGACATCGAGGGTCATCCGGAGGACGCGCCGGTGCGGCGTGCGCTCGAGGAACTGCGGTTCTTCTCGGAAAAGGTCCGCATTCTCGGCGTCTACAAGGGACACCCGATGCGCGGCAAGCTCGGCGGCTGAGGCCTGCCGCAGGTCGCGTTAGTTCGGATTCACGCGACCTGCTGTCGTCTTTTGTTTGCGCATGTCTTTTTCGCGAAACCGCTGCACACTTTCGCGAGACATGCTCCAACGCCTCAGCGCTTCCATTCGAGCCAATCAACGATCAGCCGCCGGGCGATCGTGCCCTCGATCGGCAGGCTCAGGCCATTGACCGGCCCCTGTTCGATCAGCTCCGCCGTCTCGGCGCGGCTGAACCAGCGGCAATCGGCAAGCTCGGCCTCGTCCGCCTCGATGTCGAACGAGATCGCCTCGGCAAAGCAGCCGATCATCAGCTGGTGCGGCATCGGCCAGGGCTGCGAGGCGTGATAGCGCACACGGCCGATCTCGATGCCGGATTCCTCGCGCGTCTCGCGGCGCACGGCATTCTCGATCGTCTCGCCTGGTTCGACGAAGCCGGCAAGACTGGAATACATGCCGTCGGGGAAACGGTGATTGCGTCCGAGCAGGCAGCGGTCGCGCTTTTCGTCGATCGCCAGCATGATCGCCACCGGATCGGTGCGCGGGAAGATTTCGTGGCCACAGCCGGAACAGATGCGCTTGTAGCCGCCGATGCGGCTTTCCATCGCCGACCCGCAACGACCGCAGAAGCGGTTGTCGGCGTTCCAGCGGAGAAGGCTCAGCGCCTGGGCGGCCTCGCCCAGCAGATCCTCGCCGACCAGCCGGTCGCGGAACAGGGCGCGGGCATCTGCCGGCTTGTACTGGCCGGCAAGATCGTCGGCCGGGCATTGGATGGGCACCGCGATGCGCGGTTCGCCGCTCGGCTGGAAACCCAGAAGCACGGCATTGTCGAAGTCGGGCTCGAGCTCCGCCAATTCGTAAGGGGCAAAGAGCGGATCGAGGACCGCGCCGTCGTGCTTCAGCACCAGCCTGGCGTCGCAGAAGGCCAGAATGTGGGTCCCCTCGACCGCGAGCGCCTTTTCGAGCGAAGTCTCGTCGCGGTGTTCGCTGTCGCGGGACAGGGCATTGCGGGAAAAGGCGGTCAGGTCGCTGGGCTCGGGATGCGGGCCGCCGACGTCGAAAATGGATTTTTTCATGAGTGAATGGCTTCGAGTATCTTCTGCTGGAAGGTGCGGCGTTCATCCTCGCCGTAGGGTACGGCTATTCCATGGCCCCAGACGGGTCCAGGCCAGTTGGCGTCGCCCTCGTTTCGGGCGATCACATGGACGTGCAGTTGGCGAACGATGTTGCCGATCGCGGCGATGTTGATCTTGGTGGCGCCCGTCACGGTTTTCAGCGCGGCGGCGACGGTATTCTGCTCGAAGGTCAGCACGGCCTGGTCGAGCGGCGTGAGGTCGAAGACTTCGGATATGTCCGGACGCTTGGGCACGAGGACGAGCCAGGGCCACCGGCTGTCGTTCATCATGCGCAGTTCGCAGAGGCCCAGATGGACCATCAGGCCACTGTCGCGCGCCAACCGCTCGTCCAGCACGAATTTGCTCAAGTGTCCCTCCTGACGTTTTTTCCCTTCATAGCAGTTTTTTGCGGGCTTGGCTTGCATTTGATCTCGTTATTGCCGATATGTGGCTCGGGAGGTTGGTGGTGGACGAGCCACTCGCCAACCGGGTCAGGTCCGGAAGGAAGCAGCCCTAACGAGCGCGGCACGGGTCATCGTGCCAGCCTCCCACCTTCCGTTTTATTTGGCCGGCCACGACGCTGGCCAGTGCGTGCCCGGGCATCGGGTCTTCGAGAGACGCTGGCAGGGCGATGAGCGATTTCGAGCCGAAAGCATCGAATTCCGAGGGTAGCGTCACCGGCTACCGGGTTCTCGCCCGCAAATATCGCCCCAAGGACTTCACCGACCTGATGGTCGGCCAGGAGCCGATGGTGAGAACCCTCACCAACGCCTTCGAGACCGGACGCATCGCGCAGGCCTACATGCTGACCGGGGTGCGCGGCGTGGGCAAGACCACGACCGCCCGCATTCTGGCGCGCGCGCTGAACTACAAGACACCCGAGATCGACAAGCCGACGATCGACCTCAAGATCCCCGGCGAGCATTGCCAAGCGATCATGGAAGGCCGTCATGTCGACGTGATCGAGATGGACGCCGCCTCCCATACCGGTATCGACGACATCCGCGAGATCATCGAGCAGGTGCGCTACCGCCCGGTCTCGGCGCGCTACAAGGTCTACATCATCGACGAAGTGCACATGCTGTCGACGCAGGCCTTCAACGGCCTCTTGAAGACGCTCGAGGAACCGCCCGAGCATGTGAAGTTCATCTTCGCCACGACCGAGATCCGCAAGGTCCCGATCACCGTGCTGTCGCGTTGCCAGCGCTTCGACCTGCGCCGCATCAGCGCTGGCGATCTGGTCGGCCTGTTCTCGACGATTTCGTCCAAGGAAGGAATCGAAGCCGAGGAGGAGGCGCTGGCCATGATCGCCCGGGCCGCAGAAGGCTCGGCGCGCGACGGGCTGTCGCTGCTGGACCAGGCGATCGCCCATGGCGGCGGCATCGTGCGGGCGGACGCCGTGCGCGGCATGCTCGGCCTTGCCGACCGGGCCCGCATCGTCGACCTGTTCGGCCATATCGTGCGGGGCGACGTTGCAGCAGCCCTTGCCGAATTCGGCAGCCAGTACGAGGCCGGCGCCAATCCGACCGTCGTGCTGACCGACCTCGCCGACTTCACCCATCTAGTCACGCGGCTCAAATACATCCCGTCCGCCTCACAAGACCCTTCGCTCAGCGAAGTCGAGCGGGTGCGCGGGGCGGAGCTGGCCGACAGCATCTCGGTTTCCACCCTGTCGCGCATGTGGCAGATGCTGCTGAAGGGTATTCCGGAAGCGGAGAATTCGTCGCGGCCGGCCGGCGCTGCCGAGATGGTGATCATCCGCCTGTCCCATGCCGCCCACCTGCCCTCGCCCGAAGACGCCGCACGCCGGCTGCTCGAGCTTGGCAATGGTGGCGGCGAAGGCGCGCAGGCCGGAAGCGCGCCGCGCGGCGGCAATGGCGGCGGCGCGTCCGCTGCCTATCGCACGGCGGCCGTTTCGCAACAGGCCGTCGAGACGTCGCCCCGGCCCTCCGCCGCCCAGCCGGTCGCGCGGCTTCACAGCGTTCCCCAGCCGGAGAATGCGCCGGTCGCCCTTGGCCGCACCGAGGCAAAGCCTGCCGAAGCGCAGCCGCAGCCGAAAGTGCACGTCAACTCGCTCGAAGAGCTTGCAGAGCTCTGCACCAAGAACCGCGACCCGAAGCTGCGCGCCCTGTTGCGCAATTTCGTCCATCTCGTGCGCATCGAGCCGGGCCGGCTTGAAATCAACCTGCCGGCGGAGGCGCCGAAGTCGCTGGTCAGCGACCTGCAGAAGCGTCTGGAGGAATGGACCGAAATCCGCTGGATGGTCATCCTCAGCCGCGAAGCCGGACAGCCGACCCTGGTCGAGGCGGATGCCTCGACGCGCGAGGCGCGTTTCGTCGATGCGCGGCAGGACCCGGACGTGGCTGCGATCCTTTCGCGTTTCCCCGGCGCCAAGATCACCGACGTTCGCATTCGCACGGCGCTCGTCGAGGACGACGCACCGAGCCTGCCGGCGGCGGCGGAATCGTCCGAGGGCGACATTCTGCCGGGCGACGACATCGAATTCTGACGCAACCGAATTCAGCACAGAGATCCAAGGAGACAGCGACGATGCGCGACATCATGGGCATGATGGGCAAGGTCAAGGAAATGCAGGCCAAGATGGAGAAGATGCAGGCGGAAATCGCCTCGCTCGAAGTCGAAGGCAAGTCCGGCGGCGGGCTGGTGACCGTGACCATGACCGGCAAGGGCGATCTCAAGGGCCTGAAGATCGACCCGTCGCTCTTCAAGGAAGACGACGTGGAGATCCTCGAGGACCTGATCGTCGCCGCCCACAAGGACGCCAAGGACAAGGCCGAGGCGGTGATGGCGGAGAAGACCAAGGAAATGACCGCCGGCCTGCCGATTCCGCCCGGCATGAAGCTGCCGTTCTGAGGTTTCGGTTTGATCCGACAATGACGGAGACGGCCGCCTTTGGCGGCCGTTTTTGTCAGTCCGTCAGGAACGCCCTGAGCTTGGCATGCAGCGGAGCCGCGAGATAGCGATCTCGCTCGGCGCCGTGCAGCTTCCGGCCGTAGGTCGCCATGAGGTCGGGCATGGTGATGCGGTCTCCGGCGAAGGGCCGGTATTCGACCGCCTGCCCGGCCTCCAGCATGCCGCCGGCGAGGACCCGCGCATAAGCACCGGCGCGGCCGGCCTTCATGTAGCGCCTGGGAAATTTCGGATCGCCCATCTTCACCGCAAAGGTGGCGCAGGGGATCCGCGTGGAGGTCACCTCCAGAACCACGTCAGCGGCAATGAAACGATCGCCGACGGCGATCCGGCGATTGTCGATGCCGGAGATCACTAGGTTTTCCCCGAAGGTTCCGGGTTCCAGGGGATGGCCGAGTTCTTCCGCCCACCAGTCAAGCGTTTCCGCACCTTCGATATAGATCGCCTGCTCCTCACCGCCGTGATGATCACCGTTGCAGATCGCGTCGCCGACAATGCCGTAGGCGTCGACCATGACCGGTCCGGTAACCGGAACCTTGTTGATGCCGGTCTTGTATTTCTTCCCCGGCAGGGTTTCGGCACTGCCACGGCAGACGGCGAGGATTTTCATGCAGCGGCGCTCCTTTGGACGATTCCGTTTGGCGAGGATATGGGGTAGAAGCGGCCAATGGCAAAGCGAGTCACCGGCCCCGAAATCGAAAAACTGATCCAGCTGCTGGCAAAGGTCCCGGGGCTTGGGCCCCGCTCGGCGCGCCGCGCAGCACTGCACCTGATCAAGAAGAAAGACCAGTTGATGGGCCCCCTGGCGCAGGCCATGGGCGACGCCTTCGACAAGGTGAAGATCTGTTCCCATTGCGGCAATGTCGATACCGTCGATCCCTGCACCGTCTGCACCGACGACCGGCGCGACCAGTCGATGATCATCGTCGTCGAGGACGTGTCGGACCTGTGGGCACTGGAGCGGGCCGGCGCGATGAACGCCGCCTATCACGTGCTCGGCGGCACGCTCTCGCCGCTGGACGGCGTCGGACCGGACGACCTCAACATCAAGGGCCTGATCGACCGCGTCTCCAAGGGCGGAATCCGCGAGGTCATCATCGCCGTCAACGCCACCGTAGAGGGGCAGACCACAGCACACTACATCACCGACCACCTGGCCGGGCTGGACGTGAAGATCACGCGGCTGGCGCATGGCGTGCCGGTCGGCGGCGAGCTGGATTATCTCGACGAAGGCACACTTTCGGCCGCTTTGCGCGCCAGGACAGTCATCTGATTCTGCACGACGACGGGAGACCTGTCATGACCGGCCTTAGCCCCCTCCGCCCTGTCGGGCAGTCCACCTCCAAGGCGGGCGTTCGACGCAGCCTTGCGCTGGCACTGTCGGCCTGCCTTCTGTGGAGCGTCCCCGCCGCCATCGCCGCCCCGTCCAAGGCGGCCGTCGAGCAGCAGTTCCAGGCCTGGCTTGCCAACGACCTGTGGCCGGAGGCGAAGAGCGCCGGCGTCTCGCGTGCCGCCTTCGACAAGGCGGTTGCCAGCCTGACGCTCAACTGGGACCTGCCGGACCTCGTGCCGCCCGGCACCACCCCGCCGAAGGACCAGAAGCAGAGCCAGGCGGAATTTTCCTCGCCCGGCGCCTATTTATCCGAAAAGCGGCTGCAGGGACTGGCCGGCACCGGCCGCAGCCTTGCCGACCGCCATGCTTCGACGCTGCGCAAGGTCGAGGCGGCCTATGGCGTTCCGGGCTCGATCATCGTTGCCATATGGGGCCGGGAATCCGGCTTCGGCGGCGCCAAGCTGCCCTATTCCGCAGTCGAGGTTCTGGCCACCAAGGCCTTCATGTCGACCCGCAAGGATCTCTTCCGCCGCGAACTGATCTCGGCGCTGCACATCATCGATGGCGGCGACATCGCGGCCGGCCAGATGAAGGGCTCCTGGGCCGGCGCGCTCGGCCAGCCGCAGTTCATGCCGACCAGCTATCTGAAATATGCCGTCGATTTCGACGGCGACGGCCACCGCGACATCTGGAACTCGGTGCCCGACAGCCTGGCATCGATCGCCAACTACCTGAAGAAGAGCGGCTGGCAGGCCGGGCGCAGCTGGGGCTTCGAAGTTTCCATTCCCTCCGGCGTTTCCTGTGCACAGGAAGGCCCGGACAGGGCACGACCGCTGTCGGACTGGTCCGGACAGGGCATTTCCCGCATCTCGGGGAAAGCCTTTCCGGGCAAGGAGCTTTCCGCCTCCACGATGATGCTGGTTCCGGCCGGCACGCATGGCCCGGAATTCCTCGTCAGCCCGAATTTCTACGTGCTCAAGGAATATAACAATTCCGACCTCTATGCGCTCTTCATCGGCAACCTGGCCGACCGCATCGCCTATGGCGGCGGGGCGTTCAAGGCGCCGTTCGGCGACGTCGGCAAGATGCTGCGCTCGGATGTGCTCGCCATGCAGAAGGCGCTGGTCGCCAAGGGCTATGATGTCGGCAATGTCGACGGCCTTCCGGGCTACAAGACCCGCCGGGCGCTCGGCGACTGGCAGCAGAAGAACGGTCTGGCCCCGACCTGCTATCCGGACGCCTCGCTGAAGGGCAAGCTGCGCTAGAGCTTTTCCTGACTGGAACAGCCTCTCCTCATGCTCAATGCGGATCGATATGGGTCTTGTGGAAGATGTCGCCGGCCGGCGGGATCGCCTGGCGCTCGATCATCCGGTGCACCCTCGGCTTCTCTTTTCCGCGGTGGAGCGCCAGCAGCCGGTCGGTCGCCTCGGCGTCCGCCTTGGTGCGGCGCTGGTTGTGGCGGACATATTCGACCCAGGTCGGCGTGTGGTAGGTCTCCGTCCAGATGTCCGGGTTCTCCAGGTCGCGCATCAGCGCCCAGTTGCGCGCGCCGTCGCGGATGCGGATGCGCCTGCGCTCGACCATGACTGCCAGGAATTCCTGAAGATCCTCGTCGGCAATCTCATAGTCGATATTGACGACGATCGGGCCGCTGCGCGGCCTTATATCGAGCTTGAGCGGCGGCTCGTTGAAGCGGTTCAGGGGATCAAGGTCGAGGGAGGCGAAGGCCGGCATGGGCATCCAGAGCCCGATCGCCACGCCGACGATCATCAGCAGGGCGGAGGCGAAGAAGGCATTGGTCACGCCCTGGCTCTCGGCCAGTGCTCCCCATAGCCAGCTGCCGCCGGCCATGCCGCCGAAGGTGGCGGTCTGGTAGAGCGACAGCGCCCGGCCGACGACCCAGCGCGGGGTCGACAATTGCACGACCGTGTTGAACAGCGACAACGCCAGCACCCAGCAGGCCCCCGCAACCAGAAGAGCGAGGCTCGTCACGATCGCATAGGGGCTGATGCCTATGATCGTGGCGCTCAAGGCAAAGCCGGCAAAGGCGCAGCGCACGATGTCCTCGCTCGACAGCGCCTCCCGCAGCCTGGAATTGGCCAGCGCCCCGGCGATCGCGCCCGCGCCGAAGGCGCCGAGCATCACGCCATAGGTCAGAGCGCCGCCGCCGACCAGGTCGCGCGCGACGACCGGCAGCAGCGCCAGCACGGCGCTCGCGGTCAGACCGAACACGAAGCCGCGGAACAGCACCTTGCCGATGTTCGGCGACATGGCGACATAGCGCAGCCCGGCGCCGATCGCCTGGCCGAGCGCCTCGCGGGGAAGCGTCTGCTGCGGCAGGTCCGGCTGCCAGCGGGACAGCGCGAAGATCAGGGTGAAATAGCTCACCGTATTGGCGGCGAAGGCGGCGGCCGCACCGGCGGCAGCGACGATCATGCCGCCGATCGCCGGGCCGACGCTGCGGGTGATGTTGAAGCCGACGCTGTTCAGCGAGACCGCGCCGGCGAGATCCTCGCGCGGCACGAGGTCTCCGACCGAAGCTTGCCAGGAAGGATTGTTGAGCGCCGTGCCGCTGCCGAGAAGGAAGGTGAAGAGCAGCAGCAGCCACGGGGTGATGAGACCGAAATAGGCGAAGAGCGCCAGCATTGCGGATACGCAGAACATGAAGACCTGGGCGGTCAACATGACGCGCCGGCGGTCGTAGTTATCCGCGATGGCGCCCGAGAGAAGCGAGAACAGCATCAGCGGCAAGGTAGTCGACGCCTGAACGAGCGCGACCATGTTTTCCGATTGCGAGATCGAGGCCATCATCCACGCGGCGCCGACGCCCTGGATCAGCCCGCCGAGATTGGAGGCGATGCTGGCGCTCCATATGCTGCGATAGGTCGGATGCTTCAGCGGGGACAGGAAGGATCTGCGGTCTGGCATTTCGGCATACCTTTTCTACGGCCACGGCACTGGCATTCTTCGCGATACCTTGGCAGCAACGAGCTTGCGCGTGAACTAACATCGGATGGCCAGAAGGCATAAACATGCCTGGCCGCGTGAAAAGCTTGCAATCGCGCCCGACCCGGCGTATATAGCGCCCATATTCTTGATCGACAGATGAAGGGTGGGCCCGCAAGGACCCGCTCTTTTTTATTGGCGATCGGGTCCATCCGGGAGTATTACGATTGTCTGACAGCATGCCCGCGCCGCAGGCCGGCGAAGCACGTATCATCATCGAGACGGGTCTCGACCGGCGTATCGCCGAGATCATCGAGCCGGTTCTGGTTGCGTTGGGGTTCAAGCTGGTGCGGGCACGGTTGATGAACCAGAACGGCCTGACGCTGCAGGTGATGGCAGAGCGCAACGACGGCACGATGACCGTGACGGATTGCGAGGAGGTCTCCATGGCGATCTCTCCGGTCCTCGACGTCGAAGACCCGGTCGACAAGGCCTATCACCTCGAAGTTTCGTCGCCGGGCATTGATCGCCCGATGGTGCGCAAGTCGGATTTCGAGCGCTGGAACGGCCATATTGTCAAGTGCGAGACCTCGATCCTGATCGACAACCGCAAGCGGTTTCGCGGCAAGATCACCGAGGTCGACAGCGAAGGCTTCACCCTCGAGCGCGACCAGGTCGCCTATGGCGAGGAGCCGCGGGTCAAGATCCCGTTCAGCGCGCTCAGCGAAGCGAAGCTGATCCTGACCGACGACCTCATTCGCGATGCGCTTCGCGCCGACAAGCTGGCCAAGGCGCAAGCCGCCAACCAGAATGACGAAGACAGCGACGAAGCATAACGTTTGACTAACCGCCTCGTGGGCCGCGGCCCCGGCAGGAAGACGGAGACTTAAGACAATGGCAGTCAGTGCTAACCGGCTCGAGCTCTTGCAGATCGCGGATGCGGTCGCCCGTGAGAAGGTCATCGACCGCGAAATCGTCCTTGCCGCGATGGCCGACGCCATCCAGAAGGCCGCCCGCTCGCGCTACGGCTCCGAAACCAACATCCGCGCCGACATCAACTCGAAGACCGGCGAAATCCGCCTGCAGCGTCTTCTGGAAGTCGTCGAGAAGGTCGAGGACTATTCGACCCAGATCGCGCTCGAGCTGGCCCGCGACCGCAACATCGAAGCCAAGATCGGCGACTTCATCGCCGATCCGCTGCCGCCGATGGATTTTGGCCGTATCGCGGCCCAGTCGGCCAAGCAGGTCATCGTGCAGAAGGTGCGCGAAGCCGAGCGTGACCGCCAGTATGACGAGTTCAAGGATCGCGTCGGCGAAATCGTCAACGGCACGGTCAAGCGCGTCGAATACGGCAACGTCATCGTCGACCTCGGCCGCGGCGAAGGCATCATCCGCCGCGACGAGATGATCCCGCGCGAAGCCTTCCGTTACGGCGACCGCGTTCGCGCCTATGTCTACGACGTGCGCCGCGAACAGCGTGGCCCGCAGATCTTCCTGTCGCGTACCCACCCGCAGTTCATGGTGAAGCTGTTCACCATGGAAGTGCCGGAAATCTACGACGGCATCATCCAGATCAAGTCGGTCGCCCGCGACCCGGGTTCGCGCGCCAAGATCGCCGTCATCTCGAACGATAGCTCGATCGATCCGGTCGGCGCCTGCGTCGGTATGCGCGGCAGCCGCGTCCAGGCCGTCGTCGGCGAATTGCAGGGCGAAAAGATCGACATCATTCCGTGGTCGAGCGATCCGGCCGCATTCATCGTCAACGCCCTGCAGCCGGCCGAAGTCGCCAAGGTCGTTCTCGACGAAGATGCCGAGCGCATCGAAGTGGTCGTTCCGGACGAGCAGCTGTCGCTCGCCATCGGCCGTCGCGGCCAGAACGTGCGCCTTGCTTCGCAGCTCACCGGCTGGGACATCGACATCATGACGGAAGCCGAGGAATCGGAGCGCCGCCAGAAGGAATTCAACGAGCGTACCAACCTGTTCATGGATGCGCTCGACGTCGACGAGATGGTCGGCCAGGTGCTCGCCTCCGAAGGTTTTGCCCAGGTCGAGGAAGTCGCCTATGTCGACCTCGAGGAAATTTCCTCGATCGACGGCTTCGACGAGGACACCGCCCAGGAAATCCAGACCCGCGCCCGCGAATATCTGGAGAAGATCGAGGCGGAAATGGACGCCAAGCGCAAGGAACTCGGCGTGGCCGACGAACTGCGCCAGATCGACGGCATGACCTCGCAGATGATGGTCGCGCTCGGCGAGGACGGCATCAAGACGATCGAGGACTTTGCCGGCTGCGCCGCCGACGACCTGGTCGGATGGAGCGAACGCAAGGACGGCGAGACCAAGAAGTTCGAGGGCCTGTTCTCGAAGTTCGACATCTCGCGCGCCGAAGCGGAAAACATGGTCGTCCAGGCTCGCCTTGCAGCCGGCTGGATCACCGAAGAGGATCTCGCGGCTCCTGCCGAAGAAGAAGTGACGGAAGAAGCCGAGCAGGCTGAATGACAATGACCGGTGCGGCTGGAAATGAACCCGAGGACGATGGTCCGGAGGGCGAAGTGAACGGCCGCATGTGTATCGTGACGCGGGACGGCGGCTCGCCCGAGACGCTGATCCGCTTCGTCGCGGCCCCGGACGGGACCATCGTGCCGGATCTGAAGCGCCAGCTTCCCGGCCGTGGCTGCTGGGTGACGCCGCGTCGCGATCTGGTGGACAAGGCCGTGGCGAAGAAGCTCTTCGCCCGGGCCCTGAAACGGGACGTGAAGGTGGATGCCGATCTCGGCCAGACGGTCGACCGGCTGCTGGCCCAGCAATTGGCCGGGATGATCAACCTGGCCCGCAAGGCGGGTCAGTTCGTCTCCGGGTCGGCCAAGGTCGAGGCGGCGGTCCGCAGTGGCGAGGCGCTTGCCGTGTTCCACTCGACGGATGCGGCGGCCGACGGCGTGAGAAAGATCGACCAGGCCCGCAAGGCATGGCACCTCGGAATGGAAACGGATGCGGAAATCCCCGCATTCCATCTGCTCTCAGGGGCAGAAATGGACGAACTGATGGGCCAGAACGCGTTTATCCATGCTTGCGCGCTTGCAGGGCAGGCGGGTGAGGGTGTAGTGAAGCGCGCAAACGTGCTTGAACAGTACCGCAAAGGCGGACTGTCCCAGAAAAAGGATGTCTCTGACATGCCGAAGCAATGACGTGGCTACCGGTATCAGCCGGACGCTTTATCGGAATGACGAATTGAACGACGAGGTCTGATGCGCCGCATCCGTCCTTGTCCAAGGAACGGAACGGAATGACCGACAACAACGACGACAAGACACTCAGCGCGCCCAAGAAGACCCTCACACTGAAACCGTCAGGCGTGACCCAGGGGACCGTGCGCCAGGACATGGGTCGCGGTCGAACCAAGGCCGTAGTGGTCGAGACGCGCAAGCGCCGCCCGATCCGCCCAGAGGACGAAAAGATCGTGACGCCCGTAGCGCCGGTGGCGCGCGCGCCTGAGCCCGCGGCAGCCCCGGTTGTCCAGCCTCGCCCCGCAGCACCTGCCCCGCAGACCCGCACGCATCAGCCCACCCCCCAGCCGCAGCGCCCGCCGCAGCAGCAGCCCGTTCGCCAGGAACGCCCGCGCGGCGCTGTCCTGCACGACCTGTCGGCCGGCGAAATGGAAGCGCGCCGTCGCGCCCTGATCGAAGCCCAGGCCCGTGAAGTCGAGGAAGCCAAGCAGCGCGTCATCGACGAGGCCCGTCGCGTGGCCGAGGCCGAGGAACGCGCCCGTCTGGCTGCCGAAGAAGCCGAACGTCGCGCCAACGAGCCGCAGCCGGAAGAACCGGCCCCGGCTCCCGTGGCAGAAGCCGCGCCCGCAGCAGCGGCTGGCGACGCACGCACGGTGGCAAAGCCCGCCGCAGCTCCGTCCGCTCCGGTGGCACCCGGCTTCGTTCGTGGCCGCAAGGCCGGCGACGAGGAAGAGGAAGAACGCACGGTCAACCGCGGCGCACCCGGCCGTGGCCGAGTCCCCGTCGCGGCTCCCGCCAAGGTTCCGGCGCGCCCGAAGACCGAAGACGAACGCCGCCGCGGCAAGCTGACGGTAACCACGGTCAGCACGGACGACGACGGCAATGCCCGTGGCCGTTCGATGGCCGCGACTCGCCGTCGCCAGGAGAAGTTCCGCCGCAGCCAGATGCAGGAAACGCGCGAGAAGGTCATGCGCGAAGTCATCCTACCGGAAACCATCACCATTCAGGAACTGTCGCAGCGCATGTCCGAACGCGCCGTCGACGTCATCAAGTACCTGATGAAGGAAGGCCAGATGATGAAGCCGGGCGACGTCATCGACGCCGACCTCGCCGAACTCATCGCCACCGAATTCGGCCACACCGTCAAGCGCGTCTCCGAGTCGGATGTTGAAGAAGGCATCTTCAACGTCGCCGACGACGAAGGCGAACTGGTTTCCCGTCCGCCGGTCGTGACCATCATGGGTCACGTCGACCACGGCAAGACCTCGCTTCTCGACGCCATCCGCAAGACCAGCGTCGTCTCCGGCGAAGCCGGCGGCATCACCCAGCACATCGGTGCCTATCAGGTCGAACACAACGGCCATAAGATCACCTTCATCGACACGCCCGGTCACGCCGCCTTTACCGCGATGCGTGCCCGCGGTGCGCAGGCTACCGACATCGCCATCCTGGTGGTCGCCGCCGACGACAGCGTGATGCCGCAGACGATCGAATCGATCAACCACGCCAAGGCGGCCAACGTGCCGATCATCGTGGCGATCAACAAGATCGACAAGCACGAGGCCGATCCGCAGAAGGTGCGCAACCAGCTTCTGCAGCACGAGGTCTTCGTCGAATCCATGGGCGGTGAAGTGCTCGACGTCGAAGTCTCGGCGAAGAACAAGCTGAACCTCGACAAGCTGCTCGAAGCCGTCCTGCTCCAGGCGGAAATCCTCGACCTCAAGGCCGATCCGAGCCGTACCGCCGAAGGCACCGTCATCGAAGCGCAGCTCGACCGAGGTCGCGGCGCGGTTGCGACCGTGCTGGTGCAGAAGGGCACGTTGAAGCCCGGCCAGATCATCGTCGCCGGTGATCAGTGGGGCCGTGTGCGCGCGCTCGTCAACGACAAGGGCGAACACGTGAAGGAAGCCGGTCCGGCCATGCCGGTCGAGATCCTCGGCCTCTCGGGAACGCCCGCCGCGGGCGACCGCTTTGCCGTGGTCGAGAACGAGGCCCGCGCTCGCGAGATTTCCGAATATCGCCAGCGTCTGGCCCGCGACAAGGCCGCTGCCCGTCAGTCCGGCCAGCGCGGTTCGCTCGAACAGATGATGACCCAGCTGCAGAATACCGGCTTCAAGGAATTCCCGTTGGTGATCAAGGGCGACGTCCAGGGTTCCGTCGAAGCGATCGTGGCTGCCCTCGACAAGCTCGGCACCGACGAGGTTCGGGCGAGGATCGTTCATTCGGGCGCCGGCGCCATCACCGAGTCGGACATCTCGCTCGCAGAAGCGTCGAATGCCGCCATCATCGGCTTCAACGTCCGCGCCAACGCCCAGGCCCGCACGGCCTCGGAGCGTGCCGGCATCGAAATCCGCTACTACAACATCATCTACGATCTGGTGGATGACGTGAAGGCGGCGATGTCGGGCCTGCTCTCTCCGGAGCGCCGCGAAACCTTCCTCGGCAATGCCGAGATCCTCGAGGTGTTCAACATCACGAAGGTCGGCAAGGTCGCGGGCTGCCGTGTCATCGAGGGCAAGGTCGAACGTGGTGCCGGCGTGCGCCTGGTGCGCGACAACGTCGTCATCCACGAAGGCAAGCTCAAGACACTCAAGCGCTTCAAGGACGAAGTGGCCGAAGTGCCGATGGGCCAGGAATGTGGCATGGCCTTCGAGAACTACGAAGACATCCGCGCCGGCGATACGATCGAGTGCTTCCGCGTGGAACACATTACGCGCACGCTCTGAGGCGTCGCTCCGCACGGCATAACAGGACGGGCGCCGGACGATCCGGCGCTCGCTTCGTTTGAGGCGAAAAGATATGACCAAACCAACGACTTCCGCGCCCAACCAGCGCATGCTGCGTGTCGGCGAACAGGTGCGCGCCGCGATCTCGCAGGTGTTGCAGCGCGGCGAAGTGCGCGATCCGCTGATCGAAAAGACGGTGATCTCGATCTCCGAAGTCCGCATGTCGCCGGACCTCAGGGTCGCCAACGCCTATGTGACGCCGCTCGGCGTCGCCGACCATCAGGCAGTGATCGACGCGTTGAACCATCACGCCAAATATATCCGCGGACGGCTCGGCCCCCAGCTCCGGCAGCTGAAATACATGCCCGAGGTGCGGTTCCGCGACGATACCAGCTTTGACAATTACCAGAAGATCGACGCGCTGTTGCGCTCGCCCGAGGTCCAGCGCGACCTTGACCAGCCCGATGGCGGTAAAGAAGAGAACGATTAATGTCCAAGCAGATCTCTCTGGAGCAGATCGCCTCCTGGACGACCGAGAAGCGCCAGACGCTGTACCGCAACTGCATGGAGCGGATCGAGAACCCGGAAGCTGTCCGCCTGGTGGAACTGATTGTCAGTTCAGGCTTGCCATATCGAAAGAGCAAGGAGATCGCTCACGGCGATCCTGAAATGACTGCGATCGAAATCATCGTGAACTCCTCGGCCCACGAAGTGCTCATGCTTGACGCCGTAGCGCACGGCCAGCCGCCACTTCAAGCGATTGAGCCTCTTATAATCGCTCGTCTTGGCGCTGACTATCGCGGTGACAATGGCGGCACGATAGCCGCCGGCTATCTGATCGCGAAACGGCTTTATGCCCTCGGCTACGTCAAAGGTCCGGCACGCAAAATGCCGGAGGGCAGCGTTGCGAAGACCGCGTCCACATTCCATAAGTGAAATAGAAAAGACGACGCCCAATGTCCAAACCCCGTAAACCCAAGGGCCGGCCGGTTTCCGGCTGGCTGATCCTCGACAAGCCGGTCGATTTCGGCTCGACCGAGGCAGTCTCCAAGATCAAGTGGCTGTTCGACGCGCAGAAGGCCGGCCATGCCGGCACGCTCGATCCGCTTGCCTCCGGCATGCTGCCGATCGCGCTCGGCGACGCCACCAAGACCGTTCCCTATGTCATGGACGGCCGCAAGATCTACGAATTCACCGTGACCTGGGGTGAAGAGCGCACGACCGACGACCTCGAAGGCGAAGCGACCCAGACGTCGCAGGAGCGTCCGAGCGAGGAACAGATCCGCGCCCTGCTGCCGGCCTATACCGGCGTCATCTCGCAGATCCCGCCGCAATTCTCGGCGATCAAGATCGCCGGCGAGCGGGCCTACGACCTGGCGCGCGAAGGCGAGACCGTCGACATCCCGTCGCGCGAAGTGGAGATCTTCCGCCTGACGCTGGTCGGCTGCCCGGATGAGAACAGCGCACGCTTCGAAGTCGAATGCGGCAAGGGTACATATGTGCGCTCGCTCGCCCGCGATTTCGGCCGCGATCTCGGCTGCTACGGCCACATCTCCTCGCTCAGGCGCTCGTTCGTCGCGCCTTTTGCCGAGGAGACCATGGTGCCGCTGGCCGAACTCACCGCCCTGGAGGCGATCGAGGACAAGCAGGAGCGTCTTGCCGCGCTCGACGCGTTCCTCATCGACACCGGAGAGGCGCTTTCCGGCCTGCCGCATATCGCGATCACCGATGACCAGGCGCATCGCCTGCGGATGGGCAATCCGATCCTGCTGAGGGGCCGCAACGCGCCGGTCGCCGAGGCGGACGCCTTTGCCACCTGCTTCGGCAAGCTGGTCGCGATCGGCGAAATCGGCGAAGGCGAATTCCGTCCGAGACGGGTGTTCGGCTGAGCGGGCGCCGTCCAAACAAAGCTTCCATTTCGCCACGGGATGAGCTATAGGCACGCCAGCATGGCGGCTAGCCGTCTGCTTTCACGGCCTTTGCTGGACGACATCCCGGCATATGGCGTCTTATTTCTCCTGATATTCAGAAAGGATTCCCGATGTCGATCACTGCAGAGCGCAAGGCTGCCCTCATCAAGGAATACGCGACCGTCGAAGGCGACACCGGTTCTCCGGAAGTCCAGGTCGCGATCCTGACCGAGCGGATCAACAACCTCACCGGACACTTCAAGGACCACAAGAAGGATAACCATTCCCGCCGTGGCCTGCTGACGATGGTGTCGAGCCGTCGCTCGCTTCTTGACTACCTCAAGAAGAAGGACGAAGCCCGCTACACCAAGCTCATCACGAGCCTGGGCATTCGCCGCTAAAAATCTTCCGGCGGACCATCCTCGCGAGGTCCGCCGGCTCTCTTTCGGGACCCCGGTCCCGGCTGGCCATTCGGACGATCAAATCCGTTGGCCGCGAATGAAGGGCAGACCGGATGGGCCGGCGCTGCCAAAACCAACCGATGACCTGTCATGGGGCAGGATTGCAGGATGCTTTCGCCGAAGGGATTCGGCCATGCAGGGAAGAGATCTCACCTCCCCTTGCGCGAGAAGCCCTAAGCCTCCGGAACCGGAGGATACCTCTCGAAACGAAAAGCCTCCCGCTGTCTTGCCCGTGATGCGTCAGCATAGCCACGGCCGCCACCGGATCCCTTGCGGGTCCCGCCATCAAGGCCGGCAGTCGTGGAAGAAGGACAAGATAGATGTTTGATATCCATAGCGTGGAAATCGAGTGGGCAGGCCGCCCGCTCAAGCTCGAAACCGGCAAGGTCGCCCGTCAGGCCGACGGCGCCGTCATGGCCACCTACGGCGAGACCGTCGTTCTCGCCACCGTCGTCTCGGCCAAGTCGCCGAAGCCGGGCCAGGACTTCTTCCCGCTGACCGTCAACTACCAGGAAAAGACCTATGCCGCCGGCAAGATCCCGGGTGGCTACTTCAAGCGCGAAGGCCGTCCGTCGGAGAAGGAAACGCTGGTTTCCCGCCTGATCGACCGTCCGATCCGCCCGCTCTTCCCGGACGGCTACAAGAACGACACCCAGGTCGTCGTCACCGTCATCCAGCACGACCTTGAAAACGATCCGGACGTCCTGTCGATGGTTGCCGCTTCGGCTGCCCTGACCCTGTCGGGCGTACCCTTCATGGGCCCCGTCGGCGGCGCACGCGTCGGCTACATCAACGGCGAATACGTTCTCAACCCGCATCTCGACGAGATGGACGAGTCGGTTCTCGACCTCGTCGTCGCCGGCACCCAGGACGCCGTGCTGATGGTTGAATCGGAAGCCAAGGAGCTGCCGGAAGACATCATGCTCGGCGCCGTCATGTTCGGCCACAAGGGCTTCCAGCCGGTCATCGACGCGATCATCAAGCTCGCCGAAGTTGCCGCCAAGGAACCGCGCGATTTCGATCCGGAAGACTATTCCGCGCTCGAATCCGAAATGCTGGCCATGGCCGAGACCGAACTGCGCAACGCCTACAAGATCACCGAGAAGGCTGCACGCTACGCCGCCGTCGACGCCGTGAAGGCGAAGGTCAAGGCGCATTTCCTGCCCGAGGGCGGCGAGGCCAAGTACACGGCCGAAGTCATCGGCTCGGTCTTCAAGACCCTGCAGGCGAAGATCGTCCGCTGGAACATCCTCGACACCAAGAGCCGCATCGACGGCCGCGACCTGGAAACCGTTCGCCCGATCGTATCGGAAGTCGGCCTGCTGCCGCGCACCCATGGTTCGGCGCTGTTCACCCGCGGCGAGACCCAGGCGATCGTGGTTGCGACGCTGGGCACCGGCGAAGACGAGCAGTATGTCGACTCGCTGACCGGCATGTACAAGGAACGCTTCCTGCTGCACTACAACTTCCCGCCCTACTCGGTCGGTGAAACGGGCCGCATGGGCTCCCCGGGCCGCCGCGAAATTGGCCACGGCAAGCTTGCCTGGCGCGCCATCCGTCCGATGCTGCCGACCCCGGAACAGTTCCCCTACACGCTGCGCGTCGTATCGGAAATCACCGAGTCGAACGGCTCGTCCTCGATGGCAACCGTCTGCGGCACCTCGCTCGCACTGATGGACGCCGGCGTTCCGCTCGCCAAGCCGGTTGCCGGTATCGCCATGGGCCTGATCCTGGAGGGCGATCGCTTCGCCGTTCTCTCCGACATTCTCGGCGATGAAGACCATCTCGGCGACATGGACTTCAAGGTTGCGGGCACCAACGAGGGCATCACCTCGCTGCAGATGGACATCAAGATCGCCGGTATCACCGAAGAGATCATGAAGGTCGCACTCAGCCAGGCACAGGGTGGTCGCAAGCACATCCTCGGCGAGATGGCCAAGGCCATCACCGAAAGCCGCGGCCAGCTCGGCGAATTCGCCCCGCGCATCGAAGTCATGAACATCCCGGTCGACAAGATCCGTGAAGTCATCGGCTCCGGCGGCAAGGTCATCCGCGAAATCGTCGAGAAGACCGGCGCGAAGATCAACATCGAAGACGACGGCACCGTGAAGATCGCCTCGTCCTCGGGCAAGGAAATCGAAGCGGCCCGCAAGTGGATCCACTCGATCGTTGCCGAGCCGGAAGTCGGCGTGATCTACGAAGGCACCGTTGTGAAGACCGCCGATTTCGGCGCCTTCGTCAACTTCTTCGGTTCGCGCGACGGTCTCGTACACATCTCGCAGCTCGCTTCGGATCGCGTTGCCAAGACCTCCGACGTCGTCAAGGAAGGCGACAAGGTCTGGGTCAAGCTGATGGGCTTCGACGAGCGCGGCAAGGTTCGCCTCTCCATGAAGGCCGTCGACCAGACGACCGGCAAGGAAATCGTCGCCGAGAAGAAGAAGGACGAGGGCGAAGCCGCCGAATAAGCGGCCCCTTCCCTTTGACAGTGAGGCGCGGAAACCTTCCGCGCCTTTTTTATTCGCCCGGAGAGCCCTGCCATGAGCCGCGAAACGCTGAAGACCCTGTTCCATCCCTTTGCCAGCGGCACGGTTGCCGCTCCCCGCTCCGACGAGCGCTTCCTGTTCATCGGCGCCGAGGCTGGCTTTGCCACGCCTGACGAGTTCGCCGCATCGCTGGTGCCGGTACAGGGCCATCGCGGCGAGTTCCTGAAGCTCCAGGCGGCGCGGCTCGATCCGATCGCCCATATCGAGGGAGAGGGCTTCGACGGCGCACTGATCCTGCTCGGCAAGCACCGGGGCGAGAACGACAATCGCGTTGCCGAAGCCCTCGGCCGGGTGAAGGCGGGCGGCCTGATCGTGGTTGCAGGCGGCAAGGAAGACGGCGTGCAGCCGATGCGCAAGCGTCTGGCCGGGCTCGGGATCGAGGCCGAGCACATGCCGAAATATCACGGCGTCGCCCTGTGGTTTACCGTACCGGAAGATACGGCAGCGGCCGCCAATAAGCTTGCCGCGCGCGAGACGCTCGTCGACGGGCGCTTCCATACCCGCGCCGGCATGTTTTCGCATGACCGCGTCGATGACGGCTCCGAGCTGCTGGTGAGCCGCCTGCCCGAGAATTTCGACGGCAATGCCGCCGACTTCGGCGCCGGCTGGGGCTATCTGTCGGCCATGCTGGCCACGCGCTCGCCGCGGACCGCGCGCATCGACCTGTTCGAGGCCGATTTCGACGCGCTGGAATGTGCCAAGGTGAACCTGGCAGAGAATTGCCCCAACCTGACGGCCCGCTTTTTCTGGCAGGACCTGACGCGCGAACCGGCCAAGGAAAAATACGATCTCGTCATCATGAACCCGCCCTTCCACCAGGGCCACGCGGCCGAACCCGGCCTCGGCCAGTCGATGATCAAGGCAGCGGCCCACGCGCTGCGCGGCGGCGGGCAGCTGCTGCTGGTGGCCAATCGCGGCCTGCCCTACGAAGCGATCCTCGCCGAGGACTTCCGCGAGCACGGAGAGACCTGCCGCAACGCGCGCTTCAAGGTTCTCTGGGCCAAGAAATAGGCCCGGCGGGCCGACCGTCCGACAGCATCGGTTTGATCTAAGGCGTCCGGATTTTCCGGATGTCTGGTCTCTCGACAAACCGCGCGATCGGACTTAACCTGTGACGACATTGGCTTATCATTGGACGCCATATATTCGATGTCTAATAAATCGATTGCCGACGAACTGACCGCCGTTGCGGGCGTCGCGTCCGCAGTCGCCGCGCATGCGCAGTCGTATGGCATAGACATCGCCCCCATTTGCAGCGCGCTCAAGATCGATCCGGAAATATTCCAGAGCCTGACCGCCCGCATCAGCCTCGACCGGCTCTGCCGGCTGTTGGAGGCCTGCGCATTGCTGGCGGATGACGAGGCATTCGGGCTGAAATGCGTCGACCGCTTTGTCCCCGGTTCGACAGGGCCGTTCGGATACGGCCTGATGACCGCGCCGACCGTCGGCGAATTCGTGCGCTTCCTCGCCGCACACATGCAATATGCCACCTATGCCAGCAATCTGCGCTTCACCATGGACGAGCGCGGCGCCTCCCTTTCCTGGTCGTTCGCCCCGGCGATCGTCAAGCGCGACCAGTATGTCGACATGGGAATTGCCCTGACCCTCGCCCGGTTGCGCGATATCGTCGGAATTCATGCGGATCTGGTCGAGGTAGAGCTGGAGCGGCCGCGACCCAAGGCGCCGCAGGTTTTCCGGGACTATCTGACAAAGAAGCTGCGTTTCGGCTGCCGCGAGAATGCCCTGCGTATCCCGGCGAGCCTCATCCCGATGGCGAACCCCAAGGCGGATGCCCGGCTGTTCTCGCTCATGGATATCCAGTGTCGGACCATGCGGCCGGATGCCGACTATCAGGATGGCAATTTCATCGACCAGGTGCGCAAGTTCCTGATCCTGCGCATGGCCGAGCCCAACTCGTCGCTCAGCGACATCTCCCCACATTTCGGAATATCGGAGCGGACCTTCCAGCGTAGGCTGGCCGAGGAACATACGAGCCTGGCCGAGATCCGCGACGATCTCAGGCGCGAGCTCAGCCTCAACCTGCTGACCGAGAGCGAACTGGCGATCTCGGAGATCTGCTATCGGCTCGGCTATTCCGCGCCGAGCGCCTTTACGCGATCCGTCACACGCTGGTTCGGCCAGACCCCGACAGAGCTGCGCGGACGCAAGTCCGCCTGACTGGATCGGGCAGGCGAAATGCCCGTGGCGCTTTGCCTATTGACAATTCTCTCGCGACAGGCAGAAATGCTGACATATAGCTGACGCTTCGACGCAAACGGAAGTTAATCCTTCGTATGCGATGTTAAGCTTTTGGCGCCTGACGCGAATTACATTCGCGTCACTCATCTCTATATAACCGGGATATCAGGCGTTGCCGTCAACGATGACAGGCGACCAAGCTCAGATTCAATCCTGGCGATCTCAGAAACATCATGGCGAACAATGATCAGTCTGCCGGACAGCCGTCCGGCCCGAAAACCGCATTGACCGATGCGGAAGTCAAGTGCCTGACGATGGTCGCAGAGGGCAAGCGACCGCTCGATATCTGCAATCTTCTGCTGCTGTCCGAGATCGAGGTCGAGGGCTTGCTGTCCTCCGCCGAGAACAAGCTCGGCGCGCGCAATCGGCTGCACGCGGTCAGCGTGGCCATGTTGATGGGTTCGATCCAGGTCGAGCACATCCAAAAACCGGAGTAAGCTCGAGACATCGAGCTTGCGGACCACTCCGTGTTCATGCCTGGCGCGATATGAGGTCGCGCCAGGCATTTTTCGTTCAGGAAACCGGGAAGTGTCTTACTCCGCGTCGGAACGGCGCAGCATGTCCAGCGTCGGCATGGACGTGATGTTGTAGCCGGAATCGACGTAGTGGATTTCGCCGGTCACGCCGCGCGAAAGGTCCGAGAGCAGGTAGAGCGCCGAGTTTCCGACGTCTTCGATCGTCACCGTGCGGCGCAAGGGGGCGTTCTTCTGCTGCCAGGAGAGCATGGCGCGCGCATCGGAGATGCCGGCGCCCGCAAGCGTGCGGATCGGGCCGGCAGAGATGGCGTTGACGCGAATGCCGCGCGGACCGTAGTCGCCCGCCAGATACCGTACCGAAGCCTCCAGAGCGGCCTTGGCGACGCCCATCACGTTGTAGTTCGGCATGATGCGCACCGAACCGCCATAGGTCAGCGTCAACATTGAGCCGCCTTCCACCATCAGTTCGGCGGCGCGCTTGGCGATCTCCGTGAAGGAGAAGCACGAAATCACCATGGTGCGGGTGAAATTGTCGCGCGTGGTGTCGGCGTAGAGCCCCTTGAGCTCGTTCTTGTCGGAAAAGCCGATCGCATGCACGATGAAATCGAGCTTGCCCCAACGCTCCTTCAGCGCCTCGATGACGGTATCGACGGAGGCGATATCCTCCACGTCGCAGGGGAGCAGAAAGTCCGAACCGAGTTCGGCCGCCAGCGGCTTCACCCGCTTGCCCAGCGCCTCGCCCTGGTAGGTGAAGGCAAGCTCGGCGCCGGCACCGGCCAGCGCCTGCGCGATGCCCCAGGCAATCGAGTGGCTGTTCGCGACGCCCATGATGAGGCCGCGTTTTCCCTGCATAGAGGCGATCATGCGGTTATCCATTGTGGCGCTGGAAGACGAGGGTTGCGTTGGTGCCGCCGAAGCCGAAGGAATTGGACAGGACAGTGTCCATCTTCGCATTGTCGATGCGCTTGCGCACGATCGGCACGCCGTCGAATTCGGGGTCGAGTTCGGTGATGTGCGCGCTTTCGCCGATGAAACGTTCCTGCATCATCAGCAAGGCGTAGATCGATTCCTGCACACCTGCGGCGCCGAGCGAATGGCCCGTCAGGGACTTGGTCGACTGGATGTGCGGGATCTTGTCGCCGAAGACTTCGCGGATCGCACCGATCTCCTTCGAATCGCCGACCGGGGTCGAGGTACCGTGGGTGTTGATGTAGTCCACCTCACCCTTCACGGTCGACAGCGCCTGGCGCATGCACCGCTTGGCGCCTTCGCCAGACGGCGCGACCATGTCGTAGCCGTCCGAAGTTGCGCCATAGCCGACGAGTTCGGCATAGATCTTGGCGCCGCGGGCCTTGGCGTGCTCCAGTTCCTCGAGCACCAGCACGCCCGCACCGCCGGCGATGACGAAACCGTCGCGCGACACGTCATAGGCGCGCGAGGCGGTTGCCGGCGTATCGTTGAACTTGGAGGACATGGCGCCCATGGCGTCGAACAGGTTCGACATGGACCAGTCGAGATCCTCGTGGCCGCCGGCGAACATCACGTCCTGCTTGCCCCACTGGATCATCTCCGCGGCATTGCCGATGCAGTGCGCCGAGGTCGAGCACGCCGACGAGATCGAGTAGTTCACGCCGTGGATCTGGAACCAGGTGGCGAGCGTTGCCGACGCCGTGGAGGACATCGCCTTCGGCACGGCGAACGGGCCGATGCGCTTCGGGCTCATGTTCTTGCGTGTGATGTCGGCGGCTTCCACGATGGTGCGGGTGGACGGACCGCCCGAGCCCATGATGATGCCGGTCCGCTCGTTCTGGGCGTAGTCCTTTTCCTCGAGACCGGAGTCCGCCAGCGCCTGCTTCATGGCGACGTGGTTCCAGGCACCGCCCTGCGACAGGAAGCGCATGGCGCGACGGTCGACGAGATCGGTCGGATCGAGCGCGGGCTTGCCCCAGACCTGGCAGCGGAAACCGTATTCGGCGAAATCCGGCGAGAACTGGATACCCGACTTCGCTTCGCGCAGTGATGCCGTCACCTCTGCCGCGTCGCTCCCGATGGAGGACACGATTCCAAGTCCCGTAACAACTACCCGTCTCATCTCTCAGACCTTCTTATTATGGTGGTTTGGACGGCCCGTGTTCAGGCCGTCTTTTCCTTGGACAGACCGACGCGCAGGTCGGTTGCCTGATATATGGTCTCGCCGTCGGCCTTCAGCCAGCCGTCGGCGGTACCCAGCACCAGACGACCGCGCATGACGCGCTTGAAGTCGATGCCGTACTCGAGCAGCTTGGTGGCCGGGCGAACCATGCCCTTGAACTTCACTTCGCCGGTGGACAGAGCCATGCCGCGGCCGGGCTCGCCCAGCCAGCCGAGGAAAAAGCCGGTCAGCTGCCACATGCCATCGAGGCCGAGACATCCCGGCATGATCGGATTGCCCTGGAAATGGCACGGGAAATACCAGTCGTCCGGATGGACGTCGTATTCCGCGCGAATGTAACCCTTGTCGAAGGCGCCGCCCGTTTCGGAAATGTCGGTGATCCGGTGGACCATGAGCATCGGCGGCAGGGGAAGCTGCGCATTGCCGGGGCCGAACAGCTCGCCGCGACCGCAGGCAAGAATTTCTTCGTAGTTATAGCTGGATTGTCTTGGTGCCATTTTCTTCTTCTTCCCCCCTCAGGCTTCGCGTTCACGGACCCTTAGAGCAAGATAGGGACAAATTGAAGTCCCACAATAGCCGACATCGGATCGCGGGAGACTTCCCGATCCGCCGCCACCTGGTGACTTTAGCCGTCGCATACAGGAAGCCCCCCGTCAGGACCAGACCCAAAACCGCCAAATCGCGGCTTTTTAGGCACTTTGTCGGGCCTCGGGCCGGCGGAAACTATTGAAAGGGGGGCGCTTAAAAGTTATATCGTCGGATGAAGTCTGCGAACGACAAACAGGCAATGCGGAGATCGTCTTGATGACGACTGAAGACCGTTCACGTACGGAACTGAAATTGCGCCAGTCGGGCCTTCGCCCGACGCGTCAGCGCATCGCGCTCGCAAGCCTGCTTTTCGCCAAGGGTGACCGTCACCTGACCGTCGAGGAACTGCACGAGGAAGCCACCGCCGCCAAGGTGCCGGTGTCTCTGGCAACCGTGTACAACACGCTGCACCAGTTCACCGAGGCCGGCCTGATCCGTGTCCTGGCCGTCGAAAGCGCCAAGACCTATTTCGACACCAACACGTCCGACCATCACCATTTCTTCGTCGAGGGCGAGAACGAGGTTCTCGACATCCCCTTGAACAATATCGTGATCGACAATCTTCCCGCGCCGCCCGAGGGCATGGAAATCGCCCATGTCGACGTGGTGATTCGCCTGCGGCCGAAGAAGCGCCAGGGCTGACGCCTCTCCACTCCTTCAGAGCACGTCTTCGGGCGCCCTGCCCGGCCGCGAATTGTACCGCGGGAAACTCCAGCCGAACCGCAGCGCCCCGCCCCTGATGGCAAAGGCCGTGGCCGCCCCGAGCGCGGAGGCGGCATAGAGCGGCAGGCCGAACACGGTCGCCGCGGTGAAGACGCAGGCCCCTGCCAGCGCCGCCGTGACATAGATCTCGGGGCGAAGCAGCACCGAGGGCTCCCCCGCGATGATATCGCGCAGGATGCCGCCGCAGGCCGCCGTCAGCGTCCCGGTGACGATCGCCACCGTCGGCGAACCGGTCGCCGCAAAGCCCTTGGCCGCCCCCATAACGCAATAGGCCGCAAGCCCGATCGCATCGAGCCAGATCAACAGGCGGTAACGCGACTCGACCAGATGGGCCGTGAAGAAGACCAGTACGCCGACCGAGGCGCAGACGAGGATGTAGCCGGGGTCGCGCACCCAGAAGACCGGCAGGCTGCCGAGTACGACGTCCCTCAGCGTGCCGCCGCCGATGCCGGTGACCGCGGCGAGAAACAGGAAGCCGATCACGTCGAGCTCCTTGCGCGAGGCGGAGAGAGCGCCGGTGGCGGCGAAGACGGCAACGCCCGCATAGTCGAGAAATCCGAGCAGTGTCATTTCAACCTCATCCGGCGAAAGCCTTTGGAAACCGTGACCGCGTCAGGGCCGCGCAAGCAGTGGAACCTATGTTAGAAGGGAGAGACTTCATTTTCCTGGGAAGACCGCCGTGAAATATCTGCTCCTTGCCCTTCTGCAAATCGCGTTTCTGCTCCCGAATGCCTCCGCATCCCTTGGCCAGCAGCAGCTTATCAGCGATCCGGAGATATACGAAAAGGAACATTTCCAGAAGCGCTGCAAGATCGTGCAGTTCGGCGCGAACTTCATCACCCGCCTCGACATCAACAATGACGGCATCATCGATGCCGTGGTCAACGAAGGCGAGATCCTCTGCGACGGCATGCGCGGCCCCGACTGCACCGATGACGGCTGCCCCTATAATTTCTACCTGCAGGTCAAGGAAGGCGGTTATTTCATGATCGCCTCCGCCAAGATGTACGGCTACGATTTCATCAAGCGCTTCGGAAACATGGTCTTCGTGATGAAGATGAACCCACGCTTCTGCGAGCGAACCGACGAGGTGCCTTGCGAGATCACCGTGCGCGTGCGCGGCACCAAGTTCCTGACGATCTCCAAAAAGTAGGCCCCCGCACCGGCGCGTTCAGGGCGCCGGATAGAGGGCGGCTGTGCGGCCCGTCAGATAGTAAGCGGCGAGCCCGATCCACTCGCGCACGGCCGTCGCCGTCTGCTGGGCGTTCAGCGTCGGCTGGGTGAAGTCCAGGCCGAGCCCGACCTTTCCACTGGTGCGGTAGTCCGTCGGCCAGGGCGTGACCGCTACGCCTGCTGCCCGGAACAGGCCGACGGCACGCGGCATGTGGAAGGCCGAGGTGATCAGCAGACAGTTCTCCAATCCTCTCTCGGCCAGGATGGTTCGGCTGTTGGCGACGTTCTCGGAGGTAGTGCGCGATTGCGTCTCGCGCACCAGGCGGTCCGCCGGAATGCCGAAGGTCTCGAAGAACCGCTCGGAGGCGACCGCATCACCCTCATAATCGCCGCTGAGGGACCCATCTCCGCCCGAAACGAGGATCGCCGACTGCGGGAAGTGCCGTGCGAGCCGCAGGGCCTCGATGAAGCGATCGGCAGCCTGGTTCATCTCGATGCCGCCACGCGTCGTCGTGACCTCGGTTTCGAATGCGCCGCCGAGGACGATCATGCAGGAGACGGCCTGCGGATCCGCCACCGGTTTCGCAAAGCGCGCCTCGAGCCCCTGCAGCACGAAGGATCCGCTCGTCGTGTAGAGCGTCACGAACAGGATCGCACCGGCCAGGACGCACAGCGCCAGGCCCGTACGGCGCAGGCCGGCGAGCAGGGCGACGACGGCGATCAGGATGGCGAGGAAGGCCAGCGACAAGGGCTGGGCAAACATCCAGAACAGCTTGGAGACCAGGAACATGCTTCCTCACCTTCTGCGCGCGGCCCCGGAGAAACGGGAACGGGCGGTGACCGTGGCGTGCGAAAAAGAGGGATGTTCATCCCGCAACAGTTTCGCTCAAGGCAGGTCCCTTAAGCCTCCAGCACTCGAAAATAAAGATTTTACGCGCTTATATTTGGGGGCCTTATGCGCTTCGCAATCGATACGCTGGACGACGCCGGGAACAGCCGGATCTATATCGGCGTGCCTCTCGGCCGTTCGGGCGACAAACTGCGCGTCCAGCTCCGCAACGGCGAAGCCGAACTCGACATCGACCGAATCACGGACTGGTTCCAGATCGACCAGACCTCACGCCAGGATCGCGGCGAGCTGTTTTACTGAGCAGCCGAGGGTGCGGCGGGGCTTGCCCGACCGACCGAGCGCCGGCGGAACCAGACAACGGCGAAGGCGATCAAGCCGCCCGCCACCAGCAGACCCAGCGACAGAAGCGGCCGATAGGCAAACCAGCCGATGGCAATGACCAGTGGCCCGACCAGCACGGTCAGCACGAAGGCGATCATCCCGGTGCCGAAGCGCACCAGCGAGCCGGCGATCGGGACGACATCGGCAATGACGCCGAGGATCGAGAAGAACAGGCTGAACCCGACCATGAGGCCGATCATGCCGCCGGCGCGGATTAGCCACATGATCATGGTGTTCTCCGCCTGAGCGGCGTCGAACATTTCCGCAGCGCTCGCCTTTCCGGATTCGCTGAGGAATATCTCCCGGCCGTTCGACGCGGTGAAGGGCTTCAGCCCGCCGTCGCTCTGGGCCGCCACGAAGCTTGCCTCGGAAAGGTCCGCCCGGCTGTATCGGATGCGGAGATCGCCGACCTGCGGCTGGGAGGGGTTTGAGCCGACGTAGAAGCCCGCCCGATCGAGCTGAATGGTTCCGGACAGAACCTGCCGGGCGCGACCGGCGTCCTCTTCCGTGAGCCGCAGATCGGTCTCCTTGCCAAGTCCCGCGACGTTATCGCCTGCGACGGCAAAGGCTCCGACCTTGGCGCTCTCGACGGCAAACGACTGGTTGCCGACGGGGAGATCCGGGTTCTCGTGACCCTGCTGCTGGCGGAAGTCGCCGGAATCCTCGCGGCCCGACTTCCATTCCTTCGTGTAGGTGTAGGTAGTGACGGTTTCTTCGCTGCCGCCCAGCTTGGTTTCGGAGCGCGATTCGCTCTTCTCCACCCACTGGTACATTTCGACCTCGCGCCGGATCGCCACGGCGCCGTCGGCGGAGATGCCGAATTCGGAATCGGTCGGGATGCCGTCCGGCGTCACCTTGCCGGTGATGTGGATCAGCTTTCCTTCGTTTGAAGGCGCGATTTCGTCGGCGCTCACCGTGACCACCACGCCGGCGCCTTCGGTCAGCGCCCGATAGGCCTTGATCGACCGGCCTTCGTTCCAGACGAGCGCCCAGATGGCCACGACGACCAGGACGATGCCGATGACGGCGCCGACCAGTGCGTTCTTCAATCGCGTCAGCCACGATGTCCGTGTCGTTTCCGTGAAGCTCATGTCACCCTCATCCTTCAGCCATACGATCCGGCCAGCCCATGCCCGATTCCCTAGGGGAATCGCGGGAGCGCATCAAGCGGCAGCGCGGCCCGCCGCCTGACTTGTTTTGGCAGAGCGACAGCTCGGGCCGACAAATGTCGATCGGCCGTCGACATGAAGGTGGCCAGCCAGGCGAATGCTATTTCAGGAAAGGGTTGGTGGAGCTAAGCGGGATCGAACCGCTGACCTCTTGCATGCCATGCAAGCGCTCTCCCAGCTGAGCTATAGCCCCAAACCATGGGTCCGGCAGTGCCGGTTCCGGGAACCTGCCGAACAACCTGTCCGGCGGGGTGGCGGCTTATTACTTCCGGCGTTCGGAGATGGCAAGCCGAAAATTGCAGGCTCGGAAATTTTTTCGTTTTTTCCGAGCCTGATAGCGTTCGATCAGACTTCGTCGTCGTCGCCGGTGACGCCGATAATGCCGGTCATGTCGTCGTCGTCATCGTCCTCGTCGGCTTCGAGGAAGGTGTCGTCGTCATCGTCGTCGAGTTCGACGTCGTCGTCACCGATATCCGGGATGTCGTCGTTGCCGTCATTGTCGTCCGCGTCCTCGAGCGAGACGAGCTCGACCTCGGTGTTCTCGGTGTCGACTTCGGCGACTTCCTCCTCTTCGGCCTTCTCCATGATCGTGGCGACGGAGGTCTCCTCGAAATAGGAAAGCGGCCAGGATTTGCCGGTGTAAGGCGATACGACCGGATCCTTGTTCAGATCGTAGAATTTCTTCCCCGTGTCCGGGCAGGTGCGTTTGGTGCCAAGTTCTGCTTTCGCCACTGTCAAAGCCTCTTGAAGTCCTGAAGAATATACCGGCGCGTGCGGCCAATCCGGTCTTTACCCGGTCAAACTGTTAGCGGGTCCCCATAGTCGTTGCAATCTCTTCTGTCAAAGGCAAACTTCGCACCCACCCGCCGGGCTTTTTGACAGCCAAGGGATGACCCTATAACCGCTTTGTGTTAACGAGCGCGAAAATAGCGCCGACGACACCGGGATGGAGCTCCCGCAAGACGTCCTGGCGCTTTGGAAGACGCCGGTCGGAGGATTTCGCGCGTGTCGTTTGGAGCCCTGCGGAAACCGGACGCCGCGCGAAACGTGCCCGCCCTTTCCGGCATGCGATCGCCGTAGGCTCCCGGAAATTCAGCGGCCTTATCGCCGGGCTGGGTGACAATATGCAAGTGCAGGAAAGCAAGGCCGTATGACCAATTCGTTCATCATCGCCATCGACGGTCCGGCCGCTGCCGGCAAGGGAACGCTGTCCAGGCTCATCGCCGCGCATTACGGCTTTCATCACCTCGATACCGGTCTTACCTACCGCGCCGTCGCCAAGGCGCTGCTCGATGCCGGCCTGCCGCTTGACGACGAGGCCGTCGCCGAGCGGACCGCTCTCGACATCGAGCTTGCCGGCCTCGACCGCTCCGTCCTTGCCCAGCATCACATCGGCGAGGCCGCATCGAAGATCGCCGTCATGCCGAGCGTGCGCCGTGCGCTGGTCGCCGCCCAGCGCAAGTTCGCGGCCAAGGCGCCCGGCACGGTGCTCGACGGGCGCGACATCGGCACGGTCGTCTGCCCTGAAGCGCCGGTGAAGCTTTACGTCACCGCGTCGCCCGACGTGCGCGCCAGGCGCCGCTATGACGAGATCGTCGCCGGCGGAGCCCCTGCCGATTTCGATGCCGTTTTCGCCGACGTGAAGAAGCGCGACGAACGCGACATGGGGCGCGCCGACAGCCCGTTGAAACCTGCGGACGATGCGCACTTGCTAGACACGTCGGAAATGAGTATAGACGCGGCATTCCGGGCGGCGTGCGAACTCATCGATGCTGCCTTGAAGAAAGATTGAAGTGCGGAGCCCGGCTCGCCGGGCACCTTGAACGAACCAGCCGATACGATCGTCCCCGCGCCGGACAGCCCTTTGAGAGGGCGGACGATCTCTCCGGCTTTGTTGAACTCGAACCCCCGGCGCATACCGCGTCCTTTTTGGATGCGTTTAGGAGATTTCATGTCTGTTTCTACTCCCTCGCGCGACGATTTCGCAGCAATGCTCGAAGAGTCCTTTGCCAAGACCGATCTGGCAGAAGGCTATGTAACCAAGGGCATCATCACGGCCATCGAGAAGGACGTCGCGATCGTTGACGTCGGCCTCAAGGTCGAAGGCCGCATCGCGCTCAAGGAATTCGGCGCGAAGGCCAAGGACGGTTCGCTGAAGGTCGGCGACGAAGTCGAAGTCTATGTCGAGCGCATCGAAAATGCTCTCGGCGAAGCTGTTCTGTCGCGTGAGAAGGCTCGCCGCGAAGAAAGCTGGATCAAGCTCGAAGCCAAGTTCGAAGCTGGCGAACGCGTCGAAGGCGTCATCTTCAACCAGGTCAAGGGTGGCTTCACCGTCGATCTCGACGGCGCCGTAGCCTTCCTGCCGCGTTCGCAGGTCGACATCCGTCCGATCCGTGACGTGACCCCGCTGATGCACAACCCGCAGCCCTTCGAAATCCTCAAGATGGACAAGCGTCGCGGCAACATCGTCGTTTCGCGCCGTACGGTCCTCGAAGAGTCCCGCGCCGAGCAGCGTTCTGAAATCGTTCAGAACCTCGAAGAAGGCCAGGTCGTCGACGGCGTCGTCAAGAACATCACCGACTACGGTGCGTTCGTTGACCTCGGCGGCATCGACGGTCTGCTCCATGTCACCGACATGGCATGGCGTCGCGTCAACCATCCGTCGGAAATCCTGTCCATCGGCCAGCAGGTCAAGGTTCAGATCATCCGCATCAACCAGGAAACCCACCGCATCTCGCTCGGCATGAAGCAGCTCGAGTCGGATCCGTGGGATGGCATTGCCGCCAAGTACCCGGTCGGCAAGAAGATTTCCGGTACCGTCACGAACATCACCGACTACGGTGCATTCGTCGAGCTGGAGCCGGGCATCGAAG
>CALRRQ020000041.1:0-41535 GCA_943370615.1 Rhizobium sp. Q54
ATCTCAGCCAATTTCTAGAGGTTTTCGAAGAACGAAAGACTTCGTCGCCAGCAGCGCCGCCGCCCTCGTTCAGTGAGCGGGTTATAGTTCGACCCAATATCCCAAGTCAACAGCACCAAAACAAAATTTCCAAAAAATCACGCAAGCGATTGTTATATAACAGAAATTCCGTGTCTGGGTGTGGAATGGCGGGGAGAGGAACCCGAATTGGCCTTAGTGATGCAGTGCCGCGGTCCCGGCGACCGCACAGGAAGGCAAAGTCGGGCGCTCTTCCGTATTGCCGCTTGAACCGCGGCACGCTCTTGCTAGTGTCGGCACGCATTCGACAAGGAGAACAGCATGCTGGTGTTGCACGAAACCGAAACCGCGGCGGCCCTCAAATGGCCCGAGCTGATTGACGCGATCGAGCGGATGTTCCGCGGGGATTGCGTCATGCCGGTTCGCCATCACCATGACGTGGCGGTGCCCGGCGAGGCGAACGCCACGCTGTTGCTGATGCCTGCCTGGGTGCCGGGAGACTATATCGGCGTGAAGCTCGTCTCGGTCTTTCCCGACAATCATACGCGCGGCCTGCCGGCGATCTATGGCAGTTATATCCTGTCCTCCGGCAAGACCGGCAAGATGCTGGCCGTGGTCGACGGCGGCGAGCTCACGGCGCGGCGGACCGCCGCCACCTCGGCGCTGGCTGCCCGCTATCTGGCGCGGGCGGATGCCTCGCATCTGCTGGTGGTCGGAACCGGGCGGCTGTCGCTCAATCTCATGCAGGCGCATGCGAGCGTTCGTCCGATCACCCGCGTCTCGATCTGGGGACGCAATCCCGCCAATGCGGAAAAGACCGCCGAGGATGCCCGGGCGCTGGGCATCGATGCCGTCGCCTGCGCCGATCTCGAACAAACGGCGCGGGAGGCGGACATCATCTCCTGCGCGACGCTGTCGAGCGAGCCGTTGGTTCACGGCGCCTGGCTGAAGCCCGGCGCCCATCTCGACCTGATCGGCGCCTTCAAGCCGACCATGCGCGAGAGCGACGACGAGGCGGTGAAGCGCGCGACGATCTTCGTCGATACGCGCGCCGGCGCGATGAGCGAGGCGGGCGACATCCTGCAGCCGCTCAAGGCCGGCGTGATCAGCGAGGCCGACATCAGGGCCGACCTCTTCGATCTCGTCGCCGGCCGCCACAAGGGCCGCGCGGACGAGGCGGAGATCACCCTGTTCAAGTCGGTCGGTGCGGCCCTCGAGGATCTCGCCGGCGCGATCCTCGCCTACGAGACCGTCATGGAGCCGTTCATCCGCCAGGACTCGTGATGGCCGTCACGCTGCCGCATCTGCCGGTCTCCGACAGCCTGCCGGCGCTTTCCGCGGCGCTCCAGGAAAACAACCGGGCAATCCTGTCGGCGCCGCCCGGCGCCGGCAAGACAACCATCGTGCCGCTGCATCTTCTCGGAGAAGTCTGGCGTGGCGACGGCCGGATCATCCTGCTCGAACCGCGCCGGCTTGCCGCGCGCGCGGCCGCCGGGCGCATGGCGAGCCTGCTCGGCGAGGCGGTCGGCGAGACCGTCGGCTACCGCATGCGTCTCGACAACCGCATCTCGGCCAGGACCCGCATCGAGGTGGTGACCGAGGGCGTCTTTGCCCGGATGATCCTGGAGGACCCCGAGCTTCAGGGTATAACCGCCGTGCTGTTCGACGAGTTTCACGAGCGCTCGCTCGACGCCGACTTCGGGCTGGCGCTGGCGCTCGATGCCCAGGCGGCGCTGAGGCCCGATCTCCGCCTGCTGGTGATGTCGGCGACGCTCGACGTGGAGCGCATCGCCGCGCTGTTCGGCGATGCGCCGGTCATCTCCAGCGAGGGCCGCAGTTTTCCGGTCGAGATTCGCTACCGGGACCGGCCGGGCGGCGAGCGGGTCGAGGATGCCTTGGCCTCGGCCATCATGCAGGCGCACCAGTCGGAGAGCGGATCGATCCTCGCCTTCCTGCCGGGACAGGCGGAAATTCGCCGCGTGGCCGAACGGCTGGAGGGGCGGTTCGACGAAAACACCCTGGTCGTGCCGCTCTACGGCAATCTGAGCCAGAAGGAACAGGATGCGGCGATCCGCCCCGCACCCGCAGGCCGCCGCAAGATCGTGCTCGCCACCTCGATCGCCGAGACCTCGATCACCATCGATGGGGTGCGGGTGGTGATCGACAGCGGCCTGCAGCGCCTGCCCGTCTACGAGCCGTCGACCGGCATTACCCGGCTGGAAACGGTCAGGGTGTCCCGCGCCTCGGCCGACCAGCGGGCCGGCCGCGCCGGCCGCACCGAACCGGGCATTGCCCTTCGCCTCTGGCATTCCGGCCAGACGGCAGCACTCCCGGCCTTCACCCCGCCGGAGATCCTGTCGGCCGACCTGTCGAACCTCGTGCTCGACATGGCGCATTGGGGCGTGCTCGAGCCCTCGCAGCTTTCTTTCATCGACCCGCCGCCCGCGGCCGCGTGGAACGAGGCGCGAGCGCTGCTGCGCCTTCTCGGCGCGCTCGACGGCTCGGGCGCGATCACCGCAACGGGCCGCCAGATCCGTTCGCTCGGCCTGCCGGTCCGGCTCGCCGCCATGGTGCTGGCGGCAGCCAGGACAGGCGCGGCGCGGCAGGCGGCGGAACTCGCCGTGCTGCTGACCGAGCAGGGCCTGGGCGGCACCGGCATCGACATCGAGGAGCGCCTGCGCCGGTTCCGCCAGGAGAGCGGCGACCGCGCCGTCTCGGCCCGCAAGCTGGCCGAGAGGCTGGCTTCGAGCGCCGGCCCGTCGAAGGCGGCAACGATCCCGTTCACCGCCGGACAGCTGCTGCTGCACGCCTATCCCGACCGCATTGCGCTCAGGCGCGGCGGGCGTGGTCGCTTCGTGATGGCCAATGGCCGGGGGGCCGAGATCGCCGAGACCGAACGGCTGGCCGGGGCGGACATGCTGGTGATCGCCGACCTCACCGGGCGCGCCGCACAGGGTCGCGTCCTGGCGGCGGCGGAAATCGCCAGGTCAGAAATCGAAGCCATGCTTCCGGATGCAATCCAGCGCGGCGAGGAGTGTTTCTTCGATGCAGCCAGCCGGCAGGTGCGGGCGCGACGGGTCACCCGGCTCGGCGCGATCGTGCTGGAGGAAACACCGCTTGCACGGCCGACAGGCCCGGCTGCGGCGCAGGCGCTGGCCGAGGGCGTGCGGCAGACCGGCATAGGCGCCCTGCCCTTTTCCAAGGCAGCCGAGCAGCTGCGCCAGCGGGTCGGTTTCCTGCACCGGACGATCGGCGAGCCCTGGCCGGACCTGTCGGACGCCGCCCTGCTCGATTCGCTCGACAGCTGGTTCACGCCCTATCAGACGCAGCCGCGCGGGATCGACGATCTCTCTCCGGGCACCCTGTATGACGGCCTCGCCTCGCTCATTCCCCACGGCCTGCAGCGCGAACTCGACCGGCTGGCCCCGACCCATTTCACTGCCCCGACGGGACAGAACCATGCGATCCGCTATGATGGCGCCGAGCCCATGCTGTCCATCCGCGTGCAGGAACTGTTCGGCCTCAAGACGCATCCGGCGATCGGCGGCGGCAAATTGCCGCTCGTGCTGGAGTTGACCTCACCGGCGCATCGGCCCATCCAGACGACCCGCGACCTGCCGGGTTTCTGGGCGGGTTCGTGGAGGGATGTGCGGGCCGACATGCGCGGGCGCTATCCGAAACACCCGTGGCCGGAGGACCCGGCCGAGGCCTTGCCGACGACCCGCGCCAAGCCGCGAGGCACCTGACACGAGAGCACCGAGGAGGCAAAGGGCATGAGCATACCGGACACAGCAATCCAGTTCGGACCATCGAGCCGCAGACTGCGCCTGCAGACCCTGGTGTGGCTGCGCTGGCTCGCGGTCGCGGGGCAAGGCGCCACCGTGCTCGTCGTTGCCTTCGGGCTCAAGTTCCCGCTGCCGCTCGTCACCTGCGCGGCATTGATCGGCGCCCTGGCGGCGGTCAACTTCCTGCTGTCCGTGCGCTTCCCGTCGACCTACCGGCTGGAACCGATCGCCGCCTTCGCCGTGCTCGGCCTCGACCTGCTGCAGCTCGGCGCCCTGCTGTTCATCACCGGTGGGCTTGCCAATCCCTTCGCGCCGCTGATCTGCGTTCCGGTCATCATATCCTTTGCCTCGCAGCCGCTGCGGCATGCGCTGGCGCTCTTCGCGCTCGCCATGATGCTGATCTCGGCGCTGCCGTTCTCGCCCTATCCGCTTCCCTGGTATGCCGGCGATGCACCGACGCTGCAGCCGGTCATGCAGCTCGGCGTGTGGTTCGCCATCACCTCGATGATGGCCTTTGCCGCTTTCTATGCCTATCGCGTTTCCCAGGAGGCGACATTGCTGGCCGATGCGCTGTCGGCGACCGAGCTGGTCCTGCAGCGGGAAAAGCACCTTTCGCAGCTCGACGGGCTTGCCGCCGCCGCCGCACACGAACTCGGCACGCCGCTCGCCACCATCAGCCTTGTAGCCAAGGAAATGGAGCGCGAACTCGGCAAGGACGAGCGCTTCGGCGAGGACATCCAGCTCCTGCGCAGCCAGAGCGAGCGGTGCCGCGACATCCTCAAGCGCATTGCGACGCTGCCCTCCGAGAGCGAGGAGCACATGCGCCGCCTGCCGCTTTCCTCGTTGATCGAGGACGTGCTGGCGCCGCATCGCGAATTCGGCATCAAGCTGGAGCTGGTCGAGAAGTCGGACCGCGCCAAGGAACCGGTCGGCATCCGCAATGCCGCGATCCTCTACGGGCTTGGCAATCTCATCGAGAATGCCGTCGATTTCGCCCGGGAGAAGGTCACCGTCACCGTCGAGCACGACGCGTCCAAGGTAGCGATCACCATCGAGGACGACGGCATCGGCTATTCGCCGGACGTGCTGCAGCGCATCGGCGAACCCTATGTGACGAATCGCCATCGTGACGACAAGGCAGGCGGGCTGGGACTGGGGCTGTTCATCGCAAAGACCCTGCTCGAACGGTCCGGAGCACGGCTGCGCTTCGAAAACCGGCCGCCGGAAACGCCGGGCGCCCGGGTGGAAATCGTCTGGCCGCGGCACCGTATGGAGGCGTAATTGTGGCGAAATGACTTTACCGCATGGCCATTACTGGCCATAACCACACAAGCACGCTCAAGATTGCCCCGCAGGATTGCCCAGCCATGACAGAAAACGCAACCTCCGACCCTTCGCCCGCAGCCGGCGACAACGCCCTGGGTCCGAACCCGACCTTGCTGATCGTCGACGACGATGTGCCCTTCCTGCGCCGCCTGGCCCGGGCCATGGAATCGCGCGGTTTCATCGTCGAGACGGCGGCTTCGGTGGCCGAAGGCGTCGCCAAGGCCAAGGCCACGCCGCCGGGCTATGCGGTGGTCGATCTGAGGCTCGGCGACGGCAACGGTCTCGACGTCATCGAGGCCATCCGCCAGCACCGGACGGATACCCATATCGTCGTGCTGACCGGCTACGGCAACATCGCCACGGCGGTCACGGCGGTGAAGCTCGGCGCGCTCGACTATCTGGCAAAGCCGGCCGACGCCGACGAGATTTTCCTGGCGCTGACCCAGCGTCCGGGGGAAAAGGCCGAAGTTCCGGAAAACCCGATGTCGGCCGACCGGGTGCGCTGGGAGCATATCCAGCGGGTATTCGAAAGCTGCGACCGCAACGTGTCGGAGACGGCACGCCGGCTCAACATGCACCGCAGGACGCTGCAGCGCATTCTCGCCAAGCGCGCGCCGAAATAACAGTCAGTCCCGCACCGGTGCGTGCGCGGCCCATTCCGCCATCATCAGGCGCTGCGCCGCGGAGCGGGAGAAATCGAGCGTGACGGCCTTGCGGGTCGCCGGCGGCAGCTTGTGTTCCGGCGCCTCGCGCAACAGGTGGGCGCCGTATCCATCCGAGAGCAGCAGGCCGCAATCCTCCGGGAAAATGTCGAGCGGCACGTCCGGATGGGTGGCGAAGAACAGCCGGTCGCAATAGGCGCGGTAATCCGGCCATTTCCGGTCGACGCGGAAATCCTCGATCGAAGACTTGATCTCGACGATCCAGATCTCGCCCTTTTCCGACAGACCGACCAGGTCGGCGCGCCGGCCATTGGCCAGCGCCAGCTCTGGCAGCACGGCGAGCCGCATCTCGTGCAGCAGGATCTGGACGCCCCGCCGCACAAGCATAGCCCGCTCCGACTGGCGTCCATCGATTAACGGATTGTTTACGGCGATAGAAAGAATCGTCATGTTCTTGTCCAGAGAGGCTCATCCGCATGTTGCAAAAAAGCCATGTGGAGTCATTTTGCAGCGCCGAAGCCATCGGGCGGCGATCCGCTACTTGCAAAGGCGCTTTTAATCAAAAATAAACCATAATCAAAGATGGTCGAGATCACCATCTCCTAGCCCAAATGAACGAGTTTCCCATGCGCCTCCGCAATGCACTGACTGTGTTCGGCCTCGTCGCGACGATCGCCCTGACAGGTTGCACGACCACGACCGATACCCAGCAGGCCGAAGCCACGACGGCCAAGATCTTCACCGACTCCTATGGCAGCGTGACCGACGCAGGTTACGCCCTTCCGGCGATCCCGATCAACAAGGTCAACAAGAAGTTCCACCGCCAGATCGTCGCCTATTCGACCAAGGAAAAGCCCGGCACGATCGTCGTCAACACGCGCGAGCGCTTCCTTTACTATGTCCTGCCGAACGGCAAGGCCGTCCGCTACGGCATCGGCGTCGGCAAGCAGGGCTTTGCCTGGCAGGGCGAGGCCTATATCGCCTGGAAGCAGGAATGGCCGACCTGGCACCCGCCGAAGGAAATGGCGGCCCGCAAGCCGGACGTCGCCCAGTATGTCGAGAACGGCATGGGCCCGGGTCTTCGCAATCCGCTCGGCGCACGCGCCCTCTATCTGTTCAACGAAAAGGGCCAGGATACGCTGTTCCGCCTGCACGGCACGCCGGAATGGGCTTCGATCGGCACCGCCGCCTCGTCGGGCTGCATCCGCCTGATCAATCAGGACATCATCGACCTCTACAGCCGTGTCCGTCCGGGCAAGGGCGCCAAGGTCGTCGTCCAGCAATAAGCGCTTCGAAGCGTTCCCAAACAAAAAGCCGCCGGAGCGATCCGGCGGCTTTTTTCGTTTGCGCTTTGCTCGGCTCAGCCCGCGAGGCTGGCCTTCAGTTCGAGGCGCCGGCGATGCAGGACCGGCTCGGTATAGCCGTTCGGCTGCTCACGGCCCTTCAGCACCAGGTCGAGCGCCGCCTTGAAAGCGATCGAACCGTCGAAATTGTCGGCCATCGGCCGATAGGCGGCATCGCCGGCGTTCTGACCATCGACGACGACGGCCATGCGCTTCATCGTCTCGAGGATCTGCGCCTCAGTGACGATGCCGTGGTGCAGCCAGTTGGCCATGTGCTGGGCCGAGATGCGCAGCGTCGCGCGGTCTTCCATCAGGCCGACATTGTTGATGTCGGGGACTTTGGAGCAGCCGACGCCCTGGTCGATCCAGCGCACGACATAGCCGAGAATGCCCTGGGCATTGTTGTCGAGTTCGCGCTGGATCTCTTCCGGCGTCCAGTTCGGGCGAACGGCCACCGGCACCGAGAGGATGTCGCGAAGATTGGCGCGCGGGCGGCTTTTCAGGCCCGCCTGGACGTCGGCGACGTTGACGCGGTGATAGTGCGTGGCATGCAGGGTAGCGGCGGTCGGCGACGGAACCCAGGCGGTGTTGGCGCCGGCCTTCGGATGGGCGATCTTCTGCTCCAGCATCGCCGCCATGAGATCCGGCATGGCCCACATGCCCTTGCCGATCTGCGCGTGACCGGAGAGGCCGCATTCGAGGCCAATGTCGACATTCCAGTTTTCATAGGCCGAGATCCAGGCCGCCTGCTTCATGTCGCCCTTGCGGATCATCGGGCCGGCTTCCATCGAGGTGTGGATCTCGTCGCCAGTGCGGTCGAGGAAGCCGGTGTTGATGAACACGACGCGCTCCTTCGCCGCGCGGATGCATTCCTTGAGGTTGACCGTCGTGCGGCGCTCCTCGTCCATGATGCCCATCTTGATTGTGTTCGGCGCCATGCCGATCAGGGCCTCGACGCGCGAGAAGATCTTGCAGGCGAAGGCAACTTCTTCGGGACCGTGCATCTTCGGCTTGACGACATACATCGAGCCGCTGCGGGAATTGGCGCGACGGCCATTCGGCCCGATGTCGTGCAGGGCGATCAGCGCCGTGACGGCGGCGTCCATGATGCCTTCGGGTACCTCATTGCCATCCTGGTCGAGAACCGCCGGATTGGTCATCAGGTGGCCGACATTGCGCACCAGCATCAGCGAGCGGCCGTGCAGGGTGAGGGTCGAGCCATCCGGCTTAACGTAGGTGCGGTCGGCGTTCAGCGCGCGGGTGAAACTCTTGCCGCCCTTCGAAACCTCTTCGGTCAGGTCGCCCTTCATCAGGCCGAGCCAGTTGCCATAGACGACGACCTTGTCCTCGGCGTCGACGGCAGCAACGGAATCCTCGCAGTCCATGATCGTGGTGATCGCGGATTCGAGCCAGATATCGTTGATATGCGCCGGATCGGTCTTGCCGATCATGCCGTTCGCATCGATGACGATTTCGGTGTGCAGGTTGTTCTTGGCCAGAAGGACCGCTTCCGGCTTGTCGGCAGCGCCGCGATAGCCGGCAAGCTGCGCCGGGTCGGACAGGCCGGTGACGCCGCCATCGGACAGCGTGACGAAGAGCGCGCCGTCCTGGATCGACAGACCGGCGACATTGCTCCAGCTGCCGGCGGCAAGCGGTGCCGAATCGTCGAGCAACTGCCGGCCCCAGGCGATGACCTTGGCGCCCCGCACGGGATTGTAGCCCTTGCCCTTTTCGGCTCCGTCGGTCTCGGCGATCGCATCCGTGCCGTAGAGCGCGTCGTAGAGCGAACCCCAGCGGGCATTCGCCGCGTTCAGGGCATAGCGCGCGTTCATGACCGGAACGACGAGCTGCGGTCCGGCGATCCGGGTGATCTCGGCATCGACATTGGAGGTCGTGACCTTGACCTCGCCGCCTTCCGGCAGGAGATAACCGATCTCGCGGAGGAAAGCCTCATAGGCGTCCATGTCGATCGGCGCGCCGTTCTGCCGGTGCCAGGCATCGATCTTCGCCTGCATCTCGTCGCGCTTGGCCAAGAGCGCCCGGTTCTTCGGCGCGAGGTCGTGCACGATCGCCGAGAAGCCCTTCATATAGGTGTCCGGGTCGACCCCGGTTCCCGGCAATGCCTCCTCGATCAGGAACCGATGCAGTTCCGTGTCGATGGAAAGGCCGTGGCTTTCGATCCGGCTCATGACGCTGTCTCCTCGCAAGTCTGGCTGTAACCTTGATGGTGGGACATTGATCTGTTCTGATTCATTGTCAATCGAGCACAAATTACAAAGATTTGTGCCGGATTGGAAACTATTCTCCATGCGCCAGGCGCGGCCGGCCGCTCGCCGTGGCGATGAACCGCGCTTCGACGAGCTTGCGGCTGCCGTCGATCTCAGGCGCATCGATTTCCTCGACAAGAGAAAGCACCGCATCGACGGCGCCATTCTGCCGGGCGTGTTCGAGCGCCGCTTCGCTGGCCCTGTCGCGCGCGGCCTGAAAGGCCTTCTCCTCGTCCGTGAAGCGGCGACCGTCTCCCGCGCCCGACAAGATAAAGATGCCGTCCTCCGGTGCTGTAACGAAGACGGTGACGGTGGCGCGGACCCGCCCGACCACGGCGCCGACCGCATTGGCGACATCCGCGTCCGTCGGGACTTCGCAGGCCACGGACAGCATGTCGCCGATTGCCGGATAGTAGACCGGGGCCGAGGCACCGAGCCCGACCAGCGGACGGTCGAGCGACAGGGCAAAGCGCACGATGCCGGCCTCGCGCCGCAGCGCATGGTCGATGAGCAGCGAGCGGGCCGGATCGACATCGGTGAGCCCGGCTTCCGGCAGGACGGCCGAGAGAATGACCTCCGTAGACTGGCGCGTCAGCCGGTCGACGATCCGCCGGGCAAGATCCTCCGGCGCGGCGGCGATCGGCTGGCCGGCGCCGTTCTTGCGGCGCATGGCGAGCCGCAGGCCGAGTTCGGCCGCCTCTCCGCTCCACTGACCCTGCCGGCCGAGGACGTGCATGGCATCCGACGGTGTGATGCCGCAGATATGCACGAGCCCGCGCGCCACCAGCCGGTCGAGCGTCGCCAGCTGCGAGGTTGACGTCATCAGCTGATCGACCGCCTGGGGCTCCGGTCCGATGCGGGCGAACAGCGCCGCCTCCTGCGCCGCCAGGCCGGCGGCGAGATGATCCGGCACGCCGGTGCGGACCGCAAGACGTCCGTCATGGCGGCCCATATGGGCGGCGCGCAGCTGCCGTTCGAGAATGTCGATGACCGGCTGGCCATGCAGCGTCGCCGCAAGGCTGAGCGGCACCAGCCGGCGCGGTCCGAGATCGATCCGCGCATTCATGCTGCGGTCGTCGATCCTCACCTCCGAATCGCCGCCGAGGCCATAGGTGCGCATGGCGACCGCCTCGACCATGGTGCGGTATCCGCCGACCACGGCACCGTCTGCGTCGAGGCGCGGGCGTCCGCTCTCGAGGATCGCCACGTCCGTGGTCGTGCCGCCGATGTCGGAGACCACGGCATCGGCCAGACCGGTCAGATGACGGGCGCCGACCAGGCTTGCCGCAGGGCCCGACAGGATCGTCTCGATCGGCCGTAGCCGGGCCTCCGCCGCCGAGATCAAGGCTCCGTCGCCGCGCACGACCATCAGCGGCGCGTCGATGCCGCGCTTGTTGAGGAAGTCCTCGCAGGCGCCGACAAGCCTGTCGATCATCGACACCAGGCGGGCATTGAGCAGCGTTGTCAGTGCCCGGCGCGGACCGCCAAGCTTGGACGACAGCTCATGGCTGCAGGTTACCGGCAGAGAACAATGATCGCGGATGAAATCCCGCACCCGGTTTTCATGCGAGGGATTGCGCACGGCGAAATAGCCGGCGACGGCGAAGGACGAAACCGTCCGGCTCAGTTCCGGCAGGGCCTGCTCCAGCGGAGAGAGATCGAGCGGTGTCTCGGTGCCGTGCACGTCATGGCCGCCGGGGAGATAGATGACGGGATCGGAGCCCAGCGCATCGGCGAGGCCGTCGCGTTTCAGGTCGTCGGGGCCGAAGCCGATCATGACGAGGCCGGCGCGTCCCCCCTGCCCTTCGACGAGCGCGTTGGTCGCCAGCGTCGTCGACAGCGACACCAGACCGATCGCCTCGACCGAGACGCCGGAAGTTTCAATGACCTTTTCCAGCGCTTCCGCGATACCGATCGCCAGATCATGGCGCGTGGTCAGCGCCTTGGCCTTGGCGAGGATGCCTTGCGTCTCGCTGTAGAGCACCGCGTCGGTATAGGTGCCGCCGGTATCGATGCCCAACAGGTAATGGAGTGTCACGCCAGCTGCCTCGGTCTTTCAGAATTTCACCAACACGGATCACGCTGTTATCGCATGGAGAAACCGGGCGGCAATAGCTGACAAACGGCAAATCATGGCCGCGAAACCGCAGCCCGCGCGGTGACCCGCATCGGCAGGCCGCCGGCCGGCTGGACCGTCAGCTTCTGCACGGGCCAGGGACGGGTTTCGGCGGTCGTGTCGAAGCGATAGCGCCGCATCAGCACGGCGAGCGCGATCACGGCTTCCTGCAGGGCGAAGGTTGCCCCGATGCAGACCCGTGCCCCGGCGCCGAACGGCAGATACTGGAAACGACCGATCTTTTCGCGGTTCTCCGGCAGGAAACGGCTCGGATCGAAGACACGCGGGCGATCCCAATAGAGTTCATGCCGGTGCAGCGTCCAGGGCATGATCAGGATCGTCGCGCCCTTGCGGATATCGATCGCCGTGCCGTCGGGCGCTTCGAAGCGGTCGTCCGCGACGGCCTGGCGGTTGATCGACGGGGCCGGCGGATAGAGCCTCAGCGCCTCCTCGAAGGCGGCACGCACCAGCGGCATGCGCTCCAGCCAGTCGACCGGGTCCGCACCGCTGTCGAGCACGGTGTCGATTTCGGCCTCCATGCGATCGCGGATGTCGGGACAATTGGCGACGCAGAAGAAGGTCCAGGCGAGCGCCCGGGCGGTGGTCTCGTGGCCGGCGCCGATGAAGGTCAGGATATTGTCCTCGACCTCCTCGGTCGTCAGGCCCTGCGGTCCTTCGACCTCGAGCAGCAGGGTGAGGAAATCACGCGGCGCCGACTGCGGGTCCCGCGCGATCGCCGTCTTGCGCTTTTCCATGGTCGACCGGACCAGCGCACGGAACTTGCGTAGCACGCCACGGCCACGCAGCCGGGCGAGCCGCGGTATCCAACCCGGGGCTGCCAGCATGTCGAGCGGATCGATCCGCCCCATATGGTGCAACAGCGCATCGACATCGCCGGCCACGTCATCGCCATCGGTGGCGATCTCGCCGGAAAACAGCGTCTCGGAGAGGATGAGATAGGTGAGCCCGGTCATGTCGGCAGCGATGTCGCGCACCGTGCCCTGCGCATCGTCCGTCGCGTAGCGCGCGGCGAATTCCTCGCTCTTCTCCAGCATCTGGCGGGCAAAGCCGCGCGCGTGGCGCGGGGTGAAGACAGGCGCCATCGCCCTTCGCGAGCGCTTCCACACCCCGCCCTCGGCGGTCAGCAGCCCGTCGCGCAGGATGGGGCGCAGAACCAGTTGCCGGACCTCGTCCATCACATAGTTGCCGGCATTGTCGACGAGCACGTGGCGGATCAGATCCGGATCGTTGACGATTATGGTGGTGCGGCCGAAGAACCGGGTCTCGATCCACGGCAGAGTGTAGGAGGGCACGCCCCAGAGCTCGAGCGGGTTGCGCAGGACCGTGCGAATGATCTCGAGTTTCGACGGCGGATAGGGGCGCGGAACGGGCGCGGGCGGCTCGAAAAGGTCGGGGCTGTCGACAACTGCCATGATTCCGCTCCGCGGGTGGCACGCTCAGCCCGAAGCGGGCTAGAACAGCGCCTTGAGTTCACTCAGGCGGTCATTGACCAACCACCCATAATAGTTCTCTTCCGGCCAGACCGGCGATCCGGCGCCGGCATTGCGGGCCGCCAGCGCCCGGGCCCGCTGCAGCGAGTTGCCGACGTTGAACAGCGTGGCCGTGACGCCCGGATTCCTGGAAATATCCATGCCGGCGACCGTGCGGTAGTCGTCGATCGCCTTGCGCAGCACGCCCGCCATGAAGGCCAGCGAAATGTCGGGCTCCATGATCGCCTTGTAGACCCCGGCCGCATCGTTCTCGTCCAGCTTGGCGACGCCCGATTTCTGCGACACCAGGTCCGACAGCATCAGCGCCGTCAGCGGATTGATCTGCCCGAGCCCGAAGGTCTGGCCGGCATAGAATGGCTGGAAGAACACGGCACTGAAGCGGTTGTTGGGAAAGGACTTGCCGCCGACGCTGCGGCCGCGGAACTTGGCCTCCCATACGTCTTCGCGGCACGACCACAGCTTGTAGGAATCCTTCATCGCGGCGCATTGGGAAAATTCCGGGCGGGCGATGAAATCGGAAATCCCCTCGCCCTCATAGGCGAAACGGAAGCTGTTGCCGGCATAGGATGCCGCCTTCACGTAATAGCTCTGCAGGCTGTCATAGGCGTCGACGTTGAAGGTGTGCTCGCCGACGATCGCGCCCACCATGTGGATCGGATCGATGCCGTAGGTCGCCGCCGTCTTCTTGATCTTCGAACGCAGCCGGTCGTCGGAGGCGAGAAGGTCACGCACCTTCTCGTATTTCAGGTCGAACGTGGTCTTGCCGGCCTGGGTACGGCGCACAGACGCGCCCGGGATGGGCGGCTGCTCGGCATTGCGGTTTCCTTCCGGCACGACCCGGACCGATCCCGCATTCACACCTGCCGGCGCAAGAAAGATCAGCGCCAGAAAGAATGCCCGAGCAAGTCGTCCCACGATAGCTTCACCCCAAGGTTTCAATAGACAGATTGCGTTCCGGCGCCACCCATACAGAAGCAAGGCCGTGTTTGTCGACCTTGCCCTGCGTCACATTTGCGGCATTCCTTCGGCAGGACCCGCATATATTGTCGGTGCTACAGAATATAGCGCGACAGATCCGCATCGGCGGCGATTTCGCCGACATGCTCGGCGACATAAGCCTGATCGATCATCACCTTCGAACCGCCCCGATCTGGCGCGTTGAACGAGATATCGTCCAGCACGCGTTCCATCACTGTCTGCAGTCGCCGTGCGCCGATGTTTTCGACCGACGTATTGAGCTTGACCGCGACATCGGCCAGCGCATCGATCGCATCCTCCGTGAAGTCGAGATCGAGTTCCTCGGTCGCCATCAGCGCCTTGTACTGGCGGATCAGGCTCGCCTCGGTCTCGGTCAGGATGCGGCGGAAGTCTTCCTTGGTGAGCGGCTTCAGCTCGACGCGGATCGGCAAGCGGCCCTGCAGCTCTGGCAGCAGGTCCGAGGGCTTCGACACATGGAAAGCGCCAGAGGCGATGAACAGGATATGGTCGGTCTTCACCGGCCCGTACTTGGTCGACACGGTGGTGCCCTCGACCAGCGGCAAAAGGTCCCGCTGCACGCCTTCGCGCGAGACGCCGGCCCCCATGCCGCCGTCACGGGCCGCGATCTTGTCGATCTCGTCGAGGAAGACGATGCCGTCGTTCTCGGCCGAGCGGACAGCCTCGCGCTGGATCACCTCATTGTCGATCAGCTTGTCGGACTCGTCGCGGATCAGGTCGGCATAGGAGGCCTTGACCGTCGTGCGCACCTTCTTGGTGCGGTTGCCCATCGCCTTGCCGAACATTTCCGACAGGTTGAGGATACCGACATTGGCGCCCGGCATTCCGGGAACCTCGAAGCCGGGCATGCCGCTGCCGCTGTCGGCGATCTCGATGTCGATCTCCTTGTCGTCCATCTCGCCGGCCCTGAGCTTCTTGCGGAAGCTGTCACGGGTCGCCGGGGAAGCCGTCGATCCGACCAGCGCATCGAGAACGCGTTCCTCCGCGCCGGCATGGGCCTTGGCCTGGACCTCGGCGCGCTTCTTTTCGCGCACCAGGCCGATGCCGACCTCGACGAGATCTCGGATGATCTGTTCCACGTCGCGGCCGACATAACCGACCTCGGTGAACTTAGTCGCCTCGACCTTGATGAAGGGCGCGCCGGCGAGCTTGGCCAGGCGACGGGAGATTTCCGTCTTGCCGACGCCGGTCGGGCCGATCATCAGGATGTTCTTCGGCATCACCTCGTCGCGCAGGTCCTCGTCGAGCTGCTGGCGGCGCCAGCGGTTGCGCAGGGCGATCGCCACGGCACGCTTCGCCTCATGCTGCCCGATGATGTAGCGGTCGAGTTCGGATACGATCTCGCGGGGAGAAAAAGTCGTCATGTCGCTTGTTCCAATGGTCGGAGGAAAGAGGATCAGTTGTCGCTGTCGAGCGACTCGACCACGATATTGTCGTTGGTATAGACGCAGATCTCGGCGGCGATCGCCATGGCCTGACGGGCGATCTCTTCTGCCGACTTGTCGCTGTCCATCAGGGCGCGGGCAGCCGCCAAGGCATAATTGCCGCCGGAACCGATCGCCATTGCGCCATGCTCGGGTTCGAGCACGTCGCCATTGCCGGTGATGGCAAGAGTGATGGTCTTGTCGGCGACCAGCATCATGGCCTCGAGATTGCGCAGATACTTGTCGGTGCGCCAGTCCTTCGCGAGCTCGACGGCGGCGCGCATCAGCTGGCCGGGATATTGCTCGAGCTTCTTTTCCAGGCGCTCCAGCAGCGTGAAGGCATCGGCGGTGGCGCCGGCGAAACCGGAGATCACATCGCCCTTGCCGATCCGGCGCACCTTGCGGGCATTGCCCTTCATCACCGTCTGGCCGAGACTGACCTGGCCGTCGCCGGCCATGATCACCTTGCCGCCCTTACGCACAGTAATAATCGTTGTCATTGACGCACCTGCTGGCCCGGCTGCCGGGCATTCTATGGGAGCGCGAAATCGCGCGGTTGATCCCTATGTAAGTTGGCCTCGCGCGAATGCAATCTCGTGACGCATTGCACCAAAGCGGGGGCCGCTTTTGCTGGATATTTAACCGACCGCCTGATATGGAACCCGTGACCAAGGCATGGAGCAGACCCTTATGGGCGAAACGATGATCCGTCGCACGGGAAGCATTTCCCGCAAAACCAACGAAACCTCCGTTTCGGTATCCGTCAATCTCGACGGCACCGGCACGGCGAAGATTTCCACGGGCGTCGGCTTCTTCGACCATATGCTGGACCAGCTGTCGCGACATTCGCTCATCGACATGGAGATCGATGTGAAGGGCGACCTGCACATCGACGACCACCACACCGTCGAGGACACCGGCATCGCCATCGGCCAGGCCATCTCGAAGGCGCTCGGCGACCGCCGCGGCATCACCCGCTATGCCTCGATCGACCTTGCCATGGACGAGACGATGACCAAGGCGGCGATCGACGTTTCGGGCCGGCCGTTCCTCGTGTGGAACGTCGCCTTCAGCGCGCCGAAGATCGGTACGTTCGACACAGAGCTGGTGCGCGAGTTCTTCCAGGCGCTGGCCCAGAATGCCGGGATCACCCTGCATATCCTCAACCACTATGGCGCCAACAATCACCATATTGCGGAGACCTGCTTCAAGGCCGTGGCCCGGGCCCTGCGCACGTCGATCGAGATCGACCCGCGCCAGGCCAGCCGCGTTCCGTCGACCAAGGGCACCCTCGTCTGAGGCCCGCCCAGCAAGGTCTGCGGAAAGCAGCTTGAACACCGCTTCGCGGCGCCCAGGCCCCTGCCCCATGGCGTCGTATTCAGGAAAGGACGTTCCACGATGCGCGTGGCGATCATCGATTATGGATCCGGAAATCTCCGCTCGGCCACTAAGGCCTTCGAGCGGGCCGCCCGCGAGGGCGGTGTCGATGCCGAGATCGAGCTTACCGACAAGGCCGATCGCGTAGCCACTGCCGACCGGATCGTGCTGCCGGGCGTCGGCGCCTATGCCGATTGCCGACGCGGGCTGGATGCGGTTTCCGGCATGCATGAGGCGATCGTCGACGTGGTCGAGAGGAAGGGCCGTCCTTTCTTCGGCATCTGCGTCGGCATGCAGCTGATGTCGAGCCGCGGGCTGGAAAAGACGATCACCCCCGGCTTCGGCTGGATCAAGGGCGATGTCGTCGAAATGACCCCGTCCGATCCGACCCTGAAGATCCCGCAGATCGGCTGGAACACGCTCGACCTGCACCGCCCGCACCCGCTGTTCGACGGGATCAAGACGGGGCCGGACGGGCTGCACGCCTATTTCGTCCACTCCTACCACCTCGCCGCGGAGAATCCGGACGACGTGATCGCCACCACCGACTATGGCGGGCCGATGACCGCCTTCGTCGGCCGCGACAACATGGTCGGCGCCCAGTTCCATCCGGAAAAGAGCCAGACGCTCGGCCTCAGGCTGATCGCCAACTTCCTTTCCTGGCAACCGTAAGTCACCTTCAGTATCGGACATTTCCGCATGATCCTTTTTCCCGCCATCGACCTCAAGGACGGCCAGTGCGTGCGGCTCAAGCTGGGCGACATGGAGCAGGCCACCGTCTACAACACCGATCCCGGCGCCCAGGCGAAGGCCTTCGAGGACCAGGGATTCGAATGGCTGCATGTCGTCGATCTCAATGGCGCCTTTGCCGGTGAGAGCGTCAACGGCGCGGCCGTCGATGCCATCCTGAAGGCCACGAAGAACCCGGTGCAGCTCGGCGGCGGCATCCGCAGCCTCGAGCACATCGCGAGCTGGCTGGACCGCGGGCTCTCCCGCGTCATCCTCGGCACTGTCGCCGTGCGCGACCCGGCGCTGGTGATCGAGGCCTGCAAGCAGTTCCCCGGCAAGATTGCCGTCGGCATCGACGCCAAGGGCGGCAAGGTCGCGGTCGAGGGCTGGGCGGAGGCCTCGGAGCTCGGCGTGATCGAGCTTGCGAAAAAATTCGAAGGAGCCGGTGTATCGGCGATCATCTATACCGATATTGACCGCGACGGCATCCTGACCGGCATCAACTGGGAATCGACGCTGTCGCTGGCCGATGCCGTCTCCATCCCGGTGATCGCCTCGGGCGGGCTTGCATCGATGGACGACATCCGCCGCATGCTGCAGCCTGACGCGGCCAAGCTTGAGGGCGCCATTACCGGCCGCGCACTCTATGACGGCCGTATCGACCCGGCCGAAGCCCTGGCGCTGATCCGCGCCGCCCGCGCCTGAACGAGGATAGACCATGACGCTGAAAGCCCGTGTCATTCCCTGCCTGGACGTCAAGGACGGACGTGTCGTCAAGGGCGTCAACTTCGTCGACCTGATCGACGCCGGCGACCCGGTCGAGGCAGCCAAGGCCTATGACGCCGCCGGTGCCGACGAACTCTGCTTCCTCGACATCACCGCATCGTCCGACAATCGCGACACTATCTTCGAGGTCGTCGCCCAGACCGCCGACCAGTGTTTCATGCCGCTTACGGTCGGCGGCGGCGTGCGCACCATCGCCGACATCCGCAAGCTCCTGCTGTGCGGGGCCGACAAGGTGGCGATCAATTCGGCGGCGGTGAACAATCCGGACTTCATCGCCGAGGCTGCCGACAAGTTCGGCGATCAGTGCATCGTCGTGTCGATCGATGCCAAGCAAAGGCGCAAGCAGGAAGCCGGCGGCGATAATGTCAGCGCCTGGGAGATCTACACCCATGGCGGCCGCACCCCGACCGGCATCGACGCGGTGGAGTTCGCCAGGAAGATGGTCGAGCGCGGCGCCGGCGAACTGCTGGTCACCTCGATGGACCGGGACGGAACCAAGATCGGATATGATCTGGAACTGACGCGGACCATTGCCGATGCCGTGCGGGTACCGGTCATCGCTTCGGGCGGGGTCGGCACGCTCGACGATCTGGTTGCCGGCATCCGGGATGGGCACGCGACCGCGGTGCTTGCCGCATCGATCTTCCACTTCGGTACCTATTCGATCGCCGAGGCCAAGCAGTATATGGCCCGGCACGGCATCGCCATGCGGCTCGATTGAGCGCCCGCGAAAGGGATCTGCAATGAGTGACTTCTCCCTCACCGACCTCGAAAGGATCGTCGCGACCCGAGCCCAGGCCCGGCCGGACGAATCCTGGACGGCGAAACTCGTCGCCGGCGGTCAATCCAAGGCGGCCAAGAAGCTTGGCGAAGAGGCCGTCGAAACGGTGATCGCGGCGATCAAGGATGATCGCGAAAACCTCGTCTACGAGAGCGCCGACCTGCTCTATCACCTGATGGTCGTATTGAAAATCGCCGACATCCCGCTTAAAGCCGTGCTCGAAGAGCTTCAACGGCGTACGGCCCAGACGGGTCTCAGCGAGAAAGCCAGCCGGCAGGATCCATGACCATAGCGACGCGGGACGCCGAGACGCCAGAGATGCTCGACCACTTCCAGGAGAATGGCTATTCGCCCTATCTGTTCTTCACCTCGGAAGAGTGGTCCCATTTCCGCGCCGACACCCCGCTGACGCTGACCGCCGACGAACTGAAGCGCCTGCGTTCGATCGACGACCCGATCGACCTCGACGAGGTCCGCCGCATCTATCTGTCATTGTCGCGGCTGCTTTCCGCCCATGTGGAATCCTCGCAACTGCTGTTCCAGCAGCGCAGCCGATTCCTCAGCACGGCGGGCGTTTCCAAGACACCCTTCGTCATCGGCATCGCGGGTTCGGTCGCCGTCGGAAAATCGACCACGGCGCGTATCCTGAAGGAACTCCTGGCCCGCTGGCCATCGAGCCCGAAGGTCGATCTGGTGACCACCGACGGCTTTCTCTATCCGAACGCCCATCTGGTCCGGCACAATATCCTGAACCGCAAGGGTTTTCCGGAGAGCTACGACATAGGCGCGCTGCTGCGCTTCCTCTCCGCGATCAAGGCGGGCCTGCCCAACGTCAAGGCACCGGGTTATTCGCACCTGACCTATGACGTCCTTCCGGACGAGTACAAGGTCATCGACCGGCCCGACATCCTGATCTTCGAGGGCATCAACGTGCTGCAATCGCGCGATCTGCCGGCTGACGGCAAGATCGTGCCGATCGTCTCCGACTTCTTCGATTTCTCGATCTATATCGACGCGGAGGAGAAGCTGATCCACCGCTGGTATGTCGACCGCTTCATGAAGCTCAGGCAGACCGCCTTCCGGGATCCCAGCTCCTATTTTCACCGTTATGCCACGATCAGCGACGAAGAAGCGCTGAAGATCGCCGAGGATCTCTGGGCCAACATCAACCTGAAGAACCTGCGCGAAAACATCCTGCCGACGCGACCCCGCGCCGACCTCATCCTGCGCAAGGGCGACAATCACCTGATCGAGCAGGTCGCGCTGAGAAAATTGTAAGCGATAGATAGCCGGCAGTTTATTCAATAGCCCGCTATGTTTGCCGGATTCATCGAGCCATTCAGAGAGTGACCCGCCTCAGCGTCAGGTTGATGCGCCCGCCATTCCTGAGCAGCGTCGAGGTCGAAGGATAGATGCGGTCCACGCCGTGGAAGCACAGGCGCCCGGCCCCGCCGATGACGAAGACATCGCCGCTGGTGAGCTTTATCGACATGGTCGGATCCTTGCGGTTCGTGCCGCCGATGCGAAACAGGCAGGCATTGCCCAGCGAAACCGACACCACCGGAGCCTCGAGATCCTTCTCGTCGCGATCCTGGTGCAAGCCCATGCGGGCATCATCGTCGTAGAAGTTGACCAGGCACGCCTCCGGCGGCTTTTCCGAGCCGGAGACCCGGTTCCAGATGTCGAGCAGCATGGCGGGAATGGCGGGCCATGGCCTGCCCGTCACCGGATGAGTCGGCTGGTAGCGGTAGCCGCGCTCCTTGTCCGTCACCCATCCGAGCGGCCCGCAATTGGTCATGCGGACCGACATTTCCTTGCCGGTGCCGGCCATGGCGGGGACGAAGAGCGGCGCTTCGGCAACGATCTCGCGGATCGACGCGACGAGCTGCTCCTGGCTTGCCCGATCGAGGAAATCCGGATGATAGCGAAGCCCCTCGTGCAGGTTGCGCTTGGCTTTTTCAGGCATGGACGAACGGCGGTCTTTGGGACCGCCGCCTTTGCTGGAAATTCAGTCGGCCAGATCGGGAATGCGCAGCACCTGGCCGGGATAGATCTTGTCGGGATGAGTGAGCATCGGCTTGTTGGCCTCGAAGATCACCGTGTTCTTGGCGCCCTTGCCCTTGCCATACTGCGCTTCGGCGATCTTCCACAGATTGTCGCCCTTCTTGACCGTGTAGAAGACGGGCGCCTTGGGTGCGACGGGTGCCGCAGCCGGCGTCTCGGCGATCTTCAGATCGTCGGCCTCGACCTTGGATATACCGAGCGTGTTGCCGACAGCGATGACCGCCTTTTCGAAGGCCGACTGGTCCTTGACGGTTCCCTTCAGCACGACCTTGTCCTCGACGACGGCGACTTCGACCTTGTCGGTACCGAGATTGTGGGACGCCAGCTCCTTCTTGACGGCCTCCGCATCCGGAGCCTCATCCTCGTCACCGATGCCAAGTTTCTTGCCTGCACTCTTGATGAAGTCGAAAAAGCCCATGGTCATTCCCTCCGGGTCGGCGATGCTCGCCACGTGAAACGGACATGGGAAAGACTAGGTTCCATTCGCAGAATGGCAAGCTAATTTAGTCGCCGCCCGGCCTGCCGCGCATCTTCTTGACTTCGGATCGCCCCGACTTTTCCTTCAGCCGCCGCTCGACCGACCCCTTGGTCGGCTTGGTCTTCTTGCGCGGCGGCGGGGGCGGCGCGGCGGCGGCGAGGATCAGCTCCTTGAGGCGCTCGCGGGCATCTTCGCGGTTGCGCTCCTGGCTGCGGAAACGGTTCGCCTCGATCATCAGTACACCCTCCTTGGAGGCGCGCCGCCCGGCGAGCTTCAAGGCATTCTCCTTGACCCGGTCGCTGAGTGCGGGAGAACCGGCAATGTTGAAGAACAGCTGGACGGCCGTCGAGACCTTGTTGACGTTCTGTCCGCCCGGCCCGCCGGCCAGCACGAATTGCTCCGTCAGCTCCCAGCCGGCGATCGTGATGCGATTGTTGATGACGAGTGCGTCGCTGGCCATGTTCGGTCTCCGTCCGCTCTATTTCACATTCGAACACGGAGCAAAACAAGAAACCCGGCGGATTGCTCCGCCGGGTTCTTTCAGTTCTCGTCTGATGCCGTTATTCGGCAGCGATATTGGCGCTCGGAGCGGCGGCCCGGACCGTGTGGTCGACGTGATCTTCGAACTTGGCGAAGTTGGTGATGAACATCGCCACCAGCTTCTTGGCCTGGGCATCGTATTCCGATGCATCCGACCAGGTCGAACGGGGATCGAGGATCTTCGTGTCGACGCCTTCGACGGCAACCGGTACCGCGAAGCCGAAGTTCGGGTCGATGCGGGTTTCCACCTTCTTCAGTTCGCCGTTGAGGGCACCGGCGAGCAGGGCGCGGGTGGCCTTGATCGGCATGCGGTGACCGACGCCATAGGCGCCGCTGGTCCAGCCGGTATTGACCAGCCAGCAGTCGACATTGTGCTCGGCGATCAGGTCGCGCAACAGGTTGCCGTACTCGGCCGGATGACGCGGCATGAAGGGGGCGCCGAAGCAGGTCGAGAAGGTGGCTTCCGGCTCGGTCACGCCCTTTTCCGTACCGGCGACCTTGGCGGTGTAGCCGGACAGGAAGTGGTACATAGCCTGTTCCGGGGTCAGGCGAGCGATCGGCGGCAGTACGCCGAAGGCATCGGCCGTCAGCATGATGATCGTCTTCGGATGGCCGGCGCGACCGGTGTCCGATGCGTTCGGGATGAAGTGCAGCGGATAGGCGCAGCGGGTGTTTTCGGTGCGCGAGGCATCGTTGAAGTCCGGCACGCCGGCGTCATCGAGCACGACGTTCTCCAGAACGGTGCCGAAACGCTTGGTGGTCGCATAGATTTCCGGCTCGGCTTCAGCCGACAGGCGGATGGTCTTCGCATAGCAGCCACCTTCGAAGTTGAAGATGCCGTGCTCGCCCCAGCCGTGCTCGTCGTCGCCGATCAGCGTGCGGCTCGGATCGGCCGAAAGCGTCGTCTTGCCGGTACCCGAGAGACCGAAGAAGACGGCGGCGTCGCCGGCCGGGCCGACATTGGCCGAGCAGTGCATCGGCATGACGCCCTTCGGCGGCAGCATATAGTTGAGTGCGGTGAAGACCGACTTCTTCATTTCGCCGGCATAGGAGGTACCACCGATCAGCACGATGCCGTTGGTGAAGTCGCAGGCGATGACCGTTTCCGTGCGGCAACCGTGGCGGGCCGGATCGGCGCGGAAGGTCGGCAGGTTGATGATGGTCAGCTTCGGCTGGAATTCGCCAAGCGCCGAACGCTCCGGACGGATCAGCAGGTTGCGGATGAACAGCGAATGCCAGGCAAGCTCGGTCACGACGCGGGTCGGCAGCTCGTTTTCCTTGTCGGCGCCGCCGACGAGGTCCTGGACGAAGAGTTCCTTGCCGGCGGCATGGGCCAGCATGTCCTTGTGCAGGACGCCGAAGTGCTCCGGCGACATCGGCTTGTTGTTGTCCCACCAGATCTGGTCGTCGGTATGGCTGTCGCGGACGATGAACTTGTCCTTGGCCGAGCGGCCGGTATGCTGCCCGGTCACCGCGCAGAGCGCGCCGTCGGCGGTCAGCACGGCTTCGTTGCGGCGAATCGCCTCTTCGTAGAGGTCGCGCTCACGGAAGTTGTAGTAGATGCGAGCCGCATCACCCAAACCGATCGCTGCTACCCCTACGAGGGGATTATTAACACCAAGCTCCTCCATGAGCGCGCATCCTCTATATTAGAAACGGTGACGTTGAATTTTCGCGAACCTAGTGTCCGAGTTTTCAAAACGCAATAAGCAAAACTAAAATCAATCAATAATTTCAAATATTTAATCGATTTAAATCCGAATATCGTTTTTTAAATCGGTTTGCATCGGCGTCTTTTGGTTGCCGCCCGGGCAAACTGCACCCCCTTAACCGGGTCGCTTCAGGCCGGGCCCTTTATCTTTGCCACAATTTGTTCCACCTTTATCCCCAATAAGCGCGGCTAAGATTGCCACACCCTGGGCTGGGACTATACCAGGAGCCGCGCTTCATGATGACGGAGACCAATAATATGCAGACGATCGCGCTCGTGGACGACGACCGCAATATTCTCACTTCCGTATCGATCGCGCTCGAAGCCGAGGGATACAAGGTCGAGACCTATACCGACGGCGCTTCGGCGCTCGACGGTTTGCTGGCACGTCCACCGCATCTCGCCATCTTCGACATCAAGATGCCGCGCATGGACGGCATGGAGCTGTTGCGGCGGCTCCGACAGAAGTCCGACCTGCCGGTGATCTTCCTGACCTCCAAGGACGAGGAAATCGACGAGCTGTTCGGCCTGAAGATGGGCGCCGACGACTTCATCACCAAGCCGTTTTCGCAGCGCCTGCTGGTCGAACGGGTGAAGGCCATCCTGCGGCGCGCAGCGAGCCGGGAAAACCTTGCGGCCGGCGGCACGGCTAAGACCGGGGCCGAGCAGCAGGCCCGCACGCTCGAGCGCGGCCAGCTGGTCATGGACCAGGAACGCCATACCTGCACCTGGAAGGGCGATCCGGTGACGCTGACCGTCACCGAATTCCTCATCTTGCAGTCGCTGGCGCAGCGGCCCGGCGTGGTGAAAAGCCGCGACGCGCTGATGGATGCGGCCTATGACGAGCAGGTCTATGTCGACGACCGCACCATCGACAGCCACATCAAGCGCCTGCGCAAGAAGTTCAAGATGGTCGATACCGACTTCGACATGATTGAAACGCTCTACGGAGTGGGCTACCGCTTCCGCGAAGCGGCGTAAGCGCCGAAGCCATCGAGAACAGGCCGGTCGGGCAAAAGGGTAGAGATTGGTCAAACGCGTTTCCGAAGGGACCATCGACGAACTGGACAGCCTGACCGAACAGCGCCGTTTCCCGGTTCATCCCTTCACGCTCGTGCGCCGGATCTTCGGTCATGCGCTGTTCTCCAGCCTGACCCGACGCATCGTCTTCTTCAACCTCGCCGCGCTGATCGTGCTGGTCGGCGGCATCATGTATCTCAACCAGTTCCGCGAGGGCCTGATCGACGCGCGCGTCGAAAGCCTGCTGACGCAGGGCGAGATCATCGCCGGCGCGATCTCCGCCTCGGCCTCGGTCGATACCAATTCGATCACCATCGATCCGCAGAAGCTGCTGGAGCTGCAGGCCGGCCAGAGCATCACGCCGGTCCCGAACGACGAGGACCTCGAATTCCCGATCAATCCGGAGCGGGTGGCGCCCGTGCTGCGACGGCTGATCTCGCCGACGCGCACCCGTGCCCGCCTGTTCGATGCGGATGCCAATCTGCTGCTCGATTCGCGCCATCTCTATTCGCGCGGCCAGGTCTTGCGCTTCGACCTCCCGCCGGTCGAGAACGAGACGTCGAGCGTCACCGACTGGATCGCCCGCATCTTCAACATGGCCCTGCAGCCGTCCAACCTTCCTGTCTACAAGGAAGCGCCGGGCGGCGACGGGTCGATCTACCCGGAAGTGATGAACGCGCTGACCGGTGTTCGCGGCGCCGTGGTCCGGGTCACCGACCGGAGTGAACTGATCGTCTCGGTCGCCGTGCCGGTCCAGCGCTTCCGCGCCGTGCTCGGGGTCCTGCTGCTCTCGACCCAGGCCGGTGACATCGACAAGATCGTCCACGCCGAGCGACTGGCCATCCTGCGCGTCTTCGGGGTTGCGGCGCTCGTCAACATCGTCGTGTCGCTGCTCCTGTCCTCGACCATCGCCAATCCGCTGCGGCGGCTCGCCGCGGCCGCCATCCGGGTCCGGCGCGGTGCCAAGGAACGCGAGGAAATCCCCGACTTCTCCGCTCGCCAGGACGAGATCGGCAATCTCTCGGTGGCCTTACGCGAAATGACCAATGCACTCTACGACCGCATCGATGCGATCGAGAGCTTCGCCGCCGACGTCAGCCACGAGCTGAAGAACCCCCTCACCTCGCTGCGCAGTGCCGTCGAGACGCTGCCGCTCGCCAAGAACGACCAGTCACGGCAGCGGCTGATGGACGTGATCCAGCACGACGTGCGCCGGCTCGACCGGTTGATCAGTGATATTTCCGACGCTTCCCGCCTCGATGCCGAACTGGCACGCAGCGACGCCAAGCCGGTCGATCTCGAAGTGCTGCTCTCCAGCCTGGTCGATGTGTCGAGACAGATCCGCAGCACCAAGAAGCCGGTCGAGCTCGACTACATCATCGACCAGAAGCCCGGCGCCAAGGCGCGCTTCATCGTTCCCGGCCACGATCTGCGGCTTGGCCAGATCATCACAAACCTGATCGAGAACGCCCGTTCCTTCGTGCCCGAGGTGGGCGGCAAGATCACCGTCAAGCTGTCGCGCACGCGCAGCCGCTGCCTCATTCAGATCGAGGACAACGGACCGGGCATCCAGGCCGAGGACATCGACCGGATCTTCGAGCGCTTCTATACCGACAGGCCCGAGGGCGAGAGTTTCGGCCAGAATTCGGGCCTTGGCCTTTCCATCAGCCGGCAGATCGCCGAAGCCCATGGCGGCACGCTGCGGGCCGAAAACATGATAGACCCCACAAGCGGCCGCATTCTGGGCGCGCGCTTCATCCTCGCCCTGCCGGTCGAGGCGGCGTCGTGAGCGCCCGTGGCGTCAACATCCATGCGACAGCCATCGTCACCGGCACCACTGGCCTCATCTTCCTCGGCCCGTCCGGGTCGGGAAAATCGGCGCTCGCCTTCGATTGCCTGAGCGAAGCCCGGCTTCACGGGCAGTTTGCGGCACTGGTGGCGGACGACCAGGTTTTCATCTCGCGTTTCGGAACCCAGGTGGTGGGTGCCCGACCGGAGACGATCAAGGGGCTGATCGAACTTCGCAACGGCGGCATAGCGCAGGTCGAGAGCATTCCCCGGGCCGTTCTTCACTATGCCGTCCTGCCGGTCGACCGTGCCACGGCCGAGCGTCTGCCGGAACAGGGCATGCAGGCGACATTGCTCGACGATGTCAGATTGCCGGCGATCCACATGCCGACGGATGTGCGCCTGCCTTTTTCCTTCATAAACGCCCTGATCTCGGCCCGGGCTGTCCCTCGTTAGGCTAAGACGCTACAGTTTGCGCTTGAACTTCGGATTTTCATCGCCAAGATGGCGTCCCACCGATGGACGAAGTACCTGCGTTGCGTTATCTCCGCCATCTGTCTGCGCAGGCAAGGGGTAGTAGAAGAATGATCGGACTTGTGCTTGTCACCCATGGCAAGCTGGCTGAGGAGTTTCAGCATGCTGTAGAGCATGTCGTCGGCCCACAGAAATTCATCGAAACCGTTTGCATCGGCCCGGATGACGACATGGATCAACGGCGCCAGGACATTCTGGACGCCGTGATGCGTTCGGACGACGGCCATGGCGTGATCATTCTCACCGACATGTTCGGCGGCACTCCGTCCAACCTCGCCATATCCGTGATGAACACCGGCCGGATCGAAGTGATCGCCGGCGTGAACCTGCCGATGCTGATCAAGCTGGCGGGCATTCGCGGCGAAAACAATATGGAAAAGGCCCTGGTGGACGCCTCGGAGGCCGGCCGCAAGTACATCAATGTCGCCAGCCGCGTCCTCAGCGGCAAGTGATCGAAAGCCCCCTCATGCCGAATTCCCGGGACCTCCTGATCATCAACAAGCGTGGCCTGCACGCACGTGCGTCTGCGAAGTTCGTCCAGACGGTGAGCGGCTTCGACGCGACCGTGCACGTGACAAAGGACGGTACGACCGTCGGCGGCACGTCGATCATGGGGTTGATGATGCTGGCGGCCAGTCCCGGCTGCTCGATCCAGGTCAGCGCCACCGGCAGCCAGGCCGACGAGGTTCTCAACGCGCTGGAAGCGCTGGTCGCCGACAAGTTCGGCGAAGAAATCTAACGGCAGCTTAATCATATAAAGACATAAAGACTTCTTTATGTCTTCTTGCCATCGGCGCGGATCCCTGATAAATGCGGATCAGAAACCCGTCTTTTGCAGAGGGGTCACGAATGGTGCTTGCCTGTCACCCAAAGCGGAACCGGGCCTGCGCCGTCATCCTAGCCGGGAGAGCTTCATGACCGCACACAACGACTATATCGTCGCAGATATTGGCCTTGCCGATTTCGGCCGCAAGGAAATCGAAATCGCCGAAACCGAAATGCCGGGCCTGATGTCCTGCCGCGCGGAATTCGGCCAGGGCCAGCCGCTCAAGGGCGCCCGCATCACCGGTTCGCTTCACATGACCATCCAGACCGCCGTCCTCATCGAGACGCTGGTCGCGCTCGGCGCGGAAGTGCGCTGGGCATCGTGCAACATCTTCTCGACCCAGGACCATGCCGCCGCCGCGATCGCCGCCGCCGGCATTCCGGTCTATGCCGTCAAGGGCGAAAGCCTCGAAGACTACTGGACCTATACCGACCAGATCTTCCAGTGGCGTGACGGCGGCCTGTCGAACATGATCCTCGACGACGGTGGCGACGCCACCATGTACATCCTGCTCGGCGCGCGTGCCGAAGCCGGCGAGGACGTTCTTTCCAACCCGCAGTCGGACGAAGAGACGATCCTGGTCGCCCAGATCAAGAAGCGGCTCAAGGCATCGCCGGGCTGGTTCACCAAGCAGCGCGACGCGATCAAGGGCGTGACCGAAGAAACCACCACCGGTGTTCACCGCCTCTATGAGCTGAGCAAGAAGGGCCTTCTTCCCTTCCCGGCGATCAACGTCAACGACTCCGTCACCAAGTCGAAGTTCGACAACAAATACGGCTGCAAGGAATCGCTGGTCGACGGGATCCGCCGCGGCACCGACGTGATGATGGCCGGCAAGGTTGCCGTCGTCTGCGGCTATGGCGACGTCGGCAAGGGCTCGTCGGCTTCGCTGCGCGGTGCGGGCGCCCGCGTCAAGGTCACGGAAGTCGACCCGATCTGCGCCCTGCAGGCGGCCATGGACGGTTTCGAAGTGGTCACACTCGAAGACGTCGTGTCCTCGGCCGACATCTTCATCACCACCACCGGCAACAAGGACGTCATCCGCATCGAGCACATGCGCGAGATGAAGGACATGGCGATCGTCGGCAATATCGGCCACTTCGACAACGAGATCCAGGTCTCGGCTCTGCGCAACCTGAAATGGACCAACGTCAAGCCGCAGGTCGACATGATCGAGTTCCCCAAGGGCAACCGCATGATCCTGCTGTCGGAAGGCCGCCTGCTCAATCTCGGCAATGCGACGGGGCATCCGTCCTTCGTCATGTCGGCCTCGTTCACCAACCAGGTCCTGGCCCAGATCGAGCTCTACACCAAGCCGGGCGAGTACCAGAATCAGGTCTACGTCCTGCCGAAACACCTCGACGAAAAGGTCGCCCGCCTGCATCTCGAAAAGCTCGGCGTGAAGCTGACCGAGCTGTCGGAAGAACAGGCCGCCTATATCGGCGTGACGCCGCAGGGTCCGTTCAAGGCTGACCACTACCGCTATTAAAATTCTTCTGGATATCTACTAAACCTAGTAGCCGCAGCCTTGACAAAAGCTGCGGCTTCTTTTTTGGGCCCGACCCTTCCCGCTCATTCCCTTAGGCAGTATTGTTTTAGAACTTGATTCGTGGCGCACCCATCAGGTGCGTCGACGAAATGGGATGTCTTGTCGACGATGCGGCACATAGGACGGAGACAGACCGAGGATGTCGGTAAACAAAAGCGGCCCGATCAAACGGGAAACGGCGGCGGCTATGGATGCCCAGGCTTCGCGGCGGCGAGCCATGGTATCTAGCGACGAAAGCAAAAGCACAGGGAACAAGCCCCGCTCGCGCTTCAGGCGCGATCTGCTGCCCCACCTGTGGAAGGCCTGCATGGGCGGAACGATCCTCACCGGTCTGTTCGCGCCCGGCCTCGCCCGGTCTCAGACGAGCGTGCCGCCAGCCGAAAAGCTCTTCACCTCGGTCGAGATGGTCGGCTATGCCCTCGTGCTCGGAATTCTCTCGGCAGCGATGCTGTCTGCCGGCTGGCTGATCCGCCAGCGCGGCCGGCTGGAGGCCGAAGGCGCAGAGATGCGTTCGGCGCTTTCCGATGCCAACCAGCGCATTTCCCGCTACCAGGCGCTGATCGCCGACAAGAACCGGCGGATCGTGATCTGGGACGGGCAGAACAGCAAGCCCGAGTTTCTCGGCCAACTGCCGGCCGAAACCGGCGCACCGCAGACCGACGGCGAATTCCTTGCCTTCGGCCGCTGGCTGAAACCCGCCTCGGCCGGCGACCTCGAAAGAGCGATCGAGGCCCTGCGCTACAAGGCCGAAAGCTTCGACGTCATCGTCGAGACGCATCGCGGCGAGGTCATCGAGGTGCAGGGACGCCTCTCCGGCGGCCGTGCCTTTGCCCGTTTCGTCGCCCTCAACAATCTGCGCGCCGAACTTGCCGAACTGAAGATCGAGCGCAATCGCCTGCGCAATTCCATCGCCACCTTCGAGTCGCTGCTCGACGCGATCGAACAGCCGGTCTGGCGGCGCGACACGGAAGGCCGGCTGGTCTGGGTCAACCATGCCTATAGCGAAGCCGTCGAGGCCGGTTCTCCCGACCAGGCCGTCCGCGAGTCCCGGGAAATTCTCACCAGCATCAGCCGCGAGAAGATCAAGGCGAGCGCGACGCCGGAATCGCCTTTCCACGACGTCGTCTCGACCGCGGTGCGCGGCAAGCGGACCTTCTTCGACGTCGTCGACATTCGCGAACCGTCCGGCTCGTGCGGCATGGCCGTCGACGTCAGCGGCGAAGAGGCGCTTCGCGAGGAACTGGCACGCACGCTGAAGAGCCACGCGGAGACGCTAGAACATCTCGAAACGCCCGTCGCCATCTTCGACGGCGAGCGCCGCCTGCAGTTCTTCAACCAGCCGTTCCAGAAGCTCTGGGACCTCGAGCCGCTGTTCCTCGAATCACGCCCGGACCATGGGGAACTTCTCGACCGGCTGCGCTCGGCGCGCAAGCTGCCGGAACAGCTGAGCTGGAAGGCATGGAAGGAAAACACCCTTTCGGTCTATCGCTCGCTCGAGACGCAGACCGACCTGTGGCACCTGCCCAACGGCCAGACGTTGCGCATCATCGCCTCGGCCCACCCGCAGGGCGGCGCCACTTGGGTGTTTGAGAACGTCACGGCGCAGTTCGACCTGGAAAGCCGCTACAACACATTGCTTCGGGTGCGCGGCGAAACCATTGACCATCTGTCCGAAGGGGTCGCGGTGTTCGGACCTGATGGCCGCATCGAGCTGTCGAACCCGGCCTTTCGCGCGCTCTGGGGCATCACCGAAGCCGATTCCAAGCAGGGCACCCATATCAAGGCGATCGAAGCTGCCTGTGCTCGCTCCTACGACGGCGCGGATGGCTGGAAGGCCTTCGCCAAGATGATCACCAGCTTCGAGGACGAACGGCCGTCGAGCCAGGGCACGCTGGAACTCTATTCCCGCCTGGTGCTCGACTATGCGGTGACGCCGCTGCCGAACGCCCAGACCATGCTGACCTTCGTCAACAAGACCGACAGCGTTCTCGCCGAACGGGCGCTCAAGGAAAAGAACGAAGCGCTGCGCAAGGCCGACGAGCTGAAGAACGACTTCGTCCAGCACGTCTCCTACGAGCTGCGCTCGCCGCTGACGAACATCATCGGATTCACCGACCTGTTGAAGACGCCGGCGATCGGTCCGCTCAACGAACGCCAGTCGGAATATATCGACCACATCTCCACCTCGTCCTCGGTCCTGCTGACCATCGTCAACGACATTCTCGACCTGGCGACTGTCGATGCCGGCATCATGCGGCTCGATTATGCCGATATCGATCTCAACGACCTGCTCGACGACGTCTCGATGCAGATGACCGACCGGCTGCAGGAGGGCAATGTCTCGCTCGAGATCGCGGCATCGGCCCATCTCGGCCACATCGTCGCCGACCAGCAGCGGCTGAAGCAGATCCTCATCAAGATCCTCACCAATGCCGTGAACTTCGCGCCCGAGGGGTCGGCGATCGAGCTGAAATGCTGGCGCGAGGATGCCGATTTCGTCTTTACCGTCCACGACAACGGCTGTGGCATGTCGAAGGACATGCTGGCGACCGTATTCAACCGCTTCTCGACCAACGGCAAGACCGGCAAGCGCAGCGGGGCCGGCCTTGGCCTCTCCATCGTCGAAAGCTTCGTCAACCTGCACAACGGCACGGTTTCGATCGACAGCGAGCCCGGCCGCGGAACAACCGTGTCCTGCCGCATTCCTTCTGCCGCCCAACCGCAAGCCATCGCCGCCGCCGAATGACCGACACGCTTCCGAGCCTCTCGCTCCACCTCGCCGCCGAGGCTGACACGATCCGCCTCGGCGAGGAACTGGCGCTGGTGGTGAAGCCGGGCGACTGCCTCGCACTCTGGGGCGATCTCGGCGCAGGGAAGTCGACGCTGTCGCGCGCGCTGCTTCGGGCGATGGCGGACGACGACTATCTGGAAGTGCCGAGCCCGACCTTCACTCTGGTGCAGAACTACGACTTGCGGCTCGCCGTCGCGCACTTCGATCTCTACCGCCTTTCCGATCCGGGCGAGCTCGAGGAGATCGGCTTTGCCGATGCGCTCGATACAGGCGTCTGCCTCGTCGAATGGCCGGACAAGGCCGGCACCAGCCTGCCGGCAAAACGCATCGACATAAGCTTCGGCTTCGATGCGGACGGCGGGCGCCAGGTGACCATCACGGCACCGGCGCCGAAGATCGCGCGCATCGAACGCGTGTTGGCGATCCGTCGCTTCCTGGACGCCCATGGCTATGCCGACGCCCGGCGCCGGCATCTGACCGGCGACGCATCAACGCGCGCCTACGAATATATCTATCCGGCCGACGGCGGCACGCGGCGCATCCTGATGGACGCACCGCGCCAGCCCGACGGCCCACCGATCCGCGACGGAAAACCCTATTCGCAGATCGCTCATCTCGCCGAGGACGTCTATCCCTTCGTCGCCATCGACCAGGCACTGCGTCAACGCGGCTTTGCCGCGCCCGAGATCTTCGAACGGGATTGCGAAGCCGGTATTCTGATGATCGAGGATTTCGGCCCGGAAACCGTTCTCGACGAGGACGGCAGGCCTATCCCCGAGCGCTATCGCGCCAGCGTCGCCTGCCTTGCCGCACTCCATGCCATCCGCTTCGACCGGGACATCGAAATCGAAGCCGGCCGGGTGCATCACGTTCCGGACTATGATCGCACCGCCATGAAGATGGAAGCCGAGTTGCTGATCGACTGGCACCTGCCGTGGAAACGGGACGGCGCTGCGGCAACCGACGAGGAGCGTTCCGAATACCTGGCGATCTGGGACAGCCTGATCGACCAGCTTGCCACGGCCGAAAAGACGCTCGTGCTGCGCGACTTCCACTCGCCGAACATCATCTGGCGGAGCGAACAACAGGGCATACAGCGCATCGGGCTCATCGATTTCCAGGACGCCATGATCGGCCCCTCGGCCTATGATCTCGTGTCGATCGTCCAGGACGCCCGCGTGACCGTCGAGCGTGATCTCGTCGACCAGTTGATGGCCGACTATCTCGACCTTCGCCGCAAGGAACCCGGCTTCGACGAGGCGGATTTCCTCAAGGCCTGGGCGATCATGTCGGCGCAGCGCGCCTGCAAGCTGAATGGCCTCTGGATCCGGCTGATGAAACGCGACCACAAGCCCGGCTACATGAAGCACATGCCGCGCACGCTCTGGCACCTATCGGTCGCGTTCGAGCACGAAGCGCTTGCCCCCTTGCGTGACTGGTGTGCAAAGGTTGGAATCGGCGAAACCGAATCACATCCGCAGGCACGATGAAGATCACCAACGCGATGGTACTCGCAGCCGGGCTCGGCACCCGGATGCGGCCGATTACCAACAGCATGCCGAAGCCGCTGGTTGCGATCGCCGGCCGGCCGATGATCGACTATGTGCTCGATACGCTGGTTGCCGCCGGCGTCCAGCGGGTGGTAGTCAACGTTCACCATTTCGCCGAGCAGATGGAGGCCCATCTTTCCGGCTATCGCGGGCTGGAGATCCTCATATCCGACGAGCGTGCGGCGCTGATGAACTCCGGCGGCGGATTGGTGAAGGGGCTGAAGCTTCTCGACGGTTCGCCGACTTTCGTCATGAATGCCGACCTGTTCTGGATCGGCGACGAAAGCGGAAACAAATCCAATCTTTCGCTTCTGGCCGATTTCTTCGATCCGGCCCGCATGGACATGGCGCTGCTCTGCGTACCCCTGGATAGAACGACAGGGCACAACGGCAAGAAGGATTTTTCGCTCGGCTCTGATGGCCGGCTGAAACGCTACGAAGAGGGCGATGACAATCCGGTGGTCTATGCCGGAGCGATCGCGCTGCTGCCCCAATTGTTCGACGATGCACCGACCGATGCCTTCAACCTCAACATCTATTTCGACCGGGCCATCGCCAGCGGCAGGCTCTACGGCATCGTGATGGCCGGCCAGTGGCTGACGGTCGGCACGCCCGAGGCGATCGGCGCGGCGGAAGAGACGATCCGGCGGTTCGGAAACTCCATCGGCGACGGAACCTGAGCCATGGCACGGGCGCACCAACCGCGTGTCCTGACGATACCGGCGGGGCTGCCCTTCCTCAAGGTGCTGGCGGCGCGGCTGCTCGACGGAACGCTGGCGCCTGATTACCGCTACGATGCCGACGATCCGCTTTCCCTTGCCAGGGTGACCATTCTCGTGCCGACGCGGCGTGCGGCGCGCGTTCTGCGCTCCGAATTCGTCGACCTGTTGGGCGGCCGATCCGCCATTCTGCCAATCATCCGTCCGCTGGGCGAAACGGAGGAGGATGGCGGCTTCTTCGAGGCCGATGCCCCGGCCCTGCTCGACGTCGCGCCCCCGGTCAGCGGCACCGTCATGCTGCTGGAACTGGCGCGGCTCATCCTCGCCTGGCGCAATCAGCTGCCGGCGATCGTCCGCAGCATTCATGCCGACACCCCGCTCGTCGCGCCGGCGAGCCCCGCCGATGCCGTCTGGCTGGCGCGCGCGCTTGCCGAACTGATCGACGCCGTCGAGACGGAAGGCCGCGACTGGGCCGATCTGGTCAAGCTCGACGTTCGCGACTTCGCCTCCTGGTGGCAGCTCACCGTCGAATTCCTCAAGATCGCCACGGCCTTCTGGCCGGCCCGGCTGGAGGAACTGACGCGCTCCTCGCCCGCCCGCCATCGCGACGCAGTGCTGAAGGCCGAAGCGGAGCGGCTCGCGAGGCAGGAAAGCGGCCATCCGGTCATCGTCGCCGGTTCCACCGGTTCGATCCCGGCAGCCGCCGACCTCATCGCCGCCATTGCCGCGCGGCCGGAGGGCGTCGTCGTGCTTCCCGGGCTGGACACCGTGATGGCGCCCGAGGACTGGCTGAAGGTCGGCCTCGAACCGGAAGCCGGCCGGCCGGCCGAACCCGCAAGCCGCGGCCATCCGCAATACGGCCTGTTCCGGCTGCTGCAGCACCTGGAGGTCGATCGAACAGAGGTCGAGCCGCTCGGTTTGGCGAACACGGCGCTCGCCGATCGCGCCGAGGTCCTGTCGCGCGCCATGGCTCCGGCCGGTGCCACGGATGCCTGGCAGGCATGGCGCGCCGGGTTCGGCGACGAACGCCTGGAGCGGGCCTTTGACGATGTGGCGCTGATCGAGGCCGCCAATGAGCGCGAGGAGGCAACCGCGATCGCCATCGCGCTTCGGCTCGGTCTTGAGCAGCCCGGAGCAGACGGCGGCGAAAGCCGTGTGGCGCTGATCACGCCGGATCGCGCGCTGGCGCGGCGGGTGACCGCCGAACTCGCCCGCTTCGGCATCATTGCCGACGATTCGGCCGGCACGCCCTTCAGCGCCACCCAACAGGGCATCCTTACCCAGCTTCTGCTCGAGGCAACCCTGCGGCCGGGCGATCCTGTCCCGCTGGTTTCCGTCCTGAAGCATCCGCTTTCGCGCTTCGGCATGACTCAGGATGCCTATCGCCAGGCGGCGGATGCCCTGGAGATGGTCGCCCTTCGCGGCGGCATTCAGACGGTCGATCTCAGCACGCTGCCCGCCCTTCTCGAACAGCGGCTCGCCGAGCAGGCCACCGACCGCCATGCGCCGCAATGGCGTCTCTCGCTTTCCGCGGAAGCGATCGAGGGCGCCTGCGATCTGGCGGCCCGCATATCGCAGGCGGTCGAACCGCTGGTCTCCGTGCTGGTACGCATCGCCGACGGTCGCGTGCTGACCAACAAGCTGGCGCTTGGCGACTGGGCCGGACGGACCGGTCGCGTGCTTGAAGGGGTCTGTGCCGACGAACGCGGCGACCTGTCGTCCCTCTGGTCGGATGAAGCCGGCGAAACGCTGGCCAGCCATCTCGGCGAGATCATGTCGGCCGACGGGCGGATCGAAGCGGATGGACCACAATGGATCGATATCTTCGGCGCGCTGACGGCGAGCGAGGCGGTCAAGCCGAAGGCCATGCGGCATCCCCGCGTCTTCGTCTTCGGCACGCTCGAAGCACGCCTGCAGAGCGTCGACATGCTGGTCATCGGCGGGCTGAACGAGGGATCCTGGCCGGGCCAGACCACCAACAATCCTTTCCTCTCGCGCATGATGAAGGCGGAGATCGGGCTGGAACCGCCCGAGCGGCGGATCGGCCAGCTGGCCCATGATTTCCAGATGGCAAGCGGCACCCGCCATCTCGTCTACTCGCGCGCGCTGCGCCAGGGTTCCGCACCGACGGTCGCCTCCCGCTGGCTGCAGCGGCTGGTCGCGCTGGGCGGCCGCGACTTTGAAGCAGGGCTCAAGAAGCGGGGGGATGCCTACCGCCACTATGCCGCATTGCTCGACCGCGGCGATGCCCAGGCCCCGGCGCAACGCCCCGCCCCGAAACCGCCGGCCGCCTTGCAGCCGAAGCAATTCTCCTTCAGCGAGGTCGGAGCGTTCCGGCGCGACCCTTACGCACTTTATGCCCGACGCATCCTGAGACTCGACCCGGTCGACGGCTTCAACCAGGATCCCGGCGCTGCCGAGCGCGGCACTCTGTATCACACGATCGTCGAACGTTTCGTCAGCGAGGGCCATGATCCGGCAGACCCGCGCTCGCTGATCGAAATGCAGCGTATCGTCGATACGCTCTTCGATGCCGAACGCCTGCCAGTCCATATCGACATCGTCTGGCGTCAGCGATTCGCCAGCGTCGGCCGCGCCTTCGTCGCCTGGGAACGCGAGCGGAGACCTGAGATCCGCAAGACCCTGACCGAGGCACGCGGACGGATCGAACTGCCGAACGGCATTACCTTGACCGGCGTTGCCGACCGCATCGACCTCAAGGGGGCGGGCCACGCGGACATCATCGATTATAAGACCGGCCTCAGTCCGAGCGTCGCCCAGGCGCGCAGCCTGCTCGACCCGCAGCTGGCGCTTGAAGCAGCGGCTCTCCAGGCCGGCGCCTTCAGGGAGGCCGGCCGGTCGACGCCCGAGAACCTTCTCTATGTGCGCCTGAAACCCGCCGACAGCCTGCTCGTCGACCAGGTGAACAACGAACTCACCGGTCGCGGCGACAACAAGAAGTCGGCGACCGATCTCGCCGATCAATCGATCGAGGAACTGGCGAAGTTCGTCGAGGCGCTCAGAAGCGGCGAACGGGGCTATGTCTCGCGGCTGATCCCGGCGCAGCAGAACGATTTCGGCGGCGAATACGATCATCTCGCGCGCGTGGCCGAATGGTCGACCGCCGAAAGCGAGGAGGCCGCCGATGTCGAGTGACGACGCCCTGCTCCCGGCCGGCGACGACCCGGCCGAATGGCTTGACTGGACGACGCTGCAGCAGGCGGTCGCCTCCGATCCGGAGCGCTCGGCTTGGGTATCGGCCAATGCCGGATCGGGCAAGACCCATGTCCTGACCCAGCGGGTGATCCGCCTTCTGCTCGCCGGCGCAAGACCGTCCTCGATTCTTTGTCTCACCTACACCAAGGCCGCCGCTTCGGAGATGTCGAACCGCGTCTTCACCCGGCTTGCCGAATGGGCCACCCTGCCGGACGACGTGCTGGCGGACAGGCTCCATGCCGTCGAGCGCCGCCGGCCGGACCGGATCAAGCTCGCCGAGGCGCGCCGGCTGTTTGCCCGGGCGCTCGAGACCCCCGGCGGCTTGAAGATCCAGACCATTCACGCCTTCTGCGAAGCGCTGCTGCACCAGTTTCCGCTGGAAGCCAATGTCGCCGGCCACTTCACCGTGCTCGACGACCGGGCCGCCTATGCCGTTCTTGCCGAAGCACGGCGTACGCTGTTGACCGCAACGTCCGCCGAGGATGACGCCCTGCTGGCCGAGGCCTTTTCGCAGGTTCTCAGCATCGCCGACGAAACGGGCCTCGAAACCCTGCTCGGCGACCTCGTCGCCAATCGCCACGCAGTCAGGGCCTTCACCCGGGTCGCGGCAAAGGCCGGCGGAACGGATGTGCTGCTGCGCAAGGCGCTCGGGATCGATCCGGGCGAAAGCGAAGACAGCCTGCTGCAACAAAGCTGGCCCCTGCCCTCCCTGCCGGGACCAGTCCTCACGGAATACATTCTTCTGGCTCGGGACAAGGGCGGCAAGACGGTCCAGGACGTCGCCGACCTGCTGGAAATGGCAGCCCACGAGCCGGATCCGCGCAAGCGCATCGATCTCGTCGAGGCCGTCTTCTTGACCAAGGCGGGAAACCCCAAGGCCGATACCTCGCTGATTGCCGCAGCCATGACCAAGGCGGCGCCGCACCTGCGCGATGCCATGCTCGAAGCGCGCGACCATTTTTCCGCCTTCCAGGATCGCCTGCGGATCTGGCGTATGTTCCAGGCGACGAAGGCGGCCCTGATCCTCGCCGAGCGACTGGACGAGGACTACGAAGACCTGAAGAAGAAGCGCAGCCAGCTCGACTTCGAGGACCTGATCGTGCGCACCGCCGAACTGCTGCTGCGCAGCGATGTCGGACCCTGGGTGCACTACAAGCTCGACCAGGGCATCGACCACATTCTCGTCGACGAAGCCCAGGATACCAGCCCGGTGCAGTGGTCGGTCATCCGCTCGCTCAGGGAAGACTTCTTCTCGGGCGAGAGCGCTCGCAACCTGACCCGCACCTTCTTTGCCGTCGGCGACGAAAAACAGTCGATCTATTCCTTCCAGGGCGCGCGCCCGGAACGTTTCTCCGAGGAGGCATCGGTCACTGCCCGGGCCGTGGCAGCCGGAAGCCAGACTTTCAACGCGGTGCGCCTGCCGCTGTCCTTCCGCTCGACCATGGCCGTGCTGTCCGCCGTCGACCAGGTCTTCTCCGTCGCCGGCAATGCCAGGGGTCTCAGCGCCGGCGGCGACGACATTGTCCACATGTCGAGCCGCATCGGCCATCCCGGTGCGGTCGACCTGTGGAACATGATCGCGGCCGAACCGATCGACAAGACGGAGGACTGGACCGCCCCCTTTGACGCGACCCCGGAAAGCGCGCCCTCGGCGATCCTGGCGCGGCGCATCGCGTTCACCATCGAGCAGATGATCGGCAAGGAAACGATCGTCGAGAAGGGCAAACGCCGGCCGATCCGCGCCGGCGACATTCTCGTTCTGGTCCGCAAGCGCGACAGCTTCGTCAACGCGCTCACCCGCGCGCTCAAGCGGCGCAACAATATCCCCATCGCCGGCGCCGACCGGCTGAAACTCACCTCGCACATCGCCGTGCAGGATCTGCTGGCGCTCGGCCGGTTCATCCTGCTGCCCGCCGACGACCTGTCGCTTGCAGCCCTGTTGAAGAGTCCGTTGTTCAACCACAGCGAGGACGACCTGTTCGACCTTGCGGCCAACCGGCCGGAGCATTGCGGTCTGTGGCCCCATCTCCAGCACTCGGCAGACGAGACGCCGGTCCGCTGGGGCGAGACCACCCGACGCCTGCGGGAGTTTCTCGCGCTCTCGCAATCGCTGCCGGTGCATGATTTCTATGCCCGCGTGCTCGGCATGCATGGCGGGAGACGGGCCTATCTTGCCCGCCTCGGCAGCGAGGTCAGCGACATCCTTGACGAGTTCCTGAGCTTCGCGCTCGCCTTCGAGACGGCCGGGCTGCCCGGACAGCAGGCCTTCGTCTCCACGCTCGAGACCGAGGCCCCGGAAGTCAAGCGCGAGCAGGACAAGGACCGCGACGAGGTGCGCATCATGACGGTGCACGCCTCGAAGGGGCTGGAAGCGCCAATCGTCTTCCTCGTCGACGGCGGCGGCAAGCCGTTCAATCACAGCCATCTCGCCAAGTTCCGGCTGATCGAGACCGAGAGCGGGCTGCCGCCCCTGCCGATCTGGGTTCCCAACAAGACGCTGTCCAATTCGCTGACGGATACCGATGTCGAACGCCGCAAGCAGATGGCGGAGGAGGAATATCGCCGGCTTCTCTATGTGGCGATGACGCGCGCGGCAGACCGCCTGGTGATCTGCGGCTATCGCGGCGTGCGCGAACCGGGCGAGATCTGGCACCAGATGATCGCCGATGCCCTGCGCGACAAGGCGGACTATTGCTCGGAGGTCCAGTTTTCCGGGCCGGACGGCGACTGGGACGGCTTGAGCTGGCGGCTGCCGGGGCTCGAACGAGAATTCGAGACGGAGGACGTTCGGACCGTCGATACGCTCGATGACCTCCTGCCGGGGGCTCTCCTGCGGCCCCTTCCCGCGTCCGCGGGTCTGCCTCGGCCGCTCAGCCCCTCCGGCGCCGGCACGATGATCATCGACGAGGCGGATGATGCGCTCGTCACCTCACCGCTGTTTGCCGAACGCGAATCGGCCGGAATTGCCCTGCAGAAGGGCCGGCTTGTCCACCGCATGCTGCAGATGCTGCCGCAGGTTCCAGCGGCTGAACGCGAGGCTGCCGCCCGTCGCTACGCTGCGCGGGCCGCCCGCTTCTGGCCGCCCACGGAACGGGAGGCGCTCGTCTCGACGATCATGGCGGTGCTCGATCACCCTGCCCTCGGCCCGGTTTTTTCGGGCGACGGCCAGGCCGAGGTCTCGGTCATGGGCAGCTTCCTGCTGAATAGCGAGGAACGCGCCGTTTCCGGCCGGATCGACCGCATGGCGGTGGTCGAGGGTCGCGTCGTCCTGGTCGACTACAAGACCAATCGCAGCGCGCCGCGAAGTGCCGCAGACGCCCCCCTGTCGCATCGCGCCCAGCTGGCGATCTATCGCGAGATCCTGCGGCCGCTCTATCCCGACAGCACCTTCGATTGCCTCCTGGTCTATACCGAAACCGGCAGCGTCATCACGCTCGACGAGGACACGCTGGCGCAATCGCTTGCCGCGCTCAAGACATCGTGAGATACCGCATATTGAAAAGATGGCCGGATACCATCACATATCTAGACAAATCCCATTACCGGCAAAGGAGCAGCCCATGGCTACGGTAAAAGTCGACAATTCCAATTTCCAGGCTGAAGTTCTCGATTCGGCAGAGCCCGTGGT
>CALRRQ020000042.1:0-41390 GCA_943370615.1 Rhizobium sp. Q54
TCGCCGACCTCGCCGTCACCTGCACCGCGCTGCTGCATCATTCCGATGGCGACCCGTTCTTCATCCTGCCGGCGGTTCGCGCCTTCCAGGAACGCTTTCCCCTCAATGAAGCGGAACTGAAGGCGCTCTGGCCGCTGATCGTGGCGCGCGCCGGCGTGCTCGTCGCCAGCACCGAGCAGCAACTGGCGATCGATCCGGACAACGACTATGTGCAGGGCAACGCCGCCCACGAGCGGGAGATGTTCGAGATCGCGACCTCGGTTCCTCTGGCGCTGATGGAAGCCGCGATCCTCGACGCGGTCGGCCATAGCGCCCCGGCCTTCGACACCGGCATGTTCGCACGGCTTCTCCCCGAGATCGCACCCGAGACGGTGCGACTGACCGACCTGTCGGTCACGAGCGAGACGCTGGCCGAGGACAACTGGTCCGACCCGCAGATCGACTGGAAGCTCCTCGCCCGCGCCGCAGCCGAGACCGGCGTCGCCTCGACGCGCTACGGCGAATACCGGCTTTCCTACACCCGAACTCTGTCGGATCGCGCGCCGGCCACCTTCGCCCTGCATGTCGACGTCTGTCTGCCGGCCACGACCGCCGCCGTCGCACCCTTTTCGGCGCGGATCGTCAAGGACGGGCATCACCTCATTCTGTCGACGCCGGAGATCTCGCTGCATCTGGACGGCATCGATTGCCCGCTGGAAGACGGCGCGGAGATCGAAGCCGGCGCGCCCATCGGCACGATCGCCGGAACGGCCGGTGCGGTCGGCGGCCTCAGGATCCAGCTCTGCCGCGATCCGGATCTCGTCCCGCCCCTCTTCGCAAGGCCGCCCCATGCCAAGGTTTGGGGCTCGCTCTGCCCCTCGCCCGCCGCGCTGATCGGCACGGACCTCGATGCACCGGCGCCGGAGAGCGCCGCCCTGCTTGCCAAGCGCAAGAAGAGCTTCGCGAAGCCGCAGAAGAATTACTACGCCGATCCGCCGCAGATCGAACGCGGCTGGAAGGAACACATGTTCGACGTCACGGGCCGGTCCTACCTCGACATGGTCAACAACGTCTCCATCGTCGGCCATGGCCACCCGCGGCTGGCCCGGGCCGCCGGGCGGCAATGGTCGCTGCTCAACACCAATTCCCGCTTCCACTACGCCGCCGTCGCGGAGTTCTCCGATCGCCTCGCCTCGCTGGCACCGGAAGGGCTCGATACGGTCTTCCTCGTCAACAGCGGTTCGGAGGCCGTCGACCTTGCCCTTCGTCTGGCCTGGGCAAAGAGCGGCTCGCACAATATCGTCAGCCTGCTCGAGGCCTATCACGGCTGGACCGTGGCGAGCGATGCCGTTTCCACCTCCATCGCCGACAATCCGCGCGCGCTCGAAACCCGCCCTGCATGGGTTCACCCGGTCACCGCGCCCAATACCTATCGCGGTCCCTTCCGCGGCTCCGCATCGACCGCCGACTATGTGGCAAGCGTCGCCAAGGCGCTGGACGCGATCGAGGAAGCGGGTGAGAGCCTTGGCGGCTTTATCTGCGAAAGCGTCTACGGCAATGCCGGCGGCATTCCGTTGCCGCCCGGTTATCTCGCCGAGGTCTACCGCATGATCCGCGCGCGCGGCGGCGTCTGTATCGCCGACGAAGTGCAGGTGGGCTACGGACGCCTCGGCCACTACTTCTGGGGCTTCGAACAGCAGGACGTGGTGCCGGACATCATCACGGTCGCCAAGGGCATGGGCAACGGCCAGCCGCTCGGCGCGGTCATCACCAGTCGGGAGATCGCCGACGCGCTGGAGAAGGAAGGCTACTTCTTCTCCTCGGCTGGCGGCAGCCCAGTGAGTTGCGTGGTCGGCATGACGGTGCTCGACATCATGCGCGACGAGGGCCTGCAGGAGAATGCCCGGGAAACAGGCGACTATCTGAAGTCCAGGCTCGAAGCTCTCGGCCAGCGCTTCCCGCTCGTCGGCGCGGTCCACGGCATGGGGCTCTATCTTGGACTGGAGTTCGTCCGCGACCGCGAAACGCTGGAGCCGGCCACCGAGGAGACGGCGGCAATCTGCGACCGGCTGCTTGATCTCGGCGTCATCATGCAACCGACAGGCGATCATCTTAACGTTTTGAAAATAAAGCCGCCGCTCTGCCTGTCCCGCGATGGTGCCGACTTCTTTGCCGCAATGCTGGAAAAGGTGCTTTCCGACGGCTGGTGAGCCTGGGTGGTGTCGCCGGTCAGGTCCTTAATTCAATATAACGGCGGTCGTTCAACTTTTCGGATGTTGTAAACGCTTCACAAATGGCAAACCGAAGCTCCGCAGAAGTCGCCTTCACAGCCGTTCCTGGGAGTGTCTATCTTCCTGCCAGTCAGCATCCTGGTTGAAGGAAACGAAATGCCGAGCCTGCCCGATACGATCTCCACCCCTTGGATAATGTGGGGCATCGCGCTTTTCCTTCTGAAGCACCTCGCCGCCGATTTCGTCTTGCAGACGCGATGGATCGCCGTCGGCAAGCAGCACCGCAAGGCCTGGCTTCTGCCGTTGACCTTGCATGCCGGACTGCACGGGGCGATGACAGGCCTGATCTTCTCCATCGTCGCGCCGTCTCTTGCCTGGATCGGCCTCGTCGACTTCCTGGTGCACTTCGCCATCGACCGGGCGAAGGCGATCCTCCAGTCCCGGCTCGGCCTCGACGCCGCCAAGACCGGCTTCTGGTGGCTGCTCGGAACGGACCAGACGTTGCACCACCTGACCCATCTCGGCTTTGCCGCCGTTCTGGCCGCGAGCCGAACGCTCTGACGGACGCTGTCAGCCGGCTTCGCCGGGTCCCGACCGCTCCTGCGCCGCTTCCTCGAGGATCCATTTGCGAAACGCCACGAGCGGCGGATAGGCGGCCCGCTCGCGGGTGAAGGCCAGATAGTAGTGCCCCCCGCTCTCGACCTCGCGGTCGATCGCCGGGACCAGATCGCCACGCGCCAGCTCCTCGCGGAACAGGAAGATCGGCAGAAGGGCGACGCCGAGCCCGCCGATGGCCGCCTGGGAGGCTGCAGCGAACTGGTCGAACAGCATGCCGTGAATGGATTCGAACGCCACGCCATTGGCGGACAGCCACTTTTCCCAGGCATCCGGCCGGGTGGTCAGATGCAGCAGCGGCACATCGAGGATGTCGGCAGGCTTGTCCAGCTTGTGCTCCGCCTTGAACGCCGGACTGCAGGCGGGAACCGTCGTCTCGCCCATCAGCAGGGCGAGCTCCGCACCGGGCCACACGGGTTCACCGAAATGGATCGCCGCGTCGATCGAATCCAACCGGAAATCGAAGGGCGACAGGCGGGTGATGAGGTTGATGGTGATGCCCGGATTGGCTGCGAGGAAATGGGCAAGCCGCGGCGCCAGCCACCGCGCCCCGAACGTCGGGAGAACGGCAAGGTTCAGCGTGCCGCCATGCGGATTGGCCCGCAGATTGAGCGAAGCGCTGGAAATGCGCCTCAACGCCTCGCGGATTTCCCGGGCATAGCCGTCACCGGCGACGGTCAGGCGAATGGTCTGGCGTTCGCGCAGGAAGAGTTCGACGCCCAGCTGGTCCTCCAGCGCCTTGATCTGGCGGCTCACCGCGCTCTGCGTAAGGTCCAGTTCGCGCGCCGCAGCCGTGATGCTGCCGGTTCGCGCCGCGGCCTCGAAGGCGGCGAGCAGGGAAAGCGATGGAAGGAAGCGCCGGGCCGGGAGCATGTTATACCTCGACGGAATGAACTCTTGAGAAATTATCGTTGGAACGGGTTAGATTCGTCTTCTAGATTTCGCAAGACTTTACGTTTCGGAATGATGCGAGCGAAGGACGCCTTTGGCGGTCCGTAGCGCAAGAGCCAGCCGCGACCGCCCGTCACCGCAAACGACACGTCTTTTCGGCCGTCTCCCGCGACCACCCTGAAGGAAAGCCCTATGCTGAACGATCCCCGCTCCCACGGCCTGTGGGAAAAGACCGCCCCGGCCGCACCCGTGACGCCGCCGCTTTCGGGCCCGGTCGAGGCCGACGTCGTCATCGTCGGCGGCGGCTACACCGGCATTTCCGCGGCGCTGCACCTGGCCGAGGCCGGAACGAAGGTGGTCCTGCTCGAAGCGACCGAGATCGGCTTCGGCGGGGCCGGACGCAATGTCGGCCTGATCAACGGCGGCATGTGGGTCATGCCGTCGGAAATTCCCGGCGTGCTCGGTCCGGTCTATGGCGAGCGCGTCCTCGACCTGCTCGGCAATGCACCGCTCCTTGTGCGGGCCCTGATCGAAAAGCATGAGATTGCCTGCGAACTGGAGAAGAACGGCACGCTGCACTGCGCCGTCGGCGAAGCCGGCCTTCAGGAGATCAAGGAACGTTGCAGCCAGTGGGCAGCACGGGGCGCGGATGTCCGCATCCTGTCGGCCGAGGAGACGGCGAAGCGGATCGGCACGACGGCCTATGCCGGATCGCTGCTCGACATGCGCGCCGGAACGCTCCAGCCGCTGGCCTATGTTCGGGGGCTCGCCAAGGTAGCGATCGCTGCCGGCGCGAAGATCCACACCGGCAGCGCCGCCGTCTCGACGGAACGCAATGGCAGCCGCTGGGTGGTGAAGACGGCAAACGGTTCGGTGTCGGCCGACTGGATCATCGTCGCCTCCGAGTACTATTCGACCGGCCCCTGGGAAGCCGTTCGCAACGAACAGGTCTTGCTCCCCTATTTCAACTTCGCCACCAAACCGCTGTCCGCCGAACAGCTGAAGAAGATCCTACCGGGCCGCGAGGGCTGCTGGGACACCAAGGAAGTGCTCTCCTCCTTCCGCATGGACAAGGCCGGACGCCTGGTCTTCGGCAGCTGTGGCGCCCTGCGCAACACGGGCCTTGCCGTTCACCGTTCGTGGGCCAAGCGGGCGCTCAAGAAGCTCTTCCCGGACCTCGGCAATGTCGAATTCGAAACCGAATGGTATGGCCGCATCGGCATGACCGACGATGCCATTCCGCGGTTCCACAAGTTCGCGCCGAATGTCGTGGGCTTTTCCGGCTATAACGGCCGCGGCATTGCACCGGGGACGGTTTTCGGTAAGACACTGGCTCGCCATATCCTCGGCGAACTCTCGGAGGCGGATCTGCCGCTGCCGGTCAGAGACGTCGTCGAAGCTCCGCTTCGCAACCTGAAGGGCGCCTACTACGAGGCAGGCGCCCAGATCGCCCATTTCACCGGGGCGCGCTTCTGAAGAAGACGCACTCGAAGACAACCAATAACGGACAATCCGAAATCACTGGAAGGAACACCATGACCCTTGCCAACCTGAACTTCACGGCCGAAGTGGCCGCCATCATGGGCCGCCTCGGCGTGCCCGCCGCCCGCCTCGCCGGCGGCACTCTGTCCGTCCGCTCGCCGATCAATGGCGAGAAGATCGCCGCCGTTGCCGAGATCAATGCCGCCGACACCAAGAACGCCATCGGCGCCGCCCATCAGTCCTTCCTTGAATGGCGCCTCGTCCCGGCGCCCAAGCGTGGCGAACTGATCCGCCTGCTCGGAGAGGAACTGCGCGCCGCCAAGGCCGACCTCGGCCGTCTGGTCTCCATCGAGGTCGGCAAGATCACCTCGGAAGGTCTCGGCGAAGTCCAGGAAATGATCGACATTTGCGATTTCGCCGTCGGCCTGTCGCGTCAGCTCTACGGCCTGACGATCGCCACCGAACGCTCCGAGCACCGCATGATGGAGACCTGGCATCCGCTCGGCGTCACCGGCATCATCTCGGCCTTCAACTTCCCGGTCGCCGTCTGGGCCTGGAACTCGGCGCTGGCGCTGGTCTGCGGCAACTCGACGATCTGGAAGCCGTCGGAAAAGACCCCGCTTACCGCCATCGCCACCCAGGCGATCTTCGAAAAGGCCGTCAGCCGCTACGTCGCCGATGGCGGCAAGGCGCCCGCCAACCTGTCGACCCTGCTGATCGGCGGCCGCGACATCGGCGAAGTGCTCGTCGACCATCCGAAGGTTCCGCTGATCTCCGCAACCGGCTCGACCGCCATGGGCCGCACCGTCGGCCCGCGTGTCGCCACCCGCTTCGGCCGCTCGATCCTCGAGCTCGGCGGTAACAATGCGGCGATCGTCGGCCCGACCGCCGACCTCGACCTGACGCTGCGCGGCGTCGCCTTCGCCGCCATGGGCACCGCCGGTCAGCGCTGCACCTCGCTGCGTCGCCTCTTCGTCCATGAAAGCGTCTACGACACGCTCGTCCCGCGCCTGATCAAGGCTTACGGTTCGGTGACCATCGGCAACCCGCTGGAAGCCGGCAATCTGATCGGCCCGCTGATCGACAAGGGTGCCTTCGACCGCATGCAGCATGCCCTGGATGCCGCCAAGGCGGCCGGCGGCAAGGTTGCCGGTGGCGAACGGGTGAACGAAGGCGATGCTGCGGAAGCATTCTACGTTCGTCCCGCGCTCGTCGAAATGCCGGCACAGACCGGCCCGGTCGTCGAGGAAACCTTCGCGCCGATCCTCTACGTCATGAAGTACAAGGACTTCGACGAAGCGCTGGCGCTGAACAACGACGTTCCGCAGGGCCTGTCGTCGTCGATCTTCACCAACGACCTGCGCGAGGCGGAAGCCTTCGTGTCGGACCGTGGCTCGGATTGCGGCATTGCCAACGTCAACATCGGCCCGTCCGGTGCTGAAATCGGTGGCGCCTTCGGTGGCGAAAAGGAAACCGGCGGCGGCCGCGAATCCGGCTCCGACGCCTGGAAGGCCTATATGCGCCGCGCCACGAACACGGTGAACTTCGGCAAGACCCTGCCGCTCGCCCAAGGCGTCAAGTTCGACGTGGGTTGATCGACGATCCTGCCAGAGGATTGAAGGCCACGCGGTTCGAAGGGACCGCGTGGCTTTTCCTTTTTTGAATTTTCCGTGACATTTCAAATGCCTCAGACCAAGGTTTGAGCCGCCGCACTGGCCTTCGCTTTTGGAATCGGCCAAGGTGCCCCCGTGATCTGGCGGTATTTCGAGGCGAGCGAATGGATATTCACGATCAGTCGGCGGCGATCGCCTTTCTGAGCGCCCCGGAGACCTACGGCGAGACGGGCGCGGTGAAGATCATCGAAACCCACATCTCGCTGGTCTTCCTGATCGACGGTCGCGCCTACAAACTGAAGCGCGCGGTCAAGCTGCCCTATGTCGACTTCTCGACCTATGATCTGCGCCTGCACTACTGCCGCCGCGAGGTCGAGCTCAACAGTCGCGCCACACCGGACCTCTATCTCGGCATCCGGCGCATCACCCGCGAAGCGGACGGGCGACTGGCCTTCGATGGTGAGGGCGAGGCGCTGGACGTGGTCGTCGAAATGAACCGTTTCGCCCAGCACGACCTGTTCGACCGGATGGCGACGGAAGGCAGGTTGAATGCGGCCCTGATGCGCCAGACCGCGGCGATGATCGCCGCCGTCCACGCCTCGGCCCCGGTTGTTCACGCCGGCAGCGGCTCGGCCAACATGGCCGGGGTGCTTGACATCAACGAGGCAGGCTTTGCCACCAGCCATGTCTTCGCCAAGGACGCCATCAGGGATCTGACCGATGCGTTCCGGCGGTCCTGGGCGGATCGCGTCGCCCTGATGGATCGTCGGGAAACCGAGGACAGGGTTCGGCTCTGCCACGGCGACCTGCACCTGAGAAACCTCTACATGAGCCCGGCCGGGCCGCGCATGTTCGACTGCATTGACTTCAACGACCAGATCGCCACGGTCGACGTGCTCTATGACCTCGCCTTCCTGCTGATGGATCTCTGGCAGCGCGGTTTCGCCGATTTCGCCAATATCGTCGTCAACCGCTATCTCGACCTCAGCCGGGACGACGACGGCTTCGTCCTCCTGCCTTTCTTTATGGCAGTCCGGGCTGCCGTGCGCGCCCACGTCACCGGTACGCAGATCGAGGAGGGCGCCGATGCGGAGGGTCCCTTGGCCCAGAGCGCCAGGGACTATTTCGAATTCGCCGCATCGCTGCTGGATCCAGGCGCGCCGCGGCTCGTGGTCATCGGCGGATTGAGCGGTTCCGGCAAGTCGACGCTTGCCGAGGCACTCGCGCCGCGGCTGGCCGGGCCGCCGGGCGCCCGCATCCTCGAAAGCGACCGCATCCGCAAGGCGATGTTCGGCGCGAATCCCGATGAGCGACTGCCACTCGACGCCTATCGTTCCGAGGTCTCCCGCAAGGTCTACGAGGAGCTCGCGGAGCGCGCGCGCCTCATCCTCTCCGGTGGAGGAGCCGTGCTCGTCGATGCCGTCTTCGACCGCCCGCAAGATCGCGACGCTATCCAGTCGCTCGCGGAAGAACTCGGCGTGCCCTTCACCGGCATCTGGCTGGACGCCGATCCTTCACTGCTGATGGCACGGGTCCAATCAAGACCGCAGGGCGCGTCCGACGCGACCGTCGACGTGCTGCAAGCGCAGCTGGCGAAAGACCTCGAGCCGATGCGCTGGAACCGTGTCGATAGCGCCGGCCCGATCGACACGGTTGTGGCGGCAATCGAAGCCCACCTCGCCTAGAGGCTAGCGAATGTTGAAGCGCACCGGCGCGGTGATCGTCTTGCTGACGCCCGGTGGCGGGGCGGGAACGGGCGACGCCCGGCGCACCATGTCCAGTACCGCCTGATCCAGGCTCGAATGGCCGGACGAGCGAGACAGCGACACCGAAAGCACATTGCCGCCGTCGTCGATGCGGAACCGCACATAGACGGTGCCTTCCTCGCGATTGCTGCGTGCCTCGGACGGATAACGCTTGCGGCGCTCCAGATGGGACATCAGGCGAGACTGCCACTTGGCAGGACTGACATTGCGCCCGCCGCCGGTGCTGGTCGCCTTCGCCGCCGTACGGTCGGCCTGGGCAGTTTCGACCTTGGCCTTGCGTGCCGCCTCGGATGCCGGCGGAGGTGGGGCCTTGGGCTTCTCCGCTTTCTTTTTCTCCGGCGCCTTCTTCGGCTTTTCCTCGGCCGGCTTCGGCGGTGGCGGCCGCACGACGGGGATCGGGACCGCCACGTTCTCCAGCTGCGCCATCACCATCTGTTCGATCGGATCGATCTCCTCGACCGGCTCCGGCAGGGGCTCGGGGGGAAGCGGCGGCGGCTCGACCACGGGCTCCGGCACCTGTTCCACCACCTCCTCGACGGGAGGCTCCGGGACGGGCTGCGGCATGGGTTCGGGTGGCGGTTCCTCGACCGGCTCCGGTACCGGTTCGTGCGAAGCCGTCTTGATCTCCTCGGCATCGACCGGATCGGGAACGATCTGTTCCTCCTCCGTCACCTCTGCAACCGGCTCGGAGGCAAGTTCGATCATGATTGCGGCCGGGGGAGCCGCGTCCTCGGCCATCATCTCCGGCTCCCGCAGCAGCAGCGCCACCGCCCCGGCATGAACCGCCGCGACGCAGAGAGCAGCCGACGTCCAGAGCATGAGCTCGCCGAACGCCCGGCCCGCAGAACGTTGCAGCGGATCCCGGCTCACGGCCGCACTCCGGATTCGGCAGCTGCCGGCTCGTCGGAGAGCTGCGCCGAAGGCAGGGTCTCGAGCCCCACCAGCGCGATCTTCAGATAACCGGCGTCCCGCAGCAGGTTCATCACCTCCATGAAGGCGCCGTAGTCAACCGCCTTGTCGGCGCGCAGGAAGATCCTGGCCTTCTTGTTGCCCTCGGTCAGCCGATCGAGGTCCGCACCGAGCGTTTCGCGCGCGGCCACATTGTTGCCGAGCGAAAGGCTCATATCCTCCTTGAGAGTGACATAGACCGGCTCATCCGGACGCTCCGCCGGCTTTGCCGTCGAGGCCGGCAGGTCGACGCTGACATCGACGGTCGCGAGCGGTGCCGCCACCATGAAGATGATCAGCAGCACCAGCATGACGTCGATGAAGGGCGTGACGTTGATCTCGTGGTTTTCCGCGAGATCGTCGCCGGAATGGTTTTCCCGTATGCCGCCGGCCATGTCCGTTACTCCGCCGCAAGCGGCATCGGAGCCGCCGGAACGCCATTGGGCACCTTGCGATAGTCGAGGTCGCGGCTGACCAGCCGTTCGATCCCCGCGGCCGCATCGCCCAGCAATTGCCGGTAGCCGGTGACCGAGCGGGCAAACACGTTGTAGATGATGACCGCCGGGATCGCGGCCACCAGGCCGATGGCGGTCGCCAGCAGCGCTTCGGCGATGCCGGGGGCGACGACGGCAAGATTGGTGGTCTGCGATTCCGAAATGCCTATGAAGGCGTTCATGATGCCCCAGACCGTGCCGAACAGCCCGACAAAGGGCGCGGTCGAGCCGATCGTCGCAAGCACGCCGGTTCCCTTGGCAATCTGGCGGCCTGCGCGCACCTCGATGCGGGCGAGCGCCGAGGCGACGCGTTCCTTCACCCCGTCACCGCCGACATGGTCGATCGCCGCATCCGACAGGCGGATTTCCGCGTCGGCGCCGTGCAGCATCGATACGACGACACCGCCGCTGCGTCCCATGCGGCCGAGCGCGGCTTCCAGCGTATGCGCTTCCGTAATCGCCTTCAGGCCCCGCGTGGCGCGGATGCGCGCGCCGGCGAGTTGCAGCGTCTTGGCAAGCCAGACCGTCCAGGTGACGAGCGAGGCAAAGGCAAGCGATAGCATGACCCCCTTGACCACCCAGTCGGCGGCCATGAACATGCCCAGCGGCGAGAGGTTGTGCGGCAGGTCCGCACGCGCATTCTCTTCGCCTTCCGGCTGCACGATGGCGGTGTCGGTCGCGACGGGAATGGGTGTCGGTGCATCGCTCACGGCCGGTGCCCCGGGGGTGGGCGTTTCAGGGACGGCGGTCGACTCTGCACTTGGCGAGGCGATGGTCGGAGCGGCATCCTGCGCCAATGCGGCACCCGATGAGAGCATGAGATGAACCGCGAGGACGAGGCCTGCGGTGGAAGGTCCCGAATGACGATGAAACATTGGGAGTTCCTTTTCTGACAGGGCAGTGAAGACATGGTAGGCAAGCCGCGGCCCGAAGATCCGCGCCATGCGCCGAATGCTTTCTCGTTATTAAACTTGAGTTAGATTGACAAGTAATATGCAGGGCGGGCGACGGAAAAAGTTGATCGCCGCCCACCAGAATTCGCCGACCACGGAAATCCGCCGCTTGTGAACTCCGGGGAAAGACCCTGCAATGACGCGACGGACCGAAGGAGAGCTTTTAAGAGGCGCGGCAGGTTCCGCTGCATTCCGAGGCTCTTTGATTATTGTCAAAGCACCGTGATCCTGAGGTGGTTATTCTCCACAACATTGCAGCCGACGTCCTCGGTCCGCGATCAAGATCACGATACGGGAGGGTTTCCATGTCCACAGTGCAGCAGTCCATCGCATGGTTCGAAACACTGGGGCGTCACGACGTCCCGCGCGTCGGCGGCAAGAACGCCTCGCTGGGTGAAATGGTGCAGACTTTGGCGGCCGGCGGCATTCGCGTGCCGCCCGGTTTCGCCACGACGGCAGACGCCTACTGGAGCTATCTCACGGCCAATGCGCTCCAGGAGCGCATGACCTCCTTCCTCGCGCAATGGGAAGCCGGCAAGGCCACGCTCTCCGAGACCGGCGAGGCCATCCGCAACATCTTCCTCAAGGGCGACTGGCCCGCAGACCTCGAAGCCGCGATCCGTGCGGCCTACCGTGAACTGTCGAAGCGGGCCGGCGTGGACGAAGTCGAGGTCGCGGTGCGATCCAGTGCGACGGCAGAAGACCTTCCCGATGCGAGCTTTGCCGGCCAGCAGGAAACCTTCCTCAACATCAAGGGCGAAACGGCCCTCATTGAGGCCTGCCGCCGCTGCTATGCCTCGCTCTTTACCGATCGCGCCATCAGCTACCGCAAGACCAAGGGTTTCGACCACATGAAGGTGGCGCTGTCGATCGGTGTGCAGCAGATGGTGCGTTCCGACATCGGAGGCTCGGGCGTGATGTTCTCGATCGATACCGAGACAGGATTCGACAAGGTGGTTCTGATCAACGCCGCCTGGGGCCTCGGTGAAAACGTCGTCCAGGGCTCGGTCGATCCGGACGAATACCAGGTCTTCAAGCCGCTGCTCGACGACAAGGCGCTCTCGCCGATCATCGAGAAGAAGAAGGGCGCCAAGGACATCAAGATGATCTATGCGGTCGGCGAAAAGCCGACCCGCAACGTGCCCACGTCCAAGGCCGAACGCGCGGCCTGGGTGCTGAGCGACCCGGAAATCGTCGAGCTCGCCCGCTGGGCGGCGACCATCGAAAAGCATTACGGCTGCCCGATGGACATGGAATGGGCGCGCGACGGCAACAGCGGCGACATGTATATCGTCCAGGCCCGCCCGGAGACGGTCCAGGCGCGGCGTGACGTCGGCATCTTCAAATCCTACACGATCCACAACAAGGGCAAGCTCCTGACCAAGGGCCTGTCGATCGGCGATGCGATCGCCAGCGGTCAGGTCTGCCTGATCGAGACGGCGAAGGACATCGACAAGTTTGTCGAGGGCTCGATCCTCGTGACCCAGACAACGGACCCGGACTGGGTGCCGATCATGAAGCGCGCCGCCGCCATCGTCACCGATCATGGCGGGCGCACCTCTCATGCCGCGATCGTCAGCCGCGAACTCGGCCTGCCAGCCGTCGTCGGCACCGGCAATGCCACGGAAATCCTGCATACCGGCCAGGACGTGACCATCTCCTGCGCCGAGGGCGACGAAGGTTTCGTCTACCAGGATATCGCCGATTTTTCGGTCGAGGAGCTCGACGTCACCGACCTGCCGGAGACCCAAACCAAGGTCATGCTGAACCTCGCCAATCCGGGTTCGGCCTTCCGCTGGTGGCGCCTGCCGGCCGACGGCATCGGCCTTGCCCGCATGGAGTTTGTCGTCTCCAACGCCATCCGCGTCCATCCCATGGCGCTCGTCCACTTCGACAGGCTGAAGGACGAGAAGGCCAAGGCCGAGATCGCCACGCTGACCGCCGGCTACGAAAACAAGCCGGACTATTTCGTCGACAAGCTGGCGCTCGGCCTGGGAAGGCTTGCCGCGGCGGTCTATCCCAAGCCGGTCATCGTGCGCATGAGCGACTTCAAGACCAATGAATATGCCGGTCTCATCGGCGGCGCGGAATTCGAGCCGGCGGAAGAAAACCCGATGATCGGCTTCCGTGGAGCGTCCCGCTACTATTCGCCGCGCTACCGCAACGGCTTTGCCCTCGAATGCCAGGCGATCAAGCGGCTGCGCGACGAGATGGGCTTCACCAATGTTGTCGTGATGATCCCCTTCTGCCGCTCGGTCGGTGAAGCCGACAAGGTGCTGGGCGTCATGGCGGAAAACGGCCTGAAGCGCGGCGAGAACGGCCTTCAGGTCTACGTCATGTGTGAGATCCCGTCGAACGTCATCCTGGCGGCGAAGTTCGCCGACCGCTTCGACGGCTTCTCGATCGGATCGAACGACCTCACGCAGCTGACCCTCGGCGTCGACCGCGATTCCGGCGAACTGGCCGACCTGTTCGACGAACAGGACGAGGCGGTCAAATGGATGATCGAGAAGGTGATTTCCGAAGCCAACAAGGCCGGCGCCAAGATCGGCCTCTGCGGCCAGGCGCCGAGCGACCATCCGGAATTCGCCGAGTTCCTGGTCGAATGTGGCATCGACTCGATGTCGGTCAGTCCGGACAGTTTCATCGCCGTGAAGCAGATCGTCGCCGAAGCCGAAAAGGCCAAGGCCGGCCGCGCCTGACGGCCCGACGACGGGAAGTAGCGATGCGGGTGGAATCTCCCGCATCGATTGATCGGTGTCAAAACATGCCGGACATATCGTTGTATCGTGATATTGTTCGGATGCCCGCCAAGCGCGCATATTGGCGGCCGCGGGCACCTACGCAGAACACAGTAGCCTTTTCCAAATGCCATTCGGCAATCGGACCCTTGCGTCCGTCATAATCGGGAGGATGCCATGCGTAACTTGAAATCCATTTTGACTGCGACCGTCGTTTCCCTCTTCATGCTTCCAGCAGCCGGCCATGCCGGCGGCACTGTGGAAGTCCTTCACTGGTGGACCTCGGGCGGCGAGGCGAAAGCCGTCGGAACGCTCAAGGAAGCCTTCGAGAAGCAGGGCGGCAAGTGGGAGGACTCGCCGATCGCCGGCGGCGGCGGCGATGCAGCAATGACCGCGCTTCGCGCCCGCGTGATGGCCGGCAACCCGCCGGCAGCCGTGCAGCTGAAGGGTCCCGGCATCCAGGAATGGGCCGATCAGGGCGGCCTCGCTGATGTCGAGGATGTGGCCAAGGCAGAGAAGTGGGACGACGTCCTGCCACCGACCCTGGCCGAGATCATGAAATACAAGGGCAAGTACGTCGCGGCTCCGGTCAATGTCCATCGTATCGACTGGATGTGGATCAATCCCACCGTGCTGGCAAAGGTCGGCGCCGAGGTGCCGAAGACCTGGGACGAGTTCAACGCGGTCGCCGACAAGCTGAAGGCGGCCGGCATCACCCCGCTTGCCCATGGCGGCCAGCCCTGGCAGGACGCGACGGTCTTCGAAACGATCGTGCTCAGCATGGGCGCCGACTTCTACCGCAAGGCGCTGATCGAGCTCGACCAGGACGCGCTGACCGGCGATACCATGGTCAAGGTCTTCGATCAGTTGCGCAAATTGCGCGGCTATGTCGACCCGGGCTTCTCCGGCCGTGACTGGAACCTTGCGACCGCCATGGTGATGAACGGCGAAGCCGGCTTCCAGATCATGGGCGACTGGGCCAAGGGCGAATTCCTCGCTGCCGGCAAGGTGCCGGGCAAGGACTTCATCTGCGCCCCGACCCCAGGCAATGGCTACAGCTTCAACACCGACAGCTTCGCCTTCTTCAAGGTCTCGGGCGAAGACCGCATCGAAGGACAGAAGGTGCTCGCCAGCCTGATCATGTCGCCAGAGTTCCAGGAAACCTTCAACCTGGCCAAGGGCTCCATTCCGGCCCGGACCGACATCAAGCTGGACAAGTTCGACAGCTGCGCCCTCAAGTCCTACGAGGACATGACGGCGGCCGTGAAGAACAACACCTTCGTTCCGTCCATGGCCCATGAAATGGCAGTTCCGCGCACCGTGCGCGGCGAATTCCTCGACGTCGTCACCAACTTCTTCAATTCGGAGATGAGTTCGGCCGACGCGGCCAAGGCCATGGGCGAAGCGGTGAAGCGCGCCCAGTAAGGCTTGCCTTCCATCGATGACCACCGGGGTCCGGCCGAGCCGGGCCCCGGTGGTTCCCTATCATGCGGCGCAGAACCGCAAAGGGATGAGGACCATGCGGGGAGGATCGCCCATGACTGCCAAAAGCCGACGGATCGCCTTCGATCGCTTTTTCGAACGATGGCTGCCGCAGATCGTCGTGTCGCCGATGTTCGCTGCAAGCCTCGTCTTCGTCTACGGCTTCATCGCCTGGACGATCTACATCTCCTTCACCAAATCCGGCGTCATGCCGAACTACACGCTGGTCGGCCTCGCCCAATACGAGCGGCTATGGACCACGCCACGCTGGTTCGTGGCGATCGGGAACCTGTTCATCTTCACCAGCCTGTTCATGCTCTGCTGCATGGTGATCGGCCTGTTTCTGGCAATCCTGCTCGACCAGCGAATTCGTGCCGAGGGCATGATCCGCACCATCTATCTCTACCCGATGGCACTGTCCTTCATCGTCACCGGCACTGCGTGGAAATGGATCCTTAACCCGACGCTCGGCATCGAAAAGATCATCCAGGGCTGGGGCTTTCCCGATTTCAATTTCGACTGGCTGGTCGATCCCAACATGGCGATCTACACCGTGGTCATCGCCGGCGTCTGGCAATCCTCGGGCTATGTCATGGCGCTGTTTCTCGCCGGCCTGCGGTCGGTCGACGACGAGATCATCAAGGCGGCGGCGATCGATGGTGCGGGCCCGTTCCGGACCTACTGGAGCATCATCCTGCCGATCGTGCGGCCGGTCTTCTTCTCCGCCTTCGTCGTGCTTTCGCACCTGGCGATCAAGAGCTTCGACCTGGTCATGGCGTTGACCGGCGGTGGCCCGGGCTATGCCACCGACATGCCGGCGACCTTCATGTATTCCTTCGCTTTCCAGCGCAGCGAACTCGGCACGGCGGCGGCAAGCGCCGTCATGATGCTGGTCACCGTCACGGCGATCTTCATTCCCTATCTCTATTCGGAACTGCGGAGGCCGGCGAAATGAGCAGGACTTCCATTTCCGGCATTGTCCGTCCCAGGGGCCTCAGGAACACGCTGCTGCGCCTGTTGCTTTTCGCCATCCTCGGCCTCTTTTGCCTCTATTACCTGATGCCGCTCTTCGTGATGATCTCGACCTCGCTGAAGTCGCTTGAGGAAATCCGCACCTCGTCGCTGATCAGCCTGCCGAAGGAGGTCACCTTTGCCGCCTGGGAAAAGGCATGGAGTTCGGCCTGCGTCGGCGTGCGCTGTACCGGCCTGCAGCCCTATTTCATGAACTCCATCCTGATGGTCGTCCCGGCGGTCGCCATCTCCACCCTGCTCGGCGCGCTGAACGGCTACGCGCTGACCAAATGGAAGTTCTCCGGCGCCGACATCATCTTCGCGCTGATGCTCTTCGGCTCCTTCATCCCCTTCCAGGTCGTGCTGCTGCCCATGGCCCGCATGCTCGGCTATTTCGGCCTGGCCGGCAGCGTCTACGGCCTGATCCTGGTGCACACGGTCTACGGTCTCGCCTTCACCACGCTGTTCTTCCGCAACTTCTTCGTCGGCGTGTCGGATGGCATCGTCCATGCGGCGAAGATCGATGGCGCCGGTTTCTTCCGCATCTTCTTCACGCTGCTCTTGCCGATGTCGCTGCCGACCATCGTCGTCGCCGTCATCTGGCAGTTCACGCAGATCTGGAACGATTTCCTGTTCGGCGTCGCCTTCACGGTCGGCGACAGCAATCCGGTGACCGTGGCGCTCAACAACATCGTCGCGTCGAGTACCGGCGTGAAGGAATACAATGTCGACATGGCGGCCGCGATCATCGCCGCCCTGCCGACGCTCCTCGTCTACATCGTGGCGGGGAAATACTTTGTGCGCGGTCTGGCCGCAGGTGCCGTGAAAGGGTGATGAAATGGCAAAGGTGGAACTGCGGGACGTCTGGAAGAAATTCGGCACGGCCGAGATCATCAAGGGCGTGAGCATCGATCTCGACGACGGCGAGTTCGTCGTGCTCGTCGGGCCTTCGGGTTGCGGCAAGTCCACGCTTCTCAACCTGATCGCCGGGCTCGAGACCCTGACCAGCGGCGAGATCCGCATTGGCGATACGCTGGTCAACGACGTGCCGCCGAAGGACCGGAACATCGCCATGGTGTTCCAGTCCTACGCGCTCTATCCGACCAAGACCGTGCAGGAGAACATCACCTTCGGCATGCAGACCCGCGGTGTCGATCGCGCCGTCCAGGACAAGGCGCTCGCCGACGTCTCGCAGCTCCTGCACATCGAGCAGTTGCTCGACCGCAAGCCGGGGCAGTTGTCGGGCGGCCAGCGCCAGCGCGTCGCCATGGGCCGCGCCCTGGTGCGCAATCCGGATGTCTTCCTGTTCGACGAGCCGCTCTCCAATCTTGACGCCAAGCTGCGCATCGAGATGCGCACGGAAGTGAAGAAGCTGCATCTGCGCCTCGGCAAGACCATCGTCTACGTCACCCACGATCAGATCGAGGCGATGACGCTCGCCTCGCGCATTGCCGTGATGGACAACGGCCATGTCCGCCAGTTCGGCACCCCGGAGGAGATCTACGAGAACCCCGTCGACCTGTTTGTCGCCGGCTTCATGGGCTCGCCGTCGATGAACATCGTCAAGGGAAAGGTGGTCAAGGAGGACGGATACGGGATTGCGGTGACCGACGAGGAGGGTACGATCCGCTTTCCCCTCGGCCCCGAGCAGGCCGGCAAGGTCGAGGGACTTGAAGGCGAGGAAATCTATCTCGGCCTTCGCCCCGAAACCATCACCCATGTCGGCGCGCACGGCGCGCCGCAACCCGACCTGTTCGTCTTCGAGCGCGCGGTCGACGTGGTCGAGCCGACCGGTCCCGACACCATGCTGGTCTTCACGCTGGGCGGCATGGAAGCGATCGCGCGGGTGCGGCCCGAAGAGCGCGTCAAGCCGGGCGAGACCTTCCGCTTCGAGGTCAACATGGGCAAGGCCAAACTGTTCGACGGCAAGACCGGCATGCGGCTGTAGGCGGTCGGGCAAAGATCAGCCCTTGTTCGCCTCGTAGAGCGCCAGCACGTCGGCCCGTCGGCAGAGCTCCGTGCCGGACGTCATGACCGCAGCGGCACCCGCCGCCAGGCCGAAGCGGAAGGCCTCGCCGATCTCGTGGCCTTCCGCCAAGGACCAGGTCATCGCCGCGACGAAACTGTCGCCGGCCCCCACCGCCGATTTGACCGGCACTTCGATCGCCGGCACGCGATGAATGCTGTCGGCACCGACCAGGATCGCGCCGTCCGCACCGAGCGTCACGGCGATGTACTGGGCAGCACCGCTGCGAACGATCGCCTGGGCCGCGGCCCCGGCATTCTCGTGGTCGATCTTCTGGCCGGCGAAACTCGCCAGTTCGCCAAGGCTGGGCTTGACGAGAAATACCTTCGCCTTCGCTAGCGTCTCGTGCAGCGCCTCCCCGGATGTGTCGAGGATGAAGCGGGCCTTCTTGCGCGCGGCAATGTCCGCCATCCGGGCATAGGTGTCGCCCGCGACCCCGCGCGGCAGGCTGCCGCTGGCGACGATATAATCCGCGTCGCTTGCCTCCAGAAGATCGAAGACCGGCGCAAGCTCCTCCTCGGTGACCTCCGGACCTTCCGGGACGAAGCGATATTCGAGATTGGTCGAGAGTTCGCGCACATTGAACGCGACGCGGACGGGATCATGGATACGGAACCGGTGCTGCTTCACGCCGAGAGGCTCCAGCATGGCTTCGAGCAGCGTGCCGGTGGCGCCGCCCGAGAGGTAGAGCAGCTCGCATTGTCCGCCGAGTTCGACGATGACCCGCGCGACATTGATACCGCCGCCGCCGGCATGCTGGCGCTGATTGTGCGTCCGGGTCTTGTGCGTGTGGCGGACCGCGTCGGCGTCGCTGGAGATATCGATGGCGGGATTGAGTGCGATGGAGAGAATTTTCGACATGCCCGAGCCTAACGTCCCTTCATGACAGATCCAAGAAATCGTTTCGCACCGCAACCGGCCGCCTGAAGCTATAGCCTCATTGTCCGGAAGGCCGCAAGAAAGCCAATGACCGCGACAGACGAGATCCTGCGTCTCAGGCCGCCGCCCTCCATAGCCCTTCGCTGTCGCACGCCAAAAGCGGCGTGGCGATCACGCTCCGCGTCTTCTCCGGCCACCCCTCCCCGCAGGCGGACAGCGCCGACCTCCAGCGCTCGGTCTGCAGCATTGCGACCGCCAGCGCCACCGGCGCGATGTCGAGGGCCGCCAGCAGGTTCAACCCCGCCATCATGGACGCGCCGCTCGACATGACGTCATCGACGAGAGCGACGCGGCGGCCCTTGAGCAGCGGCAACATGCGTGGATCGGCAAACAGGCGCTTCTGCTGGTGCGGCGTGGTGATCGAACTCATCGGCACGGACAACTCGTCGAGATACCAGAACTTGCGCGAGGTCCCGAACGGGACATAGCGGGTGTGGCCGAGCTTCTGTGCCACGGCAGAGGCAAGCGTCAACCCAAGCGTCGGCAGGCCGACGACGACGTCCGGGCGGAAAGGCGAGAGCCTCTCGGCAAGAAAGGCCGCAAGCGCGTCCAGAACCTCGAAGCTCGCCTGGTTGATGATGAGGGAGGCAATGCCGTGCCGCCCGTGGGCAAGCGACCGGATCGGCAGCAGCATCTGCCCGCCATCGGGCAACCCCGCGGGATAGCTGTCTTGATGCGGGCCGGCGGGATTGAAGCTGCCGGGAGGATGTATCGTCTGCCAATAATCGTGCGGCTGCATGCTGTGCCCTTGCTTCGCGGATCCGTTCCGGACATTTCGTTCATCGCAAGCGCGCCGCGGTTTGGCAATCCGGCCGGAAAGCAGCGCTCGCCGGCACCGTTCAGCAAATCTTGACGGAGCGTCCGGATTTTGCGGTTGTCTTTGGCCGATCGCACATTACCTTTGGCCCACGAAACGACGCCGCGACGGGCCCTTGCGCGCCTGGCGGGCAAGACAGGAAGAGACATGTATACCGGTATCGTCCAGGCGGTGGCCCCGGTCACCAACATCATCCGTCATGACGGATACACCGAATTCCATATCCAGTTTCCCGAGCGACTGGTCGAGGGGCTGCAGATCGGCGGAAGCGTTTCGGTGGAAGGCGTCTGTCTTTCGGCCACCTCCATCATGGGAACGACCGTAACCTTCGATGCGATGGACGCGACCTTGGAGCGCACCAACCTCTCCGACCTTTCCGTCGGCGACGGCGTCAACATCGAGCGCTCGGCCAAGCCGACCGACGAGAACGGCGGCCATGCCATTGCCGGCCACATCGCCACGACCGCGACTTTGGTCGGCGCCAAGAGCGAAATGCCTGGCGCCCATATCCGCTTTTCCGTGCCCGAGGAATGGGCGAAGTATATCTTCCCGCGTGGCTTCCTGGCCGTCAACGGAGCCAGCCTCACGGTGGCCGAAGCCGAAGGCAATATCTTCCAGATCAATCTCATTCCCGAGACGCTCCGGCAGACGACATTTCCCCGCTATCAGCCGGGCGACCGGCTGAACATCGAGGTGGATCACCAGACGATGGTGATGGTCGATGTGGTGGAACGCACGCTGACGCGCCTTCTCGACAAGCGCGCCTGATGGGTTTAGGCGCCGGTTAGTGGCTCGGCCGCAACGCCGTCCAGGGACGTTCGCTGATCAGTGAGACGAGCACCTTGAAATAGTCGGCCGGCTTCTGGGCGCACAGCCCCGGCGGGATGCCGTTGGCGGCGATCTCGGCCAGAGGCGATCCGGACACGATACGGAACGGGATGCCCTTCTGCCGCAGGACGTCGACAATCGGCGTGACTGCGCCGTCCCGCACGTGAAAATCGAGGATCGCGGCCGAGATCTCCTCCTGTTCGAGGATGTCGAGCGCGTCATGGACCGTTTCGGCGGTAACGACGTTCACCCCCGCCCGCGACACGCTGTCGGCAGCGTCCATGGAAATGAAGACATCGTCCTCGACGATCAGGATGGTATCGGTCGGCAGTTTGGATCTCATCAGCATGGCAGTATCTCCTTCGCCGCCACAACGCCTGCAACTCGTAGTTTGTTTCAGATTTTAGTAAATTCGCGGACAGCTTGGTAAACAAAGCGTTTACAGCCGCGGAGGGAACAATTCACAATGCAGAGTTGCCGGCCGCACTCTTGTCGGGCAGGCACCCTGACATATCGTTCTCCTTCGATGGAACCAGCGCGCCGCGCGCGCGTTTTCTATCGGATCACCACAATGGGAGAATGACCATGCAGATCGTTGGAACACAGGTACACGAAGACATGGGCGGCGTCCCCGGCTACACCGTGGAGTTCGTCGGAGACGGCGGCGAGGTCATTTCCGTTCGCATGAAGCAGAGCGAAAGCGGCGACCTCAATCGCGAAAATGCCCTGGACAAGGCGCGTGTCCTGCTTCTTCAGGTCGGCTCCTTCGATGGCACGGCCGAGCGCGAGCGCGACGACAAGACGGTCCGCAGTGGCGATGAGGCCGTTTCGGACGCGGTCCTGAGCGCCCGGCGCGCTCAGGACGAGAGCGAACTCGAGTCGCAGGTCGACGAGGGACTGATCGACAGCTTCCCAGCCAGCGATCCGGTTTCGGCCACCTATTCCTCGACCGCCGGCTCGAAAGAGCGCCACTGACCCACAGTTTCGGCGCGAAGACCTAAGGGCGTGTCGGCCAATGCCGACGCGCCCTCTCGCATTGTCCAGCGCCTCAGGACAGACCGATGACGAATCTCGAACCCTACTTCGCCACCCACACCGCTCTCCCCCTCTCCGTCATAGGAATGCGCCTGCTGATCGCCATGCTCTGCGGCGGCGCGATCGGCTTCGAACGCGAACGCAAGAACCGGGCCGCGGGGCTGCGCACCCATATCCTGGTTTGCCTGTCGAGCGCGATCGTCGCCATCCTGACGATCGAGATCGCCCACCACTCGGCCTTTCAAGGTGACTCGGCCCGGATCGACCCGCTACGCCTGATCGAGGCCATCACCGCCGGCGTCGCCTTTCTGGCAGCCGGGATGATCGTCTTTTCCAAGGGCGAGGTTCGTGGCCTCACCACGGGCGCAGGGCTTTGGTTCGCAGGCTCGATCGGCCTCGCGGCCGGGCTCGGTTTCTGGCATATCAGCCTGCTGGCAACGGCGCTGGCCCTCATCGTTCTCTGGCTGCTGCATGGGTTCGAAGATCGCGTTGTCTCGAATCCCGAAACGGACTGAAGGCTTGCCCCGAAGACCGAATTCCGTGCCTCCCCGCGCTAGCGCAGGAGGCTCTGGCCTCCGTCGATCCAAACCGGCGAACCGCTGACATGGCGCGCCCGGTCGGAGGCGAGAAAGGCGATGACCTCCGCCACCTCGTCGACCTGTCCCGGCTCACCGCCCGTCAGCGGAATGTCTCCTTCGGGAAAGACGACCGGCACCCTGGTCTTCTCGCGGTGACGGATGGTCGTATTGTCGTCGATGTCGGTCGCGATCGCCCCGGGGCATACGGCATTGATACGGATGCGGTACTGCCCGAGCTCCAGGGCCAGCTGCTGGACCATGGCGAGCTGCCCGGCCTTCGTCGCGGAATAGGCCGTGGCGCCGGGCGTGGTAAAGGTGCGTGTCCCGTTAATGGAGGAAACCACCACGATCGCACCGCCTCCCGACTGCTTGAGCCTCGGCACCGCGTAATGAAGCGTCAGATAGGTTCCACGCAGATTGACGGCGATGGTCTGATCGAATTCCTCCGGCTTCAGGTCGTCGATGGGCGCCCAGGTCCCGTTGATTCCGGCATTGGCCACGACCACGTCGAGCCTGCCCTTGAGGTTCCACAACGTCTCCAGGGCATTTTTCATGGCCCTTTCGTCGCTGATGTCGGCGACCAGTACGACCCCGTCGCCTCCCGTTTCCCGTATCTCATCGAGGGCGGCCTCCAGTTCATCAGCGGTTCGACCGAGCAGCCCTATGAACGCGCCCTGTGCGGCCAGCGTCAGCGCCGTGCTCTCGCCGATGCCTGATCCTGCACCGGTGACGAGCGCCACCTTGTCTTTGAATTCCATGATTCAGCTTTCCTCCGCCGCGGCCGCCCGCACTCTATTTCTTGGAGACATGCTCCGGCTTGCCCTTGCGCTTGGTCGCGGCCATGTCCTCGAGTTCCTTTTCGGTCATGGACTCGACCATGCCCTTCGAAGCGCCTTTGAGTTCGCTCTTCTTGGTTTCCCCGCGTTTCGCCGAAAGAGCGGCGCCCGCGGCCTTCTGCTGAGCCTTGGATTTTGCCGGCATCGAAGCCTCCTGGGATACGAGTTGACGCACGGGTGTGGCGCCGCTCGTCAAACTGCCACGGAGTGTCAAAGGTTCCGGCCGGTGGAGACAGGAATTGATGCGCCTTCAGGGAACATTTTCCGCATCGCAGCATTGAACGTGCGCAATTCCACTTGATCAAGGATATCTCCATGGACGCTCGCAGCACGCAGTTCGCAGTCGAAGCCGGTGAATGGCATGCGCTGGGCGCGCGCTTCGATGGGGAAGGTACGAATTTTGCGCTGTTTTCCGCCCATGCCGAGCGGGTCGAACTCTGCCTGTATGATGAGAGCGGCAAGACGGAGATCGCCCGGATCGAATTGCCGGAATACACCAACGAGGTCTGGCACGGCTATCTGCCGGGCGTGAAGCCGGGCATGCTCTATGGCTACCGCGTCCACGGCCCCTATGACCCGGCAAACGGCCACCGCTTCAACCCGAACAAGCTGTTGCTCGATCCCTACGCACGCGAGATCGTTGGCGACATCGCCTGGACGAAGGCGCATTTCGGCTATGACGTCGACAGCGAGGAGAAGGACCTCTCTTTCAGCGAGATCGACAACGGCGCGGACGTGCCGAAGTGCCGGATCATTGATCCGCGGATCAGCCGGGAATACAACGGTTCCCCCGGCATCCCCTGGGCAGACACGATCGTCTACGAGACCCATGTGAAGGGCTTCACCAAGCTCAACCCGGCAATCCCGGAGAATCTGCGCGGCACGTTCGAAGGCCTCGGACACGCAGCAGCGGTCGACTACGTGAAGAGCCTCGGCACCACCTCGATCGAACTTCTGCCGATCCATGCCTTTCCCGACGATAGCCACCTGCTCGACAAGGGCCTGCGCAATTACTGGGGCTACAATACCATCGGCTTCTTCGCGCCCGCGTCGCGCTACTATGGACCGAAGGGTCTGAACGGGTTTCGCGACATGGTTCGCGCCTTCCATGACGGCGGCATCGAGGTGATCCTCGACGTCGTCTACAACCACACGGCCGAGGGCAACGAGCTGGGGCCGACGCTCTCCTTCAAGGGCATCGACAATTTCTCCTACTACCGCACCATGCCCGACAATCATCGCTACTACATCAACGACACGGGCACCGGTAACACGGTCAACACCTCCCATCCCCGCGTGCTGCAGATGGTGATGGACAGCCTGCGCTACTGGGCGGAGGAAATGCATGTCGACGGTTTCCGTTTCGATCTTGGCACCATTCTCGGCCGCGAGCCGGAAGGCTTCGACCAGCGCGGCGGCTTCTTCGATGCCGTGACACAGGATCCGGTTCTGTCGAAGATCAAGCTGATCGGCGAACCGTGGGACATCGGACCGGGCGGATACCAGGTCGGCGGCTTTCCCCCGGGCTGGGCCGAATGGAACGACAAGTATCGCGACTCGACCCGCGACTACTGGCTGGACCGGGACAATTGCGCGCCGGACTTTGCCGCCCGCCTGCTCGGCTCCGGCGACATCTACGATCTGCGCGGCCGTCGCCCGTGGGCCAGCGTCAACTTCATCACCGCCCATGACGGCTTCACGCTGAACGACCTCGTCTCCTATGACGGCAAGCACAACGAGGCGAACGGCGAGCACAACAACGACGGCCACAACGACAACCGGAGCCACAACTACGGCGCCGAAGGCCCGACGGACGACGAGGGCATCAATGCCCTTCGCGATCGACAGAAGCGCAATTTCCTCGCCACGCTGTTCTTCTCGCACGGCACGCCGATGCTGCTTGCCGGCGACGAGTTCGGCCGCTCGCAGATGGGCAACAACAACGGCTATTGCCAGGACAGCGAGATCAGCTGGCTGCATTGGGAAAACCTGCCGGACGGCTGCGAGGTGCTGCGCGAATTCACCGCCAGGCTCATTTCCCTTCGCAAGGAGCAGCCGCTGCTGCGCCGCGCCAGCTGGCGCGACGGTACGATCATCGAATGGTACAACGTCAAGGGCGGCGCCCAGCGGCCGGAACACTGGCTCGACCGTAACCCCCTGGCACTGCGGCTGCAGCGCGACGACCTGGAACAGATCGAGGGTGCCTGGTCGGAAGTCCTGATCCTTTTCAATCCGGTCGATGAGGAGATGCACTTCACCATGCCGAAGAGCGGCGGAGGCGGCAGCGACTGGCAGCTGGAACTCGACACCAACGATCCCGCCCGCCAGGGCGATCACGTTGCGGCGGGACAGACCATGCCGCTCGTGCCCCGCTCGCTCGCCCTCTTCCGCCGCGCCTGACGCGGCGGCCCGGGGCGGAGAGCATCCGGATCAGTTCTGCGAAGCGTCGGTGATGACCTCGAAGTCGTAGAGCTCGCCCGCCAGCTTCAGGCGTCGTGCCGAGATGAGGACCGGCACGATCTCGCCTTTGGCGTTGCGGATTTCCGCACGCTCGCCGGAATAGCCGCCTTCCTGATCCAGCATGGCAAGCCGCCGCTCGCGCGCTTCGTTGCCGATCGCCAGGCCCGAGGAGACCATCTCGTGCCCGCGGATCTCTTCCCAGGTCTTGCCGACCAGTTCGAGATAGGCCTTGTTGACGCGCACATAGCGGGAGCTGTTCTTGCCGATCGTCGAGATCGAGAAGGCCACGGGCGACAGGTCGAACAGCGTCTGGATGAGCGCGTCCGACGCGCCTTCGGTTTCTCCCGGATCGCCGATCAGACGGTCCAGATCCTCCAGAGCCGGTGTCATCGGCATTTCGCTGTCGACCGGCATGGAGGCCTCGTCACGAACGACCGCCACAAGCCGCCACAGATCGACCTCGAGGAATAAGGGCTTGGTCGCCTCCGTCACATCGTCCAGATTGTCCGGCACGGACTGCGCCGCTTTTCCCAGACGCTCGGATTCGGCCTGGGAACGCGCGGCCGTGGCAAGGCCCTGATAGGCACTGACCGCCATCTGCCTGAGCAGCTCATAGGCCTCGTCCAGCAAAACGCGACGGCAGGCGTCCACGGTCTCGTCGACCAGAACCATCTCATCGCTCGTCGGCAATCGTTCGAGGATTCGCCAGACGCGCGCCTCGTCCGGGCTCTCCCACGTCATGGGCGTCCCGTGCGGGGCAAAGCGGATCAGCGCCAGCACCGTCTCGGTCGAGAAGGTGTTGGTGTCGGTCGGACAGTCGACACCGTCCGCCCCCGCCTCGACGGCAGTCAGGCGTGCGGGACTGCCGTTGTCGTCGAAGAAGAGCGAAACCTCGCGCACCTTTTCGGGAAATTCCAGCCACGGATGCTCGCGCCTGAATCCGGCCAGCGCTTTCTTGTCCAATACGGCAACGGCGTACATGTCTGCTTCTCCTCGCCTGAAGGCGGACCCGGACTGGGATATGGTCACGATCCAGTTACGTGCGGGCAGCGCGACCGGATCCTTTGCGCGCCGACACGGGAGATCGCGCGGACCGAACGCCGGTCCCGAGGGACAGGCGCAGATGACGCACATCTAAAATTCTAACAAACCGTGAATCGTTTGCTCACTGCTAACGGTGCAGAGGTTGATGAACAATTAAATTTCTTGATCGATTGATAAACCGCAAGAATCTAAGGATTTTCGGAGAAAATCATGCCGAAACCCCGGAAATCCGGGCACGGCAGAGTCTCGGACATTTGACCGCGGGACAGTGATCACTCCCGCATCACTTCAGAAAAGCCTTGAATACCAAAAAAAGTAAGGCGGCCCGGAGGCCGCCTTTTGCATTGGCTCACTGCATCCAGCCTCAGAAGAAGGCCTGGATGCCGGTCTGGGCACGCCCGAGGATCAGCGCATGAACGTCGTGCGTGCCCTCATAGGTGTTGACCGTCTCCAGATTCTGCGCGTGACGCATGACGTGATACTCGATCTGGATGCCGTTGCCGCCGTGCATGTCACGGGCCTGGCGGGCGATGTCGAGCGCCTTGCCGCAGTTGTTGCGCTTGATCAGCGAGATCATTTCCGGGGCGAACTGGTGCTCGTCCATCAGCCGGCCGACGCGCAGCGAGGCAAACAGGCCAAGCGTGATTTCCGTCTGCATGTCGGCGAGCTTCTTCTGGTAGAGCTGCATGCCGGCGAGCGGCTTGCCGAACTGCTTGCGATCGAGGCCGTACTGGCGGGCCCGGTGCCAGCAATCCTCGGCCGCCCCCATGACGCCCCAGGAAATGCCGTAGCGGGCACGGTTGAGGCAGCCGAACGGACCCTTCAGGCCCGATACGTTCGGCAGGATCGCATCTTCGCCCACTTCGACGCCGTCCATAACGATTTCGCCGGTGACCGAGGCGCGCAGCGACAGCTTGCCGCCGATCTTCGGTGCCGAGAGGCCTTTCATGCCCTTCTCAAGGACGAAGCCACGGATTTCGCCGCCATGAGCTTCCGACTTTGCCCAAACGACGAAGACGTCGGCGATCGGTGCGTTGGAGATCCACATCTTGGAGCCGCGCAGGCGGTAGCCGCCCTCGATCTTCTCCGCACGGGTCTTCATGCCGCCCGGATCGGAACCGGCATCCGGCTCGGTCAGGCCGAAACAGCCGATCAGTTCACCCGAAACGAGACCCGGCAGGTACTTGTCCTTCTGCTCTTCCGAGCCGTAGGCATAGATCGGGTAGATGACCAGAGAGGACTGCACGCTCATCATCGAGCGGTAGCCGGAATCGACGCGCTCCACTTCGCGGGCGACGAGACCGTAGGACACATAGCTCGCATCGGCAGCGCCGTACTTTTCCGGCAGGGTGACACCGAGAAGCCCGGCCTGGCCCATCAGCTTGAACAGTTCCGGCGCAACGGTTTCGCCCAGATAGGCTTCGTTGACGCGGGGCATAAGCTCGTTCTGGGCAAAGGCCTCGGCAGAGGCCTGGATCATGCGCTCGTCTTCGGAGAGCGCCTCCGCCATCAGGAATGGATCACTCCAGGAAAACGGCCGCATTTCGCTCATAGGTCTGATATCCTCTTTAAACTGGGGCATAGATTGATGAAACGGCAAGCGAACGCAAGACATGTTTACTCATGCGGCTATCAGGTCTATTCATAGCCAATGCTGACCCATCAACGCCGTTTCCTGCCTTCGACCAGCGCGCTCGCCGCCTTTGATTCCGTCGCCAAGCTCGGCAGCTTTTCCGCCGCCGCCAACGAACTGAACCTCACCCAGGGCGCGATCAGCCGGCAGATATCCCTCCTCGAATACCAGCTCGGGGTCAAGCTGTTCGACCGCAACAACCGCGGCGTGGAGCTCACATCCATCGGCCGGGACTACGCCAAGGGGATCGGCGACGCGCTGGCAACCATCCGCACCCTGTCGCTGGAGGCGATGGCCAAAGCGGAAGACACCCACCTGCGCCTCGCCATCCTGCCGACCTTCGGCACGCGCTGGCTGATGCCGCGCATTCCGGACTTCCTGCAGAAGCATCCGTCGATCATCATCGACTTCGCCACCCGCATCGGCCAGTTCGATTTCGAGACGTCAGGCCTCGACGCGGCAATCCATATCGGCGAACCCAACTGGCCCGGCACGGATTGCCAGTTCCTCATGCAGGAAATGGTCGTGCCGGTCTGCAGCCCCGCATTTCTGCGTGACCATCCCGTGGCGCGGCCGGAAGATATGCTGTCCATGCCGCTGTTCGACATGGCCTCGCGGCCGCGCGCCTGGGAACACTGGTTCGCAAGTCTCGGCATAGCCAACGGCCGCGGCGGCGGCATGCGTTTCGAACAGTTCTCCAACGTGGTCCAGGCCTGCCTTGCCGGTCTCGGCATCGCATTGGTGCCGACCTTTCTGATCGAACCGGAACTGGCGAGCGGCCAGCTGGTGCGCGCGTGGAACCATGAGGTGAAGAGCGCCAGCGCCTATTATCTCGTCCGCCCACTGTCGAAGATGGCCTACCAGCCTGCAACAGCCTTTTCCAGCTGGCTGCTGGGGCAGGTGCGGGACTTCAACGCTTCGAACGACAGCACTTCCGGCTGACCTGTGAAGGTCAAGCCGCCCGCGGCGAAGGTTCTACTTGCCAAAGTCATCCGATGATTTAATCTATTCGACATGAAACCCGTTCAGAAGACCAGCCTCGCCGACACGGCGACCGAAGCCATTCGCGCCGAGATCATCTCCGGGCGTTTCGCCGTCGGCTCGCGCCTGCCCAACGAAGCGACCCTGTCCGCCACGCTCGGCGTCAGCCGCGGAACCGTTCGCGAGGCGGTAAGGGTGCTGGCCTCTCAGGGCCTGCTCGAAGTGCTGCAGGGGTCCGGCACCTATGTGCGCTCCGCCGCCGACAGCCGGCGCACGCTGGACGCCGCCCGTCATGCGAGCCTGCGTGACCGCTTCGAGGCCCGCTGCGCGCTCGACGTCGAGGCAGCCCGGCTTGGCGCCAAACGTGCAGGCCCGGCGACAATTGCGCAGTTGCGCGCCCTGCTCGCCCAGCGCGGAAGTTCCGATGCCGGCGACCGGGAGAATTTCATTGCCCGCGACCTCGCCTTCCACAAGGCGGTCATCGCCGCATCGGCGAACCGTGCCCTGATAGAACTCTTCGATTTCTTCTCCGCCTCGATCGCCGAGACCATCCAGGCGACGACGGCCGGCGATCTGCCCGAACCCGACATGGCCGCCCATGTGGCGATCGTCGACGCGATTGAAACCGGCGACCCGGACAAGGCCGATGCGGCCGTGCGCCGTTTCATGGCGCCGGTCTTTGCCTTCCTCGACGAAAGACTTGAAGCGTGACCATCACCGGACAGACCAAGCCGCTGGATCTTGGCGACGAACTCCTGATCGACGCCGAGGACATGCCGCCGGAGGCACCCCCCGCCGCAGCGATGAGCCCGCTCGCACGCCTGCTGCTGAGCGTCAGCCTTGTACTGATCGCCTTCAACCTGCGGCCGCTGTTTTCCAGCGCCTCGGCGCTGCTGCCGGAAATCCGCACCGAACTCGGGCTGTCGGCGGCCGGCGCGAGCCTGCTTACGACGGTACCCGTCGCGTGCCTCGGGCTGTTCTCGCCCCTCGCACCCCGTCTGGCCGCACGTCTCGGCGCCGAGCGCACCCTGCTGGCGGCGGTCGCTCTTCTCGCCCTCGGCACCGCCTTGCGCGCCTTCCACTCCCTGCCCCTGCTCTTCCTCGGCACCGCCCTTGCCGGCGCCTGCATCGCCGTCGGCAATGTCCTGCTGCCGGGACTGGTCAAGCGCGACTTTCCCGACAAGGCCGCGCTGATGACCGGCTTCTACACCATGGCGCTCTGTGCCGGTGCAGCGGGCGCCGCCGGCCTGACGCTGCCGATAGAGACCGCGCTTGGCGGTTCGCTTGGCGCTGCCCTGGCGATCTGGGCCATCCCCGCCGCCATCGTCGGGCTTATCTGGCTCCCCCAGGCTCTCGGCAGCCGGGCGAAACCGGCAAAAACCAGTTTCCGCGTCGAGGGTCTGTGGCGCGACAGGCTGGCCTGGCAGGTCACCCTGTTCATGGGCCTGCAATCGGCGCTCGCCTACTGCGTCTTCGGCTGGCTGGTCCCGATCCTTCGCGATCGCGGCATTGACGGCGTCACCGCAGGCGCCATCGTTTCGCTGTCGGTCATGGTCCAGGCCGCCTCGTGCATCGTCTCGCCGCAGATCGCAGTGCGCGGCAAGGATCAGCGCGTGGTTCACGTCGCACTGGCGGCGATCGCCGTCACCGGCCTGCTCGGCCTTCTCTTCGCGCCGCTCTGGACCGTCTGGCCCTTTGCCGTTCTGCAGGGCATCGGCCAGGGCGGGCTGGTCGCCGTGGCACTCACCGCCGTCGTGCTGCGCTCGCCCGACCAGCATGTCGCCGCGCACCTATCCGGTATGGCGCAGTTCGTCGGCTATACGCTGGCCGCGATCGCACCGCTTCTCGTCGGCCTGATCCGCGACTGGACCGGCAGTTTTGCCGCCACATCTGTCGTCTTCGTCGCCTTCGGCCTGGGCGCCGCGATCAACGGCTGGGGTGCGGGGCGCGCCCTGCATGTCGACGCCCGGACCATCGAGAATCAGGCCTGACACGGACCTGTGTCGGTGCTCACAGCGCGACATCCCCGCCGATTGACAAGCGCCTGTTATGGACGAAGAGTACTCTTCGCTAAAATGTTCAAGCGTGGGGAGGGACATCATGTCCAGGCGCAGGTCCAACGGTTTCACCGCACTCTTGTTTGGCCTTCTGGCGTTTGCGCCACCCGCGCTTTCCGCCGGCGGACGCAGTGTCGTCACCACTCGCGACGGCGACTATTTTGGGTTTGACCTCCGCACTGAGCAGAATGTTTCGCTCGCCCAGTGCCAGTCGAGCTGCATCGCCGACCAGGAATGCCGCGCCTTCACCTATAATCCCAAGGTGAAATGGTGCTTCCTGAAATCCGACTTCAACCAGCTGAATACATTTGCCGGTGCCGTCGCCGGGCGCATCGTCGAGCAGGGCGCGGAACCCGATATCGGCGCGCCCCAGCGCCCGGATTTCGTCTCCGATCAGCTGATGGAAGACGCCCGCCAGCAGCGCGCCGATCTCGCGCTTGGCGAAGACCAGCAAGGTTTCGGCCACAACGCCCTGTTGGAACAGGGACGGCAGGCGCTCTATACCAGCAACTACGAAGGGGCCCTTCACGCCTTCAAGGGCGCGCTCGCCCTCACCCCGGAAGATCCGGCCATGTGGATCGAGGTGGCGCGCACCGCCAATTCCGTTACCGGCAACAGCGAAATGACCGGCCAGGGCGTGCTTGCCGCGCTCAACGGTTTTCTGCTCACCCGCTCCACCCAGGCCCGCGCCGATGCGCTCGCCGTGCTCGCCAAGGGGCTGGAGAATTCGGAGAACTATCGCGGCGCGCTCAGCGCCTACAAGGCCAGCCTCGAACTCGTGACGGCCAAGACAGTCCAGGCCGCCTATAACGACCTGCGTGCCCGCAAGGGCTTCCGCGTCGTCAGCAACACGGTCGATGCCGACAGTCTGACGCCACGCGCCTGCGTCGAATTTTCCGATCCGCTGGTCAAGCGCGGCGTCGACTATACCCCCTTCGTCACCCTCGACGGTTCGGCTCCCAAGGCGGTCGACGCCAAGGACAACCAGATCTGCGTCGAAGGCCTGACCCACGGCCAACGCTACAAGCTGGCGCTCCGTGCCGGCCTGCCCTCGTCCGTCGAGGAAAACCTCGAAGCCCAGGTCGATCTCGACATCTACGTGAAGGACCGTTCGGCCGCCGTGCGCTTCACCGGCGACAATTTCGTCCTGCCGTCCACCGCGCGGCGCGGCATTCCGATCGTCTCCGTCAACACCGAGAGTGCGAAGCTGGAGCTCTACCGGATCGGCGACCGCAACGTCGCCCCGCTGTTGGCCGCCTCGCAGTTCCTCACCCAGCTCGACGGCTATGGCGCCGACCGCATCGAAAGCGAAAGCGGCGAGCTGATCTGGCAGGGCACGATCGATATTGCCAGTGAACTCAACAAGGACGTGATCACCAGCTTCCCGGTCGACGAGGCGCTGCCCAAGCGCCGCCCCGGCATCTATGTCATGACCGCGGCCGTCGCCAATTCCACCAGCGAGGACTGGGACACCCGGGCCACCCAGTGGTTCGTCGTCTCCGACATCGGGCTATCGACCTTCGCCGGCACGGACGGCCTGCATGTCTTCGCCCGTTCGCTGGCAAGTGCTGCGCCGCTGGCCGAAGTCGACCTGCAGCTGATCGCCAAGAACAACGAGATCCTCGCCACCGCCCGCACCGATACAGACGGCCGCGCCCGCTTCGATGCAGGCCTGATGCGTGCCGGGGCAGCGCTTGCGCCCGCCGTCATCGTCGCCAGCAAGGGTGAAGACGACAACGTCTTCCTCGACATGACTCGCGCCGGCTTCGATCTGTCCGACCGCGGCGTCACCGGTCGGCCTGCGCCCGGCGCCATCGACGTGCTCGCCTGGACCGAACGCGGCATCTATCGCCCCGGTGAGACGGTGCATGCGGCAGCCCTGTCGCGTGACACCGAGGCCGACGCGATCGAAAGGCTGCCGCTGACCTTCATCTTCAACCGTCCCGACGGGGTCGAATTCCGCCGCATGGTGGTGAACAGCGAAACGCTCGGCGGTTATTCCGCCGATCTTCCGCTGCTGGCCGACGCCATGCGCGGCACCTGGACGATCAACATCCACACCGATCCGAAGAAGGAACCGATCGCCCAGAAGGGCTTCCTGGTCGACGATTTCGTGCCGGACCGGCTGGAATTCGACATCACCAGCGACACCAAGAGCGTCGAGCCGGGCGTCCCCGTTCCGGTTTCCGTCGACGGTCGCTATCTGTATGGCGCTCCGGCGGCCGGCCTGATGCTCGAGGGCGAGGTAAACATCCGCCCGACCCGCACGAGCCCGACGTTCGAACGCTATGTCTTCGGCCTCGCCGACGAGGAGCAGAGCGAAGACACCCGCATCCCGCTCGAGGCGCTCGAACCGCTCGACGAGGACGGCAAGACCAGCTTCGACGTCGACATCAGCGAACTGCCGTCGACCACGCAGATGCTGGAAGCCGAAATCGTGCTGCGCATGGTCGAAGGTGGTGGCCGGGCCGTCGAGCGCAAGCTCACCCTGCCGGTCCGTCCCGAAGGCGCGATGATCGGCGTGAAGCCGGAATTCACCGGCGACCTCGCCGAGAATTCCACCGGCCGTTTCCATGTCATCGCCGTCGGGCCAGACGGTGAAAAGCAGGCGCTGGCCGGCGCCAGGTGGAAACTCGTCAGCCTGGAACGGAACTACCAGTGGTATCGCGAGGGCTCGTCCTGGCGCTATGAACCGATCGTCACCACCAAGCAGGTGGCCGACGGCACGGTCGACATCGCAACCGACGGCACGGAAGTTGCTGTGCCGGTCACCTGGGGCCGCTATCGCCTCGAAATCGAACAGGCGAGCACCGACGGTGCTGCGACCAGCGTCGAATTCGACGCCGGCTGGTTCGTTGAGGCAAGCTCGACCGAAACGCCCGACGCGCTGGAAATCGGCCTCGACAAGGAAAACTACAAGGTCGGCGACACCGCCAAGCTCAAGGTCTCGCCGCGCTTTGCCGGCGAACTCCTGCTGACCGTCGGCACCGACACGATGGTGGCCGCCCAGACCGCCAGCATTCCCGTTGGCGGCGGCGAGGTCGAGATTCCGATCACGGCCGATTTCGGCCCCGGTGCCTATGTCACCGCCACCCTGTTCCGCCCCGGCGAGGCCCAGGAAAGCCGCATGCCGATGCGCGCGATCGGCGTCACGTGGCTGACGGTCGATCCCGGCAGCGACAAGCTGGCGATCAAGCTATCGCCCCCGGAAAAGACGCTGCCGCGCCAGGCCCTGCAGATCCCGATCGAGGTGGCCGGTGCCGGCATCGGCGAGGAGGCCTATGTCATGGTCGCCGCCGTCGACGTCGGCATCCTCAATCTGACGCGTTACGAAGCGCCCGATCCGGAGACCTGGTATTTCGGCCAGCGTCGCCTGGGCATCGAGATGCGCGACCTCTATGGCCGCCTGATCGACGGTTCCCTCGGTGCGACCGGCAAATTGCGCACCGGCGGTGACGGCGCCGAAATGCCGCTGCAGGGCAATCCGCCCAAGGAAAAGCTCGTCGCCTTCTTCTCCGGTCCGGTGAAGCTCGATGCGCAAGGCAAGGCGACCGTCAGTTTCGACATTCCGCAGTTCAACGGCACGGCCCGCATCATGGCGGTCGCCTGGTCGAAGACCGGCCTCGGCCATGCCCAGACCGATGTGATCATCCGCGATCCGATCGTCGTCACGGCGAGCCTGCCCCGCTTCCTCGCCCCCGGCGACGTCAGTGCTCTGAGGCTCGACATCGTCGCCACCGACGCACCGGCCGGCGACTACACGCTGGCGGTCACGCCAAGCGATCCGGTCTCGGTCGACGCAGAGGATGCCACGCAGACGATCAGCCTCGAAGCCGGCGGTAAGACCACGGTTACCCTGCCGCTGACCGGCGTGCAGCCCGGCCAGGGCACGATCGACATCGCGCTTTCCGGTGGCGACGGGATTTCGCTCGACCAGCAGCTCATCCTCCCGGTCAGGCCGTCCTCGCTGCCGGTCACCGAACGCCGGATCATCAATCTGGCCGCCGGCCGCAGCCTCACCGTCGACGGCGACCTTCTGGCCGACAGCCTGTTGCAGGACGCATCCGTCAGCCTGAACGTGTCTCGCGCCGAGGGCTTCGACATTCCGGCACTGATGATGAGCCTCGACCGCTACCCCTACGGCTGCGCCGAACAGACTACCAGCCGCGCGCTTCCGCTCGTCTATTTCGACGAGTTGCAGTCCGGCTCAGGCCTGCCCGCCGACGCCGAGATCAAGAAACGTGTCCAGGATGCGGTCTACCGCGTGCTGTCCTACCAGTCGTCCAGCGGCAGTTTCGGCCTCTGGGCGCCGGGCTACGAGGACCTCTGGCTCGACGCCTATGTCAGCGATTTCCTGACCCGGGCGCGCGAGCAGAAGTTCGACGTGCCGGACGAAGCCATGGTGCAGGCGCTGCAAAACCTGCAGAACCGCATCGGCTACGACACCAATATCAAAGATCGCGGCAACGAGATCGCCTATTCGCTCTACGTGCTTGCCCGTAACCGCAAGGCCGCGATCAGCGACCTGCGCTACTATGCCGACACGATGCTCGGCGACTTCCCGACGCCGCTGTCCAAGGCGCATCTGGCGGCCGCCCTCGCCCTTTACGGCGATGCCGAACGCTCGCGCGCCGTCTTCCTCGATGCCGCCGGCATGTCGGAAGAAGCCCGCATCCACAAGGTCAGCCTGAACCGCTCGGACTACGGCTCGTCCTTGCGCGACGCCGCCGCCGTCCTAGCGCTCGCCGCCGAGAGCCGGCCCGTGCCGCCGATCGTGCCCATGCTGGCCAAGGTGGTGAGTGCGGAACTGCGCGAGAAGCGTTACCTCAGCACCCAGGAACAGACCTGGGCGCTGCTTGCCGCCCGCGCGCTCGACCAGGGTGACGAGGGAATCAGGGTAGAGGTCAACGGCGCCGACCACAGCGGCGGCTACCGCGCCAGCATCACTGGCGACGCGCTGCTTCAACATCCGGTCACGCTGACCAACAAGAGCAGCGATCCGCTGACGGCGTCGGTCACCACGGTCGCCGCGCCGAGCGTGCCTTTGCCGGCAACCGAGGAAGGCTTCACTATCGCCCGCAGCTACTACACGCTGGACGGTGAAGAAGCGAATGTCAGCGAGGCCAGCCAGAACGAGCGCTACGTCGTTGTGCTCGAAGTCACCGAAACCGACGAGTGGCCGGCTGAACTGCTGATCACCGACCTGCTGCCGGCCGGCTTCGAGATCGACAATCCGAGCCTGGTCGACAGCGCCAAGCTCGCCAATTTCGACTGGATCGGCGAGACGGAGACCGCCCATCTCGAATTCCGCAACGACCGCTTCGTCGCGGCGATCACGCGGACCGCGGGCGAAAACGATGCCATCACGCTGGCCTATGTGGTCCGCGCGGTGACGCCGGGCGTCTATGACCACCCTGCTGCCCATGTCGAGGACATGTATCGTCCGCAGTTCTTCGCCCGCACGGCGACGGGACGCATGGAGGTCCTGGCGGCGGAATAATGAGGCTGGTTCGAACCATCGGCATCGGCACCCTCGCCGCCGCCCTGGCGGCGGGCGTGCTGGTCGCCGGCCTTCTTTGGGCCGACCGGGCATTCCCGCCGCCGCTGGACGTTGCGGCAAACGTCTCGACGGAAGTGGACGACCGCGATGGCCGGCTGTTGCGCGCCTTTGCCACGCGGGACGGGCTTTGGCGCCTGCGGACACGTGCAACCGACGTCGATCCGCAGTTCCTCAAGATGCTCATTGCCTATGAGGACCGGCGCTTCGAGGACCATGCAGGGGTCGACCCCGTGGCACTTGGCCGGGCTGCGCTTCAGCTCGTCGCCAATGGCCGCATCATCTCCGGCGGATCGACCATCAGCATGCAGGTGGCACGCCTGATCGAGCCACGGCGGGAGCGGTCGATCACCGCCAAGCTGATCCAGATCGCCCGGGCGATCCAGATCGAGCGGCGCCTCGGCAAGGCGGAAATCCTTGATCTCTATCTGACGCTTGCTCCCTATGGCGGCAATCTCGAAGGCGTGCGGGCTGCAAGCCTTGCCTATTTCGGCAAGGAGCCGCGCCGGCTTTCGGTGGCGGAGGCCGCCCTGCTCGTCGCCTTGCCGCAACTGCCGGAACGTCGTCGGCCCGATCGCCATCCGGCCGCGGCCGAAGCCGCCCGTCACCGGGTTCTCGAACGCATGCAGACGGCCGGTGTGCTTGACACCAGCGAGATCGCCCGCGCCGACACAAGTGCCGTTCCGACCCGGCGCGCGCAGCTGCCGGCACTGGCCGCACACCTGGCCGAAGCCGCGCGCAAGAAGGATCCGACGGCGGAGCGCCATGAAACGACGCTGAATGCCGACATCCAGAAGAGACTGGAAACCGTCGCGCTGCATGCCTCGGCCAAGCTCGACCCCAAGGTTTCGCTCGCCCTGATGATGGCCGATGCTGACACCGGCGAAATCCTTGCCGAAGTCGGCGCCGCCGACTATTTCGACGCCTCGCGTTCCGGCTGGATCGACATGACGCGCCAGAGCCGCTCGCCGGGCTCGACGCTGAAACCCTTCATCTACGGGCTCGCCTTCGAAGAGGGTATCGTCGCCCAGGAGACCATCGTCGAGGACCGCCCCGCCGACTTCTTCGGCTACCGCCCGAAGAATTTCGACATGACCTACCAGGGCGACGTATCGGTCCGTCAGGCGCTGCAATTGTCGCTCAACGTGCCGGCGGTTCGTCTTCTCGATGCGCTGGGCCCGACCAAGCTGATGGCGCGCTTGCGCCGCGCCGAGGTCACGCCGCGCCTGCCGACGGCCGAAGCGCCGGGCCTTGCGATTGCGCTCGGGGGTGTCGGCCTGTCACTGAAGGATCTGGTCCAGCTCTATGCAGGGCTCGCGAACCGCGAGAAGCCGGTGAGGCTCGGCGACGGTATCCGCGATCTGCCCGGAGCGATCGACAGCCCGCCGCTGTTCGAACCCGTCGCTGCCTGGAATGTCACCGACGTGCTTTCCGCCGTTCTGCCGCCGCTCGGCAGCCCGAAGAGCGGCATCGCCTACAAGACCGGCACCAGCTACGGCTACCGCGACGCCTGGTCTGTCGGCTATGACGGGCGCTATGTGATCGGCGTGTGGATCGGCCGGCCCGACAACGCCGCCATCCCCGGCATCTCCGGCTATGCGACCGCCGCGCCCGTGCTGTTCGAGGCCTTCGCCAAGTCCGGCATTGCAGGCACGCCGCTTCCCGCAGCACCCCGCGGCGCCGCTCGCATCGCCCAGGCCGAGCTGCCCGTCAGCCAGCGGCGGTTCTCCATGCAGGCGAACGGCCTGATCTCCGCGTCCGCCCGCGAAAAGCCGCCCCAGATCGTCTATCCGCCGGAAGGTGCCCAGGTGGAACTTGGCACCGCACCGGATGGCACGGCTCTGCCCTTGATCCTCAAGCTGCAGGCCGGGCGCGCACCGTTCCGCTGGCTCGCCAACGGCAAGCCGCTCGCCGAACCGACCAGACGGCGCACCAGCGACTGGACGCCGGAGGGCTCCGGCTATTCCACGCTGACCGTGATCGACGCCGCCGGCCGGGCCGCAAGCGTCGGCATTTTCATCCGCTCCCCCTGAGATCGGCTGATCCACTGCCGCATACCCTGCGTATCCCTTAAGCCAACTCGCTTGGAAACCGGCAGGGAGACCAGACAGATGACGACAGCAAAGACGATCACGGTGTTTTCGGCGCTTGCCTCTGCGCTTTTTCTGACAAGCACCGCCGACGCCAACCAGAATCGCTACAGCGCCGACGACATTCAGCAGTCGATCATTGGCCGGCGGATCTATCTCGCTGTACCGCTCGGCGGAGAATTCCCGCTCAACTATCGCCCCAACGGACAGGTGGACGGCTCGGGCGAGGCGCTCGGCCTCGGGCGGCTGGCAAAACCCACCGACACCGGCCGCTGGTGGATCGATGGCGACCGTCTCTGCCAGAAGTTCACCAGCTGGTACAAGGGCGAACCGATGTGTTTCGAGCTCGAGCGGATCAGCGACAGCAAGCTGAAGTGGACGCGCAACAACGGCCAGACCGGCACGGCCCGCATCGGCAGCGCGCTCTGACGTCCCGCACGATCGGCCATAGAGGGCCTGGCGCCGTCTTGCCTGACTTCGGCTTTTCCCGCTATGCATTGGCCCCGACAGAACGCGAGAGGCGGACCGATGCACGAACCGAAGACGCGGGCAACCGGTGCCACGGCCCAGCTCGGCCGCACGGGCTTTCCCCATATCGTCACCCCGACCGGCGGCACGCTGGATATCGTGACGGGAGCCTCCCAACCCGGCTTCAACCCGCTCGACCTGCTCCATGCCTCGCTTGCGGCCTGCATGGCGATGAGCGCCCGCATCGCCGCGAACCGGAGAGGCGTGCTTGGACAGATCCGGGTCATCCGCGCGGAAGTTAGCGGAGAAAAGGCGGCCGAGGAGCCGTCACGGATCGCCCGCTTCGCGGTCGTGCTGACGATCGACGGCGACATCGACGCAGATACAAAAATGGCCATCGCCCACGAGGCCGAGGAAATCTGCACGGTCAGCAATACGCTCGGCTCGGTCCCGGTTCTTGACCTGCGGCTCGCCGAATGACGTATTCTTGCCCGCAATGAGCGCAACCCGCGTGTGGACAAGCCGGAATACCGCCCTAAATCGATTAGCGCCCGACCGACGCTGAACGAAGCCTTGACGCAAGGCCTCACTTCAGTGAAAACGACCGGGTTCCGTGGCTCAAGGACCAGAGTTCGCCACGGATAAACTATGGTGCCGGGCCCCTCTGGCGAGAGTATACGGCGCTCTCGTGATGTCGGTACCGCCAGCAATATGAGCCGGCGGATTCAAGAAAATGATCTCTTTGAACATGCCACTAACCCGTGCGTGCTGGGCGACGCGCGGAGAAACCTCACGCCTTTTCTCTTCAATGACGGTTATCGCCGGGGAGATGGGTCGATGAACAAGCAAGCCACTGCAAACAGCTCCCTCGGATATTTCAAATGGGCCTTCATCGTGACCATCGCCGGCCTCGCGCTCGGCGCCTGGCTCGGTTGGCAGACAACCGGCACGATCGGCGGCATGGCGACGGTGTTCTTCATCTGCACCGTTCTCGCAGTGCTTGAAATCTCTCTCTCCTTCGACAACGCCATCGTCAATGCCAACAAGCTGAAGGACATGACGCCCGTCTGGCAGCATCGCTTCCTGACCTGGGGTATCGTCATTGCCGTGTTCGGCATGCGTATCGTCTTCCCGCTGCTGATCGTCGTCATCGCTGCAGGCATCGGGCCGGTCGACGCCGTCTTCCTGGCGGCACGCGAACCGGCCGAATATGCCCGCATCATGAACGAGGCGCACCTGCCGATCGCCGCCTTCGGCGGCACCTTCCTGATGATGGTCGGCCTCACCTACTTCTTCGACCATGAGAAGGACGTGCACTGGATCGAGGTGATCGAGAAGCACATGGCGCGCTCGGCCACCATTAAGGGGATCGAGATCGCCTTCGTTCTCATTCTCATCCTGCTGTTCTCGAACCTGCTCGAGGGCGAGGAATCCGTGACCTTCGTTTATTCGGCGATCTACGGTCTCCTGACCTTCCTTGCCGTCGAAGTGCTGGGCGGGCTTCTCGACCAGTCGCAGAAGACCATGTCGGCGGCGGCCAAGGGCGGTCTTGGCGCCTTCATTTACCTCGAAGTGCTCGACGCCAGCTTCTCCTTCGACGGCGTGATCGGCGCCTTTGCGCTGAGCCAGAACCTGTTCGTCATCGCCATCGGCCTCGGCATCGGCGCCATGTATGTGCGTTCGATGACGATCATGCTGGTCGAAAAGGGAACGCTCGCCGAATACCGCTACCTGGAGCACGGCGCCTTCTACGCGATCCTGATCCTGTCGGTGATCATGTATTGCCAGACGCTGGTGCACATTCCCGAGGTCATCACCGGCCTTGGCGGCGCCGG
>CALRRQ020000043.1:0-39909 GCA_943370615.1 Rhizobium sp. Q54
CCAGCCGGTGACGACGTCGCCGAAATCGATGACGCCGTCCGGCATCAGGCGGCCTTCCCTGTCGGGCCGGGCGACCACATTGTCATCGGTGATATCGTGATGGATCGCCTGAACGCGCAGCTTGCCGGCGAGCGGCTGGATGCGCTTGACCGCCGTCACCATGGCCTTGGCGATCCGGTCGCGCTGGGCATGATCTGTCACCGATTTCAGCAGATGGAGCGCGACGGGACCGGCGCGGCGAAGGTCCCATTGCAGTTCACGGTCGAGACCTGGATGGGAAAAATCCTTGAGGCCGAGTGCGATGCGGGCGGTCAGCGCGCCCAGTTCGGCCACGACCTGCGGGGCCAGATACTTGCGCTGCGTCAGCGGCTCGCCGTCGAGATAGGTGAGCAGCCGCACCTGATAGTCTTCGTCGTCGATGGTCAGCACGAGGATGTCCTCGCCGCCCTCTGCCAGCATGGGCTCGGGGATGCGGGGCATGTCTGCAAGGGTAGCCAGGTGCCGCATGGCGGCATTCTGGGCGGCCAGTTCGATCGTCGCGTATTCGGCGCGGCAGATCTTCAGGACGTAGATCGCCTCGCCGGTGTCTATGCGGAAGTTCCGGTCCTGCTGGCTGCCGAGTTCCTTAAGCGCGCCCTCCAGACCATAATAGTCCCGGAGAATGCCAGCCGCCTGCTCTGCCGACACGTTCGGTCGGGGCAGTTCTGTGCGCTTGAGCAAGGCGGAGTCGGGCATGGGTGTTCTCCCTCGAGAATCATATCGGCGACCTTATCAAAGGTATGACCGCCGTCCATCCCATGCGCCGGGCGCCCGCCGAATGGGGCGGGCGCTTCGGGGGACTATCAGCCCATGCGTTCGGAGGCGTAGGAGCCCGGGCTCGCCGGGAAGACGACGGTCCGGTTGCCGTTGATGAAGGTGCGATGATGGATATGGGCGTGGATCGCCCGCGCCAGCACCTGGCTTTCGACGTCGCGGCCGATCGAGACATAGTCGTCGGCGCTCTGGGCATGGGTGATGCGGGCGACGTCCTGTTCGATGATCGGGCCTTCGTCGAGGTCGGCCGTGACGTAGTGCGCCGTGGCGCCGATCAGCTTCACGCCGCGTTCGAAGGCCTGCTTGTAGGGGTTTGCGCCCTTGAAGCTCGGCAGGAAGGAGTGATGGATGTTGATGATCTTGCCGGACATCTTCTTGCACAGATTGTCCGAGAGCACCTGCATGTAGCGCGCCAGCACGATCAGTTCGGTGCCGGTCTGTTCGACCAGGTCGAGAAGCTGGGCTTCCGCCTGCGGCTTGTTATCCTTGGTCACCTTGATGTGGTAGAAGGGAATGTCGTGGTTCACGACGACCTTCTGGTAGTCGAAGTGGTTCGAGACGACGCCGACGATCTCGATCGGCAGGGCGCCGATCTTCCAGCGGTAGAGCAGGTCGTTCAGGCAGTGTCCGAAGCGCGACACCATCAGCAGCACCTTCACGCGGTGTGCGGCGTCGTGGATTTCGCTGATCATGCCGAACTTGTCCGAGATCGGCTTGAAACCCGCCAGCAGTTCGTCGAGCTTGACGCCGCCCTCCGAGATGAAGCTGACGCGCATGAAGAACTTGCCGGTGTCGAGATCGTCGAACTGCGAACTGTCGACAATGTTGCAGCTCTGCTCGGCCAGATAGCCGGAAATGGCAGCCACGATGCCCCTGGTGGATTTGCAGGATACCGTCAGTACATAGCTCGTCATAATCTCAACCTTTTCCTCGTCCCGGGGGATAGACGTCGTTGTCTTATCGCAGTCATGGCGCGCCGGAAAGATCGGCGTTTCAGTGTGCCTCGGCGAAGTCCGTCCCGCTCATTGGCAGCAAGCTTAGGGGCGGACCGGGAAAATTCCGTTCCCGTTGCGCCTTTCATCTGCGTATCCCCGTCGTGGCCGCTGCCGATGCGCGCGATCGGATCGGTTGACCGGGCGGCGGTGCAGTCACTAACCTGAGACGACGAATGTGAAAGGTTACCATGGCGCGCATGTCCCAGTCCTCCTTCGAGCCCTCCTTCCCACGGTCACGGCGTATCGGGGCGACGCTTGCCATCCTCGGCACGCTTGCAGGTCCGGCACAGGCCGCCGAGCCGTGCTTTCGCGGCGTCAACCTGTCGGGCGCCGAGTTCGGCAAGCCGGAGGGCGTTGCCGGCACGGACTATGTCTATCCCTCCGACCTGACGATCGAGTATTTCGCCAAGAAGGGCTTCACCTCGGTTCGGCTACCCTTCCTGTGGGAGAGGCTCCAGCCGCAATTGCGCGGTGATCTCGACCCCGGCGAACTGGGGCGGCTGAAGGAAAGCGTCGAGAAGCTGAGGGCGGCGGGGCTGCGTGTCGTCCTCGATCCGCACAACTATGCGCGCTACCACGATGGGGTGATCGGATCGGACACGGTCAGCAGCGACGACTTTGCCGATTTCTGGGGCCGGCTCGCGCGCCAGTTCGCCAATCAGCCGGACATTACCTTCGGCCTGATGAACGAGCCGCATGACATGCCGGCCGAGCAGTGGCTCGATGCAGCCAATGCCGCGCTGGCGCGCATCCGCGGCGAACGCGCCGACAATCTCGTTCTGGTGCCGGGCACGGCCTGGACGGGCGCCCACAGCTGGGAAGGCGGAAGCTACGGCACGCCGAACGGTGAAGCGATGCTCGGTGTCGTCGATCCTGTCGACAATTTCGCCTACGAGGTGCACCAGTATTTCGACGACGACTTTTCCGGAACCAAGGAGAGTTGCAGCCGAGCGAAGGACGCCGTCGCAGCGATCGAGACCTTTTCCCGCTGGCTGCGCGCTAATGGCAAGCGGGGCTATCTCGGCGAATTCGGCGTGCCGAAGGACGCGGCCTGCGTTTCCGCGCTCGCCGACATGGTCGCTGTGGTCGAGGGGGATCGTGAACTCTGGGTGGGGTGGGCCTATTGGGTGGCGGGCGACTGGTGGCCGGCCAGCGAAGCGCTCAACATCCAGCCGACCGAGGAAGGCGACCGGCCGCAGATCAAGGGCCTTGCGCCGGCGCTCAAGGATTTTTCCGCGTCCGGCTCTTCATGCCCTGCGCTCGATAGGCCCTGAAGGGCTCGTGCTGGCCGGTTCGGGGACGATGGGAGCGGCCGGTCGCGCCATGCGCTTCGACCAGTCGACCCAATGGGCGGTGCCGAGCACGAACCAAAGCAGCGCCGCCGTCTTGATCGAGAAGAACGAATTGCTGATGATCATCAGCAGCAGAAGGTAGATCAGCACCATGGAATGGAAGGACCAGGCCTTCGCGTCCTTGAACGGGGCGAAGACCAGGGCGGCCCACAGCGCGACGAAGCCGAACAGGCCGAACTTTGTCAGCGTATAGGCGAGGCCCGAGTCGGCAGTGAACTCGTCCGTGGTGGCAATGCCGAGCACCACCGGCAGGTCGAGGCGCGTCAGGATCGCGGCCGTCACCTTGAAGCGCCCGGCGATGTCGTTGGCACCGCCGTCGGTGCCGGTGGCCAGCCCGTAGACCGCGATCAAGGCGAGCAGCAGGAAGGGCAGCACCATCCAGACCGGCTTGGCCAGCAGTCGATAGAAGGGCAGCATCAGTGTCATCAGGATGCAGGTGTAGAAGCCGAAACGGGCGTCTGCCAGCACCACCGTGGCAATCGCCGCGGCCATGACGACAAAGCGATAGCGCATGTCGGTGCGAAACAGCGCCCAGGCAAAGACGATCGCGCCGAAATTGCCGGCGGACACAGGCTCAAGGAAGACCGAGGATACGCGGTGTTGGCCGAGGAAGGACAGGAGCGTACGCGGCTCCGGGCGCAGGCCGCTGATGAACAGGCCGCGGGTGGCGCCGAACGTATCCTCGAGCGTCAGCGAACCGCGGGCGATGAAGTAGCCGAGCACGTTGAAGAAATCGAGATAGAGCTCGGTGAGGAAATATTCGAACAGGCCGAAGACGAGGACGATGGCGATCGAGATGGTTACCAGCCGGTCGGCGAGCCTGATGTCGCGAACCTGGGTACCCATGAAATAGAAGCCGATGGGGATCAGGACGTCGCGCACGGCCTTGAGGTCGATCTCGCCGCGCAGGGCGAAGAGCAGCAGCATGTAGCTGAGGAAGAATGCCGAAACGAGATAGAGGTCGATGCGGCGGCTGAGCGCCGCGAGATAGGCGCAACCGATCAGCGCCATCTCGAACAGCATCACGTGGCTTTCCCGAATGCCCATCACATTGGTGTTGAGGAAGCAGAGGAAGGCGTTGAAGGTCAGGCCACCAAGCACGGCGATGGTGGCGAGCTGGCGGCGCAGGCTATCGAAAGCGGTGCCCGGAACCCGGCCGACGGCACTATGACCGGGAGCGGGGCCGATATCCGCCGCGGGATGGGCGCTGCTCGGTTTCATGGCCGCGTGTCCCCTGAATCGGAGGTCACCACCGCCTGCATCACGGCGTCTCGACGAGAATTGTGCCGAGGACCAGATCGCGGGCGTAGCCGACCGCATCCAGCGTTGCGTCCATATCGGCGGTCGTGACGCTTGCCGGTTCGACCACGATGACGATGGCATCGGCGCTCTGGATCAGCAGAGGCAGGTGTTCGGCGGCGGCGGTGTGGCAGGCATTGATGACGATCAGGTCGGTGTCCGACTGGCGGGCCTTGTCCACGTAGCGGGAGAGCGTCGGCCGGCCCGGGCGCGAGGGCTGAGCCACCGCCGGAAAACTCTCGTATTTCAGGATATCGGAGAGCGGGGCCGCGGCGATCGTGTCGTCCCGGGCAAGGGCGGCCGCGAGGCTCGGCGACGATCCCGAACGCAGGCGCGTCCGCGCCTCGGCGATGGCGCCCGGTGCATAGACAATCCCCAGGCCGGTGTCGATCAGCGCGTGAACGATGTCGGCGACGATGCCGTTGGCCGGTGGTACGTGTCCGGCGGAAATGAACAGGATCGTTCCCGGGTGTTGTCCGGCCGTCGCGTCGCGCAGGGCGCGAGCGGCCTGCAATATGCCGTCGCCCTGCGGCGCCGGGGCAGCCGGGGCGGGTTTGCGGCCGAAGGGGAACAGCGAGCGCAGGCGCGAGGGCGGTTCTTCCACCACCGGCGATCCCGTGGCGATGCGGGAGATTACGGGAAGACCGGCCCGCTCGATCGGCGAATGTTCGGGTTTGCGGGTGCCGGAGAGGAGCTCCCTGAGCACTGCGAGCCCGCTGCCGAGCACGGTGCCGAACAGCGCGGCCGCGACGAGGATCATCAGCTTCAGCTTGAGCGACGATTTGGGCATCGGCACGGCCGCGGTGATCACCCGCGAATTGTTCATGTTCACCGACTGCTGCTGGGCAAGCTCTTCCGCCCGGCTAAGGAAGGTCTTGTAGATGGCGCGCACGGCATCGGCTTCGCTTTCGAGCTGGCGCATCTTGATCTGCGCCGCGCTGCTGTCGAAGCTGGTCTTGGTCAGGTTCTGCAGCCGGTCGGTGAGCGCCTTGGTGTTGGCGGCGGCGCGCTCGTAATTGACCCGCATCGACTGGCGCACGCGGGCGAGCTCGGCCTCGATCGCCGCCTGCATGTTGGCGACCTGGGAATTGATGGCCCTCAGTTGCGGATGGTTGGCGCCGAGATTGGTGGCAAGCTGCGTGCGCTTGTCGAGCAGTTCGGCATAACGGTCGCGCAGCAGGCCGATCGAGGTCGACTGCAGCACCTCCGGAATGGCGCCGGCCTCGATGGCGGTCATCGTCAGGTTCTTGGCCTGCTCGTAGATGGTCTGCTGCTGCTCCTCGACGCCGCGCGCGGCGATCAGCTGTTCGTTGATACCCTGCACCTGCTGGTCGATGACCAGGCCCTGTTCGCCGGTGCTGACGAGGCCGTTCTCGGACTTGAATTTTTCGACCGCAAGCTCCGCCTTCAGCACGCGGTCGCGAAGCTCGCTCGCCTGGATCTGGAACGAGTTGCTGGCGCGCCGTGCCGCATCGCCGCGTGCCTGGTCCAGCTGCTGCAGATAGACATTGGCCACCGCGTTGGCGATGTCGGCGGCCTTGCCGGCATCGGGATGCTCGGCAGAGATGGTGAACACCAGCGACTGGCCTGCGCGCTCGATGGTCACGTGTGTCTTCATCGCCTCGGCGACCGCGACGATACGATCCGCATCGCTGGGCGGCTTGGCCGATGCGGATTTCTTCGGGGCGAAGAAAGGATCCTCGACAAGATCGAGCTTGCGCGCCACGTCGCTCATCACGCCACGCGACTGCATGACGTAGATCTGGCTGTCGAGATTGGATTGGTCCTGCTGGGCGGAATTGCCGTTGCCCTTGCCGTCCGCGCTCTCGGCGGCAAGCCCGAGCGGGTCGAGCAGGATCTCGGCGGTCGAGGAGAAAGTCGGCTTAAGCTGCAGGACATAGGCCGAGGCGATCGCTACGCACAGGGCGACGGCGATCACGACGTAGTGCATCCGTCGCTTCAAGATTGCCGGTAGTTGAAAAATGTCGATGTCCATTTTCCTGCCCAGAACCGCTGGCCGGCCATGTTTCTTCGGTGCGTCTATCGTCCGGAAAGCCCGCGGTGAATGCGAGGTGTCCGCGTGAGGGGAAGATGCCGTCGGACTGTATGTAGGCCGTTGGACAGGGCCGGCCGGACAGTTCCCATCGAAACGACCTTCGCAGATCGTGGTTAACGAGTTCTGAACGGGAGTATGGAGGCTCGTTAACCTTGGCACAGCAAGATGTCGGCCGACACCGCCCGACAAACCCGATTTTAAGAGTTTGCGCTGCTTGATGGCCCTTTCAGTTTGGTCTTACCCGCGTCGATGAACGACGCCGACAGGTGAAGAATGAATAGCCTCGAGCGAGCGGAAACGGTTGGCGGCGGCAAGGCCGGCGATGGCCCGCTGGTCGTCCAGGTGGTGCGCCAGTATGCGCCTGGCCGCGGCGGCCTCGAAGACGTCGTCGCCAATCTCAGCCGGCTGCTGCTGCGGCGGGGCTTTCGCGTCCGTGTCGTCACCCTCGACCGCCTGTTCCAGTCCCGCGATCGTGTCCTGCCCGAACGCGACGTCATCGATGGCGTCGAGGTCGTGCGTATCCCGTGGAAGGGCTCGACACGCTATCCACTGGCTCCGGGCGTCTTTCGCCATATCGGCGATGCCGATCTCATCCACGTTCACGGCATTGATTTCTTCTTCGACGCTCTGGCTTGGACACGGCCCCTTCACGGCAAGCCCATGGTGGCGACCACGCATGGCGGTTTCTTCCACACGCCGAAATTCGCGGCGATCAAGCGGGTCTGGTTCCGCACTGTGACGCGCCTGTCGGCGCTCGCCTATCGCGCGCTATTGTGCTGCAGCCGGTCGGATATGGCGCTGTTCTCCCAGATTGCCGCCCAGCGCGCAGTGCTGGTCGAAAACGGTGTGGATACGGCAAAATTCGCGGATCTTTCTTCCGCCACCCCTCGGCGCCGGATCGTCACGATCGGCCGCTTCTCGGTGAACAAGCGGCTCGATCGCCTGTTCGACGCCATGCAGGCCTTGCAGGCAGTGTCGCCCGAATGGCATCTCGACGTCGTCGGCTCTCCCTCCGATCTCAGCGAGCAGGACCTGCGCAGCGAGATCGCCCGGCGTGGACTGGCCGATCATGTGACGCTGCATGTCGGTGTCGACAATGCCGCGGTGCGCCGCCTGATCGCGCAGGCCTCGCTGTTCGCCTCCGCTTCCGAATATGAGGGTTTCGGGCTGGTCGCCGTCGAGGCGATGAGCGCCGGACTGGTGCCGGTGCTGCATCCGAACGATGCCTATCAGGTGCTCGCGGGGCAGCATCCGGGCATTTCGCTTGCCGACTTCTCCCGACCGGAGGAGAGCGCCGCGCGCATCGAGCAGGCCTATCAGGACTTGCTCGCCGATCCGTCGGGCAAACGCGCCGACATGATGGCGGCGGCTACAGTCCACGCCTGGGAGAGCGTTGCCGATCGTTATATCGACGTCTATCGCCAGGCGCTGGGAACGGCCGGCGCCCCCGACGGTCGGGGCCTGTCCGCATGACGGTCGCCGGTTCGAAGCGTCGGGTGCTGATCGTGACCGGGCATCATTTTGCCGAGGCGCCGCGCAAGGTCGATTTGCATTTCATGGCCGATGCGCTGCGCGCCGGCGGCGATCACGTGGATTTCCTCGCCTGCCGGCTGAGCTTCCTCAGCCGCTTCCTCAAGGACGGACGTTTCGCCTATGCCCGCCAGCGGCCACTCAATCGCTGGAACCTGGTGGGCGAGGGGCTCGAGGAGTTTCTCTGGTACGCGCCCTTCCACCCGATGAACCTCAAGCTGCCGCTGCTCAACGCCCTGAGCGCGCCGCTCTTCCGACTCTATGACCGGCTTTTGCCCAAAGCGGTCATGGAGCGGATGGCAGGTTATACTCACATCCTGATCGAAAGCGGACCGCCGCCCCTGCTGACCCATCGAATCCGGCAGGCGGCACCGAAGACCCGCATCATCTACCACGCGGCCGACCGCCTGAAGACGATCCGGGTCCACCCTTGTGTCGAGGAGGCTCTGGCCGAGGGTATCGGCGACTATGACCTGATCCACATCATGGCCGAAGCCATGCGCGCCGACTTTCCCGCCGACGCGCCGATCCTCTACCTGCCGCACGGGATCGCCAGGGACAGTTTCGACAGGGCGACGGAGAGCCCCTATGCCACGCCGCGCAATGCCGTCAGTGTCGGCGACATGCTGTTCGACGCGCGGGTCATCGACATTCTGGCCGCCGCCTATCCCGACTGGACCTTCCACCTGTTCGGCAAAAAGGCGGTGCCGTCCGAGCGGCGCACCAACATCGCGGCGCATGGCGAAGTGGCTTTCGAGACGATCGTGCCCTTCATCAAATTCGCCGATATCGGCCTTGCCCCCTACAGGCGCAGCGACGGAGCCGACTATCTCAGCCAGTCCAGCCTGAAGATGATCCAGTACAGCTACTGCCGCCTGCCGATCGTCGCTCCCACCTTCGCTGCCGGCGGGCGTGACCATGTCTGCGCCTACGAGCCGGGCGACGAGGCGACGGTCGTCGAAGCGTTCCGACGGGCCCAGAGCTTCGACCGGGGAACGATCGAGACGGCCTCGATCCGCAGCTGGCAGGAGGCGGTGCAACAACTCTTCGATCACAAGGACGTGAGATGAGCGGCGGTTGCACGGGCGCAGGACGCACGCGCATGCGTGCGAATGAAACCTTAAGGCTTGTCCCATACGGACAGGCGACGGCACCCGTCGGCGCAATGGCCAGGGTCGCCCGCGTTCAAACAGAGTATCATTGATGGTCAAGCGTATCGTCGCCAATTCAGCTCTGAATGCCGCAGCCGGCCTCGCCCTGCTGCTGATCGGCTTCGTCTGCTCCATCATCACCGCCCGCCTGCTCGGGCCCGAGGCCAACGGCATCATCGCCTTCTCGCTCTGGCTTGCGGTCACGGCGGCGCTGATCTCGGAACTGGGCACCGGCGTCATCCTGCTTCGGCTCCTGCCGCAGCTGAAGGTGCAGGGCCATGACGATGCGGCGCGGCGCGGCTTTGCCGCCTATCTTCTTCGCCCGGTCGTGCTGGCGACGGTGGTCGTCACCATTCTCTATTTCCTCGCCTTCTGGGTGGCCGAGCACGAGCACTGGGCGCAAACCGCCCCGCTCGTCGTGCTGCTGACCGGCATTCTCATCTTCGTCCAGTCGATTGGCTCCTTCACCAAGAACGTCATGCTCGGCGAGCAGGACGTCGCTGCCTTCTTCCGCATGTCGGTGATCGCCGGCATTTTGCAGTTCGCCGGCGTTCTGGCCGGCGCGCTTGTCTTTGGCATTACGGGAGCGATCTGCGGCTATATCCTCGGCTTCGTGCCGCAATTCTTCTATTCGCTGGGCATCCTCAAGAGCCGCACCAATGCCTGCGGCATCGCCCCGCGCTATCTCGTCAGCTCCTCGCTCATCCTGTCGGTGCAATACATCATCGACTCGATCTTCCTGAACCGTGTCGAGCTGTTCTTCCTAGAGCGCTCGCACGGCGTCGAAATGGTCGGCTATTATGCGGCGGCGCTGTCGCTCGCCAACCTCGCCCTGCAATTGCCGGTCCAGCTGACTGGCAGCCTCGTTCCCTACTATTCGGAGAAATTGAAGCTGCACGACACCGACCGGCTGCCGGTCGCCGTGTTCGAAGGTGTCGTGCGCAGTATCGGCTACATCACCCTGCCGCTGAGCTTCGGGCTTGCGGCGATCGCGCCGACGCTGGTTACCGTGGTGTTCGGTCAGGCGTTTGCACCCAGCGGCCCGATGCTGGTCATTCTGGCACTGGTCGCGCCGGTATTCGTGCTCGGCATGATCTGCACGCAGTATCTGTTCTCGCTCGACCGCATCAAGGAGCGGCTGATGATCGGCCTGCTCGGCGCGGTCATCATGGTGACGGGCTCACTGCTGGTCGTACCCTCCTTCGGTGGTGAGGGCGCGGCGGCCGTTCGCTTCTTCGTCTTTCTGATCATGGCCGTGTTGATGATGCGCGGAATGCAGTTCGAGGGATCGCTGTCACGCATGTATCGCACCGTCGGCAAGGTCGCCGTCGCCGCCCTGTTGTGCGGCCTCGCCGCCTATGCTGTCCTGCATCTGATCGGCGGCGTGCTTGGCCTGATCGTGTCGATCGCATGCGGCGCACTGGTCTATTTCATCGCCTTGCGCCTGCTGGCCGCAATTCCCGTGGAAGACCACGGGCCGATCGAGGATCTGATCGCGCGCCTTCCGGCCCGCGCTGCGGCTGCCGGCAACCGGCTGCTCGGATATCTGCTTGTGAAACCTGCATCGTTCGAAGGGGACAGCTGACGCGCGCGCGCACTGGGGGAACCATGGAAACTCGACTGACAGAATCCGAAATCCAGCCATCCGCACGGGTTGCCGCGACCGCGGCTGCCGCGCGGCCTGTGACGTTCAGCGACACGGTCGGGTTGTTCATGCCGGCTGCGGGCAAGGCCACGGCGACGGGCGTGCTTTTCGTCAGCCCGTGGGGGCTCGAGGAGATGTGCATGCGCAAGTTCTGGCGGGTCGTCGCCGATGCCCTGGCTGACCAGGGTATGGCGAGCCTGCGCTTCGACTACCCCGGCACGGGTGATGCGCTGGACCGTGCCGACTATGCGGACGGACTTTCGCTGTGGGAGGACTGTGTCGTCGAGGCGGCAAAGGCGCTGCGCCGGCAGTCGGGCTGCCGAAACGTCATCGTGGTCAGCCAGGGGCTCGGGTCCGCCCTTGCCGTCCGTGTTGCCGAGCGTATCGAGGGGCTTGCGGCGATCGCCTGCCTTGCCCCCGTCACATCGGGCCGGGCCTTCCTGCGGGAAATGCAGATCTGGGCGCGCATGGTGGACGAAGGCCTCGGCGTCCCTGAGGAACATCGGCTGCGCGACGGCGTCGGGATCGCCGGGCTGAGAATGCCCGACGAGATCGCCGCCGACTTGCGCAAGCTCAGTCTCACCGGCCTGACGCATCGTCCGGCGCCCCGGGCATTGGTGGTCAAGCGTGCCGACCGTCCGGCGGATACGGAGTTTTCCGCACAGCTGACGGCGATGGGCGTCGATGTGCGCGAGGCCGACTATACCGGCTACGACGAATTCATTTCGAACCCGGCCATCTCCACTATGCCGGACGATATCCGCAAGGTCGTCCTCGACTGGATCGGATCTGTCGCTGCCGCACTGCCTGCCGAGGCGCCCTTGTCCGTCGAGCGGCACGCGTCAGAGGCAAGCCTGCTCGGCCCGGATTTTCGCGAGACGCCGGTCAACTTCGGTGACGGAGGACGCCTGTACGGCATGCTGTGCGAGCCGCTCGGTCCCCGCAGCGGTGCGACCGTGGTGATCCTGGGTACGGCCTATGACCGCCATTCCGGCTGGGGACGTTCCAGCGTGATGATGGCGCGCAACCTTGCCGCCGCAGGCGTCGCGAGCCTGCGCTTCGACGGCGCCAATATCGGTGACAGCCCGCCGGTGCCCGGCGTGCCCGACCAGGTGCTCTACCAGGACAGCCAGATCGACGACGTCCGGGCAGCGCTCGACTTCCTGGCACGGCGCGACCTGATGCCCGTCGTCGTGTCGGGCCGCTGCAGCGGCGGGTATCTGACCTTCAAGAGCGCCGTCGCGGACCAGCGCGTCTCCGGCGCCATCGCCGTCAATCCCTTCGTCTTCCACTGGCAGCAGGGGCGCGACATCGACGAATCCCTTCGCTACATGCCGCGCTCACTCGACGTCTATCGCGAGAAGATGTTCCAGACGGAGACATTCCGGCGGCTCCTGGAAGGGCGCGTCGATATCAGGCGCGCCATCGGCAATATGTGCCGGGCGTTCTGGCGGCGTGTCGCGCGCAAGGCGACGCCCGTGCTCCAGATGCTGCCGGGGAGCGGCGGAGAATATGCGGAGGTCCGCAAATCCTTCCAGTCGCTCGCCGAGCGCAAGATGCCGCTCTATCTGCTCTACAGCGAGAACGATGTCGGTTTCGAGCACTTCGCCGAGCATTTTGGTCCAAAGGGACAGGGCCTGAGGCGCTTTTCGAACGCGCACCTGTCCATCGTTCCGGAGGCCGACCACAACTTTACCCCGGCCCCGGCGCGGCGTGCCTATCTCAATGCCTTGATCGACATGGCCCGGCGCTTCCCGCCGGGCGAATGAGCCCGGGGAAGTCGTTTCAGAAGGCGATGCGGCGGCGCGAACCCAGTTGGGTGATGGCCCCGGTCGGCTTCTGGCCCGCCGCAGTGTCGTCTCGCGGGGACAGAGCGATGCGGCGCACCAAGCCCGGCGCCAGATGGAACCAGTCGTCGTCGGAGCGATAGCCCTCTGCCTCGACATGCACCGACTGTGCGAAGGTCGGCGTCGACAGCAGCAGAACCCAGCGGCCATCCTCCTCTTCGACGCGAGCCTCGACAGCGGCGTCGTGCATGGCCTTGTCCCGGCCGAGCGGAAAATGGCTGGCCTCGGCGATGAGCCGCCCGGTTTCGGCATCCGTCAGTCGCGCGACCGTCACGTCATGCGAGGGCGGGCCGAAGCGGAAGGCATAGGTCGTATCGAAGAAGGCGCCGAACAGGTCGGTCGCCGGAATGCGAAGCGTGCCGCGGGCCGCAATGGTCAAAGGCCGGCGCCCGCTGACGACGGGCTGGCTGCCGTCGCGGAGACAGGCCAGCTCCAGTACAAGCTCGAGGTTGTCGGGCGTCTCGTTCAACACGTGGATGTCTAGCCCGTTGGTGCCCTCATCGGTGAGATTGACCTGGACGGGGCGGAAAGCGCGCTTCAGCGCATACCACACCGGTTTCGGTTCGCCGGTCAAATCGATCACGCCCCAGCCGGGACCGGGAATCAGATCCTGCAGCGTCCAGACGAGCGCTCCGTTGCAGGGCGAAGCGGCACGGCGCCATTCGGCATAGGTCTCGGCCACGACTTCGCCGGTAACGGCGCGCGACAGGTCGAGATAGCGGATCGGATCTTCCCGCCTTAGCCGGGCGGGGTCGAGCTTGTAGAGGTCCTGGAGATAGTGGTCGCGGATGTCCTCGAAGTCCCAGGAGGCTCCGCGGTCGCGCGGGACGCGGGCCTTCCAGCGCGGATCGTGGACCGGGGCGACGGGCAGGTGTGTATCCAGCGTTGCCTGTTGCGGCACATGGGCGAAAGCGAGGCTCTCGGCGGCAAAGCGGACCTCGGCCCGGCGCGCATCCTCCAGCGGCCGGCAATAGGCGCCGACGCCATAATAATGGGTTACGCCTTCATTGGGCGAAAACGGCATGGCGCCGCCCGACGGCGAATTTGCCACATAGGGCACATCCGGGCGGGTTTTGGCAGCGAGAGGCAGCAGGGTCTCCTCGTAGAACGACGTCTTCCAGATGCGCTCGGGCAGACCCAGCATGGCGCCCTGCTGGTAGACTTCGCTACCGCCGCAGAGAATGGCGAAGGAGGGGGAACCCTGGATGGAGCCCAGAAACTGGCGTATCTCGCGATCGATACCTGCGGCAAAGGCCTCGTCGGCGGTCGGATAATCGAAATTGGCGAACATCAGGTCCTGCCAGACCAGGAGCCCCAACCTATCGCAGAGGCGGAAGAAATCGGCGCTCTCGTAGGTCATCGTGCCGCCGATGCGGATCATGTTCATGCCCGCCTCGGCGGCGAGCGTCAGCCAGGGCGCATAGTCTTCCGCAGCACCAGGCAGGCGGAGGATATCGGCATTGGTCCAGACCGCGCCCCGACAGAAGACGGGTTCGCCGTTGACGACGAGGCCGAATCCGCGTCCATCCGGTCCCCGGTCGATCTCGATGCGGCGGAAGCCGATCAGGCCGAGCGAGTGCGGCTGACCGTCGATCGTCAGGCGCGCATCATGGAGCTTTGGTTCGCCGTGGGTGCGCGGCCACCAGAGTTCGATGGCAGGAAGGGCGAGTTGGGCGGTCCATCTGCCATCGTCGTTCAGCTGAAGAAGGGTGTCGTGACCGGCGCAGGACAGGCAGAGATCCTTGGCCTCGCCGTCCAGTGCGAAGGAAACGGAAAGCCGGCCGGTGCCGTCCAGGTGAACGTCGGCGCGGACGGCGAGATCGGAAATCGCGTGGCTGGATGGGCGGATCAGGCTGATCGGCCGGTAAGGCCCGACGGGATGGATTTCGGGGCACCAGCCGGGCATGTGGCCGAGCGGCGTGGTACGGATCAGCCGCAGGCCTTGTTGGTCCATCATCTGCGGGCGCCAGCGTGCCCGGGGTCCGCGCTTGTCGAGATGGGGTGCAAGGGCCCTGAAGCAGATGGCGATCTCGTCACGGCCGGTGAGGACAAGGTCCAGATCATGGGCCTCGAACATGCTGTCCGAGGCGAGGCGCAGTTCGCCGTTCACGTAGATATCGGCGATCGTTGCGAGGCCGGCAAAACGCAGGATCGCCGGGCCCTCCGCTTCGCCCTCGAGCGAACGGAAATACCAGGCATCCTTGTCGTGCAGCGGCTGGGGTCTTTCCGGATCGAAGAGGCCGGCGGCTGTGAGCGCCGAAGCCACCGTGCCGGGAACAGATGCGGGGATGCGGGCGGCGGGGCGATGGACCTCGTTGGGGCCGCCATAGCGTCCCGCTTCGGTGACGAGCAGCGTCCAGCCGTGCTCCAGCGGGCGTTCGTCCGCTGCGAGGTAAGTGGTCAGGCCCGTCATCATGCCTCCTCAGGCGAGGGTTTTGCCAAGTTCTCCGATGAGCTTGTCCCAAGCCTCGGCCGCCGGGTCCAGAGCGGATCGCAACGGATCGAACTTTTTCCGCGTCACCGCACGGGCCAGCTGGAACTGCACGGTCTTGGCCGTCTCCGAAATTTTCAGGGCATGCGCGGCGGCATCTTCGAACTGCGACGGGGAAAGCCAGGCGAGATGGCTGGCGAGAAGCTCGAAATTGGCGCCGAACTGCCGCAGCGTGTTGAAGGCATATTTGTGAAAATAGCCGAAGGGCCGTTCCGCGATTGCCTCGACCTGGGTCGGGAAGACTTCGGCGAAAGCGCCAATCGGATTGGCTTCCGGCCGCCGGTCGAAATGGCGTTTCAGAAGCCGCCGGGCCGTTTCGCGCTGATGGTCGTCCGAAGGCATGGCTGCGGGGAACTTGGCGAATTCGGTATAGGGCAGGAAGGGCAGGGCGCCTTCGGGCAGATGGTGCTGGAACAGCCCGTCGAAATCCTCGCCGTCTACGCGGAAGAAGCCACCGTTGTGGAAGTAGTCCATCGTCCCGGCGTCGAGATCCAGGCGGTTGATGGCGACCGTCGTCTTTCCATGTTCCTGGCGATAGCCGACGCCGCGGGTGTCCGGCATGTAGTAGCTGTCCATCTCGACGAGGCAGAGGCGGCCACGCGCGATCTGCTGGGCCACATGGGCCTCGACGGTGTCGAAGATCGCCAGTTCGGTGACGCGGATGCCGTAGAGCTCTTCGAGGTCTTCCAGCGGCACCTTGAAGAAGGTCAGCTGGTCGCCCTCGAAGTCCTGGGTCAGCGTGAAGCCGAGCATGGCTTCGGGCGCGAGGCCGAGCGCAGCCAGCACCTCGATCCACAGATCGACATAGCAGTTGGTTTCCGGCCACATGCGTTCGCTCGCATGCAGCGCATGCGGCGTGTAGGTGGCCGGATCCAGTCCGGGAAAGACCGCAGACGTCACCGGGTCAGCCCCAGAGTGCGGCGCGGACCGATGCGGGCCACTGGTCGACGTCCAGGCCGTGGTGATGAAACAGCGCCAGCGCGATGCGCTCCAGGCCAAAGCCGACGCAGGCGGTGTGTGCGACCGAGCCGTCGGCGAGGTTCAGGCCCCATTTCGTCCCGAAGGCGTCTTGGTGATAGTTGAAGCTCATGCAGGCAGTCGGGTTCGACGTCGAAGTGATCGGGATCAGCAGCTCGAACTTGAGGTTCTGGTCGCGCTGATTGTTGGCGAGCATCTTGCCGGCGCGGCCGAAGAAGGGATCGTTGGCGACGTCGATCTCCACCGGCAGGCCGACCTCGGCCATGATCTTCACGCCACGATCCATCCAGGTCTGGCGGAAGTCGGTCACCTGTTCCTGGCTGCCCATGCAGACATATTCGCGCATGCGGAACAGCTGCTGGCGGGCCGGGTCGTTCGAGGGCTCATGGCGGAAGCAGTAGGACTGCAGGTCGTAGAGCCCGCCCTTTTCCGGCAGGTTACCGCGCTTGGCGATCGTCGGATAGAGCGGATAGCAGGCCGCCGGCGTCAGCACGATGTCGGTCGCCTTCTGCTCGGCCGTCCAGTCCTCGTCGGCATCCATGCACTTCAGCAGGCTGACATGGTCGAGTTCGTTGCCGCAGAAGCTGTGCACGGTGCCGGCCAGCTGCGGGAAACTCTTCATGTAGCCGCTCTTTTCGAAGTAGGCGCGGTTCATGCCCGGCGGAAAGCGGATCGCTTCCGCGCCGTCGGCCGCGCCGTAGCGGTCGATCAGCCGCTCGAAGGCGGCGATCACGTCTTCGAAGCGTCCGCCGCGGCCATAGAGGCCGTCGACGCCGGTTTCGATCAGGAGACCGCTTTCGAAGAGGCGGTCGAGGAAGCTTACCTGCATGTCCATGGTTCTTATCCCAGCAATCCGGTTTCCTGCTTGTGAACAAGCAGCATGGTTGAGGTGTTGGCGAGAATGCGGTCGTTCGAGATCATCAACTCGGCCGAATGGGCGTCACGCAGGTGGCGGCCGAGACTGTAGGGCGTGCCGTTCTTGTATCCGAGGATGCCGCAGATCCGCATCGCCTGGTTGATGATCGGCAGGATCATTTCCGAGGATGCGATCTTCACGTTGTTCATGGCCACGGCGAAGCCCATCGACGAGAGCCTGTCCTGATCCTTGCGGGCGGCTTCAAAGGCCTGCAGGCCGCTGACGATGTTGGCGCGCACGACCTGGAGCTGGCTCGACATCTCGGCCAGCTGGACGAGACCGGGCGGCTGCGTGCCGGGTGCCTTGCGGGCGGCGGCGCGCACGAAGTTCTGGGCGCGGGAGAAGGCGTCGACCGCGATGCCGTACCAGAGTGAGCTCCACAGCAGGTGGGCGCTCGCCAGCATGGACTGGGCGGCGATCTCGGCGAAGGGTTTGGGCAAGATCTGTTCGGCCGGCGCCTCGCCCTTGAAGATGAAGCCGTCGGAGCACGTGCCGCGCATGCCGAGCGTGTCCCAGGTCTGGGTGTGCTCCAGCGTGTACTGGTCCTTGAGGAAGACGGTCATCACCTGGTCGGAGGAGGCCGCGTCCTTGTGGCTGCGCGAGGTGATCAGGATCGCGTCGCAGTCGATGCCGTAGGAGATGACGGTCGCGTCCTTCTCCAGATAGCAGCGGCCGTCCTTCACTTCGATCGCGCAGATGCTGTTGCGCATGTTGCCGCCGATGCCGGCTTCGGTCGTCGCCGAGCCGAGTAGCAGCTGTTCCGAGGCCACCCGGCGCATGAATTCGCGGTGCCAGGGCGCCTCATGGCCATGCGAGACGAGGCTCGAGACCTTGATCTGGTGCATGGCGAAGATCATCGCGCTCGAAGCGCAGGCCTGTCCGATAATGGTGCAGACCTCGGCGATCTCGGAGGTCGACAAGCCTTCGCCGCCGAACTCTTCCGGGATCATGATGCCCATCAGTTTGGCGGCCTTCATTTCCTCGACCGCTTCGCGGGGGAAACGTCCGACCTTGTCCACGTCGTCCGCGTAAGCCGCGGCTACGGTGGCGACCCGGATGGCACGGGCCTTCAGGTGCGTGTCGTGGGATTTCGTGGAGAGGTCCATCAGGCGACCTTTCTATCCTCGAGAATGGATTTCACAGTGGCTTCGATCGCGCCGATGCTGGCGAACGACTTGCGGTTCAGCAGGTGGTCCGGAAACTCGATGTCGAAGGCTTCCTCGAGGCCGAGCATCAGCTGCACCGAGGCGAAAGACGAAAGGCCGGCCGCATAGAGATCGGCGTCGTCGGCGACGGTCTCGACGGAGACGGGCAGGCCACCGAGCTTCGCCAGCAAAGTCCGAATTGTTTCGTTCATCTACTTACCCTTCCCGGATGCTATTCTTCCAAAATGTTGGGTAATTTCTTAGGCGCGAAAGCATAAGATTCCGCTAAATGCCGTAGTTAAGGAAAAATGAGCGGCGCTGACGATCGTCAACGGGTGCCGGAACGAAGGCATTTGACCTCCGGGGTGCGGCAAAATGTGCCGGATCGGGACGATTTCCGGGGCTTACGGGTAGGCGCGAAGATCGCCGTTGCGATCCGTGACGGCATAGCGCCCCGGTTCGATTTCGCGCAGCATTCCATCGCCGATCGACACTTTTCCGTGGCCCCCCGGCAGGTCGAGGATATAGGTCGGGATGCACGGGCCGGAGACCTTGCTGCGCAGGGCCTGCATGATCGCCTGGCCCTCGGCGATCGACAGCCGGAAATGGCCGGTTCCCGGCGCCATGTCCGGGTGATGCAGGTAATATGGCTTGACCCGGGCTTCGACGAAGGCGCGCATCAACTCGGCGAGCACGTCCGGATCGTCGTTGATGCCCTTCAACAGCACGCTCTGGCTGACCATGGCGATGCCGGCATCGACGAGCCGGGCGCAGGCATCCCGGACGGTTGCAGACATTTCGCGGGGATGGTTGGCGTGCAGGGCGACATAGATCGTCCTGCCGCTGGCCTTCAGGGCTTCGATCAGTTCACCGTTGATCCGGGCCGGATCGACGGCTGGGACGCGGCTGTGGATGCGTACGATCTTTACATGCGGGATCGCGGCGAGCGCGGTCATGATCTCCCGCAGTCGGCGGGGTGACAGGATCAGCGGATCGCCGCCCGTCAGGATGACTTCCCAGATCTCGGTGTGAGAGCTGATATAGGCGAGGGCGGCTTCCAGCTGTGCCGGCGGCAGGTTGCCGTCGCCCTGCGGCCCGACCATTTCGCGGCGGAAGCAGAAACGGCAATAGACCGGGCAGACATGCACGACCTTGAGCAGCACCCGGTCGGGATAGCGGTGGACGATGCCCTCGACCGGGCTGTGAACATGGTCGCCGATCGGATCCGCGCGTTCGTCAGGCGTTTCGATCAGTTCCGCCGCTGTCGGCAGATATTGCAGGGCGATCGGGTCGGCCGGGTCCATCCTGTCGATCAGCGCCTCCACGGTCGGGGTGAGGCCGATCGCATATTTCGAAGCCACGCGCTCGAGCGCAATACGTTCATCCGACGTGGCCAGGCCGGAGGCGATCAGGTCGTCGACATTGCGCAGGCCCGCCGTGCTCACGACGATGTCTCCGCCACCGGCGCCCACATCACCTGGTCGATACGCAGGGCACCCGTCGCCAGCATGACCAGTCTGTCGAAACCGAGCGCGATGCCGGAGGCGTCGGGCATGATGGCAAGGGCGTCGAGGAAATCCTCGTCGAGCGGATAGGTTTCGCCGTAGACGCGCAGTTTTTCCGCCATCTCGGCCTCGAAGCGGCGGCGCTGTTCGCCGGCGTCCGTCAGTTCGCCGAACGCATTGGCGAGCTCTACGCCGCAGGCATAGAGCTCGAACCGTTCGGCAACACGCGGGTCGCTTGCGGAAGACCGGGCAAGTGCCGCCTCGCAGACAGGGTATTCGTCGAGGATCGTGGCACGACCGAAGCCGAGATGCGGTTCGACTTTCTCGACGATGACGCGGCTGAACAGGTCCGCCCAGGTATCGTCGTCGGCGACCCGCATGCCGGCCTTGCGCAGTTCGGCTGCCAGATGGCCGCGATCGGTGGAACCGTCGGCCTCCACCGAGGCAAGCAGGTCGATTGCCGCATGACGCTCGAAGGCTTCTGCGACCGACAGGCGTTCCGGCTCCAGGAAAGGATCGCAGGTTCGGCCGCGATACGCGAAGCTGCGCGTCCTCGTCGTTTCCGCGGAGAGGGCGAGAAGGGCGGCGCAGTCCTGCATCAGAACCTCGTAGCCTTCGCCGGCCCGGTACCACTCCAGCATGGTGAATTCGGGGTGGTGCAGCGGCCCGCGCTCGCGATTGCGGTAGACATGGGCAAAGCAGGAGATGCGGGGTTCGCCTGCGGCCAGCAGCTTCTTGCAGGCGAATTCGGGCGAAGTGTGCAGGTAGAGCGGGGACGCCAAGCCGTCATTGCCGATCGCTTCGGTGGCAAAGGCGTGCAAATGGGCCTCGTTGCCGGGCGAAACCTGCAGGGTCGCCGTATCCACCTCGATGAAGTCGCGATCGGCGAAATAGCTCCGGAATGCCGCCTGGATGGCATTGCGGCCGAGCAGGAAGGGGCGCCGGTCGGCATGGGCCGAAGGCGTCCACCATTGGGCAGAGGAGCGGCGGCGATCGTTCATTCCGGCTTTCTCGGTCCTTGTTGCAACGCGGGCTGGCTATTTGGACGATTTTGGGTTAGGTGCGCGCAGGAAAATTCAAAAAAACGTCAGCAGGGACGGCGGGTCGTCCTTTACGACGGGACTCTCGCAGTTACAAGGAATTCCAATGGTCAAGGTCATCGCCTCTTCGGTTCGCAAGGGCAACGTCATCGATGTGGACGGCAAGCTCTATGTCGTTCTCACCGCCGAAAACTTCCATCCCGGCAAGGGTACGCCAGTCACCCAGGTGAACATGCGCCGCATCGTCGACGGTGTGAAGGTGTCGGAACGCTGGCGCACCACCGAACAGGTCGAGCGCGCCTTCGTCGAAGACGTGAACTTCCAGTTCCTCTACGAGGACGGCGAAGGCTTCCACTTCATGAACCCGGAATCCTATGACCAGGTCGTGGTCGATGCCGAGACCATGGGCGACCAGAAGGCCTATCTGCAGGAAGGCATGACCTGCATCCTGTCGATGCACGAGGGCATCGCGCTGGCCATCCAGCTGCCGCGCCACGTCACGCTCGAGATCGTCGAGACCGAACCGGTCACCAAGGGCCAGACGGCGTCGTCTTCCTACAAGCCGGCCATCCTGTCGAATGGCCTGCGCACGCTGGTTCCGCCGCATGTCGAAGCCGGCACGCGCGTCGTCATCGCGACCGAAGACAATTCCTACGTCGAGCGCGCGAAGAACTGATTTTCGCTGCTCAGCGCTGCTGCGGAAGCCCGGTGTTCCAGAATGGACGCCGGGCTTTTTCGTGATGGTGTGAGGCCTAGGGACCGGCGATCGCCTGGGCGAGAATGACGTATACCGGGATGCCGAGCAGGATGTTGAGCGGGAAGGTGATTCCCAGCGCCAGGCTCAGCGAGATCGCCGGGCGCGCCTCCGGAACCGCCAGCCGCATTGCGGCGGGAACGGCGATATAGGAGGCGCTTGCGGCAAGCGTCATCAGCAGTGCCGTATTCCCGGCGGCAAGGCCGATACTGCTCGCCAGCAGACCCGCTAGCGTTGCGCCCGTCAGCGGCATGAGCACGGCGAAGCTCAGATAGCCCGGTGTCATATCCTTCCAGCCCATTCGCAATCCCCGCCCGGCCTGGGCGCCAAGATCCAGCAGGAAGATGCAGAGTGCACCCGTGAAGGGGGCGACCAGGAAGGGCTCGACGCTTCGCATGCCCGCCTGCCCCGACACCAGGCCGATGACCAGTGCGCCGAGCAGGATGACGATGGTCTGGTTGAGGAACACCTCGCTCATGAGATCTTTCAAGCCCGATGTCCGGGCGGTCGCTCCGGATTGCCCGGCGGCCGAGGCACGCGCTCGATAGATCAGCAGGAGCGCAGTCAGGATGGCCGGTGTCTCCATGATTGCCGCGACGGCGACCATGGAGCCGTCATGCCGGATGCCCAGCGCTGTCAAAGCGGTGGCTGCGGCGACGAATGTGACGATGGAAATCGAGCCGTAGTGGGCGGCGACTGCGGAGCGCTCGATCGCGCCGAGGCGCGAGACATGCCGCAGCAGCCGTTCGCCGATCAGGGGCATCGAGGCCGAGAGCGCTATCCCGGCGAGAAGGAGCCAGACGAGTTCGATCCCCTTGCCGTCGAGCGACAGGGCGACGCCTCCCTTGAAGCCGATCGCGAGGATGAGATAGACCGCGAGCATCTTGCTTGCCCCGTCGGGAAGGGCAAGCCGCGCTCCGGCAAGGGTGGCGAAGAGACCAAGGAGAAAGAACAGGACGGGTGGTGACAGGAGATTGGCGGTGGCGATCTCGGTGAAGACGGTCATGGTTGTGAACCCGATGGCTGGAAACGGGGAGGCGGTCCGCAGAAGGCCCGAAAAAAGACCGGCAAGCAGGGCTTACCGGTCTCCGACAAACGTATCCGGCACCGCTACGGCTGCGGCGCCCGAACGTCCGTTCTGGTGATCAGCGAATGGTCGACAGCTTCTTGCCGAAGGACGGCGTCATGAACCGTCCCGTGGAGGATCCGGTGATCTCCGCCCGTTCCAGCATGGCGATCTGCTCCTTCAGGTGAAGCTTGATCTTCTTCAGGGAGCGGACGCGGATCCCATCCGGCCGGGGGCGCCGTTGCTCGTCGTCGATCTTGTTGGCGATCAGGGCGTGGCGCGCTTTGAGGGCTTTGAGCAGTTGCATCATGGGCGGTCTCCTTTTTCGACAAGGCAACTATCGCCGACCGGGCTTGATTGGGCCAATTCATTGATTGTATCCTGTCGATAGTTTTTAACTATGAGGCGCAGATGCCGTATCGCCCCACGCACCGACAGTTGGAGTATCTGGTCGCACTGGGCGATACGGGCCATTTCGGCGAAGCCGCGCGACGTTGCCACGTGTCGCAGCCGACGCTCTCGGTGCAGGTGGCTCTGCTGGAAAAGCAGCTCGGCGCGGCGCTGATCGAGCGAACGCCCGGACAGGTCGCCCCGACGCCGGTCGGTGCCGAGGTGATTGCCGCGGCGCGCATCATCCTGCATGGACTGGACGAGATCAGGGCTTTGGCCGCCAGTTCGAAGGGCAATCTCGGGGGCACGCTCCGGCTGGGCGTCGTCTCGTCATTCGGACCCTATTTCCTGCCCTACCTTCTTCCGCAGCTGCACAAGGAACATCGCGATCTCAAGGTCTATATCCGCGAGGATCGGCCAAGACCGCTGGAGCGCGCCGTGCTGGAGGGGGAGACGGACTGCGCCCTGGGGCAGATACCGGATCAGGAAGAGCTCTTTGCCTTTCGTACCGTCTGCCATGAGAAGATCTATCTCGGGGTGCCCAGGCAACACCCCTTGGCGCGGCTCGAGCGCGTGCCGGTCGCGGCCCTGAAGGGAGAGAGATTGCTGACCCTTGGTCCGGGTCATCGCCTGCTGGACGATGTCCGACGCCTCGCCAGCGTATCGGGGGCGATGCTGGCCGAGGACTATGAAGGCTCCAGCCTCGATGCGCTACGGCAGATGGTGTCCATCGAGATGGGGCTGTCGCTGTTTCCGGAACTCTATGTCCGCTCCGAATTCGGCAAGGAACAGAATGTCCGTCTGCTGACGCTCGACGGCTGGGCGGGGGAGCGGCATATCGGGTTCTTCTGGCGCAAGTCGAGTGCGCGCGGCGCGCACTACGAGGCCCTGGCCGTCCTGGGCAAGGCGGTTGCCCAATCGCTGCTCTGACCTAAGGATGTGCGCAAAGAAAACCCCGGTGCGCGGCACCGGGGTTTGACGTGTCGATCGATCAGGCGATCCCGCCCAGGCACATGTATTTCAGCTCGGTATAGTCGTCGATGCCGTATTTCGAGCCCTCACGGCCGAGGCCGGACTGCTTGATGCCGCCGAACGGCGCGACCTCGGTGGAGATCAGGCCGGTATTGATGCCGACCATGCCGTATTCGAGCGCTTCAGCAACGCGGAAGATCTTCGCCACGTCCTTCGCGTAGAAGTAGGAAGCAAGGCCGAACTCGGTGTTGTTGGCGAGTTCGATCACTTCCTCTTCGGTCTCGAACTTGAAGAGCGGCGCGACCGGACCGAAGGTTTCCTCAACGGCGACCTTCATGTCGGAGGTCACGCCGGTGAGGATCGTCGGCTGGAAGAACAGGCCGCCCTGGTCGGCCGGCTTGCCGCCCAGCGCCACCTTGGCGCCCTTGGAAACGGCGTCGGCGACATGCTCCTCGACCTTCTTCAGGGCATTGGTGTCGATCAGCGGGCCGGTGGTCACGCCTTCGGCAAAGCCGTCACCCACCTTCATCTGGCCGACGCGCTCCGCGAGCTTGGCGGCAAAGGCGTCATAGACGCCGGACTGGATGTAGAGGCGGTTGGCGCAGACGCAGGTCTGGCCGGCATTGCGGTACTTGGAGATCATGGCTCCTTCGACGGCGGCGTCGAGATCCGCATCGTCGAAGACGATGAACGGGGCGTTGCCGCCGAGTTCAAGGCCGAGTTTCATGATCTGGTCTGCACCCTGGCGCATCAGGATGCGGCCGACATTGGTCGAGCCGGTGAAGGTCAGCTTGCGAACCTTGTCGTTGTCGCAGAACTCCTTGCCGACCATGGCGGCGTCGGTCGAGGTCACGACCGAGAACACGCCGAGCGGCAGGCCGGCGCGTTCGGCGAGGATGGCGAGGGCCAGAGCCGAAAGCGGGGTCTGGGCGGCGGGCTTCGACACCATGGAGCAACCGACCCCGACGGCCGGTGCCATCTTGCGGGCCAGCATGGCGTTGGGGAAGTTCCACGGCGTGATCGCACCGACGACGCCGACCGGCTGGCGGATGACCATGATGCGCTTGTCGGCCTGGTGACCCGGAATGGTGTCGCCATATACGCGCTTGGCTTCCTCGCCGAACCATTCGACATAGGACGCGCCGTAAAGGATCTCGCCGCGGGCTTCCGGCCAGGGCTTGCCCATTTCCATCGTCAGGATGGTGGCAAGGTCGTCGGCATTGGCGACCATCAGGTCGAAGAGCTTGCGCAGAACGCCGGCGCGTTCCTTGCCGGTCTTCTTGGCCCAGCTCTTCTGCGCCTTGTCGGCGACGGCAATCGCACGGGCGACCTCCGCCTTGCTGAGATCGGGCAGAACGGCGATCACGTCGCCGGTCGCCGGATTGGTCACTTCAAAGGTCTTGCCGCTGGCGGATACAGAGACCCACTCGTCGCCGACAAGAGCCTTGTCGGTGGCGAGGGAGGCATCCTTCAGCTTCGAGGCGAGGATGTTGGAAATGGTCATTACTTCTTTTCTCCCACGACTTCGCGGATCGAGGCTTCGACGATGTCGAGCGCTTCGTTGAAGACCTCGTCCTGGATGGTGATCGGCGACAGGAAACGAATGACGTTACCATAGACGCCGCAGGTGAGAAGGATAAGACCCTTTTCCAGCGCCTTGAGGCGGATGGCGTTGGTGAGGTCGGCATCCGGCTTGGTGGAGCCGGCCTGGCCGAATTCGACGGCGACCATGAATCCCGGACCGCGGATGTCGGAGATCTGCGGAATGTCGGCGCGCAGGGCTTCGAGGCGCTGCTTCAGACGGCCGCCCAGCTGGTTGGCCCGGTCGCAGAGCTTTTCTTCCTCGATGACGTCGAGCACCGCATGGGAAGCGGCGATCGCCAGCGGGTTGCCGGCATAGGTGCCGCCGAGGCCGCCGGGGCCGGGGGCGTCCATCAGTTCGGCGCGGCCGGTGACGGCGGACAGCGGGAAGCCGCCGGCGAGGCTCTTGGCCATCGTCATCAGGTCAGGCTGAACGTCGTAGTTTTCCATGCCGAACAGCTTGCCGGTACGGGCAAAGCCGGTCTGCACTTCGTCGGCGATCAGCAGGATGCCGTGCTCGTCGCAGATCTGGCGGACGGCCTTCATCAGCGCGCGCGGCACTTCGTAGAAGCCGCCTTCGCCCTGAACCGGCTCGAGAATGATCGCGGCGACGCGCTTCGGGTCGACGTCGGCCTTGAACAACTTGTCGAGAACGTCGAGCGATTCCTCGACGCTGATGCCGTGCAGTTCGATCGGGAAGGGCACGTGGAAGACGTCGCCCATCATCTGGCCGAAACCGACCTTGTAGGGAACGACCTTGCCGGTCAGCGCCATGCCCATGAAGGTGCGGCCGTGGAAGGCGCCGGTAAAGGCGATGACGGCGGAGCGGCCGGTGGCGCAACGGGCGATCTTGACGGCGTTCTCAACGGCTTCGGCGCCGGTGGTGGCGAAAATGGTCTTCTTCGGGCCGGCGATCGGAACCAGCTTGTTCAGGCGCTCGGCCAGCGCGACGTAGTTCTCGTAGGGCATGACCTGGTGGCAGGTATGGGTGAAGCAATCGAGCTGCTTCTTCACCGCCTCGATGACCTTCGGGTGACGATGGCCGGTGTTGAGAACCGCGATACCGCCGGCGAAGTCGATGTAGCGACGACCCTCGACATCCCAGACCTCGGCATTTTCGGCCTTGGCGGCATAGACCTGGGTGGTCATGCCGACGCCGCGCGAGATGGCTTCGTTCTTGCGAACTGCGATTTCGGAGTTCTTCATTTCAAAAATTCCTCTGGTGACGGTTTGACCCTCGGCGTCGGCCATTCGTGTTCGATCGCAAGGCTGCAATATTTCCTACATTTTTTCTGTAGACTTGCAATATGGTTTGTCGCAATTATCACCCATGGCAATGACATCGCGCTGACAGGGTTCGATCCGCATGGATGATATCCGTTTCAAGATTGCCGAAGCCGCCCGGATGGCGGGTGTTTCCCCTTCGACGTTGAGATTATGGGAGACGCAGGAACTGATCGAACCGATCCGGACACCGTCCGGCCAGCGGCTCTACGACCGTGCCCTTGTCGAGCGGCTGAAGACGATCGCGTGGCTGCGCAGCGAAAAGGGGCTCAATCCCGCGGCGATCCGGCAAAGCCTCCGGGACGAGGATGCGGCGGACGAGGCAGGCTTTCCGGAGGGCGAAGCCGATGGTGGTTCAGAGCCGGCGGAAATGCCGGTCGGGCTCAAGATCCGCCGCCTGCGTCGGGATGCCGGGAAGACGCTCGAAGCCGTGGCCCAGGCGACCGGCGTCTCGGTGTCGCAGCTCTCCACCTTCGAACGGACCTCGCAGGGCCTTTCCTTCACCGCACTGCATGGCGTTGCGGCCTTTCTCGGCACGACGCTTGCGTCGCTCAGCGGCCAGGAACAGGGGCAGGGCGGGGAATCGCTGATCCGCGACGGCAAGTGGCCGACCTGGCCGACCACCACTTCAGGGGTGAAGGTGCAGGTACTGGCCGAAGGCCGCAACCAGATGGAATGCAACCGCTTCCAGCTGGCACCCGGAGCGTCGAGCGAAGGGGCCTATCAACACGAAGGCGAAGAGTTCATCCATGTGCTTTCGGGTAGCCTGGAGATCATTCTCGACGGCGACCGTTTCTTCGAGCTGCATGCCGGCGACAGCTTCTATTTCGAAAGCCGCAGACCGCATTCCTGGCACAACAGTTTCGACGGCGAGACGGTTCTGCTGTGGATCAACACGCCCGCCACGTTCTGACGGGATGGGCCGATCGGCTCCAGCACTCCGTATTCCGCCAAAAGAAAAACCCGCCGACCGTTTCCGGTCGCCGGGTTCTTGCGTCTTTCAGATCGGTCGCTGTTACAGGCCGGCCTTCTTGTCGAAGGCATAGCCGCCGCCGATGGCGACATTAAGCGCGACATAGTCCGCTGCCATCTGCTGGACGGCCTGGGCCAGGCTGGCCTGCGCCGTGGAAACCGAGCGCTGGGCGTCGAGCACGTCAAGCAGCGAGGATGCGCCGTCCTTGTAGCTCGCCGTCGAGAGCGACAGGGCTTCCTCGTAGGAGCGGACGGTCGCGGTCAGCGCGCTGACGGTCTGGCTGTCGCGGTTGACGGCGGCGAGAGCGTTTTCGACTTCCTCGACCGCGTTCAGCACCGAAGCCTTCCAGGCGAGATATGCGCCGCGGGCAGAAGATTCGGCGATGTCGACATTGGCCTTGAGGCGGCCGCCGTCGAGGATCGGCAGGGTCAGGCTTGGGCCGAACGACCAGGAGGTCAGGCTGCCGGCGAGCGACTTGGTCGAAATCCACGAGGGCGAGATCGAACCGCCGAGCGTGATCGACGGATAGAGCTGTGCCTCCGCGACGCCGATCTCGGCGACGGCTGCGGCAAGCTCGCGCTCGGCCCTGCGAATATCCGGACGGTTGCGGATGAGGTCGGCCGGCACGCCGGCATTGACGCTGCGGCGGGCGAGCGGCTGCGGCGCACCCTTCTGCAGGTCGGCGATCAGCGACGAGGCCGGCAGGCCGAGCAGCGTGGCGATGTGGTGGGCCGACTGGCGGAAGCTTGTTTCGAGGCCCGGCAGATCGGCGAGCGTCGAGTTGACCAGACCTTCGGACTGCACCACGTCGAGGCGCGAGGCAGCACCGGCTTCGAGCTGCAGCTTGGTCAGATCCAGGGTCTCGCGCCGCGATGCCAGGTTCTTGCGGGCGATGGCGATACGCTCCTGATAGTAACGCGCGTTGATGTAGGAGGTCACCAGATCGGACAGATAGGCCAGTTTGGCGACATCGGCGCTTGCATAGGCCGCATCAAGCGAGGCCGCAGCACCTTCCTTGGCGCGGCGGTACTGGCCAAAGAGGTCCAGGAACCAGGAGATGCTGACGCCGCCGCTGGCCGTGGAGGTCGTGTCCGTGGTGCGCGCGGCGTAGTCGCCGGTGCCCTTCGACTTCGAAAGCGATTCGTCCGCCGACACGCCCAGCGAGGGCAGGGAGCCGGCACCGGCGACCACCACATTGGCTTCGGCAGCGGTGATCCGCTCCAGTGCCTGCAGCACGTCGAGGTTCTGGTCGATGCCCTGTTCGACCAGGCCGTTGAGGCGCTTGTCGTTGAAGGCGGTCCACCAGGCGGCCATGGCGACCTCGCCATTGTTCTTCTTTCCGCCTTCGGCGAATTTCTCCGGCAGCGGGGTCTGGGGCGGCGTGTGGTCCGGGCCGGTTACACAGCTGGACAGCAGCAACAATACGAGGGGGGCGGCTACGCGAATGGATACCATCGTCTTATCCTAGATTGCATTCAGGGTGTCGAACGCATCGGTCAAGGTGTCATCACCTGTCGCCGCGCGCCCCATGCCTCAACTGCGCCGTGATTCGCTGATCGCGGCGCAGATAATTTGTTAACCTACCAAGTCGTTGAATGTCATGACAGAGCCTCTTTCGCTTTTGCACGGGTTGTAAGCCTGCGCACGATGACAAAGAAGGACGGCACGAAGAAAATACCGAGCATGGTCGCGGCCAGCATGCCGCCAAGCACGCCGATGCCGATCGAATTCTGGGCTGCCGAGCCGGCGCCGGTGGCGATGGCCAGAGGAACGACGCCGAGAATGAAGGCCAGCGAGGTCATGATGATCGGCCGCAGGCGCAGGCGTGCCGCCTCGAGCGTCGCTTCCATCAGGCCCACGCCGCGATCCATGCGGTCTCTGGCGAATTCCACGATCAGAATGGCGTTCTTCGCGGCAAGACCGATCGTGGTCAGCAGGCCGACCTTGAAGTAGACGTCGTTCGCCTGGCCGAAGAAATAGGCCGCGGCGAGCGCACCGAGCACGCCGACCGGTACTGCCATGATGACCGAGAACGGGATCGACCAGCTTTCATAGAGCGCGGCCAGGCAGAGGAAGACGATCAGAACGGAGAGGCCGTAGAGCAAGGGGGCCTGGGAACCCGACAGGCGTTCCTGATAGGAGATGCCCTGCCAGGCGACGGAGTAACCGCCGTCCAGGCTTGCCGTCAGCCGTTCCATTTCATCCATCGCGTCGCCGGAGCTGACGCCCGGGCCGGCAGCGCCGTCCAGGGAAATGGCGCTGATGCCGTTGAAGCGCGCCAGGGTTGGCGGTCCGCCGACCCAGGACACCTGGCTGAAGGCCGAGAAGGGCACCATTTCGCCGGCCGTGTTGCGCGCATACCAGTGACCGAGGTCATCCGGCTGCATGCGGTACGGAGCGTCGCCCTGGACGTAGACCGGCTTCAGCTCGTTGTTGAGCGTGAAGTCGTTGACGTCTCGGCCGGCGAAGATGGTCGACAGCATGGAATTGACCGATGCCAGATCGAGCCCCATGGCGCCCATCTTTTCCTGGTCGAGCAGGATCTTCAGCTGGCTTTCGGCATCGGGGCTGTTCGACCGGAGCGAGCTGATCTTGGCATTGGTACTGCCCATCCCGATCAGTTGCTTGGATGCTGCGGTCAGAGCGTCGGTACCGGTATTGCCGCTGTCGACGAGGTACATGGAGAAGCCGCTGGACGTGCCGAGGCCCGGAATGGCCGGCGGCTGGAGCGGGAAGGCCATGGAGTCGCGGAGCGTGAAGAAGTAGCCCATGGCCCGCTGGACGATTGCGTTGGCCGCCAGTTCCGGCGTCGTGCGTTCGTCGAAGTCCTTGAGCTTGGCGAAGACCAGCGCATAGTTCTGGCCCTGGCCGACGAAGCTGAAGCCAGACACGGCGAAGACGTCCTGAATGGCGTCCTTTTCCTTCTCGAGATAGTAGTCCTCGATCTTGTGTATGACTTCCTCGGTGCGGGCCGTGGTTGCGCCGTTCGGCAACTGGACGATGGTCATCAGCACGCCCTGGTCTTCCTGGGGGAGGAAGGAGCTTGGCAGGCGCGAGAAGATCCAGGCGCAGCCGCCAAGGACGATGACGAACATCAGCATGACGCGCAGCGGACGCTTCAGCAGATAGCCGATGCTCGAGACATAGCCGCCCGTCGTCCGGTCGAAATTGCGGTTGAACCAGGCGCCGGGCCCACGACGCTCCTTGGTATGGTCGATCGGCTTCAGCATCGTGGCGCAGAGCGCCGGAGTGAGCACGATGGCGACCACAGCGGAGAGCAGCATGGCCGAAACGATGGTGATCGAGAACTGGCGATAGATGATCCCGGTCGAGCCGCCGAAGAAGGCCATCGGAATGAACACGGCCGTGAGGACCAGTGCGATGCCGACGATCGCGCCGGTGATCTCGCCCATCGACTTCTCGGTCGCCTCGAGCGGCGAGAGGCCTTCCTCCGACATGATTCGCTCGACGTTCTCGACCACGACGATGGCGTCGTCGACGAGCAGGCCGATCGCGAGAACCATGGCGAACATGGTGAGCGTGTTGATCGAATAGCCGGTCACCGCGAGGATGCCGAAGGTGCCGAGCAGCACGACGGGAACGGCGATCATCGGAATGAAGGTGGCGCGCAGGTTCTGCAGGAAGATCAGCAGCACGAAGAAGACCAGCACGATGGCTTCGATCAGCGTGTGGACCACTTTCTCGATCGACAGCTGCACGAAAGGCGTGGTGTCGTAAGGATAGGTGATGATGACGTTTTCGGGCAGCGTCGGAGCGATGGCCGAAAGCGCGACCTTGACGCGGTCTGCCGTATCCAGCGCGTTTGCACCGGTTGCGAGGTTCACCGCGAAGCCGGTGGCGGGCTTGCGGTTGGCGCGGGTGTTGGTGGAATAGCTTTCCTGGCCGATCTCGATGCGGGCGACGTCGCTCAGACGAACCGTCGCACCATCGGTCTCGACCTTGAGAATGATGGATTCGAAATCCGAAACGCTCCGGAGCTGGCTCTGGGCGGTCACGGTGACGTTGATCTGCTGTCCCGCGGCCACCGGCTGGCCGCCGATCGAGCCGACCGACACCTGGGTATTCTGGGCCTGGATGGCGGTGGTCACGTCGGTCGGGGTCAGTTGGAACTTGTTGAGCTTGAAAGGATCGAGCCATACGCGCATGGCGTAGCCGGTGCCGAAGACCTCGATGCTGCCGACGCCTTCCAGGCGCTTGATCTGGTCCTCGATCTTCGTCGAGAAGATGTCGCCGAGCTCAACCGGGCTGCGTTCCGAGTCCGTCGATACCAGTGCGCCGACGAGCAGGATGCTCGAGGTCGACCGGGTCACCGAGATGCCGGCCGACTGCACGACGTCGGGCAGCTGCGACTGAACCAGCTGCAGCTTGTTCTGCACCTGCACCTGGGCGATGTCCGGCTCGATGCTGTTGCCGAAGGTCAACGTCACCGAGGCCTGCCCGGTGCTGGAGGACGACGTCATGTAGGTCAGGTCGTCGAGGCCGGTCATGCCGTCCTCGATGATCGATGTGACGGATTTCTCGACGGTCTCGGCGCTGGCGCCGTTATAGCTTGCGGAAATGCGCACGGTCGTCGGCGCGATTTCCGGATATTGCGAAATGGAAAGCGACGAGATCGCCAGTGCCCCGCCCAGCATGATCACGATCGCGATCACCCATGCAAAGATTGGACGGCGAATAAAAAACTTGGCCATTGGTTACCCCTTAGCGCCTGTATACTGCCTGCTGAGCCGCAAAATCACGGCTTTGCGGCCGGGGTTGCTTCCGGCGCCTTGGGCGTTTCGACGACCAGGCCCTTGGCATCGACAGTGGCTTCCACCGGGGCTACCGGGGCGCCGTCGCCGATCCACTGGAAGCCGTCGACGATCAGCTTGTCGCCGTCGTTGATGCCTTCGGTGACCAGCCAGTTGTTGCCCGAAACAGCGCTTTCGGCGAAGGCGCGGGTCTCGACGACGTTCTGCGCATTGACGAACTTGGCGGTCAGTTCGCCGCGGGCGTCGCGCATGGCGGCGCGCTGCGGGATCAGATAACCGTTTTCCTTGCCGACGGTGACGGTGGCGCGGACATACATGCCCGGCAGGATCATGTTGTCCGGGTTGTCGAACACGGCCCGGATCGAATAGGTGCCGGTCGTCTGGCTGACCGCCATATCCGACATGTCGAGTTTGCCGACATGCGGATATTCAATGCCGTCTTCCAGAGTCAGGTGGATGTCGGCGGTGTCGTCGCCACCACCTTCGTTCAGGCGGCCGGCGGCGATCGCCTGCTTCAGGCGCAGCAGGTTGGCGCTCGATTCCGTCAATTCGATGTAGATCGGATCGAGGCGGCGAAGCGTGGTCAGCGCGTCGGCCTGATTGGCCGTTACCACATTGCCGATCGAGAAGTTCGAGGTGCTGGTCACCCCGTCGAACGGCGCTTCGATGCTGGTGAGGTCGAGGTTGATCTGGGCGGAGTTCAGCGATGCCTTGGCTTCCGCCACGTCGGCCTTTGCCTGGAGCAGCGTGACCTTGGCGTTTTCGAACTCGATCTGGGTGGCACCGCTGCCGACCAGGCGCTCGTAGCGCGCAAGATTTGCCTCGGCGCTCGGAACGCCGGCCTCGGCCTTGGAGAGGCTGGCTTCCGCCTGCGCCACCTGGGCGCGGTAGGTGTCGTCCTCGATCTTATAGAGCAGGTCGCCTGCTTTCACCTCGCCACCTTCCCTGAAGGCGATATCCTTGATGATGCCGCTGACGCGCGGGCGGATCTCGGCGACCTGGAAGGCTGCGGCGCGACCTGGAAGCAGGGTGGTGAGAGGCTGTTCCGCCTTCTTCATGATGACGACGCTGACGGGTGACGGCGGCCGTTCGGCGCCGGCCGCGGCGGGTGCCTTGCTGTCGGTGGCTGCATCGTTGCAGCCCGCCAGCGCAGCAGAAAGAGCCAAAAGGGCCGTGGTCAGCTTGAGGTGTCTTTTCATGGTGTTTTCCGGGTCATCATTGAGGCAGGGCAGTGTAGCGCTAAAGCACGACGGCCGTCATCGAATTAACTTTTGTCAACCGGCCGACCGAGCACACGCGCGGGCAAAGGAATAAAGTCTGGTATCAATCGCCAAGTGACGTATTCAAACGATCGTCACTTTGCAAGGGGACTTTGCAATGCAGCATTAATGAGCGAGACAACATCTTCGCACCGTGTTGCCAATATGTCAGCCTTTTCGTTCGCTATCATGACGGGATGCAGAACGCAGGCAAGGGCCAAAAAGGCCGAATTTGCCGCCTTGCGGCTGTCCGTGACCGTGTAGACGCCCTCGGCGATGCCGTCTTCGACGATGGACGACAGCTCGTCCACGAGCATGTCGCGATAGCGATGGCCACACTGGAGGTCGTCCTTGGCGGTCAGCAGGACCATTTCGAACAGATGCGGGTTGCGCTCGAGGTCGCCGAGGTGGCTTTCCATCAGCTGCTTGACGAAATCCAGCAGCCGTCCGGGAGCCCTTTTCGCCGTATCGAGACAGCCCAGGCGAGCGATCATGTTTTCGACGTGGCGCGAGGAAATGGCGTCGACCAGGCTGGTCTTCGTGTGGAAGTGCTTGAACACATTCGCCGGCGACATTCCGAGCGCCGTGGCAATGTCGGCGATCGCGACGCTGCCGTAACCGCGGGTGCGGAACAGATGTTCAGCGGTGTTGAGGATGTCCTCGCGCGTTTCCTCGGCCGGCCGGCGGGTACGGCGTGCCGGTAAAGCTACGCTGCCGCCGCACACGGCCTCGGCACTGGCTGGTCTTGCCGTCTCACGCGCGATGGGCACAGTATCAGCTCCCGGGAAAGTATGGGGCGAGGTTCATGCGGACGCGGTCGCGCGGTGTCTCGCAACGATCGTCCGGCACGAACTGAAGCCCGGTGATGGTCTCGTAGGCCTTTATATAGACCTTCGAGGTTTCCTCGACCAGTTCGACCGGGATTTCTGGGATATCGTCCTTGTAGGGGTCGCAGCGTTCAGCGACCCAGGACCGGACGAAATCCTTGTCGAAGCTTGCCGGACGCTCGCCCTTCTCGAAGCTCTGTTGATAGCTGTCGGCGATCCAGTAGCGGCTGCTGTCCGGGGTGTGGATCTCGTCGGCGAGCAGGATATTGCCGTCGGCATCGGTGCCGAACTCGTATTTGGTGTCGACCAGGATCAGGCCGCGGCGCGCTGCGATTTCCTGGCCGCGGGCGAACAGCGCCAGGGCATAGGCGGAGACCGTGTCCCACTGCTCCTGCGTCAGCAGGCCATCCGAAACGATCTGCCCGGCGCTTAAGGGCTCGTCATGGCCGCCGTCGAAGGCCTTGCTGGTCGGCGTGATGATCGGTTGCGGCAGGACCTGATTGTCGCGAAGGCCGTCCGGCAGGGTGATGCCGTACATGGCACGCTCGCCCTTCTTGTAGAGGGTCAGCACCGAGGTTCCGGTCGTGCCCGCGAGATAGCCGCGCACGACGATCTCCACAGGCAGGATGTCGAGCCGCTTGCCGACCACGACGTTCGGGTCGGGATAGGCGATCACGTGATTGGGGCAGATATCCGCGGTTTGCTCGAACCAGTAGCGCGCGGTCTGGGTCAGCACCTGTCCCTTGTAGGGAATGCAGGTGAGGATCCGGTCGAAGGCGCTCAGGCGGTCGGTCGAGATGATGATGCGGCTGCCGTCGGGCAGGTCGTAGTTCTCGCGCACCTTGCCACGATAGTAGTTCGGCAGTTCGGGAAAGTGTGCTTCGGAGAGAATGCGCAACGGCGTTACCCTTTGATCAGCGGGTCGAAACGGCGGATGTGCCAGCCGGACCGTGGTTTCCAGCCGGCCGGAATTCGGGCGCGGTCGGCTTCTGTAAGGCGGGTATCGCAACCCGGCCGATTTTTCAAAGAAAAAAGCGCGTAACCCGGGCCACGCGCTTCATGTCTTCAATTATGCGTGCCGGCGGAGCGCGGCTTGGCAAATGTCATTTTGCCGCATTGTGGGGGCCGCCGGCGGTCGATAGGTGTGACAAATATCAAGAATGGGCCGAGCCCGGAAAGGATGAAGCGATGATTGCGCGAATGATCTATCACGTGCCGGTGTTCGGCTGGATGCTGAAGGAGGCCGTCAGCGGCTCGACCACGGCCAAGGTCCTCTTCATCGTCAATCTGCTGCTCGTCTGGCTGCTCGCCATCCTCGCCTTCGGTTATCCGGCGATCATCATTCCCGCCTTGACGGCCGTACCGCTGATGTTCGTCGTGCTCATCCTGATCACCAAGGGATGAAAAGACAGGGGCCGGCAAGCCGGCCCCTGTCCCGTGATCGATTGAGGTCTCCGCGCCGGCGAAGACCGAACCTACCGCTGAATTAGGCCAGCGTGTACTGTGTCTTTACGGTGGTGAAGAACTCGGCGGCGTAGCGGCCCTGTTCCCGCGGACCGAAGGACGAGCCCTTGCGCCCACCAAACGGCACGTGGAAGTCTACACCGGCGGTCGGAAGGTTGACCATGACCATGCCGGCCTCGGCGTTGCGACGGAAATGCGTCGCGTGCTTCAGGCTGGTGGTGGCTATGCCCGAGGAAAGGCCGAACGGCGTATCATTGGCGATGCTCAGTGCTTCTTCATAGTCCTTGACGCGAATGAGCGAAGCGACGGGTCCGAAGATTTCCTCGCGCGAAATGCGCATCTGGTTGTTGGCTTCGGTAAACAGCGCCGGCTGCAGATAGAAGCCGGGCGTCTCGCGGTTCAGGCGTTCTCCGCCGAAGGCCAGGTTGGCGCCTTCCGAACGGCCGATATCGATGTAGTCGATGTCCTGCATCAGCTGGCGCTCGTCGACAACCGGACCGATATGGGTGCCGGCCTTCAATGCATTGTCCACGGTGACGGTCTTCAGGCGCTCGATCAGCGCCGCGACGAAGCGGTCGTGGATGCCCTCGGTGACGATCAGGCGCGAGGAAGCGGTGCAGCGCTGGCCGGTCGAGAAGAAGCAGGAATTGAGCGAGGCCTCCACGGCAATCGACAGGTCGGCGTCGTCAAGGATGACGAAGGGGTTCTTGCCGCCCATTTCCAGCTGGTACTTGCGGCCGTGTTCGATCGAGGCGAGCGCCACGCGCTTGCCGGTTCCGACCGAGCCGGTGAAGCTGATGCCGGCGAGGTCCGGGCTGTCGAGCATGACCTGGCCGATGACCGAGCCCTTGCCCATGACGAGATTGAAGACGCCTTTCGGCAGGCCGGCGCGGTGCAGGATGTCGGCTAGGGCCCAGGCGCAGCCGGGAACCAGTTCGGCCGGCTTCAAGACGACCGTGTTGCCGTAGCAAAGAGCCGGAGCGATCTTCCAGGCCGGAATGGCGATCGGGAAGTTCCACGGCGTGATGAGGCCGATCGGGCCGATCGGCTCGCGCGTGATCTCGACGCCGATGCCCGGACGGACCGACGGCAGGCTCTCGCCGGCGAGCCGCAGGCATTCGCCGGCGAAGAAGTCGAAGATCTGGGCGGCGCGGATCGTTTCGCCGATAGCCTCGGGCAGGGTTTTGCCCTCCTCGCGGGCGAGCAACGTGCCGAGTTCTTCCTTGCGGCTCAGAATCTCGTCGCTCGTCTTTCGCAGGATCGCATGACGCTCGAGGATGCCGGAGCGCGACCAGGCGGGGAAGGCTGCTTTTGCCGCCGAGATCGCGGCGCGCATGTCGTCCGGCGTGCCCTGTGCGTAGAGGCCGACCACGTCATTGGTGTCGGAGGGATTGCGGTTTTCGGTGGCGTTGCCGCCGACCCATTCGCCGGCGATGAGATTGTTGAATGTCATGAGTGTTCCTTCCGATGGAATGGGGTCGACGCAAGGCCGCCGGTCCGCGCGCGGATGACAGGGGGTCGGCGTGCAAATTGTCAGCACGACGGCCGTTTGGCAAGGCTGATATATCTGCATGCGCGGGTCAGGGCCAGCCGGTCCAGGTCGCGCCGAGGCCCGGCGCTGCTCTTCGCGGTGTAAACGCGACTTCCCTATGGGGAGCCGGGAGGCGGCCTGCTCCGGCTTGAAGACGTGGCCGACATGCGCCATTTGCCCTATCAACGGCGCGGCGGTCCGGGAGGATCCGCTTGCGCGATGAATGCCGGTCCGGCGGCCGCCACGCGATCGGGGCCTTCACCTGACTGCGTTGAACACCAGCCGTTCGCGGGGAACGTATTTCATTCAAGATCACCGGCGCTTTCAGCCATACATTTTCATCGACAAGGAAGAGGACAACAGACGATGTATATAAAGCAGATCATCAACGGCCAGGCGGTCGCTGCGATTTCCGGCCGGACCTTCGTGCGCCACGATCCCTTTACCGGTGCCGTCGCCAGCACCGCGCCGGCCTCCGGTATAGGAGACGTCAAGGCGGCGGTTGCAGCTGCCTCGGCCGCCTTTCCTGCCTGGTCGAAGACGGGCCCCGGCGCACGGCGCGCGCTTCTCTCCAAGGCTGCCGATGTCATGGACGCCAAGGCGCCGGACTTCATCGCCCTTCTGACCGCCGAGACCGGCGGCACGGCGCCCTGGGCCGGGTTCAACGTCATGCTGGCCGCCAACATGCTGCGCGAGGCCGCGGCGATGACCACGCAGATCCACGGCGAGATCATTCCCTCCGACAAGCCGGGTTCGCTGTCGATGGGCATGCGCCAGGCAGCCGGCGTCTGCGTCGGGATCGCGCCCTGGAACGCGCCGGTGATCCTCGGCACCCGTGCCATCGCCATGGCGCTCGCCTGCGGCAATACCGTCATCCTCAAGGCCTCGGAGCAATGCCCGGGTCTGCATGTGATGATCGGCCAGGTGATGGTCGAGGCCGGCCTTCCTGCCGGCGTCGTCAACGTCATCACCAATGCGCCGGAAGATGCGGCCCAGGTGGTCGAGGCGCTGATCGCGGCGCCGGAGGTCAAGCGCGTCAATTTTACCGGCTCGACCCGCGTCGGGCGGATCATCGCCGAACTCTGCGGCCGGCATCTGAAGCCGGCGTTGCTCGAGCTGGGCGGCAAGGCGCCGCTGATCGTGCTCGACGACGCCGATATCGACGGTGCCGTCAATGCGGCGGTGTTCGGCGCCTTCATGAACCAGGGGCAGATCTGCATGTCGACCGAGCGGTTCATCGTCGACGAGACGGTCGCCGACGCGTTCGTCACCAAGCTTGCGGCGCGCGCCGCGCAGCTGCCGGCCGGCGATCCGCGCGGTCATGTGGTGCTCGGCTCACTGGTCAGCCCGGAGGCCGCCGCCAAGATGGAGGCGATGGTGGCCGATGCGGTGGCGAAGGGGGCGAAGGTCGTTGCCGGAGGCAAACGCCACGGTTCGGTGTTCGAGGCGACCGTGATCGATGATGTCCATGAGGGCATGCGCGTCTTCGGCGAGGAGTCCTTCGGTCCGGTCAAGCCGGTGATCCGCGTTGCGGGCGAGGAGGAAGCGATCCGCGTCGCCAATGACAGCGAATACGGGCTGTCCTCTGCGGTCTTCAGCCGCGATATCCAGCGGGCCATGCGGGTAGCCGAGCAACTCGAGACCGGGATCTGCCACATCAACGGCCCGACCCTGCACGACGAGGCGCAGATGCCGTTCGGCGGCGTGAAGGGCAGCGGCTATGGCCGCTTCGGCGGCAGGGCGGCGATCGCCGAGTTTACCACGCTGCGCTGGGTGACGATCGAGGATCCGCAGCAGCACTATCCGTTCTGAGAATGGCCGGGGGATGGGCCCGGCGGGACAGGTTCTCGCTGGGCTCGCACCATTGGCGCGATCGGATCGCAGGCATTAAAATCGAGGATTGCAGTTCCCATCTGAACTCCAGCAATTGTCGAGGCGCCGGCGAACTCTTCTCCGGCGAATTGGCAGCGCGGAGAATCGACCGTTAGAATTTACGCTGATTTTTCCATGACTTATCAAAAACGACAGTTTTTTGACAATTGGCTGTTGACGGCAAAAGGGAGTGGCCGTATAAGCCGCTTCACCGAACGAGAGGGCGGCGCCGACGAGGCGAGCGGCACTCTGGTTCTTCGAAAACCTCTAGAAATTGGCTGAGATGCTGATGGATTGCCGGGCCGGATGGTTTGGTGTTGAGTTTTTGTGACGGCTTTGGTGTCGTCTGTTTTTTGACAATTGAAGATGAGAAGAAAGAGAAACGTGGACGGCGGCGTCGC
>CALRRQ020000044.1:0-35459 GCA_943370615.1 Rhizobium sp. Q54
CGCGGCGACCAGCCCATGGCGATCAGGCGCTTGCGCTTGATCAGGGCGAAATCCTCGCAGTCGCCGCTGCCGCCGGAGACCTGCCAGACGTCGCCGCCATCGGTCGCCGAGGCATCGTTGACGGCGCGCACCGAGCGGTTGACGCTGGACTTGACGCGCTTCAGCTGGTTCTCGCGATAGGAGGTCATGGCGATGACCGAGGATCCGCTGCTCTTCCTGCATTCGGCCGGGTTCTGCATGCAGAACTTGACGTGGGCGAAGGGTGCCAGGGTCGGCGTCCTTGCGGCGATGAAGCTGACGGTCGGCGTGTCGCGCAGGTTGCGGGCAAAGCCGCCCGGGCCGGCTGCGGCCGCGGGAGTGGCACCTGTGAAGGCCGTCATGGCGACGACGGCAGTAACAAGAAGTGTCTTCAGCATGTCTTCAATCCCCGTTCAAACCATTGCCGCCTGCTTGCATGCAGGCTGTCCTTTGCGGAATTCATCCGTTGGGACAGAGATTAGCCGGGGTGTTTTGCAGTGCGCTTAAACAGATCCCGACAATTTTAGCGAATTGCCGGTTTTTCCCGTTTCGGGACCAGAAGGCGGTAGCATGGGGAGGGCACAGGTGTGGGCCGAAGCGTTCGACGAGCGCCCGACGCCGCCCCTGGCGGCCGGGGTACCGACGGAGCCTGTTCGCACCCGCAGCACAAAGCTTGAGCAGGCGGAGGAAAAAATCGGCGGCCTTTTTTGGTTGAACTCGCAATTTCTGTCGAGTATTGCACGGAAATGATGCAGATAGCGAATAATAGACTCCTGTGAGTGGGAGTCTTTCCAAGGTGCTGAACCTTGGATATGTGATGGTTTCAAACATCTCTCATATAGACAAAGTCATATTTAAGTCGATCGTTGTCGCCGTGGTAAACAGTGACTTTGCCCTCAGAGTTTATGTTGTATCACGGTCACAGTATTGTACTGTTATTGTGAAGTGCGGTCGAATCGTGGCACAAAAGGGTTGCGCTTTGCGTGTTGATGATAGTTACATCAATTCAAATTTTAGGATGATCATATGCGCCCCTTGTCGTCTAAGCTGACTGTCGTTGTAATATCATCTCTCCTGGCAAGCTGTGCTGCGGTGCCGAACGCCGGTCCGTCCTACCATGCCATCGAGGGGCAAGCGGCAGTCAAGCTGTCGACGAAGGACAAGAAGGTCGGCATCGACTATGTGCTGATCGACATCAACAAGAGCATTCTCGGCTACTTCCAGTCCGAGACGGTTTCGTCCCTGAAGGACGGTTTCGGCGGCGGACGCGGCGGTGCTCCGACCATTCCGCTCGGTGTCGGCGATGCCGTCGAGGTCTCGATCTTCGAAGCCCAAGCCGGCGGTCTCTTCATCCCGAGCGATGCGGGCAGCCGTCCCGGCAACTTCATCACCCTGCCGGCGCAGCAGATCGACAGCAATGGCAGCATCTCGGTTCCCTATGCCGGCCGCATCCGCGCCGCGGGGCGTGCCAAGGAGCAGGTCGAGCGCGAGATCGAGGATCTGCTGGCCAACCGCGCCATCGAGCCTCAGGTCGTGATCACCGTCACGGAACGCAAGTCGAGCCAGGTCGCCGTTCTCGGCGACGTCAATGATCCGCAGAAGGTCGAGATTTCCTCAGGTGGCGAGCGCGTGCTTGACGTCATCTCGACGGCGGGCGGCATCAGCGCTCCGGGTATCGAGACCTATATCACCCTGCAGCGCAACGGCCGCACGGCGACGATTTCCTACAACAAGCTGTCCAACTCGCCGGCCGAGAACATCTATGTCGCCCCGGGCGATACGATTTTCGTCAACCGCGAGCGTCGCACCTTCCTGGCCTTTGGCGCGTCCGGTGCAAACGGTCGCTTCGACTTCGAGGAATCGGCGCTGTCGCTGGGCGAAGCGCTCGCCAAGTCGGGCGGTCTGCTGGATAACCGGGCCGAGCCGGCACAGGTCGTGCTCTACCGCACGGTCGATGCCAAGACGCTGCACAAGCTGAACATCGACACCTCGTCGTTCCAGTCGGACGAGATCCCGGTCATCTTCCGCGCCAACATGCGCGATCCGTCCTCCTTCTTCGCGGTCCAGAAGTTCGCGATGCAGGACAAGGACATTCTTTACGTCTCGAACCATGACTCGGTCGAGCTGATCAAGTTCCTCGACATCGTCAACTCCGTATCCTCCACCGCATCCGGCGTATCGTCCGATGTCGTGGCGACCCGCGACGCGGTTCGGGAAATTGCGGATTGATTGAAGGCCAAGAATATCGAGTGAGGTTAAGCTTAATTTCGCTCGATATTCTACATTGCATTGCAAAAGCCGTCCGATGGGACTATGGTCGTTAAAAGTACATTAACTGCGTTTCTGAAGGAAGATCGAGATGACGGTGTCTAAGGTAACCTGCAAGTTCGCTGCGAGCTTTGCTTTTGCTATGCTTGCCTCGAGTGCATTCGTGTCCGGCGCCTCGGCTCAGGAGACTATGACTCCTGTTGCTTGCTTCCAGTCGCCGGCCAAGCTCAGCGAGGGCGACATCGCCGCATTCCTCGCTACGCCGGCCTCCCTGCTGACGGAAAATCCGAACGGCGGTCTGCCGCTGTCGAGCCGCGTGCGCGCTCTCGCCGGTTCCAGCTCGGCAACGATCGACGCGATCCTGGCTCTGGTTTCCGGCGCCAATGCGGACCAGAAGGCGGCGATCGGTTCCGGTCTTGCTCGTGCGGCCCGCGCTTGCGCGGCTTCCAATCCGGAATATGCAGCCCTGATCCAGGAAAAGGTTGCTGGCGCCAATTCGCCGGAACTCGTGACGGCTTTCCTTGCGGCCAGCAATGAAGTCCAGACGGCGGCGCTCGGTGGTCTCACCGGTGGCGCAACCGGCGGCGGCGGTGCAGCAGGCATCGGCGGCGGCGGCAATGCCGGTCTCGGTACCGCGGGCCTCGGCGGCGACACCGTCTACACCCAGGGCACCGGCGGCTTTTCCGCAAGCGGTAGCGGCCAGTACTTCGGCTCCTCCAATGACGGCAACGGCAGCGTCAGCCCGACCCAGTAAGGCTTTCGGAGCCTCGATCCTCAATGCCGTCGCGTGAGCGACGGCATATGACGTCTATTGTTTTGTGAGGTGCTTTGTTGCTGTCCCCAGATAAGATCGCCTCCCGTGACGCAAATGAGTGGGGATCGGATACTGGATCGGACGCTTCCGGCGATCTCGAAAAACTGATTGCGATGGCCCGCCGCCAGTGGCGTGTGGTGGCCGTTTCGGTGGTTGCGACGCTGATCGTCGCCTTCGGGTATATCCTGACGGCCGTGCCGCTCTACACCGCCAATACTTCCGTTCTCATCGACCGCAGCAAGAGCAGCATCGTCGACCAGCTGTCGGCCATGGGTGGCGTCGATGCGGACGAGGCGTCCATTCTCAGCCAGGTCGAGCTACTGCGCTCCGACACCATAGCCGGTGCCGTCGTCACCAAGTTGAAGCTTGCCGAGGATCCCGGCTTCATGGCGTCCGGCGGTTCCCCGGTCCCGTCGATCACCGGCGTGATCGGCAGCCTTTTCAATTTCACCGGCTGGTTCGCACCTGATGTCGAGACCGCCGAGGATATCGAGCGAAAGAAGAACGCGGCGATCTCCAGGCTCCTGTCGGGTCTTGAAGTGTCCCGCGTCGGCCGTACCTTCGTGCTCGAAATCAGCTACACCTCGCCCAGCGCCGGCGAAGCGGCCCGCATTGCCCGGGCGGTCGCCGATGCCTATCTGGTCGACAAGCTGGAATCCAAATATGACGCCACCCGCCGCGCCAGCATCTGGCTGCAGGAGCGTATCGACGAGCTGAAGCAGAAGGCGGTCGAATCCGACCTCGCCGTGCAGAAGTTCCGCGCCGAAAACGGTCTGGTGACTGCGGACGGCCGCCTGGTCAGCGACCAGCAGCTGACCGAGTTGAACAGCGCCCTGATCGTCGCCCAGGCCGATGTCGCCAAGGCCCAGGCACGCTACGACCGGATCAAGTCGATCATCGATTCCGGGCGCACCGACGCAATCGTCACCGACGTGCTGGACAGCTCGATCTCCAACGATCTGCGCAAGAAATATCTCGAGGCCTCCAAGCTCGAAGCCGAGATCTCGAACCGGCTTGGCCCGAACCACGTGCAGGCGGTCCGGCTTCGTTCGGAAATGAGCGAGTTCCAGCGGCTGATGTTCGAGGAACTCGGACGCATCGCGGAGAGCTATCAGAGCGAAGTGACGGTGGCCCAGTCGCGGTTGAAATCGCTGCAGGAAAACGTGACCGCCGCCCAGGGTGCGAGCGCCAGTGCCGGCGAAAGCCAGGTGCAGCTGCGCGAGCTCGAACGCACCGCGGAATCCTACCGCAACCTCTACCAGACCTTCCTGCAGCGCTTCCAGGAAGCGACCCAGCAGCAGTCCTTCCCCGTCACCGAAGCGCGGGTCATATCGGCCGCGACCATTCCGGGCGGGCCGAGCCATCCGCGCAAGCCGTTCATCCTGGCGCTGGGGCTCCTGATGGGCATCGGCATCGGTGGCGCGATCGGTGCATTCCGCGAGTTCCGTGACCGCTTCTTCCGCACCGGCGACCAGATCCGCGACGTTCTCGGTGTCGAATTCCTCGGCAGCGCGCCGCTGGTGGCGGAGAGCGACGTGCCGGTGGCCAAGGGCGGCGACCATCCGCGCAATATCCGCCGGGCGAGCGCGATCACCAGCTATGTACTCGATCATCCGCTGTCGATGTTCGCCGAGACGCTGCGCAGCACCAAGATCGCCGTCGATCTCGGCGTCAAGGTGGGCGGCGCCAAGGTCATCGGCATGATCTCGACCCTGCCGGGCGAGGGCAAGTCGACGGTGGCGATCAACTTCGCCGAACTCCTGGCCATGCAGGGCGCAAAGACGCTGCTGATCGACGCCGACCTGCGCAATCCGGGTGCCACGCGGGCGATCGGCCGTCATGCCGAAGCCGGCCTGCTCGAGGCGCTGATCGACAACCGCCCGATCCGCGACCTGCTCCTGCTCGATCCGAAGACCAAGCTCGCCTTCCTGCCGGCGGTGGTCACCCGCCGCGTGCCCCATTCCTCGGAGCTTCTCGCATCGCAGGCCATGCATGCGATCATCGAATCCGCCAAGGACAATTTCGACTACATCATTCTCGATCTTCCGCCGCTTGCGCCGGTTGTCGACGCGCGCGCCGTGGCAACCCGGGTCGACAGCTTCGTCTACGTGATCGAATGGGGCAAGACGTCGCGCAAGGCCGTCGGGGCAGCCTTGTTCGCCGACCAGGAAATCGTGCGCAAATGCGCCGGCGTTGTTCTGAACAAGGTCGATGAGGAGAAGATGAAGCTCTATCGGACCTATGGTTCGAGCGAATATTACTATTCGCGCTACTCTTCCTACTACCACGAAGACTAGGACCTGTTCATGTCGCGTGTCCGACCCGCGATCGCACTGTTCGTCGTCCTGTGCGGCGTGTTCCTGGTCGTCTCCATCATGGAGATGCGGGCCTCCGCCCGCTTCGGCCAGCTGATGCTGATGGCCCGCTACCTCGAGAGCGGAACGCCCGTGACGCGGGCGTCCGTCACCAGCCTTGCCGCCTGGGCCGACGGCGTCGTCTCCGACGATTATTGCCGCTCGGACATCGTGCGGGCCGGCCTGACCGTGAAGCTTGCCGAACTCGATCAGCGCAATTCCTTCTACGACTATGATGCCTGGGCGGCCGGCCTTGCCGCGACCGAGCGTTATATCCGCCACGCCATCGGCTGCACGCCGACCGACGGCAATTTCTGGCTGAGGCTCGCCATGGTCCGGCGCGCCATTGCCGAGCGGCCGGAGGAGATCGCCTTTCTCATGCAGCAGTCGGTCAACTATGCGCCGGCCGAGCAGGCGGTTCTCGCGGCCCGCTTCACGGTCTGGAATGCCGCCGGCGAACGGACGCTCGAGGCGGCGCGGACCGCACTCGACACGGATCTGCAGACCCTCCTGCGCTATGGCGACGTGCGGCTGATCCGCCGGGTTGTGCAGAAGCCCGGACAGGCGCTGCTGCCCCGTCTGCGCGCCGCCGCGGCATTGCTGCCTGCGGAACGCCAGGCCGAACTTTCGGGAGCCAATATCACATTCTGAGGTCCGGCGCACGGCTCGCGGCGCGCTCTTGTGCGGCGCGATGAGCGAATGTTGCGCTGCCGTTGTCGCCTGTTCCCGGGATTCGATGGTTTTGTGTGGCACTAAAACAATACTTTTGATTTCAAGGCTTCGTGGGTTAACCACAGGTTAAAAATCAAGATGACAATTGCTCATCGCTGTTTTATTTTGAATCTTAGTAAGGTGATCTGTAAAGATTGTAGGGGTTCACATTGGCGATTCTCGTTAGGTCCGAGTGCTCAAGTCGTCAAAGCGATGCTTTTGAGCTGCGTATATCAGATACATATAAAGTAACTGATGTTTCGCTTGCCCTGCATCAAGAAAAGCCTCTGCATTTCGCGGCAAAGCGTGCCCTCGATATAGGCATTTCTGCGCTCGCGCTGCTGATACTTTTGCCTTTCCTTCTTGTTGTGGCGCTTCTTATCAAACTGGACAGTCCGGGACCTGTGCTTTTCAAGCAGGAGCGCTGGGGTATGGGCTGCGGTAAGATCCGCGTCTTCAAGTTTCGTTCCATGCGGACGGACCGCTGCGACGTCAGCGGTGTCAATCAGACGGTCCGCGACGATCCTCGTGTGACCCGCCTCGGTGCCATCATGCGGCGCACCAATATCGACGAGCTGCCGCAACTTCTGAATGTGCTGAAGGGTGACATGTCGCTCGTCGGGCCGCGCTGCCACGCGGTCGGCATGCTGGCGGCGGGCATGCCCTATGAGGAGCTGGTTCCCGAATATCATCGCCGGCACGTGATGCGGCCCGGCATGACGGGTCTGTCGCAGATGCGCGGGCTTCGCGGGCCGACGGATCGCCAGGGCAAGGCGCGGGCACGCATCGCCTGCGACCTCTACTACGTCGACAATTTCACCATCTGGCTCGATCTGCGCATCATCTTCGGGACGATCATTTCCGAACTCCGGGGCGGCAACGGCTTCTGATCGCTCGGGCGGCGCCTGTTCGTCCGCCTATCCCGATATCTTGCCGTGCTCGGCTGTGCTGGAGACGGGGCAGGGGTTGGCGCGCCGAAGACCTTGCGTGGCGAGCGCTGTAAGCCATCGCGCCGGCTCTAACGCTCGTCGTCAGCGTCGCTTGTGCAGACTATCCTTCGTTCGAAAGCTCAGCGAATATCGGGCCGGCGAGGAAAAGGCGATCATGCCTGTTCCGACGGCATGAGCCTGTAGCCGACGCCCGGTTCGGTCCGGACAATCTTCGGCTGTGTCGGATCCCGCTCGATCTTCTGGCGAAGCTGGCCGATGAAGACCCGCAGATAGTGCAGGTCGTCCGCGTGGGCCGGCCCCCAGACCGATGTCAACAATGCGCGATGGGTGACGACCCGGCCGGCGTGTCGGGACAGATGCAGAAGCAGGTCGTATTCCTTGGGCGTGAGGCGGATCGTTTCCGAGCCGCGCGACACCAGGCGGTGGATCGGATCGATCGTCAGGCCGTCGACCTCCATAATCGAAGGCACCGCCTCGCTCCGGCCGCTGTGCCGTAGCGCATTGCGAATGCGGGCTGTCAGCTCGCCGATGCCGAAGGGCTTTTCGACATAGTCGTCGGCACCCAGATCGAGCGCCGCGATCTTTTCGCTCTCGCGGTCGCGGGCCGAGAGGATGACGATCGGAATGTCGCTCCAGCCGCGCAGGCTGGCGATCACGTCCTTGCCGTCCATGTCGGGCAGGCCGAGATCAAGGATCACCAGATCCGGCGCCTGCGTCGCCACCGCCTTCAGCGCCTCGGCGCCGGTCGCGGCTTCGATGACGTCATAGCCCGCTGCCGTCAGCGAGGGCTTGAGGAAGCGCTGGATCTGCGGCTCGTCGTCGACGACGAGAATACGCGACAGGGTCATCTGGGCTCGGTCCTCGATCCCTCGGCTCCGGGAAAGCGCATTACGATGCGTGTCCCTCTTTTCTTCAGCGCCGGGCTTTCGGCATGGATCTTTCCGCCCATCGCCTCGACGAAGCCGCGGGCGATGGAGAGGCCGAGACCCGTTCCCGGCGCTCGCCCGTCCGGCTTGCCCCTGCGATAGAATTTTTCGAAGACCCGGTCCAGGTCTTCCGGCGGAATGCCCTTGCCGAGATCGGTCACCGAAATCAGCACGTCCTTGCCATCGCGACGGGCATAGACATTGATCGGCTCCTCGCCCCCGTATTTGACGGCATTGTCGAGCAGGTTGAACAGAACCTGCGACAACAGCACGCCGTCGCCCTTGATCAGCGGCAGGTCCGGGGCGATCCCCGTTTCGATGACGCGGCCGGGCGCATATTTGCGTGTCCGGTCGACGGCGGATTGGATGACGTCGGCCACCTCGACCCAGTCCTGCTTGGGCTTCAGCGTGCCGGCCTCGATGCGCGTCATGTCGAGCAGGTTGGCGACGAAGCGGCTCATCCGTCCGCTTTCCTCCTCGATCGATTGGAGAAGGTCGTCGCGGTTTTCCGGCGTCATGCGTTCGCCGAGCTGGCGAAGGCCGGTGACGGCGCCGGTAATGGTCGCGAGCGGCGTCCTGAGATCATGGGAGATGGAGGAGAGAAGCGCCTCCCGGTAGCGTTCGCCCTCAAGGCGGGCGGCCTGTGCCACCGTCTCCTCGGCAAGCCGGGCGCGATCAAGCGCGATCGCCGTCTGGTCGAGGATGGCGGTGAGCGATCGTTCGGCGTTGAGATCGAGCCTTTCATTGGTGTGCTCGATGCCGCAGACGCCGGCGATCCCGTGCGGTCCGAGCAGGGGGCGAAATTCGAAACGGCTGTTCGGCAGCGTGCCTGTTCCATATCCCGCCGGCTCGCGTTTCTCCTGCGCCCAGCGGGCGGCCGTCAGGTCGGTCACGTCGAGTTCGGTATCCGGCGGCCAAGCCGCGGCCACCGCCAGTTCCTCGTTGCGCGCGGTCAGCAGAACCACCTTTCTCCTCAGGCTGGTCTGCAGCTGCGAAACGGTCAGCCATATGGCGTCATCGGTCTTCGCTGTGCTCGCGAGCTTTCGTGAGAAATCGTACAGCGATTGCAGCGCCGTCGCCCTGACCCGGGCGATCTCGGCCTGTTCGCGGATGCGCGAGGCAAAACCGCCGGCGATGATGGCGACGGCGAGGAAGATACACAGCGCGAAGACCTCGTGCGCTGCGGCGATCGTGAACGTGTGCCGGGGATCGATGAAGAAGAAATTGTAGGCGAGCGTCGACAGCAGGGCGGCAAGGAAGGCGGAGAGATAGCCTCCGGCCACCGATGCGCCCAGCACGGCGAGCAGGAACAGCAGGGAGATGTTCGGCAGATCGACGAACTGGTCGATCACCCGGCCGACGGCCGTGGTGGAGGCGACAAAGCCGACGGCGATCGCCGCAGACTTGCGAAGCGCAACCAGGCTCGGCGCGAGCGGCTGCAACGACGGCCGGCGTCTTTCGCGTTTGTCGGGCGTTACCATGTAGACGCCGAGCCCGGATGCCTTCCGTGACAGCGCGTCCGGCAGCGAACGGGAGACGAACCGTTCCAGGCCGCGCCGGCGTCGCGTGCCGATCACGATCTGCGTGGCGTGCTCGCGGCGGGCGAGTTTCAGGATCTCGTCGACGAAATCATTGCCGATGATGCGCCGTGTCTCGGCGCCCAGTTGCTCTGCCAGACGCAAGAGGGTCTCGATCTTGTGCAGGCGTTCGGGGGTTTCGACCTCCCGGTCGGCACGCTCGACCGACACGGCGATCCAGGGCGCGTTCAGCCCCGATGCCAGCCGGCTCGCCACGCGAACCACCTTTTCCGACAGGGCGTCGGATCCCACACAGACGATCAACCGCTCGCCGGTCGCCCAGGGGCCGTCTATGGCATTCTGTTTCAGGTAGTCGACCATCTGGTCGTCGACGCGGTCGGCCGTGCGGCGCAGCGCAAGTTCGCGCAGCGCTGTCAGGTTGCCGAGGCGGAAGAACCGGTCGACGGCGCGGCTGGCACTGTCCGGCAGATAGACCTTGCCTTCCTTCAGCCGGTCGATGAGTTCGGTCGGCGGCAGGTCGACCAGGATGACTTCGTCGGCACGCTTGAGAACGAGGTCCGGCACGCGTTCGCGCACCGTGACGCCGGTGATCTGGGCGACAAGATCCGCCAGGCTTTCGAGATGCTGGATGTTGAGCGCCGTCCACACGTCGATGCCGGCGGCGATCAGTTCCTCGATGTCCTGGTGTCGCTTGGGGTGGCGGCTGCCTTCCGGGTTGGAATGCGCCAGTTCGTCGACGATGACGATGCGTGGCTTGCGGGCGAGGGCCGCGTCGAGGTCGAGTTCCTCCAGCATGCGGCCGCGATGGGCGATGCGCTGCCTTGGCAGGACCTCGAGGCCATGGAGAAGGGCGGCCGTTTCGCCACGGCCGTGGGTCTCGACCAGGCCGACGACCACATCAATGCCGTCTGCCTTCAGCCGCCCGGCGCGCGACAGCATGGCGTAGGTCTTGCCGACGCCGGGGGCGGCGCCCAGAAAAACGGTCAGCTTGCCCCGGCGGTCTTTCTCCGCCAGGGCAAGCAGGGCATCCGGATCCGGTCTGCGGTTCTTGTCGCGGTCGTCGTCCGCCATTCGTCCTCTCACGTCTTCAAGGCATCCAGCGTCAGGTTGAGCTCAAGCACGTTGATACGCGGTTCGCCGACGAAACCGAAGTCCCGATCGTCGATCCCCTGTTCGACCAGGTCGGAGACCGCGGCTTCGGGCAGCCCCCTGGCCTTTGCCACACGGGCAATCTGCGCGCGGGCAAATTCCGGGGAAATGTGCGGATCGAGGCCCGAGCCCGAGGCCGTCACGGAATCGGCGGGAACCGCAGCCGTCATGCCGGTCGCCTTCAACCGTTCGACGTCGGCGGTGACGCGGTCCTTGAGCTTGACGGAGGTGGTGCCGAGATTGGAGCCGGACGATGCGCCGGCATTGTAGGCGTCGGGCCCGGTCGCGGAGGGGCGCGGCCAGAAATAGCGGTCGGAGGTGAAGTTCTGGCCGATCAGGGCGGAGCCGACCACGGTTCCGTCCTTCTCGATCAGGCGGCCGTTTGCGGCGGCCGGCAGGACGGCCTGGGCGATACCGGTCACCGCCAGCGGAAAGGCGAGGCCGGTTAGCGCGGTCATGGCGACGACGAAGGTGATTGCGGGGCGAAGATGATGGATCATGGTTACACCAGATGAAGAGCGCTGACCGCAAGGTCGATGACCTTGATGCCGGCAAAGGGAAGGATCAGGCCGCCGAGGCCGTAGACCAGCAGGTTGCGGCGGAGAAGCGAGGCGGCACCGGCCGGGCGATAGGCCACACCCTTCAGCGCGAGCGGTATGAGCGCCACGATGATCAGGGCGTTGAAGATGACCGCGGACAGGATGGCCGATTGCGGCGAGGCGAGCCCCATGATGTTCAGCGCGGCGAGTGCCGGGTAGGTGGCGACGAACAGCGCCGGGATGATGGCGAAGTACTTGGCCACGTCGTTGGCGATCGAGAAGGTCGTCAGCGACCCGCGCGTCATCAGCAACTGTTTGCCGATCTCGACGATCTCGATGAGCTTGGTCGGGCTGGAATCGAGGTCGACCATGTTGGCGGCCTCGCGGGCGGCCTGCGTGCCGGTCTGCATGGCGACGCCGACATCGGCCTGGGCAAGCGCCGGCGCGTCATTGGTGCCGTCGCCGCACATGGCGATCAACCGACCGCCCTGCTGCTCGCGACGGATGAAGGCGAGCTTGTCTTCCGGCGTGGCCTGGGCGAGGTAGTCGTCGACGCCGGCTTCCGAAGCGATCGCCGCCGCCGTCACCGGGTTGTCGCCGGTTACCATCACGGTGCGGATGCCCATGGCGCGGAGTGCGGCGAAACGCTCCTTGATGCCGGGTTTCACCACGTCCTTCAGGTGAATGACGCCGAGCAGGCGGTCGCCATCCGCGACGGCCAGCGGAGTGCCGCCGCTGCGCGCGACGATATCCACCGCACGGCGGAACTCGGACGGGGCATCTTCCTCGGCCACGCCGGCAAACTTCAGGACGGCATCCACCGCGCCCTTGCGCAGCTGGCGCGCACCCTGATCCACGCCGGACAGGCGGGTTTCAGCGGTGAAGGCGATGACGGCATCGAAGCGGGCCTCGGGCGTGGCAATGCCATGCTCGCCCGTGGCGAGCGCGACGATCGAACGGCCTTCCGGGGTCTCATCCGAGAGGCTGGCAAGGAGAGCCGCCTCTGCCAGTTCCGCCTGGGTGACGCCGGGAACGGCCAGGAAGTCGCTCGCCATGCGGTTGCCGAAGGTGATCGTGCCGGTCTTGTCGAGCAGCAGGGTGTCGACGTCGCCGGCGGCTTCCACCGCGCGACCGGAGGTGGCGATGACGTTGAAGCGCACGAGGCGGTCCATGCCGGCAATGCCGATGGCCGACAGCAGGCCGCCGATCGTCGTCGGGATCAGGGTCACCAGCAGGGCCGCGAGCACGGTCACCGAGATGACGGTGCCGGAATAGCCGGCCAATCCCCAGATGGCAACGCAGACGAAGAGGAAGATCAGCGTCAGGCCGGACAAAAGGATCGACAGCGCGATCTCGTTCGGGGTCTTCTGCCGCTGGGCGCCCTCGATGAGCGCGATCATGCGGTCGACGAAGGAGGAGCCGGGGGCGACGGTGATCTTCACCTTGATTTCGTCGGAGAGCACCTGCGTGCCGCCTGTCACGGCCGACCGGTCGCCGCCGGATTCACGGATGACCGGTGCGGATTCGCCGGTGATCGCGCTTTCGTTGACCGAGGCGACGCCGTCGATCACTTCGCCGTCGCCGGGGATCAGTTCGCCGGCGGCGACCAGCACGATATCGCCGATCTTGAGCGTGGTGGCGGGCACCGTCTGCGTGCTTCCGTCGGCCGAGAGCCGGCGTGCGGCGAGCTCTGACTTGGTGCGCTTGAGGCTGTCGGCCTGGGCGCGGCCGCGCCCTTCAGCGACGGCTTCGGCAAAGGTGGCGAAGAGCACGGTGAACCAGAGCCAGGCGGCGATCTGGCCGGAGAAGCCCGCGTCTGCCCCGCCGTTGGCGAGATCGCGGAGGAAGAGCAGCGTGACGACGGCTGCCACGACCTCGGTCACGAAGATCACGGGGTTGCGCAGCAGTTGCCGGGGATCGAGCTTGAGCACGGCGTCGCGCGCTGCAGGCAGCAGGATGGCAGGGTCGAGAAAACCAGGTGCCTTGCGGTCTTTTGACATGGACTGTTCCTTCAGAAGGTCTGGCCGGCGAGCATCGCGAAGTGTTCGACGATGGGGCCGAGGGCAAGGGCCGGGAAGAACTGCAGCCCGCCGAGGATGAGGATGATGCCGATCAGCAGGCCGACGAACAGCGGACCGTCGGTCGGGAAGGTGCCGGCGGAGGCAGGCGACTTCACTTTGGCGGCGAGCGATCCGGCAATGGCCATGACCGGGACGGCATAGGCGAAGCGGCCGAACAGCATGGCGAGCCCAAGCGTCGTGCTGTACCAGGGCGTATTGCCGGTCAGCCCGCCGAAGGCCGAGCCGTTATTGCCGGTCGCGGACGAAAAGGCATAGAGAATCTCCGACAGCCCGTGCGGGCCGGCCGTGCCGACGCTCGCCACCGCGAAAGGCAGCATGGCCGAGACGGCGGTGAAGCCGAGAATGGCGAGCGGCAGGATGAGGACAGCCAGCATGGCATATTTCATCTCGCGGCCCTCGATCTTCTTGCCGAGGAATTCCGGCGTGCGGCCGACCATCAGTCCGGCGACGAAGACGGAAAGCAGGGCGAAGACCAGCATGCCATAGAGGCCCGAGCCGACGCCGCCGGGTAGAACTTCGCCGAGCTGGATCAGGAACATCGGCACCAGGCCGCCAAGCCCGGTGAAGGAGCCGTGCATGCCGTTGACGCCACCGTCGGACAGACCTGTCGTCACGGCCGCGTAGAGGGCGGTCATGGCCTGGCCGAAGCGGACTTCCTTGCCCTCCATGTTGCCGAGCGCCGGATCGACGCCAAGGGTAGTCAGGATGGTGTTGCCCTGGGCCTCGGCCCAGTAGGTGACGGCGACGCCGGCTATGAGCAGGACCGCCATGGCCGAGATCAGCGCCCAGCCCTGGCGGCGGTTGCCGACCATCTGGCCGAAGGTGTAGACGAGCGCGGCCGAGATCGACAGCATGGCGAAGATGTTGAGATAGTTCGACCAGGCCGTCGGGTTCTCGAAGGGATGGGCGGCATTGACGTTGAAGAAGCCGCCGCCATTCGTGCCGAGCTGCTTGATCGCTTCCTGGGAGGCGACGGGCCCGAGCGCGATGACCTGCTGGCCGCCCTCGAGCGTCGTTGCGGTCACCGAAGCGTCGAGCGTCTGGGGCAGGCCCATGGCCACGAAGGCCAGAGCGACGACGATGGCGATCGGCAGGAGCACGTAGAGCGTGGCGCGGGTCATGTCGACCCAGAAATTGCCGAGCGTCGAGACCTTGGAACGGACGAAGGCCCGGCCGAAGGCGACCGCGAGCGCCATGCCGGTAGCGGCCGACAGGAAGTTCTGCACGGTCAGTCCGGCCATCTGGCTGAAATGGCTGAGCGTGGTCTCGCCCCCATAGTTCTGCCAGTTGGTGTTGGTGACGAAGGACACCGCCGTGTTGAAGGCGAGATCCGGCGCCACGGCGGCAAAGCCCTGGGGATTCAGCGGCAGATAAGCCTGGAGCCTGAGGATCGCGTAAAGAGCCAGGAAACCTGCCAGAGAGAAAGCCAGCATCGCCAGCGTATAGGCGAGCCAGCCCTGTTCCTTGTCGCGCTGAACGCCGGCCATGCGATAGAGGCCTGCTTCCACGGGGGCAAGAACGGGTGAGAGGAATGTGCGCTCGCCGGCGAACACCCGCGCCATGTACAGCCCGAGGGGCTTAATGGCGACGAGCACGGCGAGGAAGAGGAGGCTGATCTGCAGCCACCCGATAATGGTCATGGGATTACTCCTCGAATATCAGAAGCGTTCGGGCCGCAGAAGCGTGACCACGAGATAGACGCCAAGGGCGACGGCAACGAAAAGGCCGAAAAGAGGCTCAAGCATGCTTGCCTCCGTCACAGGCGGTCGAGGGCGCGCGCGTAGAGCGCGAGCACGAGAAGCGTGCCGCCGCCGAGCGCGAGGAAGATGAGGTCGGACATGTCCAATTCTCCTGTTGATGCAGAAAGAGAATTAAGGGCGGCCGGGGTCAGGTTTCGATTGGGGAGTCGTCAGGCAGGCATAAGGAAAAGATAAGGGCGACCTTGGTCGGGGGCGAGGCACTTCACGAGTGACTGCTAGGCGAACTGCCGAAGACGTCGGGTCTGGACGGTTGGCGCCGTGCTGGTGACGGCGGCCGAGCGCGATGAAACGCTACGCCCGCGTATGTTGCGGCGCAAGCCTGTGGCCCGATCGCCTTGTCGCTTGGTCATGGACAGCAGATCTAGTGGGATCGAGACCTTCGCGTGCGGGCAAGCGAGATGGAAGCGAGCGGTGCCAGCAGGGCGGCGAAGAACAGCGCGAGCCCCGGCAGTTGCAGGGAGAAATCGAGCGCCGAATGCAGGAGAGCCAGAATGAGGATGGCGATGCCCATGGCCGGATAGATGCGGGCCTTGCGCCGCTCCCTCAGGCCGGTCATGAAGCTCGTCAGCAGTGCGCCGACGGCAATCGCCAGGCAGACCAGGAAGATGGCGCCGAGGCCCAGAGTGCCTTCCAGATAGAAATTGTGGGCCCGATCCCAGACGCCTTCGAACGAGCATTCAGCCGAGCGATAGGCGGGAAAGCCCAGTTCGAACGTGCCGAAGCCCATGCCGGTCAAAGGGTAGTCCCCGATGGCGCGAAGAATGCTCACGGCCACGCAGAGCCGGCTTTCGTCCACGCCGCCGACCTCGGCTCGCAGCATGGCGCGTCCGGAAAACACCAGTCCGATGACGAGCAGCCCGGCAACTACCGCGGCAATGGCAATCAGCCGGGAGCGCGTCTGCCTGCTGCTGACCGGGGAGGCGTAGCGCGAGGCCTGCTGGCGCGTCGCCGCCAGATAGGTCAGGAAGAACAGCATGGCGACGAAGGTGCTGGCAATGCCGGCGCGCGACTGGGTGAGCATCAGCCCGGTGACGGTCGGTACCAGCAGGCAGAACAGCAGGATGGCCTGAGCGGTGCCGCGAGACTTGCGGCCGGGCTTCCCATCGATCAGGCGGCGCAGCAGCGCCGTCAGCGTGCCCTCCTGTTCGGCTTGCCAGAGCAGGCCGGTCAGCAGGACGGTGGTGAAGCCGAGGAAGGTCGCCGCGGTGTTGCGGTTGACGAAGACCGCAGTGAAGTTGCGCAGATAGTCGCGCTTTTCCCAGAACAGCAGGTAGTTCGGAAAGAGCAGATACTGCACGAGGCTGAGGGTGGCTATAACGCCGGCCGAGATTGCCAGAGTCTGCAGCATCGTGCTCGCCCTCTCCTCCGAACGGCAGAGGGCGAGCCCGCCCATGAAGGCGACGAAGGGGGCTGCAATCTGGATACGCACGGAGAAGGTATCGGCGGGCGCGACCGAGATCGCTCCGCCGCTGCGCCCGCTGGCCGCATTCGCGTCGGGCCAGCCGGGATTGGCAAAGCCGGTGAAGGAGAAATCAACCGTCTGCAGGACGATCCACAGAGACAGCACGCAGAGCATCAACAAGGCGAGGCGGAACAGGCCGTAGGTCCGCTGCGGCGCACCCAGAAGGATCGCCGCGCCACTGGCCACCACGAAGGTCAGCGAGGCGAAGACATTGGTGCTTTCAACGGATACGGAACCGCGCGGCAGCAGGCCCGCGACCGAAATCGCGATGAAGGCGAAGAACAGCGCCGTCTCCACTCGGTTCTGAACGGCGCCATTTTCGCTCCGCTCGCTCGTCAACGACATGAATTCATCCCTGGTCGCCTGTTTTTCACTACTTGCAGCATTCAAGTTCCCGGTCGCAACCCTGTAGCGCAAGATTATCCTGCGGCACAACCGTACGGAATTGGGATCGGGATGCCAGCCGCTCGTTTGCCGCAGCATTGAACCGCAGTTCTATCGGTGCCTGACGCTTGTTGTCCAGAGGACGACCTGGGCGCGTGCAAGTGTACAGCAATACGTGTCACACAATGTTCACATGTTGCCAGGCGACACTATCGCCATGTTGATGTCGACTTCGACGACCAATTTTGGTCTCTTGGCTCTTTTTCCAATTATTCCAATTGAATTGTCGCATGAATAACTGGTTGTTGCCGCGACAGGGGATGTGAAGCGCCGAAAGACCGTTTTGGCTCTCGCGGACCTCACGTTAACTAATCATAATCTATCTTGTTGCGCTGCACCACAGTGAAGAATATTGTAAGTCTGTCAATGAATACATCGCTGAAATTAAATATATACGCTGTCGCACTGAAATAGCTGCAAAAAGGGGAATAAATGGCGAAGGTAGCTCTGATAACCGGCGTAACGGGGCAAGATGGGGCCTATTTGGCCGAACTTTTGCTTGCAAAGGGCTATATTGTCCATGGGATCAAGCGCAGATCTTCCTCGTTCAACACGGGTCGAATCGAGCACATCTACCAGGATCCGCACGAAAAGGATCAGCGCTTCAAGCTCCACTATGGCGATCTGACGGATTCGACCAATCTCATCCGGGTCGTGCAGGAATGCCAGCCGGACGAGATCTACAACCTTGCAGCCCAGTCGCATGTCGCGGTGTCCTTCGAGACGCCGGAATATACCGCCAATTCCGACGCCATCGGCGCGTTGAGGCTTCTCGAGGCAATCCGCATCCTGAAGCTCGAGAACAAGACGCGCTTCTACCAGGCGTCGACCTCCGAACTTTACGGCCTGGTGCAGGAAGTGCCGCAGAGCGAGAAGACCCCCTTCTATCCGCGCAGCCCCTATGCCGCCGCCAAGCTCTACGCCTACTGGATCGTCGTCAACTATCGCGAAGCCTATGGCATGCATTGCAGCAACGGCATTCTGTTCAACCATGAAAGCCCGCTGCGCGGCGAAACCTTCGTCACGCGCAAGATCTCCCGCGCCGCAGCGGCGATCCGGCTCGGCAAGCAGGAAAAGCTCTATCTCGGCAATCTCGACGCCAAGCGCGACTGGGGCCATGCGCGGGAATATGTCCGCGGCATGTGGCTGATGCTGCAGCAGGACATTCCCGACGACTACGTTCTCGCGACCGGCGAGACCACGGAAGTGCGCAAGTTCGTCGAGTGGGCCTTTGAAGACGTCGGCATGCGTCTGGAATGGCGCGGCGAGGGCGTCAACGAGAAGGGCTATGACGCCGTCACCGGAAAGTGCATCGTCGAAGTCGATCCCCGCTATTTCCGCCCGACCGAAGTCGACCTGCTGATCGGCGATCCGACCAAGGCCCATGAGAAGCTCGGCTGGAAGCACGAGACGAGCGTCCGGGCGCTGTGCCGCGAAATGGTCAACGAAGACCTGAAGGTGATGCAGACCGCGACGATCATGAAAGAGGCCTGATTGATGTACGATCTGGCTGGAAAGCGGGTTTGGGTTGCAGGGCATCGCGGCATGGTCGGTTCGGCCATCATACGCCGGCTCGCCTCGGAGGGCTGCGAAATCCTGACCGCAGGTCGCGCCGAGCTGGACCTCCGGCGGCAGGATGCCGTCGAAGCCTGGATGGACAAGAACCGGCCGGACGCCGTCTTTCTCGCCGCGGCCAAGGTCGGGGGCATTCTGGCCAACGACACCTATCCCGCCGACTTCCTCTACGAGAACCTGATCCTCGAGACCAACATCATTCACGCCGCCTACCGCAGCGGCGTGGAGAAGCTGCTTTTCCTCGGATCCTCCTGCATCTATCCGAAATTCGCCCCCCAGCCGATCACCGAGGATGCGCTTCTGACCGGCTCGCTGGAGCCCACCAATGAATGGTATGCGATCGCCAAGATCGCCGGGATCAAGCTGTGCCAGGCCTACCGCCGCCAGCACGGCTGCGACTTCATCTCGGCCATGCCGACCAATCTCTACGGACCGGGCGACAATTTCGACCTCAACACGAGCCATGTCATGCCGGCGCTGATCCGCAAGGCGCATGACGCGAAGCAATCCGGCGCCGGCACGATCAGCATCTGGGGCACGGGCACGCCGCGCCGCGAATTCCTGCATGTCGACGACTGCGCCGATGCCTGCGTGTTCCTGATGAAGTACTATTCCGACGAAAGCCATGTGAATGTCGGCTCGGGCGAGGACATCACCATTCTCGAACTGACGAAGCTGGTCTGCGAGGTCGTTGGCTTCAGCGGCGGGATCGAGCACGACCTGTCCAAGCCCGACGGCACGCCGCGCAAGCTGATGAGCGCAGAAAGGCTGCGGAGCATGGGCTGGGCTCCAAGGATCGCGCTCGCCGACGGCATTGCCGAGGCGTACCGCGCGTTTCAGGACGGCCAGTTCGTCGACCGCAAGGCAGGGACCCAGGCATGAGCGACATCTTCCACACGTCGCCGCTCCAGGACCTGCCCGCCTCGCGGCAATCGGCCGAGGGAGCGAGCCTGACCTCCAGCAAGGTCCTGGTCTACGGCATGAACTACGCGCCGGAGATGGCCGGTGTCGGGCGCTATACCGGCGAGATCGCCGAGCACCTGGCGAGCCTGGGTGCCGACGTGACCGTGGTGACCACCCCGCCGCACTATCCCGGCTGGAAGGTCCAGCAGAGCCATGGAAACCGCTATTCCAGGGCACGGGAAGAGCGCGTGCTGGTGTTCCGCGTGCCGCTGCTGCTGCGCGAGAAGATGGGCGGCATCTGGCGGCTGCTCGCACCGGCAAGCTTTGCGCTCACTTCCGCGCCGGTGGTGTTCTGGCAGATCCTCAAGCGCCGGCCGGCGACGGTGTTCTGCGTCGAGCCCACTCTTTTCGCCGCGCCCGTCGCGCAGTTGGCTGCCTGGCTGGTAGGCGCGCGGACCGTTTTGCACGTGCAGGACCTCGAAGTCGATGCCGCCTTCGCCGTCGGCCACCTGGCCGGCTTCAAATGGCTGAAGGCGGTTGGCCTGGCTTTCGAGCGTTTCGCTCTGCGGCGCTTCCATCAGGTCGTCACCATTTCCACACGCATGGCCGAAAAGCTCTCGGAAAAGGGAATTCCGCTGGATCGCGTGTCGGTCGTCCGCAACTGGGTGGATCTCTCGCACATCTATCCGATGAAGGAGGTCAGCCCCTATCGGGCCGAGCTCGGCTTCTCGGACGAGGATTTCATCGTGCTTTACTCCGGCAATATCGGAGCCAAGCAGGGGCTGAACGTGCTGCTGGACGCGGCAGAGCGGCTGCGCGATCATCCGCGGATCAAGTTCGTCATTGCCGGCGAGGGGCCGTCGAAAAGCGAGCTCGAAAGCCGCTACGGCCATCTGCCGGGCGTGCGCTTCCTTCCGTTCCAGCCCTATGCGCGGCTCAACGCCTTCCTCAACTTGCCCGATCTGCACGCCCTGCCGCAGGACAGGGGTGCTGCCGATCTGGTGCTGCCCTCCAAGCTCGGCGGCATGCTCGCCTCGGGCAGGCAGATCGTCGTGACCGCCGACCCGGGAACGGAGCTTGCCGATTTTGTCGGAGGCACGGCCATCGTCACCCCACCCGGCGATGCGGAACTGCTGGCGGAGGCGATCCGCCGGGCAGCTGCGAATGAGACACCCACCAGCAAGATCGACCAGGGCCAGTTGGCCAAGGGCCTGTCAAAGCAGGGTGGCCTGTCCGAGTTGACCCGCTTTGTGCTGCCTCGCGGCGCGTTCAAGGCTGGTGGCGAACTGGCCATTTCGGATCAAGGATATGAAGCCGGCGACGGGCAGAAGGCAGCCAAATGAAGGTCGGGATCCTCACCTATCACGACACCAACAACTATGGCGCCCAGTTGCAGGCGGCATCGGTGCAGAGGTTCCTGGCATCCATGTCCGTCGATGCGGAACTGGTCGACTTCAGACCGTACCGGCATGTGATCCGTCGCAACATGACGCTGGCCAGAGCAGTCTACCGGCGCAATCCGCGCGCGTTCAAGCGCGAGCATGAACGCAACATGCTGTTTCGCAACGCGATCTTCGACATGGCCAAGGTATCGGCCAAGAGCACATTCTTCGCGCGCGAGATTCCCGGCCTTTGCGTGCAGTATGACGCGCTCGTCTGCGGCAGCGATGAACTTTGGAACTTCGGCAACTATCGTGGCTACATGGCGCCCTATATCCTGGACTTTCCGGTCCGTGCCGGAGTCCGCAAGGTCAGTTATGCCGCGTCCATCGGCTCTTACGTTCCGCCTGCCGACATGCGCGAAAAGATGAAGTCGGCTCTCGCGGCGTTCTCGCAAATTCTCGTGCGGGATCCGACGACGGAAGCCTTCGTCAGGGATCTCGGCCTGGACGCGACGCGCGTCGTGGACCCCACATTCCTGGTGGATCTGGGGCCGATCGTTCCGGATGTCGGGGAGTTCATGATGATCTCCGGCGGGATGAGCCGAGCCCAGGTCGACCAGGCGCTGGCTGCTGCCCGACAGCTAAAGCTGCGGCCGATCAGCGTCGGCGTCGCCTATCCCGGACATGAAGATATCTATGTGAGGGCGACGCCGCGTGAGTGGATCGGCTATGTCAAAGCCGCGACGTGCCACGTCACCTCGCTGTTCCATGGCGCGGCCCTGTCGTTGAAATACGAGACACCGTTCAGTGTCTTCCTGACACCTGGGAAGGAGCAGAAGATCCTATCGCTTCTCGATTGGATGGGCGAGGGCGGACGAATGGTGGCGGCCGATGCCGATGCCGCAACGATCGCCGCCGTGGCTTCAACTCCGCTTTCGCCGGAACTGGGAGCGATCCGCGATCAGCGGGTGGCAGCGTCCCAGGCGGCGTTCATGGCGGCCTTGACGGGTGTCTGACCGGATGTCCCAGAAGCCGAGACTCATCGGAGCAGCTATGGCCGCCAAGGGCATGGCCTGGGCGGTATTCTCCGTGCTGGTCTCGAAGGTCATGTCCTTCGCTTCGCAGATCGTTCTTGGCTATCTGCTCTCGGCCCAGACGTATGGCGCGTTTGCCATTGCTTCGATGGCGCTTTCGCTGACGGCCGGTTTCCAGAACGCCGGTGTATCGAAGGCTCTGATCCAGCAGAAGGAAAATTTCGACGGCCTGGTCGGCAATTACGCGGCGTTCTCTCTTTATCTTGGAGGGATTGGAGGGCTGCTTCTGGTCGCTGCGTCGTTTGCGCTGGCGGTGGCTTACCAGGTGCCCCAGCTTGTCCAGATCCTCTGTGTCAGTGCCATATCGATCCCGGTGATGTCGCTGAGCGCGATCTATAGTGCGAAGCTCAGCAACGCCTTCCGGTTCCGTGACCTGCAGATGGCGGGCATCCTGGTGGCATTCCTCTACAATGCCGCGCTGATCACCCTTGCCTATCTGGGATTCGACTACATGACGATCGCTGCGGCGACCGTGCTTTCCCAACTTGTGGGCTATCTCCTCTACGTTCGCATGGCGGGCAGGGTGGCGGTGAACTACCGGCTCTCTATGCGAACCTTTTCCGGAATTTTCGTCTCTTTGCGCTGGCTGATTTTCATCAGTTTCCTGTTCGGCCTCATGCGCAATGGCGACTATCTGGTCCTCGGTCATCTCGTGAGCCAGCAGGAGTTGGGCTACTATTATTTTGGCTTCATGCTGACGGCCAATATCGGCGTTCTCCTCACGACGGCCATCAACCAGACCTTTCTGCCCTTGTTCTCCTCGATCAAGGAGGACGCGGCCAAACTCCAGGACATGATCGCCAAGATCGGCGTGATGATCGGTTTCCTGTGTGGAATGATGTGTCTGGTCGCGGTTGGGTTTCTGCCGCAACTCATCCATTTCGTATGGGCAGGCAAATGGGACCAGTCGACGTTGACGGCGGTCGCGATGGCCATTGCCCTGCCGCTGCGCATCTACGCCACGCTTGGCACCGTCACCATGGAAGCGAAAGGGCGCTGGCGCATGCGGGCCGGCCTTCTCGTCGCGGATGCGGTCGGCATCATGGTGGCCGCTGCCTTGGGCGCCGCATTGGGCGGCTACGAAGGTGCGGCCATCGCCGTTGCCCTGGAGACGGCGCTCAGCGGCGTGCTGATCTTTCCTCTCGCCGCAAGACAGATCGGCATGTCGGTGCTGCGCAGCAGCCGCCTCCAGTCGAAGACGGCACTGCCGTTCCTCGCATGTGCTGCCGCCCTCTATTTCGCGACGACCTTGGCAACACCCGAACTCGGCACAGTTCCTGCCGCGGCGATCGATGTGGTTTCCACCGGGATTGCCTGTGTCGCTTACCTCTGCGTAGCACTGATCGCTGATGCCAGCTTGTTGTCGACCCTCAAACGCTACCTGCGCAAGTGACGCCGTGACGCACAAGGTGAACGGAGATGTATGATGCAGACGCTTGAAAAACTGAAGGCGCTCGACCTGCCCGCGTTCTGCGACGCGAATGGCCTGGAGGTCTTCGAGAATGTCAGCCTGAGCAAATACAGCTATCTGAAGACCGGGGGCACGGCGCGTTACGTCGTCTATCCGAGAAGCGTCGACAGTTTGGTGTCGATCCTGACGCATCTGATCGAAACCGGGCAGCGCTTCAAGATCATAGGCAATACCTCGAACCTCCTGTTCAAGGATGCGACGGACTATTCCGTTCTCATCTGCACTCTCTGGCTCAACGATATCTCCGTCGTCGACGGAGAACTCGTCGCCGAATGCGGGGCTTCACTACCCGAACTGTCCCGCCACGCACTTTATTCCGGATTTCGCGGTTTCGAGGGGCTGGAGGGGATTCCGGGCACCGTCGGAGCCGGAATCTTCATGAATGCCGGTGCCTATGGATCGGAGATCAAGGATACGCTGCTCGCCGTCGACTTCGCCGACCCCGACGGCTCCGTTCGCCGCATCAGCGCTGCTGAGCTCGGCCTTGATCATCGCTCGTCGCTCTTGCGCAAAGGGCAACTGGATGGGGCCATTCTACGCGCATATTTCAAGGGTACGCCGGGCAATGTCACGTCCATCTACAGCAAGATGGAGCTCTTCCACGAAAAGCGTCATCGCTACCAGGATTTCCTTTATCCCAATCTCGGCAGCCTGTTTTCCGGCTCGCCCTATGACGTTTTCGCCCGTCGCGACAAGTCGGTCCGGTGGATGATGAAATATGATCTGTGGCGACGACGGTTCGCGAAGTATTTCCTCAAGGGGACGCCCACGGATCGCAAATGGATCAATGCCTATCTCGTCAAGCGTCTCGGACTGTCCTATTCGATCCAGCCGTTCTCGGACAAGACGATGAATTGCCTGGTCAATCGCGGGCAGGGAACGGATGCGATGATCGCCTACATTCAACAGATGCAGGCATTGACCGGAGGTAAGATTCCTTTGGAGAACGAAATACTCGAGGCATTCTAGTCGACCGGCGTAGCGCATTCGAGCAGGGCGGAAAGTGCAGAAGGAAACCGGATGGTGACGCAGAACAAAGTCGCGATCGATCGCAGTGGGCGTATTCTCGGCCTCATTCTGGGCAATGAGGGATACGGCGTTCGCCGAGGCTGGCTGAGCCTGCTCTCCGGCTTCCAGGCGCGCGGCGTGCCCGTGTCGGCCCTCGTCCTGCAGGAAGGCGAGATCGCGGCTCTCATTCGGGCGCGCGGCGTCGAGGTGACCGCTGGCGGGCTTCAGCCTCCTCCGGCCCTGCAGGGAAGCGGGGCGGCCAAGTTCCTGCTCTTGCTCAAACGTGCGATGACGCAGTTGAAGGCCGTTGCCGTCGTTCGCCGGGAGATCCGGAGAACCGGTGCGGGCACCTTGCTGCTGCGCAGCCCGGCGGAAGTGCTGCTCGCCGGTCTTGCCGCGCGATTGTCGGGTATCCGGGCCTATTGGCTCATGCCGAACGCAATCAGCTCGGGTTATCCCTTCGATCTCAACCGACGGGTCTATCGCTTCGTGTTCAAGCATCTGAACGTCGTGCCGATCGCCAATAGCCGGTTCACCGACACCACGATCGGTCCTGGAGACTTCGAACGGCACGTCTGCCATCTCGGTATCAGCCCGGCGGAATTCGATCCGGCTGTTCCGGGAACCGTTCGTCGCGCGGATCTCGGCATCCCGGAGGATGCCATCGTGCTCGGCGTGTTTGCCCGGATGGTGGCCGACAAGGGGCAGCGGCGGCTTGCCGAAGCCCTTTCGGATCTCGGCGAGGAGGCCGCCCGCGTTCATCTCCTGCTGTGTGGCGGTCCGCTCGACAGCGCCTATGCCACGGAGCTCAAGACTTTCGTGCAGGGTCATGGCCTTGCCGGTCGCGTGCACTTCACCGGGCCGATCAGCGATGTGGCGTCCTACTACAAGATCTGCGACGTCGTGGTGAACAGCCGGCTCGACCCGGAGCCCTTCGGTTTTTCGGTGATCGAGGGCATGATGCTCGGCAAGCCGGTGCTCGCCCACAAGGCCGGCGGTCCGGGCGAGACCGTGGTCGACGCGCTCACCGGATGGCACATCCAGGGACCTGACAGGGCGGCTTTCGTGGCCGCGCTGCGCCGGGTGCTCGCGGATCTGCCGCGTCTGGCGGAGATCGGCGAGGCGGCCCGGACGCATGCACTGGCCAATTTCACCAGCGACAAGATGGTGGGGCGGATCGTCGATATCGTGGCCGGAGGGAGACAGGCGTGAACACCCGTTCCCGATCGACCTGGATTTCACGGCTGCTGCTCGTCTCCGGAGCGGGCATGGCGCTGGTCTATTCGGGCTATATCCTTGCCTGGGTGAAAACGAGCGGCACGGGCGAGGACAGTTTCGTCGAAATCGCCATCGCGCTGGCGATCGGCATGAGCATGCTCTTTGCCGCGTCCTACAGGCGCGCCGTCTCGCTGACCGTGTACCACGTGCTCTATCTCTTGCCGATCCTGCTCTATTTTCTCGTTTCGGTGACGTCGGCCTACTACTATCAGGACACCAAGATCTTCCTGTGGCTGCTGTTCGGCGTGGTCTATCTCGGCCTGTTGAGCCAGGCGGACATCGCCAAGTCGCGGGTCGTCGACGGCTTCCTGCTGGTCGGCCTGATCGAGCTCATGTTCTTCCTCGCCTTCAACCGCGAGGCGATCTTCTCCTATTCCGGCGGCCGGGGTCGCGTTTCCTTCGACAACTCGGCCTATACGCTGACCGCCTATGCGATCGCCGGCGGCACGCTCGCCGCGCTTTACTCCATGGTCTTCATGGGCAAGGCCTGGCTGCGCTCCATCGCCGTGCTCGGCCTTTCCATTATCGTGATCTTGGGAACCGGCACGCGTTCGGTCCTCGTGGGATTGGTGGCAGCAGTTTTCTGGCTCTACTTCTTCAACCGGATCGGTAAGCTCGCGCTACGCCGCGTGGTCATCTACACGGGCACGGCATTCGTGATTGCGGCCCTGGTCTTCTCCTCTGTGCCCAGCCTACGCGACAGGCTCGCCAATACCCTGGATCTGATGATGTCAGGTGTCAGCACATTGTCGGGCAGTACGGAATACGAGGCCTCTGCCGAGGGACGACGAATTTCGCGCGAGATCGGCATCGACAACTTCATGCGCAATCCGCTCAGCGGATCGGGTTACAGGACGCGTCAGCTCGATTTCCCCCTGCTTCAAGCCTATCAGGATTTCGGCATTTTCTTTGGGCTTGCCTTCACCTTCGCCTTCCTCATTCTCCCGTACCTCGTCGCGTTCAAGGCGTTCAGGCGGGGCACGGATTCGGAAAAGTTTATCGCCGCGCTCTTCATCCTGAACTCACCCCGCCTGTTTCTGCACGGCACGACCTACGACTGGGTAACGTTCACGTTCGTCGTACCGGTTTACAGCGTGTTGCTGAACAGGCCGGAATGGGGGCTGCTCTTCTCCCGAAGGGCGCGCGAGCAGACCTATTCTCTTCACAGGGACGCCCTCAATGCAGAGCGTTAATGTGATCTACCACCAGTTCCCGCACTACCGGCGGCCGATCATGCTGGAACTCGTGGAAAACGGGGCGAACGACTATCGGTTCTTTGCAAGCGTCGAGCCGGTTGCGGGCATCGTGCCTTTCGCCGGTGACGACAAGGTGCGGGTAACGCCCCTCTATTTTCGTGTCTGGCATGGACTATGGCTGCTCAAGGGCTATTGGCCGGCCGTGATCGACCGCAGCTGTGACGCCCTGATCATCCTTGCCAATCCCAACATGCCTGCAAGCTGGCTGATGGCGATCGTCGGGCGGCTGACGGGCAAGAAGGTTCTGTTCTGGGCTCATGGCTGGCTCAAGCCGGAGCCGTTTTTCAAACGGGCGTTCCGGAACCTGTACTTCCGGCTCGCGGATCACATGCTGGTCTATGGCGAGCGCTCACGAAAAATCGGCATTTTGCTCGGCTATCCGGCGGATCGCATCACGGTGGTTTATAACAGCCTGGATTTTGAGCGTGCCAAGGATCTTGTGGCGCAGATCGACAGCGGGACGGAGACGCTGCCAAAGCCACAGGATCTGTTCCCCGAGAAGGACCGTCCGCTGATCATCTGCACTGCCCGCCTGACGAAACTCTGCCGCTTCGATCTGCTGCTTCACGCGGCGGCGAAGCTGAAGAGCGAAGGGCGTCCGATCAATGTGCTGCTGGTCGGCGACGGCACAGAGCGTCAGTCTCTCGAGCATTTGGCTCGCGAACTCGGCGTCGACGCGCATTTCTACGGCGCGTGCTACGACGAACAGATTCTCGCTCGCCTCATCTTTTTTTCGGACCTGACGGTTTCTCCAGGCAAGATTGGTCTCACAGTGATCCATAGCTTGAGCTATGGGACACCGGCTATCACCCACGGTGATCTCGATGAACAGATGCCGGAGGTCGAGACCATCCTGCCCGGAGAGACCGGCGCCTTTTTCGAGAGGGGCAATGCCGACGATCTCGCGAGCACCATCAAAGCCTGGCTTCAGTCCGGTAAGGACCGAACCGCTGTGCGGAAGGCCTGCTACGAGATGATCGCAGGCAACTGGAATCCCCGCCAACAGCGCATTCTCATCGAAACGGCGATCGAAAAGGTCTGCGGTCAAAGGGAGGGGCGGTCATGAGCAAACGCGGTGCAATGCCTCTCGTCCCTGCGCCGATGCGGGTGTCGGCGGAAATGATCGATCAATGCCGCGGGATCGTGGACCGGCCTGCCAAACGCCGCCTGCGCCAGTTCGTCAATTGGTACCTGACCCGGAAAAACCGCTTGGGCGAGATCGGCGACGGTTTTCAGTTGGGCCTGAAAACGCGCGTTCCCGCCGGAAGCCGGCTTGGGCGGTATGCCTATATCGGCCGGGGCTTCAGTGCCCCCAGTCCGGTCTGCGTCGGGGACTTCTGCATGATTTCGACCGGGGTGACCATCGTCGCCAATGACCATGGCGTGGATGATCCCGAGACGCCCATGCGCTTGGCGTTTCGCTGGGCCCATCACGTGACCGTCTTCGAGGCGGACGCCTGGATCGGGCACGGCGCGATCATTCGGGCTGGTGTCCGGATCGGGCGCGGTGCGATGGTCGCGGCCGGTTCCGTCGTGACGAAGGACGTCGAACCCTATGCCATCGTTGGCGGCAATCCGGCCCGCTTGATCCGCAGGCGCTTCGACGAAGCGTCCATCATTCGCCAGGACGCGCTGCTCTATGGTGCCGCGCCCGTACCCGCGACACGGAGTTCCTAATTGGACAAGAAGCGCATCGGTATCCTCACCTACCATTTTTCCGAGAACTTTGGAGCCCTGATGCAGGCCTACGGCCTGCGGCAGTGGCTGATCAATCAGGGCCATGATGCAGAATTCGTCAACTATCATCCGCGCTACGTGGAAGAGGGCGGCGACTTCGAGCAAATCTTCAATCCGGCACGGTTTCGCCGGAATTTGAAGATCGCCTATCTTCGGCTGTCGACATTCCAGCGACGGCTGTTCGGCAGCCGCCTTCAGACCGAGCAATTCGAGACTTTCCGCCGCGAGGTGCTCGGAGTTAACGGACCACGACTGGAAAGCCAGGCCGAGGTCGAAGCGTTTTTCGCCAGCGCCGGGGGGCGCTTCGACGTCCTCGTCTGCGGCAGCGACCAGATCTGGAACCCGTCCGCACAGAAGGGGCTCGACGCCGTCTATTTTCTTGCCATGAGCGATGCTGCCGGCGCGCGCCACGTGGCCTACGCTCCGAGTTTTGGCAAGGGCAGCCTCGATCCTTCGTTCGACGGGGAGGTGAAGCGTTATCTCTCCGGCATGCACGGACTTTCCGTGCGCGAGCAGAGCGGCGTTGATATCGTTCGCAGGATTACCGGCCGGGAGGCGGTGTGCGTCCCCGATCCGACAATCCTGCTCGGTGATTTCTCCGGCCTGCTGAAAACGGCCGAAGCAGTCCCGGCGGGGCAGGTCTTCTGCTATGCACTGCGCACGGGAGATGGCATTCGCGAGGTGGCGGAACTCGTCTCTCAGACGACCGGTGCGCCGATAGCCTCGCCCTACAATGTCCACCGGCGTTGGCGCGAGATCGGCCAGACCGTCTATCCTTCGCCGGCCGGTTGGGTGGCCATGATCGAGAAGTCCTCCTTCGTCGTGACGAATTCCTTCCACGGCACAGTGTTGAGCATCCTGCTGAAAAAGCCGTTCCTGACCGTCGGACTGCCGGGCGCCAAGGGTGGTCTCAACGAACGCGTGCGCAATCTGTTGCAGCAGTTGGACCTGATGGACCGCTTCGTCGAAGCGGGCGACCGGGATGCTGTGTCTCAGCACCTCGGGCAACCGATCGACTGGGAGGCGGTACAGCGCGCAATCGACAATCTGCAGCAAGTCGGCCGAAGTTACCTTGTTGGGCAGTTGCAGGAAGCTAGCGAGCGCGACCATGAGTGAGTTCGCCAATCTGCGCTATGTCGACACTATGCCTCGATCGCTTAAGGTGAAGCGAGGGCTTTGGGTTCTAGTCTGGTTGCTTTTCTTTCGTCCGACGCCCCGCGGTATTTTGAATGGCTGGAGGTTGTTTCTTCTGCGCCTGTTTGGTGCACGCATAGGCCGGGGCTCGAAAGTGGCTGCCTCATGCTTCGTGTGGGCGCCCTGGAATCTCGAGATGGGGGAGTTCTCCGTTCTGGGCGATGGCGTTGATTGCTACACGATGGACAAGATCCGGATTGGTTCCAAAGTTGCCGTAAGCCAGAGATGTTTTCTCTGCACCGGTTCGCACGACATTACGTCGTTGCGGCGTCCCCTGATTACCAGGCCGATCACAATAGGGGATCATTGCTGGATCGCCGCGGAATCGATGGTCATGCCAGGTATCAATATTGCGGAGGGCAGCGTCATAGGCGCGCGCTCTCTGGTTACCAAAGACATGCCGTCATGGTCCGTCTGCGCAGGACATCCCTGCGTTGCTATTAGGCCTCGTAGGTTGGCAGCCGAAATCAGTCTGCCGACAAAAGACGCGTGACCTGCACCGCGATGGAGAATGCTCGTGGCTGAACTCTTAGATAAGATCCGGAAGACTCTCTTGTTCCTTACCGAGTACTTCTCGGACGCCGTCAGTTATTTCCGCTATTGTGGAATTTCTCCATTCCAGGACCCAAACCGCAGGCTCTTCTACAAGATCCTCATTGAGGCACATGCTTTGGAGAAGGGTCTCTCGTTGGCGCGGCCTCGTCCCCTTTTCGGTGTGTCCAAGATCCGTTTTTTGATCAGTGCCCTTGACCGCTACGATATTTCATTCTCGCGCCTTCCCGGCGAAATGGTGTGCGGCATCTTCCACGCGTACCTGGATTTGCATCAGTCACTCGGCGTCAGTGATCCGCTGCTTCATGATGTGAGTGCGTTTCTGACGCGCTACGAAAGGGCTTGGGACGTGATGCCGAACGGTGGCGTTCGGCAACTGGAAAGCGACGATTACGATCAAATTCCCGATGCCGCACGCCTGATCACGTCCCGTCACAGCACCCGGATGTTCTTGCCGGACCATTTGCGATTGGAAGAGGTCGAGCGGGTCGTGCATATCGCCCAGGCCGCACCCTCTCAGTGCAATCGTCAGTCTGCGAAGACCTACTTCTATCAGGAGCGAGCGGACATAGACCGCCTTCTCCGGCTTCAGGCGGGTTCGGCGGGCTTTGCGCAGGACGTCAACAATCTGTTCGTTATCACCTCAGAGCTTGCGGCATGGGGTGGGGCGCAGCAGCGCAATCAGGCCTATGTCGACGGTGCCCTTTTTGCGATGAACCTAATGCTGGCCTGCCATGCCAGCGGTATCGCCTCATGTCCACTCAATCTGGCTGTAACGCATAAGACTGGTCGTGCGATCTGCGAGGTGGGTGCAATTGGAGAGGGCGAACGACTTATCATGATGATCGCGGTCGGCAGGCCGGCTCCCCGCGACAGGCTGAAGATCGCGCGATCACCACGCCGCCCGCTTGATGAGATTCTGGTGGCGAAACTCGTTGGCGATCATCTGGAGCCGCGATGACCTCGATTTCCGTCCTGATCCTCGCATACAATGAAGAAGTTCACATCGCCCGGGCAATCGAGAGCGTTGTTTCATTTGCCACGCAGATCGTGGTCGTTGATTCCTTTTCCTCCGATCGAACTGTGGAGATTGCCCGTTCGCTCGGCGCCACGGTGCTGCAAAACCCGTTCGTGAACCAGGCTCGGCAGTTCCAATGGGGCCTGGACAATGCGGTTATCTCCTCGGACTGGGTCATGCGGCTTGACGCCGACGAAGTGATCGAGCCGGAACTGGCGCGCGAGATCGCCCAGAAGCTGCCGACGCTCGGGGCCGACGTCGCGGGCGTGAACCTGAAGCGCAAGCATATTTTCCTCGATCGCTTCATCCGCCATGGCGGTCGCTATCCGCTGATCCTGACGCGCCTTTGGCGACGGGGGCAGGGGCGGGTCGAGGATCGCTGGATGGATGAACACGTTATCGTCTGGGGCGGGCGCACTGTCCTGTTCGGCAATCCGTTCCGCGATCACAATCTTCATGATCTCAGCTATTTTACCGAGAAGCACAACAAATATGCCACCCGGGAGGCGGTCGACGTGCTCAACCGGCGTTATGGTCTGTTCGCCGAGGATGCCGGTCTGACAAGCGAAGGCACGTCGTTGCAGGCATCCGTTAAGCGCTTCGTCAAGGAGCGTGTCTACAACCGGATCCCGTTTCCGGTCTCGACGCTCGGATATTTCCTGTTCCGCTTTGTGATCCAGCTCGGCTTCCTCGACGGCCGGGAGGGGCTCGTCTACCATTTCCTGCAGGGCTACTGGTACCGTTTCCTCGTCGGGGCCAAGGTCCTCGAGTTCGACAGGGCGATCCGGTCTCTGCCGACACCGGAGGACAAGCGCAAAGCCCTCGCGCGACTGACGGGTCTCGCACTTTAGCCGGAACCCTTGGGATTCCCGGAGTGAGGCGAATGGCCAGTGCCATCATCCTCGCCCGGATCGGTAGGTTCACCATCCGAGCGCGTCAATGCGGCTGAGGACCGTCGCACAGACCGCATTCATCGCCGCGACGGTCAGATGCGTGCCATCGACCTGCAGGCAGCTGGGGGGCGCGCGCCCGGCCGCCAGGGCGGCATTGTCCTCGGCGGACGCCGTTGCAAGGGCCTCCAGCGTCGGGTGCGGGTCCAGGTGACGAAGGCCGAAGTGCGAGGACAGCCAGCTGTTGCGGGCATTCGTCGCCGCTATCTCTGAGGCCGAATGATTCATGCGGCGCACGGAGCCAACAAAGATGTGGCGAGCCGCCAATTCGGCCATGGCCTCGAAGGTCGCAGGGTCCAGGGCGAGGTCGGCCCCGTTGGCATCGCCATCCCAGTGTATCAGCACGCAGCCATAGAGGCCGGGATTGCTGCGCATGTTGGCGAGTTGCGTTGCCACCGTCGAACCACCTGCACCTGACGACACGACGAGCCGGCTTGGATTGGACGTCTCAATCCCCTGTTCGAGCGAGACGCCGCCAGTTCCGGCCACATAACTGTCGCCGACCGCCCAGATGAAGCGCGAAGCGACATATTCGTGGGAGAACAAGGCCGCGGACAGAATTGTGCCGGTCCATTCCTCGCCGGTCACGGGCGAGGCGCCGAGCCGTACCCAGCATGCCCCCGCCGGCGTGAAGCCTGCCTGCTGGCCAAAGAGATTGATCTCGTCGAACGCGACGAGGAACCGGCTCGATCCGTCGCACGAGATGTGGAGCGTGTGCTGGGCGCTCAGCGTGGCGAAGCCGGGAGCGATCACGTGGGTGATGCGGTTGGTACCGTTGCTGTCGAGAGAGACCGTAATTGTACCGTCCGCGTTCAACGCGGCGCGGTAGCGGTTGCGTGCCCCGTCGTCGTCGAATGAGAAGAGGATCTTGGCCGACGCTGGAAGGCTGGCCGGCATGCGGAACCTGACGATGACCGTGAAGGCAGGTGGCGCGAACCCGGCAAAGGCCATGGCCTCCTTGATCGAGAAGTTGTCGCCATAGACCGTTCCCCCCGGTCCGCTAACGGTTCGCAGCCCGAGATAGTGAGCCGAACCTTCGCCTCCGAATGTTCTTGTGGCTGTGACCGGAGTTGTCGTTGCGTTGGAAACCATCGCGTTGCTTTGCGGCGACATCGTCGAAGCGCGACTGGTAATGACCAGCGGGCTACCGGTGGCGGTCCCTTTCCTGTAGGTGGCCTTCGCACGATAGGCCTTGCCCTGCTGGGTCGGGGCGGCGCCCGAGCGCACGGTCGGATTGGTGAGGCCCGTGCCGCTCATTTCCAGTTCGCCGGCGACCACGGCGACCGTTGCGCCGTTGAGGGACGTCCAGTCACCGACCCCGAGCGACAGATCGCCGTTCGGCAACAGTTCGAGTGCGTCGGCGGCGACGTAATCGCCGATCCTGCGCGTGCCGCCCAAAGCCGTGCCGCCGACGGCAGCAAGCGCTGCCGCTTCGGTCGCATGGACGCGGCCATCATACCAGCCGCGGTTGTTCTCGATGTCGAGGAACAGGACCGGGCGTCTTCCCATGCCGTCCTTTGGCACCCAACTGGCGCCATCGATGTTTCGGCCCCCAACACCCATGTCCAGGCCGATCCCAAGTTTCAAGTCATTCATCACCCTCTCCTCGTTCGTTCGTGCCTGGCCGACGCGCTGGCCGTCGAGGTTCCAGCGGCGCCGTTCGTCCGATTATGGGGCACGGCGAGAGGACGGGGAAAAACGTACAGCGATTTTGTTCGCCACTGACGGGAGGCTCGTCCGGCTAGGGCTGTTTCACCGGCACCTGCACGTCGCGAAAGGTGTTGTCCCGGATCAGCAGCTCCTCGACCCCTTGGCCGACATTGATGCCGATATCCGTCCGTTCGATCTCGTTCTGCTCGACGAGGACATTACGCATGGACGGCACCACGGGCGAGCGCCCGTCGATCCGAATCGTCGAGGCGGAGTGGAGGTGGTTCTCCCGAATGACGATGCCCACGCTCAAAAGCGTGTCGTTACCCTTGAACTGCCGGCCGGTCACCGAGATTCCCGAGGCTCGCCTGAACGCCGACGCCGTGGTTTCGTTGCCGAGGAACTGGATGTAGAAGTTCGGCTGCGGGTGGCGGTAGTCGAGCGACATGGCGGAAAAACCGTTGCTTCGAAGCGAACGGTTGCCCGCGAATATATGCTTGTAGCCGGTGCCGAAAATCTGGGCGGCGCCGACATCCTGGAACATGTTCCCGATGATGACATAGTCTTCCTGAAGCGGCACGATGGTGATCCGGGTGGTGGCATCCGTCAATCCGGCAATGTCACGGTCCAGCTCGACCAGCTCGCCGGTTCTCCTGGTTACGCGCGCCATCAGCCCGAGCCCTCGGCCTTTCAACACGAACAGCCCCGCACCCTCCCAGTTCCTGTCGGCTGATACCCCCAGTCCGTCGGCCTTGATCTCGACCGTATTGCCGGATCCCGGCGTGATCGGACCGCGGTAGTATCCGCCGGCCCCATCGGTGGTCAGCGACTCCCGGTCCCACCCATACAGGGTCTCGAAGATGTTGTTGCGAACCAGGACATTGCGTGCGGAAGGGCCGCCGAAGGTGTTGATACCGCCGCCGGACGCCTGAAGATCGGCGCCGACGATGCGGTTGTTCTCGAACAGCACGCCGTCCGGTGCCGAGATGCCGTACCAGCCGCGTCTGCCGATACGGAACGTATTGCCGGAGATGCGCGCGCCGACCGGTCTCGTCAGCACGAAGGGGCGCATGGAGGTAAGAATGTCGCAGTCCTCGACGACCACGTTGCTGCCGGCCAGCAGCAGGCCGACCACACCGGTCTTGGTATGCTGTCGCATCGCCTCGAGCCGCTTGCCCGGCTCGTCGGCTTCGAGGTGGCGCAAGAAGGAAGAAGCGCGAATGGTGACCCTGCGGATCGAGATGTCGCGACCGTCCGCGCCGCTGGGATCGATAGAGAAACCGGCCTTGATGATGTGGCGATGGCGTTCCGCATTGATCGTCAGATCCTCGACGGCGACATCGCGGTATCCGGTGATGAGCACCTGGGGTGGTGTCT
>CALRRQ020000045.1:0-35311 GCA_943370615.1 Rhizobium sp. Q54
GACGACAGACGCCGAGAGATTGAAATTTGCAATGAATTCCATCCAGACGATCCTTGGGTTCTATATCGGCGTGTTTACGGGGCTGCTCGGCCTCCAAGCCTAAATACTCCGATTAGAACGAAAACGATTGAGGCAGCTACATGCCTCGATCTGGCGGAAATCCGCAATGAACGAACATGCCGCCGATTATCTACGGGATTTCGACCCAGTTCCCTACTTCACCAAGAACGGTTGCAGCGTCAGAAGCAGCAACACCGTTCCAAAAATAACCAACGCCATCGTCCTATGCCAAATATTGGCTTTTTCATAGACGACGCCACCTGGTCCCCGCGTAAGGATAATGATCGCAACAACTACAAATGCTGCGAGCGCCCACTGCGAATTCACATATTGGATTGCGTCCCACATGGCATAGGTTCTCCATTCCCGCGCCCATCATAAAAGCGCAGTGCCAAATTAAACCACATCATTATGCTAACTTAGCCACCACTAGTTAGTGGGATACAAACAAACGCTAAGCTCTACGTTCCCAACTTAACACAGACACCTTACGCGAAGTTTATACCCTTTTTTCAAGTCCACACTTCGCGTTTTGAATGCATTGAATCAACACCCCCACCTGTCAACAGTTCCAATCGTTGGCTTGCACCAATCTAGCTAATTAAAGTTGGGAGGGAGTTATATATTTATCTGTCGCAATCGCCATCACGAGTCAAGACAGCGAAACAACACAAAACGCATTCCCTGCAAGACGCTGTTTTTAATTGGTATTTTTCCCACAAACTCAAAAAAGCAGACCTTTAGCTATTTTTTTGGAGTCAAAAAATCCCATTGAGCCAGCTTTAGATAATAAACGTTTGGATGTTTGCAAACGTTCGCTTCTAAGGTTCTAAAAAATGTGAGGGCACCCAAAAAATATGATGTCAATATATGAAAGAGAATAATTCGCGCTCAAGCTCTCACAAAAGCATGCGAACAAACTACCTAAATGCGCTAAAAGCCCTACAAAAACACAAAAAGAGGCCGTCAAGCCCCTTGCGCACTCTTAAACTAGCAATTTCTTGGGCTTCTTTCTAATGCATATTAAACCCCAATTGTTCAAATCCCATTAGCGCACCATATCACCTGTTGACGCAAAAGTACACTTAAGCAGCGACACCCTCTAGGATTGCATCCAATCGCCTTCGCTGGCACGAGGTTGAACAGCGGTATATCCTGCGTTCATAGCAGCAAGAATAGTCTCAACATGCTCTTCCAAATAGACCGAGCAGACGCTAGGCCCGCCGTTTACAGGAACGATCAATGTTACGTTCTCACCTGATGGAATAACGGCTTTGTATCTCACGATTTCACCTCGTTCAGAACCTTAGGCTGATAGACAACCTTCTTTTCCAGCCCGAAGTAATCGAGCATCTTGCGGCCAGGATTATCATATCCGTTCACGAACTGGCTTAGCATGGTGCGAGATTCCCCGATTTCGCTGGCAGCTTTATTGACGCTGCCTGCCTTCTCGATAAGAGCCTGCACCATTTCCCTGATTTCCGTATCAGGCACGTGTTTGATGGTTTCGGTTTTCACTATTTCCCTCCCCGTTGTTTCTTGCGGCGTTCGACACCGACGTAAGCCGAGCATGCAACCCAATTCGGCGGCACCTTTCCGGTCCACTTGTAGACCTTGAACTTGCATCCGGTGCGCGGATTGACCTCCCAGCGCTCGGAAGGATGCCCGAGCGGGTGAACGTAGCCGGTGCGACGCAACCGGACGATTTCCTTTGACGGGCAGTTGCCTTCAATCTCGGCAAGCGTGATGCGGCCGCGCGTGATTAGCTTGTAGATTTCGCGCTCACGGCGTGTCTTCAGGCGATCATTTTGGGAGAGCGCTTGTTCTTGGCTGCCAAGATGCAGCCAAGAGTAGATGGAGTTCAGGAGTTTCACGAACTGACCTTCTTTTGGTTAGTCTTTTGCAGCCGTCCGCAGCGAGTTGAGATGTTCGACCGCAACATCGATGCTCGTGAAAACACGCTTCTTTTCAGATATTCGTCCAGCCAGGAAGATCATGAACATCACCAAGATAACTGCGTTGAGAAAGTAGCTTTCTCCGCAGTATTTTTGATTGAACCAGACGCTGCCTACTAACATGCCAAACGTGTAGCTGTCGGATATGATTGACGCGACGAGCCCGCCTTCGCGTATCAAGACGACTTCCTTTTTGCTTTCATTCATGTCCTCTCTCTTTCTCTTGATTAACGACTAAGACAGCGCCACTACGACGGCTACCACAGAGCTTGCGCCAGCCAGCAGGAACACGCCTTCAACCAGCACACGGGCGGTCAGGCTGTTCCAGTAAATGTCCCGCACGGCATCCAGTGCGGTGCATTGTTTGATGGGGTTGTAGATAGTCATGGTTTGGTTCTCCTTGTTTGCAGGAGAAGACTCTCACGTATATTTTGAGTTGTAAATAGTTTTTAACAACAATTTTCGATTGACTAAAATACAAACTGCTCCAATACTCATAGAACAAGGAAAGAATACTATGTGGAAACTAATCAAATACCTCTCGCAATAGGCTTACACCGCGACGTACCTATTGAGACGTACCATGCCGATAAAGCTGTCAGCACTACCGGCATCAAGCGCCTGCTGAAAAGCCCTCGCGATTACTGGAAACAATCACCTCTAAACAAAGGCTACAAGTTCGAGAAGAAGACCGGCGCGCTCGCCAAAGGCAGCGTGTTTCATACGCTTCTTCTGGAGCCCGACCTCTTCCGCAGCCGTTTCCTTATTCTGGAGGGTCAGCAAAGCACAAAGAAAGCAGGATGCGTCGGAGAAGGTGATTACCTCTCAGCCGTCGACGCTGTGAATGAGATACGCTCACGGCCCAATGTCTCGCGTCTCTTTACCGGCGGCGAAGCTGAACTAACGATGGTTTGGCGCGACAAGGAGACAGGAATCCTGTGTCGCTGCCGGCACGACTACTTCATCTCCAATCTCGGCATGACCGTAGACTACAAGACCATTGCCGAGTTGACCGAGCGGGATATTGACCGCGCGATTGTGCGATACGGCTACTACATCCAAGCCGCATTCTACCTTGACGGCATGAAAGCCCTTGGACTTGGAGATCACCAAGACTTCAATCTCGTGTTTCAGGAAAGCAGCTTCCCCCACGACGTGTACGCCACCACTATCTGCGACGAAACCATCGATATCGGACGGAAGGCCTACAAGCTGGCTCTTCGTACCTATGCCGCGATGCTTGAGCGGTATGGTGAAGAGACACCGTGGCCGTCCTATCCCGACAAAGTGCACGTCCGCGCCTATGGCGACATCCAGATGCACGCACCGCAAATCGATTACGGCTTCATGCCGCAATACTAGCCAGCAGGAGAACCCGATGTGAACCAACCAACAGCCCTTGAGGCCATCAAATCCCACCTCGTTGCAGGCGGCACCGTCAAAAGCCTCAATAATATTCTCGGCACGAAAAAGGGCATCGAGTACGCGCTGAGCGTCTATTCCGAGGTCGCAAAATCCTCAGGCAGCAAGAACGACCTAACGAAGTGCTCGATACCAAGCATTATCGCATGCATGCGCAACGCCGCAGCCATGCGCCTTGCCATCGACGCCCGCCAGCATGTGCACCTCATAGGTCGATGGAATAGCGATCGGAAAGAGCAGGAGTGCTGCTTCCAGATCGGCTTTCGTGGCTACCTCGCCCGCCTGCAAGAATCCCTCCCCGGTTTTTCTGCCCAGGTGGAGTGTGTCTACAAGGGCGATGGTATCACGGTTAGGCGCGACGGGTTCATCGAGACAGTGACCCACGAACGCAAAGACCCTTTCGGACCCTAACACGACAGCGACATTATCGGCGTTTACGCGCAGCTCTCGTATGATGCCGGTACCGCACGCGTGAGCCACGTGGTGACGATGAACCGCGCCGAGATCGAGAAGATCAAGGGGTGCGCCAAAGATAAATCTTTCTGGGACAAGTGGTTTACGGAGAAAGCCAAGGTCGCGTGCCTACGCCGAGCCTGCAAAATGCACTTCGCGGCCGTTACGCACGACCTTGATGCAGCCGACAATGACAACTTTGACCAAACATCAGCCGCTAAGGAAGCAGCGGCTGAAAAGGCGGACAGCATCAACGAGCGTTTGACCGTCGTGAGCCCCTAGCTCAATTTGACGTAGCACTACGGAGCAGCACAATGGCGGAAATTCTCAGGAATCCGCCATTTTCAATGTCAATAGTGTGGACAACATAAACAACCATAGGACGCAGCTCGCTGATTTGCTGTAAATCTAACGGTACAGCGAGGTAGCGACGTGACCGCAGAAACGGAAGTCAGCAAACCATATCGTATCCTTAGCCTTGATGGAGGAGGGGCCAAGGGATTCTATACGCTTGGAGTTCTGGCTGAAATCGAAGGGCTTATCGGCTGTCGACTTCACGAGAAATTCGACCTTATATTCGGCACGAGCACAGGCTCCATCATCGGCACCATGATCGCTCTCGGGATGTCGGTGGACGAGATTCACACCCTCTACAAGCAATACGTTCCCGAAATCATGCGGCTGAAGAAGCCATCCCAGAAGTCAGCCAAGCTGGCTGAGCTGGCGGCGGAAATTTTCAAAGAGGCCAAGTTCGATGACGTGAAGACCGCCGTTGGCGTCGTGACCACGAAATGGGTTATCGAACGGCCAATGATCTTCAAGGGCAGTGTAGCCCAGGCGCATGGCCGCAAGGGAACATTCCTTCCTGGTTTCGGGGTTAAGATCGGTGATGCGGTGAAAGCGTCTTGCTCCGCCGTCCCGTTCTTCGAGCCTACGACCGTAACAACCGGAAACGGTGATGAAGTGAAGCTCGTGGACGGTGGATATTGCGCCAATAACCCAACCCTCTACGCGATTGCGGACGCGTCACGCGCTCTCAAGATCGCGCACAAAGATATGCGCGTGGTCAGCGTCGGCGTCGGCGTCTATCCCAGCCCGAAGCCTTCGATATTCAGCAAAATGTATTGGGCGCAGTACCTTGAGAGCGTCCTACTCCTTCAAAAGACATTGGAGATCAACACGCAGTCTATGGACCAGCTCCGCACGATCCTCTTCCAAGATGTGCCAACGGTGAGGATAAGCGACACATTCGAGCAGCCGGAAATGGCAACAGACCTGTTCGAGCATGATCTCAAGAAGCTAAATGTTCTCCGCCAACGCGGGCGTGAGTCATTCGCCAAGAACGAAACCATCCTCAAGGAATTCCTTTTGTAACGGGCGGGAAAAATGACAATCAGTGAGTCACAGCTTGAAACATGGTCATCGCAAGGCAGTATCCAGCAGTCTGCGGCCACGTACAAAACAATCAGCGGCGTCCTGAACGACACGGGATCGCCATACTATCCGAAAAGCTTCGAGACATTCCTTCAGGGCTCGTACGGCAACGATACGAACGTCTGGGCCGATAGCGATGTTGATATCGTCATAAGGCTCAGCTCGATCTTTTATTCCGATATCAGCAATCTATCGCCTGACGACAAATCTCGCTACGAGAGCAACCGGTCACCATCCGAGTACTCTCTCGATAAATTCAAGGGAGAGGTGACGAGTTGGCTTACGAAAAACTACGGGACCGGCGTGGATGGAAGTGGCAAGGCCATATACGTGCCCGGAAACGGCAATCGGCGCGATGCTGACGTTCTAGCTTGCGCTGAACATCATGACTACATCAGCTACCCGGCCATCGGTCAGCCTTCCTTCCGCGAGGGGATAGTGTTTTGGACCAAGGACGGCACGAAAATCGTAAACTACCCAAAGCAGCATTCGGCCAACTGCACGACCAAACATCAAAGCACCAATAGCTATTTCAAACCGACGGTGCGTATCTTCAAAAACATCCGCAACAGGATGGTCGCTGATGGACGCCTCAAAGATGGCATTGCTCCGTCCTATTTTCTGGAAGGGATGCTTTGGAACGTGCCGAACAATATGTTCGGGACAAGCTACCAGCAGACGGTCATAAACTGCTTCAATTACGTCAGTAGCTTGAAGGACAAGTCGCAGCTGACTTGCGCTAACGGAATTCATTGGCTGCTCCGCGACGGCCACCCTGTTTGCTGGTCTCCCTCCAACCACGAGACTTTCATGGCAGCGTTCTTGAAGTTCTGGAATGAGTTCTGACGCGGCCAAGCTAAGGGGTGTTCTGAGCAAGCGTGGACCTCCATAACTCGAAGGCTGTAACATCCTCACGATCAACGTCCCAGCCCATCCGCTTGGCGGTTTCCATTCGCGCCCAGGCATCCTGACCAGCCTTGACGATCTTGGCCCGAGCAGCCAGATCTTCCTCTGTCACGACGTTCGAGATCTTGCCATGCGACCGCCACGAGCCGTCGGCCAGCCACTTGCTCAGGCGGGGAATGAACTTGCCGCCTTCCTTTCGCCACTGGTCTAGCTTGGCGAAGGTCGGTAGCGCATCCAGCAGGGCGCCAGCGTGTTCCGACAGCCCTTGAAGCTTCCACACCTCCCAAGCCTTGCCGAAATCCACCCGTGAGGCGTTTAGCGCGGCGTAGGCTTCGCAGAGTTTCATGAACTGAGAATCTGATTCCCAATCCCCTGCCCCCTTGGGGGTATGGGGGGTATGTTCTCTGGAGAGTTCAGATGGAGAGTTAGTGTGAACCTCCTTCACCCCACCGCATGAATCTCCTTCACCCCTCGGGTGAACCTCTTTCACCCCATTCTGGTCTGTGGGGTGAACGTGCTTCACCCCATCTGGGAAGCGTGCGGCGTACTCATTTGCGGCCCACTTGCTGCCCTGTTTCTCGCGCTTGCTGGCAACAATCCAGCCTTCATCCTCGCCGATTTGGAGGTGAGTGATGACGGATCGCTCCGACAGTGAGCAGAGCTTTGCAAGGCGTTCTTGGCTAGGAAACATTGGGCCGCCCATGTCGTTCAGGTGGCTGGCCAGTGCTTGCAGCACGAGCTTCGTGGTGGCTTGCAGGTCAGATTCAAAGATGGCTTGTCGCCACGTCCATACGCGGCTCATGCTGCATCCACCCGCTTGAATTCGATAACCCAGACCCACGGGTTGGCGGTTAATCCGTCGATGCCATAGTCTGCAATCCATTGGCGCTTGAAGTCTTCGACTTGACCGACAGGAAGGCCGTGCCACTCATAATCAGCACCCTGCGCTAAGGCGTCGTCTTCCGAAATATCCTGCAACCGCTCCACCCGTACGCCGGTTATCTCCAACGTAATACGGCTGGCCCAGCGGGGCATGTGTATGGATGGCTTCCATTTTGGCAACCGTCGCAAACCAAATTGCGTTCCAGTTAGTTCACCATCAGCACGATAAACCGCCTTATCATTTGCAGGAATATCCTTAGCCCAAGTCTCACGCACCCAAATCCTGTACCCTACTTGGCCGTAGGGGCATTTGCACAAATCCCAGCCAGCGCCATAAATGTAGTGAGGTGGCTTTGCGTCTTTGGGTTCACCCTTCCAGCTCATCCAGACAATATTGCCTGCGCGATTGCGGCGGGGCTTCATAACCCGACCTTCTTCTGGTTGGCGCCTTACAATACGGCGTAGTTGCGTCTGACGACCGTCCAAGATGCCACGAACCTCGTGGGCTTTGAGAATGATAGGACGTTCCACATCCCCGTACTTTCCTTGTTTATGCCGCCGTACTTTGCCGAATAATCGGCGGGGCGTCAGGTGTACGGAACCTGCACCCGCCCCACTGAATCCTGATTCAGGTTGTGGATTGCGGCAAGTAAAACTTACCCACAGGACAAAAGAAAACCCGCCGAAGCGGGTTTTCTATGCGGCTACTGGCCGATGCAGGATGGGGACGAGACCACTCGTCCAACTAGTGCCTATTCCGAAAGCAGTCATTAGCATCATTCCGGATGCGTATTTCAGTTTTTGGCCTAGCTCAGTAACACTTGTCGTTTCTTTTTTCATGGCGTTTCCTCCTAAAAGTTTGTTCGCAAAATAAAGTATGGCGATCAGAATTAGGAATGACACAAGAAGGACAAGCGGATTCGAACCCGTTACTGCCAACAAAGCTCGTCTAATCAATATAGTATACACTCCGCGAAACCGCAAGTATTTTCTTGCCTAGATACGCACCAATACACGCCGGTACACGACTAGCCATCGAGGCTCGAAGCATGCCCGAATAACGGCCATGCACAAGAACGCTGAATTGATCTGCAAAGAGCTGGATAAGGTCGCGATGCGCGGGCACGGGTTTTCGCGTGTCTTCGACGACTTTCTCGGGCTGTCATGCCATGCGCTTGCCAAGCGCGACGAGGATTACCTCGCCATCGTCAACGGCTATCCAAACAACCACCCGAAGGGACACCGCGAGGCTGACTTCTTCGCCAGTGCCTTTGCGAGGTGGCAGGCAGCACTTGCCGACGACTATCGCGACTACCTGGGCGAGATTTTCCAAGAGCGTGTAACGCGGGGCGAAAACGGACAGTTCTTCACCCCCGAAGAGCTATGCGAAATGCTCAGGCACATGATAGCCGAGAAGATCGAGGACAATGCGAGGGTGTACGACCCTGCTTGCGGGAGCGGTCGCACCCTTCTCTCCGCAACACGTTCGAACAGATTGGCAAGCTTTCACGGCATCGACCTCGATTTGAGGTGTGTCCGGATGACGGCGCTGAATCTTCTCTGCCGGAACGTCAACGGAACCGTCGTATGGGGCAATACCCTCACACTCAAAGCCCACGGTGGCTACGAGCTACGACGTACACCGCTCGGCGGTGAGCTGGAATGGTTCGGTGAGAACCGTGCATCAGAACTTATCCGCATGGGTTTAAGGGAAGCAGCCGAAGAACAGGCGAAAGAGGAATCGGTCGTCGAGGAACCCCAATACTCTCTTGGCCTATGACGCCACTATAAACGCCCTAATACAAGTTGCGGTATACCATTTGGCGGAGCAGGATTCTGGTGCAATCCGACTATGGAGAAACACCATGAAGCTTTCCGAAGAAACCTTGGCCCGAAGACGGCCTCAGCAATTCCCCATGGCGGAACATCTCCGCCACGACATCGAGGAACAGCTGGAGCTTGGCGACTTCCCGCCCATGACCGCCAATCGCGCAAAGGACTTTCCAGCCGATTGCAAGAGGTGCCAGCGGGAGTGCGGCTACTGCCGCGACATCCGTCAGTACAACGACTTCAACCCGCTCGGTCGATGAAGAAAGGAGGAAGGTCCAGTATCTCCCCAGCAGGCAAGTAGGGGTCACCTGCCAAGCGTCCGGCCGCCTGTAAACCTAGCCGACCATCTTCCGCCGCACGTTTCCTACCTGCGCTAGACGGCGGTCAACTGGCCCCTGTGTAGCGATACATGGGGGCCTTTTTCTTTTCGAGGGGCTCCCATGTATATCAAGTTCTATCTTGAGGGGGAGATCCCCTCTCAAATGGCCGACTACACCATGACTCCGGACGGGCTCATGTTTCCGCGTTCACGGGCACGACACCGCGATAAAACTATCATTGTGCTTGAATATGCGGATGTAATGCCGACGCCACGACAACGGCAGATGATTGACCTCATACGTCATATCAACCGGAATGGCACGACCTGCTTCACGTTTGACTACTGACCCTGCGCGTGCAGGGTCTCATTTTTCGACCCTGTATTTTGCCAGCTCGTCAGCGCGCTGCTCTTTGGTCATGCCGTCGGTGATGATATCCCGCCATTCCTTGGGAACGCCGCCTCGACCGAGCCATTCGTGGCCGGTCTTAGGATGCCGATGCGTATAGTTGGAGGCGCTACGCTGCCGTCTTGCACTGACCTTTTTGCTAGCCATTCCATCCAGAGCTTGAAGCTGTTTTAGAAGGTCGGCACGTTTCTCCTCAACAAGCTTGTCGCGCAGCTTTCCGGCTTCATCGATAAGCGTATTGAGTTCTTCGAGCGAAAGACCAGACAAGTCGACCTTGGCCATTGAAGCCTCCAAACGTTTGAGTTGTCAGATTCATATACCCTTTTCGTTCGGTTTCAAGCCACCTCTCTGGGGATAAGTTTTAGTTGAAAGCTATTTACAACCATAAATAGACGTGAGACTATAATTCCACAAGGAAAGAAACCCCACATGAAACTTCTCGAATGTATTTACACCGGCGCTGGATTTCAGCGTCCGGTAAAGGCCCCTTCTGACATTTTCGCCTTCAACCTTGAAGGCGCGCCGGAAGGCTCTTTCATCCAGTACACGGAGATGGCGCAGCCCAATGTGTTTAACTACACCAAGGCCGAGCGCGAAGCGTATCTGGCGAGTTTTGTAGCGCTTGCTGACCTTTCTGGCATTCTGACCAATGTAGAGGCTGTACGCGTGTTTTTGAAAGGCTCTCCGGAAAGCTTTGCCAAGCTGGAGATTGTGCCGCAAGACGATCCCGCCATTGGATGCATTGGAGAGATTACCAAAATCAACTGCACGCTTGCTCACATGAACCGCGATATGCGCGAGATGGTGTTGGTGGCCTAGCCATGGAATGGCACCAGCTTTCCTTCATTGAGAAGCTGGTGCCCCGCCCACGACCCAATGCTACCAGAGAGGAAAAGCTGGAATACCTGAGCAAGGTAGCAGCCCTCGAAGAAGCCACACCACCCTCCACACGCGCAGAGTTGCAGCAATGGCGTGAAACACAAACCCAAGGAAAGCCTATGAAGTGACTAACCCGACGAACCCTAAACGGATTGACCTGCCTAACGGATGCTGGTGGCAAGACCTGACTGATAAAGGGACGCCCCGCATCCACCATAAGGGTGTAGGCCAGATATACGATGCCACAGGGCATGCCGTTGTTATCAACGTGACTCGTTTCATGGCAGGACGTCTTGCCGCCGCGATGCAACCGGCGCAGCCTAGCGCGGATGCTGTGGAGTCTGATAACACGTCATTTAATAAAGGCTACTATGCCGGACAAGAAGACACAGAAGAAATATTAAACGCCCGCGTGGCCGAGCTTACGCAACGCAATGCGGAGCTTGAGCGCGAGACAGAGTACCTTTGGGATGTGATTAAGAAGATTAGCCCAAACATCCCTAAAGCGGACAAAACCTGCGTTGAGCCGGGCATTTCGTTTTATGAAGCTGTACGGCGTGAATGGCAGTCGCTCGCCAGCCAAGGCGGCAATGGGGGGGCTGTGAGTATGGAACTCGCACTTATAGCTTTTGTCCTGTACGTCGGTTGGTTTCTAAACAGCGACGATATGGATGCGTTTATGTGGCGTATCGGCAGAGGACATAAAGACTTTAACGCCGAAAAGTTTGCTCTGCGCAAGTCAAGCTGGCGCACATGGCGGGATGAAGTAAAAGCCCGAAAGAAGAACCAAAAGAAAACAAAGTCATGACACACGAACCGAATGCGCTGCTGCCTGAAGTCAGCCGCCTTGTATCCAACGCGCTGGAAATAGCCAGAACCTATAACGAACTTAACGTGTCCGATTACATCAAAAAAGAGTTTGCGTTAATTGAACAGGAATTAGCTGATGCAGTGGAATTGCTATCATCTCCCCACGCCGTCCAGCAATCACCCGCCCGCGATGGGCTGCGCGAGGCTTTGACCAATGTGCGCGACTTCGCTCTCCAATATATTGGATGCGCCTGTGATGTAGGTGATTGTGGCCCTGGTGATTGTTGGCCATGTCGCATGATGGATATTGCAGATAGGTGTAACGAAGCCCTCACCCAACCTTCCGCAAGCGAACCGATTGCAGCCATGAACGCCAACAGCGAAGCCGTAAGGTCGCTTGTGGAGGCTTTGCGCGCAATAGAAGCATGGGGGCTTGCCGATGGGAATGGTAGCCTTGCACAAGAGTACAGCAAGCGGCAATTGCACGCACTAATTAAGACGCTGCTCTTGAACTACGGGAGCACCGAGTGATGCCATACGCCATCTGCGACAAATACTCCGGAAAGCCGGTCGGTGAGGAGCACGAAACAGAGACAGACGCATGGTTTGATGCCATCCGCCGGAAATTGACCACGCAAGGCTGGATGAACGGCCAGAAGGTCGAAATCATCCACGCTGGGTATGAGGTCAGGGAGGTATCATGATAAATTTCGAGCTCATTTTTGGTTCAATAGAGCTGAAAGAATATTCACCGCGATACGCCGAAAAGATTACCCGTGACGAAAGTGGAGTTATTATAGAGCGCAAACCCTACGACCCGCATATTGTGTGCTTTGGTGCGGAATATTGCCATGTATGCGGACGCAAACTCTCAGGTAAGAGTTAATGCACCCGCCGCATAGCGGCCCTCCCGCATCCTGCTGCCGTTGTGCCCTTGGCCCCCGTTGCAGTATCCGGCAGGAGACATGGTGATGCCATCGAGCCGCGTGTCTCGCTGGTAAGCAAATGTAACGCAAAGACTGCGACTCAGTGCGATTCGGTGCCACTTACCGCAAATCAGCGTTTCCGAATAAGTCAGTTCGCGCCGTAGCTTAGATGGAAAGTGTCACGTCAACCACCAGACCCATCACCGCGGCCAGTGCCACATGACGCTGACGGCGCTGGGCAAGCCTAGCCTCTCGCTCGACCTGCTCTATTTCCTGCGCCAGAGAGGCCAGGCCTGGCTTTAGGCGCGGTGGCGCCAGACCCTGAACGGGAAAAGCCGGCGGATCGCTCCGCCGGCTCTTGATATTGGCTGGGCGTGCGCCGGTCAGGCGGCGCGCTGGTGCCGAACCTGGCTGTCGCCGCCGGAGATCTGGAAGCGGACCATCAGTTGTTCGAGGGCGGACGCCTCGTTGGCGAGCGACTGGATGGCGGCCGAGGATTCCTCGACCATCGCCGCGTTCTGCTGGGTATTGCGGTCGATCTGGCCGATGGCGGCGTCGATCTCGGTGAGGCCGGTCGACTGTTCGCGCGCGCTGCGCACGATCTTCTCGACCTCGACGCTGATGGCGGTGACCTCATTGGCGATGGTGTGCAGCGCCTCGCCGGTCTGGTCGACCAGGCCGACGCCGTTCTTGACCTCGGCGCCGGAGGCATTGATCAGCGCCTTGATGTCCTTTGCGGCATTGGCCGAGCGCTGGGCGAGCTCGCGAACTTCCTGGGCGACGACGGCAAAGCCCTTGCCGGCTTCACCTGCACGGGCCGCCTCGACGCCTGCGTTCAGCGCAAGCAGATTGGTCTGGAAGGCGATCTCGTCGATCACGTTGATGATCTGCGAGATTTCGCGCGAGGATGTCTCGATCTTGCCCATGGCCTGGACGGCATTGGTGACGATCGAGCCGGAGCGTTCGGCGCCGTTGCGGGCATGCTCGACGAGGCGACCGACATGCTCCGCGACCTTGGCCGTCTGCTGCACGGTTTCCGTGACGTTGCTGAGCGCGCTTGCGGTTTCCTCGATCGAAGCGGCCTGGCGCTCGGTCCGCGACGACAGGTCGTGGTTGGCGTCGCCGATCTGGCCGGTGCCGTCGCGGATGATCCGCACCACCTGGCTGACCTGGCCGAGAACCGATTCCAGTCCCTCCACCGAAGCGTTGAAGGCGCCGCGGAGCTTGTCCAGTTCGCCGTCGAACTTCTCGGAGATGCGGTGCGAGACATTGCCGGCGGCGAGCTGGGTCAGCGCCTCGTCCAGCTTCTGCACGACGAAGTTCACCGCTTCTGCTTCGCGGGCCTTTTCCTGCTCGCGCTGGGTTCGCAGCTCTTCGGCCTGGCGGTCCGCCTGGCGGGCATGTTCGGCCATGGTCGTCGCGCTGCGCTCGGCGCTGGTGGCAGCCTCGACGGCGGCCTCCGAAGCCATGAAGGCGCTGACGACGGAATGGGTGAGCGCGATCAGGACGCCGCTCTGCAGGATCAGCACGACCGCATGCAGCACCACGCGCGAAAAGTCGGACTCGCCGGGGAAGATCGCAAACGGCATGGCGAAGAACAGCAGGATGTGATGCACGGCGACCAGCGCCGCATAGCCGATGATCGCGCGCCAATCGACCCAGACCGCACAGATCGCCAGCGAGGCGAAGAAGTACATGTGGATGTCGATCTGCAGCGGCGAACCGGCAAAGGCGTAGACGAGCACGGCAACGGTTGCCGCATGCGCCATCGAGGTGACGACGCGGGTGGTCGCGCCGGTGCGATCCTTCATCCAGGTGAGGGTCGCCGAACCGACGATCAACAGGGTGGCGACGATGGCGAAGACGTCAAAACCATCGGCCCGCAAAGCGTTGCGAAGCGCGATCAGTGCAAGATTGAGCCACAGAAGCGCGACGATCCCCGTCGAAGCCTTGTATCGCAGTGCGTTCAGAGCATTCATGTCAGTTCCCTTCGAGGCAGCCGACTGCCAAATCATGATTCAAGACAAGGAGAGCGCCAGCCCGCATCAGGCGGCCGGCAAAATCATTTGCATCGGAATAGGCAACCGAAACCCATGCATAACGCCCGGACCAGACGAGCCGACCGCCCGCATCCCCGATCACCTGCATGTTCCCGCTCGCATCTTGTTCCGGATCCGTCACGACCAGGACGAACGGCCCGGCAGGACGCACCCAGACCGCCACGATCAGCAGCAGGAAGAAGGCGAAGTTTGCCAAGACGATCGACTTCTGGATTGCCATAAGTCGCTGCTCCTCGTTCTTTCGCACACCGCTCCTCGCTCAGTGGCGTTGCTTTGCGACCCGATCCCTCCAGATCCGATATGGTCGCGCTGCAGTGTCAAAATAGACGGCGCCAACTAAGATTTAATTAAGCTCTATAGGATCACCGAAGTTGTCGCCGCGGGACAGAATTGGCAAACCAAGTCCTCTCTCGCATCCGGGTTCAGCAGACATTAACCCTCGTTCGACCTAGGCGGCCGCGTTTAACGGAATGCTGATACTTGCCGGCAACATTTCCCCGCAAAGGCTTGACCGGCCTATCGACAAGCAGACCGGACCAATCCGGCGGACCACGAAGGGGAATGCCATGCAGAACGATGCCAGCACCGCGCAACAGCGACATCAGCAGAATACGCGCATTGCGGCCGGTCACGACCAGCTGCAGAAGGTGGCAGGCTACATGGCCAAGCACATGATCGGCGGCCTCCCCCGCAATTACGAGCTGGTTCACGAGGCGCTCAACGGCCACCACCCGGCCCTGGCACGCGGGCTGGCCGCCCTCGGCCAGCGGCCCTCCCAGCACGATCTCGACCAGCTCGGCCTGAAGCATCGCCTGCTCGGTCATTGCGGCATCGCCGAAGAGAGGCTGCAGGCGGATGCGACCGGCCTGCTCGACAAGCTCGGCGAACACGTCTCCCTCGGCATCCTGCACAAGCAGACCTTTGCCCGGGCGCTCGAGACCATTTTGAAATCGATCCGCGAAGACGAAAGCCGCGGCGTGGGCGACCTGATCGCCGAACTGGACTTCCTCAACGGCGCGACGAGCGACCTCCTGCATTCGGAAACCGAGCTCGGCTTGAAGCTCAAGACCGGACTGCAGCAGATCGAGTCGGCCAAGCGTGCCGTCGAGACGGCCAAGGCGGCGACGGAGAAGGATAGGCTGACCGGCCTGCCGAACCGGCTCGCCTTCATCAAGCGCCTCGAGGATCTCTACGGGCATGACGTGCCGCCGTCCGGCCACGCGCTGTTGCTCGTCGACATCGACGACTTCCGCTCGATCAACCACCAATATGGCGAAGAGGCCGGCAACCGCCTGCTGCAGAGGCTCGCGACGATCTTCCGCAAGACCATCAAGAAGAACGACGTGGTGGCACGGATCGACGGCGACGACTTCGCCTTCCTGTTCAGTGACGTGGCGGCCGAGGATGCGCATGCCATCGCGGAGCGCCTGCACGCCGCCGTCGAGAACAATCTGGTCTTTGCCACCGAGCATGGCTCGACCCATGGCGGGCTCGGCCTGTCGATCGGCTTTGCGCTGACCCATGACGCCGATGAGCCGATGCAGCTGCTCGCCCATGCCGAGGCGGCGCTGAACACGGCGCGGGCCAATCCGCGGGCACCGATCGCCGGCTACCCGCCGGAGCGCGGCCGCCCGGTCGGACGCCACGTCGCCTGACGGCAAAAGGTCGCCGATCGGGGCGGCACGCCTGTTGCCCGGATGCCACCTTCGCCCGGCCACCCGCGGTCATGGCCCTCGTCGACCCGCCCGCAGCTTGCCTTTGCGCCGCACATCGGCCAAAAGCGCGGACATGATTACCATCAACGACATTTCGGCCCGCATTGCCGGCCGCCTTCTGATCGACCATGCCAGCGTCTCGCTGCCAAGCGGCACCAAGGCGGGTCTCGTCGGCCGCAATGGCGCGGGCAAGTCGACGCTGTTCAAGATCATCACCGGGGATCTTTCCGCCGAAAGCGGTTCGGTCTCAATTCCGAAGAACGCGCGCATCGGCCAGGTGGCGCAGGAAGCGCCCGGCACCGAAGAGTCGCTGATCGAGATCGTGCTGGCCGCCGACAAGGAACGCGCGGCCCTGATGCTCGAGTCGGAAACGGCGACGGATCCGCATCGTATCGCCGAAATCCAGGTGCGGCTGTCCGACATAGACGCCCATTCGGCGGAGGCGCGCGCCGCGACCATCCTCGCCGGCCTCGGCTTCGATGCCGAAGCGCAGCTGCGTCCCGCCTCGTCGTTTTCCGGTGGCTGGCGCATGCGCGTGGCGCTGGCCGCCGTGCTGTTTTCCCAGCCCGACCTGCTGCTGCTCGACGAACCGACCAACTATCTCGACCTCGAAGGTACACTGTGGCTGGAGGATTATGTACGGCGCTATCCGCACACGGTCATCGTCATCAGCCATGACCGCGATCTCCTGAACACGGCCGTCAATTCGATCATCCACCTCGACCAGAAGAAGCTGACCTTCTACCGCGGTGGCTATGACCAGTTCGAACGACAGAAGGCCGAAGCCGACGAGCTTCAAACCAAGGCCAAGGTGAAGAACGAGGCCGCCCGCAAGCACCTGCAGAGCTTCATCGACCGGTTCAAGGCCAAGGCAACCAAAGCCAAGCAGGCGCAGAGCCGCGTCAAGGCGCTGGAGCGCATGGGCACGGTCGCCGCGGTCATCGAGGAACACGTACAGCCGATTACCTTTCCTGAGCCGGAAAAGCGGCCGGCCTCGCCGATCATCGCCATTTCCGGCGGCGCAGTGGGCTACGAGCCGGGTAAGCCGATCCTCAAGAACATCAACCTTCGGATCGACGCCGACGACCGCATCGCGCTTCTCGGCTCGAACGGCAACGGCAAATCGACCTTCGCCAAGCTGATTGCCGGGCGGCTGCAATTGCAGGCCGGCGAGATGAAGCAGCCTCCGAGCCTGTCGGTCGGCTTTTTCGCCCAGCACCAGCTCGACGACCTGATCCCGAACGAGACGCCTGTCGACCACGTGCGCCGCCTGATGCCGCTCGAGCCGGAAGCGAAGGTGCGTGCCCGTGTCGCCCAGATGGGGCTTGCCACGGAGAAGATGGCGACCGCCGCCAAGGACCTTTCCGGTGGCGAGAAGGCCAGGCTCCTGATGGGCCTCGCCGCCTTCCATGCACCGAACCTTTTGATCCTCGACGAACCGACCAACCATCTCGACATCGATAGCCGCCGGGCGCTGATCGCGGCGCTCAACGACTATGAGGGCGCGGTCATCCTGATCTCCCATGATCGCCACCTGATCGAGGCGACCGTCGACCGATTGTGGCTCGTCAACAACGGCACGGTTTCCCCCTTCGAAGGGGACATGGAGGAGTATCGGAGCCTGATCGTCTCTTCCGGCAAAAAAAAAGACGAAAAGGACAAGCCTGAACCCGTAGCCGAACAGGCGAGCAAGGCCGACCAGCGCAAGCTGGCCGCCGAGCGGCGGGCTTCGCTTGCGCCGCTGCGCAAGAAGATCAACGACATCGAGGCCGAGACGAAGAAGCTCGAAAAGCTGATCGCCACGCTGGATACCGAACTCGGCGACCCCGCGCTCTACGAAAAGAGCCCGGCCAAGGCGGCCGAAAAGGTCAAGCAGCGCGGCGAAGCCGCGGCAAAACTCTCGGCTGCCGAAGAACAATGGCTGGAACTGTCGGCCGAATATGAAGAGGCGATGGCAGGCTAGCTGCCGGCACCGCTTCCCACCGATCCATGACATCTTTCGAACTGCCGGAAGGCCGGCATTCCGCCGTGCCGGTCGCTGCGTTCGCGCCGGCCTTTGCCCGACCGCCTTCGCCACAGCGTCACCGCCGTCGGCCGCGCTCGGTCTCAGACGCCGAAGCTGCATGCTCGAAACCGGGCTTCCGCCAGAGCCCGCTTCGCGTCGCGAAGCTGCCACATCACTTAACCGAAATGTAACAGCCCCCTGTTAATTATGGGAATAGTCCCACCACGCGGCGCGTGCTCACTCTTCGGTAATGCGTATGAACAGGCATATTCGGAACTTCCTCGGCGACCGCCGCGGCAACATCGCCATCACCTTCGCCTTCTTGCTGGTGCCGCTCATCAGTGCTGTCGGCATGAGCCTCGACTACGTGCGCGCCTACAATATCCGCACCAAGATGCAGGCCGATCTGGACACGGCGCTCTTGGCCGTCGCCAAGGACATCGGCACGCTGAGTGACGACGCCATCGAGGAACAAATACAGAACTGGTTTGCGGCGCAGACGAACCTCACCGACAAGGGTTATGAGCTCAGCGACATCGACATCGATACGAACAGCCAGGAGATCACGGCAAAGGCCAAGGTGACCGTTCCGACCACCCTGCTTCGGATCGCCGACATCGACAGCGTGGACGTCAGCGTCAGTTCTTCCGTCGCTGGCCCTGGCTCGTCCTACATGAACGTCTATGTCGTGCTCGACAAATCGGCCTCGATGCTGCTGGCGGCCACCGCCGCCGGGCAGACTGCGCTTTTGAACTCGCAGGCCGGATGCGCCTTCGCCTGCCACACGTCCGAGGGCGCCACCTTCAAATACAAGAACAAGAGCTATTCGACCGTCTACTCCCTGGCGAAGGCCATGGGCGTGCAGCTGCGCACCGATGTCGCGATGAATGCCGTGGTGGAGGTGCTCGACATGATCGACACCTACGATTCGGGCCACCAGCGCATCAAGATCGGATTCTACACCGTCGGCAAGATGGCCACAGAAGTCCTGGCGCCGACCTATTCGACGTCGACGGCACGCAAGGTGCTCGCCGACGACAAGAAGGGCATGACCAGCGCGACCTCGGAGGATGCCACCTATTTCGACTATTCGATGACCGAACTGAAGAAGCTGGTGGGTACGGCCGGCGACGGAACGACGGCCGGTTCGCCGCTGAAACTCGTGCTGATGCTGACGGATGGCGTGCAATCCGAGCGAAACTGGGTCCTGCAGACCAGTTCCGGCATCCGCTTCCCTTCCTCGACCGGCACGCTGCAGAAGGACGTGACGCCGCTCAATCCTGACTGGTGCAAGTCGATCAAGGACCTAAAGGCGAGCTTCGGCGTGCTCTACACCGAATACCTGCCGATGACTTGGGACTGGGGCTACAACGCCACGGTCGGCCAGACCATGTCGACCAGCAATTTCAAGAGCGTCTGGGCCGGCTCCTTCAGCTCGAGCTACAACAACTCGACGCGCCTTGCCTATATCCCCACCGCGCTTGCGGCTTGTGCCTCCAACAAGAGCCTGTTCCTGCAGGCCAACTCCTCCGCCGAGATCGAGGCCGGCCTCTCCAGCCTGTTCCAGCAATATGTCGCCAAAGTGCGGCTCACGAACTGAGGATAGCGCCATGCATGTGAGCCGGCGTCTGATCCGGGACAGAGAGGGAGCGGCGGCCATCGAGTTCGGCCTGATGGCCATGCCGTTCTTCACGCTGCTCTTCGCCATTCTCGAAGTGGCCTTCATGTTCTTCATCGACAGCTCGCTTGATGCGGCCCTGCAGATGACGGCGCGGCAGGTGAGGACGGGCAAGGCATCCACCGAAAACTGGAACCTCGCGACCTTCAAGTCGAAAGTCTGCGCGAACATGTCGCTCGCCTTCGACTGCGAGAACAAGCTGCTGGTCAAGACGACCGCCATGGCCGACTTCTCCTCCGTCAGCTACGTCTCTGCCGTAAAGGACGGCAGGATGTCGGTCGCGGAGAGCTTTTCGGCCGGCGAATCGGGCGACTACATGCTGATTCAGGCCTTCCTGCCGTTCGACAGCGTGCTCGCCTTTGCCGGGGTCGATGCCCATACGCTCGACGATGGATCCTATGCCCTGGCGGCTGCGGCTCTGTTCAGAAACGAGCCCTTCGAATGACCATGTCCAACAAGCCCATCGGCCAGACTCTCCGTCCCTCGATACGCGCCGGCAGGCTCGTCCGGCGTCTGCTCCGGGACCGGAGCGGCCTGTCCGGCCTGGAGTTCGCCATCCTCCTGCCGGTGATCGTCATGCTGTTTGCCGCCACGCTCGATCTGGGCGAGGCACTGATGGTCAACCGGCGGGTCAACCAGATTGCGACGACGACGAGCGACATCGTCACGCAGGAATCGGCCTGGTCCAATCAGCAACTGAAGACGCTGCTCGACGGCGCCACCAGCATTCTCGAACCCTTCGTGGCAAACCCGGCCACGGTCCTGGTTTCGGTGCTGGACATCGACGCCAAGGGCCAGGCGACCGTCAACTGGTCCTACGGCTACAACATCGCAGCACTTGGCGCCGGCGCGCAGTCGCCGGTCGACATCCCCTCCACCATCAAGCAGCCCGGCGTGCAGATCGTCGTGACCGTGGTGAAGTTCGAAATGACCACGACCTTCACCTCACTCCTGTCGAAGGTGACGGGTCTGGACAGCTACCGGCTGAGCAGCAACGCCTTTGCCCGACCGCGGGTCGGCGACACGGTCGAACACAAATAGACGGCCGCAAGGCGGTTTCGACGCCGGCGGTTCGCCGGAACGCGGCTTATGCCTTCTTTTCCCAGCGTCCTTCGTGGGTCTGCTGCCAGTAGGTGAGCTTATGCCCCTCGGTCTTCAGCTTTTTCCACTGTCCGCGCGCGCCTTCGAGCTGTTCCTGGTTATGGCCGTCGAAGACGAAAACGACCCGGTCGTAGTCGAGCGCTTCCGGCGGCTCGGCGCCGTCCACCAGGAAGCGGACGGTGGCGCCGTTGCGATTGTCCTGCTCGGTGGTTATCAGCACGGGCTGACCTTCCGCCCCTTCGACGGAATCCGTGCCGTGCGGCAGAAAGCTGTCGTCGCGAAAGGTCCACAAATGCGTGTCGAGCGCATCGCGGCGCGCGGGGTCGGCGGTCTGCACCGCCACTTTCCAGCCCCGCTCGACGCTCTTTTCGAGAAGCGGCGGCAGGGCATCCTCGAGCTTCGATTCCGTCAGATGGTAGAAGAGAATCTCGGCCAAGGCCCCTGCCCTTTCCAGTGTCACGCTTCGTAGTTGGTCCGGACCAGCTCGTCGAGCAGGCGCACGCCGAAGCCCGAGCCCCAGGACTGGTTGATCTCGTCCGAAGGCGAGGCCATGGCCGTGCCGGCGATGTCGAGATGAGCCCAGGGCGTATCCTTGACGAAACGCTTGAGGAACTGCGCGGCGGTGATCGAGCCGGCATGACGGCCGCTCGAGTTCTTCATGTCGGCGAACTTCGAGTCGATCATCTTGTCGTAGTCCTTGCCCATCGGCAGACGCCACAGACGCTCATTGGTGACAAGACCGGCGGCGAGCAGCTTTTCCGAAAGCGCGTCGTCGTTGGAGAACAGGCCGGCATGCAGGTTGCCCAGCGCCACCAGCACGGCACCGGTCAGGGTCGCCAGGTTGACCATGAATTCCGGCTTGAAGCGGTCGTTGCAGTACCAGAGCGCGTCGGCGAGTACGAGGCGGCCTTCGGCGTCGGTATTGATGACCTCGATGGTCTGGCCGGACATCGAGGTGACGATGTCGCCCGGCCGCTGGGCATTGCCGTCGGGCATGTTCTCGACGAGGCCGATGATGCCGACGACATTGGCCCTGGCCTTGCGGGCGGCGAGCGTGTGCATGAGGCCGGTGACGGCAGCCGCCCCGCCCATGTCGCCCTTCATCTCTTCCATGCCGGCGGCCGGCTTGATCGAGATGCCGCCGGTGTCGAACACGACGCCCTTGCCGACGAAGGCGATCGGCTTCTCCTTGGCCTTGCCGCCCTTCCACTGCATGACGACGAGGCGGGGCGGACGCACCGAGCCCTGGGCCACGCCGAGAAGCGCGCCCATGCCGAGCTTCTTCATTTCCTTCTCGCCGAGAATCTCGATGTCGACGCCGAGCGCCTCGAGCTTCTTCGCCGTGTCGGCGAATTCCTCCGGACCGAGCACATTGGCCGGCTCGTTGACGAGGTTGCGGGCGAGAACCACGCCGCCGGCCACCGCTTCGGCGTCGGAGAAGGCCTTCTTAGCAGCCGAAGCGTCAGCCGTGACGATGGTGACCTTGACGTCCTTGTCGTTGGTATTGCCCTCGTCGTCGCCGTTGGCGTCGTTCTTCTTCTTGCTCTTGTAGGTGTCGAACTTGTAGGCGCGCAGCAGCATGCCGAGCGCGAAATCGGCGGCGGCCTTCGGCGAGATCTCCAGACCGGGAACGTCGAGATAGACGGTGGCCTTGTCCGCGCCCTTGAGCGCAGCCGCAGCCTTGCCGCCGGCCTTCAGCCAGTCATGCGCCGTCAGCGAGGCCGCCTTGCCGAGGCCGACGACGACCATGCGGTCGGCTTCGGAGCCGTGCGGCGCGACGATGTCGAGAACCGACATGGACTTGCCGGTGAACTTTGCGACCTTGGCAGCCCGGCCGAAGATGCCCGCCGGATCGGCGTCCGAAACACCGGCCGGAAGCTCGGCTTCGACCGTCTTCAGCAGGATGGCGACACCCCCGGTAACGCGATGGGACTTGGAAAAGCTGATGTCGATCTTGCCGGTCATGGGGACTCCAACGAACGATGGAAGGGAGAAAACTTGCGGACCGCGATCTTCTCCTTTTCCGTCTCGAAGGCAAGGAAAACCGGACGGCGCCCGGACACAATCCCCGATGGAGGGAACGTGATCGCGAGGCCTCTTGTCAGGCGAAGGCGACTGCGGATAGGTTCCGCGCGCTCCTCGCCGGCACGGCGGGGCCAGGCCTGTCGAGATGGAACTGCCCTTGCCGAAACCCGACCACCAAGCCCTGATCGAAGCGATCCGTCGCGATGCGGACGCCTATCGCGCCTGCGTGCTGGCACTCGCGCTGCTCACCCTGTGGTGCCTGCTGCTGGCGATCTTCCATTTCGTGCCGTCGATGGATATCTCCGCAAGCGCCGCCTTTTTCGAGAAGGCTGCATGCCCCGAGGGAACCGCTCCGGGTCTGGTCTGCGGCGACTTCCCCTATCGGCTGGACGGGCTCTTTCTCTTCCTGCGCAAGGTGCTGTTCTATGCGCCGTCGGCCGCGGCGGTCGTCGTCGTGATCGCCCTCATCATGGCGCTGCAGCACCACGGCGCCACCTACGAGCCGCAGAAGGTCCGCCGCTACGGCCAGTCGCTGATCGCCTTCTTCCTTGGCCCCTACGTGCTCGTCAACCTTCTGCTGAAGAGCTATTCCGGCCGCCCGAGGCCGCACCAGACCGACCTCTTCGGCGGTGAGCTTCCCTTCATGCCGGCCGGTTCGTTCTCCGGCCAGTGCGACAACAATTGCTCCTTCATTTCCGGCGAAGCTGCCGGCGCCGGCTGGCTGATCTGCCTCATCCCGCTGCTGCCGCAACGGCTCCGCCTTGCGCTCGCGCCAGGCATCATCGCCGTCTCGCTGGTGACGCCCGCCTTCCGCCTCTCCTTCGGCGGGCATTATCTTTCCGACGTCGTTCTCGGCTGGCTGTCGTCGCCCGTGGTCTTCGTCCTCGTCGTGGCCGTGTTCGAAATAACGCGAGTGCGGAAAAACGCAGCATGACACGCAGGAAAAGCGAAGGCACGCTGTCGCCAAAATGCCGCAAGCGTCGTAGAGAGAGCCAATCCTCAATCGCGGGCGCGAACCGGTCACCGCGCTCCCAGGGAACGGCATGAAGCTTCTCGAACTCTACATCCTGCGGCGGGTCGGCCAGATGTTCCTCACCGCGCTTCTGCCGGTGCTGGCGATCATCTGGACAACGCAGGTGCTGGCGCGAATCAATCTGGTGACCGACAGCGGCCAGTCGGTCGGCTCGTTCATGAAGCTCGCGACGCTGATCCTGCCGACGATCGTACCGGCGGTCCTGCCCTTCGCGCTGGTGATCGGCATCACCCAGACGCTGACGGCGATGAACAATGATTCGGAGCTCGCGGTCATCGACGCGGCTGGCGCTCCGCGCCGCACAATCTCGAGACCGCTGCTGATCGCCGCCGCGGTGCTTAGCGTCTTCTCCTTCCTGATGGCGAACTTCGTCGAGCCCAAGCTGCGCGTCAGCACGCGCGAGATGATCGCCGCCGCCTATGCGGACCTCCTGTCCACGGTCATCGAGGAGAAGAGCTTTCGCCGCATCGAGGACGGTCTCTACGTGCAGATTTCCGAGCGCCTGTCGGGTCGCGTGCTGCGCGGGCTGTTCGTCGCCGATTCGCGCGATCCCGCCTATTCGCTGATCTATTACGCCCGCGAGGGTGCCGTGGACGAGAGCGGAACCGCGCTGGTGATGAAGGACGGCGAGGTGCAGCGCAAGACGCCGAACGGCGAGGTCTCGATCGTGCGATTCGATTCCTATTCCTTCGACCTTTCCGATCTGTCGCAGACGCGTAGCCAGGCCCGTCTGCACGCGATAGACCGCGACCTCTCCTTCCTGCTCAATCCCGACCCCAACGATCCGGACGTGCAGAAGAACGGCGGTGAATACCGCAGCGAACTGCATCGCCGCATGAGCACCTGGGCGATGCCGCTGGTGTTCGCGCTGATTTCGCTGGTCATCTGCGGCAATGCACGCTCGCATCGCGAAGCGAGGCTCCATCCGATGGCCTCGTCGCTCGCCATTGCGCTCGGGCTCTACTGGCTGTCGAACTACACCGTGAAGCTCGCCGAAAGCGACGCGGTTTATGTGCCGCTGGTCTATGCCGTGCCGGTGGTTGGCGGCGGGCTCTCCGCCTTCCTGCTGTTCAGCGGACGCCAGTTGCGTCTGCCCCGCGCCGTTCGCCATGTCCTTGCGCGCCTGTGGAGCGCGATGTCCGCCTACTTCCCTCGTCGCGAATCATCCGGCAAGGGTTCCACGCCATGATGTTCACGCTCGGCCGCTACTTCTTCCGTCGCTATGTGACGACCATGCTCTGGTTCCTCGCCGGCGTGATCGCGATCGGCTATCTGATCGACTTCAGCGAGACGTCGGGACGGCTTGCCGGACGTGGCGTGTTTTCCGTCTGGGGCCTTTTGTGGCTGACGGCGCTTCGTCTGCCTCTCATCCTGCAGCAGACGATCCCCTTCATCACGCTGTTCGTCGGCATGACGACGCTGATCGCGCTCAACCGGAAATCCGAGCTGGTCGTGGCCCGGGCCGCCGGCATTTCCGTCTGGCAGTTCATGACGCCCTTCATCCTCGGCGCCTTCCTCGTCGGACTGGCCACCTCCTTCGTCGTCAATCCGCTCGCTGCCTGGGGGCAACGCCAGGCGCTGCAGATCGAGGCGAGCTCGCGCGAGAGCGGCGCGCGGCCATCCTCCAACGCGGTACCATGGCTGCGCCAGATCAGCGGCAAGGCCGACGTGATCATCGGTGCTGAGACGGTTCTCGAGGACGGAACCTTCCTCGTCGACGCCGTCCTGATCCATTTCGACAGCGACGGTCGCATCATCCTGAGACAGGATGCACACTCGGCGAAATTGAAAGATGGTTACTGGATGCTTACCGACGTGACGGAAACCCGTCCCGGTGACGTACCCACAAGGCTCGCCACAGCCAAAGTCAGTACCAATCTGAAACAGGAATTCGTCCAGGAGCGTCTGGCGCAGCCGGAGACCGTTGCTTTTTATGAGCTTTCTCGAAAGATCGCGGTGGCAAGATCATTCGGCGTGTCGACCAAGGCGCTTGAAACGCAGTTCCATTCCCTGCTTTCACTGCCTTTCCTTTTGGTCGCAATGACACTGATTGCTGCAACCGTTTCATTAAAATTCAGTAGGTTCAACCAGTCGCGCTCAGTGATTCTGGGTGGAATCCTGTCCGGCTTCGTGCTTTATGTGGTTACCGTGCTTGTAAAAGCATTCGGAAGCAGCGGTGTCGTACCGCCGTTCGTCGCGGCCTGGGTTCCGGTCGTCGTGGCGATGGCTCTGGGAGCGACAATCCTGCTTCATCAGGAGGATGGTTAGTGGCGGCAAGTGACCGCGAGAAGATCAGAAGGCTATACCTAGCCCTGCTGACGGGAGTCGCCGTGTGCGCATTCGTGTCGCCGGCCGTTGTCGCACGTGCCCAGGACAGCCAGTCGGCCTCTTCGCTCGTGAGCGGTATTCCCGAAGACGCCAAGCTTCTGCTGGCAGCCAATGAACTGCTTTACGACCGTGACGCCGAACGCGTAACGGCGGTGGGCGGTGTGCAGATCAATTACGGCGGCTACCAGATGGTGGCCCGCAAGGTCGTCTACGACCAGAAGTCCGGCCGGATGACGGCCAGCGGCAATATCGAGCTGGTCGAGCCGGGCGGCAACCGCATCTATGCCGACACGCTCGACGTCACCGACAATTTCGCCGACGGCTTCGTCAAGGCGCTGAGAATCGAGACGACCGACAACACGCGTCTGGCAGCCGAAAGCGGCGAGCGGGTGAACGGCACGGACATGATTCTCAACAAGGGCGTCTACACCGCCTGCCTGCCCTGCGCCGATCATCCGGAACGCCCGCCGCTCTGGCAGGTGAAGGCCGAGCGCGTCATCCAGAACGGCCAGAAGCATACCGTGCGGCTGGAGAAGGCCCGATTCGAGCTGTTCGGTCGCACGATCGCCGTGCTGCCGGCGATCGAGGTTCCCGACCACACGGTGAAGCGCAAGTCCGGCTTCCTCTTCCCCGAGATGCGGACCTCGGAGAACCTCGGCTTCGGCCTGACGGTCCCCTACTATTTCGCCATTTCGAACCAGCGCGACGCGACCGTCAAGGCGACAGGCTTCACCAGCCAGGGCGTCCTGCTGGAAGCGGAAATCCGCCAGCGATTCGAGAACGGCACTGCGACCTTGCGGGCCGCCGGCATCGACCAGCTGCATCGCGAGAGCTTCGACGCCAACACCAGCGACGCCAACCGCGACCTGCGCGGCATGGTCGCGTCGGAAGGCAAGTTCGAGATCAATCCGCGCTGGACCTTTGGCTGGGACGTGATGTTCCAGAGCGACAACAATTTCGCCCGCACCTACAGCCTCGAGGGCCTGGACGACACGACGCACACCAATCAGGTCTATCTGACGGGTCTCGGCAAGCGCAATTCCTTCGACATGCGCGGATACTATTTCGACGTCCAGGACGCCGACACCGAGAATACCGCGGAAAAGAAGCAGCCGACCGTGCTGCCCTCGGTCGACTACGCCTATTATGCGCCCGAGCCGATCGCCGGAGGGCAGCTCTCGGGCAATCTGAACTTCACCGCCCTGTCGCGCTTCAAGTCGGACGAATTCGACGTCGACACCAATGGCGACGGCGTGGACGACCTGACCCGTTACCGCGGGCTGGAGGGCACGTCGAGCCGCCTGTCGGGCGAGCTCGAATGGAAGCGCACGCTGAGCGTTCCGGGCGGTCTGCAGCTGACGCCGCTGCTCGCCGCGCGGGGTGACGCCTTCGGCCTCGACCTGAACGCACCGGTCGGCTACACCGGCGACTTCACCACCGAGACGGCGGAAACCCGCCACATGCTGACGGCAGGCCTCGAAGCCCGCTATCCGGTCCTGCTGACCACCAACAACAGCAGCCACATCATCGAGCCGATCGCCCAGATCTACGCCCGCAACGACGAGCAGCTGGCCGGTCGCCTGCCGAACGAAGACGCCCAGAGCTTCGTCTTCGACGCGACGAACCTGTTCGAGCGCGACAAGTTCTCCGGCTATGACCGCGTCGAGGGCGGCACGCGCGCCAATGTCGGGCTGCGCTATACCGGCTCCTTCGACAACGGCTTCGGCGTCCGCGGCGTTTTCGGCCAGTCCTATCATATCGCCGGGCTGAACTCCTTCGCCACCGACGACCTGGTCAAGGCCGGTGCCGATTCCGGCCTCGAGACCGATGTCTCCGACTTTGTCGGCATGGCCGGCGTCGACATGCCGAACGGCATGTCGCTCGCCACCAATGTCCGGCTCGACGAGCGCACGCTGGCGCTGCGCCGGACCGATGCGAACGTCTCCTTCTCCAACGAGAAACTGCAGACGAGCCTGACCTATTCGCAGATCGCCGCCCAGCCGGAATACGGCTTCACAGAACGCAATGACGAGATCCAGTCGGCAAGCTCGATCAAGGTCAACGAATACTGGTCGCTGTTCGGTTCGGTCACCTGGGATATCGACGAGAGCGTGATCAACCGCAAGGGCATCGGCATTTCCTACGCCGACGAGTGCACCGTCTTCTCGCTGGTCTATTCCGACAAATACGACCCGGAAGAGGAATCGGCGAGCGACTGGTCGATCGGCGCAAGGCTGACCTTCCGCACGCTTGGCGACGTCAAGATCGGCGATACGCAGCTGGCCGGCTTCAATTGATCGAGGTTTGCTGACAAAACCCTTGGCTATTGCGGGTTCTCGTCATTGTTTCGCCGCACGGATTGTGCAATCGGTGCGGCAGATTATACTTTCACCGGACTATGCGTACGCGGGATGAGCCCATTGCTGCTCCCGCTGGAAAGGAAGATGATGGCCATTGCAATGAAGGGGAAGCGGATGGTTGTCGCCTGCGCGGTCGCACTGGCGATCATCGCGGGTGACGTATCCGTCGTCAGCGTCGCACAGGCAGCGAGCCAGGTTGTCGCCGTCGTCAACAAGACGGCGATTACGAACGGCGACGTCGCGCGCCGTGTCGCCTTCCTTCGCCTGCAGCGCCGCAAGGGCAATCTGAACCAGGTGGCCAAGGACGAACTGGTGGAAGAAGCGCTCAAGCGCGAGGAAATCGCCCGCGTCGGCATGTCCGTCAGCACCGACGAGGTCGATGCCTCGTTCGCCCGTTTCGCCAGCGGCAACAAGCTGACGCCGCAGCAACTGACCGGAATTCTCGGCCAGGCCGGCGTCGGCGCCGAGCATTTCAAGGCCTATATCGCCGTATCCATGAGCTGGCCGCGGCTGGTGAATGCCCGCTATGGCACCAAGGGGCGTCTGTCCAACCAGGAGCTCGTCACCCGCCTCCTGGAAAAGAAGGAAAAGCCGGTCACGACCGAGTATTTCCTCAAGCAGGTGATCTTTGTGGTTCCGGCTGCCAAGAAGGGCATAACCGGCAAGCGCAAGGCCGAGGCAGAAGCGTCCCGCGCCAAGTTCCCGGGCTGCGACGGCGCCATGGATTTCGCCAAGAACTATCTCGACGTGTCGATCCGCAATCTCGGCCGCGTGCTCGAGCCCGAGCTGCCGCCGGACTGGAAGCCGCTGATCGAGAAGGCCAAGGGCGGCACGACGGGTACGCGCGTCACCGAACGCGGTGTCGAATATCTGGCGATCTGCAACCAGCGCCAGGTCTCCGACGACGTCGCGGCCGAGGTCGTGTTCCGCGCCGAGGATCTCGGCAAGGAAAAGCAGGACGAAAATCCGAACTCCAAGAAATATCTGGACGAACTGCGCGCGAAAGCACGGATCGTCAACAACTGAACCGAGCACTGGATGACCCCTGCCGACGATCTTCCTCTTGCGCTGAGCCAGGGCGACCCGGCCGGCATCGGTCCTGACATTGCGCTTGCCGCCTGGGTGAAGCGGGCGGAACACCAGCTTCCGCCCTTCGTCTTCATCGGCGATCCGGCCGTTCTCGCCGTGCGCGCCCGCCAGCTTGACCTCCACGTCCCCCTCAAGGAAACGGATGCGGCCGGTGCCGTCGGTCTGTTCGACAAGGCACTGCCCGTCCTGCCCGTACCGATCGGCTTCGACGTCGTGGCTGGCGAGCCGCATGTCGCCAATGCCAAGGGCACGATCGCGGCGATCGAGACCGCCGTGCAGCTTTGCTTCGACGGCAAGGTCCGCGCCATGGTCACCAATCCGATCGCCAAGGCAGTGCTCTACGAAGCAGGCTTCGGCTTTCCCGGTCACACCGAATTCCTCGCCGACCTCGCCAGACGTCGCACCGGCGAAACCTATCGACCCGTCATGATGCTGGCCGGCCCGAAAGTCCGTGCCGTACCGGTCACCATCCACATCCCGATCAAGGACGTCCCCGGCGCGCTTTCCGAGGCGGTGATCGTCGAGACTTGCCGGATCGTCGCCGCCGATCTCAGGAACCGTTTCGGCATAGACCATCCCCGTCTTGCCGTCGCCGGGCTCAACCCGCATGCCGGAGAGGGCGGCGCGATCGGCCACGAGGACGAGGACATCATCCATCCGGCCATCATGAAGCTGCGCAGCGAGGGCATCGATGCCTTCGGGCCACTGCCGGCCGACACCATGTTCCATGACGAGGCCCGCCGCCGCTACGACGTGGCGGTCTGCATGTATCACGATCAGGCGCTGATCCCGGTCAAGGCCCTCGGCTTCGACGACTCGGTCAACGTCACGCTCGGCCTGCCCTTCGTCCGCACCTCGCCGGACCACGGCACCGCCTTCGGCATCGCCGGCCAGGGCATTGCCCGCGAAGACAGCCTGGTCGCGGCGCTGAAGCTTGCCGACACGATCAGCCGGACAAGCGAAGCGCAATCCTGATGGCCGCCATCGACGGACTGCCGCCGCTGCGTGACGTCATCGCCCGCCACGGGCTCGACGCGCGCAAGGCGCTCGGCCAGAACTTCCTGCTCGACCTCAACCTCACCCAGAAGATCGCCCGGACCGCCGGACCGCTCGAGGACGTGACCGTGTTCGAAGTCGGCCCCGGCCCCGGCGGCCTGACGCGCGCCATCCTGTCGCTCGGCGCCAAGAAGGTCATCGCCGTCGAGCGCGACGCGCGCTGCCTGCCGGCGCTCGCCGAAATCGCCGACCACTATCCCGGACGTCTCGAGGTGATCGAGGGCGATGCGCTGAAGACCGATTTCGAGGCGATGGCGCCGGACGGTCCGGTCAAGATCATCGCCAACCTGCCCTACAATGTCGGCACGCAACTGCTGGTCAACTGGCTGCTGCCGCGCAGCTGGCCGCCCTTCTGGCAATCGCTCACGCTGATGTTCCAGCGAGAAGTCGGCCTGCGCATCGTCGCCGACGAGAGCGACGACCATTATGGCCGGCTCGGGGTCCTGTGCGGCTGGCGCACCGACGCGCATATGGCCTTCGACGTCCCGCCACAGGCTTTTACTCCGCCGCCGAAGGTGACCTCGTCGGTCGTGCATCTGGTTCCGAGGCCGCAGCCGCTGGAGTGCGACGTCGAGAAGCTCGAACGGGTGACGCAGGCGGCCTTCGGCCAGCGCCGCAAGATGCTTCGCCAGAGCCTCAAATCGCTCGGCGGAGAGACGCTGCTCGGCAAGGCGGGGATCGATCCGGCACGTCGTGCCGAAACGCTCTCGGTCGAGGAATTCTGCCGGATCGCCAATCTGCTGTAACGGCGGCGCTCCGACCGGCTATTGGCTGCCGGCGACCGTCGGTGAAACCCGGGCGCCCGCTTCCGATGCGCTGCCATTCGCCGCCGCGACCAGCCAGTCCGCCAGTTGATCCACGCCGGCACGTCGTGCCCTGGAGACGAGCAGCCAGTAGCCACGCTCCTTGCGCTCCAGAACGGCCCCGGCGCGGCAGAGCATGCCGCTGTCGATGATCTGGTCCACCAGGCCGAGCCAGCCAAGCGCGAGGCCCTGCCCTGCCAGCGCCGCCTGGATGACCATGGCATAGGTATTGAAACTCATGTCGCCGAGCGTGGCGTCTGCCTTGCGGCCCGTCCCGGCCTCGGCGAGGTAACTCGCCCATTCGAACCAGGGCGACGGCACCGCGGCATCCAGGTGGATGAGTGGCACGCCCGCCAAGGCCCCCGGCTCGTCGAAGGGCCCATGCTTTGCCAGAAAGGCCGGCGTACAGATCGGCAGGACGCGCTCCGGCATCAGCAGGATAGCCTCCTCACCGAACTCGCCACGCGACCCGAAGGCAACCGCGATGTCGGAATCCTCCTCCCAGCCCGGCACCAGCCGCTGTGTGGCGACGATCTGCAGGTCCAGTTCCGGATGCGACTGGCGAAAGGCGTGCATGCGCGGAATGAGCCACAGGCTCGAAAAGGCATAGTCGGTGCAGAGCCGGATGACCGGCCGGTTGCCCGCGGCCCTGATGACCCGCTCCAACTCGTCCAGCTCGGCGACCGTGCGGGCGGCGATGTCGAACACGCGCCTTCCCTCGTCCGTCAGGGCCACGCCGCGATGCAGCCGCCTGAGCAGGGGCACGCCGAAACTCTGCTCCAGCTGGCGCATCTGGTAGCTGACGGCGGGCTGGCTCAGGCCCCGTGCCCGGGCGGCCGCGGACAGCGAACCACGCCGGCCGATCTCGACCAGCAAGCGCATCCATCCGAGGTCCACCGGTGCTTCTGCCATAAACAACCTTTATGCCAATCATCGAAAATATCCAGCTTCACAGCCTATCGTAGTTTCCGTTTCAATAAACCTAGCGAATGTCAAAAAAAGGGGAACGAAGACATGCACAAGAACAAAGGCTTGACCCGTTACTGGCTCGGCGGCGCCGCAATCGCCGCTACGATGTGCGCTACGGCACCGGCTCAGGCCGCCGAGGCCGAAAGCTGCCAGACGATCCGGCTCTCCGATCCCGGCTGGACGGACATCACCGCGACCAACGGCGTGGCGTCGGTGCTGCTCGAGGCGCTCGGCTACGAGGCCGAAGTCAAGACGCTCGCCGTGCCGATCGGCTACCAGTCGATGAAGAACGGCGAGATCGACGTCTTCCTCGGTAACTGGATGCCGGCGCAGCAGGCCTTCATCGACGACCTCAACGCCGCCAAGGCGGTCGAGGTGATCAACAAGAATCTCGAAGGTGCCAAGTTCACCCTGGCAGTGCCCACCGCCTCGTCCGAGAAGGGCGTGAAGGACTTCGCCGACCTCGAAAAGCATGGCGACGAATTCGAACGCACGATCTACGGCATCGAGCCCGGCGCACCGGCCAACCTCAACATCCAGAAAATGATCGACGCCGGCGAATTCGGGCTGAAGGACTGGAAGCTCGTCGAATCCGGCGAACAGGCCATGCTCTCGCAGGTCGAACGAGCGACCAAGGAGGGCAAGGGCGTTGTCTTCCTTGCCTGGGCTCCGCATCCGATGAACGAGCGCTTCCAGATCACCTACCTCTCCGGCGGCGACGCCCATTTCGGCCCCAACTACGGCGGCGCCGAAGTCTATACGCTCGCCCGCACCGGCTGGTCGGAGACCTGCCCGAACGCGGCGAGCCTGTTCAAGCAGCTGAAGTTCGAAGTGGGCATGGAAAACGTGCTGATGGGCGAGATCCTTGGCGGCAAGGATTCCAAGGAGGCGGCGAGCGCCTGGCTCAAGGCCAACCCCGCAGCCCTCGAACCCTGGCTCGCCGGTGTGACGACCTTCGACGGCAAGCCCGGCGCCGAAGCCGTCAAGTCATCCCTCGGGCTCTGAGAAGGAAAGCGTCGTGCAATCCCATCCCAACATCCTGATCCTGATGGTGGATCAATTCAACGGCACGCTGTTTCCGGACGGGCCGGCCGAATTTCTCCACGCACCCCATCTGAAATCCCTGGCGAAGCGCTCCGTGCGCTTCGCCAATGCCTACACGGCCAGCCCGCTCTGCGCACCCGCCCGCGCCTCGTTCATGTCGGGGCAATTGCCGAGCCGCACCCGCGTCTACGACAATGCCGCGGAATTCGCCTCGGACATTCCGACCTTCGCCCATCACCTGCGCAATGCCGGCTACCAGACCAGCCTGTCGGGCAAGATGCATTTTGTCGGTCCCGACCAGTTGCACGGCTTCGAGGAGCGCCTGACCACCGACATCTATCCCGCCGATTTCGGCTGGACGCCCGACTATTCCAAGCCGGGCGAGCGGATCGACTGGTGGTACCACAATCTCGGTTCCGTCACCGGTGCCGGCGTGGCCGAGATCACCAACCAGATGGAGTATGACGACGAGGTCGCCTACCATGCGACACGGAGGCTCTACGATCTGTCGCGCGGCCAGGACGAGCGCCCGTGGTGCCTGACGGTCAGCTTCACCCATCCGCACGACCCTTACGTGGCGCGGCGCAAGTTCTGGGACCTCTACGAGGATTGCCCGGCGCTTGATCCGGCCGTCCCGGCAATCCCCTACGCGGAGCAGGACCCGCATTCGAAGCGACTGATGGATGCCTGCGACCACACGGCCTTTAGCATCACCGACGAGGACATCCGTCGCGCCCGGCGCGGCTATTTCGCCAATGTCTCCTATGTCGACGAGAAGATCGGCGAGATCCTCGACGTGCTGGAACGAACCCGCATGGCGGACAATACCGCCATCCTGTTCGTCTCCGACCACGGCGACATGCTGGGCGAGCGTGGCCTGTGGTTCAAGATGAACTTCTTCGAGGGTTCCGCCCGCGTACCGCTGATGCTTAGCGCGCCCGGTCTCGAGGCCGGGCTGGTCTCCCAGCCCGTCTCGACGCTCGACGTCACGCCGACGCTGGCGCGCCTTGCCGGCATCGACATGTCCGCGCTGGCCGCCTGGACCGATGGCGAAGACCTGCTGCCGCTGGCGGCCGGCAAAGGCTCGCGCAGTCCCGTGCCGATGGAATATGCGGCCGAGGGTTCGATTGCGCCGCTGGTGGGTTTGCGCGACGGGCGCTTCAAGCTGACGCTGTGCGATCAGGATCCGCCGATCCTCGTCGACCTCGAGGCCGATCCGCAGGAACTGCAGAACCTGGCCGGGCAGCCGGCCCATGCCGAGACCTTCCAGCGCCTTTCCGCAGCAGCGACAAAACGCTGGGATCTGAAGCGTTACGATGCGGCCGTGCGGGAAAGCCAGGCGCGGCGCCACGTCGTCTATGCGGCGCTGCGCAACGGGGCCTACTTCCCGTGGGATTACCAGCCGCTGCAGAAGGCGTCCGAGCGCTACATGCGCAACCACATGGATCTGAACGTGCTCGAGGAGAACCAGCGCTTCCCGCGCGGAGAATGATGCGGCGGCCTGCCTTCCGGCCGGGATCGCTTGTCCGTTCCCGGCCGGAAGGAATGAAAGGCGCTGCCGCCTGGAGACGATGGGCAAAGCGAGATCGCGAACGCAGGCGCGGCCTTGTCGATGTAGCCCTGGAGCCGTCAGACGTTGCGTCAGCGACCGTCCGATGTGACCAAGGTGCTGACGAAATCGAACAGGCCGTGGCGACGGTCGCGACGCAGGCGCTCGGCCTTGACGATCGACTGAACGGCGTCGAAGGCCGCGTCCAGAT
>CALRRQ020000046.1:0-34955 GCA_943370615.1 Rhizobium sp. Q54
GGGCGGCGCACCTTCTTGAGGTTCACTAGCCAGTCGCCGTCCACCTGGCGATAGCCGAGCGGCATGATCGTCACCGAGCGCAGGCCGCGTTCACGAAGGCCCAGGATCTCGTCGAGCTTGGCGGCATCGAAGCCTTCCATCGGCGTCGCATCGACACCCTCGAAGGCCGCGGCGGTCAGGCCGATGCCGAAGCCGATATAGGCCTGGCGCGCGGCATGCTCGAAATTCACCTGCGGGTCGCGCGGCGGATAGGTGTCGAGCAGCATCTTGCGATAGTTCTCCCAGCCCTCGTTCTTCAGGCCGCGCTCCTCGTTGACGAGGTCGAACATGCCGTTGATGCGCTCGGGCGTGTAATTGTCCCAGGCGGCGAAGACCAGCAGGTGCGAACCATCGGTGACCTGCGCCTGGTTCCAGGCGATCTCGCGGATCTTCGCCTTGGTCTCCGGATTCTTGACCACGATCACTTCATAGGGCTGAAGGCCGCTCGAGGTCGGCGCGAGCCGGATGGCTTCGAGGATGCGCTGGACCTTGTCTTCGGAGACCGGCTTGGAGGGATCCATCTTCTTGGTGGCATAGCGCCAGTTGAGTTTGTCGAGGAGCATGGGAGGGTTCCTTTCCTGGTTGGCCACACGCGCCCCTTCTGGCCTTGGGAGGTCGGCCGGACCGAGGCAGCGAGATCGGTATTGATTAGTAACCAGGCCTAAATAGGGAACTTGAAATCTTCGGCAAGAAGGCACATTTTTGTAACCAACCAAAGGGAGAGGCGGAATGCCGCAACACTACGACCCGGCCAAGTGCCAGACGGTCTGCGAAATGCTGTCGCGCATCGGCGACAAATGGAGCGTTCTGGTGATCATGGTGCTGGGCGACGGCCCGGCCCGCTTCAGCGATCTCAAGCGCGCCGTCGTCGGCGTCTCGCAGCGCATGCTGACACTGACACTGCGGGCGCTCGAGCGCGACGGTCTGGTGAAGCGAAGCGTCTATCCCACGGTCCCGCCGCGGGTCGAATATGAACTGACCGAGCTCGGCCAGTCGCTGCGCGAACCGATCCAGGCGATGGGCGGCTGGGTGTTTGCCCATCACGACAAGATCCACGCCGCCCGCGCCGAGTTCGACAAGCGAAATGCCGCCGAGCGCACCGATCCGAAGCTCGTCAAGCTCGGCTGAGGCGCGGCAGGCTCGCTGGTATCACTGATAGACGGCCTGAAGGCTCACGCCGTCTTGTGGTTGCCCTTGGGAAATTGCGCGGCGAGTTCGCTATACCACTTGCCGCTTTTCTTCACGGTGCGCACCTGGGTGTCGTAGTCGACATGAACGAGGCCGAAGCGCATCTTGTAGCCCTGCGCCCATTCGAAATTGTCCATCAGGCTCCAGGCGAAGTAGCCGCGCATCGGGTAGCCGTCCTTGACCAGGTCGGCGACGACGCCCAGATGCTCGATGTAGTAGTCGAGGCGCGGCTGGTCGTCGACCTCGCCGTTCTCGACTTCCATATTGTAGCAGGCACCGTTCTCGGTGATGTAGCAGACCGGAAGCTCATAGCGCTGGTAGAGGCCCTCGACCAGCGACTTCAGCGCCGGGGCATAGACCTCCCAGCCGATATCGGTCTTGACCTTCGAGACCGGCGGCGCGTCGATGGTCGCGGGGAATTCCGCGCCCGTCGCCGGATCGTCGGCGACGCGCATCGGCGTATAGTAGTTGAGGCCCCACCAGTCGAGCTTCTGGCTGATGATCTCCATGTCGCCGTCTTCGATCTTCGGCAGGCGGGAGCCCAGTGCCGAGAGGAATTCGGCAGGATATTCGCCCTTGAACACCGGATCGAAAAACACACCGTTGTGGAACTGGAAGGCCCGCTCGGCCGCGGCCTTGTCCGCCGGGCTATCGGAACCGGGCACGACCGAATGCGCGTTCAGCACAAGCCCGACCGGCACCTGCGGCGCCACCTGGCGGATCGCGTCGACACCGAGGCCATGCGCGAGATTGGTGTAGTGCAGGGCGTGGAGCGCGGCGTCCATGTTCTTCTCGCCCGGCGCATGCACACCGTAGAGATGGGAGAGCCAGACCGAGCACCAGGGCTCGTTGAAAGTGGCCACGGCATCGAGCCGGTCCCCAAGCCGCGCCATGACGATCTTGGCGTAGCGCTGGAAGGCGTAAGCCGTGGAGCGCGCGGTCCAGCCGCCGTCGCCCATCAGGGCCAGCGGCAGGTCCCAGTGATAGAGCGTGGCGAACGCCTTGATGCCGCGATCCTTCAGGCCGTCGATCAGCTTGTCGTAGAAATCGAGGCCCTTCTCGTTGATCCGCCCCGTACCTTCCGGGATGATCCGCGGCCAGGCGATCGAGAAGCGATAGGCCGAAACGCCCATCTCCTTGATCAGGTCGAGATCCTCTTCCCAGCGATGGTAGTGATCGCAGGCCACGTCGCCATTGTGCCGGCCATAGACACGGCCCGGCATGTTGGAAAACGCATCCCAGATCGACGGCTTTCGCCCATCGGCCTTGGATGCCCCTTCGATCTGGAACGATGCGGTCGCCACCCCGAAAGTGAAATCGCCCGGGAAACGCGATGCAAGGAGCTTGGGATCGATCATGTGCGACACTCGTCTCTGCTGATGCGCCGGGGCTGATCTTCAAGGGATGACCCGCCGGCGACGGATTTGGCCGCGCGCGGTTTAGACCAAACATATCTCGCGGTACAGGCCGGCTCGCCAATTTCTGCAACGTTTCAGAATTCACGATCAACAAAACACCAACAGCAGGCACAGCGGCAAGCGAAATTGCCGCGGCATCGCTGTCAGAGCTTCACCCAAGCCCCGTTGCCCTTCGAAGACACCACGCAGGCCTCGACGAAGGCAACGCCTTTGACGCCGTCGTCGATGGTCGGGTAAACGACCGCCGGATCGATGGCGGCGCCAGCCTTGGCCGCATTGATGGCGTGAGCCGCTTCCGTGTAGATCGTCGCGAAGGCTTCGAGATAGCCTTCCGGATGGCCGCCGGGAATGCGGGTGACGCGGGCCGCCGCCGCATTCGCCCCGGCACCGCCGCGGGTGATCAGCTGTTTCGGCTCGCCCAACCGTGTGAACCACAGATAGTTCGGATCGGCCTGCGTCCATTCGATGCCGGCCTTGGTGCCGTAGACCCGGACTTTCAGCCCGTTCTCGTGGCCGACAGCCACCTGGCTGCACCAGAGCAGGCCCTTGGCAGCCGCTCCGCCATCCTTGGCCTTGAACCGCAGCATCACATGGGCGTTGTCGTCGAGCTTGCGGCCGGCGACGAAGGTGTGCACATCGGCGGCAAGCTCCTCGGCCTCGAGGCCGGAGATGAAGCAGCCGAGATTATAGGCATGGGTGCCGATATCGCCGGTCGAGCCGCCGGCGCCGGACTGCTTGGGGTCCGTGCGCCAGGCGGCCTGCTTCTGGCCGGTCTGCTCGATCGGCTCGGCCAGCCAGTCCTGCGGATACTCCATCTGCACCAGGCGGATATCGCCGAGTTCGCCGGACCGCACGAGTTCGCGCGCATGGCGCACCATCGGATAGCCGGTGTAGTTGTGGGTGAGCACGAACAGCGCCTTGGACTGGTCGGCCACCGCCTTCAGCTTTTTCGCATCCTCGAGATTGGACGTCAGCGGCTTGTCGCAGATGACGTGGATGCCGCGCTCGAGAAAGACCTTGGCCGCCGGATAGTGCACATGATTGGGGGTGACGATCGACACGGCCTCGATGCCGTCGGGACGGGCCGATTCCTTCTCGGCCATCTCCTCGAAAGAGCCGTAGCAGCGCTCCGGGTCGAGCCCCAGTTCGCGGCCGGAGGCGAGCGACTTCTCCGCCGTCGACGACAGCGCCCCGGCCACCAGGTCGAAATGATCGTCGATCCGCGCTGCCATGCGATGCACGCCGCCAATGAAGGCGCCGGAACCGCCGCCCACCATGCCGAGCCTGATCTTCCGCGTGTGCTCACCGGTCTTGCTTGCTTCGATCGCCATGAAATACCTCCTGGAAAAATCTGATGTGGTGGAACTGCCCCTCATCCGGCTGCCGCCACCTTCTCCCCGCAGGCGGGGAGAAGGACCCGTGGCACCGGCGTGGCCGTCCCCTCTCCCCGCTTGCGGGGAGAGGGTCAGGGTGAGGGGCGATTCGCCACGACGGGCAATGAAATGGTCCGCCTCTCAAAGCCCGAGCATGCGCCGGTTGGCCGCATCGTCGGTGCCGCCGGCGGCAAAGTCGTCGAAGGCCTTCTCCGTCACCCGGATGATATGATGCTTGACGAATTCGGCCCCTTCCCTTGCCCCGTCTTCGGGATGCTTCAGCGCGCATTCCCATTCGACCACGGCCCAGCCGTCAAAATCATTGGCCGCCATCTTGGAGAAGATCGCGCCAAAATCGACCTGGCCGTCGCCGAGCGAGCGGAAGCGCCCTGCCCGGTTCACCCAGCTCTGGTAACCGCCATAGACGCCCTGCCGGCCGGTCGGATTGAACTCCGCGTCCTTGACGTGGAACATCTTGATCCGGTCCTTGTAGATGTCGATGTGGTCAAGATAGTCGAGGCACTGCAGCACGTGGTGCGAGGGATCATAGAGCATGTTGGCGCGGGCGTGGTTCTTTACCCGCTCGAGGAACATCTCATAGGTCACGCCGTCATGCAGGTCTTCGCCCGGATGGATTTCGTAACAGACGTCGACGCCCTGCTCCTCGGCATAGTCGAGGATCGGCAGCCAGCGCTTCGCCAGTTCGTCGAAGGCGGTCTCGACCAGGCCGGCCGGCCGCTGCGGCCAGGGATAGAAATAGGGCCATGCCAGCGCCCCGGAGAAGGTCGCGTGGGCATTGATGCCGAGATTGTTGGACGCCTTGAGCGCATACTTGACCTGCTGCACGGCCCATTCCTGCCGCGCCTTGGGATTGCCGCGCACTTCCGGTGCGGCAAAGCCGTCGAACGCCTCGTCATAGGCTGGATGCACGGCGACAAGCTGGCCCTGCAGATGGGTCGAAAGCTCGGTGATCTCGACGCCGTTCTGGCGCGCCACACCGGCGAGTTCGTCGCAGTAGTCCTTGGATTCGGCCGCCTTTTTCAGGTCGATCAACTGTCCGGCCCAGGTCGGCACCTGCACGCCGAGATAACCCGCGTCAGCCGCCCATTTGGTAATTGCATCCCAGGAATTGAACGGTGCGGCATCGCCGGCAAACTGGCCGAGAAAGATCGCCGGCCCCTTGATCGTCTTCATGAATTCTCCTCCCAAAGTCTTCCTGCAACGTTTCAGCCACGATTACAGGAGATGCAAAATCGATACAACGGCGATGATTGCGGCGGCGAAAATCTGCCCGGGAAAACCCGGGCAGAGGCCTGCTTCTGGTGGATGCTGCCGATCAGAACGGCGAGTCCGGGAAGTAGTAGTTCTTGGCGTTGTCCGACGTGATCAGGGTCGCGTCGAGCGTATAGGTTCCGTGGACCGGAACCGCGTCGTAGAGCGCAGCCGCCGTCAGCTCCATCGCAGTGCCGACCATCGACGGCGGATAGAGCACGTTGACCGGTACCATCTTGTCGCCATCCATGACCTTCTTGATCATGTCCTTCGAACCGGCACCGCCGATGATGTACTGGATATCGGTGCGCTTGGCCTGTTCGATGGCCTGCAGCACCCCGACGGCCATGTCGTCGTCCTGGCACCAGACCACGTCGATCTTCGGGTATTTGGTCAGATAGTCCTGCATGACCTTGAAGGCGTCGTCGCGGTTCCAGTTGCCGAACTGGCGGTCGAGGATCTTGACGTTGGAGCCCTTGATGCCCTCGTCGAAACCGTCCTGCCGCTGCTGGTCGATCGGGATCGGCAGGCCGCGGATGACGACGACTTCGGCATCCGGCGAGTTCTTGGCGATGTACTCGCCGGCGACCTTGCCGAGCGCCGGGTTGTTGCCGGCGACATAGAGATCGCGAACGCTGTTGTCGTTCACCGAGGGCGCACGGTCGACGATGGTGACGAAGTGGCCTTTGCCCTTCACTTCCTTCATCGCGTTGACCAGCGGGTCCGGATCGGTCGGCAGGATGACGAGCGCATCGATGCCCTGGATCTCGAGGTCCTGAACGGCATTGGCCTGGGTCGCCGGATCGGCCGAGGTCTTGACGATGACGTTGAGGCCGGGATGCTCCTTCATCAGCAGTTCGGCGACTCGGTTGGCGTGGTAGACGACGCCGGCGGTCCAGCCGTGGTCGGCGGCGGGAATGGAGACGCCGATCGTCTTCGTCTCCTGCGCTTCGGCCGCAGTGAAGATCGACGCCAGTGCCGTCATGGCGACGGCAAGGCCGAGCAGTTTCTTGTGCATTGGTTTCCTCCCAAGATGCCAGGGTCTCAATGATGGACGGACCGGGCGACCCTCCTGCCCGGTCGCGGTTCACGCCTTGCGCGCCAGCGACCGCTGGACGAGCATCGCGATGATGATGATCGTGCCCTGGATGGCGCCGATCAGGTATTCGGAGATGAAATTGGAGAGCAGCATGATATTGCCGACGAGTTCGAGGATGAACGCGCCGCAGATCGTACCCCAGACCCGGCCGGCGCCGCCCTTCAGCGCCGTACCGCCGACGACGACCGCGGTGATCGCCTGCAATTCCCACAGGATGCCGGTGGTGGCCGAGGTCGAGCCGAGGCGCGGCACGTAGAGCAGCACGGCGATCGCGACGCAGAGCCCCTGGATGATGAAGGCGATGGTGCGCACCCGGTCGACCGCGATGCCGGAATAACGCGCCACGTCGCGATTGGAACCGACGGCGACGACATGCCGGCCGAAACGCATGCGGTAGAGCACGAAGGCGGCGATCGCCGTGACGACGAGAATGATGAAGATCGGCACCGGCAGGCCGAGGATCGAGCCGAAATAGACGGGCCGATACATTTCCTGCTGCGCCGGATCGCGCAGCGTGATCGCTCCGCCTTGGCTGAGCCAGGTCGTCAGCCCGCGATAGATGCCCATCGTGCCGAGCGTCGCAATGAAGGGCTCGATCTTGCCGACCGTGGTGATCAGGCCGTTCACCAGCCCACACAGCGAGCCGATGACGACAGTGAGAAGCATGGCGGCAGCGATCATCATGCCGGGATCGGCGATCACGCCCGAATTCATGAACAGGATCATCAGGCTGGCGACGAAGGCGACCATCGAGCCGACGGAGAGATCGAGGTCGCCGGACGAGATGACGAAGGTCGCGCCGACCGCGATGATGGCGATGAAGGCCGAGCGGGTCGCGACATTGGCGAGGTTGGTGAGCCCGATGAAATTCGGATTGACCATCGCCCCGATGATCAAGAGCAGGAGCAGGGCGGCAAAGGGCGCGACCGCTCTCAAGTCCACGTCCCGCCAGGTGCGGCGGCCACGGATGTCGGTTGCGCTCTCGGTCTCGGTCGTCATTGTCTCTCGTCTCCTCCGGCAGCCAACCCAAGTCGGCGGCTGCGCCGTCCCATGTCTCTTGTCCAAACCCGGTCTTGCCGCCGGGCCTTCGTCGCAGAAGCGTTCGTCAGCTCGCCATCTGGCGTTTCAGGCCCGCGGCGTAGCGCATGATGGTCTGCTCGTTGATTTCCTCGCCTTCCAGCATGCCGACCATGCGACCTTCGCGCATGACGGCCACCCGGGTGCACAGCCCGATCACCTCCGGCATTTCCGAGGAAATGACGATGATCGAGCGGCCCTCGCGGGCAAGTGCTGCGATGAAATGGTAGATCTGCTGCTTGGTGCCGACATCGATGCCGCGCGTCGGCTCGTCGATGACGATCACCTGCGGCTCGATCTCCATGATCTTGGCGAGCAGCAGCTTCTGCTGGTTGCCGCCCGACATGCGCCCGACCTTGATCTTGTCGTCGCGTACCCGGATGTCGAAGCGGCGCTTGGCCCGGGCCATAGCCTTGGCTTCGCTCGCCGGATCGAGATAGGTGTGCCGGAGATGCCGCTCCATGGATTGCAGCGTCAGGTTGGCCGTCATCCCCTCGCCGAGCAGCAGCCCCTTGCCCTTGCGGTCCTTGGTCATGTAGGCGAGCCCGCGACGGTTCGCCTCGCGAAAATCCTGCGGCTCCAGCACGGCCCCCTTCAGCCACACTTCTCCCGACAGGCGGGGACGCAGGCCGGCGACCGCCTCCATCAGTTCCGTGCGTCCCGAGCCGATCAGGCCGGAAAAGCCCAGTACCTCGCCGCGCCTCAGTTCGAAGCTGGCATTCTTGACGAAGCCGGTGGAGAGTCCCTTGACCGACAGCACGACTTCTTCGTCGACGTCAGGCTCGTGCTTGTTGGGATAAAGGCTCGACAGCTCACGCCCGACCATCAGCTGGGCGATCGCCTCGCCGTCCAGCGCAGAGGTCGGCGCGGTCTTCACCCACTGCCCGTCGCGCAGCACGGTGACCCGGTCAGTCAGCTCCATGACTTCATCGAGCTTGTGGGAGACGAAGACGAAGCTGGTGCCGCGAGCGCGCAGTTTGCGCACCTGGTCGAACAGCACCTCGGTTTCCTCGCGCGACAGCACGGCGGTCGGCTCGTCCATGAACACGATGCGCGCCCGGCGGCTGATCGCCTTGGCGATCTCCACCATCTGCTTGTCGGCCACGGCAAGCGAGCTGATCAGAGCATTCTCGTCGATCCGCGAGCCGAGCTGGTCGAGCACACGGCGCGTCTCCGCCCGCATGTGCTTGCGGTCGAGCATGCCGAAACGGGTGACCTCGCGGCCCAGAAAGAGGCTTTCGGTGACGGTCAGGTGGTCGGCGAGGTTGAATTCCTGATGGATGAGCACGATGCCGAGCGCCTCGGCCGCGCCGTTCGGCGGCAGGATGACCGGCTCGCCGTCGAGGAGGATGGTCCCGGAGCTGGCTTGCTCGAAGCCCGACAGTATCTTGACCAGCGTGGACTTGCCCGCGCCGTTCTCGCCCATCAGCGCATGCACCTCGCCCGGAAGCACGTCGAAATCCACGCTGAACAGCACCTGGACGTCGCCGAAAGATTTCGAGATCCGCTCCGCGGCGAGCACGGGTGCGCGCGCAGAGTCCCCAACTGATGTCATGCAAGCCTCCCCGCGGCTCCTCAACCGCTCCTGGGATTTTGTGTAAACCTTTACATTGCGGATGTAAAGGTTTACATCACTGCATCATGGGGGCAAAAGCCACCCCATCGGCTTTCGCAGTCGCAACACAGACGATAATCTCTCCAGCGATTCCAGACGGATAGGGGGATGGTGTCCGCGTGCAGAATTCAGCACCAGCGACGATCGAGGATGTTGCGCGTCTGGCGGAGGTGTCGATCGCGACGGTGAGCCGCGCGATCCATACGCCCGACAAGGTCGCCAAGTCGACGCGCCAGCGGGTGAACCAGGCGATCGCGATCACCGGCTACACGACCAATGCCATGGCACGCTCGCTGCGCATGGGCCGGTCGAACATGATCCTCATCCTGGCGCCGGATATCGGCGACCCGAACTTCTCCTCCACCCTGATCGGGCTGGAGAACGAGGCGCGCGCCCATGGCTACGGCGTTCTCATCGGCCATACCCAGAACGACCCGGAGCGCGGCCTCGAATATCTGAAGTTCCTGAGTTCCGGCCAGGCGACCGGCCTTGTGCTGTTTACCGGCCACGAGCCCTTCGGCCACCAGGTCGCCGGCACCCGGCTGCCGCCCACGGTCGCCGTGTTCGAACCCGTTTTCGGCTCGAAGATTTCCTACGTGGGCGTGGACGATGTCGCGGGCGCCAGGAAGGCCGCCGAACACCTGCTCTCCGCCGGCCACCGCCGCATCGCCTTCATCGGCGACAGCCGGACCCGTCTCGGCCATCAGCGCCGCCGTCATGGCTATGATTTGGCGCTCGACGCGGCCCGCATCGTGCCGGAGAACCGCATCGTGGTCGAGGGCGAAGGCACGATCGAGAGCGGCCGCCTGGCGGTCGAACAGCTCTTCATGCGCGACACGCTGCCGACGGCCTTCATGTGCGTCAACGACGCCACCGCGATCGGCGTGATCAACGGGCTCAATGCGCGCGGCTACGACCTGCCGAAGGATTTTTCCGTCATCGGCTTCGACGACGTGCCGCAGGCGACCTATCTCAACCCGGCGCTCACCACCATCCGCCAGCCCCGCACCGCGATCGGCAAACAGGCCATGGCGCTGCTGCTCGCCCAGCTTGCCGAGCGCCCGAGCGAGCGCCGCGAAATCCTGCTGATGCCCGATCTCATCGTTCGCGGCTCGGTGACGGGACCGGCGGCCAGACGATAGGCGCCCCGCGTCGGATGGACCATCGAAGAAAGAGGAAGGTTCAATGTCTTTGAAGATCCGTCCGGCCACGATACAGGATGCGGGCGCAATGGCCGAACTTCTCAATGAAATCATTGCGATCGGAGGAACTGCGGCTCATGCCGAGCCTTTCGACGAGGCCGGCATCGTCGACACATTCATCGCACCTCGGCTCGCCATCAGCTGCTTCCTTGCAGTGAACGGTTCGAAGCTCGTAGGTTTCCAGTCGCTCGAATGGGCCGATCCCGGGTGGCCCGGCGAGGATCCCCTGCCCGCCGACTGGGCGATCATCGCGACCTATGTGGATCCCCACGCGCACAAGATGGGCATAGGGCGTTCGTTGTTTGCCGAAACGGCCGGGGCGGCGAAGGCGGCGGGCGCCGTCTTCCTCGATGCGACGATCCGGCGGGAGAACAAGGGCGGCCAGGCCTACTACCAGGCAATGGGCTTTCGCGATTATCGAGAAGGCAAGGCAACCATATCCAAGCGCTATTCTCTGGGCTGAAATGCCCGGTCCGTCGCCGGGCGGAGCCCTCTCCCCGCAAGCGGAGAGAGGGCCTTTCGCTCTTAGACGTAGCGGTTGACCACGTTCTCCAGATACTCCTGCCGGCCCGACTTCGGCTCCGGATTGACGTTGCCGTCCTCGACCATTTTCGTGATCGCTTCCAGCGACAGCTCGCCGCGCAGCATGCGCTGTGCCTCGGGGCTCTCCCAGTTGGCGTAGCGCTCTTCCAGCGGCTTCGACAACGCGCCGTCCTCGATCATCTTCGCCGCCGCCTTCAGGCCGCGGGCGCAGCAGTCCATGCCGCCGATATGGCCGTAGAGCAGGTCGGCCGGATCGAGCGACTGGCGGCGCAGCTTGGCGTCGAAATTGGTGCCGCCGGTCTGGAAGCCACCGCCCGACAGGACGTGGTAATAGGCCAGCGCCATTTCCGGCACGTTGTTGGGGAACTGGTCGGTGTCCCAGCCCGACTGGTAGTCGTTGCGGTTCATGTCGATCGAGCCGAAGATGCCGAAGGCGTTCGCCATGGCAATTTCATGCTCGAAGGAATGGCCGGCGAGGATCGCGTGGCCCTGCTCGATATTGACCTTGACCTCGTTCTCCAGCCCGTTCTTCTGCAGGAAGGCATAGACCGTCGCGACGTCGTAATCGTACTGGTGCTTGGTCGGCTCCTGCGGCTTCGGCTCGATCAGGATCGTGCCCTTGAAACCGGTCTTGTACTTGTATTCGACCACCAGGTTGAGAAAGCGGCCGAGCTGGCTGAGCTCACGCTTCAGGTCGGTGTTGAGAAGGGTCTCGTAGCCCTCGCGTCCGCCCCACAGCACGTAGTTCTCGCCGCCCAGACGCTGGGTCGCGTCCATGCAGGTCTTCACGGTCGCCGCGGAGAAGGCGAAGACGTCCGGGTCGGGATTGGTGGCAGCCCCCGACATGAAGCGGCGGTTGGAGAACAGGTTTGCCGTGCCCCAGAGCAGCTTGACGCCCGTCTCGGCCTGCTTCTTCTCGAAATAGTCGACGATCTCGTTGAGGTTCTTCGTATTCTCGGCGAAGGTCCGGCCTTCGGGCCGCACGTCGGCGTCATGGAAGCAGTAATAGGGCACGCCGAGCAGCTGGTAGAATTCGAAGGCGACGTCGGCCTTCATCTTCGCCGCTTCCATCGTGTCGGAGAACCACGGCCGCTCGAAGGTCTGCCCGCCGAACGGATCGCCGCCCGGCCAGGTGAAGGTGTGCCAATAGGCCACTGCGAAACGCAGATGGTCTTCCAGGCGCTTGCCGAGCACCACCTCGTCGGGATTGTAGTGGCGGAAGGCCAGCGGATTGGTGCTGTCCGGGCCTTCGTATTTCACCTTGGCGATATCGCCGAAGAAGCCTGTCGTCATGGGTGTTTCCTCCTGGTTCGTGTTCGAAATACTGTGAGAGTCTCGTTTCTGGCTCCCCCTCACCCTGCCCTCTCCCCGCTGGGGAGAGGAGGACCTCGGCGCTCGCCGCAAATCTCTTCTCCCCAGCGGGGAGAAGATGCCGGCAGGCAGATGAGGGGGCTGCCGGTCTCAATTGAGCGATTTGATCGCCGGATAAACCAACCGGTAGCGCCCATAGGCCTCCTCGTAGGCACCGGTGAGCGCCGTGACGGGTTCGATCGTCTCGGCTGTCGTCGGCGCCGTGCAGACGGAAAGCGGGTCCGCGCCCGTCGCGGCGATCAGCCCGAGCCGTGCCGCACCGAAGGCCGCGCCGAAATCGCCGTCGGCCGGAATGTCGACCGGGAGCCCGAGCGCGGTTGCGATCGAGGCCAGCCAGTAATGCGAGCGCGAGCCGCCGCCGATCGCCGTCACCCGGGAGATCTCGGTGCCCGCCGACTTCAGCGCCTCGAGATTGTCGCGGATGGCGAAGGTAACGCCCTCGAGCACGGCCTGCGTCAGCACTTCGCGTGAACTCTCATGGCCAAGGCCGATGAAGGCGCCGCGGATTTTCGCGTCATTGTGCGGGGTGCGCTCGCCCGAGAGGTAAGGCAGGAAGGTGACGCTGCCCGGTGCCCTCAGATCGTTGCCAAGCTCGCCGGTCAACTCGCCGGCCGCCTTGCCGGTAATCCCGCTCAGCCAGTTCAGCGCATCGGTCGCCGAGAGAATGACGCCCATCTGGTGCCAGGTGTTGGGCAGGGCATGACAGAAGGCATGCACGGCACTCTCCGGCTTCGGCAGATAGGAACCATTGGCGGCGAAGAGAACGCCGGACGTTCCAAGCGAGACAAAGGCCTGACCTTCGGCGACCGTACCCATGCCACAGGCCGAAGCCGCATTGTCCCCTGCCCCACCGGCAATGATGACGCCGCTCGCCATGCCCCATTCGGCGGCCAGCTGGTCACGCAGCGTACCGGCCGGATCGGTGCCTTCGACGAGCCCCGGCATCTGCCGCTCGGAAAGCCCGGTCGCCTCCAGCAGTTCCGCGGACCAGCGACGCGCGCCGGTGTCGAGCCAGGCGGTGCCGGCCGAATCCGACATGTCGGAGAGATATTCGCCGGTCAGCCACAGGCGCAGGAAATCCTTCGGCAGCAGAACCTTGGCAACCCGGGCAAAGACGTCGCGCTCGTGTCTCGCCACCCAGGCGAGCTTCGGCGCGGTGAAGCCCGGAAAGACGATATTGCCGGTGATGGCGCGGAAGCGCGGATCGGCATCCATATCCGCAGCCTCGACATGGCTGCGCGTGTCGTTCCACAGGATGCAGGGGCGAAGAACCTGATCCGCCGTATCGATCAGCGTGGCGCCGTGCATGTGGCCCGAAAGCCCGATGCCCTTGACGGCGGCAAGCGCCGGGCCGTGCGAGGCCTTCAGCGCCCCGACCGCCTCGCGGGTCGCGCGGATCCAGTCGAGCGGATCCTGTTCCGACCAGCCGGGATGCGGGCGCGAAACATCGATCGCCGCATTGGCGACGCCCACCACCCGCTGACCGTCGTCGATCAGCATGGCCTTCACACCTGACGTGCCGAGGTCTAACCCGAGATGCATGTCGTCTCTCCTATATCCCGCCGTTCACGGCAGGTTGTCCTTCAAGAAAATGTCGATGCGGATGCGTTCCTGAGCGGCCAGAAGCGGCAACCCGTCGGCCTTGGCCTTCAGCACACGGATGGCGCTGCGAACCTCATGGCCGGCATCCTGGTTCAGCACCGCGTCGATCAATCCCCTGGTCAGCGCCGACCGCGTCGTCACGGTCAGCTCGTGCGCGATCACCGCCGGGCGCCGCTCGTACCTGGCCTTGCCGAGCGCTGCGACGAGACCACGATTGCCGGCGCCGAGGCTGTAGATGCCGAGAATGTCGCCGCGTTGATGGAAGAGATCGGCGAGCAGACGCTCGACCAGCGCCGGGTCGTCTCGCCCCTCGATCACGCCGAGCAACGAGAGATACGGATATTCGGCGGCCATGACCGAACTAAATCCTTCCAGGCGCTCGCGATGGTCGCGCACCAGCATGGAGCCGGCGAGCACGGCGATCGAACCGCGCCTGTCGCCGACGAAACGCCCGAGCAGGCTCGCCGCCGTCCGGCCGGCCGCCAGGTTGTCGATGCCGGCGAAATGGACCCGCCGCGAAGCCGGCAGGTCGGAAACCAGCGTGACGACCGGAATGCCCGCCTCGACCAGCCGGTCGACGGCACCCGCCACTTCGGGCGCATCGACGGCGACGAGCGCGACGCCCGATGGCCGGTCGTCTGCAAGCGCGTCCAGCGTCTCGACAAGGGCGGCCGCATCGAAGGGCGGCACCTTGAGAATGCGGATGTCGGTGCGCTCCGAGGGCGAGCGGGCCACGGCATCATGCACCGCAGCCTCCAGCTCGCGCATGAAGGAATTGTCGTTGGAAGGCAGGATGAAGGTTAGCGGGTAGACCCGCCCCTTGGCGAGATTGGCCGCCGCCACGTCCCGCACGAAACCGAGCGCCACGACGGCCGCCTCCACCTTGTCGCGGGTCCGCGCGCTCACCCCCGGCCGCCGGTTCAACACACGGTCGACGGTGGCGAGGCTTACGCCCGCGGCGGATGCGATGTCGTGCACGGTCGGCTTCATGTTTCCTCCGAGCGGACTCCTAGCGCAGCTTCCGAGGTACGTAAATCACTTTCTGATGTACGTACCTCATATTTCCTTTCATGCCGCAACGAAAAGGACCGTCTCCTGTTGGGGAAGACGGTCCTCGGCGCTGCGGTGGATTTCGAAAGGATGCCGGGAAAGCCCGGCTCAGTGGCCGGAGCCTGCCGGCGCAGGCGCACTGGGCTTCTTGATCAGAAGCGTCAGGAAGACGAGCGAGAAGAACAGCGCGGTCAGTCCCATGAAGACGTCGATGAACGACAGAAGCGTGGACTGCTGGGTGATCACGCCGGAGAGCTTCCTGATCGCGACCGCGGTTCCGTCGAGGCCATAGGAATCGTAGTTGGCGCCGACGCTGGCCAGCCAGTCGAGGGCGGCGCGATTGCCCCAGTCCGCATGCTCGGACAGGCGGGCATAGTGTTCGTCCGACCGCTGGGTCAGCATGGTGTTGATGATGGCGAGCCCGACGGCACCGCCGAGATTGCGCGTCAGGTTGAAAAGGCCCGAGGCGTTCTTCATGCGGTCCGGCGGCAGCGTGCCGAGCGCGATATTGTTGATCGGCACCATGCACAGCATCAGCGAGCAGCCGCGCAGGATCTGCGGCAGCAGCAGTTCGTAGAAGTCCCAGTCGGCCGTCATGTAGGTCATGGTGTAGGTGCCGGCGGCAAAGCCGGCAAATCCGATCATCATCATGATCCGCGGATCGAGCTTGCTCGACAACGCCCCCGCCACCGGCGCGGTCAGGAACATCGCCGCGCCCGAGACGAACATGGTCTCGCCGATCATCATCGAGTCATAGCCGCGGATACGGCCGAGATAGACCGGATAGAGATAGGTGAGCCCGTAGAGCCCCACGCCCATGACGAAGGAAAACAGCGAGCCGAAGGCAAAGTTGGCGTTGGAAAACGCCCTGAGGTCGACGACCGGAAAGTCGACCCGGAACACCCGGTGAAAGAAGAAGAACCCGCCCGTCACCATGGCCACTGTGCCCATGACGATATGTTCGTCGTTGAACCAGTCCTTGTTGTTGCCCTCCTCCAGCACGAATTCCATCGTGCCGAGGAACAGCGCCATCCAGAAGAGGCCCCACCAGTCGAACTTCTTCAGGAGCTTGAAGTCCGGCTTGTCGAAGTCGATCAGGCTGAAGGTCACCGCGGTGACGATGATCCCGGGCACGACATTGACGAGGAACAGCCAGTGCCAGGACATGGCATGGCTGATATAGCCGCCGATGGTCGGACCGATGGTCGGTGCCAGCGTCGCGACAAGACCGACGATCGGCGAGACGATGTTGCGCTTGGACGGCGGGAAGATGGTGAAGGCGGCGGCAAACACCGACGGGATCATGCCGCCGCCGATGAAGCCCTGGATCGCCCGGTAGACGATCATCTGGTCGATATTGGTCGCGGTCGCGGCCAACGCGCTCGCCAGGGTGAAGCCGGCGGCGGAGAAGGAAAACAGGATGCGCGTCGACAGGATGCGCGCCAGCGCCCCGGAAAGCGGGATCATGATGACTTCGGCGATCAGATAGGACGTCTGCACCCAGGCGATCTCGTCCGAGCCGGCGCCGAGGCCGGCCTGGATCTCGGCCAGCGAAGCCGAGACGATCTGGATGTCGAGGATCGACATGAACATGCCGAAGACCATCGCGAAGAAGGCGATGACGCGCTTCGGATCCATGCGCTCGTCGGCAACGGGCAGCGCCACGGCGCCTGCCCCTGTCGTTCCCGCTGCCGCCATCGTCCGGTCTCCTGCGGTCCGCGTTACTTGGCCGCCAGCGCGGCGCCTTCCGGCGCCGTGCGCGTATCGACATCGACGACGACGCTCAGGCCGGCGCGCAGATGGCCGGAATCGAGCACGTCCCGCGGGATCTCGATGCGAACGGGAACCCGCTGCACGACCTTGGTGAAGTTGCCGGTGGCGTTTTCCGCAGGCAGCATGGAGAAGACCGCGCCCGAAGCCGGGGCGATGGACGTCACCGTGCCCTCGATCGCCTGATCGCCATAGGCGTCGACATGGATCGCGACCTTCGAGCCGGGAACCAGCTTGGCGATCTGCGTCTCCTTGAAATTGGCCTCGACATAGAGTTCCTGGACCGGAACCAGAGCGGCAAGGCGCTTGCCAGCCGAAACGAGGTCGCCCGTCTGGACCGAAAGATTGCCGACGATGCCGTCATAGGGGGCCTTGAGCACGGTAAAGGCGAGATCGCGCTCGGCCTTTTCCAGCGAAAGCTCCGCCGAGCGCATGCCGGCATCGGCTTCGGCGCGCTGCGCCTTGAGCACGGAGACGCTGGCTTCGGCAGCAGCGATGTTGGCATCGGCTGCGGCCAGGCTCGCCTTCGCCTGCTCGAGCTGGGTCTTGGCGCTGTCGAGATCGGCGGTCGAAACCACCTTCTGCTCCTGCAGGCCGCTGACGCGCTTGAGCGAAAGCTCGGCAAGGCTGAGCGTCGCCTGGGCCGACTGCTTCTGCGCCACGGCCTGGGCCAGCGAGGCGTCGCCGCCCTTGATCTGCGCGTCGATCCGCGCGAGCGTCAGGCGCTGCACGGCGATCTGCGCCTGGGCCTGTTCGGCCGCGATCCGGTAGTCGCCGTCGTCCAGCGTGACCATCGGATCGCCGGCCCTGACGCGCTGGTTGCTCGTCACGTCGACCGCCTTCACATAGCCCGAGACCTTGGGCGAGATGATCGCGATGTCGCCCTCGATATAGGCGTCCTCGGTCGAGACCATGAAGCGTCCCTCGGTCCACCAGCCGTAGCCGTACCAGGCGGCACCGGCGAACAGCGCGGCGAGGATCACAGGCAGCACCATGTTGCGGCGCTTCTTCGGCGCGACCGGTTCTGCGGCGGCGGCCGGGGCAGCCTGCTGTTCTGCCGTCACGCCGGGGCGTGCCTCAAGAATTGTAGCGTCGGTGTCGGCGGGCTGCGCATCGGCGGCATTGACGGAGCGGACGGCACTCGTCCTCGGGGATCCTGACATGATCAAACCATTCGCTGGCGAAAAAGGAAATCGAACTGAACCGTTCGGTTCGATTGACATAGAGGCTTTTCTACCACATATCAAGGGGCAGAAAGTCAGTAGGTTCCCTATCTGACGGTACGCAGTTAATTTTCGGATAGCCCATGACCCGCAAGCCTAAAAAGGTCGAGGAGATCGCCGCGACCGACTTCCCCTACCCTGTCGTTCCCAACCGCTTCCCGGCCGGTGCGGACCCGGTCAAGCGCGGGCAGATTCTCGACGGTGCCAAGCAGGTCTTCATGAAGATGGGCTTTGACGCGGCCAGCATGAACGACGTGACCCGCGAGGCCGGCGTCTCGAAGGGCACGATCTACGTCTACTTTCAGAGCAAGGAAGACCTGTTCGCAGCCCTGATCGAGCGGGAAAAAGGTCGCTTCACCGAAGCGTTGCGCGACATTCTCGCCGAGAGCAAGGATGCCGAACAGGGCCTGCGCCGCTTTGCCACCGTTTTCATCAACCAGATTGTCTCCACGGACATGATTCCGGCGATGCGCACCGTGCTCGGCGTCGTTGACCGCATGCCCGGCCTCTGTCATCGCTTCCTGTCCAACGCCCCGGCCAACGCCCGCAGCGTGCTTGAGGACTTCATCCGCCGGCAGATCGACGAGGGCGCACTGAAGACCGAGGATCCGGATCTCGCCGCCCGCCAGTTCATCGACCTGTCGACCGGTACCTTTTTCAAGCAGCGCCTGTTCGGCGAAATGCGGCGCGACCCGACGCGCGAGGAGGTCGAGCGAGTGGTCGAGAGCGCCGTGCGCGTCTTCCTGTGTGCCTACGGGACGCAATCCTGCTCGAAGCCCGGCTGACCTGCTCCGGCCCGGTGAGCCGGCCGGACAATCTTTTTGACCCGCTCTTTGCGCCGGCCCTTGCCCTTGCGAGGGCCTTGCTCCATTTGTTGCAGCGACCGCCACTGCAAACCGGAAAGAGCTCATGCAGGAAATCCTCCTCCTTCTTCAGGATCCCGCCGCCTGGATCGCGCTCGTCACCCTCGTGGTGATGGAAGTCGTCCTCGGCATCGACAACCTTGTCTTCATCTCCATCCTGACCAACAAGCTCCCGGCAGAACAGCGTGAGAGGGCACGACGCATCGGCATCGGCCTTGCGCTCGTCATGCGCCTCGCCCTGCTCGGCACCGTCGCCTATATCGTCAAGCTGACCACGCCGCTGTTCGAGGCCTTCGGCCACGGCTTCTCGTGGAAGGACCTGATCCTGATTGCCGGCGGTCTGTTCCTCGTCTGGAAGGCGACCAAGGAAATCCACCACAGCGTCGATCCGGTCGACCATGACGAGGATTTCATCGCCTCCTCGAAGTCGAGCACGATGACCGCCGCCATCGGCCAGATCCTGCTGCTCGACCTGGTGTTTTCGGTCGACAGCATCATCACCGCCGTCGGCATGACCGACCATCTGCCGATCATGGTCGCCGCCGTCGTCATCGCGGTCGCCGTCATGCTCGTCGCCGCGACCCCGCTTGCCAACTTCATCGAGAAGAACCCGACCATCGTCATGCTGGCGCTCGGCTTCCTGCTGATGATCGGCATGACGCTCATCGCCGACGGCATGGGCTTCCATGTGCCGAAGGGCTATGTCTATGCCGCCATGGCCTTCTCCGGTCTCGTCGAGGTGCTCAACATGTTCGCCCGGCGCAAGCGCCAGGCCGACAAGGCATCGAAGACCAAGCTGCACTGAACGGGCGACCGTCGCCGAAGACCAGACCATCGGACAGGCCCGCGACCGCGTCGCGGGCCGTCTTTATTTCTCCGGCAGGTCGACGGCGAGGAACAAAGGTTTCCAGCCGGCATTGTTAGTCCGACCGCCTGCCCTCCACAGCCCTCTCGACACAACATATCCGGAGTCCCATGACCACCGAGCAAATCCTTGCCTTCGCTGTCATAGGCGCGATGATGGCCGCCTTTCTCTGGGACCGTCTGCGCTATGACGTGGTTGCCTGCGTCACCCTGATCGTCGCCGTCGCCCTCGGTCTGGTTCCTGCCGCAGAGGCCTTCTCCGGTTTCAGCGACGACATCGTCGTCATCGTCGGCAGCGCCCTGGTGGTCAGCGCCGGCGTGGCGCGTTCCGGCATCGTCGACCTCGCCATCAAGAAGTTCTTCCCCTCGCTCACCTCCGTGCGCGGCCAGATGCTGCTGCTGGTCGTCAGCGTGACGGTGTTGTCGGCCTTCATCAAGAACATCGGCGCGTTGGCGATCATGATGCCGGTCGCCTTCCAGTTCGCCCGCCGTTCCGGCACGCCGGCCTCGGCATTCCTCATGCCCATGGCCTTCGGCGCCCTGCTCGGCGGTCTGATGACGCAGATCGGCACCTCTCCGAACATCGTCGTTTCGCGCCTTCGCGCCGAGATCACCGGCGAAGCCTTCACCATGTTCGACTTCACCCCGGTCGGCGCGACGCTGGCGCTGGCCGGCACCATCTTCCTGATGTTCTTCTACTGGCTGGTGCCGCGGCGCGAGAACCAGACCCCTTCGCTTCAGGAAGCGCTGGAAAGCTCGACCTTCTCCACCGAGGCAACCGTCGGCAAGCAGTCGCCCTTCCTCGGCAAGTCCCTCAACCAGCTTCTGTCGATCGCGCCGGGCGAAGTGATCGCCACCGCGATCCTGCGCGGCCACACCCGCATTTCGCCCTTCCCCGACATCATCCTCAAGGAAAACGACGCCCTGCTGCTCGAGGGCGCATCCGAACCGCTGGACCGGATCGTCTCCCAGGCAAAGCTGTCGCTCTCGGGCAAGCCGATCGGCGAAGGCGAGACCAAGCCGAGCGGCGAGATCGCCGCGATCGAGGCGGTGATCAGCCGCGATTCCGCGCTGATCGGACTCTCCGCCCGCGAGCTCTCGCTCTACAACACCTACGGCGTCAATCTTCTCGCCGTCAGCCGCAAGGGCAAGCGCATCCGCGAGCGCCTGGGCGAACTCATGCTCCGCTCCGGCGATGTCGTCGTGCTGCAGGGCCAGCGCCAGGCCTTGCCCGGCCTGCTGCTCGAACTGGGCTGCCTGCCCCTGGCCGAACGCGAGATCCTGCTCGGCACGAGCCGCAGCGCCATCGTGCCGCTGGCGATCCTGGTGGCCGCGATGGGCGCCACCGCGCTTGGCCTTGCACCGGTCGCGGTCGCCTTCTTCGCCGCTGCCCTGGCCATGGTCATCCTGAAGGTCATTCCGCTCAGCGAGATCTACCGCGCCGTGGACGGGCCGATACTCGTCATGCTCGCCGCCCTGATCCCGGTCAGCGACACGCTGCGCACCACCGGCGGTAGCGAGGTGATCGCCGGCTGGCTCGGCACGGCCGCGGACGGGCTGCCCGCCTATGGCGCGCTCACCCTGATTCTCGTGACCGCCATGGCGGTGACGCCGTTCCTCAACAATGCCGCCACCGTTCTGGTCATGGCACCGATCGCCGCCAGCTTCGCCGCCGGCCTCGGCTACAAGCCCGACGCCTTCCTGATGGCCGTTGCCATCGGCGCCGGCTCGGACTTCCTCACCCCGATCGGCCACCAGTGCAACACGCTGGTCATGGGTCCCGGCGGCTATCGCTTCAGCGACTATCCACGTCTCGGCCTGCCGCTGTCGATCATCATCGTCGTCGTGTCGATCCCGATGCTGCTGCTGGTCTGGCCCGTTCAATAGGAAGACCCTGAGCGTCGCCACAAGGACAGGCCCGGTGAAAAACCGGGCCTTCTTTCGTATCAGCGGTCGGATCGTTGTTGCCCGGGCGTAAAAAGGAAAAGCCTGCATCGGCGGGATGCAGGCTTTCCTGGGGACGGGGGACTAGGAACGAGCGCGGCCGAACGGGTAAGGGGCTCGTCTGCCATTTCGTTGGCCACGGAGAGAAACCGGAAAAATCTCCGTATTCCCCATTTCCCGTCGCGTCCGGTTGGCACGGCCTGCGCTCTGGTCTAAAAACGCCTCCGGCCGTCTTTGGTTCCCGGGCCCCGCGCTTTTTCTTCGGACTTGCGTTGGAGCAGGGCTGCCATGCCGGGCGCGCCAGCAGTTTTCCTTGACGCCTGCGGCTGAATATGGCCTAAGGCCAGCCGACGGAATTGACGGCATGGGCGTGTTTACAAGGCCTTTTCTCGTCTTTCCGACCGATTGTTTTCCATTTTTTCGCTGATCCTGCGGCCACCGCTCGATCACCCCGCACGTCACTACGAGCAAGATTCCATGAGCACTTCCGGCGTCCGCGTCCGCATCGCACCCTCCCCGACCGGCGAGCCCCATGTCGGCACCGCCTATATCGCGCTGTTCAATTATCTCTTCGCCAAGAAACACGGCGGCGAGTTCATTCTGCGCATCGAGGACACCGATGCGACGCGCTCGACGGCCGAGTTCGAGCAGAAGGTGCTGGACGCGCTGAAATGGACCGGGCTCACATGGTCGGAAGGTCCCGACGTCGGCGGCCCCTACGGCCCCTACCGCCAGTCGGAGCGCAAGGACATCTATCGCCCCTTCGTCGAGCAGATGGTGCGCGACGGCCATGCCTTCCGCTGCTTCTGCACGCCGGAACGCCTGGAAATGATGCGCGACGCCCAGCGTGCCGCCGGCAAGCCCCCCGGCTATGACGGTCACTGCCTCAACCTCAAGGCCGAGGAAGTCACCGAGCGCATGGAAGCCGGCGAACCGTCGGTCGTGCGCCTGAAGATCCCGACTGAAGGCTCCTGCGATTTCCATGACGGCGTCTATGGCGACGTGTCCATTCCGTGGGAAAGCGTCGATATGCAGGTCCTGCTCAAGGCCGACGGCATGCCGACCTATCACATGGCCAACGTCGTCGACGACCATCTGATGAAGATCACCCACGTCGCGCGCGGCGAGGAGTGGCTGGCCTCGGTGCCCAAGCACATCCTGATCTACAAATATCTCGGCCTCGAACCGCCGAAATTCATGCACCTGTCGCTGATGCGCAATGCCGACAAGTCAAAGCTGTCGAAGCGCAAGAACCCGACCTCGATCTCCTACTACTCGGCCCTCGGCTACCTGCCGGAAGCCCTGATGAACTTCCTCGGCCTGTTCTTCATCCAGATCGCCGAGGGCGAGGAACTGCTCACCATGGACGAGCTCGCAGATAAGTTCGACCCCGAGCACCTCAACAAGGCCGGCGCGATCTTCGACGTGCAGAAGCTCGACTGGCTGAACGGTCGCTGGATCCGCGAGAAGCTGTCGTCCGACGACTTCCTGGCCCGCGTCTTCGGCTGGGCTTCGGAAAACGATCGCCTGACGGAAGGCCTGAAGCTCGCCCAGAGCCGCATTTCCAAGCTCGGCGAACTGCCGCAGCTCTCCGGCTTCCTTTTGGCCAGCGACGTCGGCCTGACGCCTGCCTCGTTTGCCGGCCTCAAGACCTCGCCGGCCGAGACGCTGGAAATCGTCAACACGGTGGCCTTCGACCTCGAGAAGATCCTCGAATGGAATGTCGAGACGATCGAGCAGGAACTGCGCGACATCGCCGACCGCCTCGGCAAGAAGCTGCGCGTGGTCACCCCGCCGCTCTTCGTCGCCATGTCCGGCTCGGCACGCTCGCTGCCGCTGTTCGATTCGATGGCGCTGCTCGGCCGCTCGGTCGTGCGCCAGCGCCTGAAGGTTGCAAGCCAGGTGCTGACCGCCATGGTGGGTGCCCAGAACTGACGATGCAGCGTCGCTCGACCGGCGGCGCATTGAGCTACCCCCCTCTGCCCTGCCGGGCATCTCCCCCACAAGGGGGGAGATCAGTGAGTGGCCGGCCTGTTGCCCCAAGCCCTCGTTGACCGCCGGTTCTGACATCAGAGGTGGAACGACAAGCGTCCCCCATCCGATTTCCCCCCTTGTGGGGGAGATGCCCGGTAGGGCAGAGGGGGGTGACCGAAACGAAAACAGCCGCTGAAGGCGAAACACGATGACCGAACAGAAGACCGCCGCACCCGCCCTCTCCTCCGACGTGACCGAAGTCCGCGCCCAGAAGCTCGCCCTCCTGCGCCAGCAGATCGGCGACGTCTATCCGGCGCATTTCCACCGCACCATCACCAATGCGGAGCTTGCTGAGAAATATGCCGATCTCGAGCTCGACACCGAATCCGGCGACATCGTCACCGTCGCCGGCCGTGTCTACTCGTCGCGCAATTCCGGCATGTTCATGGACATCCATGACGCCTCGGGCAAGATCCAGATCTTCTCCCACAAGGACACGACCCCGGAGGAAGCCCGTGCGCTTCTGCCGATGATCGACCTCGGCGACATCATCGGCGTGACCGGCGCGGTGCGCCGCACCAAGCGCGGCGAGCTGACGATCAATGCGCATGAGATCACCATGCTCACCAAGTCGCTGCTGCCGATGCCGGAAAAATATCACGGCCTCGCCGACATCGAGACGCGCTACCGCAAGCGCCATCTCGACCTGTTGACCAACGAGGAATCCAAGCTGCGCTTCCAGCAGCGCTCGAAGATCATCTCAGGCGTGCGCCACTTCATGGAGAACGACGGCTTCATGGAAGTCGAGACGCCCATGTTGCAGACGATCTACGGCGGCGCCACCGCCGAGCCGTTCAAGACGCACCACAATACGCTGAAGATGGACATGTTCCTGCGCATCGCGCCTGAACTCTATCTCAAGCGCACGCTGGTATCGGGCCTGTCGGACAAGGTCTTCGAGATCAACCGCAACTTCCGCAACGAAGGCGTCTCCACCCGGCACAATCCGGAATTCACCATGATGGAGTGCTACTGGGCCTATGCCGACTACGAGGACATCATGGACCTCGTCGAGCGCATGTTCTCGGAACTGGCGATGACCATCCACGGCACGACCGAAGTGCCCTACGGCGACAAGGTCCTGTCCTTCAAGGGCCCGTTCCGCCGCATCTCCATGCCGGGCGCCGTCAAGGAAAAGACCGGCATCGACTTCCTCGCCATCAAGACCGACGAGGAGGCGCGCGCCGCCGCCCGCCACGCCGGCTTCGAAGTCGAGAAGGATGCGACCTGGGGCGAATGCCTCGCCTTCGTCTTCGAGGAGACCGTCGAGGGCGACCTGATCCAGCCGGCCCACGTCATCCACTTCCCCAAGGACATTTCGCCCTTCGCCAAGGAAGTGCCCGGCGAGCCGCGCCTGGTCGAGCGCTTCGAAACCTATGTCAACGGCTGGGAGCTCGGCAACGCCTTCTCCGAACTCAACGATCCGGAAGAACAGCGCGCCCGCATGGTCGAGCAGCTGACCCAGGCCCATGCCCGCGGAGAGAAGGAAAAGGCCCTCGACGAGGACTTCCTCGATGCCATGGACCAGGGCATGCCGCCGGCCGGCGGCCTGGGCGTCGGCGTCGACCGCTTGATCATGGTGCTGACCAATGCGCCGTCGATCCGCGACGTCATCCTCTTCCCGGCCCGTCGCCACAAGGGCGATTGAGCCGGTCAGAACATCCGCTTGAATAGAAAATCCCGGTGCAGCCCTCTGCTCCGGGATTTTTCGTTGTCGCTCAGCGCTGCTTCAGTGGGGCGCGTCGGCGTGCTTTTCGGCATCGGCCTTGGCGCTCGCCTTCGGCGGCAGGATGTCGGAGTCCTCGGCCGGCATCTCGCCGGCGGCCGGCGCAGCACTCGCGCCCTCCAGCGGCTGGGACCTCAGCTTCTCCAGCCACGCGGCGCCGGCGGCTTTCGCCTTGCCTTCCGCCGCAGGTTCAGGGGCGGCCTCGTGTTCGGCAGCCGAGGCATCTTCGGCCGGCGCGGCGTCATGCTCGGCAGGGGCAGCCGCCTCTTCCGGCACAGCCGCTTCGGCCGGTGCAGCATCATGGCCGGTGGCGGCCTCATCCGGCTTCGCAGGCGCGGGCGCTTCTTCATCACTGCCGAGCACCATGCCCTTCAGCGACGAGAACCAGCCGCCGCTTTCGGGCGGCGCTGCGGCCGGCTCGGCTGCCTTGGCGTGGGCGTCGGCCTCTGCGGCATGCGGGGCCGCAGCTTCGCCCTGCACGCCTTCGTCAGCCGGCATTTCGTGGGCGGGAGCCGCTTCGGCGGCATGGCCGGCATCAGCGCCATGCGCATCGGCTTCGACCGGCGCGGCAGAATGGGCATCCGCGGGGGCTGCGTCATGGGCGCTCGCCGGTGCCTCGGCCGGGACAGCCGCGTGATCGTCGGCAGGAGCCGTAGCATCGTGGCCGGCATCCGCGCCGTGGCCGTCTTCGGCCGGCGCTTTTTCGTCCGAACCGAACACCATGCCGGTGATCGAGTCGAGCCAACCCTTGCTTTCGGCGGTACCCTGTTCGGGTGCTGCCGCACCATGTCCATCGGTCGCGGCTTCCGCACCGTGCTCGGAGGCCGGAGCCTCTGCTCCGTGACCATCGGCGGGCGCAGCTTCACCATGACCGTCGGCAGGCGCGGCTTCGCCATGGCCAGCCGGTGCCCCGTGCTCGGCCGGTGCGCCATGTTCGGCAGGTGCCCCATGGCCGGCCGGCGCGCCGTGCCCCTCGGGAACGACCACCTCAGGTTTGATGCAATCGGTCTTGTCGTCGAGCCGGGCGACCAGCGTTTCGATGTCCGCCTCGGGAAGGGCGATCTTCTCGCCGTAGAACAACCCGTCGGCATTCGCTGGCTTGTCGACATAACGCGCGGTGAACTTCTGGCCGTTCGCCTCTTCCGGCACGCGGCTCGGATCGGCAATGTAGACGACGTCGGCGCCGACGGCACGGCCGCGCATGGCCGAACGGTCGGTCGGCCCGCTCTTGTCGAGCACCACCACCTGCACAAGATCGGGCTTCTCGCGTTCGTAGACCGCGCCGGCCACGCGAAGCGCGGTCTTGACGCGCGTCATACCGTCGCCGGGTTCATCCGTGGTGATGTATTTGCGGACCCAGAAACGGTCCTTCTTCTTGATCGTGACGGTCTTGACCTCAGTGCATTCGAGGCCGTTCAGATCCGCATAGGACGGACCGAGGATGGCGTCGGCGCCGATGAACACGGCCGCGGCACCGGTCGCGCCGCAAAGGACGAGCACGCCGCCAAAGGCGAGGACGATCTTGCGAGAGATCCGGATCTTGCTGAAAAGACCCTTCACGCCATGAACTCCGACATCAATCCCGCCCCGCCTCAACACGCAATACTGATGTCGATACTTGCCACAACGGTCTTGATGAAGGTTTAATCCAGTCGCGACAATCGTCTGCACGTCGCCCGGCCGGCCGCCCGAACCACCGATTTTTCGTCTTTTTGCGAGCCATTCGCAAAAAGCATTGACAATCCGATTTTGCGCCTTAGCTTTTAATGAGAATTATTCGCAAGAAGCCCTAGGAGTTTCCATGCTGCCCCGCATCGCCGGCTTTTTCGCTGCCGCCCTCATCCTGCTGCCGCTCCCGCTTGCCGCTGCGGAAAAGCCGAAGGTCATCACCACCTTCACCGTGATCGCCGACATTGCCCGCAACGTCGCGGGCGACATGGCCGAGGTCGACAGCATCACCAAGCCGGGTGCCGAGATCCACAACTACCAGCCGACGCCGCGCGACATCCTCAAGGCGCGCGACGCCGACCTCGTCCTGTGGAACGGCCTCAACCTGGAGCGCTGGTTCGAAAAATTTCTTGCCAATCTCGGCTCGGTGCCGGCCGCCGTCATCAGCGACGGCGTCCAGCCGATCAGCATTTCCGGCGGCGGCTATGACGGCAAACCCAATCCGCATGCCTGGATGTCGCCGGACAATGCACTGATCTATGTCGAGAACATCCGCAAGGCGCTGGCCGAGGTCGATCCCGACCATGCGGAGGCCTATGCTGCGAACGCCAAGGCCTATTCCGACAAGATCCGCGCCGAGATCGAGCCAATGAAGGCGCAGATCGCCGCCCTGCCGGAAGAGAAGCGCTGGCTGGTCACCAGCGAAGGCGCCTTCTCCTATCTCGCCCGCGATCTGGGCCTGAAGGAACTGTTCCTCTGGCCGGTCAATGCCGATGCGCAGGGCACGCCGCAACAGGTGCGCGCCGTGATCGACGCGATGCGCGAAAACCGGATCGCCGTGATCTTCTCCGAGAGCACGATCTCCGACAAGCCGGCCCGCCAGGTGGCCGAGGAGACCGGGGCTGCCTATGGCGGCGTGCTCTATGTCGACTCGCTCAGCGAGGAAGGCGGCCCGGTTCCGACCTATCTCGACCTGCTGAAGGTCACCGTCTCGACCATCGCGGAGGGGCTTGCCCGATGATCATGGGACCCAGCACCAGAACCCGGCCCGAGGGCCTGACCGCCAAGAACGTGACGGTCACCTACCGCAACGGCCTGACCGCACTCAAGGCCGCGAGCTTCTCGATCCCTAAGGGCACGATCACCGCGCTCGTCGGCGTCAACGGCGCCGGCAAGTCGACCCTGTTCAAAGCCATCATGGGCTTCGTTCCGCTCGCCGCCGGCGAAATCAGCGTGCTCGGCATGAGCGTGCGCCAGGCTCTGCGCCAGAACCTCATCGCCTACGTGCCCCAGGCCGAGGAGGTCGACTGGGACTTTCCGGTCCTGGTCGAGGACGTGGTGATGATGGGCCGCTACGGTCACATGAACTTCTTCCGCATCCCCTCGCGCAACGACCACAAGATGGTTTCCGACGCTTTGGCGCGGGTCGGCATGAGCGATTTCCGCAAACGCCAGATTGGCGAACTGTCCGGCGGCCAGCGCAAGCGCGTCTTCCTCGCCCGCGCGCTCGCCCAGGAAGGACAGGTGATCCTGCTCGACGAACCCTTCACCGGCGTCGATGTCAACACCGAGGAACAGATCGTCGCGCTGATGCGGGACCTGCGCGCCGAGGGCCGCGTCATGCTGGTCTCGACCCACAATCTCGGCAGCGTGCCGGAATTCTGCGACCGCACCATCTTCGTCAAGGGCACGGTGATCGCGTCGGGCCCGACCGAGGAAACCTTCACCGAAGAGAACCTGAAGACCGCCTTCGGCGGGGCGCTCCGCCACTTCGTTCTCGGCGGCGCCGACCTGCATGACGACGCCGATGCGCGCCAGCTGAAGGTCATCACCGACGACGAACGCCCCTTCGTCATCTACGGCACGCCGCAGGCGGGAAAAGCCCCGGAAAGAACCAATGACAAGCCTTCTGCTTGAGCCCTTCACCTATGACTACATGCGCAATGCCATCCTGGTCAGCGCGCTGGTCGGCGGCGTCTGCGGCTTCCTCTCCGCCTATCTCATGCTCAAGGGCTGGTCGCTGATCGGCGACGCCCTCTCGCACGCCATCGTGCCCGGCGTCGCCGGCGCTTATATGCTCGGCCTGCCCTTTGCCTTCGGCGCCTTCATTTCCGGTGGGCTCGCCGCCGCCGCCATGCTCTTCCTCAACCAGCGCACGCGGCTGAAGGAAGACGCGATCATCGGCCTGATCTTCACCTCCTTCTTCGGCCTTGGCCTGTTCATGGTCTCGCTCTCGCCGGTCTCGGTGAACATCCAGACCATCGTGCTCGGCAATATTCTGGCCATCACCCCGGCCGACACGCTGCAACTCGTCCTGATCGGCGGCGTCAGTCTCGTGGTGCTGACAGTCAAGTGGAAGGACTTCATGGTCGCCTTCTTCGACGAGAACCATGCCCGCTCGATCGGCCTCCGCCCAGACCTGCTGAAGATCGTCTTCTTCACCCTGCTCGCCGGCTCCACCGTCGCCGCCCTCCAGACGGTGGGCGCCTTCCTCGTCGTCGCCATGGTGGTGACGCCGGGCGCCACCGCCTATCTGCTGACCGACCGCTTCCAGCGACTGATCGTGCTCGCCTTTCTGATCGGCGCCGGAACGAGCTTCATCGGCGCCTATACGAGCTATTTCCTCGACGGTGCCACCGGCGGCGTCATCGTCGTCCTTCAGACCGCGCTTTTCCTCATGGCCTTCGTCTTCGCGCCGAAGCACGGCCTCGTCGCCGCCCGCAGGCGCGCGGCCGAAGCCCTGGAGCCGACGCCATGAACAACGAGACCTTCGAACTGCTGCTTCTGCCGTTCCAGCTACCCTTCATGCAGTCGGCCTTCGCCGTGACCCTGATGATCGCCGTGCCGATGGCGCTGCTCTCCTGCTTTCTGGTGCTCAAGGGCTGGTCGCTGATGGGCGATGCGGTGTCCCATGCCGTGCTGCCCGGCGTCGTCATCGCCTACATGGTCGGCCTGCCGCTCGCCATCGGCGCCTTCGTCGCCGGCATGATCTGTGCGCTCGCCACCGGCTATGTGAAGGAGAACAGCCGGATCAAGGAAGACACGGTGCTCGGCATCGTCTTCTCCGGCATGTTCGGTCTCGGCCTGGTGCTGTTCGTCAAGGTCGAATCCGACGTGCATCTCGACCATATCCTGTTCGGCGACATGCTCGGCATCCTGCCCTCCGACCTGATCGAGACGGGCCTGATCGCCCTTGCCGCGACCGCTTTCCTGGTGATCTTGCGCAAGGATCTGCTGGCCCACGCCTTCGACCCGCAACACGCCCGCGCCATCGGCCTGCCGGTCCGCCTCCTGCACTACGGCTTGCTGGCCGTCCTGTCGCTCACCGTCGTCGGCGCACTGAAGGCCGTCGGCATCATCCTCTCGGTCGCCATGCTGGTCGCCCCCGGCGCCATCGCCTTCCTCATCACCCGCCGATTCCAGACCATGCTGGTCGCCGCCGTCATCGTTGCCATCACCGCAACCGTGCTCGGCATCTATCTCAGCTTCCTGATCGACAGCGCGCCCGCCCCGACCATCGTCCTGCTGATGACCGCCATGTTCATTCTCGCCTTCCTGCGCACCGTATGGAAGGCTCGCGACATGCGCCGGCAGCCGGTACCGGAGATCGACGGTTAGGCTTGCCGGATTTGCCTTGGGTCAAGTCGCTTCCTTCCGCAGTCGTCTAGGGTTAGCGTCACGCCTGAGCAAGGAGCGAGCCCGATGATATCCATGACGCTGCTGACCAGACCGAACCGCCACCTGTTCTTCACCGGCAAGGGTGGCGTCGGCAAAACCTCGATCAGTTGCGCGACCGCGATCGCGCTGGCCGACAAGGGGCTGAAGGTCCTGCTGGTCAGCACCGACCCGGCCTCCAATCTCGACGAGATGCTGGGTGTAACGCTCGGCAGCGACCCGACCGCGGTGCCGGGCGTGCCTGGCCTGTCGGCCATGAACATCGACCCCGAGACGGCGGCCGAGGATTACCGGATCCGTGTGCTTGACCAGATGGGGCCGGCCGCGACCGACCAGGAAAAGGCGACTGTGCGCGAACAGCTGTCCGGCGCCTGCACGACGGAGATCGCCGCCTTCGACGAGTTCGTCGGCCTGCTTGCCGACGACAATCCGCAATTCGACCATATCATCTTCGACACGGCGCCGACGGGCCATACACTGAGACTGCTCAGCCTGCCCAAGGCCTGGACCGGTTTCCTCGAGGCCAACGAGCGCGGCGCCTCGTGCCTTGGACCACATTCCGGCCTGAAGATGCAGGAAGATCGCTTCCGCGAGGCGCTGGAATGCCTCGGCGACCCGGCCCGCACCACCATCGTCCTGGTGACCCGCGCCGAACGCGGTGCGATCCGCGAGGCCGCACGCACCGCCGGGGAACTTGCCGAACTCGGCCTCTCCAACCAGATGCTCGCCGTCAACGGCCGCTTCACGCCCTCTGATCCGAATGACACGGTCGCGGTCGCCTTCGCTGCCGAGCAGGCGGCGGCGCTGGCCGAACTGCCCGCCTCTCTCGCGTCCCTGCCGCGCGACGAGGTACCGCTGAAATCCTTCGATATGGTCGGCCTCGGCGCCCTGCGTGCCCTCTTCGCACAGGATGACGATCTCAGCGGTTCCGGCGCAGAGGCCCTGCCCTGCGTCACCGATCTGCCGCGTCTCTCTTCGCTGGTCGACGACATCGCCGCGGGTGGCAAGGGCCTGGTGATGGTCATGGGCAAGGGTGGCGTCGGCAAGACGACGGTCGCCGCCGCGGTGGCGGTCGGGCTGGCCGCGCGTGGCCACACGGTACATCTGACGACCACCGACCCGGCGGCCCACCTGTCCTTCGTCGTCGGCTCGGACGCCATGCCGGGCCTGACCGTCGACCGCATCGACCCGGAGGCCGAAACCGCGCGGTACATCGAGAAGATCATGACGACCAAGGGCCGTGACCTCGATGAGGACGGCAAGGCCCTGCTGCGCGAGGATCTGGCCTCCCCCTGCACCGAGGAGGTCGCCGTCTTTCATGCCTTCTCCCGCGTCGTCGGTGAGGCACGCAGCAGCTTCGTCGTCATCGACACGGCGCCGACCGGCCATACCCTGCTGCTGCTCGACGCGACCGGCGCCTATCACCGCCAGATGACGCGGCATCTCGACGAAAATGCCCCCGGCCGCATGGTCACGCCGCTGATGCGTCTGCAGGATCCGGCCTATACGCGCGTCCTGCTCGTCACCCTGCCGGAAACGACGCCCGTCTCCGAAGCCGGCGCGCTGCAGGAGGATCTCCGCCGCGCCAGCATCGAGCCCTATGGCTGGGTGGTCAACAAGTCGATGGCGATCACCGGCACGCGCGACCCGCTGCTCGGCGCCCGGATCAAGGGCGAGGCCGCCCAGATCGAGAGGGTGAAGCGCGACTTCGCCAGCCGCGTCTACGGCCTGGATTTCCGCTCGGTCGCACCCGTCGGGCTTTCCGAACTGCGCAAGATCGCCGATCCGGCATGATCCGCAAAGCGGCTACAGCTTAAGAATCGCCAGCAAGGCCACCGCGGCGGCCTTGCCAGGCATGTTGCAGATCAGAAGCGCACGTCCAGCCGCCCCTTGACCTGCTGTTCCCACTCGCCTTCGCCGGCCTGGCCCGCATAGCTGAGGCCAAGCAGCGCATTCTCGCTGACGGAAACCGAGAACCCGGCTTCCATCACCGCGACGTCGCGCGCCGACGGCACGCCGTAGACGGTGAAGCTGTCGCTGCCGGCAAAGGCCAGTCGCGCATCCGGCAGGCCGTCGCCGAAGTCGTGGCGCCAGCCGACCATGCCGTGCAGCACGGCCTTGGTCTCGCCAAGGGCGAGCGGCGCCTGGCCGCGCAGTCCGAGCGTACCATAGGTCGTGTCATAGCTGTCCGCATCGGCGGAAACGGCCGTCACGCCGCCCGTCTCGGTAAACCCATCGGTGCTCAGATGCACATAGGCGAGGCCGGCAAAGGGCGAAATCCGGCCGAGGCTGGTGTCGATGTCGTAGCTCGCCTCGCCGAACAGCTGGGCGGTGCGGGCGTCGTAGTCTGCCTCGTTGCGGTCGTCGAGGCTGCCGGCATCCACGTTGCGTTCGGTGGAGATCTGGTGCCAAGTATAGGCCGCGCCGAAGCGCAGATCGAGCGCACCGAAGGAGCGGCCGCCATAGAGGCCGAGCGAAGCATTGTCGGACGTGCCCGAAGCGCCGCGCGACGCCTCGTCGAAGGCCGTCTCGCTGTAGGCGCCGGCGAAACCCAGCCGCCAGTCATCGGCGAGAACCGTGTCGGCACCGCCGGCAAAGCCCCCCGTCGAATGGGCGAGCGACCCGGCATTGCCGTCGCTTTCGGAGCGTGCCCAGGCGCCGAAGGCCGAGGTCCAGAAACCATGGCCTTGCGAAGCGTCGCCGAGCAGACGGGCGTTGAACGCATCGCGGACATAGTGGCTGCCGTCGACCAGCATGCCCTTGGTCGAAGCGTGAATGTCGCCCGAAAGGTCGTCGAAGGCGCCCTGCACATCGGCGGCACCAAGCCCGACGACCGCGTCATAGAGCGCATCCCCGATCACAAGCGATTCCAGCGCCGTGCCGACGGCAACCTGGTTGCGCGTCTCGCCGAGGCTCGAGAAGGCAATGTTGTTGCGCAGCAGGGTCAGGAAGACATTGTCGGCATCATAGGTCAGCCGACCGTCGAGGAAGGCGAAGCTGTCGGTCAGCGTGCCGAACGTGCCGTTCACGCCGCCCGTGGCGCTGAGGATCGTGTAGACCGTGCCGGACGTGTAGGTCGATCCGTCGTCAGTGCCGTTCTCCGGCCCGACGGTCACGGTCGCGCCGCTGTCGATGGTGGCCGTCCCGGAGGCGTCGATCAGATCGCTGTTGCCGAGGTCGTCGACCTCGACCGAGTAGAACGAACCGGAGGCAAAGGTGATGTCGCCGACGCTGATCGTGCCGATCGAATTGCCCGGCGCCACCGTGCCGCCGCTGGCCACCGCGACATTGCCGAGCGTGCCGGTGCCGCCGAGCGTTGCGCCGTCAAGCACGCTGGCGACGACCGACAGCGTGTCGGTGTTGACGGAAACCAGTCCGCCCTCGATCGACAGGCCGCCGGTGAAAGCCGAATAATCGCCGGTCAGTTCGGTGATGCCGGACAGGAACGAGAGCGTGCCGGTGCCGGTCACGTCCGCGCCGAAGACATAATCGGTTGCGGTGTGGTTGAAGACGATCTCGCCGTCGCCGTCGCCGAAGATCACCGTGTCGGTATCGATGAGACCGGCGGTCGCCGCAGCGTCTCCGGCTGCCGCACCGATATTGAGGATGCCGCTGGAGCCGGCATCGTCGGCGATGACGATGCGATCGGCGCTGACCGTTCCGCCATTGGCGACGGTCAGTTCGCCGTCACCCTCGATGCCGATCGACAGGCGGTCGGCGACCGTCAGGTTCGAGCCGGCGCCCGACACCAGGGCCTCGCCCGACGAGCCGACTTCGTTGCCGATGTGCAGGCGGTTGCCGGTGACCGAGCCGCCATTGAGGACCGAGAGGTAACCCGCCCCGTGCCGCCCGACATTGAGATCGCCGGAATAGAGCACGCCCGGATCGACGATCGCCGACCAGGTCGAGCCCGCTCCGGTCACCGTCATGGTGCCGACCGAGCCGGAAAGATCGCCGAGAATGCCCTGGAGGCTGCTGACCGAGCCGCCGCTGGCGATGGTGACCGTCCCTTCCGCACCTGTGTTGTGGCCGGCGAAGAAAGCCCCGTTCATGGTCCAGGAGGAGCCTGCGCCGCTGACCAGAAGCTCGCTGTCAGAGCCGTTCTCAGTGCCCACATAGCCGTCGGTGCTGGTGACGGCGGCGCCGTTGGCGATGGTCAGGACACCGTCGCCCAGATTGCCGACATAGAGCGTGCCGGTATTGTCCCAGCGGCTGCCGGTACCCGTCACCGTCGCGGTGCCGGTGGCGGCCGCGTTCCAGCCGTGGATCGCACCGTCCGCTTCGACGGTTGCACCGTTGCGGATCGTCAGAGTACCCGTGCCGTTGTAGCCGACGCCGA
>CALRRQ020000047.1:0-34540 GCA_943370615.1 Rhizobium sp. Q54
ACGATGCCGATGATCGTCTCGGTCTTGGCGCGGGCGAACGGCGCTTCGAGAAAACCGACATAGAGCATGCCGACCCGCTTGCCGAAACTGTCGCTGATCGGCTCATAGGCGGAGACGTACCAGTCGTTGACGACGAAGGCGCTGTCGAGCCACACGCGACCCTCGTCCAGCACCGTCTGGCGCACGGCCGCCGAGACGCGGGTACCGAGCGCCCGCTTGCCCTCGAACAGCCGGACATTGGTGCTGATCCGCACGTCCTCGAGGAAGAGCGTCGCCGTGCCCTGGCTGCCCTCCGGCAGGCTCGCGGCGCGGTAGACGAGATCGTTGATCGTGTCGATGAAGACGAGGTTCTGGTTGAGCAGGATGCCGCCGACCAGGGCGGCTTCGCTCCCGTCGGGCAGCGATGCCGGGCTTGCCGAATGCACCACCATGCCGCGCGTCTCGCTCGCCCGGTCGGTCGGAACGGCATTCGGCGTCGGCACGAGTTCGAGCTTCGCGCGCGCCGCAAGCTCGGGCGATATGGCCGCCAGCTCCTGTTGCGAGAAGATGTCGATCGCCGTCTTCGGCTCGCCCGTCATCGCGGCATCGAGCACCGGCCAGTCCGTTCGCAGCCGGCCTTGACCCGTAAGTCCGACGGGCACGGTCGCCATGCCGTCCCGTCGCACGAGGAAGAGGAAATCGAGGCCGAGGCGCGTGCGATTCTCCTCCAGATAAGCAGCCAGCCCGGCCCCGCCGTCGCGCGTCGCCGCTTCCCGGAAGGCGACCGAACCGGTCAGCGCCGAGAGATGCTCGCCGGTATTCTCCAGTATCCGCGCGAGATACTGGTGCGCGATCGTGAGGTCCGCATTGACCTTCGATGTCAGGAGCGCATCGAACTTCGTCTCCCAGCGCGCCATGGTAGCGACCAGCAGCAGCGGCAGGATGACGAGCGTCGGCAGAAGCGCGATGGCAAGGAGGCGGTAGCGGATCGATCGTCCGCGGCGCAGCCCCGGCTCGTGGGTCTCCACCTCAGGCATTCCACGACACGAGCTTGCGGTCGATGGTCTTGCGCGAGATGCCGAGCCGTCGGGCCGTCTCCTCGCGATCCCCGCCGGTCTCCTCGAGCACGGCCAGGATATGGCGGCGTTCCACCTCCTCCAGCGTTCCCGACGGCGCCGCCACCGAACCCGTCCGCTGCCCGCGAAAATCGTCCGGGAAGCCGCCGAGGATGAGCGAACGCTCGATCAGGTTGCGCAGCTCGCGCACATTACCCGGCCATGCATAGGCGGACAGCGCGGCCTTCGTCGCCTTGTCGATCGGCACGGGTGGCATGCCGAGCTGCTGCGACAGCTTGTGCATGAACAGGCTCGCAAGTTCGAGGACGTCGCCGTCCCGGTCGCGCAGCGGCGGCAGCTTGAGCTGCATGACGTTGATGCGGTAGTAGAGATCCGGACGGAAGCCACCTTGTTGCACGAGCTTTTCCAGATTGGCATTGGTGGCGAAGACGAAGCGCAGGTCGACCGGCACTTCGCGTTCCGCCCCGACGGGACGCACCCGGCGATCCTCGATTACGCGCAAGAGCTTGCTCTGCGTGGCGAGCGGCATTTCGCCGATCTCGTCGAGGAACAGCGTACCGCCCTGGGCATGCAGGAAGAGGCCCTCACGTCCGGCCTCAGCCCCGGTAAAGGCACCGCGGACATGACCGAACAGTTCCGATTCGATTACATCCGGCGGGATCGCTGCGCAATTGACCGGCACGAAGGGTTTGGCCGCCCGATCGGACAGCGCATGCAGCGAGCGGGCCGCGACCTCCTTGCCCGTGCCGGATTCGCCGGTCAGAAGCACGGTCGTCGGCAAGGGCGCGACGCGGGCCAACGTCTCGCGCACCTGCTGGATCGCCGCCGAGCCGCCGATCAGCTTGTCGCGCAGCAGGATATGGTCGGCCGTCGCCCGAAGCTCGTAGCGCAGCACGAAGTTTTCCCGTTGCAGGCGCATGCGGTCGAGACAGCGCGCCACGGCATTGAGGATCTGGTTGGAGCGGAACGGCTTCAGCACGAAATCGACGGCGCCGGCGCGCAGCGCCCGGATCGCCGTTTCAAGATCGGCATAGGCGGTCATCAGTATGGCGTCGGCGAAGAAGCCGATCGCCCGCTGCTCGATCAGCCAGTCGACGCCGTTCTTGCCCGGCATGATGTTGTCGAGAATGACGACGTCAAAATGGTGCTGGTCGAGCTTGCGCGACGCCTCTTCGGCATCCGCCGCCTCCTCGATGCGCTTGCAGCGGGGGCTGAGCGTGCGCACGAGAAAATTGCGCATGCCGGGCTCGTCGTCGACGACCAGGATCGTCGCCTGCGCCAGCCAGGGACCGAATTCCGGATCCCGCTCGCTCGCGGGGACCTTTCGTGCCGTTTCCCCTCTCACCGTGTCGCCCGCCTCCCTCGTTCAACTTCGGTCTTGCATAACAGAGGCGACGCGAAACGCCAAAGCGAACCCGGCGCCTCTGCTGTTCAGGCAGCGACCGGACGCTTGATGACCTTGGACGCCTCCATGACCAGCGGCAGGAGGCCTTCGCCTCCCTTGTCGATATGCTCGAACAGTTCGCGGCGCATGCGCGGCTCCCAGAACTTGTTGATATGGTTCGCCACGCCTTCGATCCGCACCGCTTCCGGCTGCGACAGGAAGAAGGTGGCGATCTGGTTCGCCATGCGGACGAGCTTTTCGGTGGTGTCATGCGACATGGGCGTTCACTCCGGCAAGGATGCGCTCTGATCTGGTGAAAATTTCAAACTCGTCGCCGCGTGCGATGCCGACGAGCGTGATGCCTGCCTCCTCCGCCGTGCGGATGGCAAGGGCCGTCGGAGCCGAGACGGCGATCAGCATGGGGCATTTGAGCGCCGCCGTCTTCTGCACCATCTCCACCGACAGGCGGCTGGTGACGACGACCGCACCCTGGCGGCCGGAATAACCGGCGCGGATCACCGCGCCCGAAAGCTTGTCGAGCGCATTGTGGCGGCCGACATCCTCCCGCAGTGCGACAAGGCCGTGGCCGGGCACGAAGAAGCCGGCGCCATGCACGGCGCGCGTTTCGCGGTTGAGTCTTTGTCCGTCGCCGAGCAGTTTGACCGCTTCGGCAATCTGGGTCGGCATCAGGCTGAAATCGCCGGCCTCGACAGACGGGACCTGCCGCATCGCCTGCTCGATCGATTCGATGCCGCACAGGCCGCAACCGACCGGACCGGCCATGTGACGGCGGCGCGATGTCAGCGCCTCCGCAGTCGCGTCGGCCAGCGTGATCTGCAGATCGATGCCGTCGCCTGTCTCAACCGTTTCGATCGAGACGATGTCCGACGGCTCGGAAACAATGCCCTCCGACAGCGAGAATCCGAGAGCGAAGTCCTCGAGATCGGCGGGCGTCGCCATCATCACCGCATGGGTCGAGCCGCCATAGGAAAAGGCGATCGGCACTTCTTCCGGAACGATGCGGCTGCCCGTCGCCAGGATGCCGTGGCGGTACTGCAGTTCGGGAATGGAGGTTGAGGTCTTCATGGATGGGCCCCTCATCCGCCGGCCGGCACCTTCTCCCCGCAAGCGGGGAGAAGGAGACATGCCGCAACGTCTCCGCCCCCTCTCCCCGCACGCGGGGAGAGGGTCGGGATAAGGGGCATGAAGCCGCAAGCATGAGCCATGCCCTACTCCGCCGCTTCCAGTTTGCCGGCGATGCGGCGCGACTGGCGCGACAGGTCCTCATAGTCCTGCTGCCATTCGGACGGGCCGTTGGACGGCGCGACCTGGACGGCGGTCACCTTGTATTCCGGGCAGTTCGTCGCCCAGTCGGAGAAGTCCGTGGTGATGACGTTCGCCTGGGTCTCGGGATGGTGGAAGGTGGTGTAGACGACGCCCGGCGAGACGCGCTCGGTGACCAGTGCCCGAAGCGTCGTTTCGCCGGCCCGGCTGGCTAGACGCACCCAGTCGCCGTCGCTGATGCCGCGCTGCTCGGCATCGTGCGGATGAATCTCGAGAAGATCCTCCGCATGCCAGGCAACGTTCTCGGTGCGGCGCGTCTGGGCGCCGACATTGTATTGCGACAGGATGCGGCCGGTGGTGAGGAGCAGCGGGAAGCGCGGGCCGGTGCGTTCGTCGGTCGCCACATATTCCGTGCGGATGAACTTGCCCTTGCCGCGCACGAAACCGTTGACGTGCATGATCGGCGACCCCTCGGGGAACTTCTCGTTGCACGGCCACTGCACCGAACCCATCTTCTCCAGGAGATCGTAGGTCACGCTGGCGAAACTCGGCGTCGTGGCGGCGATCTCGTCCATGATCTCCGACGGATGGCTGTAGTTCCACGGCAGGCCCATGGCCTGGGCGAGCATCTGCGTCACTTCCCAGTCGGCATAGCCGTTCTTCGGCGACATGACCTTGCGCACGCGGTTGATGCGGCGCTCGGCATTGGTAAAGGTGCCGTCCTTTTCCAGGAAGGTCGAGCCCGGCAGGAAGACATGGGCGTAGTTGGCCGTCTCGTTGAGGAACAGGTCGTGCACGACAACGCATTCCATGGCGGCAAGGCCGGCCGAAACATGCTTGGTGTCGGGGTCGGACTGCAGGATGTCCTCGCCCTGGATGTAGATGCCTTTGAACGAGCCGTCGACGGCGGCATCGAGCATGTTCGGAATGCGCAGACCCGGTTCGCTGTCGAGCTTGACGCCCCAGAGCTTTTCGAACGTGTCACGCGTGGCATCGTCCGAGATATGCCGGTAGCCCGGCAGTTCGTGCGGGAAGGAGCCCATGTCGCAGGAACCCTGCACATTGTTCTGCCCGCGCAGCGGGTTCACGCCGACGCCCGGACGGCCGATATTGCCGGTCGCCATGGCGAGATTGGCGATCGCCATGACGGTTGTCGAACCCTGGCTGTGCTCGGTGACGCCGAGGCCGTAATAGATCGCCCCATTGCCGCCGCGGGCATAGAGACGGGCCGCACCGCGCACGAGGTCGGCCGCGACGCCGGTGAACGTCTCCGTCTCTTCCGGCGAATGCTGCGGCTCGGCGACGAAAGCGGCCCAGTCCTCGAATTCCGACCAGTCGCAGCGTTCGCGGATGAAGGCCTCGTTGAACAGGCCCTCCGTGACGATCACATGCGCCAGCGCGGTGACGACGGCGACATTCGTGCCGGGCTTGAGCGGCAGATGGTAGTCCGCCTTGGCGTGGACCGAGGTGACGGTTTCGGTCTCGCGCGGGTCGAGCACGATCAGCTTGGCGCCCTGGCGGATGCGCTTCTTCATGCGCGAGGCGAAAACCGGGTGCGCTGCCGACGGATTGGCGCCGATCACCATGATGACGTCGGAATGTTCGACCGAATCGAAGTCCTGCGTGCCGGCCGAGGTGCCGAAGGCCTGGCCGAGACCATAGCCGGTCGGCGAATGACAGACGCGGGCGCAGGTATCGACATTGTTGTTGCCGAAGCCGGCGCGGATCAGCTTCTGCACCAGGAAGGTCTCTTCATTGGTGCAGCGTGACGAGGTGATGCCGCCGATCGAATCCTTGCCGTATTGATACTGGAGACGGCGGAATTCGGAGGCGACATGGGCCAGCGCCTCCTCCCAGCTGACTTCGCGCCAGGGGTCGGTGATCTTCTCTCGCACCATCGGATTGAGAATGCGGTCCTTGTGGGTGGCATAGCCATAGGCGAAACGGCCCTTGACGCAGGAATGGCCGCGATTGGCCTTCCCGTCCTTGTAGGGCACCATGCGCACCAGTTCCTCGCCGCGCATTTCCGCCTTGAACGAGCAGCCGACGCCGCAATAGGCGCAGGTCGTCACGGCCGAATGCTCCGGCTGGCCGATGGCGATCACCGACTTTTCCGTGAGCGTCGCGGTCGGGCAGGCCTGCACGCAGGCGCCGCAGGAAACGCATTCGGATTCGAGGAAATGCTCGTGCGCACCGGGCGACACCCGGCTGTCGAAACCGCGGCCCTCGATGGTCAGCGCGAACGTGCCCTGCACTTCTTCGCAGGCGCGGACGCAGCGCGAGCAGACGATGCATTTCGACGGGTCATAGGTGAAATAGGGGTTGGACTCGTCCTTGGGCATCCACTTGGCGTTAATGTCGCCATCGTTGCGCGCCTTGACGTGGTTGTCGCCTTCATAGCCATAGCGCACGTCGCGCAGGCCGACGGCACCCGCCATGTCCTGCAGTTCGCAGTCGCCATTGGCGGCGCAGGTCAGACAGTCGAGCGGGTGGTCGGAGATATAGAGCTCCATCACACCCTTGCGGATCTGCTTCAGCCGTTCCGTCTGGGTGTGGACCACCATGCCCGGCGCGCAAGGCGTCGTACAGGAGGCCGGCGTGCCGTTGCGGCCCTCGACCTCGACGAGACAGAGGCGACAGGAGCCGAAGGCATCGACCATGTCGGTGGCGCAGAGTTTCGGCACCTGGATCCCCGCCTCCATCGAGGCGCGCATCACGGAGGTGCCGGCCGGAACGGTGACCTGGCGGCCGTCGATGGTGAGCGTCACCGTCTCGGTGGAGCGGGACGCGGGCGTACCGTAGTCGATTTCAGAAACGAGGGGCATGACGTGCCTCCTGGGCTGATGACAATGAATCAATGACGTGGGCGGCAAGACGGCGGCGGCTCCTCTTCTCCCCATCGGGGAGAAGGTGGCGCGTAGCGCCGGATGAGGGGGTTGGCGTCAGCGCGGCCGGCCCCCTCATCGCCTCACTGCGTTCGGCACTTCTCCCCGATGGAGAGAAGAGGAAGCCGGACGTCGGCGTCGGCGAAAACATTAGAGACTTGCTCATTCCGCCGCCTCCACCATGGGTGCCGGGGCGAAATCCTCGGGGAAGTGATGGAGCGCGCTCATCACCGGATAGGGGGTGAAGCCGCCGAGCGCGCAGAGCGAACCGAACTTCATCGTGTTGCAAAGGTCGGTGAGCAGCGCCCGGTTCTTTTCCGGCTCGATTCCGCGGGCGATCCGGTCGACCGTCTCGACGCCGCGCGTCGAGCCGATGCGACAGGGCGTGCACTTGCCGCAGCTTTCGATCGCGCAGAATTCCATGGCGAAGCGCGCCTGCTTCAGCATGTCGGCGGTGTCGTCGAACACGACGATGCCGGCATGGCCGATCAGGCCGTCCTTGGCGGCGAAAGCCTCATAATCGAACACGGTGTCGAACAGGGACGGAGGGAAGTAGGCGCCGAGCGGGCCGCCGACCTGCACGGCCTTGACGGGCCGGCCGCTCGCCGTCCCGCCGCCGATGTCGTAGATGATCTCGCCGAGCGTCAGGCCGAAGGCGGTCTCATAGAGGCCGCCATGCTTGATATTGCCGGCAAGCTGGATCGGGATCGTGCCGTGCGATCGGCCGACTCCATAGTCGCGGTAGAAGGCCGCGCCGCGGTCGAGGATGACCGGCACGGAGGCGAGCGAGATCACGTTGTTGACCACGGTCGGCCGGCCGAACAGGCCCTGCAGCGCCGGAAGCGGCGGCTTGGCCCGCACGATGCCGCGCTTGCCCTCGAGCGAATTGAGCAGCGAGGTCTCCTCGCCGCAGACATAGGCGCCGGCGCCCATGCGCACCTCGATGTCGAAGGCATGCGCCGAACCCATGACCGACGGCCCGAGGATGCCGGCGCCGCGGGCGATGTCGATCGCCGCGCGCATGGTCTTGATGGCGTGCGGATATTCGGAACGGGTGTAGACATAACCCTTGGTGGCGCCGGTGGCGATGCCGGCGATGATCATGCCCTCGATCAGCACGAAGGGATCGCCCTCCATGATCATCCGGTCGGAGAAGGTGCCGCTGTCGCCCTCGTCGGCATTGCAGACGATATATTTGCGATCGCCCGGAGCATCGGCGACCGTCTTCCACTTGATGCCGGTCGGAAAGCCCGCACCGCCGCGACCGCGCAGGCCGCTGTCGGTCACCGTCTTGACGATGTCGGCGGGGCCCATGGCCACGGCCTTTTCCAGGCCCTTGAAGCCTTCATAGTGGCGATAGTCGGCAAGGGAGAGTGGATCGGTGACGCCGCAACGGGAGAAGGTCAGCCGCGTCTGGCGGGCGAGATAGGGTATCTCTCTGGTCAGGCCCTGACAGAGCGGATGCTCGCCACCGCCGATGAAATCGGCCTCGAATAGGCCCGGCACGTCGGCCGCGGTCACGGGTCCATAGGCGATGCGGCCGTGTCCGGTACGGACCTCGACCAGCGGCTCCAGCCACAACAGACCCCGCGAACCATTGCGCACGATCGTCACATCGAGACCGCGAAGCCCGGCTTCGCGCTCGATCGCCGCCGCCACCTTGTCGGCGCCGACGGCAATCGCCGCGGCATCCTGGGGAACATAGATCGTCAAGCTCATCGGCGCGCCTCCGCGACCAGTTCCTCAAGCCCTTGTTCGTCGAGCCGGCCGTGCAGTTCGCCGTCGAGCATGGCGGCGGGCGCACAGGCGCAGAGCCCGAGACAGTAGACCGGCTCCAAGGTCACCGCGCCGTCCGGCGTCGTTCCGTGAAAATCGATGCCGAGCAGCTCGCGCACCCGGTCGGCCAGGGCCTCGCCACCGCGCGACTGGCAGGCCTCGGCGCGACAGAGCTTCAGCACATGGCGGCCGGACGGATGAGCGCGAAAGTCATGATAGAAGCTGACGACGCCGTGCACCTCGGCCCGCGACAGGTTGAGGGCTTCGGCCAGCACCGGCTTCACCTCGTCCGGCACATAGCCGAAGCTGTCCTGCACGGAATGCAGAATCGGCAGCAGGGGACCTTCGAGGCCCTTGAATTCGGCGACGATCGCTTGCGTGCGAGAAACAATATCATCCGCAGATGATCGAATATTCATGATCAGCCCTCCCAAACCGACACGAACTTGCCAAGAGGCTGACACGTGGAAAGCGAATGTCCAGTCGGTTTTCAATCTGAATGCGCCGACGCAGTCCGCTTTCCCGTCGAACTCCCTGACGATGCGACAGAATGACCCTGCGCGCCGGGGCTGGTCAATAAAGCAGTCCCGTTCAACGATAGAAGAAATCTATTGAAACGCCTGGAGTTCGGCGAGCCGGCGGGCCTCATGCAGCAGGGCCGAGACGAGCGGCGTAAAAGGCTCGCGATATTGCGCAACCAGGCCCACCGAATGCGCGGCCTCCGGCTCGGTGATCGGGATCATCCGGATTTCGGCGGAGAATCCGAAGGATTCGGCCACGTTACGGGGCATGATCGAGGCCCAGCGGCCGGTCCGGATGTGGGAAAACAGCACGATCATCGAATTGGATTCGAGTGTCGGCTGCACCGAAGCCCCGGCTTCGGCCATGTGCTGGTTGATGATGCGGCGATTCTGCATGTCCGCGGTCAATAGACAAAGCCGAAGATCAGCGACTTCCCGCCACGTCACATGGTCGCGATCGCTGAGCGGCGTGCCGGCAGCCGCAATCAGGTGATAGCGTTCCGCATAGAGCGGCACGGAGGTGACGCGCCCGAGGGGCTCGTTGTCGAGATAGGTGATCCCGGCGTCGATCTCGAGGTTTTCAAGCAGGCTCAGCACCTGCAGCGAGGTGCGCGAACTCACCGAGAAGGTGACGTCCGGGTGTTTTTCCTGAAACGGCCCGGTGATTCGCGGCACCATGGACAGGGCCGTCGGGATCACTGCGATGCGGATATGGCCGGCAAGGCCGCGGCGTGCCGCCCGCATCTCCTCGCGCATGGTGCGCGTGTCGCCGACGATGCGGCGGGCCCATTCCAGCACGCGCTGGCCCTCGGGGGTCAGTCCCTGATAGCGGGATCCGCGGTTGACCAGCATCACGCCCAGATGATCCTCGAGTTGACGGATCGCCGCCGACAGCGTCGGCTGCGTGATGCCGCACTCCTCCGCCGCCCGGCCGAAATGCTGGGCGCGGGCAAGAGCAATGAAGAATTCGAGCTTGTCGATCATGGGCACTCCTCGGTCGCGAGACTAGGCGCGAAGCGGTCGAAGCGCAAACCGGCCGGGCCGGCCGGGTCGGGACGCGCCCCGTCGGAGAAGACGGGCGGAGCGGAGGACGGTCTCAGTCCGTCGCCGGAGCACCATCCGCAGCCTTCGGGCCGCAATACATGTCGTAGAGAACGGACACGAGCGCGGTGAGCGAGGGGTCGGTAATCGTGTAATAGATCAGACGGCCATCCCGGCGGGTGGTGACGATCCGCTCGAGGCGGAGCCGCGCCAGTTGCTGCGACACCACGGCCTGCTGCAGGCCGAGGATGGACTCGATTTCGCCGACGGTCTTTTCGCCCTGGCTGAGGATGCACAGGATCAGCAACCGGGTCTCATGCGACAGGGCTTTCAGAAGCGTGCTGGCGGCGCGGGCTTTCGACATGAAGCCCTCCAGCTGTTCCTTTTCCATCCCGGCCCTGATGTGCGGCAAATTCATGAATCCATCCAACGATCGCGGTACACATTCGAAGAGCGTTATACGATAATGCAAATGCCGCGAAAATCACTTAACCCGGCAAATACTGGCGTCAAAGCGATTTCTCCGCGTCTCGGGGCAAGGCCCGTGTCCCTGCTCCGCCCCGCCTGCCCGCTTCTATCGCAGGCTCACCGTTTCGACGCGCTCCTTGAGCAGGGCGGCGCTGCGATGAAGCGCTGCATATTCCTCGTCGTCCAGGTCCGGAAACAGATCGGCGCTCACCCCGGTCGCACCGATAATGCGCGGTACGGAGAGCGCCACGTCCTCGACATCGGCCACCCTGGGCGTCACGATCGACACCGACAGCACGTCCCTCTGGTCCTGCGCGATCGCCTTGACGATCCGGGCGAGCCCGGCGCCGATGCCGTAATAGGTCGATCCCTTGCCGTTGATGATCTTGTAGGCGGCATTGCGGACGCCGTCGTCGATCGCCCGGCGCTCCTCGTCGGTCAGCGGCTTGCCGACCTGTTCGGCAAAGGAGCGAAGTGCTACCGACCCGGCCCGCGCATTCGACCAGGCCAGCACCTCGCTGTCGCCATGCTCGCCCAGCACATAGGCATGCACCGATTGCGGCGCGATGCCAAGATGGCGGCCGACGAGGCTGCGGAACCGGGCCGTGTCGAGAATGGTGCCGGAGCCGATCACCCGCTGCGGCGGAAGGCCGGACAGCCGCGTGGCGATCTGCGTCATGATGTCGACCGGATTGGAGGCGATCAGCAGGATGGCATCGGGCGAGGCGCGCAGCACCTCCGCCACCACCTCGCGGAACACGCCCGCATTGCGCTCCAGCAGTTCGAGCCGGCTCTCGCCGGGCTTCTGACTGACGCCGGCGGCGATGATCACCACCCGCGTGCTGGCCAGCGCATCATAGTCGCCGGCGGTGACCGTGGTGGCCGAAACGAACGGCACCGCATGGGAAATGTCCTCGGCCTGGGCGATCGCCAGCGCCGCATTCTTGTCGACGAAGACGATGTCGCTGGCAATTCCCATCATGGCCAGCGCATAGCCCGCCGAGCTGCCGACCATGCCCGCTCCAACGATCCCAACCTTCATGCTCTCGCCTCCGTTTGCATTGCAGCATAGCAGAGAGCACGAAGCTTTCAATTGTATGGCAATACGGCAAGCACTCTGGGGACAGAGGCGGGAAAGTGCCTGGCCGTCCCCGGGGATCGTGAAGCGGGGCGGCGGCACGGCTGCAGGGAGAGCGGCCGGCCGGACATAAAAAAAGCGGCCCGGAAGGCCGCTCTTGTCCGTCGATATTCGTGCGACCGGCTCAGGCCGGGATCAGCACGCCGTTCAGATGGGTCAGCTCGGCGAGATACTGCTCAAGGCGCGTCTTGTGCTCATGGCCTTCGACGGCGTTGAGTTCGGCGCGGGCAGCGTCGATGCGCTTGGTCAGCGTTTCGCGGTTGAGGTCGCTGAGCGCAACGGCCGATTCGGCCAGCAGCGTGCAGCCGCTCGGCACGATATCGGCAAAACCGCCGAACACGACATATTTGCTCACCTGGCCGGAGGCCAGCTTCACCGTAACCACGCCCGGCTTGATCGTCGTCATCGTCGGCGCATGATGGGCCATGACGGTCATTTCGCCTTCGGTTGCCGGGATGACAACTTCGCTCACCTTTTCGGAAAGCAGCAGGCGCTCGGGCGAAACGAGTTCAAAATTGAAATTGTCGGCCATGGTTCTTCACTTCTTTTATAGAGGCGGGAACGGCGCGCGCCTAACGCGCGCGCCAAGTCCGTCATCAAGCGGCTTCGGCAGCCAGCTTCTTGGCCTTTTCGACAGCTTCTTCCATCGAGCCGACCATGTAGAAGGCGGCTTCCGGCAGGTGGTCGTATTCGCCGTTGACCAGGCCCTTGAAGCCCTTGATCGTGTCTTCGAGCGCAACCAGCTTGCCCGGCGAGCCGGTGAAGACTTCGGCGACGAAGAACGGCTGCGACAGGAAGCGCTCGATCTTGCGGGCGCGGGCAACCGCGATGCGGTCGTCTTCCGACAGTTCGTCCATGCCGAGAATGGCGATGATGTCCTGGAGAGCCTTGTAGCGCTGCAGGGTCGACTGGACCTTACGAGCCACTTCGTAGTGCTCTTCGCCGACGACCATCGGGTCGAGCATGCGCGAGGTGGAGTCGAGCGGGTCGACGGCCGGGTAGATGCCCTTTTCGGCGATCGAGCGCGACAGAACGGTCGTTGCGTCCAGGTGGGCGAACGAGGTTGCCGGCGCCGGGTCGGTCAAGTCGTCGGCGGGAACGTAAATGGCCTGAACCGAGGTGATCGAACCCTTGGTCGTGGTGGTGATGCGTTCCTGCATCTGGCCCATGTCGGTGGCGAGCGTCGGCTGATAACCAACGGCCGACGGGATACGGCCGAGAAGTGCGGACACTTCCGAACCGGCCTGGGTGAAGCGGAAGATGTTGTCGACGAAGAACAGAACGTCCTGGCCCTTGTCGCGGAAGTCTTCGGCGATGGTCAGACCCGTCAGAGCGACGCGGGCGCGGGCGCCCGGCGGTTCGTTCATCTGGCCGTAAACCAGCGCAGCCTTGGAGCCCTCGCCGCCGCCGTGCTTGTTGACGCCCGACTCGATCATTTCGTGATAGAGGTCGTTGCCTTCGCGGGTACGTTCACCCACGCCTGCGAACACCGAGTAACCACCGTGCGCCTTGGCGACGTTGTTGATCAGTTCCATGATGAGAACGGTCTTGCCGACGCCTGCGCCGCCGAACAGGCCGATCTTGCCGCCCTTTGCGTAAGGCGCCAGAAGGTCGACGACCTTAATGCCGGTGACGAGGATCTGTGCTTCGGTCGACTGTTCGATGTAGGCCGGGGCTTCCTGGTGGATGGCGCGCTTGCCCGAGGTGACGAGCGGGCCGGCTTCGTCGACGGGCTCGCCGATGACGTTCATGATGCGGCCGAGCGTCTCGGGACCGACCGGAACGGTGATCGGAGCGCCGGTATCGGTCACGGCCTGACCGCGAACCAGACCTTCGGTCGAGTCCATGGCGATCGTGCGAACCTGGTTTTCGCCGAGGTGCTGGGCCACTTCAAGAACGAGGCGGTTGCCGCCGTTCATGGTTTCCAGCGCGTTCAGGATCGCAGGCAGCTCGCCGTCGAATGCGACGTCCACGACAGCGCCGATAACCTGGGTTACCTTGCCTGCAGAACCGGTTGCGGACGCCTTCGCCGCGGTAGATTTCGGGGTAGCTGCCTTAGCCATGTTTCTTACCCTCTTTCCTTAACCTCAGAGCGCTTCCGCGCCCGAAATGATTTCAATGAGTTCCTTGGTGATCTGGGCCTGGCGCTGACGGTTGTACGAGAGCGTAAGCTTGTTGATCATCTCACCAGCATTGCGCGTCGCATTGTCCATCGCGCTCATCTTGGCGCCCATTTCACCGGCGACGTTTTCGAGCAAGGCCCGGAAGATCTGCACCGAGATGTTGCGCGGAATGAGATCGCTGAGGATCGCACCGGCATCGGGCTCGTATTCGTAGACGGCAGACGCACCGCTTGCGACGGCCACTTCGGGAGCCGCAGCCGGAATCAGCTGCTGTGCGGTCGGCACCTGGCTGATAACGGACTTGAATTCCGAATAGAACAGGGTCGCGACGTCGAACTCGCCCTTGTCGAACATCGAGATGACCTTGCGGCCAATCGTGTCGGCATTTTCGAAAGCGACGCGCTTGACTTCGCGAAGGTCGGTCCGCTCGACGATGTTGGCGGCGAACTCGCGACGCAGGCTGTCGTAGCCCTTCTTGCCGACGCAGAAGATCTTGACGGTCTTGCCGGCCGCGAGAAGCTTGCGCGCATGGTCACGGGCAAAGCGGGCGATCTGCGAATTGAAACCGCCGCAAAGGCCGCGCTCGGCGGTGCAGACGATGAGCAGATGCACATCGTCCTTGCCGGTCCCGGTCATCAGGCGGGGTGCGCTATCGTCGCTGCCGACCGCCTGGGCGATGTTGGCAAGGACGGCACCCATGCGCTGCGAATAGGGACGAGCAGCCTCGGCCGCCTCCTGCGCACGACGCAGCTTCGCCGCGGCGACCATCTTCATCGCCTTGGTGATTTTCTGCGTCGCCTTGACGGAGGCGATCCGGTTTTTCAGATCCTTAAGTGAAGGCATCCGTTATCCGTCCTTGGCTTGAGCCCCGATTACGCGAAAGTCTTGGCGAACTGATCCAGAGCGGCCTTGAGCTTGCTCTTGGTGTCGTCGCTGATGGCTTTCTCCGTGCGGATGGCGTCGAGAATGGCCTTGCCTTCCGAGCGAAGGTAGGAGAGCAGACCCTGCTCGAACTTGCCGATCTGGTTGACGGCGACCTTGTCGAGGTAGCCGTTGACGCCGGCGAAGATCACGGCGACCTGTTCTTCCGTCTTCAGCGGCGAGAACTGCGGCTGCTTCAGGAGTTCGGTCAGGCGTGCACCGCGGTTCAGCAGGCGCTGGGTCGAGGCATCGAGGTCCGAACCGAACTGGGCGAAGGCGGCCATTTCGCGATACTGGGCGAGTTCGCCCTTGATCGAGCCGGCAACCTGCTTCATCGCCTTGATCTGAGCGGCGGAACCGACGCGCGAAACCGACAGACCGACGTTAACGGCCGGACGGATGCCCTGGTAGAACAGGTCGGTTTCGAGGAAGATCTGGCCGTCGGTGATCGAGATCACGTTGGTCGGAATGAAGGCCGAAACGTCGTTACCCTGGGTTTCGATGACCGGCAGAGCCGTCAGCGAACCGGCACCCTTTTCGTCGGACAGCTTTGCAGCGCGCTCGAGCAGGCGGGAATGCAGGTAGAAGACGTCGCCCGGATAAGCTTCGCGGCCTGGCGGACGGCGCAGCAGCAGCGACATCTGACGATAGGCGACGGCCTGCTTGGAAAGGTCGTCATAGCCGATCAGGGCATGCATGCCGTTGTCGCGGAAGTACTCGCCCATGGCAGCGCCGGCAAACGGTGCGATGTACTGCATCGGAGCAGGATCGGACGCGGTGGCAGCGACGATGATCGAGTACTTGAGGGCGCCGCGCTCTTCGAGAACCTTGACGAACTGGGCAACCGTCGAACGCTTCTGGCCGATTGCGACGTAGACGCAATACAGCTTTTCAGAGTCCGGACCATTGTCGTGAATGGCCTTCTGGTTGAGGATCGTGTCGAGAATGATGGCGGTCTTGCCGGTCTGACGGTCACCGATGACCAGCTCGCGCTGGCCGCGGCCAACCGGGATCAGGGCGTCGATGGCCTTGAGGCCGGTCGACATCGGCTCATGAACCGACTTGCGCGGGATGATGCCGGGAGCCTTGACGTCGACGCGCGAACGACGGGTCGCATTGATCGGGCCCTTGCCGTCGATCGGATTGCCGAGCGCGTCGACGACGCGGCCGAGCAGTTCCGGACCAACCGGGACGTCGACGATGGCGCCGGTCCGCTTGACGGTGTCGCCTTCCTTGATGTCACGGTCCGAACCGAAAATAACGACACCGACATTGTCGGCTTCGAGGTTCAGCGCCATGCCACGGATGCCACCGGGGAACTCGACCATTTCGCCGGCCTGGACGTTGTCGAGACCGTAGACGCGGGCGATACCGTCACCGACGGAAAGCACCTGGCCGACTTCGGAGACTTCCGCCTCTTTGCCGAAATTTTTGATTTGATCTTTAAGAATTGCGGAAATTTCCGCGGCGCGGATATCCATCAGCCAACCTCTTTCAGTGCAAGCTTAAGGGTGGAAAGTTTGGTGCGAAGAGACGTGTCGATCTGGCGCGAGCCGACCTTGACGATCAGACCACCGAGAATGGACGGGTCGACCGTTACAGCGATCGTGACGTCCTTGCCGGTGACGCTCTTCAGCGCCGCCTTCAATTCGTTTTCCTGTTCGGACGTAAGCGCGTGGGCAGAAGCGACTTCAGCCGTGATCTCGCCGCGGTGACGGGCGGCGATCTGGCGGAACGAGGCGATCATGCCGGAAACGGCGAACAGGCGGCGATTGCCGGCCACGACCTTGAGGAAGTTCGCGACGAGCGAGCCGAGACCGGCCTTCTCGCAAAGCGCGACGACGGCCTTGGTCTGATCCTCGGCCGAGAAGACCGGAGAGAGTACCAACCGCTTCAGGTCGTCGCTCGAATCGATCATGGCCTGGAAACGGTTGAGATCTGCGCCGACGGCGTCGAGCGAGCCAGCTTCGAGCGCGAGCTCGAAAAGCGACGACGCATAGCGCTCCGCCACGCCTGAAATGACTTGGGATGTGTCTGCCACGGGCAAAATATTCCCTGCTTTTGACCCAGGACTTTCGCCACCCGGAAATGGGAGCGATATCTTCCTGATATCGTTAGGTTTTCATGAAAAACACAAAGGTCACCCGCTTGCGCTTTTCGAATTTCGCGGTCCGTCTAGCATAGGAACTGTGGACTCGCAACACGCGTATTAACGGAATAAGCCTTAAGGACAAGGCCTTGGCCGCAAATTTCTCCGAATCTGCGCCAAATTGGTCAGAGCATGTGCCGGCACCGCGATCTTTCTTCTCAGACGAGTCCGTAGACATAGAGCAGCGGCAGTGCTGCAAGGATGATCTGCACCACCAGAAGTAGAAAATTGTGAATGGTGTTTCCCCGGTCCGACATGATCGACAGGATCCGTCCGAACGCGGCGAGACCCATCGCGGCGCTGAAGGCGAGATAGAGCGTCGGCTGCGGCCCCAGCATCAGGACCGTCGCGGAGAAACCCACAGTCAGGCCACCGGCCGATCGGGCAGCACCATAGCCTTCCGGCCGGAACTCGCGCGGCTGCAGGGCAAAGAACTTCAGCGTGAGGCCCGGCGCGAACATGACCAGCACACCGATCAGTGCCGCGGCGGCCACCGCGCCGAAGGCGAGTTGCTCGCCGAATTCCGTCGGAAAATAGAACTCCATCCTTGATCCCCGCCTTTAAGCAAACCGAACGTCGCGCTTATCGCACAAAGACGCCCTTCGAGATATTGGCGGTCCGACATTTTTCCGCAGCTGCTTTGCCACGCCCCCCGGTCGAACCTAGAGGAAGCTCTGTGGATCGACGTCGACCTGCACCTGGATCGACCGGCGCTCCTTCGGCCCGTTGGCGAGCATGGCCCGGACGAAACCCTGCATGTCGCTGGTGCGCCGGCCGTGCACGAGAAGCCGGAAGCGATGCCTGCCGCGGATCAGCGCCAGGGGCGCTTCCGCCGGTCCGAGGATGGCGATGTCGCGCTCGACCGGCGCCGACTGGCGCAGCTGCCGCGCATGGGTTTCCGCCTCGGCGCGGCTGTCGGCCGAAACGATGATCGAGACCAGCCGTCCGAAGGGCGGCAGGGCTGCCCGCTCTCGCTCGACGATCTCGCGTTCGTAGAAGGCCGAGGCATCGCCGGAAACCAGCGCCTGCATGACCGGATGCATGGGCTGGAAGGTCTGCAACAGGCCGTGGCTCTTGCGGCCCGTGCGGCCGGCCCGGCCGGTCACCTGCGACAACAGCTGGAAGGTGCGCTCGGCCGCACGCGGATCACCATTGGCAAGGCCGATATCGGCGTCGACGATGCCGACCAGCGTCATCAGCGGGAAATTGTGACCCTTGGCGACGAGCTGCGTGCCGATGACGATGTCGGCCTCGCCATTGGCGATCGCTTCGAGCTCCAGCCTGAGCCTCTTCACCCCGCCGAGGTCGGAGGAAAGCACGAGCGTACGCGCATCGGGAAAATGCTTCTCGACCTCCTCGGCAATACGCTCGACGCCGGGCCCGCAGGCGACCAGATGGTCTAGCGTGCCGCATTCGGGACAAGCCTGCGGCGTCGGCTCGGAATAGCCGCACTGGTGGCACTGGATCTGGCCGCGAAACCGGTGCTCCACCAGCCAGCTCGAGCATTGCGGGCACTGGAACCTGTGGCCGCAGACGCGGCACAGCGTGAGCGGCGCATAGCCACGCCGGTTGAGAAACAGAAGCGCCTGCTCCTTGCGCTCGATCGTCCTGCCGACCGCCCTTAAGAGCAGCGGCGAAAGGAATCCGCCGCGCTCCGGCGGATGGCGGCGCATGTCGATCAGATGCAGATCCGGCATGGCCGCATCGGCAAAGCGGGTGGGAAGATGGATGCGCCGGTAGCGGCCGGCCTGGCAATTGACCTGGCTCTCGACCGAAGGGGTCGCCGAGACCAGTACGACCGGGAAGCCGGCGATCCGCGCCCGAACCACCGCCATGTCGCGTGCGTTGTAGAAGACGCGGTCCTCCTGCTTGAAGGCAGGGTCATGCTCTTCGTCGACAATGATCAGCCCCAGGTCCTCGAACGGCAGGAAGAGCGCCGAGCGCGCCCCGGCCACGACGCGGATCTCGCCGGTCGCTGCCTGGCGCCATACCTTCTCCCGGGTGCGGGTCGCCAGATCCGAATGCCATTCGCCCGGCTTGGCCCCGAAGCGATCCTGGAACCGCTCGAGGAAATTGGCGGTGAGCGCGATTTCCGGCAGCAGGATCAGCACCTGCCGCCCCTGCCGCAGCGTTTCGGCGATCGCCTCGAAATAGACCTCCGTCTTGCCCGAGCCGGTCACGCCGTCGATCAGCGCCACGGAGAACCCGCCCTTGCGGATCCCGTCGAGAATCTCGTCTGCCGCTTCCTTCTGTGGCCCGGCGAGACGATGCTCGGCGAACTCGGGATCGGGTCTCGCCACCAACGGCGGCGGCGGCAGGAAGACGGTTTCGAACACGCCCTGGGCGGCCAGACCGTCGATCACGCTGGTCGACACCCCGCTCGCATGGGCAAGGCCGCTCTTCGTCCAGGAAAGCCCGTCGCCGGCGAGATCGAGCACCTTGCGCCGGGCCGGCGTCATCCTTTCCGGCTCCGTACCCGAGAAGCGGAAGCCCTCGACCATCGGCTCTGGATCGAAGGCCGCCGGCGCGCGCAGCGCCATGCGGGCCACATAACCCGGCGGCGAGAGCGTGTAGGCGGCAACCCAGTCGAGGAAGCTGCGCATGGGTTTGTCGAGCGGCGGACAATCGAAGACCTTGGTGATCGGCCTAAGCTTCTTCGGATCGACGGAATTAACTTCCTCGCCGTCCCAGACCACGCCGACGACCTGACGCGGCCCGAGCGGCACCTGCACGATAGAGCCAGCCTCCACCGGCATGCCGTCGGGCACCGCATAGCTATAGGCAACCGGTGCCGGCATCGGCACCAGAACCGGCACGACGCGGGAAGAGGGAAGCGGGCCGAACAGTCCGGGCGAATCGTCTTTCATGGGACGCCATAATTGCCCCTCGCCGGACGGAAAGAAAACCGAAAAGGCCGTCACACAGGAAAGCGGCCCGCAGAAGAACTGCGGGCCGCTCGCTTGCTCAATGGTCCGCCCGGGCGGGGCGGATTCTCTTCCGATCAGCCGCGGGCGGCATATCGCGGCCGCGCCGCCGCCATTTCAGCGCCGGCCTGCCGAAGCTGGGCGACGGCGGCGCGCGCTCCGTCGGCGAGCTGGAACTGCCGGATGAGTTCGCGCAGGCGCTGCGATTCCATCGCCAGCGTCGCGCTGGAGGCATTGGCCTCCTCGACCATGGCCGCATTCTTCTGGGTCACCTGGTCCATCTGGTTGACGGCCGTATTGACCTCGGAGAGCCCCACCGCCTGTTCGCGGGCCGAAATGGCGATCGCGTCCATGTGCTGGTTGACGGTGACGATATAGGCCTCGATCGTCTTCAGCGCATCGCCGGTATCCTTGACGAGCTTGACCCCGCTTTCGACTTCCGTGCTGGAATTGCGGATCAGGTCCTTGATCTCCTTGGCCGCCTGGGCGGAGCGCTGGGCGAGTTCCCGTACCTCCTGGGCGACGACGGCAAAGCCTTTGCCCGCCTCGCCGGCACGGGCCGCCTCGACGCCGGCATTGAGCGCCAGCAGATTGGTCTGGAAGGCGATCTCGTCGATCACGCCAATGATATTGGCGATCTGGTTGGAGGATTGCTCGATGCGCTGCATGGCATCGACGGCACTGGCCACGACCGCACCGGAATGCGCGGCGCTGGAATTCGCCTGCACGGCAACCGCCCTCGCCTCCTCGGCCCGCTTGGAGGAATTCGAGACATTGGCCGTAATCTCGTCGAGTGCGGCGGCGGTTTCCTCCAGCGAGGCCGCCTGTTGCTCCGTGCGCCGCGACAGGTCGTCGGCGCTCTGGCTGATCTCCCGGGTGCCGGAATCGATCGAGCGGGACGCCTCGGCCACCGATGTCAGGGCATTGCTGAGCTGCGAGACGGCGGCGTTGAAATCGCTGCGCAGGCTCTCGAACTCGGGCGCGAACGGTTTCGCCAGCTCGACCGAAAGATTGCCGGCAGCCAGTTGCTTCAGACCATCCGCCAGACCCGCAGTTGCCTGCGTCATGGCTTCGGTCCGCACGCGCTCGATCTCCGTGTTACGGCGACGTTCGAGTTCGCTCGCTTCCTGCGTTGCCGCAGCTTCTTCCTCGAGCCGCTGGTTGGCGATGGCATTGTTGCGGAACACCTCGACCGCAGCCGCCATCGCGCCGATCTCGTCCGGCCGGCCGATGCCCGGAATGTCACAGGCGGTGTTGCCAGCAGCGAGCGTGCGCATGCTGGTCGTCATGGCGCGGATCGGGCCGGAAATGCTCCGCGCCACGAACCACATGGCACCGACACCGCCGAGCGCGATGATGGCGGCGACCAGAATCTGGAGGGCACCGTCGCTGGCATTGCGCTCGGTCAGGTCCTTGTCCAGCTGGTTCGCCTCGGCCATGGCCACTGCACGCGGCACGTCGATCATGACCGACCACGGCGTCGCCGTCCGGCCGATGACGATCGGCGAGAAGGCCTTGAACGCGTCGCCGCTGGCAAGCACCTCGTCACGGCCGCCCTTGATGACCGGCAGATATTGCGACAGGTCCTTGTCCGCCATGTCGAACGGCTGGCCGATCGTTTCCGGATTTTCACTCGACGCGACGACGAGCCCCATATGGCTGACGATCGAGACGGCTGCCTTGCCGCCATAGATCGAAGCCTTGACCTGCTCGGCCAGCTTCTGCACGAAGCCGAGATCGAAATCGGCGCCGGCCACGCCGGCAAACTTTCCGTTGACCGTGATCGGCACGGACATGGTGGCAAGAAAGACGTTCTTGCCCTGCACGATATAGGGCAAGGGATCGAGAATGCTTTCGCCCTGACCCTTCTGCGGGCCGATATACCAGCCGCCCTTCATCACGCCGTTCGGATGCAGTTCGGCACTGTCATATTCGACGAGCGGCTGCAGCGCGATCTTTCCGGCGGCATCACGGGTCCAGTAGGGCAGGAAACGGCCCGTCGCGTCGGAACCGAGGTCGCGCCGGTCGCGGAAATTGGCGTCGGCACCGTCGAGCGCGTTCGGCTCCCAGGCGCTGTAGGTTCCATTGAAGCGCGGATTGTCCTTCAGGACATTGAGGAGCACGGCGTTCAACTGCGCCCGCCGGGTCTCCGGCGGCGTCGATGCCGAATCGCCCGCTAGCATTTCGAAGCTGCGCGCCATGACCCGCGCCGCATCGAAGGCACCGTCCAGCGAAGACCGGATGACGCCAGCCTGCGTCGATGCCAGCGTCTGCAGGCTTTGCTTGGTTTTCACATCGGTGAGCGCGGTGACCTGCCCCGCCACGAAGGCGCGGGCATTGCCGGCGGAGACGATGCCGTAGCCGACGAGACCGGCCGTGGCGGCCAGGACGCAGACGCCGGACAGGACTGCAATTTTGAGCTGTATCGATTTGAAGCGCATTCGATTTTCCCCTTGCCGAGTGCGTGGTGCGAGGGGCTTGCGATCGACGCTCTGGCCCCTTTGGACGGACACCAGCTTGAGGTCGCAAGTCGTTAACATAAGCGAACCGAAATAAACGGATCGGCCGGCTCGAATTTAAGCACATTCGAAAACTGTCGCATAAGTGCGACGGATCGCAGCCGGCGTGAATCCTGACAGCAAAACGCCGCTGTCTCGGGCGATCGGCGACAAGTTCGCCGGGGCCGCATTCATCGCACAACCTGGAATCGACAGGCGGAGCCGGTCGTGCCTAGAGGGAAAAGTCGGCATTGCCGTCGGCGGCGAGGGCATGGACGGTATGGCGCTCCAGGGCGGCCGTCACCTCGACCGGATCGCCGCTCAGCTGTTCCGGCTCGATCAGGTTGCCGACCGTGAAATCGAATCGGTCGCCCTTCTTGTTGAGCAGTTCGTGAAACACCGTCATGTCACGCAGTTCGGTCGACCACTTGGCGAACCAGTAGAACAGCCCGGAATTGCGCGCCGTCATGTTGACCGGCAGGATCGGCAGATTGTACTTGCGCGAGAGCCCGACGGCCGATGTCTTCCACGGCCGCTCATTCAACCGTCCGTTCGCCCAGTAGGCGATGCGCCCGGAGGGGAAGAGCACGGTGGCCTTCTGTTCCTGGATGGCGCGGTTGGTGAGCTGCAGCGTCTCGCGCGCCTTGAGCTTGGTCTTGTGTTCCTCCCGCCATTCTACCGGGATGATGATCTCGGCGAAACGCGGATTGACCCGGATCGCATCGCGGTTGGCGAAGAACATCATGTCCGGCCGGGTGGTCTTCAACAGGTCGAACACGGCCACGCCGTCGGCAATGCCGGTCGGGTGATTGCTGACCATGATGAAGCCGCCTTGGGCCGGGATGCGCTCGCCGTACCGGACATTGATATCGAGCTGGAGGATGCCGCTCAGATAGTCGAAGGCCTGGAAGCCCGGCATGTTGGCGATGTCATTGGCGAACTCGATCGCCTTGGCATAGCGCAGCAGGGTGTAGAGAAACGGCCGCATGACCGGCCAGAGCGGATTGTGGACGATCTTCTCGCCACGCTCGGCGATCAACGTATCGACGATATGCCCCGGCTTGCCTTGGGAGACCAGCGCGACCGCCTCGGCGAACTGCCCGAAGGTCGTCATCGAATCACGGCGCGTCATCTGGAACTCCGACTATTTTCGATCAATTTCTATTGCAGTCCAATGTGATCGAAGCATGACAGACAGAACCCGCGTTAGCCATTCCCTAACGCTGGGGGTGCATGTTGGCGGAGCATTCGAGATAAGTAAAGGAAGCGGGCATGGACGAATTGTTGATCCTCGCGGCCGACGATCTGATGGCCGAACGCGGTGCCTGGCTGGCAGGTCTCGGCGGAGAGCGACGCCTCTCGGGCAATACGCTGGAGGCCTATGAGCGCGACACACGCCAGTTCCTGCGCTTCCTCACCACCCATGTCGGCGGGCCGGCGAGCATCAAGGACGTATCTGCCCTGCGCCCTGCGGATCTGCGCGCCTTCCTCGCCTTTCGCCGCAAGCAGGGCGCCGGCGCCCGCTCGCTCGGCCGGCATCTGGCCGGGCTGCGCTCGTTCCTGAGACATCTCGAGCGCAAGGGCCTGGTCAACGCCGCCGGGGCCGGCGCGATACGATCGCCGAAGCAGCCGAAATCGCTGCCCAAGCCCCTGAGCGGCACCCAGGCACTGACCGTGGTCAGCCAGGAAGCGCAAATGAACGAGGAGCCATGGATCGCCGCGCGCGACTCGGCCGTGCTGACCCTGCTCTACGGCTGCGGGCTGCGCATCTCCGAGGCGCTCGAGCTTACCCCTTCCGCCTTCGCCGGCAATCCGACCTCTCTGCGCATCACCGGCAAGGGCGCCAAGACACGGCTGGTCCCGCTGCTGCCGGTCGTCGCCGAGGCGGTGGCGACCTATGTCAAACTCTGCCCCTACCATCTGGAGGCCGGCGAACCGCTGTTTCGCGGAGCACGCGGCGGAAAGCTTCAGCCGGCGATCATCCAGCGTGAGATGCAGCGCCTGCGCTCCGCCTTCGGCCTGCCGGATTCGGCCACGCCCCACGCGCTGCGCCACTCCTTTGCCACCCATCTTCTCGGCAGCGGCGGCGACCTGCGCACCATCCAGGAACTGCTCGGCCATGCGAGCCTCTCAACGACCCAGGTCTATACCGGCGTGGACGCTGCACGGCTGCTCGACGTCTATGAGCGTGCCCATCCCCGCGCCTGAGCACGGCGTCGTTAACCACATGCGTTAAGGGAACGTGAGGGGGCGGGCCGCTAGATTGCCGCGATTGAAACGGACAGTCCCATGATCGCGCACCCCTTCGACCGGCTTCGCCAGCGAATCCCCTTTTCCTTTGCCGGCGACGTGGCGCTCTGGCTGATCGCCGCGCTGCATGTCGCCCTGCTCGTCGCCACGGCTTTCGTGCTCTTCTCCGTCTCTCCGGCAAGCGCTGGCGAACCGGCGGCCTGCATGGGCGAGGACCTGCTGCCCGCCCTGCAGAAGACCGATCCCGCCACCTATGACAAGATCGTCGCCGAAGCGGCAAAGACACCGAACGGCAAGGGCATATTCTGGAAGATCGAGAAGGCGGGTGTGAGCCCGTCCTATCTTCTCGGGACGATGCACGTCACGGACCCGCGCGTCCTGGCCATGCCGAAGGGCGCGAGCGAGGCGGTTGCCGAGGCTTCCACCATCGTCATCGAATCCGACGAGATCCTCGACGAGAAGAAGGCCGCCGCGGCGATGCTGATGCATCCCGAACTGACCATGTTCATGGACGGCACGACGATCCGCGACCACCTGTCCGCCGAAGATGCGGAAAAGCTGGAGACCGGCCTCAAGACCCGTGGGCTCGCCCTTGCCGCGGTCGCGCGCATGAAGCCATGGATCCTGTCGAGCTTCGTCGCCCTGCCGGCCTGCGAGATTTCCCGCAAGGCGGCCGGCGCCTCCTTTCTCGACAAGCATATCGCCGAAGATGCGATCAAGGCGGGCAAGAAAGTCGTCGGCCTCGAGACTCTGGCCGAGCAGTTGCAGGCCATGGCCGACCTGCCGGTCGAATTCCATCTGCAGGCGCTGATCGAGACGCTGGAACTCGGCGACAAGATGGACGACGTCGTCGAATCCATGACCGCGCTCTACCTTGCCGGCGACACGGGCATGACCATGCCGATGCTGGAAGCCGTTGCGCCGAGCAAGCCCGGCCAGGACGAAAGCGCCTATGCAGCCTTCGAAAAGCGCATCGTCACCGACCGGAACAAGATCATGGCGGAGCGCGCAGCACCGCTGCTCACAGACGGCAAGGTCTTCATCGCCGTCGGCGCACTGCATCTCCCGGGAGAGCACGGGCTGGTCGAACTTCTGCGTGCGCAGGGCTTCACGGTCAGCGCAATGAACTGAGCAACGGCGTTCGCCTCCTGTTGACAACCATGGAGCGCAAGGCGAGTGTAAGGACAATTCCTGTTCTCACCCACACATAGTTCTCCATGTTTTCAAATAGTCATCAATTTGCCCGGCGGGCTTGCCTGCTCGTCTTCCTCACGCTGCTGTCATTTTCCGCACATTCCGCCCTTGCGGAAGAAACCTCGCCCGGATGCGGGGCTGAGAGCATCCTGCCACGGCTGCAGGAGAGCGATCCGGCCATGTACGAAGCCGTGATCCAACGTGCAGCCGCCGTCAGGAACGGCAAGGGCGTCGCCTGGCGAATCGAGAAGGCCGGCATTGAGCCATCGCTGCTGTTCGGGACCGTGCACCTGAGTGACCCCCGCGTCCTCGAGGTTCCGACACCGGTGTTCGAAGCCTTTGACTATATCGACACGCTGATCCTTGAGTTGAAGGAAGTGACCAATCCGTCAGACATGGCCCTCGAACTTTTCAAGTACCCTCAACTGTACACGCTCCAGGACGAACGTCTGGACCGGATACTGCCGCCCGAAGAGACGGAGCTACTGGCCGAAGGTCTCCGGGAGCGCGGGCTAACGACTGGCTTGCTGGCACGCATGCGACCCTGGTTCATCTATATGTCGATGCAGGGCTCTCGATGCGAGGCGAAAAGAAGAGCCCAGGGAGGGCACGTACTGGATCAGGCGGCCGCGCTGATGGCGGTGGAAAACGGGATAGAGCTTGTCGGAGCTGAAACGGTCCGAGAACAATTCGAGTCACTTGCGAAGGTGACGGACCAGTCCATGCTCCGGGCGCTGCTGGACCTGTTCGCCTTGCCCTATACCATCAGTGACCAGGCGGAGACGCTCATTCAGCTCTATGAGAACTCGGATACGGGTATGATTCTCGCACTCGGCATCGAGCTTGCACGCGACAAGGCGGCTTTTCACGAATTCGTCGAGACGGTCATTTTCGAGCGCAACCACAGAATGGCGGAGCGCGCATTGCCCTATCTTGAGAAGGGCAATGTCATGATCGCTGTCGGCGCCTTGCATCTGCCGGGCGACGAGGGACTGGTCGAACTGATCCGCCAACAGGGCTTCACGGTCAGCGCCATCGAGTGACGGCGGCGCCGACCGTGCCGCGGAAGTCTCAGCCCTTGGTCATGCGCTGCGCCACGGGCGTCTTCCAGACGAACTGGTGGACGAGAACCGCGCCGACATGCACGACGATCAGCACCCACATCAGCAGCTTCATCGGGCCGGCGTGAATTTCGCCAGCCGTACCGATCCCGAAATAGTAGGCGGCGATACCGGCTGCGGGCATGACGAAGAACAGCAGGTAGAAGGTGGCGTGCGCGATTTTACCCGCCAGTCGGAACAGCGGCGGCTCATCGGCGGGCGCGTCCGGCGCCCCATGGGTGAGGCGCAGCAGCAGCCGGATTACGGCAAGACAGAGCACCGCGATGCCGACATAAGCGTGAATATTGGCGGAAGCGACCATGTCGGCCGAGGGGACCTGTCCCTCTTCGAGGGCCTCGGTCAACTCTTCCATGCCTTCGGTGAAAAGCAGATTGAACAGGATCAACCCGGCCATCAGCCAGTGGATGAGACGCTGTGGAATGGAATAGGACAAAACGGGGGAGGACGGCATTTTCTTGCCTTTCGTCAATTGGTTAACGGCAATTGCGTCCAGATGATAAAGGCCGCGCCCTGCATGGCAAGACGCGGCCCGGAATATGACGAAGATTTAACCTTCAAATAGCGAATTACATATGGATCGGCTTGAAGAAGGTCGCGAGCGCGGCTTCCTTGACGGCTTCCGACATGGTCGGGTGCGCATGGCAGGTGCGGCCGAGATCTTCCGACGAACCGCCGAACTCCATCAGGACGGCCGCTTCGTGGATCATCTCGCCGGCGCCGAAGCCGATGATGTGAACGCCGAGCACGCGGTCGGTTTCCTTGTCGGCGAGGATCTTGACGAAACCGTCGGTCGCCAGCATGGCGCGCGCGCGCCCGTTGGCGGTGAACGGGAACTTGCCGACCTTGTAGGCAATGCCTGCGGCCTTCAGTTCTTCCTCGGTCTTGCCGACGGAGGCGACTTCCGGCTGGGTGTAGACGACGCCCGGGATGACGTCATAGTTCACATGGCCGTGCTGGCCGGCAAGGATCTCGGCCAGCGCCACGCCTTCGTCTTCGGCCTTGTGGGCGAGCATGGGGCCCTTGACCACGTCGCCGATGGCATAGATGCCGGCGACATTGGTGCGGTAGTGGCCGTCGATCTCGACGCGGCCGCGGCCGTCCAGCGCAACGCCGGCTTCGGCAAGGCCAAGACCCTCGGTATAGGCCTTGCGGCCGGTGGCGATCAGCACGACGTCGGCATCGATCGTCTGGGCTTCGCCGCCCTTAACCGGCTCGAAGGTGACCTTCGCGCCCTTGTCGGCCTTTGCAACGCCGGTGACCTTGGCGCCGAGATTGAATTCCATGCCCTGCTTGGCGAGCATGCGCTGGAACTGCTTGGAGACTTCGCCGTCCATGCCGCCGAGGATGGTGTCGAGATATTCGACGACGGTCACCTTGGCGCCGAGGCGCATCCAGACCGAACCGAGCTCGAGACCGATGACGCCGCCGCCGACGACCACCATCCGGGCCGGTACCTGGTCGAGCGCGATACCGCCGGTGGAGGAAACGATGACCTTCTCGTCGATCTCGACGGCGACGCCGGGAATGCCGGCGACGTCGGAGCCGGTCGCGATGACGATGTTCTTGGTCTCGAGGATCTGCTCCTCGCCCTTGTCATTGGTGACGGAAACCTTGCCGGCGGCAACGACCTTGCCGGTGCCCTGGAAGCCGTCGATCTTGTTCTTCTTGAACAGGAACGAGACACCCTCGACGTTCGACTTCACCGTCGCATCCTTGTGCGCCATCATCTTCGAAAGATTGAGCTTCGGAGCAGCGACCTCGACGCCGAGCGCGTCCATGCCGTGGGCGGCCTGGTGGAACATCTCGGAGGCGTGCAGCAGCGCCTTGGACGGGATGCAGCCGATATTGAGGCAGGTGCCGCCATAGGTGGCGCGCTTCTCGACAACCGCGACCTTGAGGCCGAGCTGGGCGGCCTTCACGGCGCAGACATAACCGCCAGGGCCGGAGCCGATAATGATGACATCGTAAGACATGGGCTGCTTCCTTCGTTTTCGGCGACTATCGTCCGCCGCTGACATTCAAGATGGCGCCAGTCACATAGGATGCCTGGCTGGACATGAGATAGAGAACCGCGTCGGCGACTTCATCGGCGAGGCCGGGACGCTGCATCGGTATGGCGGACGCCATGGCGCTGGCCCGGTCGGGAATGCCGCCGGAGGCGTGGATATCGGTATCGATGATGCCCGGACGGATCGCATTGACGCGGATCCCTTCGGCAGCGACTTCCTTGGACAGGCCGATGGTGAACGTGTCGACCGCACCCTTGGAGGCGGCATAGTCGACATATTGCCCGGGACTGCCGATCGTCGCCGCCATCGACGAGATGTTGACGATCGAGCCGCCCTGCCCGCCATGGGCCGTGGACATGCGGCGCACGGCTTCAGCGGCGCAGCGGATCTTGCCGATCACGTTGATCGCAAACATCCGGTCGAGCCGGGCCCGGCTGAAATCCTCGACGCGTTCGGCGCGATCGACCACACCTGCATTGTTGACGAGCGCATCCAGCCGGCCGAAGCGTTGGTCAAGCACGGCGAATATGGCCGCGATCCCGTCCTCGCTGCCCGTATCGCCCTTGACGATTTCGGCCCGGGCACCCGTCGCCTGCAGTTCCCCAGCCAGCGCACGCGCCGCCTCTTCCTGGGCCACGTAGTTGATCAGGACGTCCCATCCCTGGCTTGCGGCCTTGCGCGCCACGGCAGCGCCGATGCCGCGGCTGCCTCCGGTGATGAGAACGACGGGCCGGCCGGTCATTTTCCGCATTCCTTCAGCTGGAACACATCCCAGGGCATGGCGGAGATATTTTTGCCGAGCACCGAACGCGAAACCGCAGGGCCGAAACCGGGAAGAACCAGGCTCGCTGGAGCCTCGGTGCCCTCGGACGGCAGCAGATCGACATGGCCCGCCTTGTCGCTGGCATAGATGATGCCGGTCCAGACCGTGCATGCGGCGAGGTCGGGGCCCGTCACGTCGCCTTCGGGGCAATCGTGCATGGCCATCGCCACCGGCCGCTCGATCTCCGGATCGAACATCACATGGCCTTCCACCGTCATCTTGTCCGAAGGGGTTGCCAGCACGAAGCGATGGCTGACCGGCGAGTCTTCGCCGCTCGGCTGAAAGCGGATCTCGATCTTCGTTTCCGGTTCCGCATAGACGGCACGTTCGATCGGGCAACCAGCCGCCGCGGCCGGAACGGTTCCGGCAATCCAGGCGAAAGCGATCGACGACGTCAGCCGGACCTTCATCTCAGTTGGCCTTTGCCGCCGCGAGTTTCAGGCCGAAGGCGATGAACACTAGGCCCGAGGCCCGGTTGATCCATTTGCTCATGCGGGAGAAGACCGCGCGCATGCGTGGCGTCGTCATGAAGAAGGAGACGCCGACGAACCAGGCGATGAGGCAGGTGGCCATGACCAGCCCATAGCCGAACTTCACCGAGCCGGGGGTTGAGGCGCTGACCAGGGCCGAGAAGATCGACAGGAAGAACAGGACCGGCTTCGGATTGAGCGCATTGGCGAGGAAGCCGAGGCCGAAGGCGCGAAAGGCGCTCTGCCGGGGGGCTTCCGCTTCGCCCGCTGCGGGCGAAAGGTCCGTCGCGCCGGCACGCAAGGCCATGACGCCCATGTAGACGAGATAGGCGGCACCCACCCACTTGATGATAGCGAACAGCAGCAGCGACTGAGAAATGATCAGGCCGAGACCGAGGATGGTGTAGGTCACATGAAACATCAGCGACGTGCCGATGCCGACGCTGGTCAGGATCGCGGCGCGGCGGCCGTGCACCATGGCCTGGCGCATGACCATGGCCGTATCGGCTCCCGGCGCGACGATCGCGAAGGAGAAGACGGCCATCAGCGAGGCGAGTTCCAGGAGATAGGCGTGCATCTTCAAATTCCTTCCGACATCGACGAACCACGGGGGCCGCCACTATGCCGAATTGCATGGAAGGCTGCCAGAGGCAGCCTCCCTGAGGATCTGTCTTAGAGATCGAGGACCAGACGCTCCGGATCTTCCAGGCTTTCCTTGACGCGCACCAGGAAAGTCACGGCTTCCTTGCCGTCGACGATGCGGTGGTCGTAGGAGAGCGCGAGATACATCATCGGACGGATGACGACCTGGCCGCCGATGGCGACCGGACGCTCCTGGATCTTGTGCATGCCGAGAATGCCGGACTGCGGTGCGTTCAGGATCGGCGAGGACATCAGCGAGCCGTAGACGCCACCGTTGGAGATGGTGAAGGTGCCGCCCTGCATGTCGGCCATGGAGAGCGCACCGTCACGGGCGAGCTTGCCGAGGCGGCCGATATCCTTCTCGATATCGGCGATCGACATCTGGTCGGCATCGCGCACGATCGGAACGACCAGGCCCTTGTCGGTGCCGACGGCGACGCCGATGTGGCAGTAGTTCTTGTAGATGATGTCGGTGCCGTCGATCTCGGCGTTGACGGCCGGAAGTTCCTTGAGCGCGTGGGTCACGGCCTTGGTGAAGAAGCCCATGAAGCCGAGCTTCACGCCATGCTTCTTCTCGAAGATGTCCTTGTACTTGTTGCGCAGGCTCATGACGGCCGACATGTCCACCTCGTTATAGGTGGTGAGCATGGCCGCCGTGTTCTGGGCATCCTTGAGGCGCTTGGCGATGGTCTGGCGCAGGCGGGTCATCTTGACGCGCTCTTCGCGGGCCACGTCGCCCGTGGCCGACGGTGCGCGCGGAGCGGCAGCCGGGGCCGGGGCAGCGGCGGTCGTCACACCCTTGGCGACGGCGGCGATCACGTCGCCCTTCAGAACCTGGCCACGCTTGCCGGAGCCGTCGACCTGGTCGGCCGAGAGGTTGCTTTCAGCCAGCATCTTGGCGGCGGCCGGAGCAGCCGGCATGGCGCCTGCAGCGGCGGGAGCCGGAGCCGATACGGCCGGTGCAGCAGCGGCAGCCGGAGCGGCCGGCGCTGCGGGCTTGGCAGGCTCGGCGGAGACGGCGCCGGCGGCACCTTCGGCGATCTGGCCGAGGAGAGCGCCGAGACCGACGGTCTCGCCGTTGGCGGCAACGATTTCGGTCAGCACGCCGGAAACCGGAGACGGAACTTCGACGGTGACCTTGTCGGTTTCCAGCTCGACGAGCGGCTCGTCGGCCTTGACGACATCGCCGACCTTCTTGAACCAGGTGCCGATGGTGGCTTCACTGACGGATTCACCCAGGGTGGGTACGCGGATTTCTGTGGCCATGATCTCAATTCCGTTGATCAGAGAACGTTTCTGTCGATGGGGTCTCGGCGTTGGGAGGCATCAGCCCCCCAGCGCATCCTCGAGGAAGGCTTCGAGCTGGGCGATGTGCTTCGACATCAGGCCCGTCGCCGGCGAGGCAGCCGCCGGACGGCCGGTGTAGCGAACGCGCTGGTACTTGGCGTCGATATGGGCGAGCACCCATTCGAGATACGGATCGATGAACGACCATGCGCCCATGTTCTTCGGCTCTTCCTGGCACCAGACCATCTCCGCATTGCGGAAACGGGAAAGCTCGTTGATAAGCGCCTTGGCCGGGAACGGATAGAGCTGTTCGATGCGCAGCAGGTAGACGTCGTCAATGCCACGCTTTTCACGCTCTTCGAGAAGGTCGTAGTAGACCTTGCCGGAGCACATGACGACGCGACGGATTTTGTTGTCCTTCTGCAGCTTGATCGGGCCGTCCTTGATGACCTCGGCATCGTCCCACAACAGGCGGTGGAAAGAGCTTTCGCCGGCCAGTTCCGACAGGCTGGAGACCGCACGCTTGTGGCGCAGCAACGACTTCGGCGTCATCAGGATGAGCGGCTTGCGGAAGTCGCGCTTCACCTGACGGCGCAGGATGTGGAAGTAGTTGGCCGGCGTGGTGACGTTGGCGACCTGCATGTTGTCTTCGGCGCACATCTGCAGCCAGCGCTCGAGGCGGGCAGACGAGTGCTCCGGACCCTGGCCCTCATAGCCGTGCGGCAGCAGGCAAACCAGGCCGGACATGCGCAGCCACTTGCGCTCACCCGACGAGATGAACTGGTCGAAGACGACCTGCGCACCGTTGGCGAAGTCGCCGAACTGCGCTTCCCAGAGCGTCAGCGCATTCGGACGGGCCAGCGAATAGCCGTATTCGAAGCCGAGCACGGCCTCTTCCGAGAGCATCGAGTTGATGACCTCGTAGCGACCCTGGTTCGGCGCGAGATTGGCAAGCGGGATGAAGCGGTCTTCGGTTTCCTGATCGTAGAGAACCGAGTGACGCTGGGAGAAGGTGCCGCGTTCACAATCCTGACCGGAGAGGCGGATCTTGGTCCCCTCGACGCAGAGCGAACCGAAGGCAAGAGCTTCGCCCATTGCCCAGTCGAGACCTTCGCCCGTTTCGATCATCTGCGCACGGTTGTCCATGAAACGCTGGATCGTGCGGTGCGCCTTGAAGCCTTCCGGAATGGTCGACAGCTTGCGGCCGATTTCCTTCAGCGACTTCATCGGCACCGCGGTCTTACCGCGGCGCTGCTCGTCGGCGTTGTCGGCCGTGCGAAGACCGGACCACGCGCCATCCAGCCAGTCGGCCTTGTTCGGCTTGTAGGACTGGCCTGCCTCGAATTCCTGCTCGAGATGGGCGCGCCAATCGGCCTTCATCTTCTCGAATTCGCCGTCGGAGATCAGGCCTTCGGCGATCAGCCGCTCGGCATAGATCTGCACGACCGTCTTGTGGGCGCGGATCGCCTTGTACATCTTCGGCTGGGTGAACGCGGGCTCGTCGCCTTCGTTATGGCCGAAGCGGCGATAGCAGAACATGTCGACCACGACCGGCTTGTGGAACTTCATCCGGTATTCGGTGGCGATCTTGGCGGCGTAGGTGACAGCTTCCGGATCGTCGCCGTTGACGTGGAAGATCGGCGCTTCGATCATCTTGGCGACGTCGGACGGATAGGGCGACGAACGCGAGAAGGCCGGATTGGTGGTGAAACCGATCTGGTTGTTGATGATGAAGTGCATGGTGCCGCCGACGCGGTGGCCGCGCAGGCCCGACAGGCCGAGGATTTCGGCGACCACGCCCTGGCCGGCAAAGGCCGCATCGCCATGCAACAGCAGCGGCAGGACCTTGACGCGTTCGCGCAGCGGAATGATGTCGCCTTCCCAGACCTTGGCGAGCTGGTCCTGCTTGGCGCGGGCCTTGCCCATGACGACCGGGTTGACGATTTCCAGGTGCGACGGGTTGGCCGTCAGCGACAGGTGGACCTTGTTGCCGTCGAATTCGCGGTCGGAGGAGGCACCGAGATGGTACTTCACGTCGCCCGAACCCTCGACTTCGTCCGGCTTGAACGAGCCGCCCTTGAACTCGTGGAAAACCGCACGATGCGGCTTGGCCATCACGTTGGTGAGCACGTTCAGGCGACCGCGATGGGCCATGCCGAGGACGATCTCTTCTAGGCCTTCCTGGCCGCCGCGCTTGATGATCTGCTCGAGCGCCGGGATGAGCGACTCACCCCCGTCGAGGCCGAAGCGCTTGGTGCCCTTGTACTTAACGTCGATGAACTGCTCGAAGCCCTCGGCCTCGATCAGCTTGGAGAGAATGGCCTTCTTGCCGTTGGCAGTGAACTCGACGCCCTTGCCGGGGCCCTCGATGCGCTCCTGGATCCAGGCCTTCTCTTCCGGATTGGAAATGTGCATGAACTCGACGCCGAGCGTCGAGCAATAGGTCCGCTTCAGGATGTCGAGCATTTCCGGGATGGTCGCGTATTCGAGACCAAGCACGTTGTCGATGAAGATCTTGCGGCCGTAGTCGGCTTCGGTGAAGCCATAGGCGGCCGGCGACAGCTCGTTGAAGTCCTC
>CALRRQ020000048.1:0-33317 GCA_943370615.1 Rhizobium sp. Q54
ACAGGTCACAGTTTGAAGGCGGGTTCGATGCGGCCTTCGACGGCAACGCCCAGTTCGAAGGTGGCGCCGGCCAGCGGATCCGCCGCACGGGCGTCCGCGTCGAGGCCCTCCCAGCACGAGGTCACCATCAGCCGGTCGGCCTGACGCCCGAAGAAGGCCGGGCAGGTGACGCGCGTCGCCGGCATGTCGTAGCGGGCAAGATGACGACCCTCGGCATCATACCGATCGACGCCGCCGCCGCCCCAACGCGCGTTCCAGATATCGCCCTTGGCGTCGCAGACCGAGCCGTCGAACACTCCCGGCTGATCACGCCCGTCGACCAGAACGCTGGCCGCCCCGGTCGGAAGCCCGGTCGCCGGATCGAGCGGGACGCGCATCAGTGTGTTGACCTTGGAATCGACGAAATAGCCGGTGGCTCCGTTCGGAGAAAAGCAGATGGAATTGGGGATGCTGACCTTGTCGAACAGCGTCGTCACCGTCTTGCCGGCCACGTGATAGATCGCGCCGGCTCCGGTTGCAGCCGTCTTGCTCATCGTGCCGATCCACAATGCGCCGCAAGGATGCATCCGGCCGTCATTGGAGCGGTTGCCGCGGCTTTCCGGTTCCAGTTCGCAGTGAAGGCTGAGTTCGCCCGAGGCAAGGTCGCGCAGGAAGAGGCCCTGGTCGGAAGCGATCAGGTGCCGGTTGCCGTCGATCCGCGCAATCACGCTGCCGAGGAAGGGCAGGGTATGAGCGCTCGCCGTCCCCGTCGGGAGGTCGAGACGCCGCAGGCTGCGGCCGAGAATGTCGAACCACCAGAGGCAATCGAGGTCGGGATCGTAGACCGGCCCTTCGCCAAGTTCCAGCCGTGTCTCATCAAGGATCGATCCAGCAAACGAATGGTGTGACGGCACGCAGTCTCCTCCCTGGTTCTTGCCGGCGGCAAGTCGGTTTGCTCCCCTCATAGACGGGGGTTTACCGTAAAATAAAGTTAGTTGCTGGACTGCGCCATGGTTCTGCGGCTATGGTCCGAAGCGTCGGCAGGCTGGATTCGCGGGCGATCCGGCATGTTGGTCTACCGCAATCGATATAACTCTTCCATGTGTGTCAACAAAGATTGGTCGCGACGCTTTCACGCGACATGCGGAAGAGTTGTTTGACGATTGTCATATGTGGTTCGATTGTGTTTCAGGGGAAGCGGCCCAGCAGCGACGGACACGCCTTCGACTACGGTCGAGTCCGGGCCTGCTGTCTTTAGGAGCTGCCGTTTGTCGATTCTGGGGCTTTGCGAAGAAAAAACTATACGATGAGCGTGATTGAGACTGACGGCACCAACCGCATTGCGGACTACGTCGCCGACATTGGTGGATTCAAGACCCAGTTCGATGTCTTCCGTTTCATGAAGCGGCTGACAGAGCATTATGGCGCGCGCGCGTTCATGGTGCTGAACCTGCCGTCGGCGACATCGCTCGATCTGTCGAGCAACTCGATCATCACCAACTGGCCGGCCGACCTGATCGCCGAGTATGACCAGGTCGCTCTCCTCGCTTCCAGCCCCATCCTCATCCGTCTGCGGACGGCGACGGCGCCGTTCACCTTCGACATCGAGCATGTCGCCAAGGAACGCGACGCCCGCACGACCGAGCTCTCGAAGTCGATGTTCGAGCGCTACCGTATGCCGCGCGGCGCCTATTTCCCGGTGCACGATGCCTCCGGCATGCGCGGGGCCGTCTCCTTTGCCGGCGACCGGACGGCGTTTTCGCCAACCGAGATGATGGAACTGATGTATCTGTCGATCCATGTCTACAATCGCCTGGCCGAGATCCGCGAGCTGGACAACCGCGCGACGGACATGCTGACCGAACGGGAGATCGACTGCCTCAACTGGACCGCCGCGGGCAAGACCAGCGTCGAGATCGCCGAGATCCTCGGGCTCTCCGAGCACACGATCAATCACTACCTCAACCGCGCCACCAAGAAGCTCGACACCGTGAACCGCACCCAGGCGGTCGCGAAGGCATTGCGGCTCGGTCTGATCAAGTAGCTTCACCCCTGCGAGACCGCCGGGCGCTTCCATCTTGGCGCTCGCCCGCCGCGGGGTGCGCCGCGTCTTCTGCCTCAAATTTGTTCTTCCCGATGCTGCTGCGCACAAAAGGCGGGCAAAGCCGCCTCCGCTGTCGGCGCGCATCGTCCCAGCTGTTCGGGCAACTCGCTGGAATCCGGCCCGAATGGCCAGGAAAATGAATCTGGCACGGTTTCTGCATTGATGGAAACAAGTCCAGAGGGGACGTTGCAAGTCACCTGAAAAAGGTGCGGCAAGGGAAGCCGTCGTCGAAAATGTCTGCCACTCCGGACATGATTAGGCGGCGGTTTTCTTTTTTGAGCCGGTCTCCGAAGGCTCGACGAACGGTCCTGCCGGGTCCTTCCGCCGCAGGACGGGCCCTCTCTCCACGCGCTTTTCCGGTTGGCGAACCCGTCCCCGTCCACTATCTAGGGCACAGCCGGCTCCCGGGCGGAGCGAAACGCTGAGAGGGTGGAATGAGCGCAGTCACGAGAGAGCAGGTTCTGGAGACGCTGAAGACCGTTCGCGGTCCCGATTTCGAGGGTGACATCGTTGCCCGCGGCATGGTCTCCGACGTCTTCATCTCCGACGGAAAGGTGTATTTCTCCATCACCGTTCCCGCCGATCGCGCCAACGAACTCGAACCGCTGCGCCAGGCGGCCGAACGCGCCGTCAAGGCGATGCCCGGCGTCAAGGGCGCCCTGGTCAGCCTGACCGCCGAACGCAAGGCAGGCGCCGCACCGGCGGCCAAGCCGCAGCCGGCAGCGCAGGGCCACTCGCATTCGCATTCCCATGCACCGGCCCAGGCGCCCTCGGGCCAGCGCCCGGCCAAGCAGAACATTCCGGGCATCGGAGCGATCATCGCGGTCGCCTCCGGCAAGGGTGGCGTCGGCAAGTCGACGACGGCGGTGAACCTCGCACTGGCCATGAAGGCCAACGGCCTCAAGGTCGGCATTCTCGACGCCGACGTCTACGGCCCCTCCTTGCCGCGCCTGATGGGCATTTCCGGCCGGCCGCAGCAGATCGAGAACCGCATCATCGTGCCGATGGAAAATTACGGCATCAAGGTCATGTCGATGGGTTTCCTGGTCGACGAGGGCACGGCGATGATCTGGCGCGGGCCGATGGTCCAGTCGGCGCTGATGCAGATGTTGCGCGAAGTCGCTTGGGGCGATCTCGACGTGCTGGTGGTCGACATGCCGCCGGGCACGGGCGACGCGCAGCTGACCATGGCCCAGCAGGTGCCGCTGTCGGGCGCCGTGATCGTCTCGACGCCGCAGGACCTGGCCCTGATCGACGCCCGCAAGGGTCTCAACATGTTCAACAAGGTCGAGGTGCCCGTCCTCGGCATCGTCGAGAACATGAGCTATTTCATCGCCCCGGACACCGGCAACCGCTACGACATCTTTGGCCATGGCGGGGCGCGGGATGAGGCGGAGCGGATCGGCGTGCCCTTCCTCGGTGAGGTGCCGCTCACCATCGCCATTCGCGAGACGTCGGATGCCGGCACGCCGGTCGTGGTCTCCGATCCGGAGGGTCCGCAGGCTCGGGTCTACCGCGAGATTGCCGGCAATGTGTGGAACCAGGTGCAGGCCCGCTCGGGCAGAGCGGCGCCTTCGATCGTCTTCGAATAGCAAGCCGGCGGAAGATCGACCGCCGCCCCGGGCGGACGGGGGCGGCGGGATGGCGCGATCTCTTATTGTTTTTCGATCGCGATCTTGCGTTCGACCGGGGCGGTGCCCGGCTTCTTGGGCATGGTGACGGTCAGCACGCCCTTGTCGAACTTGGCGGAAACCGCCGCCTCGTCGACGCTGGACGGCAGGGTCATGGAGCGCTGGAAGCTGCCATAGCGCCGCTCGACGACATGGTAATTGTCCTTGTCGTCCTTCTTTTCCATTTTCTTCTCGCCCTTGAGGCTCAGCACGCCGTTCTGGATCGAGATGTCGATGTCGTTCTCGGCGATGCCGGGAAGTTCTGCCGTGAGCACGATCTGGTCGTCCTTCTCGACGACGTCGATCGACGGGGCAAGGAAGCCCTCGCCTTCGGATGCGGAGAGCAGCTTGTTCTTGCCGAAGAAGTTTTCAACGACCTGGTCCATTTCCTTGCGCAGGTCGGCGAAGGGATTGTCGGACCAGAGGCTGGGAAGAATACTTGGTGACTTGTCGGCCATGATATCCTCACAGGTGTTGTTATTCCGATGTCCGGAATGGTCCGGATGCTAGCGCCGTCGGCCGGCCTCGCCTTGATTTAAGTCAACCCTGGCGTTTGGTCCGGACTTTTTGCGCGCGTCCGCAGGGCGGCGAAAACACGTCCGCATGCGCCTGGTGAGCAGCTGCAACAAGGCTCTTGCATTTTTCTGCGGCGAGGTGTTTGGTCGCCCGCTGTGACCAGCAGCGGCCGTGACACGGGGCGCCATGAGAGTGTTTCGAATTTGATCAAGGCGTACCGACCCGACGGAACGGCGGAACTCATCCACGCGAATGATCCGCGCGCCTCGCTCGATTCCGCCATCCTCTGGCTCGATCTCGTCAATCCCGACAGGGCCGAGGAAGCGCTGGCAGAGCGACTTCTCGGAATTCCGCTGCCGACCCGCGACGACCTCAAGGACATCGAACCGTCGAGCCGACTTTATGTCGAGGATTCTGTCGTATTCATGACCGGCTCGCTGGTCTACCACGTCGAGACCGACCTTCCGGAACTGACCGACGTCGCCTTCATCCTCAGTGGCAACCGGCTCATCACGATCCGTTATGCCGAGCCGCGGGCATTCTCCTTGTTCAGCGCCGCACTTCTACGGGTCCCCGGCAAGTACCAGACCGGCGCGGAACTCATGGCCCGCCTGCTCGAGACCGTCGTCGACCGGACGGCGGAAGTGCTGGAAATCGCCGTCGCCCGCCTCGACGCGCTGTCGGCCGAGGTCTTCGTCGACAACAAGGCGGCGAAGCGCCGGCCACCCCGGTTCCTCGAGGACAAGCTGCTCGACATTGCCAGCCATCATCGCCTGGTGAGCAAGGCGCGCGACAGCCTGATGTCGCTGTCGCGCCTGGTCACGTTCCTGCGCTCGCTGCCGCTGATCCGCAAGGACCACGAGGCCGACGAGCTGTGCCGGATCGTCGCCCACGACATCCAGTCGCTGTCCGAGCATGCCAGCTTCGTCTCGAACAACATCACCTTCCTGCTCGACGCCTCGCTCGGGCTGATCAACGTCGAGCAGAATGCCATCATCAAGATCTTCTCGATCGCATCGGTGGTCTTCCTGCCGCCGACGCTCGTGGCATCGATATACGGCATGAACTTCGAGTTCATGCCGGAACTCCACTGGCAGTTCGGTTACGCTCTGGCGATTGGTGCGATGCTGCTGTCGGCGATTATTCCTTTTCTCTTCTTCCGTTGGAAAGGCTGGCTCTGAGAAGCCAGATGTCCCATGACCCAAGAAATCTCTGACGTTCCGGAAGCGCCCAAAGACTTCCGCAGCCTCTTTTGGCTCGGCCTCGGTTCGGTCGGTGTCGTCTATGGCGACATCGGCACCAGCCCGCTCTACGCTTTCCGCGAAGCCCTGAAGCCGATTGCCGACGGAGGCATCGAACGGGAGGAGATCACCGGCCTGATCTCGCTCATTATCTGGACGCTCACCATCATCGTGACGCTGAAATATGTGCTCTTCCTCCTCAGGGCCGACAACGATGGGGAGGGCGGCACGCTCTCGCTGCTGGCGCTCCTGTCGAAGAAGGTCGGCAGCCACGGCCCGCTGCTGATGATCCTCGGATTGATCGGCGCCGCGTTGTTCCTCGGAGATTCGATGATCACCCCGGCGCTCTCCGTTCTCTCGGCGGTCGAGGGTCTGAAGCTCGTGACGCCCGATCTGGAAAGCTACATCGTGCCGATTTCGGTCGGCATCCTGATCGGCATCTTCGCCGTACAGTCGCACGGAACCGGCGCCGTCGCGAAATTCTTCGGGCCGGTCACCGCCGTATGGTTCATCGTCATGGCGCTTGGCGGCGTCGTCCATATCGCCGACGACTTCGGCATCCTCTCCGCCTTCAACCCCTGGCATGCCGTCAGCTTCCTGCTGCGCGAGGGCTTCCTCGGCATCGTCGTGCTCGGCGCCGTCTTCCTGACGGTAACGGGTGCGGAGGCGCTTTATGCCGACCTCGGCCATTTCGGTCGCCGGCCGATCCAGTGGGCCTGGTTCGCCCTGGTGTTCCCCGCCCTGGTGCTCAATTATCTGGGGCAGGGCGCGTTGGTGATGAAACACCCCGAGGCCGCTTCCGATCCGTTCTTCCTGATGTTTCCGGAATGGGCGCTGCTGCCGGTCGTCGTGCTGGCCACGGCCGCCACCATTATTGCCAGCCAGGCGGTGATCACCGGCGCCTTCTCGCTGGTGCGCCAGGCGATCCATCTCGGCTTCCTGCCGCGCATGCAGATCCTCTTCACCTCGGAAACCCATACCGGACAGATCTACCTGCCGACCGTGAATGCCCTTCTGCTGTTCGGTGTCCTGGCGCTCGTCCTGCTGTTCCAGAGCTCCGAAGCGCTGGCGACGGCCTATGGCATCTCCGTGACGGGGGCGATGGTGGTCACCACGATCATGGCCTTCAGCTTCGTCCGCAGCCGCTGGAACTGGAGCACCACGACGTCGATCATGCTGCTGCTGCCGCTCTTCCTGCTCGAACTGGTGTTCCTCGGCGCCAACATGCTGAAGGTGCATGACGGCGGCTATGTGCCGGTGCTGTTTGCCGGCGGATTCACCGTGGTGATGTGGACCTGGCGGCGCGGCACCGCGATCCTGTTCGCCAAGACCCGCCATGCCGACGTGCCGCTGGCCTCCTTCATTGCCTCGATCGAGAAGAAGAGCGAGCACGCGCCGGTGAGCGTGGCCGGCACGGCGATCTTCCTGACCAGCGATCCGGAAACGGCACCGGCCGCCCTCCTGCACAATCTCAAGCACAACCACGTCATCCACGAGCGCAACATCATCCTGACCATCAAGACGGTGAACAGGCCCCGCGCTACGGAGGCGGAGCGTTTCGTGGTGGAACAGCTGTCCGAACGCTTCTCCCGCGTCGAGATCCGCTTCGGCTTCATGGAGAACCAGAACGTCTCGAAGGCGCTGGGCAATCTGCGGCGCGGAGGCCTGAAGTTCGACATCATGTCGACCTCCTTCTATCTCGGCCGTCGCAAGCTGGTTCCCGACGCAAAGTCCGGCATGCCCTATTGGCAGGATCGTCTCTATATCACGCTCGCCAACACGGCGACCGACCCGTCGGACTATTTCCGCCTGCCGGCCAATCGTGTCGTCGAGCTGGGCTCTCACGTCATCATCTGAAGGGACAATCCCCGATGATCCGAAAAGCCGCCGCATCCCGGCGGCTTTTTTGTGCCCGGCTGCGCGACGGACAGCATGCGCATTAACCAAGCATCAAGGTTAATGCCGGATATTTCTCTAATATAGCCGTTGTAACGTATGGAGTACCGGTTTGCGTCCGAGAAGCCGTCTGCTGAAGCTGTCCGTCTTGCGTCTGGAAAAGTGGACATCGCCCGTGGTCTTTGGCCTCGTGTCCTGGCTTGTCTTTCCGTCCATCGCCGCCCAGGCCGATCTCGCGGGCCTGATCACCGGCAACGACCGGGGCAGCAGCAATTGGCGCATGGTGCTGACCGCGTCTCCGGCAGGCTCCATCCATCAGGCGCAGCTCGCCTTTTCCGACACGGAAGCGTCCTCCGCGCTCAGCAAGGACAGCGGCATCCTGCTCCCCGACGGCCGCAAGATCGCCCTTGACGGCGGCAAGACCGAAGCCGATCCGCTGCCCGACGAGGACCGCGTGACCCGCAGCCTGAAGAAGGGCAGGGTGATCGCGGTGGAGACTATGCAGCCGCCCAAGGCCTTCTCCGCGGGCTCGGTGCTGAAGCGCACCTCCTCGCTGATGGATCCGAAGGAGACGCCCGCCGAACTCACCGCCTTCGTCCGTTCCAAGGCCAAGCCGGTCGAACTCGCGGCCTTCTATTTCAAGAAGCCGGAACCGGCCGCTGATATCGGCGTGCCGCCCATGCTCGCCTCGCTCGTCACCAACCGCCAGGCGGATGTGCTGGCGACGGCCTATGCGCCCGCCGAACCCGACTTCGCCAGCGTCTCGCCCTTCGATGCCGTCCTGACGAAGAAACCCGAGTCCGGCCGCTTCGTCCCGAGCATCGGTCCGAACGATCATGCCTGGGCGGCGAGCGTGCTGCCGCCGTCGGTCTTCTCCGCCCGCGAACAGCAGTGCCTCGCCTCGGGCATCTATTTCGAATCGCGCGGCGAATCGGTCAAGGGCCAGGCCGCCGTCGCCCAGGTCATCCTCAACCGCGTGCGCAATCCGGCCTATCCCGATACGATTTGCGGCGTCGTCTACCAGAACGAGGATTGGCGCAACCGCTGCCAGTTCTCCTTCGCCTGCGACAACATCAAGGACCGGGTGAACTCCCAATACCACTGGAAGGTCGCCCGGGAAGTGGCGCTCGCCGTCACCGCCGGCAAGATCTGGCTGAAGGAAGTGGGCTCCTCCACCCACTATCACGCGATCTATGTCCGCCCGGGCTGGGCCCGTACGATGAAGAAGGTCGGCCGCATCGGCCTGCACGTCTTCTATCGCACCTATGGCGGCGGCTGGAGCTGATCCACAGCCAAATGGCGGCGCTCCCTGCGACCATTGGCGGGGTTTTCCCGCCAGGTGCTCCCCAAGATTCGGTGCTTTCAACTTAAGTCTATGATTTTCCCCGGTTAATTTGTGGTGAAACTTGCCCTTCGTATGCCTTGACTATGGGGGCTCTCAAAATTATGGTGCGCGCGACTTCAAGACGGGCTGGAAGGGTTCAAATCCTGCCGTATCTACATTGCTGTCGGGCCAAGCGCGGTCCGGAGAAACGCAGAACGGACGGAGGCGATCATGACCGATAACCGCGAAGAGGGTCTGGAAGAGCGTCGCAGGCGCCTTGCTGCCGAACTGGCGGTGAAGGGCGTCGAGACGAGTGGTGAGAAAGCCGCCGACGAGCGGGCCGAGCAGAACCGGAAAGGTTATGCCGAGGCCATGAAGCTCTCGAGCGAATTTATCTCCGCCGTCGTCGTTGGTGCAATCCTGGGCTATCTTTTCGACCGTTTTGTCGGTACTGCGCCCTGGGGCATGATCGTGCTCCTGTTACTCGGGTTCTGTGCCGGTGTTTTGAACGTGCTGAGGACTGCGGGCAAGGTGGCGTCGCCCCATCCGGCGGATCGCGGCACGAAAGCAGAGAATAAGCGCGACGCCGGCTGACCAGGGCCGCGAAGCGCGAAACAGGCAGACCTCCGCTCGCGGGCGGACTAAAAGCGAAAGAGACCAGACGGTGTCAAACGATCCGACTCATCAGTTCCAGATCCAGAAGATTGTTCCGATCGAGATCGGCGGGATTGATTTTTCGTTCACCAACGCTTCGCTGTTCATGGTCGCGACGGTCGCCTGCGCTTCCGCCTTCCTCTACTTCTCGACCTCGAGCCGCGGCCTGATCCCGACCCGCGCCCAGTCGGTCGCCGAAATGTCCTATGAATTCATCGCCTCGATGCTGCGCGAAGGCGCCGGCAGCCATGGCATGAAATTCTTCCCCATGGTCTTCTCGCTGTTCATGTTCGTGCTGACCGCGAACCTGCTTGGCATGATGCCCTACTTCTTCACCATCACCAGTCAGATCGTCGTCACCTTCGCCCTGGCGATCTTCGTCATCGGTACGGTGCTGGTCTATGGTTTCATGAAGCACGGCTTCGGCTTCCTCAAGCTGTTCGTGCCCTCGGGCGTCCCGGGAGCCCTCTTGCTTCTCGTCGTGCCGATCGAAGTGATCTCGTTCCTGTCGCGTCCGATTTCGCTCTCCATTCGTCTGTTCGCCAACATGCTGGCCGGACATATTACGCTCAAGGTGTTCGCAGGCTTCGTCGCCTCGCTCGGAACCCTGGGTGCGCTGGGCATTGGCGGCGCCATTCTGCCCCTGATCATGACCGTCGCTCTGACGGGTCTCGAGTTCCTCGTCGCCTTCCTGCAGGCTTATGTCTTTGCGGTACTGACTTGCATGTACCTCAACGACGCAATTCACCCTGGCGGGCACTAAGGATCACCGACATTGACGTCTGAAGACGTCAGTCATTCGCCGCAACAACCATTCTAAGGAGATCAATCATGGAAGCGGAAGCAGCAAAGTACATCGGCGCAGGTCTGGCTTGCTTTGGTATGGCCGGCACGGCTCTCGGCCTCGGCAACATCTTCGGCAACTACCTGTCCGGCGCTCTGCGCAATCCGTCTGCCGCTGACAGCCAGTTCGGCCGTCTGGTATTCGGCTTCGCCGTTACGGAAGCTCTGGGCATCTTCTCGCTGCTCATCGCTCTCCTCCTCCTGTTCGCCGTCTAATACCGGCCGGGTTCTGGGGTCACGGCTCGCCCCCGAGGCGGCCGTGATCCTTCGCATTTGAGAATACACCTGGAGGTGAGCATGTTTGTGACCCCCGCCTTTGCGCAGGAAACTCCGGCGCCGGGCCAGACTCCCGCCGAAGCTGCCCCTGCACCGGGTCAGGTTCATACGGAAGAAGCACCCGCACACGGCGAAGTTCATACGGAGACCGGTGTTGCCCACGAAGAGGGGCATGGCGGTGGCGTTTTCCCGCCGTTCGACCAGTCGACCTACGCGTCCCAGCTTTTGTGGCTGGTGATTACGTTCGGTCTTTTCTACGTGCTCATGCAGAAGGTCATCGTGCCGCGCGTCGGTGGCATCCTGGAAAACCGGCATGACCGGATCGCCCAGGATCTCGACGAGGCCGCCCGGCTGAAGTCCGAGGCCGATACCGCCATTGAAACATACGAGCGCGAGCTCGCGGCTGCCAGGGCGAAGGCCGGGCAGATCGCAGCGACCGCGCGCGACAGCGCCAAGGCCAAGGCCGACGCCGAGCGGACCGCCGTCGAAGCGGAACTTGCCGGCAAGGTCGCAGCCGCCGAAGCCCGCATCGCCGAGATCAAGGCGAAGGCCTTCGCCGAAGTCGACACCATCGCCGTCGACACGGTCGGTTCGATCGTCGAGCAGCTGATCGGCACCAAGGCAACCGCCGCCGACATCAAGGCCGCCGTCAGCGGCGTCGCCGGCAAGCAGGGGGCTTGAACATGCAATTCGACGCAACATTCTTTGCCTTCGTCGGCCTTCTCCTGTTCTTCGCCCTGATCGTCTATCTCAAGGTTCCGGGCATGGTGGGCAAGTCGCTCGACGCCCGCGCTGACAAGATCCGTGACGAACTGGCGGAAGCCAAGCGCCTGCGCGAGGAAGCCCAGCACGTTCTGGCCGAATACCAGCGCAAGCGTAAGGAAGCCGAAGCGGAAGCAGCAGGCATCGTCGCCGCCGCCGAACGCGAAGCCGCCATGCTGACGGCCGAAGCCAAGCAGAAGACCGAAGAGTTCGTGGCGCGCCGCAATGCGCTCTCCGAGCAGAAGATCAAGCAGGCCGAGACGGAAGCCGTCAACGCCGTGCGCTCGGCAGCCGTCGACCTGGCGATCGCCGCAGCCGAAGCGGTGCTTGCCAAGAAGACCGATGCCGCCGTTCAGGACAGCCTGTTTAAGGGTGCCCTCGGTGAGGTCAAGGCCCGCCTCAACTGAGGTTGGCGATCATCGTGAGTGTTTGAAGAGCCGGGCCGAAATGCCCGGCTTTTTCTTTGTCCGCCCGACTTTTCCTTTGCCCGATGGAAGGAAGGGCAAGGCGCCGCTTGCCTCGGACGCTGTATGCCGGACCAGACATCGTGGATTGATCGGCAGCGAGATGAGCGCGCAGGCAGGCGCAAAGCGATGCGTCAGGGAAGCGGCGCTTCGAGGATGTCCTCGCCGTCGCTGCGCAGCGGTCTGAAGCTCATGCGGTGCAGGATGCAGGGCCCATGCACGGCGATCGCCGCGCGGTGGCGGTCGGTGCCATAGCCGGCGTGGCTGTCGAAGCCGTAGGCGGGGTAGACGAGGCCGGCGCGGGCCATCATGCGGTCGCGCGTGACCTTGGCGATGATCGAGGCGGCGGCGATCGACAGCGACCGCGAATCGCCCTTGACCACGGCCTTGCCCGGGCAGATCAGCCCGTCCGGCACGTCGCGCCCGTCGGCAAGCACATGCAGCGGCGGCAAAGCGAGGCCCGCCACGGCCCGGCGCATGGCATCGAGGCTCGCCTTCCGGATGTCGCGCGCATCGATGTGGCGGGGCGATGACGAGGCGATGGAGACCGTGGCAGTGGCGATGATCGCCTCGAACAGGCGCTCGCGGTGCGCGGCGGTCAGCTTCTTCGAATCGTTGAGCCCCTCGGGGATGTTCGCCTCGTCGAGAATGACGGCCGCGGCAACGACCGGACCGGCGAGCGGCCCCCGTCCGGCTTCATCCGTGCCGGCGACGGGGAAGAAGCCGCGCCTGGCCGCCAGCCTCTCGAACTCGAAATCGGGGCCGGCCGGCAGGTCGGCGAAAAAACTCGGAGAATCGGGTGGCGTGCGAGATTTCATGCGGCAGAAATCGCACGCGCACCCGATCTCCTGCAAGTCCCCGGCATCGATGACCGGCAGGGGAAGCGGCCGTCGGGGCGGCAGCCAGGGACTCATCTTCCGGCGCAAGGCGGCGGACCGCACCGGAAACTGGAGAGGGCCGGCGAACCGAACCCTGAGAAGGGCAGGCGAGACATCGGCTCGCCTGGAAATGGTATACGTCCGGACGCGTCTCCGGGACGCATCCGTCTGCGTCAGAGCAGCGACAGCTGAACGCCGCTGCCATCCGGCGGCACGAACAGGTCGTCGCGCAGATGGGCGCTGCGGCGAACCAAGCCGAGCCGCTTGGTCGCCATCTCGAAGCGCCGGCTGATCTGCCAGGCATAGGGACCGGCGCCCTTCATGCGCTTGCCGAACTCGGCATCATAGTCCTTGCCGCCGCGCATGGAGCGCACCAGCGACATGACGTGGCGATAGCGGTCCGGATAGTGCTGCAGCAGCCAGTCGCGGAACAGCGGGCTCACTTCCAGTGGCAGGCGCAGCAGCACGTAGCCCGCCTCCCGGGCACCGGCGGCCTTGGCCGAATCCAGAACCCGCTCGATCTCGTGGTCGTTGAGGGCGGGGATCACCGGCGCCATCATCACGCCCGTCGGCACGCCGGCCTCGGAAAGGGCCTTGATCGCCTCCAGCCGCTTGGTCGGCGTCGAGGCGCGTGGCTCCATGGTGCGGGCCAGCTTGCGGTCGAGCGTCGTCACCGAGATCGCCACCTTGGCCAGCCCCCGCGCCGCCATCGAGGACAGGATGTCGAGATCGCGCAACACGAGCGCCGACTTGGTGACCACGGTCACCGGATGATTGGCGCGGTCCAGCACTTCGAGGATCTGCCGCATGATGCGCCATTCCCGTTCGATCGGCTGGTAGGGATCGGTATTGGTGCCGATCGCGATGGTGCGCGGCTTGTAGCCGGCCTTGGCGAGCTCCCGCTCCAAAAGCTTCGGCGCATCCGGCTTGGCGAACAGCTTGGCCTCGAAGTCGAGCCCGGCGGAAAGGCCCATGAAACCATGGGTCGGGCGGGCGAAACAATAGATGCAGCCATGCTCGCAGCCGCGATAGGGATTGATCGAGCGGTCGAACGGAATGTCGGGCGAATCGTTGCGCGTGATGATCGTGCGCGGCCGCTCGACCTGTACCTCGGTGCGGAAGGGCGGCATGTCCTCGAGGCTTTCCCAGCCGTCGTCGAATGTCACGCGTTCATGCGGCTCGAAACGGCCGGACGGGTTCATGCCGGCGGCACGGCCGCGGCGGCGGTCCACCTCGATCCTGAGGCCCGAGGAGGCGACCAGTGCGTCGGCAATATCTGCCGTATTGGCGGGCTGGAAGGCAGCCCGCGCCACAAGAGACAGCTCGTTCATGTTTGCTCCTCGCGGGGCCATCATCCCCGTCTCGATGATTAAATTCCTAGCGCGGAAAAGAGAACATTGCAAGAACAAAAATGCGAAAGTGGCGGTGGCAATCGTTTGTGCAATGCGATAAAGATAGGCAATGTTGACAGTGATGATGGAATGCCGCGATCAGGAGCCGGAGCTCGCCCAGACGCTTTCCGTTCTTGTCGCCGGGGCGGTCGAGGGTCTGGTGAGCGACGTGATCGTGCTCGATCACGGTTCGTCGGACGGCTCGTCACGTGTCGCGGATGCCGCCGGTTGCCGCTTTTATGCGCAGTGGGACATCAGGGACGTACTGCGCGCGGCGCGGGGCGAATGGCTGTTGCTGGTCGAGGCCGGCGCCCGTCCGCTGCATGGCTGGATCGACGAGATCGGCGAATATGTGGCGCTCAACACGACGCCGGCGCGCTTCTCGCAGTCACGCAATCACCGCCAGCCGTTCTTCCGGCGCATTGCCAGAAGCACCCCGCCGCTGGAACATGGCCTGCTGCTGCCCAAGGGCCAGGCGATCGCCGTTGCCCGGCCCGGCATGGCGTTGGGCCAGCTGGCGCAGGGACACAAGCCGCGTCGCCTGTCGAGCGAGCTCGTGCCGTCCTGGGTGGCACGCCAGGGCCGCGTCTGAGTGCCAGGCCGCCGGCTGATCTAGCTGATTGTCTTTCCCGTCGTTTCCGTCGCCTGAAAATACCAGTCCGGCCGCAGTCGCGCCAATTGCCGCTCCGCAGCGTCGGCGCCGGCTTGATCGTCGAATAAACCAAAGCAGGTCGCCCCCGAACCGGACATGCGCACGAGGCGCGCGCCGGCAGTGCGCAGCATGTCCGAGATCTCGGCGATCTCGGGCAGGAGCGCGCGGGCAGGGACTTCAAGATCGTTGCGCTGGTCGGCCAGGAAGCGGATCCATGCCCCGCGGTCGCCATTCGCCGGCGGTTCGCCGATCGGCGGATGGTTCTTGTCGGTCAGGCGCCGGAAGATGTCCGGCGTCGAAACCGCCTTCAGCGGATTGGCAAGCACCAGGGCAAAGCCAGGCATGGAGTCCAGCCTGTCGATCTGTTCGCCGATCCCGCGGGCTCTGAGCGGCCGGCTCTCCAGACACATAGGCAAGTCGGCGCCGAGCTTCAGCGCGATCTCCGCAAGCCTGTCGGGAGAGAGCGAAGCCTGCCAGAAGCGCAACAGTCCGCGCAGCGTCGCCGCGGCATCCGCCGAGCCGCCACCGACGCCCGAGGCGACGGGCAGGTTCTTCTCCAGTTCGATCGCCACCGGTCCTGTCATGCGTCCCTGAGCGGTCAGCGCCTCCCGCAGCAGGTCACGCGCCTTCAGCACCAGATTGCCGTCCCTGCCTTCGGCCTTGTCCGACAGAAGCGGGCCGAAGCGGCCGGCAAGGCTGAACGAATCGCGCTCCGCCGGCGAAAAGCCCAGCCGGTCGCCATGGCTGGCAAAGGTCACGATGCTGTCGAGCAGGTGATAGCCGTCGGCCCGCTGGCCGGTAACGTGCAGCGCCAGATTGATCTTGGCCGGCGCCGCCTCGCTCGTCGCATGGGCAGGCATGGCGTCAGTTGCCGTTCTTCGGCATCTTCAGCTGCTGGCCGGGATAGATGCGGTCCGGATTGCGCTTGAGGCCCGGATTGGCATTGATCAGGTCGATGAAGCGCTGCCCGTCGCCATAGGCTTCGGTGGCGATATCCCACAGGGAGTCGCCGGGCTTGACCGTGTAACCGTCTTCGCCGGCCATGCCGCTCTTCTCGGCGTCCGTCATGGCGCCGGTCTGGGCCGGCGTTTCGCCCTTGGCGGCGACTTCCGGAGCGATCTCCGGCAGGCCGTCGCGAAGCTTGGCCTCGATCTTCGGGATTTCGGCGAGGTCCGGCTTGGAAATCAGCGCCCGCTTCCACTGGAAGGTGGCTTCCAGCTTGCGGCCGACGCGCCAGTAGGCGTCGCCCAGGTGGTCGTTGATCGTCGCGTCGCCGGCCTTCAGCTCGATCGCGCGCTCCAGTTCGCGGACCGCCTCGTCGAAACGGCCGAGACGGAAATAGGCCCAGCCGAGCGAGTCGACGATATAGCCGTCGTCCGGACGAAGCTCGACCGCCTTGCGGATCATGTCGAGGCCTTCTTCCAGGTTGCGGTTCATGTCGACCCAGGAATAGCCGAGATAGTTGAGGACCTGCGGCTGCTCCGGATTGAGCTCCAGCGCCTTGCGGAAATTCGGTTCCGCCTGGTCCCACTTCTTCAGGCGCTCATAGGCGATGCCGCGCTGGAAGAAGATCGACCAGTGGCCCTTGGTCGGTGTCGATCCAATGATCTCGACGGCCTTGTCGTAGTTCGCCGCCATGGCCGGATAGTCCTTGGCGTCGGAGAGCACACTGCCATAGGCGAGATAGCTGCGGATATCGGCCGGATCGGAATCGATCAGCGATTTCAGATGGGCGCGTGCCTCGTCAACCTTGCCGGTCTCGGCAAGCGTCAGGCCGAGCTGCAGTTCGGAAATGCGACGCATCGGCGAGGTGGCCGGAACCTGGCCGTAGAGCTTGATGGCGCGTTCCGGCTGCTTGGCGGCCTCGGCCAGTCCGCCGAGCATGATCAGCGTGTCGGCGCTGTTCGGGTCGAGCGCGCGGGCCAGCTGCAGATAGAGCATAACGGTGTCTTCGGCGCCGTCGCGGTTGAGCGCGCCGCCGATCGAGAACAGCACGCCGGCCGCGCCCTGGGCGGCGGTCTTGGCGAGCGGTTCCGGCTTTTCACCGGCTTCGATGTGCTCGCGCAACGCCTTGAACGGAGCGAAGTTGGAAATCAGCTCGTCGCCGGCCGAAATCGCATCCAGCGCCTTCTGCTTGTTGCCGAGCTGGGCTTCGAGCGTCGCCAGCGAAATGACCGTGCGGGTAAAGGTGTCGGGCGCGGTGGCGGCGCCGGACTTGTCGGTCAGTGCATCGACGAAATTGCGACGGGCCGCGTCGGCATCGCCGGTCAGCGCAGCGATGGCCCCGGCATTGTAGTGCTGGAAGATGCCGTACCATTCGGGACCCTTCAGCCCCTCGACCAGGCTCAGCGCTTCCTTGCCCTGGCCGGCGCCGACCTTGGTCCAGGCGACGAGCAACTGGTTCATCAGCCGGTCAAGGTCGTTCGGTCCGCTATAGGTGAGGATCCTCTCGGCGCCGGCAAAGTCGCCCTTGCGAACGGCTTCGAGCGCACGCGCCACGGAGGTGACGCGCTCGACGGCTTCGTCGCTCTTCAATTCCTCGGCCAGCACGACGCCTTCATCGAAATTGCCGTTCATGAACAGCGCGATCATCAGCCGTTCCTGGATGTCCAGTTCGTTCGGCGAGAAGGACAGGGCCTTCTTGTAGAGCGCGATGGCGTTCTCGTAGTCGCGGTCGGCATCGGCCGTGCGGGCGGCGAGGAAAGCACCGGAAAATGTGTCGACGCTATCGAGGTCGAAGGTCTGCGTCTCGGCGGGCTTTGCCGTGTCGGCGGCCTGGGCATGCACGAGGCCGGAAGGGAAAACGCCGACCAGGAAGGCGAGCGCCGTACCGGCGAGCAGACGGATGGCAAGACTTTGCCGCATGAAAGAGCCTTTCAAGAATCGATGACCAGCCGCCACGGGCTGTTGGTACCCCAGAATGCGGGAATGATTCCTGCACAGAATGGCTTTTTTGAAGCAGCCCCGCAAGGCGACCCCCGGTGACGCGTCAGTTGACGCGGGCAATGCAGAAATCGATGACGTCCATGAGCGCCGACTTCCACTCCGTCTCCGGCAGCGGCGCCAGCGCATCGCGGGCGATGGTGCCGTAGTGCAGGGCACGGGCGATCGTGTCGTTCAGCGCGCCGTATTTGGTGATGAGCCCGAGCGCCTTGTCCAGCCGGGCGTCGTCATTCTGCCCCTGCTCGATCGCTTCGCGCCAGAATTCACGCTCTTCCTTGGTGCCGCGCCGATAGGCGAGGATGACGGGAAGGGTGATCTTGCCCTCGCGGAAATCGTCGCCGACATTCTTGCCGAGATCGGCCGCCTTGCCGCCGTAGTCGAGCGCGTCGTCGACCAGCTGGAAGGCCAGTCCGAGATTCATGCCGTAGGATTTGAGTGCATTGCGCCCGGCCTTGTCGGCGCCGGCGATGATCGGGCCGACTTCGGCCGCGGCGGCAAAGAGCGCCGCCGTCTTGGCGCGGATGACCGACAGATAGTCGTCCTCGGTGGTCTCCATGTTCTTGGCGACCGAAAGCTGCAGCACCTCGCCCTCGGCGATCACCGACGCGGCGGCCGACAGCACGTCGAGCGCTTCGAGCGATCCGACCTCGACCATCATGCGGAAGGCTTGGCCGAGCAGGAAGTCGCCGACCAGCACGCTGGCCTGGTTGCCCCAGATCATGCGGGCGGTCGACTTGCCGCGCCGAAGATCGCTCTCGTCGACCACGTCGTCGTGCAGCAGGGTCGCGGTGTGCATGAATTCCACGCTGGTGGCGAGCTTCACGTCGCCATCGCCCTGGTAGCCGAACAGCGCGGCGGAGGCGAGCGTCAGCATCGGTCGCAGCCGCTTGCCGCCGGACGAGATCAGATGGTTCGCCACTTCGGGAATCATCTGCACGTCGGATCCGGCCTTCGACAGAATGAGCTGGTTCACCCGTTCCATGCCCGGCTTGGCCAGGTCCACCAGAGGCTGGATGGAAGCCTGTTTGTTTTTGTTTTCCTCAAGCGGTATGACTACGCCCAACGCACCGGACTCCTATTGCATTCTCGGCGCGACAATAAAAAGCGGCCGCATGATGGGCAAGCCCGAATCGGCCGCATAGACCTTTTTAGGGAGGGTTTTGAGGCGCCATGCACGAGATAATCCGCAGCAACGACGTCGTTCTCCTGTCCTTTGCCGAGAGTCTGATGAAAGACGCGGGAATTTCCTGCATGATCGCCGATCAGTCCATGAGCATTCTCGAGGGTTCGCTCGGCATGCTGGCGCGCCGCCTGCTCGTGGAAAGCGATCGGGCCGACGAGGCGCGCGCCATTCTCACCGATGCCGGCCTCGGCGACGAGCTGCGTGATCCGGCGGCCTGAACCCGTGCCCGCTTCAGAGCCGATTGCCGAGACCGTCGACGCCTTCCATCGTGGGCGATTCCATCTGGTCCAGCCGAAGGGCCGGGGGCATCGCGCCGGCATGGATGCCATGCTGCTGGCGTCTCTGGTGGATGCCACCGGTCCGATCCGTGTCGCCGATCTCGGCGCCGGGGCAGGGGCTGCGGGCCTGGCCGTCGCTGCCCGTCTCGCGGATGCGCAGGTCACTCTTGTCGAGCGCTCCCCGGAGATGATCGCCTATGCGCAACGAAGCCTGGCACTGGTGGAAAATGCGGCGCTTGCGCCGCGCGTCTCGCTCATCGAGGCGGACGTGACCCTGACGGGACGGGCGCGGGTCGCCGCAGGTCTTGCCGACGACGTGTTCGACCACGTCATCATGAACCCGCCCTTCAACGATGCGGGCGATCGCAAGACACCGGACGCGCTGAAGGCCGAAGCCCATGCCATGACGGAAGATCTCTTCGAAAGCTGGATCAGGACGGCCGGCGCCATCATGGTGCCGGGCGGCCAACTCTCTCTCATCGCCCGGCCGCAGTCGATCGCCGAGATCATCGACGCCTGCGGCCGGCGTTTCGGCGGGCTCGAGGTGACGCCCGTCTATCCGCGGACCGGCGAGAACGCCGTGCGCATCCTGGTGACGGCGATCAAGGGTTCTCGCGCAAGGCTGAACCTGCGCGCGCCGCTCCTCATGCACGACGATCCGGCAAGCCACAAATTCTCCGCGCTCGTCGACGATCTCAACAACGGCCGCGCCTCCTATCCCCGCCGCGGGCGATGATTTTCCAGGGCCCGCCATTGTGTTTGTGGCCCCGCATCTTACATCTCGGTGCGACATGAACGACAATGCGAGGTAAGCGATCGATGGCGGGTTTGTTGAAGCGTCTGGTGCCGAAGCGGTTCCGCAATGACGGGCTGGTGATTCCGGTCGTGCGTCTGCACGGCGCAATCATGAGCGGGGGTGGCCGTTTCAAGCTGCAGCTAAATCTCGCAACCGTCGCGCCGGCTCTCGAAAAGGCCTTCTCGAAGAAGGAGAGCCCCGCCGTCGTGCTGTCGATCAATTCGCCGGGTGGCTCGCCCGTGCAGTCGCGCATGATCTTCGACCGTATCCGCGCGCTTGCCGAGGAAAAGAACAAGCGCGTGCTGGTCTTCGTCGAGGACGTGGCGGCTTCGGGCGGTTACATGATCGCACTGGCCGGCGACGAGATCTTTGCCGACGCAACCTCCATCGTCGGCTCGATCGGCGTCGTCTCCGGCGGTTTCGGTTTTCCTGAGCTGCTGAAGAAGATTGGCGTCGAGCGCCGCGTCTACACCGCCGGCGAGAACAAGGTGATCCTCGATCCGTTCCAGCCGGAGAAGGAGAGCGACATCGACTATCTGAAGTCGCTTCAGCTGGAGATCCACGAAATCTTCATAGACATGGTCAAGTCCCGCCGCGGCAGCGCGCTGGCCGATGATCCGGACCTGTTCTCCGGCCTGTTCTGGACCGGGCGCCGTGGCCTGCAACTGGGTCTCGTCGACAGCCTGGGCGACATGCGCGAGGAGATCAAGAAACGCTACGGCCGCGATGCCAAGCTGGAACTGGTCTCCGGATCCAGGGATTTCTTCGGCCGCAAGCTGCCGGGCGTCGGCGCCAGCGGCGCCGGCATGGAGCAGATGGCCGCAGCTGCCGTATCCGGACTTGCCGACACGCTGGAAGAAAAGGCATTGTGGAACCGTTACGGGCTATGACAGCGCGAGGGGACATGTCGCGGATCATCTTTTTCGTCGTTTTGATCGGAGGAGCCTATTTCCTCTATCGCCGCTTCGTGTCCGATGCCGAGAAGCTTCGGGCCAAGTCCAAGGTCGAGGAAAAGGAACGCCAGACCGGCGCCATGGGCACGCTGGTCAAGGACGAGGTGACCGGCGAATATCGCGTGAAGCGCGAGGGGGAGTGAGCGGAATGGCACCGGGAGGCAGCTCCGCTTCGGGGCAGTCTCAGAGGCGCATCCGTCACGCATGACTTGACCGTCCGCCCCCGCCGTGGCACCAGACGGACCACCCTCGAAGACAAGTTCCGGACGACAAATCCCATGACCGAGACCAGCCTCGCCCCGCATATGGACCCCAAGCGCTCGTTCCAGGCCCTGATCCTGACGCTGCACAACTATTGGGCCGACAAGGGCTGCGCCGTTCTCCAGCCCTACGACATGGAAGTCGGCGCCGGTACCTTCCATCCGGCAACCACCCTGCGCGCGCTCGGCCCCAAGCCGTGGAAGGCAGCCTATGTGCAGCCGTCCCGTCGCCCGTCCGACGGCCGCTATGGCGAAAACCCCAACCGTCTTCAGCACTATTACCAGTATCAGGTCATCCTGAAGCCGAACCCGTCCAACCTGCAGGAGCTCTATCTCGGCTCGCTCGCCGCGATTGGCCTCGACCCGCTGCTGCACGATATCCGCTTCGTCGAGGACGACTGGGAAAGCCCGACGCTGGGCGCCTGGGGTCTCGGGTGGGAATGCTGGTGCGACGGCATGGAAGTCTCGCAGTTCACCTACTTCCAGCAGGTCTGCGGCATCGAATGCGCGCCGGTTTCCGGCGAGTTGACCTACGGTCTCGAGCGCCTGGCCATGTATGTCCAGGGCGTCGACAACGTCTACGACCTCAACTTCAACGGCCGCGAAGGTGACGAGAAGATCTCCTATGGCGACGTCTTCCTGCAGGCCGAGCAGGAATATTCGCGGCACAATTTCGAGTTCGCCAATACCGAAATGCTGCACCGCCATTTCGTCGACGCCGAGAAGGAATGCCAGGCGCTGCTTGCGGCCGGCGCTCCCGGCGAGAACGACAATCAGCGCCTGCACAAATGCGTCTTCCCGGCCTATGACCAGTGCATCAAGGCGTCCCACGTCTTCAACCTGCTGGACGCCCGCGGCGTCATTTCCGTGACCGAGCGGCAGAGCTACATCCTGCGTGTACGCACGCTCGCCAAGGCATGCGGCGAAGCCTTCCTGCTGACCGATGCCGGTGGGGTCAATCTCGGCAAGGCTGCATGAGCCAAGGCCGGATCATTCCGGCGAAATCCCTGGCTGGCGGGCTGGCATGGTCTCGCTGCGCCTGGTTCCTGGCGGCGTGCGTCAGCGGAGCGATGCTGACCTTTTCCGTCGGCTTCTACCTGTACATCGCCTTCGTCAACTATGTGATCGAAAAGACCGGCTCCACCTTCCGTACCGGCACAGAGAGCCCATTGTTCCAGACGATGCTTGACTTAACGGGGCCTTTCGATCTCGTTTTGGCGGTCGTTCAGGCCTTTACGCTCCTGTTCTTCCTGCGCTGGACCTGGCTTTCGGTGCGTCTGGCCAACGCGGTGCGCCGCGACAGCGTCCGGTACAGTGCACGGCTGGCGATCGTCGGCTTTTTCGTCCCGGTCGCCAATTTGTGGATGCCGCTCTATACCTTGATCGATCTCGAGGATTTTGCCGCGGAAAGCGAGAGCAGGACGGCTCCTTCCATCCCCTGGTATCCCGCCGGCATTGTCCTGTCGGCCACCCTCGCTACCGGCTTGATGCAGATTGTCAGCGCGGCACCGGCTGACGGCTTTTCCGATCCTGCGGCGAGCCAGCACTTGATGCAGGTCGCTGCCGTCGGAGCCATCGCCCATCTCGTTCTCCTCATGCTGGTCCATGCCTATATGCAGCGGATGGCGCCCGGGCAGGAACTGGCGCTCGTCGAACTAACCGAGTCCGAGGGCATGTCGTCTCCCGATTCAGGTGATGGCGCCGCCGCCCCGGGGAGATCGGCTGATGACTTTTCCGCAACGAACCCCTAAGGTTCGGCGATCCTAGCATCGGCCGGAGCATAGCCATGTATATCATTCTTGCTGTTCTCGTTATCGTCGCCCTCTATGCCGTAATGGTCTACAACGGCCTGGTCAAATCCCGGCAGATGACCGAGGAAGCCTGGTCCGGCATCGACGTGCAGCTGAAGCGCCGCGCCGACCTGATCCCCAACCTGATCGAGACCGTGAAGGGCTATGCCGCCCACGAGAAGTCGACCTTCGAGGAAGTGGTCGAACTGCGCAATCGCGCCCAGGCCGTGCCGGCCGGCGACGTGGCGGGCCGTGCTGCCGCGGAAGGTCTGCTCGGCCAGGCGCTCGGCAAGATCGTTGCGCTCGCCGAAGCCTATCCGGAACTCAAGGCAAACGAGAACTTCATGGAGCTGCATCGTTCGCTCGACACGATCGAAGGCGAGATCCAGATGTCGCGCCGATACTATAACGGTGCCGCGCGCGACCTGAACGTCAAGGTCGACAGCTTCCCGTCCAACCTGGTCGCAAACCAGTTCGGATTCTCCAAGGCCGGCTATTTCGAGATCGCCAACGATGCCGATCGCGCGGTCCCCACGGTGAAATTCTAAGCGCGGTCGATTTGCGGCCGCTTCGAGACACAGCATGAAAACCGAAAAACTGACCATCATTCCGCCCGGCCGTCCGCTTTCCGGGCGCGTCAGCCCGCCCGGCTCGAAATCGATCACCAATCGCGCGCTCCTGCTGGCTGGCCTGGCCAAAGGCACGAGCCGGCTGACGGGTGCGCTGAAAAGCGACGACACGCGCTACATGGCGGACGCCCTGCGGGCCATGGGCGTGACCGTCGACGAGCCGGACGCCACCACTTTCGTCGTCACCGGAACGGGCGAACTGCAGCCCCCGGCCGCGCCGCTCTTCCTCGGCAATGCCGGCACCGCCACGCGCTTCCTCACCGCGGCGCTGGCGCTCGGCAAGGGTCGTTATGTGGTCGATGGCGACGAGCATATGCGCAAGCGGCCGATCAAGCCGCTGGTGGAGGCCTTGCAGTCGCTCGGCGTGTCGATCGACGCGCCGACCGGATGCCCGCCGGTGACCATCGACGCGACGGGCGCCTTTGCGCGCAACAGGGTGGTGATCGATGCGGGGCTTTCCAGCCAATATGTCTCGGCCCTGCTGATGGCCGCCGCCTGCGCCGCCGAACCCTTCGAGATCGAGCTGGCCGGCGCCGATATCGGCGCGCGTGGCTATATCGACCTGACGCTGTCCGCCATGCGGGCCTTCGGTGCTGCGGTCACCCAGCCGACCCCGGCCTCCTGGCGCATCGAGCCGACGGGCTACACGGCGACCGACTTCCACGTCGAACCCGACGCCTCTGCCGCCACCTATCTGTGGGGCGCGGAGGTCGTGACCGGCGGTTCGATCGACATCGGCACGCCGTCGGGCGATTTCACCCAGCCGGACGCCAAGGCGCATGAGGTGATCGCCGCCTTTCCGCGCATGCCGGCCGTCATCGACGGATCGCAGATGCAGGACGCGATCCCGACGATTGCGGTGCTCGCCGCCTTCAACGAGACGCCGGTGCGCTTCGTCGGCATCGCCAATCTCAGGGTCAAGGAATGCGACCGCATCCGCGCCCTGTCGACCGGTCTCAACAATATTCGTGAAGGTCTGGCGGAGGAGCAGGGCGACGACCTGATCGTCCATGCCGATCCGGCGCTCGCCGGCCAAAGCCTGCCGGCCGACATCGACACCTTCGCCGATCATCGCATCGCCATGAGCTTCGCGCTTGCCAGCCTGAAGATCCGCGACATCACTATTCTCGACCCCGGCTGCGTCGCCAAGACCTATCCCGGCTATTGGGATGCGCTGGCCTCGCTCGGCGTTCAGTTCATCCAGGGATAGCCATCATGAACAAGGTGCTCGGCCTCCTGACAGCAGTCCTCGTCCTTCTTGCTGCAGTCGGGCAGGCTATGGCCGCCGAGGTCATCCGCGACTATCACGCGGACATCACGGTTGCCCCCGATGCGACGCTCAGCGTGACCGAGACGATCACGGTTCGCGCCGAGGGCCAGGACATCAAGCGCGGCATCTTCCGCGATTTTCCGCTCTATGCCGAGGATGCCGACGGCCGGCGCATCAAGGTCGATTTCGACCTCGTCTCGGTCGAGCGCGACGGTGAGCCCGAGGATTACCATACCGAGAGCATTTCCGGCGGCATCCGTATCTATGCCGGCTCCGCCGACGTCTTCCTCGATCCGAGCGACTATACCTATACCATCACCTACACGACCGGGCGGCAGATCCGTTATTTCGACGATCACGACGAGCTCTACTGGAACGTCACCGGCAATGGCTGGAAGTTCCCGATCCTGAAGGCGTCCGCCAACGTGATCCTGCCGGATGGCGTGACGGCGACGCAGACGGCCTATTACACAGGTCCGCTCGGCTCCACCGAGACCAATGCCCGCTACCAGCGCGCCGATGACGGGGCGTATTTCGAAACCACCGCGCCGCTCGGCATCGGCGAAGGGCTGACGATCGTCGTCGGCCTGCCCAAGGGGGCCGTGCTTGCGCCGTCGAGCGAGAAGAGCACCTGGTGGTGGCTGCGCGACAACATCAATGCGATCCTCGGTTATGGCGGCCTCAGCCTGGTCTTCTTCTACTATCTGCGCTCGTGGATCGCGGTCGGCCGTGATCCGGAGGCCGGCGTCATGGTGCCGCGCTGGGATCCGCCGGAGGGCCTGTCTCCCGCATTGGTCAACTACATCGACAACAAGGGATTTTCCGGCGAAGGCTGGACGGCGCTGTCCGCCTCGCTGCTCGATCTCGCGGTCAAAGGCTATGTTGTGCTCGACGATCTGGAGAGATCGATCGTGGTGAACCGCACGGAAAAGCCGGTGCTCGGCAAACTGCCGGCAGGGCAGGCGAGCCTGATCGCTTCGCTTGGCGAGCCGGGCGACAGCCTCACCATCGATAAGGCGAATGGCAAGCGCGTCCAGTCGGTTGGAAACAAATTCCGCAACGCGATCGAGAAGGAGCATCGCGGCAAGTACTACCGCGGCAATGGCGGCTATATCTTCGGCGGTGTGGCGCTGAGCATTGCCGCGCTCGCCGCTTTGCTGGTCTTCGGTTCCCTGACCGAGGATACGATCGGCCTGCTCTTCGCACCCGTCGTCGTCGCGGTCTTCCTCGGCAGCTTTGCCGTCCGGCTCGGCCGCGGCGTGCGGCGGGGGGCGCCGCTTGCCGTCCGGATCATCTCCATCGTCGGCATGGCGATCCTCGGTTTCGTCGCCGTCGCCATGTCGCTCGTGTCGGTGCTGGCGATCTTCATCGATCTCTCGGAGGTTCACCAGATCTCCGTGCTGATCGCGGTGGGCGGCATCGTCCTGCTGAACGCGCTGTTCTTCTTCCTCATGGGCGCCCCCACGCCGGTCGGGCGCAAGCTGATGGACGGCATCGAGGGCCTGCGCACCTATCTGACGCTGGCCGAAAGGGACCGGCTCAACATGCAGGGCGCACCGAAAATGTCGCCGCAGCATTTCGAGACGCTGCTTCCCTATGCCGTGGCGCTCGGCGTCGAAAAGCCGTGGACCGAAACCTTCGAAACCTGGCTCGCCTCGGCCGCCGCCGGCGCGGCTGCCGCCAGCTACCAACCGGCCTGGTATCACGGCGCCCATCCCGGCGATTTCGGCGGCCGGATCGGCGGCTTCTCGTCCGCCATGGCCTCGACCATCGCCTCCACCATCCCGGCCCCGCCCAAGAGCTCGTCCTCCGGCTTCTCCTCCGGCGGCGGCTCCTCGGGCGGCGGCGGTGGCGGTGGCGGCGGGGGAGGCTGGTAGGAGCTTCGCTGATTCCGCTATTAGATTGCGGAATGTATCGCGTCATGATACATTTTTCGTACTAGGAGTCGTCGGTGATCAGATCCTATGCGAATGCGATGACGGAGACGGTCGCCTCAGGCAGGGCGCCGAAGGGCTTTCCGGCCGACCTTCTGCGTCGCGCGATCGTCAAGCTGACCATCATCGACAATGCCGCCACTCTCGATGATCTGGCCCGGGCACCCGGTAATCGGCTGGAGCCGTTGAAGGGTGATCGGCAGGGGCAGTATTCGATCCGGATCAATGACCAGTGGCGAATATGCTTCATCTGGCTGAACGGGGGAGCCGAGCGTGTCGAGATCGTTGACTATCACTAAGGAACGGGAAGACAGCACCATGGCCATCGCACTGCCCCCGGTTCACCCGGGCGAGATCCTCAGAGACGAATTTCTCCTTCCCCTCGGCCTTAGCGCCGGCGGGCTGGCGAAGAGGCTGAATGTGCCGCGCACCCGGATCGAGCGTTTGGTGGCGGAGCAGACGGCGCTGACAACCGACACGGCCCTGCGCCTTGCCCGTTTTTTCGACACAAGCCCGCAGTTCTGGATGAATCTCCAGACCAGCTATGACCTCAAAGTCGAGGCCGCAGCCAAGGCCGAGGAGATTGCGGCCATCCCGGTGATGAGCGCTGCATAAGCGCGGGTGCATTTCCCGGCGTCGCGGCTGCATTTTGCGTGCTTGCATGGATGACTTTTTGCGCCGGGCTTGCTAAGTCGGCCGCAGCCTAAGCAACCAAAGAAAAGCCAGCCCCGATGCCCGATCTTCTGCTCGAACTCCGCTCCGAAGAGATTCCCGCCCGCATGCAGCGCAAGGCGGCCGGTGATCTGAAGAAGCTCGTCACCGACGCGCTGGTGGAGGCCGGCCTCAATTATGAGGGTGCGCGGGAATACTGGACGCCGCGGCGCCTGACGCTGGACATTCGCGGCCTCTCGGCCCGTTCGGCCGATATCCGCGAGGAAAAGAAGGGCCCGAGCGTCAGCGCGCCTCAGGCCGCGATCGACGGCTTCCTGCGCGGCGCGGGGCTCTCCTCGATCGACCAGGCGATCGTCAAGACCGATCCGAAGAAGGGCGATTTTTATGTCGCCTATCTCGACAAGCCGGGCCGCGCGGCCCAGGACATCGTCGCCGACGTGATGCCCGGCATCGTCAGAACCTTCCCCTGGCCGAAGCCGATGCGCTCGGGCGCCGCTTCCATGCCGAAGGGCATGACCTATGCCGGCATCGAGGGCAGGGGGCCGGAAGTGCTGCGCTGGGTCCGCCCGCTGCAGTCGATCGTCTGCACCTTCGGCACCGACCATGACGAGACTGTCGTCATCCCCTTCGAGATCGACGGCATTGTCGCCGGCAACGTCACCTACGGCCATCGCTTCCATGCGCCGGATGCCATCACGGTCCGCCGCTTCGACGACTATGTCGCGAGCCTGGAAAAGGCCAAGGTCATTCTCGACGCCGAGCGCCGCAAGCAGATCATCGCCCAGGACGCCGCCAATCTGGCCTTCGCCAACGGTCTCGACCTCGTCGAGGACGAGGGCCTACTGGAGGAAGTCTCCGGCCTCGTCGAATATCCGCATGTGCTGCTCGGCACCTTCGAACAGGATTACCTGGCGATCCCGGCCGAGATCATCCGGCTGACCATCAAGACCAACCAGAAGTGCTTCGTCACCCGCCCGCATGGTGCAACCGAAGGCTTGTCCAACCATTTCGTCCTCGTCTCCAACATCGAGGCGAAGGATGGGGGCAAGGAAATCATGCACGGCAACGGCAAAGTCGTGCGCGCCCGCCTGTCCGACGCCAAGCATTTCTGGACCCGTGACCAGGGCGACCTGCCGGATCTCGACACGCTGAAGGCCTCGGCTGAAAAGTTCGGCCTCGATCTGAGGAAGCCGCTCGACCAGCGCATGGCCAAGCTCGATGCCCTGAACGTCACCTTCCACGCCAAGCTCGGAACGCAGGGTGAGCGCGTCGCCCGCATCCGCGCGCTGGCGAAGGAACTGGCGCCGATCGTCGGCGCCGACGCGGCGCTCGTCGATCGCGCCGTGGTTCTGGCCAAGGCGGATCTGCGCACCGAAGCCGTCGGCGAGTTCCCCGAACTGCAGGGCCTGATGGGCCGCCGCTATGCGCTGCTGCAGGGCGAGGACGCCGCCGTCGCCGCTGCCATCGAGGATCACTGGAAGCCCAACGGCCCGTCCGACCGCCTGCCGGAAGACAAGGTGGGTCTGACGGTCGCGCTCGCCGACAAGCTTGATACGCTGACCGGCTTCTGGGCGATCGACGAGAAGCCGACCGGCTCCAAGGACCCGTATGCGCTGCGCCGTGCGGCGCTGGGTGTGGTGCGGATGATTCTGGAGAAGTCGTTGCGCACGCAGTTGAGCGAACTGTTTGAAGCGACCTACAAGACGCTGACAGTTAAGCAGATCTTGGCACTGCGATTGTTTATGACTGTGGATGGTCGTAAACTTGGATTTGAGCCCTCAGAGGCGGAATATGGAAACTCGTTCTTGGTTCCCATTGATCAGGATGGAGACATCGAGAGTGAGTATGCGTATTCCCAAATGGAAGCCTATTTGCTTGACGAACGCAATGCTGGCGACAGCTACTCGCGCCTGCGAGAAAACCAGCCAGAGTGGCCTAGCCTTGAGATTTTGTCCGAAAGTCTCCTCTCCTTCTTCCACGACCGCCTGAAGGTCTACCTCCGCGATCAGGGCGCCCGCCACGACATTATCGACGCGGTGCTGACGCCCGAGGCCGACGACCTGCTCATGGTCGCCCGCCGCGCCGAGGCGCTCACCGCCTTCATCACCTCCGAGGATGGCAAGAACCTGCTCGCCGGCACCAAGCGCGCGACCCAGTTGCTCGCTGCCGAAGAGAAGAAGGGCACCGTCGTCGCCGACGGCGTATCCGAGGCGCTGCTGAAGCTCGATGCCGAAAAGGCGCTCTTTGCCGCAATCAAGACCGCCAGCGCCGAAGCCGCCGATGCTGTGGCTAGGGAAGACTTCCGCTCGGCCATGCAGGCGCTGTCGAAGCTACGTGCCCCGGTCGACACCTTCTTCGACGACGTGCTGGTCAACGACGACGACGCCGCCATCCGCGCCAACCGTCTCGCTTTGCTGAAAGCCATCCGCGAAGCCACCGGCACTGTCGCCGACTTCTCGAAGATCACGGGGTGAGGCGCGGTCCCGCGCAAGCGGGATCAATCGATCGAGCGGCCCGATTGAAGCGCCTAACGCCCTGAGCCCAAAGCGAAGGGCCGGGCAGGGCGGGTCCCGCGTCAGCGATACTTGCCCTTGTAGGCCGGTCATCCTCGGCCTTGAGCGGAGGTTCCAAATCTCGATGCCACAACCCGTCCGGCCGAAGCATGGCTTTGGCGGGGAAGGGCGGTGACCTTTTGTCTCGCCCGAGCGGCTGTGATAATCTGCAGATCTCAGCTTCCCCGTCCCAGGAGCAGTCCATGAACAAGCCAGTTCACGTCACGATCGGCGAGCCCTTTGACAGCTTCATCGACAGCCAGGTGGAGAGCGGCCGTTTCAGTTCGGCCGAGGCCGTCGTCGAGGCCGGATTGCGGTTGCTCGAAGAGGAGCAGGCGAAGATCGACAGATTGCGCGAGGCATTGGTCGAGAGTGAATATTGCGGGCCGGCGCGCGACTTTGATCGTGACGCTTTCATGGAGTCGATGCGCGAAGCCTGGCGATCCCGTGGTTAAGGTCCGGTTTCGACAGACCGCAGAACGGGATCTTCGCGACATCGGGTTGTACACGGCAGAGCGTTGGTCCGAGGCGCAGGCGGAAGTCTATCTCGGCCAGTTGCTGGACTTTATCGAGCAGATCTCCGTGCATCCGTCCTCCGGCCACGATGTCGGATGGTTGCGTCCCGGCTACCGGCGCCGTTGGGCCGGGTCGCATCTGATCTTCTATGTCTTGACCAGCGATGGCGACATCGAGATCGCACGCGTGCTTCACGCGAGGGTGGACGCCGCCCGGCAGTTGGACGACTAGCATGCCCCCGAAGATCCTCATCAGCGCCTGCCTGCTCGGCCGCCCGGTCCGTTACGACGGCAAGGGAAAGCCGCTCTCCCATCCGGCCATCGCCCGCTGGCAGGCCGAGGGCCGGATCGTCGGTTATTGCCCGGAACAGGCCGGCGGACTGCCCACGCCGCGCCCGCCGGCCGAGATCGAGGGCGGCATGGGCGGCGAGGATGTGATCGAGGGGCGGGCGCGGGTGGTGGAGAACACCGGGTGTGATGTGTCGGCCGCCTTCGTCGAGGGTGGCCGCAAGGCGGTCGAATTCGCCCGCGCCAATGGCTGTGCCTTTGCCCTGCTGATCGACGGCAGCCCGTCCTGCGGCTCCGGTTTCATCTATGACGGCAGCTTTTCCGGTGTCCGCCATCCCGGCCATGGCGTGACGGCGGCGCTGATGCGCCGGGCCGGCATCGTCGTCTATTCCGACCGAGAGATAGACGCGCTCGTGGCGCGTCTCGACGACGAGCCCGACGTCGTATCTTGATCCGTGCCCGAAAATGACGAAGCCGCCGGAGTGTCCCCCGGCGGCTCGAGTTGAAGGGCAGGACCGCCGGCTCAGCCGGCCATGCGCAGAGGCTGGGCCATGCTGCCGGGCTGACCTGAACGGGCGCCGTTGGACACCTTGAAGCCCCGGATCAGTTCCAGGAGGTCGCCGGTGTCGTTGGCCAGGACTTCGGCCGAGGCCGTCGTCTCTTCGGCCATGGCGGCATTCTGCTGGGTCGCGGTGTCGAGCAGGTTGACGGCGCTGGAAATGCTGCGGAGCGTCGTGTCCTGTTCCTGGGCGCTGTGGGCGATCTTCGACACGACGTCATTGGCGCGTTCGATCTGGCCGGAGATCCGCTTCAGCGCCTCGCCGGTCTGGGCGACGAGCTGAACGCCCTGGCTCACCTGCTCGGAGGAGCGGGAAATCTGCGTCTTGATCTCCTTGGCGGCGTTGGCGGAGCGCTGGGCGAGTTCGCGGACTTCCTGGGCGACGACGGCAAAACCCTTGCCGCTTTCGCCGGCGCGGGCCGCCTCGACGCCGGCATTGAGCGCCAAGAGGTTGGTCTGGAAGGCGATCTCGTCAATGACGCCGATGATCTTGGTGATTTCGGCCGACGAGTTCTCGATGCCGCTCATCGCGGCAATGGCGTGTTCGACGATCACATCGCTCTGGCGGGCTTCGTCGCTCACCGACTTCACCTGGCCGGCCGCCTCGCGCGCACCATCCGCGGTCTGGCGGACGGCGACGGTCAGCTCGTCGAGCGCCGCCGAGGTTTCTTCGAGGTTCGCGGCCTGGCGTTCGGTGCGCTGGGCGAGTTCGCCCGACGCGCGACGGATTTCTTCCTTGCTGACCGCGATGTCGTTGCCCTTGAGATTGACCCGACCCATGGCCTCTTCGAGCCGGCCCAGCGCTTCGTTGAAGTTGTCGCGCAGTTCGGCATATTTCGGTCCGAGATCGGCGCAGCGGACCGTCAGGTCGCCATGCGCCAGCTGTTCCAGCGAGGCGCCGATCGTTGCGACGACGCGGGCCTGCTGGGCGGCTTCGGCCTGCTGCATCTCGACATTCTGCTGGCGCTCGGCGCCGATGGCCGCTTCCTGCTGGGCCTGACGTTCGGCCATGGCATGGCGTTCGCGGATCTTTTCCTGCAGAGCCTTGGTCGCCGTCGCCATCATGCCGACTTCGTTGCGCATGTTGGTATGCGGAATGGTGATCGTCACGTCTTCGTCGGCAACGGCTTCGAGCGCCTTGTGGATCGCGGAAAGCGGGCGGGAAATGCCGCGGATGATGAACCAAGCGACTCCCAGGCCGATGGTGAAGATCACCAGGCCGACCGAAAGCACGCCGATCACATCCGCCATGATGGTGGCGTCGAGGTCGTCGAGATAGGCACCGGTTCCGACCGTCATGGCCCAAGGTTCGAAGGCGAGAGCATAGGCCGCTTTCGGAAAGAGCTGGTCTTCGGCAATGCCCGGTTTCGGCCACTCATATTCCGTCCAGCCTCCGCCGGCCCGGGCCTTCTTGATGATCTCGACGAGAAACAGGTTGCCCGCCTTGTCTGCGACATTGGCGAAGTTCTTGCCGACGCCTTTCTTTTCCGGGTAGATGACCCGGTTGGCGTCATAGTCATAGCCGAAATAATAGCCGTCCGGCACGAAACGCATGTCGTTGATGACGTCATAGGCGGCGGTCTGCGCCTGCTCGCGGGTCATCTCTCCCTTCGTTTCAAGCGCGTGGAAGCGGGCCAGCACCGAGATCGCCGTCTCGGTCTGGGTGCGCAACATGTCGTAGCGCTCCTTGTAGATGGCCGAGGCCGAAGCCCTGATCTGGAACGTGGTGGCGATGGCGAAGGCTGCCAGAAGCAGGCCTACGAGCACCATCAACTGGGCGGAAATCCTGAGGTTCTTCATCGAATTGTCCATGACTGGATAAAAGGCTTGGCCGGCTCGGAACGGTGCGCGGCCACGCGGACGGAAAAGTGGCGCTTCATGCCCAGGCTATTGCTGCATCGCAATATGGAGATTGATGGTTCTACGAAAACCCATAAAGAAATACTAAAATTGAATATATTACCGCGAAATCTTCGGGCTGATCGGTCCGCAAAATGTCAAAGGCCGCCGGAGTTTCCTCCGGCGGCCTTTGTTGTTTGGTATCG
>CALRRQ020000049.1:0-31374 GCA_943370615.1 Rhizobium sp. Q54
TGTAGAGTAGGCGCTTCGCGCATAGGTTACAAGCACCCCATCCCCCGTCGATGTTTGGCCTGGCGGCCATTTACCAATGGTGGTGCCACCCCCGTAGCGATCACCTTGGCATTTCAATCATCCGCCGAAGCGTTATAAATATTTCACGCAGTCCGCAATGCGATTTTTCGCGTTCGCGAGTATTTTTTAAATAACGCGAATATCGACGCGATGGCCGCATTCGCCCCTAGCGACCTAGGGGCATCTTTGCAGATAGCACGGTTCTCTAAAAGCGAGAATGCCTCATTTTCATCTGTGAGTTCAGATTTTCGAGTGCGAGATGCAACCTATGCGGAGAATCCCGGTGGCCGCGCACTCCGCTCGCCCCGTCGGCGAAGACGGACAAGACGAAGATTTGAAGGCGCCGAAATAAATCGCAGGTTTCATTATCACCTCCGAATGTGAATACCAACGCATAGCCGGAAGTGACGTGCAGTTGCATGAGTCGTCGCTTGTATTTGAAGCGGCCTCAGTCTCGGTGGGCACGAGGGCGGTGCCCCTGGTCTCAAGACAGAAAAAAGGGCGATCCGAAGACCGCCCTTTCTCATGACTGAACCGGTAGGATCAGTGCGACAGGCTTTCGCCTATCACATCATGTCCATGCCGCCACTTCAGCGCGCTCGGCGCGCTGAAGCACCTTAAGTGCATGGGCGAAGCTTTATGGCCATGGCTGCGATAGGCTGGCGCCTATCACATCATGTCCATGCCGCCCATGCCGCCCATGCCGCCCGGCATGCCGCCGGCTGCTTCCTTCTTCGGAAGTTCGGCGATCATGGCTTCGGTGGTGACCAGCAGGCCGGCAACCGAGGCTGCGTCCTGAAGGGCGGTGCGAACGACCTTGACCGGGTCGACGATACCCATGGCGATCATGTCGCCATATTCGCCGGTCTGGGCGTTGTAACCCCAGTTGTCCTGATCCTTTTCGAGGATCTTGCCGACGACGATGGAAGCTTCGTCACCAGCGTTCTCGGCGATCTGGCGGCAAGGTGCCTGGAGTGCGCGGCGAACGATGTTGATGCCGGCTTCCTGGTCCTGGTTGACGCCCTTGACGGTGATCTTGACCGACGAACGCAGCAGAGCCACGCCGCCGCCCGGTACGATGCCTTCCTGGACGGCCGCACGGGTCGCGTTGAGCGCGTCGTCGATGCGGTCCTTCTTTTCCTTGACTTCGATTTCCGTCGAACCGCCGACGCGGATCACGGCAACGCCGCCAGCGAGCTTGGCAAGACGTTCCTGCAGCTTTTCGCGGTCGTAGTCAGAGGTGGTTTCTTCGATCTGGGCCTTGATCTGGGCAACGCGGCCTTCGATGTCCGACTTCTGGCCGGCACCGTCGACAACCGTGGTGTTTTCCTTGGTGATCGAGACCTTCTTGGCACGGCCGAGCATGTCGAGGGTGACATTTTCGAGCTTGATGCCGAGATCTTCGGAGATGACGGTGCCGCCGGTGAGGATGGCGATGTCTTCCAGCATGGCCTTGCGGCGATCGCCGAAGCCCGGAGCCTTGACGGCAGCGATCTTCAGGCCGCCACGCAGCTTGTTAACGACGAGCGTTGCAAGAGCTTCGCCTTCGACGTCTTCAGCGATGATGACGAGCGGCTTGCCCGACTGAACGACGGCTTCGAGAACCGGCAGCATGGCCTGGAGGTTCGAGAGCTTCTTTTCGTGCAGGAGGATGTAGGCGTCGTCGAGATCGGCGACCATCTTTTCCGGGTTAGTGACGAAGTAGGGCGACAGGTAGCCGCGGTCGAACTGCATGCCTTCGACGACTTCGAGTTCGGTTTCGGCGGTCTTGGCTTCTTCGACGGTGATGACGCCTTCATTGCCGACCTTCTGCATCGCTTCAGCGATCTGCAGGCCGATGGAGGTTTCGCCGTTGGCGGAGATCGTGCCGACCTGGGCGACTTCTTCCGAGGTGTTGATCTTCTTGGCCTTGGCCTGGAGATCCTTCACGACTTCGGAAACGGCCAGATCGATGCCGCGCTTCAGGTCCATCGGGTTCATGCCGGCGGCAACGGCCTTGGCGCCTTCGCGAACGATGGCCTGGGCGAGAACGGTTGCCGTGGTGGTGCCGTCGCCGGCGATGTCGTTGGTCTTCGAAGCAACTTCGCGGACCATCTGGGCGCCCATGTTCTCGAACTTGTCTTCGAGTTCGATTTCCTTGGCGACCGAAACGCCGTCCTTAGTGATGCGCGGAGCGCCGAAGGACTTGTCGATGATGACGTTGCGGCCCTTCGGACCGAGGGTGACCTTCACTGCGTCAGCGAGGATGTCGACGCCGCGCAGCATCTTTTCGCGCGCAGTACGGCCGAACTTGATTTCTTTAGCTGCCATTTTCAAAACTCCCGGGCATCAGCCCATTGGTGAATTGTTGATTTTGGGAAGAGGTAATCGGCCAGATCAGCCGATGACGCCCATGATGTCGGCTTCCTTCATGATCAGAAGGTCTACGCCGTCGAGCTTGACTTCGGTGCCCGACCACTTGCCGAACAGGACGCGGTCGCCGACCTTGACGTCGAGCGGAACGATCTTGCCGTGGTCGTCGCGGACGCCCGAACCGACAGCGATGATTTCGCCTTCAGCCGGCTTTTCCTTGGCGGTATCGGGAATGATGATGCCGCCCTTGGTCTTTTCTTCGGACTCGACGCGCTTGACTACAACGCGGTCGTGAAGCGGACGGAAATTGGTGCTTGCCATTGTCTAATCCCTCGATCAAATGACATGGGCAGGTCCTCAGGGGACCCGCGTGGATATTGTTAGCACTCCCCTCAGGCGAGTGCTAGCGAGCTGGAGATAAGGACGGCCCGTGATCGAGTCAAGCGCGGCCGCGAAAAAAGATCGCCATTCCTGACGGATGGCGATCGTGTCGGCGAGGGGCTGGCGGTCAGGGGATCGAGGGCTCCCGGCTCACCCCTCCACCGGAAGAAAAACGCCGAAAACGCCCGCTATGCCCCGCTCCGCCATGAATGCCGCCGGATCGAAGCCCGACTTGGCATAGAAGGCGCCGACGGCGGATTTTGCCGCGTCCAGCGCCTGGCGGTCGCGCCATTCGACGATCGTGGCGATCTTAACCATGTCGCCATTTTCACCTGCCGACAGCACGACGCGATTGTAGAGGCAGCCGGGCAGGGTGTCGAAATAGCCGTGAATGATGGCCAGCCGGTCCTCGAAGGCGGACTGGTGCATGCGGGGGCAGGTAAACGTGTCTATCCTGAAGATGCTGGTAGCGGATCGCGCCGCCAGGGCCTCGTGGGCGGTCGTGTCGATCTGATGCTGGACTGTCGCGTTCATCCGGGAATTCCTTTGCTGGTTGCCGATGGACGCCCGGGAATGTAAAACCTCAACAATGGTTGAGATCAAGCGTAAAGATTCGGGAAGCTCAAGCCGCGCGGGCACGATCGCGTCGCTGAGCGTCGGCGAAGTGGCGGAACGGGCCGGCGTGGCGGTCTCCGCCCTGCATTTCTACGAGCGTGAGGGTCTGATCCGCAGCTGGCGTAGCGCCGGCAACCAGCGGCGCTATCCGCGCGGCGTGCTGCGCCGGGTTGCTCTCATCAAGACCGCGCAGCGCCTGGGCCTGCCTCTGGCACGGATCGCCGAGGCGCTGGCGGAATTGCCCGCCGACCGCCCGCCGACTGCGGCCGACTGGCGGCGCCTGTCCGCATCGTGGCGCGACGATCTCAATGCGCGCATCGCGACCATGGAGGCGCTGCGCGACCAGCTCGACACCTGCATCGGCTGCGGCTGCCTTTCTCTCGATGCCTGTCCCCTTCGCAATCCTGACGACGAGTTGCGCAATAGTGGCGCCGGCGCGCACCTTCTGCCTTGATTCGTCAGGGCGATGCCGCTTTGGTGGCGCGCCGGATCAGGGAGCAGCATGTGACGACAGTGGAACAGGAAACCATCCCGCAGCCGAGCTTCGGCGAATTCCTGTCCGCTTTCCTGCGCATCGGCCTGATGAGCTTCGGCGGCCCGGCGGCCCAGATCGCCCTGATGCACCGCGTCTGCGTCGACGAGAAACGCTGGATATCCGAGGACCGCTTCCTGCATGCGCTGAACTTCTGCATGCTGCTGCCCGGTCCGGAAGCCCAGCAGCTCGCCACCTATATCGGCTGGCTGATGCACGGCGTGCGCGGCGGCATGATGACCGGCCTGCTCTTCGTCCTGCCGGGGCTCGCCGTCATTCTCGGCCTGTCGACGCTCTATGCCTATTATCACGACGTCGGCTGGGTGACCGGTCTGTTCTTTGGCCTGAAGGCGGCGATCCTCGCCATCGTCGTCGAGGCCGTGGTGCGCATTGGCCGCCGGGCGCTGAAGACGCGCTTCCACCGTCTCGTCGCCCTTTCCGCCTTCCTTGCGCTGTTCGTCTTCGCTCTGCCCTTTCCGCTCGTCGTGCTGATGGCCGGGTTCGCCGGCCTGGCCGAGGCCCGTGCGGTCGCCCGCGACGGCGAAACCCGACCCGCCGCCGACCTTGCCGACCCGGCTCCTTCGGCGCGCCGGTCCCTCGGCCGCTCGCTCGCCACGCTCGCCTTCTGGCTCATCGTCTGGCAGGCGCCGCTGCTTCCGCTCTGGCTGCTCTCCGGCGAAAGCGGCCTTGGCGAAGTCTTTGCTTTCTTCTCCCGCATGGCGCTCGTCACCTTCGGCGGCGCCTATGCAGTCCTCGCCTATGTCGCGCAGGTCGCGGTCGACCAGTATCACTGGCTGGAACCCGGCGAGATGCTGGACGGCCTGGCGCTGGCCGAAACCACGCCCGGACCGCTCGTGCTGGTGCTTTCCTATGTCGGCTTCCTCGCCGGCTTTCGCGACGTCGGCGGCCTGCCGCCCTTCCTCGGCGGTGTCCTGGGCGGGCTGCTCGCCGCCTGGGCGACCTTCGTGCCGAGCTTCGTCTGGATCTTTGCCGGCGCCCCCTATATCGAGCGGCTGCGCGGCAATCGTTTGATCACGGCAGCGCTGTCGGCGATCACGGCCGCCGTGGTCGGCGTCATCCTCAACCTCGCCGTCTGGTTCGCCCTGCATGTTCTGTTCGCCGAGGTCGGGCGGTGGTCCATCTGGCCGCCGGCAGCCGAGGTTCCGGGTCAGGCAGCCCCCGCCTTCTCCGTCTCCCCGCCACTGCCGGAGCCTACGACGCTCGATCCGGCGGCCCTGGTGCTCGCTCTCCTGTCGGCGGCGATGATCTTCGTTTTGAAGCAGGGCATGGGCCGCACTCTCGTGGCCGCAGCCATCCTCGGCCTCTTCTATCGCCTGGTGATGTGAGCACGCGCTTCCCCGGCAAAAATCCGTCCGCCCCGGCAAAGGCCCTTGCCTTCCGGGCATTCCTTTGCGATGTCAGCCCTTGCATTTTTACAGTCAGGAACAGCGAATGGCCGAGCGCATTTCCACCTTGAGCGATGTCACCGAACGTTACGACGTCATCCTTTGCGACGTCTGGGGCGTGCTGCACAACGGCATCGACGCTTTCCCGGCCGCCTCCGAGGTGCTGACCAAGGCCCGTGCCGCCGGTGTCTCCGTCGTTCTCATCACCAATTCGCCGCGCCGCTCGCAGGACGTCATCAACCAGTTGCGCATGATCGGCGTCGCCGACACGGCCTATGACCGGATCGTCACCTCCGGCGACGTAACCCGCACGCTGATCGCTGCCGGTCCGAAGAAGATCTTCTTCCTCGGCCCCGACCGCGACCTCAACCTGCTCGACGGCCTCGACGTCGTTCGCGTGCCCGCCGAAGAAGCCGAAGCCATCGTCTGCACCGGCTTCTTCGACGACGAGACCGAGACGCCGGAAGACTATCGCGATGTCCTGACCGCTTTTGCCGCCCGAAAAGTGCCGCTGATCTGCGCCAACCCCGACCTGATCGTCGAGCGCGGGCATCGCATGATCCCCTGCGCCGGCGCGGTCGCCGCCTATTACGAACAGCTCGGCGGCGCGACCCGCATCGCCGGCAAGCCGCACAGCCCGATCTACGAGGCCTCGCTCGTGGCAGCCGCCGAGGCCCACAAGGGTCCGGTCGACAAGCGCCGTGTCCTGGCGATCGGCGACGGCATGCCGACCGACGTGCGCGGCGCCCTCGATGCCGGCCTCGACCTACTCTATATCTCCGGCGGCATCCATGCGGCCGAATACACGGTCAACGGCAAGCCGGACGAGGCGATCCTCAATGCCTGGCTGAAGAGCGAGAATGCCGCGCCGAGCTACTGGATGCAGAGGCTCGCCTGAGGCGAGGACGTGCTATGACCGTCTTTCACCGCAACGAGAAGAAGAACCCCCTGCCGGAAAAGCTGAAAGGTGGCGTGATCGCCATCGGCAATTTCGACGGCGTACATCGCGGCCACCAGACCGTGCTCAATCGGGCCCTGGAACTGGCGAAGTCGCGCGGCGTTCCGGCGCTGGTGCTGACCTTCGAGCCGCATCCGCGCACCGTCTTCAATCCCGATAAGCCGGTCTTCCGGCTGTCCCCGGCGCCGGTTCGAGCCCAGGTGCTCGAGGCCATGGGGTTCCACTCGGTCATCGAATATCCCTTCGATCGTGAATTCGCCTCGCGCTCGGCCGAGGAGTTCGTCCGCTCGATCCTGGTCGACTGGCTCGGCGCCACCGAAGTGGTTACCGGCTTCGACTTCCATTTCGGCAAGGGCCGGGAGGGCGGTCCGGCCTTCCTGATGGAGGCCGGCAAGCGCAACGGTTTCGGCGTGACGCTGGTCGACGCCTTCCGCGACGAGGGCGCCGACGTCGTTTCCTCGAGCCGTATTCGCCGCCTGCTCGCCGAGGGCAATGTGTCCGAGGCCGCCGGCCTGCTCGGCTATCGCTTCACCGTCGAGGCCGAGGTCATCAAGGGCCAACAGCTCGGTCGCACCTTGGGCTATCCGACCGCCAACATGGCGCTTGCTCCCGAAGCCGAACTGAAACCCGGCATCTACGCAGTCCGCCTGCGCCGCGCCGACGGCAGCCTGCACGACGGCGTCGCCAGCTTCGGCTATCGCCCGACGGTCACCGACAACGGCGCGCCGCTGCTGGAGACCTTCGTCTTCGATTTCTCCGGCGACCTCTATGGCGAACACTGTCGCGTGTCCTTCTTCGGCCATCTGCGCGACGAACTGAAGTTCACCGGGCTCGAACCGCTGGTCGAGCAGATCCGCAAGGACGAGGAGGAGGCGAGGGCGCTTCTGTCCGGCGTCCAGCCGCTCGGCGAACTCGATCAGAAGATCGCGTTCTAAGGGTGCGGTTGACCCCCGTCCGGATCGGGCGCCTATTACCCGGCGGAACGGAACCCGCTCCATTCGAAGACAGAACAGGAAAGAGATACCGATGGCCAGTCCGCCGCGCCGCCCCGCAAATCCGATGGAAGCGGCCGAAGCCTTGTTCAAGCCGACCAAGAAGCCGGCCGCGGCCGCCGTGGAGCGGCGCGCCCTGCCGGAAACCAGGGAACTGGTGTCGATCAAGATCGATAGCGCCGTTCTCGAATATTTCCAGAAGGACGGACCGGGCTGGCAGGATCGCATCAATGACGCGCTGCGCGCCGTCGTTAAGGCCGACGGCGGCGAATAGGCGACCCGCGTGCGCCTGCCACCAAGCCTCTTCCTTTTCCCGGTGAAAACCCTTAAACAACGCCCACAATGACCAGGGTTCGGCTGACCATATCCCTTCGAATTATGGGCCCGGCCTTCCGCGCGCTGTGAAAGCTGCCGGAAGGTCCGGGTTTTTGGCGTTTCTCCAGACGCTCTCCGTCACCGCGACTTCCAAGACCAATGCGCGACCCCAAGCGGGCGCCCCTCGATGGCAAGATCATGACCGATACCAATGACAAAGTAGACTATTCCTCTACCCTCTATCTTCCCCAGACCGAATTCCCGATGCGCGCCGGACTGCCGCAGAAGGAGCCGGAAATGGCGGCCAAGTGGAAGTCGATGGAGCTCTACAAGAGACTTCGCGCCTCCGCCGCCGGCCGCGAGAAATTCGTGCTGCACGACGGCCCTCCCTATGCCAACGGCAACATCCATATCGGCCATGCGCTGAACAAGGTGCTGAAGGACGTCATCACCCGTTCGTTCCAGATGCGCGGTTATGACGCCAACTATGTGCCCGGCTGGGACTGCCACGGCCTGCCGATCGAATGGAAGATCGAGGAAGCCTATCGCGCCAGGGGCAAGGACAAGAACGAGGTTCCGGTCAACGAATTCCGCAAGGAATGCCGCGAATTCGCCCAAGGCTGGATCGACATCCAGTCGGAGGAATTCCGCCGTCTCGGCATCGAGGGCGATTTCGACCGTCCCTACACCACGATGAACTTCCACGCCGAAAGCCGCATCGCCGGCGAACTCCTGAAGCTGGCCATGTCCGGCCAGCTCTACCGCGGCTCCAAGCCGATCATGTGGTCGGTCGTCGAGCGCACCGCGCTGGCGGAAGCCGAGGTGGAGTATCACGAGGTCGAGAGCGACACGATTTGGGTGAAGTTCCCGGTGGTCGAAGTGATCGAATACGAGCTTCCTGATGGAAGACTTTATCACAATGTGACTGCTGAAGAGGCTCTCGCAGTTGACGAAACTGCGTTGGGATATCGCGAGCAGTCGATCCGGAATCAGGAGCTGCTGGGTGCCTTCATTGTCATCTGGACCACCACGCCATGGACGATTCCGGGCAACCGCGCGATAGCCTACTCGTCTCGGCTCCAATACGGTCTCTATGAAGTAACGGCAGCGGCCAATGAATTTGGTCCGCGCGCGGGTGAAAAGTTTATCCTGGCTGACGCGTTGTCGGAAGAAGCGTTCAGTAAGGCGAAGCTGGAATATCGTCGTCTTCGTGACGTTTCGGCAGAGGATTTGCAGGAGATCATCCGTGTCCAACACCCCCTTGCGGGCTTTGGCCAAGGCTATCGCTTTAACGTGCCTTTGCTGGATGGCGAACATGTTACGGATGACGCGGGTACCGGCTTTGTTCATACCGCTCCCGGCCACGGGCGAGAAGACTTTGATCTCTGGATGTCCAAGTCAAAGGTACTGATGGAAGATGGTATCGATACCAAGATCCCCTTCACCGTCGACGACGCCGGTTTCTACACCGAGGACGCGCCGGGCTTCGGTCCGTCGGCGGAGGGCGGTGCCGCTCGCGTCATCGATGACAACGGCAAGAAGGGCGATGCCAACAAGCGCGTCATGGATGCCCTGATCGCGGCGAACAACCTGTTTGCCCGTGGCCGCGTCAAGCATGACTATCCGCATTCCTGGCGCTCCAAGAAGCCGGTCATCTTCCGCAATACGCCGCAATGGTTCGTCTACATGGACAAGGAGCTTGGCGACGGCACGACGCTGCGCAGCCGAGCCCTCTCGGCCATCGACGACACGCGTTTCGTGCCGGCCGCCGGTCAGAACCGCCTGCGCGCCATGATCGAAGGCCGCCCGGACTGGGTGCTGTCGCGCCAGCGCGCCTGGGGCGTGCCGATCTGCGTCTTCGCCGATGCTGCCGGCAATGTCCTGCAGGACGAAGAGGTCAACAAGCGCATCCTCGAAGCCTTCGAGAAGGAAGGCGCCGATGCCTGGTTCGCCGAAGGCGCCAAGGAGCGCTTCCTCGGCAATGCCCATGACGCCGAAAAGTGGCTGATGGTCACCGACATTCTCGACGTCTGGTTCGACTCAGGCTCGACCCACACCTTCACGCTGGAGGATCGCCCGGATCTGAAGTGGCCGGCCGACGTCTATCTCGAAGGCTCCGACCAGCATCGCGGCTGGTTCCATTCCTCGCTGCTGGAAAGCTGCGCCACGCGCGGCCGCGCGCCCTACGACGCCGTCGTCACCCATGGTTTCATCATGGACGAGAAGGGCGAGAAGATGTCGAAGTCCAAGGGCAACGTCACCGCGCCCCAGGACATCATGAAGGATGCCGGCGCCGACATCCTGCGCCTCTGGGTCATGTCGTCGGACTATGCGGAAGACCTGCGCGTCGGCAAGACCATCATCCAGACCAATATCGACGCCTACCGCAAGATCCGCAACACGATCCGCTGGATGCTCGGCACGCTCGCCCACGACACCGGCGAAGAGATCGCCTATGCCGAACTGCCGGAACTCGAAAAGCTCATGCTGCATCGGCTGGCCGAACTCGACCAGCTGGTGCGCAAGGCCTATGACGATTTCGACTTCAAGCGCATCACCCGCGCTCTGACCGACTTCGCCAATGTCGAGCTCTCGGCCTTCTACTTCGACATCCGCAAGGACACGCTCTACTGCGATGCCCCGTCGAGCCTGAAGCGCCGGTCCGCGCTCTTCGTCATCCGCAAGCTGTTCGACTGCCTCGTCCTGTGGTTCGCGCCGATGATGCCGTTCACGACAGAGGAAGCCTGGCTGTCGCGTGATCCGAACGCCGAGTCGGTGCATCTCGAACAGTTCCCGGCAATCCCGGCCGAGTGGTCGAACGAAGCGCTGGCCGAGAAGTGGAAAAAGGTCCGCACCGTCCGCCGCGCGGTCACCGGCGCGCTCGAAATCGAGCGCAAGGACAAGCGCATCGGCTCGTCGCTGGAAGCTGCTCCCGTCGTGCATGTCGGCGATCCGGAGCTGCTGGCGGCGCTCGACGGTCTCGATTTCGCCGAGATCTGCATCACGTCGGACATCACGGTGACGGGCGGAGAAGGCCCGGCCGAGGCCTTCCGCCTCGACGACGGCACCAAGGTCGCGGTCGAGCCGAAGCCGGCCGAGGGCACCAAATGCGCCCGCTCGTGGAAGATCACCCGGGATGTTGGCTCGGACCCGGACTATCCGGACGTCTCGGCCCGCGATGCGGCGGCTTTGCGTGAATTGGCCGCCCGCCATTAACGAAATGTTACCGGATGATTTGCGCTTTCGGCGGTCATCCGGTAAATGTGCCTGAAATTGGCCGAAATCTTCGCTCAGGCGAAGAGAGAAGACAGTCGGCGAAAGCATAACCAGCGGCGAGGCTCGAAGGCATTCATGAAATCGGCAGATTTGTTCAGAGTTGGCGTCGGTATGGCCGGCCTTTTGCTCGCATGCTCCGCATTGACCGGCTGCGTCGGGAGCCCGACCTACGGCACCGACAAGACCGCGATGGAACAGTTGGTGGACGACGTCGGCTCGGCCGTGTCGCTCGGTTCCGATCCGAACAAGAACAAGGGCACGAAGTACAATCCGCGCCCGGCTCTGGTCATGCCGCCGGAGACAGCCAAGGCCAATCTCGCCGCGCCGCAGCAGTCGCTCGCCAGCAAGGAAAACCCGGAATGGCTGGAAAGCCCGGAAGAGGCGCGTGAGCGTCTCGTCGCCGAGGCCGACGCCAATGCCGACAATCCGCGCTACCGTTCGCCGCTTCTCGCCGGTTACGGCAAGAACGGCACGATGACCGAAACCCAGAAATGGGAGGCCTTCCGCGAAGCCCGCAAGCAGCAGAAGGGCGCCTATCTCGACCAGCGCCGTTTCCTCTCCGATCCGCCGGCCGAATTTCGCAAGGCCGACGAAACGGCGCTTACGGATCTCGGCGAGCCGGAATCCAAGAAGGAAAAGCGCCGCAAGAAGATGGCCAAGGCCGCCAATCAGACCAACCAGTGGTGGCTGCCTTTCCAGTAAGCCTTTTTGCGGCTTTCGTGATTTCACCAGGGCAGGCCGGAAACGACCTGCCCTTTTGCTTGCCTGCACATTTCGAGGACAACCCGATGGATTTCGCCATTCGCAACGCCACGCCCGACGATGTCGGCACCATTCTGCGTTTCATCACCGAACTGGCGGTGTTCGAGAAGGCCGGTCATGAGGTCGAGGCGACCGACGAAAGCCTCGCCGCATCGCTGTTCGGACCCGGTGCCGTCACGGGCGCGGCAATCCTCGAGGCGGACGGCGTGCCGGCCGGCTTTGCCGTATGGTTCTACAATTATTCGACCTGGCAGGCGAAGAACGGGCTCTATCTGGAAGACCTCTACGTCTCTCCGGACTATCGCGGCTCCGGCGCCGGCAAGCTGCTGTTGAAGCATCTGGCCAGGATCGCCGTCGACAAGGGCTGCGGCCGGTTTGAATGGAGCGTGCTCGACTGGAACGAGCCGGCGATCCGCGTCTACGATGCGATCGGCGCGGAACCCCAGAACGAGTGGATCCGCTACCGCCTCGCCGGCGACAGGCTGAAGGAATTCGCGGCCGGTTGATTGCACCCGCTGTTCTGACAGCTGGCCCCTCCGGCCTTACGCGCCGTTAACCGCGGATCGGCTAGCGTGCCGCCATGTTCGGGGTCAGCAAAAATACATGGATCAAGTCCGCGGCCGCCACGGTGGCCTCGGTGGTCCTTTCCGTTTCCATCGTGCTGGCCATCGTGCCGCTTCTCGGCGGCCATCCCGACGGGCCGGGCTTCTGGATGAGCGTCGTGTGCCCGCTGGTCATCGGCGGGCCGGCCAGCCTGTGGCAGTTTCACCAGAAGGACACCATCCTGCGCCAGCGTGATGAACTCGCCCGCATGCATGTCGAACTGGAGGACATGCATGGCGAACTGAGACGCCTGCACGAAGATCTGCGCTTCAAGGCCCGCCGCGACGCGCTGACCGGCGGGCTCAACCGCGAGGCCCTGTTTGCTGCACTTGCCCGGATTGCTCCCGGTCATCGCGGTCCGGCAGCCCTGCTTGTCGCCGATGCCGATCATTTCAAGCGCATCAATGATGCCTTCGGTCATCTGATCGGGGACGAGGCCCTGCGTCGCATCGCGTCCTGCATTGCCGAGGCCACGACCGACGCCGATGTCTGGGGACGCATCGGCGGCGAGGAGTTTGTCGTCTTTCTTCATCCGGCCGATTTGTCGCGGGCGCGCGCCGTCGCCGATGGCATCCGCCGTGCCGTGGCCGCGGTCGATCTCGAGGTCGGCGGCAACCAGGTGCCGCTCAGCGTCAGCATCGGCGTCGCATCCGTCGTTGACGCCTTCGATCCGGTCGATCTGTTCCGCCGGGCCGACGAATATCTCTATGGGGCCAAGGACGGCGGCCGCGACCGCATCGTCTTCGACGGCCTGGAACTCGACCCGCTCCCCGCCTGATACCCTTCAGCGCCTGTTCTGGAAGAAGTCCCGCAACAAGGCGGCGGATTCCGTTTCGCCAATGCCGGAATAGACCTCCGGGGCGTGATGGCAGGTCGGCCGGGTGTAGAAGCGCACGCCATTGTCCACGCCGCCGCCTTTCGGATCCTCCGCGCCGTAGTACAGCCGGCGGATGCGGGCAAAGGAAATGGCGGCCGCGCACATGGTGCAGGGCTCCAGCGTGACGTAGATATCCGCGCCGGAAAGCCGTTCGTCGCCGATCGCTTCGGCCGCGCGGCGGATGGCGAGGATCTCGGCATGGGCAGTGACGTCGTTCAGCGCCCGCGTCTCGTTTCCGGCGCTGGCGACGATCTCACCGTCGGCCACCACGACGGCGCCGATCGGCACCTCGCCGCGCTCGCCGGCCCTTTTCGCCTCCTTGAGCGCCGCAACCATGAATCCGTCCGTCTGCGCCACGTCCACAACTTTCCTCTTAACCAAGCCGCCCTGACCTGCTAGGACAGCCCAAACCACAGGCAAACAGCAAATGACATTCAAAGACAAGTCCAGGCGCCCCGGACCGAAAACGTCCGACCGCGGCGGAAAGCCGCTCACCCGTAAGCCGAGCACGGCAACCGACAAGCCTGCGCCCAAGGCAGCCAGGGCACAGGCCTCGGTCGAAGCCGAAGACGGCGTCAAGCCCGAGCGCATTTCCAAGCTGCTCGCGCGCGCCGGGGTCGCCTCGCGCCGTGACATCGAGCGCATGGTCATGGAAGGCCGCGTCACACTCAACGGCAAGGTCCTCGACACGCCGGTCGTCAACGCCACCTTCGCCGATACGATCGAGGTCGATGGCCAGCCGATCCGCGGCATCGAGCGCACGCGCCTCTGGCTCTACCACAAGCCGGCCGGCCTGGTGACCACCAATGCCGATCCGGAGGGCCGCCCGACGGTCTTCGAAAACCTGCCGGAAGACCTGCCGCGCGTCATGTCGATCGGCCGCCTCGACATCAATACCGAGGGTCTGCTTCTGCTGACCAATGACGGCGGGCTTGCTCGTGTCCTGGAACTGCCGACCACCGGCTGGCTGCGCCGCTACCGCGTGCGCGCCCATGGCGAGATCGACCAGCCGGCGCTCGACAAGCTGAAGGAAGGCATCGCCGTCGACGGCGTGCTCTACGGCGCGATCGATGCCACGCTCGACCGCAAGCAGGGCCACAATGTCTGGATCACCATGGGGCTTCGCGAAGGCAAGAACCGCGAGATCAAGAACGTGCTCGGCGCGCTCGGTCTCGAGGTCAACCGCCTGATCCGCATTTCCTACGGTCCGTTCCAGCTCGGCGACCTGCCCGAGGGCAAGGTGGTCGAGGTGCGCGGCCGCATGCTGCGCGACCAGCTCGGTCCCCGTCTGATCGAGGAGGCCAAGGCCAATTTCGATGCGCCGATCTTCGATCACGGCGCCGGCGACGAGGAAGAAGAGGCCGCTCCCGCCAAGGCGCGGCCGGCGAAGTCCGAATGGGCCCGCGAAGAAAAGCCACGCGGCGAAGGCCGGCGTGAGGGCAAGCCCGAAGACCGCCGTGAACAGGCGCTCGGACGTCTCGACACGCGCCGCGACGAACCGCGCGGCAAGCCGCAGGTCAAGCGCGCCGGCGACGACCGCGGCAAGGGTGGCTTCGGCGAGAAGCGCGGTTTCGGCCCGCGTGCCGACCGCAGCGACGACCGCGGCGATTTCGCCGACAAGCCGCGCCGCACGCCGGGTTCGTCGCGCACCGCCAATGTCTGGATGGCGCCCGGCGCCCGTCCGGTCTCGGAAAAGAAGGCCGGCGAAGCCGCTGCCGCCGAGAAGCGTCCGGCCCGTGCCCGTCCCGATGGTTCGGTCGACAAGCGCTACGGTCGCAACAAGGACGGTAAGCCGACCAAGTCGCTCAACCGTTTCGATCCCGACCGCAAGGGCAAGTCCGACTATGGCCGGCCCGATCCGGGTCCGCGCGTTCTGGTCAGCCGCACCCGCGACGAAGAGGGCGAATGGATCCGCTCCGAGGAGCCCGCGCGCGGCAAGGACGACGCCGGTTTTGGCGGAAAGCGCGATTTTGGCGGCCGTCCCGATCGGGGCGACCGTTCCGAGCGCCCTGCGCGCACCGGTGACCGTCCCCGCAGCGACCGCCCGCGTGGCGATGGCCCGCGCGAGGGTCGTCCTTACGAGGCCCGCAGCCGTGATGACCGCCCGCGCGGCGACCGGCCCTTCGGCGACAAGCCGCGCGGCCCCCGCAGCAATGACGACCGTCCCCGCAGTGATCGGCCGTTCGGCGACAAGCCGCGTGCCCCGCGCAGCGCCGACAGCCGCCCCGCGGGCGATCGCCCCTTCGGCGACAAGCCGCGCGGTCCGCGCAGCGACAGCCGCCCGGCAGGCGACCGCCCGTTCGGCGACAAGCCGAGGGGTGGTAAGCCTTTCGCCGGCAAGCCCGGCGGAAAGTCCGGTGGTCCCAAGCCCTTTTCCGGCAAGCCGCGCGGCGATCGTCCGGGCGGCGGCAAGCCCGGTGGCAGCCGTGGCCCGGCCAAGGGCAAGAGGTAAGGCGCGGTGCGGATCGTCGGCGGTGAATTTCGCGGCCGTAACCTGGCGGCGCCGAAGTCCAATGCGATTCGGCCCACCACGGACCGGACGCGCGAGAGCCTGTTCAACATCCTGGCGCACGCCCATCCGGGCGTGCTCGACGCGACGCGGGTGCTTGACCTGTTCGCCGGCACTGGTGCCGTCGGCATAGAGGCCCTGTCACGCGGCGCGAAGTCCGCTCTGTTCGTGGAAAACAGCGTCGAGGGCCGCAGCCTGCTGTGGGAGAACATCGATGCGCTCGGCCTGCATGGCCGAGCCCGCATCCTGCGCCGCGATGCGACGGATCTCGGGCCTGCCTCCAACATCGAGCCGTTCCAGCTGGTGTTTGCCGATCCGCCCTATGGCAAGGGGCTCGGGGAAAAGGCGCTTTTCGCCGCCCATGCCGGCGGCTGGCTGGCACCGGGCGCCGTCGCCATTCTCGAGGAGCGGGCCGACGCCCAGGTCATCGTCGATCCCGTCTTCAAATTCATCGAGGAACGCAGTTTCGGCGACACGAAAATGTACTTCTTTTCCTATAGGCCTGTCTGACACGTCATCCAGGGAAATCCGCCATGCTAGATGAGAATGCTTTGACCGTCGCCACGCCGCCCGTGCGGCTGGCAGGCGGGCCGTCGATCGGTCTCGCGCTCGGCGCCGGCGGGGCCAGGGGCTTCGCGCAGATCCCGGTGATCGAGGCATTCGACGAGCTGGGCCTCAAGCCGGCACTGATCGTCGGCTCCTCCATGGGCGCCATCCTCGGGGCCGGCATGGCCGCAGGCATGACGGGTAAGGAAATCCGCGACTATGCGGTGGAATCCATCGGCCACCGCGGCTCGGTGGTCAGCCGGCTGTGGGGTCTGGGGCCGTCCACCATGCGCGATGCGCTGGGCGGCTTCAAGCTTGGCCAGTTCAACCTCGAGCGCATTCTCAAGGCCTTCCTTCCCAAGGAAATCCCGAGCGACTTCGCCGAGTTGAAGATCCCGTTCAAGGCGATCGCCACGGATTACTACGGCCAGTGCGAGGTGGTCTGCGACAGCGGCGACCTCTACGAGGCGCTGGCGGCCTCGGCCGCCATCCCGGCGCTGTTCATGCCGATCCATCGCGACGGGCGGCTGATGGTCGACGGCGGCATCTTCAATCCCGTGCCCTATGACCACCTGAGCGGTCTCGCCGACATCATCATCGGCGTCGACGTCATTGGCGGGCCGGACACGGCGGGCAGCTTCGTGCCGAACCGGATCGACAGCCTGCTCGGCGCCACCCAGCTGCTGATGCAGTCGAATGTCGCGCTGAAGATGAAACTCTGCCAGCCGGACATCTATCTGCGCCCCGAGGTCAATGCCTTTCGCGTGCTCGATCTCCTGAAGGCCCGCCAGATCATCGAGGTCAACGAGGTGATCAAGGACCAGTTCAAGCGCGATCTCGAAGCGCGGATCGAGGATTTCATCCGCCGCTGAGTTCTCGCTCAGGCGGCGTGGTCGTCGGGCGCGACCGTCTCGGCCTCCGGCAGCCATGCCGCCCGCTTCGGCTTGACCAGCGGCTCGGGCCGGACGGGGCGGTTGTGCAGCATGTGGAGACCCGCCTGCAGGCCCTCCGTCGCCTGGATCTTCAGCCGCTCTTCGTCGCGGCGGCGAATGTCCTCGCCGATCGCATAGGCCTCGTCCTCGCTGACGCCGAGCGCCTCGATCGCGCGCCGGCCGAACAGCAGGCCGGATTCCAGCGTCTCGCGCAGCTCGTACTCGACCTCCTGCTTTCGCAGCCAGATGCTGTGCACCCGGTCATAGGCGCGCACGAACAGCCGCGCCTCGGGATATTCGGCGCGGATCATCTCGACGATCCGGTCGGTGATCTCGCGTTTCTGGGTGCAGACCGCGACGATCTTCGCCCGTTCGATGCCGGCGGCGCGAAGCACGTCGAGCCGCGTGCCGTCGCCGAAATAGATGCGGAAGCCGAAGGCGGCGGCCTGGCGGATACGGTCTGCCGAAGCGTCGAGGATCGTCACGTCGCGGCCGCTGGCGAGCAGGATCTGCGCCGAGATCTGGGCGAAGCGCGAAAAGCCGATGATCAGCACGTCGGACCCGGCGCCCTCGAAGTCCTCCTCGATTTCCTCGCGCTCCGTCTCGCTGGTGAGACGGCGCGTGATCAGCGAACCGAAGGGCATCAGCGCCATGGAAAGCGTGACGATGGCGATCAGCAGCGACGAGGTGCTGGCGCTGATCAGCCCGCCGACGGCAGCGGTGGTGAAGAGCACGAAGCCGAACTCGCCGCCCTGCGGCAGAAGCAGCGCGATGCGGATCGCGTCGGCTGGCCCGGAGCCGGTCAGCCGGCAGAGCGCGTAGAGCACGGCGGCCTTGATCGCCATCAGCGTCGGCACGGCGATCAGCACGACGGCCAGATTGTCCCAGATGACGTCGAGCTGCATCGACAGCCCGACCGCCATGAAGAACAGCGCCAGCAGCAGGCCGCGGAACGGTTCGATATCGGCCTCGAGCTCATGCCGGTAGGACGATTCCGCCAGCATCACACCCGACAGGAAGGCGCCCATGGCCATCGACAGCCCGGCTGCCTGCATCAGCATGGCCGACCCCATGACAACGAAGAGGGCGGCGGCGATCATCACCTCGCGGGCGCCGGTACGGGCGATGATCTGGAAGAGCGGCGTCAGCAGGAAGCGTCCGGCCCCCACCGTCGCTATGATCGCGCCGATCGAGACGGCGATATCGACGAGCGCGGACTGTCCGTCCCCACCGCTATCGCCGTCGAGGATCGAGACCATGGCGAGCAATGGCACGATGGCGATGTCCTGCAGCAGCAGGATCGAAAAGGCGCGCTGGCCGTGCCGGCTGTTCACCTCGCCATTGTCGTTGAGGATCTGAAGCGCAAAGGCGGTGGAGGAGAGGGCAAGGCCGAAGCCGGCCACCATTGCGCCGCGCCAGTCCGCAAGACCGGTAAGCACGCAGGCCGCGGTCAGCGCCAGGCCCGTCAGCACCACCTGCGCCGTGCCGAGCCCGAATATGTCGTGACGCATGTGCCAGAGGCGCGTGGGTTTGAGTTCGAGCCCGATGACGAACAGCAGGAAGACCACGCCCAGTTCGGCGACGGACAGGATATCCTCGGTGCCGGTGATCAGATGAGCGATCGGGCCGATCAACACGCCGGCGGCCAGATAGCCGAGCACGGTGCCCAATCCGAGCTTGCGGAAGACCGGGGCTGCGACGATAGCGCCGCCCAGCAACAGCAGCGTTTCCGCGAAAAGCGCCTCGGCTCCGGTCGACAATCGCGTGCTCTCCTGTGTTTGTGAACGCTCTTAGGCCGGTGAATCGCCGCGGACCCTTGATGCCTTTCGTAATGCACAATAAATGGAGCGGGAATGAAAGGCCAAATCATGTCCAGCCAGATCGATTCCGCCAGCCTCCTCTCCCGTGCCGAGGAACTCGTCGCGCTTGCCCTCAAAGCCGGCGCCGACAGTGCCGACGCCGTGGTGGTGCGCTCCCGCTCGACTTCGGTCAGCGTAAGGCTCGGCAAGGTCGAGCAGACCGATGCCTCCGAAGGCGATGACTTCTCGCTTAGGGTCTTCATCGGCAAGCAGGTCGCCAGCGTCTCGGCCAATCCCGGCTTCGACCTCAAGGTACTGGCCGAACGCGCCGTCGCCATGGCGAAGGTGTCGCCGGAGGATCCCTATGCAGGTCTGGCCGATGCATCCGATCTCGCCCCTTCGATCGTCGATCTCGACCTGTTCGATCCGACCGAAGTGTCGAGCGACATGCTGCGCGAGGCCGCCCTTGCCATGGAGGCTGCGGCCCTTGGCATCGACGGCGTCAGCAATTCGGCCGGGGCCGGTGCGTCCGCCGGCATGGGCGGCATGGTGCTGGTCACCTCGCACGGCTTTTCCGGCAGCTACATGGCCTCCCGCTTCAGCCGCTCGGTCGGCGTGATCGCCGGCGAGGGCACGCGCATGGAGCGCGACCATGATTTCGACAGCCGCCTGTTTTTCGCCGAACTCGATGCGCCGGAAGCGATCGGCCGCCGCGCCGGCGAGCGCGTGGTGAAAAGGATCAACCCGCGCCAGGTGCCGACGGGCAAGGACGTGACCGTCGTATTCGACCCGCGCGTCGCCCGCGGTTTCGTCGGCCATATCGCCGGTGCCATCAACGGCGCCTCGGTGGCCCGCAAGACATCCTTCCTGCGCGACCGCATGGGCGAGCAGGTGCTGAAAGCCGGACTGAACATCACCGACGATCCGCTGAAGGTGCGCGGCTCCGCCTCGCGGCCGTTCGACGGCGAGGGCGTGCGCGGCGAGAAGCTGACGATGATCGAGGACGGCGTGCTCAACCACTGGTTCCTCTCGTCCTCGGCGGCCCGCGAACTCGGTCTCCACACCAACGGCCGAGGCGCGCGCGGCGGAACCTCCGTCTCTCCGACTTCGACCAACCTCGCGCTCGAGCCCGGGACGATCTCGCCCGAGGATCTGATCCGCCAGGTCGGCAACGGCTTCTACGTGACCGAACTGATCGGCCAGGGCGTCGACATGATCACCGGCGAATACAGCCGCGGCGCCACCGGTTTCTGGATCGAGAACGGCGAACTCACCTACCCGGTCTCCGAGGTGACGATCGCCTCGAACCTCAAGGACATGTTCATGCGCGTCACCCCGGCCAGCGACATCGACCGCAAGTTTGGCGTCGCCGCCCCGACGATCGCCGTTGAGGGCATGACCCTGGCCGGACGCTGAATGGCGAATGACGGAAGCGGCGGGCCGAAAGAGGTGGATATGACGGGCAAGACCTTCGACTGGCAGGCGGACATGACGCTGATCGCCACGGCCGCGCGCGAAGCGGGTGCGGTGGCGCTGAGCTATTTCGGCCAGTCGCCGGAAGTCTGGTGGAAGAACGAGGGCCATTCGCCGGTCAGCGCCGCGGACTATGCCGCCAACCGCTGTCTCGAGGAACAGCTGCGCAAGGCCCGGCCGCGTTATGGCTGGCTGTCGGAGGAAACCGATGACGATCCGTCGCGGCTCGCCTGCGACACGCTCTTCGTCGTCGATCCGATCGACGGCACGCGCGCCTTCATCAACGGCCGCAAGACCTGGTGCGTCAGCGTCGCGGTCGTGCATCGCGGCCGGCCGGTCGCCGGCGTGCTGGTCGCGCCCGCGCTCGACGAGGAATTCGCCGCCTGCCTCGGCGGGCCTGCGCTGAAGAACGGCCAGCCGATCACGGTTGCCGCGCATCGGCCGGACGAACGCCTGCGCGTCGCCACGCCACAGGACATCGTCTCGGCCTTCGACGCCGAGATCCGCTCCCGCATCGAGCGGGTCGAGCATATCCCCTCGCTCGCCTATCGCCTGGCCATGGTCGCCGAAGGCCGGATCGACGCAACCCTGGTCAAGCGCAACTCGCATGACTGGGATCTCGCCGCCGCCGACCTGATCCTCGAGCGCGCCGGCGGGCGGCTCGTCGATCTCGATGGCGAACTCCTGTGCTACAATCGCGCCGACGTCAGCCATGGCGAGCTTTGCGCCGCGATCGACGCGGAACTGCCGGACCTTTTGAAACATCTCCTGCTCCTGCCGCGCGGTTGACCTTTTCTGCGAAATCGAGCAGAGGAGGGAGGGAGAAAATCCGAATGGAAAGAAACCGAGAATGACGGAATCCAGCGAAAACAAGCAGCTTCTTCATCTCGTCTTCGGCGGCGAATTGTCGAGCCTGGAAGACGTTCAATTCCGCGACCTGAACGCCCTCGACATCGTCGGCATGTTCCCCGACTACGCGAGCGCGCTCGCGGCCTGGAAGGCCAAGGCCCAGCAGACCGTCGACAACGCCCATATGCGCTATTTCATCGTGCACATGCATCGCCTGCTCACCCCGGGCGGCAAGACGATCGAGAGCTGAGGACTTTTTTCGGTAGCGGCCTGTGGATGATCTCCCGGGCCGTTGCCGCATGTCACTTTTAAAACGTAGTTTTGAAGCATCAGAAGTTTTTGCGTAGCCACCCCCGGAAAGGGCGAAATGGCGTTCATGGTGAACAGAAACGGTTCCGAACAATGGCGCTGAGCGACGGTCTGGCATCGTTGGTCATTGCCTCCTACGGCTGGGCGGGCATTGCTGCCTATCCGCTGACGGGGCCGCTCCTGGCCTTGCGCGCCGCCAAGGGTAAGGAAGACCGCACCCGCCGCCTGGAACGCTTCGGCTACCCGGCGATCGACCGGCCCGCCGGTCCGCTGGTGTGGATGCATGCCGCCAGCGTCGGCGAAACGCTCGCCATCGTGCCCTTGATGCGGGAACTGCGCCGCCGCGACATCAATGTGCTTCTGACCACCGGCACCGTGACCTCGGCCGAACTCGCCCGCTTCCGGCTCGACGGCGAGATCCTCCACCAGTACGTGCCGCTCGACGTGAAGCCGGCGGTGCGCCGCTTCCTCAGCTACTGGCAGCCGGATGTCGCGATCTCGGTGGAATCCGAGATCTGGCCGACCACACTGATGGAGCTCCACAAGCGACACATTCCGCAGATCCTGGTCAATGCCCGCATTTCCGATCGCTCCTTTGCCCGCTGGCGGCGCCATTCGTCCATCGCCGAGGCGCTGTTCTCGCGTCTGGCGCTGGTGATTGCCCAGTCCGATCTCGATGCGGAGCGGTTCCGCGATCTCGGCGCCTGGCCGGTCAACGTTTCCGGCAACATCAAGGTCGACAGCGACGCGCCGCCTTGCGACGACGCGGTCCTGGAGCGCTACCGCCAGCAGATCGGCGATCGCAAGACCTGGGCGGCCATCTCGACCTTCGATGGCGAAGAGAAGATCGCCACGATGGTGCACCGGGCGCTCAAGGCGCATACCGGTCTGCTGTCGATCGTCGTGCCGCGCCATCCCGAACGCGCCGACGAGATCGAGGCGATGATGATGGAAAAGGGCATGAAGGTCGCGCGGCGCACCCGCGACGATGTGATCACGCCGGATGTCGACGTGCTGCTCGGCGATACGATCGGCGAAATGGGCCTCTATCTCCGCCTGACCGAGATCGCCTTCGTCGGCCGGTCGCTGACCGGCGAGGGCGGGCAGAACCCGCTGGAGCCGGCCATGCTCGGCTGCGCGGTGCTTGCCGGCCCCAAGGTCGGGAATTTCCGCGAAAGCTACCAGCGGCTGGTGCGCAGCGGCAGCGCCCGCATCGTGCGCGATGCCGAAATGCTGGCCAAGGCCGTGCATTTCCTGATGTCCAACGACCTCGCCCGCCACAAGATGATCGATGCCGGCATGGAGAGCATGCAGGAGATGCGCGGTGCGCTGATGGCGACGGTCAAGGGCCTGGAGCCCTACATCAATCCGCTGACCGTCAAGGCCAAGCTCGAACCGCGCGCCGCGCGCCGCGGCTGAAAATCGTATCCAGGGGGAGTGGTTCATGTCTGTGCCATCGCAGATTGCCGGCATTCTGTTCGACAAGGACGGCACGCTGCTCGACTTCGACGCGAGCTGGGAGCCGGTCAACCGTCAGGTGTCGCTGGTCGCCGCGGGTGGCGATGCGGACCTCGCCGACCGGCTGCTCGCCGCCTGCGGCATGGACCCGGTCACGGGCCACATCGTGCCGGACAGCCTGTTTGCCGCCGGGAACACCCGCGAGATCGCCGAAGGGCTGGTCGCTGCCGGTGCCCCCTTCGATGTGGACACGCTGGTGCCGCTGATCGACGATCTCTTTGCCGGTGCAGCCGAAATGTCGGTGCCGGTCACCGAACTCCAGCCGCTCTTCGCGCGCTTGCGTGAGCGTGGCCTGAGACTGGGGATCGCCTCGAGCGACAACGAGCGATCGATCCGCGTGACCGTGCGGCGCTTCGGCATCGACGACTATGTCGACTTCGTCGCCGGCTATGACAGCGGCCACGGCACCAAGCCCGGTCCGGGCATGGTTCTGGGTTTTTGCGCCGAGACCGGGCTCGCGCCGCATCAGGTGGCGGTCGTCGGCGACAGCAATCACGATCTGCACATGGGCCGCAATGCCGGCGCCGGCCTCAAGGTCGCGGTCCTGTCTGGCACCGGATCGCGCCAGTCGCTCGAAGAAGCCTGCGACGTCATTCTCAACGACATCACCGAGCTCGAAGCTGTGCTCGGCTGAGCGGTCCCGTCCCGAAACGGGACAGCCGACTTGACGAAAGCCCGGATCTTGGGCTCTGCTGTCCGGCACGCGAGGTTGCGGGGCAGGACCCGCGGGAACAAGGGAAGACTGCTCGATGGTATCCGAAGCGCCGCCGTTCTGGTGGATGAAGGCCGACTGGCGCGCCTGGAGCCTCGCGCCCCTGTCCTTCCTCTACGGCAAGGTCGCCGGTTACCGCATGGGCCGCAAACGGCGCCATGCTCCGCCCGTCCCGGTCATCTGCGTCGGCAATTTCACCGTCGGCGGCGCCGGCAAGACCCCCACCGCCCTGATGATCGCCCGTGCCGCCAAGGCCAAGGGTTTCAAGCCCGGCTTCCTCAGCCGCGGTTATGGCGGTTCGCTGGATGTCACCACCGTCGTCGACCCCGCCCATCACCGTTCCGTCGATGTCGGCGACGAGCCGCTGCTGCTCGCCCGCGAGGCGCTGACGGTGATCTCGCGCCGCCGGGTCGCCGGGGCCGAGCGCCTGGTCAAGGAGGGCGCCGACCTCATCATCATGGATGACGGCTTCCAGAGCGCGCGGCTCACCGTCGATTTCGCCCTCGTCGTCATCGACACCTATCGCGGCATCGGCAATGGCCACATCGTTCCCGGCGGACCGGTACGTGCGCCGATCGCCGTGCAGATGCGGCATCTCGATGCAATCCTCAAGGTCGGTGACGGCAATGCCGCCGACCGGCTGGTGCGGCAGGCGGCCCGGGCCGGCAAGCAGGTCCTGGTGGCCAAGCTGAGGCCGCGCGGCGATTCAGGGCTGACCGGGAGGCGCGTGCTGGGCTTTGCCGGCATCGCCGATCCGGGAAAATTCTACCGCACGCTGGAGTCGATCGGCGCGGAGGTCGTCGAGACGCGCGATTTCCCCGATCACCATCACCTGAGCGACGACGAGATCGATGACCTGATTGCCCATGCCGACGCCGGCGCTCTCGTCCTTGCGACCACCGCCAAGGACATGGTGCGGCTGATCGGCGGCCATGGCCGTTCGCAGGAACTGCTGCAGCGGGTGAGCGTCGTCGATGTGGAGATGGCGTTCGATGATCCCCGTGCTCCCGATCTCGTCATCGACCGGGCGGTGGAGGTCTGCCGGGCGCGGCGGCTGAAGAAGTCCGCGCCCTGAGGGCAGCCTTGTGGATTAGCGCTTCTGGTTGGGAAGCGCGCCAGCCCGCTTTTCGGCTTCCAGCGAGGCCGTGGCGTCGACATAGGGCTCCTGCCGCGCCACGCTCCAGTATTTCAGCTCGTCGATCATGATCGGCTGGCCGGTGATTGCGCAGGTCACATAGGAACCAGGCGACAGAATCTGGAAGTCCGCGTCGAGGTAACGGATCTTGGCTTCCCGGCTTCCACCTTCGAAACGGTTCATGCGGCTCGGTCTCCTGCGAGTAACAAAACTGCCATAACGCGCCATCGTCGCGATTTCCAGCCTTTTCCGTGGGTGTCAGCTTCGGCCGAACAGGCGTTCGATGTCGGAGAGCTTCAGCTCGACATAGGTGGGGCGGCCGTGATTGCACTGGCCGGAGCCGGGTGTCTCCTCCATCTGGCGCAGCAGCGCATTCATTTCCTCGACCCTGAGCTGACGCCCCGAGCGCACCGATCCGTGGCAGGCCATGGTGGCGGCGACATGCTCCAGCTTCGCCGAGAGCCCCTGCGCCGTATCCCATTCGGCGATCTCGTCGGCGAGTTCGCGCACCAGACCCGGCACGTCCATCTCGCCCAGCATGGCCGGCGTCTCGCGCACCGCGATGGCGCCCGGTCCGAACCGTTCGATGGCGAGCCCCAGCTGCTCCAGCGCCTCCGCATGCACCATCAGGCGGTCGCAATCCTCCTCCGGCATGTCGACGATCTCCGGGATCAGCAGGCCTTGCGACGGCAGCCGCCGGCCGGAAAGCGCCTTGCGCATCTGCTCGAACACCAGCCGCTCATGGGCGGCATGCTGGTCGACGATGACGAGCCCGTCCCTGGTCTGGGAGACGATGTAGTTGGCGTGCACCTGCGCGCGGGCGGCCCCGAGCGGAAAAGAGGCCGGTTCCTGCACCACGGTCTCGCGCGGTGCGAAGCTTTCCGCGCGCGCTGTCGGCATCTCGGTCTCGCCGAAGGCCGCCTGCGCCGCCTCGCCGAATCCCCTGGCCGGCGCGGCGGGTGCGGCGGGGCTTTCGAACGGCCGGTAGGGCGAGGACTGGAAGCTCCAGCTGCCGCCGGGCGTCGGAGAGGCGGTCGGGCGAAAGCCGGGCCGGAAGGCACGCAGCATGCCGCCGGCCCCGGTGGTCGAGGCGCGATCGCCCTCGCGCTTCAGCGCCTCGCGAATGGCGCCGACGATCAGCCCGCGTACCAGGCCCGGGTCGCGGAAACGCACGTCCGACTTCGCCGGATGCACATTGACGTCGACCAGCGCCGGATCGAGCGTCAGCGACAGCACCGCGACCGGATAGCGGCCCTGCGGCATGGTCTCGGCATAGGCACCGCGGATCGCCGAGAGGATCTGCTTGTCCTGCACCGGGCGGCCATTGACGAAGGCATATTGATGGGCGGAATTGCCGCGGTGGAAGGTCGGCAGGCCGGCAAAGCCGCCGAGATGCACATCCTCGCGCTCGGCATCCAGCGCAATGGCATTGTCGCGGAAATCGGTGCCGAGCACCTGGGCGATGCGCGCCAGATGGTCGTCGCCGGTCGCCGGCAGTTCGAGCGTCGAGCGGTCGCTGCCCGACAGGACGAAGCGGATCGCCGGGAAGGCGATCGCCATGCGTTTCACCACCTCGGTGATCGCGGCTGCTTCCGCCTTTTCGGTCTTGAGGAACTTCAGCCGGGCCGGGGTGGCGAAGAACAGGTCGCGCACCTCGACCGTCGTTCCCGGATTGGCCGCGGCCGGCCTCACGGGCGAGACCTTGCCGCCGGCGACGACGATCTCGGCGCCTGCCGAGCTGCCCGCCTTTCGGCTGGCGATGCTGAGCCTTGCGACCGAGCCGATCGACGGCAGGGCCTCGCCGCGAAAGCCGAGCGTGCGGATGTCGAACAGCGTGTCGCTGATCTTCGAGGTACAGTGGCGGCGGATGGCGAATTCGAGGTCGTCCGCCTCCATGCCGGAGCCGTTGTCGGCGACCCGAAGCAGGCTCTTGCCGCCGCCGGCCGTGGCGATCTCGATGCGCGTGGCGCCCGCGTCGATGGCGTTCTCGATCAGTTCCTTGGCGGCGCTGGCCGGTCGTTCGATGACCTCGCCGGCGGCGATCTGGTTGACGAGCGTTTCGGAGAGCTGCTTGATGATCATCTTTTCATTTTCGTGGATTCGTCGCTCCGAGGGAAGCGGGAACTGCGCCGGTTGGGCGAAAGCGGTACAACTTGCACTGGGTATTAAGCTCGCCTTAAGCTTAGCCCGATAGTTTCAACGCAGACTTGAAATGTTTTCCCGGCAAAGCTGGCCTGCCAGCAGGGGGAAAGACGGTGTCGAAGCGTCTTTCATTCCGCCCCTTTCGCCGAATCAAGGTTTTTCCTTCGGCATGTCGGTTGCGTTGAGAAATGCGAGTGAATTTCGGCTGGTCGCCCAATGCCCAGTGTTTCAAGACGCCAGCGCGAATGAGTTTGCACCAGTCCCTGGTGGACAGGCCGAAGAGGAATGGCGGATGGTCAGCGAGGTATCGGATGCAACAATGCAGACGACCATGCTCGACGCCGTCTCGGAAGTCCTCTCCGTGGCATTCTTCGTCTATGACCGCAACGACGAGTTGATCTACGCCAGCCGTCTCATCCGGAACTATATCCCGGTTCCGCCGCAGTTCCTGACGCCCGGCACGCGGCTGCGCGACTATCTCGGCGCGCTCTACGACACCGGTTGGCGCGGGGTCGCCGCCGGCGGCAACGGCGACACGGCCCAAAGCCGGGAAGAATGGATCGCCGAGCACATCTCCGCCCATTGGCGCGAACGCTCCGAAGTGCAGCAGTGCGACGGACAGAATCGCTGGACCCGGCTCACCAAGCGCCGGCTACCCTCCGGTCACGGCATCTGCGTGATCACCGACATCACCGACCAGAAGAAGCGCGAAGAGCAGTGGCGCGCCGACATGGAACGCGTGCAGCTGACCGAGGAGATCCTCGACAATCTGCCGCAGCCGGTCTTCGTCCAGGACCGCAATCTCGGCATGGTCGCGGTCAACAAGGCCTTCTGCAGTTTCATGGACATTCCGCCCGAGAGCGTGCTCGGCGGCGCGCTGGCCGGCGCCTTCCCCGACGAGATCGCCGGCAAGCTGACGGGCGTCACCCGCCACGTGCTGGAGACGGGCACCGCCTCGGCCTTGGCCGTCGATCTTCCGGCCGCGCCCTCCGGTTTCCGCAGGGTCATCCTGCGAAGCCAGCGGGTCGGCAAGCCGGGCCGCTATTTCATCGTCACCAGTTTCGCCGATGCGGTGGGCGCGGCATCCGAAGGCACAGTTGCCGCTACCATAGCCGCCACGGCCTACACGCCGCTGCTGCGGGAAAAGGATCCGGCCCCGGCCGAAATCCGCGCGATTCATCTCGGTCGCAAGGCGCTGCTCGTCACCACCGACACCGATTTCGAGACCAAGAGCCTGAGGACGTTGCAGAAGCTCGGCTTCGACTGCTGCTGCGTGCGCGATGCGGTCGAGCAGGAAGCCTTCCTCAGCGTCGCCCGCTCGGTCGGCGTCGTGATCGACCTGATCGTGGTTGACACCGAGATGGACGTCAAATGCCTGGAAGTCGCCGACGAGTACGACATCGGCACGATCACGCTCGACGGTTTCCAGCTCGATACCGAGCTTGCCTTCATGATCATGGAAAAGCTCGCCGGCCTCGAGCCTCCGGCCATGGCGGACGACTGGGAGATCAACACCGGCGAAGTCGAGCATGGAAGCAGGCACCCCCACGCCCCGGCACCCCTGGTGCTGGTCGCCGAGGACAACGACATCAACCAGATCGTCTTCTCGCAGATCCTTGAGGGACTGGGGTACGACTACCGCATCGCGGCAGACGGCGAGGCGGTCGTTCGGCTCTGCCGGGAGCTTAGACCCGACATCGTGCTGATGGACGTCACGCTCCCGCTTCTCAACGGTTTTGAGGCCTGCCGCCGCATCCGCGAGGATGAGCGCGGCACGGGCCGCACGACGCCGGTGATCGGCGTGCTGGTCCAGGCTTTTGAGCGCGATCGGGACGAGTGCTTCGCCGCGGGCATGAACGACGTGATCCTGAAACCGCTGAGCCCCGATGCCGTCGAGGCCGTGCTGGAGCGCGTCGCGCCGCAGCTCAAGGGTGTTTCGGCCGGCTGAGAATTCTGTCAACCCCCTAAATAGTGGGTTACAATCCATAGGCCAAGGTCCAGAAATTTCTATTATTTTTTAATGTTTGGAACTCATCCTGTAGATCTGTGAGAGGATTCTATCCAGGATGCGCCGATGGGCTCTGCCGGAACCACATTGCCCCAGGTAAGCCAGAACGAGCTTCAGGCGATGGCCTATACCGACCAGTTGACCGGTCTCGGCAACCGGTATCGGCTGCGCGACAAGGTCCGGCTCCTGGCGAGCGAGCGGGCCGCGGATCCTGCACCCTTCACCGTCGGCATCGTCAACCTCGATGGCTTCAAGCCGATCAACGACCTCTTCGGCTCGGTCGCCGGTGACGAAATCCTGTGCCAGGTCGCGCACCGGCTGAAGGCCTGCGTGCCCGACGGCGCCACCGTCACGCGCCACGACGGCGACGAATTCGCCATCATCCTGCCGCTCGTCTTCGAACGGCTCGGCGCCGAGCGCACCGGCCAGATGATCAAGGACGTGCTGTCGGCGCCCTATGACCTCGGCGACCGCAATGTGCGGCTCTCCGCCTCCCTCGGCTTTGCCGTCTATCCCTTTGCCGGTGCCGATTTCGAGGAACTGATGAAGAGTGCCGAGACCGCACTCTATCGTTCGAAGCGTCGCGGCCGCGGCCAGATCACCGTCTACTCGCGTGAGATCGCGCAGGAGATGAAGCGCGCCACGCAGCTCGAACAGGCGCTGCGCCACGCCATCATCACCGACAATGTCGACGTGCACTTCCAGCCGATCGTCTCGCTCGCCGACAACCGCGTCGTCGGCTTCGAGGCGCTTGCCCGCTGGAACGATCCCGATCTCGGCTTCGTCTCGCCGGCCATCTTCGTGCCGCTGGCCGAGGAACGCGGCTTCATCGACATGCTGTCCGAAACCCTGCTGCGCAAGGCGGCGGAAGCGACGCTTGCCTGGCCGCACGAACTCTTCCTGTCCTTCAACCTGTCCTCGGCCCAGCTGATGGACCCGCGCACCACCTTCAACACGCTGTCGATCCTGTCGGCGGTCGGCTTCGACCCGCGCCGGCTCGAACTCGAGATCACCGAGACCGCGGTGATGACCTCGGCCGATACGGCACGCCGGATCATCGGCGAGCTGCGCGAGGCCGGCATCCGTATTTCGCTCGACGACTTCGGCACGGGCCAGTCCAGTCTCGGGCGCCTGCGCGACTTCACCTTCGACAAGGTGAAGATCGACCGCGCTTTCGTCTCCGCCATCACCACCGACCGCACCTCGGAACACATCATCAAGGCGATCGTCACCATGTGCGAGGGGCTCGATCTCGAAGTGGTCGCCGAGGGCATCGAGACGGCGTCCGAGGCGGAAAAGCTGCGCCGGCTCGGCTGCGGCATGGGGCAGGGCTATTATTTCGGCAAGCCTGCCGATGCGGCCGCGACCCTGCGCTACCTTGACGAACATCATCACGAATTCGCGCTGGTCGAACGAGCTAGCGCCTGAAACGTTTCAGGTCGGTTTGTTATAAGCGGACACGAAGAAAGGGCGATGCCGAAGCATCGCCCCCAATCTTGGCAACACGTGCCACGTTCCAGGTTACTTGGTAACCGTCGACGAGGTGGTGGTGTTGTCGGTCGGCGTCATCGTGGAACTGGCGTCGGCCTGGGCATCCAGCTTCTTGAATTCCGGAGCGGCCTTCAGCGATTCAGCCGTTTCCATCGTGGTCAGACGAAGCTCGTTGGCGTCGTCGGCATCACGGGTGACGGTGATCTTGCTCATCGGAACCGCGACGTCCTTTTCGCCGATGCCGAGGAAGCCGCCGACGCCGATCACGGCAGCGACTACGTCGCCCTTTTCTTCGATGATCAGGTCGTTGATCTCGCCGATCGAGTCATCGCCGGTGTAAACCGACTGACCGATGAAGTTGTTGGCACTGATCTGGGTCGCGCTCTGCTCGGTCAGGTACGTGTCGCTCGAAGCGGCCATGGTCGAGCTGGCAGCAGCCGGATCGGTCGTGGTCGTCGCTGCGGCGTTCGGAGCGGTGTCGGTCATCGGAGCAACGGCCGGAGCTTCGGTACCAGCGGCGGGAGCCTCGGTGCCGGCGGCAGGAGCGGTGGCGTCCTGTGCATAGGCGAACGGTGCGATTGCGGTCGAGCCGAGCAGTACGGCGGCGGCGAAAGCATTGAGGGTCTTCTTCATGGTGGACCTACCTTTCCTCGAGATGGTCTTGCGGAAAACGCGATCCGCTTTGCCCGTACTGGACGATGCGGAGCCGATCACGTCGGTTCGAGAGGAAAATGCATGTCGCCGTTATTCGTTCCCGTCATCGTGCCGGGTAAATTTTTGCCTTTGAAGGGAACAATTTTGCGTCTGGCGGTCGCGGGGGGG
>CALRRQ020000050.1:0-30898 GCA_943370615.1 Rhizobium sp. Q54
GCGCGCCTCGTGACCAGCGTCGACGCCGCCCTGCGTCGCCTCGGCACCGACTATATCGACCTCCTGCAGCTTCATGCCTTCGACGCCTCGACGCCGGTCGAGGAGGTATTGTCGACGCTCGACCGGCTCGTCGCATCGGGCAAGCTTCGCTATGTCGGCGTTTCCAATTTCGCCGGCTGGCAGATCATGAAGTCGCTGGCCGCCGCCGAAAAGCATGGCTGGCCGCGCTACGTGGCCAATCAGGTCTACTATTCGCTGGTCGGCCGCGACTACGAATGGGACCTGATGCCGCTCGGCCTCGACCAGGGCATCGGCGCGATGGTCTGGAGCCCGCTCGGCTGGGGCCGTCTCACCGGCAAGATCCGCCGCGGCAGCCCGTTGCCCAAGGAGAGCCGCCTGCACGAGACGGCAGCCTTCGGCCCGCCGGTCGACGAGGAACGACTCTACCGTGTGGTCGATGCACTGGACGTCATTGCCGAGGAGACCGGCAAGACTGTGCCGCAGGTGGCGCTCAACTGGCTGCTGTCGCGCCCGACCGTCTCCTCGGTCATCATCGGCGCCCGCAATGAGGAGCAGTTGCGCCAGAACCTCGGCGCGATCGGCTGGACCCTGACGGCCGAACAGATCGCCGCCCTCGACGCGGCGAGCGTGACGGACGCCGCCTATCCGCACTTCCCCTATTATCGCCAGGAAGGCTTCGCCCGCCTCAGCCCGCCGGCGGTGTAAGACGTCGCATGTCGATCGCCGCCGTTACTCGGCGGCGATCTTGCCGGCGAGCTCCCGATTCTTCATCAGCTTGTAGATGATCGAGTCCGTCAGCGCCTGGAACGACGCGTCGATGATGTTTTCCGATACGCCGACGGTCCACCAGCGCACGCCGGTATCGTCGGTGGATTCGATCAGCACGCGGGTGATGGCTTCCGTGCCGCCGTTGAGGATACGCACCTTGTAGTCCGCGAGTTCGAGATCGGCGATCTCGGCCTGGAACTTGCCGATGTCCTTGCGCAGCGCCAGGTCAAGCGCGTTGACCGGGCCGTCGCCTTCGGCGACCGACATGACGGCCTTGCCGTCGATCACCATCTTCACCACGGCCTCGGACACCGTCTTCAGCCGGCCATGGCTGTCGAAGCGGCGCTCGACCATGACGCGGAAGCTTTCGACGGCGAAGAAGTCCGGCACGGTGCCGAGCGTGCGGCGGGCGAGAAGCTCGAAGCTCGCATCCGCGCCCTCATAGGCATATCCCGACGACTCGCGCTCCTTGACGATCGAGATCAGCTTGTCGAGCCGCGGGTCCTGCTTGTCGACCTCGATGCCGCGGCGCTTCAGCGCATTGATGAAATTGGCCTTGCCGCCCTGGTCGGAGACCATGACCTTGCGGAAATTGCCGACGCTTTCGGGGACGACATGCTCGTAGGTGCGCGGGTCCTTCAGCAGCGCCGAGGCATGAATGCCGGCCTTGGTGGCGAAGGCGGACGCTCCGACATAGGGTGCCTGATGATCGGGCGAGCGGTTGAGCAGCTCGTCGAAGGCATGCGAGAGCCGGGTGAGCTCGACCAGCTTGTCGGTGTCGATCGCCGTTTCGAAGCGCGACGCATAGGTGTCTTTCAGACAGAGCGTCGGGATGATCGTCACCAGATTGGCATTGCCGCAACGCTCGCCGATGCCGTTCAGCGTGCCCTGGATCTGGCGCACGCCAGCCTCGACGGCGGCGAGCGAGTTGGCGACCGCCTGGCCCGTGTCGTTGTGGGCATGGATGCCGAGCGAGGCGCCGGGAACGCCGGCCGCGATCACCGCGTGGACAATGTCGCGGATCTCCGGCGGCTGGGTTCCGCCATTGGTGTCGCACAGCACCACCCAGCGCGCCCCGGCCTCGTAGGCCGCCTTGGCGCAGGCCAGCGCGTAAGCGGGATTGGCCTTGTAGCCGTCGAAGAAATGCTCGCAGTCGACCATCGGCTGCTTGCCGGCAGCGGCAACCGCTTCGACGCTCTCGCGGATGCTGTCGAGATTCTCGTCGTTCGTACAGCCGAGCGCCACTTCGACATGATAGTCCCAGGTTTTGGCGACCAGGCAGACCGCATCGCTCTCTGCCTGCAGCAGTTGCGTCAGGCCCGGGTCGTTGGAGGCGGAAACGCCGGCACGCTTGGTCATGCCGAAGGCGACGAAGGCGGCCTTTTGCGTGCGTTTCTTGGAAAAGAAGGCCGTGTCCGTCGGGTTGGCGCCCGGATAGCCGCCCTCGACATAGTCGAGGCCGAACTCGTCCAGCATGGCGGCGATGGCAATCTTGTCCTCGACCGAGAAATCAATGCCCGGCGTCTGCTGCCCGTCGCGCAGGGTCGTGTCGAAGAGGTAGATCTTTTCGCGTGTCATGTGTGTGCCTCCCAAGGCATATATCTTGTCTTTGTCTACGTTGCCCCCTCATCCGGCTGCCGCCACCTTCTCCCCGCAGGCGGGGAGAAGGGCCGTGCCGCCGACGTTTCCGTCCCCTCTCCCCGCTTGCGGGGAGAGGGTCAGGGTGAGGGGCAAGTCTTATTCCTTGCCGGCGAACCGGTCCGTCGCGCGGATCAGCTGGTCGAGGATGCCCGGCTCCAGATAGGCGTGGCCGGCGCCCTCGACCAAGTGGAAATCGGCCTTCGGCCAGGCCTTGTGCAGCTGCCACGCGTACTTCGCGGGGCAGGGCATGTCGTAGCGGCCGTGCACGATGACGCCCGGGATGTCCTTGAGCTTATGGGCATCGCGCAGCAGCTGGCCTTCGTCCATCCATCCGCCATGGACGAAGAAGTGGTTTTCGATCCGGGCGAAGGCGATCGCATAGTCGTCCTCGCCGAAATGCGCCTCATAGTCCGGGTTCGGCAGAAGCGTGATGGTGCCGCCCTCCCAGGTGCTCCAGGCGATCGCGCATTCGAGCTGCTTCTTCCTGTCCGTGCCGGTCAGGTAGCGGCGGTAGGCGCCCATCATGTCGTGGCGCTCGTCCTCGGGGATCGGCGCCTGGAAGCGCTCCCATTTGTCTGGGAACATCTCCGACACCCCGAACTGGTAGTACCAGTCGAGTTCGGCCCTGGTCAGTGTGTAGATGCCGCGCAGGACCAGTTCCGACACGTGCTCCGGATGCGTCTCCGCATAGGCGAGCGCCAGCGTCGAGCCCCAGGAACCGCCGAAGACCAGCCATTTGTCGACGCCCATCATTTCGCGCAGCCGTTCGGTGTCGGCAACGAGGTGCCAGGTGGTGTTGGCCTCCAGGCCGGCATGCGGGGTCGACTTGCCGCAGCCGCGCTGGTCGAACAGCAGGACGTCGTAGAGCTTCGGATCGAACAGGCGGCGCTGCAGCGGGCTCGTTCCGCCGCCCGGGCCGCCATGCAGGAAGACCGCGGGCTTGGCGCCTTTGGTGCCGACGCGTTCCCAATAGATCGTGTGGCCGTCGCCGACATCGAGAAAGCCGGTCTCGAACGGTTCGATCTCCGGGTAGAACCCGCGCAGTTCATTGGTCATGATCAATCCTTCTGCGGCGGCCAGACCGCCGTATCATGGTCGGGATGCTGGTGGTTGCTCTGCGCGATCCGGGCATTGCCGTCCGGCAGGTCCGAACGGTCCGTCGCTTTCTGCGGCAGCGAGAAGAGCTTGTCGAAATAGGAGATCCGTGCCTCCACTCCGTCCTGGGAAACGGGCACGGTCGCCTCCGGGTCGTCGAGGCTGCCGATCGTCACGCCGAGGTAGGGCGAACCGGCGGTCTTGAAGAAAAGCGGCGTGCCGCATTTCTCGCAGAAGCCGCGGCGGCAGGGATCGGAGGAGGAAAACCAGCGCGCCTCGCCGCGGGTGATCTCGAAATTCTCCTCGCGGGTTCCGGCGAACGCCATGAAGAAATTGCCACCGGCCTTCTGGCACATGCGGCAGTGGCAGAGATGCGGATAGCCGAGCTTGCCGGCGATACGGTAGCGCACCGCACCGCACTGGCACCCGCCGCTATGGCTCTCGGATCCGCTCAAGGCTCACTCCTCCTCGGGCGGCCAGACGGCCGTGTCGTGGTCGGGATGCTGGTTCGACACCACGGAGGCGAAGAAGGCTTCCATCTCCGGCGAAGTCGCCGCCGGCTTCTCGAACAGGTGGTCGATCCACGGCAGCCGCTTGTCGTGGTTGACCTGCACCTGCGGCTCGAGAGTTTCGGGATGGTCGAAGGCGCCGATCGCCAGCTCGATATGTTCGCCGACATGGTAGGTGAGGGGCGTGCCACACTTGTTGCAGAAGCCGCGCTTGACCTTGGCCGAGGAGCGGAACAGCGAGGGCTGGCCGCGCGTCCAGGTCAGATGCGCATGGTCTGCCGTCACCAGCACGCCGAAGAACGAGCCGAAGGCCTTCTGGCACATGCGGCAATGGCAGATCGACGGCCGCCCGAGCTTTTCCGCCCTAAACCTGACCGCCCCGCACTGGCATCCGCCGGTGAAAACTCCGTCCATTCGATCTTCTCCTAGCGAAGGGCCACGTAGGCGACGACGCCGACGGTGATGAGCACGACCAGGATGCCCTTGCCGATCAGGCCGTAGAGCAGCCATTTCGGCATCTGCGTATTGGGGTTCTTTTCGCTCATTCCTTGCTCTCCTTCGGCCAGTCGCCGCCGGTGTCGTGGTCGGGATGCTGGTAGGAGACGACCTCCAGCACGAAGGGCGCCTCTTCGGCATCCTCTTCCGTGCGGTGGCCGGGCAGTTCGTGCAGGTGGTCGACGAAGCCGATCTTGCCCTCGGTGCCGAACTGCACGGTGGGCGGCAGCAGCGACGGATCGTCGAAGGCACCGGCGGCGATCGCCACGCCGTCCGGCGCCTCATAGGTCAGGGGCGTGCCGCAATGATCGCAGAAGCCGCGAAGAGCGAAATTCGACGAGCGGAATTTCTTCGGCTGCCCACGCGTCCATTCGAGCTTGGCTCCGCGGGTGGACACGAGCGGCGCATAATAGGCGCCGAACGCCTTCTGGCACATGCGGCAATGGCAGATCGACGAGTCCTTGAGGACGCCCTGGACCCAGAACCGGACCGCGCCGCACTGGCAACCGCCGGTGTAGATGGGATCGGTCATGATCGGTCTCCTTTAAGGGGCCGTGCCAAAACAGACATCCTACCGCTTGACCTCCCAGGTGGTCACCCGCTCGCCGGTTTCCTTGTCCTTGCCGTCCTTGAGCTGGATGCCCTTGGCCAGAAGATCGTCGCGGATCTTGTCGGCCTCGGTGAAGTTCTTCGCCTTCAGCATTTCCAGGCGCATCGCGACGAGCGCTTCTACGGCGGCGGCGAGGTCGTCGCTGACGATGTCGGCTTCTGTCGAAAATCCAAGCAGCCTCATACTTTGGCGGAACTCAGCCAAGCGTTGATCATGCCCAAGCTCGCCTTGCTTTTGCCTGTCGCTAAGTTCGGTGACTTGCTGGTGCAAAGACGCGATTGCCAAAGGTGTGTTGAGATCATCCATCAGCGCGTCGTAAACGTCCTGATGCGGCGCATTCCGGTCATAGTCCGGTGTGAAGCCGATCTCATCTGCCGCGAACGCCCATTTCTTGAACTTCGCCAGAGCGGATCTAGCCTCCACAAGCTTGTCGACCGTAAAGTCAATTGGCTGACGATAATGCGTCATCAGCATGGCGAGGCGAAGCACTTCGCCGGGCCATTTGCGGCCGCCGAACTTGTCGGTTTCCAGCAGCTCGTTGATGGTGACGAAATTGCCCTCCGACTTCGACATCTTGCGGCCCTCGACCTGGACGAAGCCGTTGTGCATCCAGACATTGGCCATGATGTCGGTGTCAAAGGCGCAGCAGGACTGGGCGATCTCGTTCTCGTGGTGCGGGAAGATGAGGTCGAGCCCGCCGCCATGGATGTCGAACTGGTGCGGGTTCGCCTTGGCGCGCGGCGAAAGCCGGTCCTTGATTTCTTCCCAGAGATAACGATCCGCCATGGCCGAGCATTCGATGTGCCAGCCCGGGCGGCCGTGGATCGCCACCGCTCTGCCCTCGAAGGCGAAGTCGGCGCTCCAGCCCGGCTCGGTGTCGGCCGACTGTTTCCACAGCACGAAGTCGCCGGGGTTGGTCTTGTGGGCCTCGACGGCGATGCGGGCGCCGGCCTGCTGGTCTTCGAGCTTGCGCTTCGAAAGCTGGCCGTAATCGGCCATGGAGGCCGTGGCGAACAGCACCTCGTGGCCCTCGGAGCCGGAAGCCACATAGGCGTGGCCCTGGTCCAGAAGCCGCTGGATGATGGCGATCATCTGGCCGATATTGTCGGTCGCCCGTGGCTCGACGGTGGGCTGGAGGCAGCCGAGTGCGGCCACGTCGGCATGGAACTGGCTCTCGGTCTTGCCGGTGACGGCGCGGATGGCCTCGTTCAGCGTCATCGATCTATCGGCGATCTGCGCGCCGAAGTCGCGCAGCGCCCGGGCGTTGATCTTGTCGTCGACGTCGGTGATGTTGCGCACATAGGTGACGTGGCTTTCGCCATAGACATGGCGCAGCAGCCGGTAGAGCACGTCGAAGACGATCACCGGACGCGCATTGCCGATATGGGCGAAGTCGTAGACTGTCGGGCCGCAGACATACATGCGCACGTTGTCGGCATCGATCGGGGCGAAATCGACCTTGTCGCGCGTCAGTGTGTTGTAAAGCTTGAGGCTCGTCGCCATTCCAGTCTCCCAATAGCCAAATCATCCGGCTGGACCGGGTCGTTTGTCATCTGGGACTTGATCAGGAGACGAAAACGGCCGGGCCAGCGTTTGCGCTAGCGAATAATAGTCCCGCAAATAATGCAGATGGTCGTTTTCATGGGGCGTGTTATGGCGCGGCGGCCGGGATTGGTCAAGGGGGACCGCCCGGTCGCCGCGCGCCAAAATCAGGGATAGATGTAGGTGTAGAGAGCGCACATGCTGTCGTTGCTGGTCGGCGCATCAGGCGTCTCGAACACGGCAACCATGGTCACGTCATCGTCGAGCCAGGAAGCGAGATAGGTGACGGGGCTTTCGCCGCAAAGACGGTTGCCGTTCAGCAGTTCCGGATTGCCGGGCGCCTTCACGCTGTAGACCGAAGCGGGCACATCCTTGCCGTCCACCGTGAAGTGATCGGCGATCAGATCTTCGAATTCGATCTTCGCGCCATTCTCGAACACGATCTCGAAATCGTCGAAGCTGATATCTCCGGTAATGCTGCTCGCAGTCGTGCTGAGCGCCACGTAATCGTCGGCAAGCACGGGGCCTGCGGCAAGCATCAGGACGGCGGCATAGGTGAGGGCTTTCATTCGGGATCTCTTCGCGGTTCGACATTGACGTGCGACGCTAGCCAGATGCAGGGACGAAGGAAAGATGCGCACGGCCGCCGAAGCCGGCAGACCCTTCGAAAAGTCGCGATCTGCCGGACCAATTTTGGCATCAGTGCGCGCCAAGTGCGACGGCTGCCTGAACGGCAGGGCCGCAGGGGGACGGCGTCCGGACGTTGCCGTCGGCTGCCCGCGTTCCGTAAGGTTTTCTCAAGGAGGCATCCTGTAGGATCGCGGCTTCAAGGTCTCATCCAGCGGACGCTTTCTTCGGCATGAACCATCTCCTGCATCTCCCGACCATCATGGTGATCCATGCGTGTTCGACATTGATCTCGGCCCTGCTGATCGGAAACCTGTGGCGCCGGCGTCGGCAGAGCGTACTGCTCGGCATCCTGACCTTCGCGGCGGCGATCGGTTTTTTCGGGACCATCACGCACGCCATGCGACCCATCCTGCCCTTCTGGATGTCCTCGGGCGTGGCGCTGGGTGCCGCCGCGCTGGCGCTGGGACTGTTCTGGCAGGCGATCGCCGTGTTCGATGGCAAACGCCCCAATTACCTGAGTGCGTCTGCCGGCACGCTGATCTGGTTTGCCCTCTACCTGACGCCGGTCTTCCACAGCTCGATCATGTTCCGCACGGCGGCGATCGCCCTGATCATGGGCACCTATTCGGTGCTCGGCGGGCGCGAGATCTGGCTCGGCCGGCGCCGCGAGCCGCTGCCGTCGCGCAAGCTGGCGGCGGGGGTGCATTGCGCCCGCGGTGCCGTCTGGTATTCGGTCCTTGCCGGCTCGCTGCTGCTCGAGCCCGCCTACAAGGCACCCGGCGAATATGCGGACTGGTTCGTATTTGCATCGCTGCTGCAGACCCTGCTGGTCATGCTGTCGATCATCACGCTGCTCATTCTCGCGCTGGAGCGCGACGAGCGTGCGAGCCGCCTGGTCGCGGAACGCGATCCGCTGACCAACCTGCGCAACCGCCGCTCCTTCGTCGAGCATGCCGAGGCACTGCTGAAGCGTGAGACTGCTTCTTCGGCCCTGCTGCTCTTCGACATCGATCATTTCAAGCAGATCAACGACACGCACGGCCATGCCGCCGGCGACACGGTGCTGACGGAATTCGCCGCCATGCTGGAAGGCCGAATGCAGGCCGACTGGCTTCTCGCCCGCATCGGCGGCGAGGAGTTCGCCTGCCTGATCCCCAATGTCGGAACCGCCCGTGCCGCAGACATCGCCGAGGCCATGCGCCGGGCCGTGGAACGCTTGCATGCGACGGTCGACGGGCGGTTCGTTCCCGTCGCCGTCAGCATCGGGGTTGCAGCAACCGACGAGGTGACGCCGAGCCTCGATCCGCTGCTCGCGGCGGCAGACGTCGCGCTTTACCAGGCCAAGGCCGATGGCCGAAACGCCGTGCGCATCCACCGGCCAGGCCAGTCCCTGCGTGAACTGCTCACACAGGAACAGGCGACACCCGTTGCCGCGAATGAGGCGACTGCCTCCAGGCGCTCGTCGCGGGCCATGAGACGGGGCTGAACGCGGGCCGCTTTTGCCCGGTGGCGGATGTCTTTTCCGCATGGCGCTCTGGCCCTAAGATCCGGTGTCGGTGATGGCAAAAGCCAGGAGGAGGGCGGCTATGCGCGGTACGGCCAAGGCGACGATCGTCGGTTCGGTGACATTGGCCGCTGCATGCGCGACACTAATTCTCTATAGATCGGAAATGGCACCCTTCCGTCCCCCATCGCTCGAAGATTTCCCGATCCAGGGCATCGACGTCAGCCACCACCAGGGGGACATCGATTGGCCAAGGCTCGCAGCGCTGCCGAACGTGCGCTTCGCCATCATGAAGGCGACCGAGGGCGGCGATTTCAGGGATAAGAAATTCGCCGAGAACTGGCGGCGTGCGGGCGAGGCGGGCATTGTGCGCGGCGCCTATCACTTCTTCACCTTCTGCCGTCCGGGCAGGGACCAGGCGGAGAACGTGCTGGCCACCGTCCCGCCCGATCCAGCAGCACTGCCGCTCGCGGTCGACATCGAGTTCCACGGCAATTGCGGCAAGGTGCCGACGGTCGATGAACTGGCGGACGAACTCAACGGCTTCATGGACACCATCCGGGGAGCGTTCCCGGAAAAGCCGATCTTCTACGTCACGCAGGAAATCTACGAGCGCTACTTGAGGGGAAACGAGAAACGTTTCCCTTCGCACTATCTCTGGCTTCGCAGCATCGCCCGTGAGCCGAAGCAGCAGGACTGCGGCCGCTGGTCGATCTGGCAGTTCGCCGACAACGGCACGCTCGACGGCATTCAGGGGCCGGTGGACCTGAACGCCTTATGTCCTTCGGAGACGGGGCTCTCTGGTCTTTTCAGCAAGGCGACGGCGGATTGACCCCGCCGGTCACTCCGGCATGCGGTAGTCGACCAGCTTGTTTTCGCGCACGACGAACAGCTTGCCGGTTTCCGTGAGATCGGGACCGCAGAGCGGCAGGATCTTCGCGGCGACTTCGGAGGGATGCGGCACGGTGCTCGGGTCTTCGCCCGGCACGGCCTGGGCGCGCATGGCGGTGCGGGTGGCGCCCGGGTCGATCGACACGATGCGCAGCGGCAGGCGCTGGGTTTCACCGGCCCAGGTGCGGGCCAGCGCCTCGACGGCCGCCTTCGAGGCGGAGTAGACGCCCCAGAACGGCCGGCACTTGTGGGCGGCGGCCGAAGACAGGATCAGCGCGCGGCCCTGGTCGGACTTGACGAGCAGCGGCTCGACCGAGCGGATCAGGCGCCAGGTGGCGGTGACGTTGATGGTCATCACCTTCTCGAACACCTTGGCCTCGATATGGCCGATCGGCGAGATGACGCCGAGCATGCCGGCATTGGCGACGAGGATGTCGAGTTTGCCCCAGCGCTCGTTGATCGAGCCGCCCAGCGCGTCGATCGCGTTCATGTCGGCAAGGTCGAAGGGAACGAGCGTGGCGCTGCCGCCGACGGCCTTGATCGCATCGTCCAGTTCTTCCAGTCCGCCGACCGTGCGGGCGCAGGCGATCACATGGGCACCCGCCTTGGCGAGCTCGAGGGCGGTGTAGTAGCCGATGCCGCGCGAGGCGCCGGTGACGAGCGCGATACGGCCCTTCAAGTCAACTGTCATGTCTGTCTGTCCTTGGAGCTCAGCCGTTGGTGGCCAGCATGGAGACCTTGCGGCCCATCTTTTCGCCTTCCTTGTCGAGAAGGCGGGTCGGATAGTCGCCGGTGAAATAATGGTCGGTGAACTGCGGCGCGGCGTCGTCGCGCGGCTTGCCGCCGACGGCGCGGTAGAGCCCGTCGATCGACAGGAAGGCGAGGGAGTCCGCACCGATATACTTGGCCATGGCCTCGACACCGGAATACTGGTTAGCGAGCAGCTTTTCCGCGTCCGGCGTGTCGATACCGTAGAAGTCGGGATGGAAGATCATCGGCGAGGCGACGCGGATATGCACTTCGCTGGCGCCGGCATCGCGGATCATCTGCACGATCTTCAGCGAGGTGGTGCCGCGAACGATCGAGTCGTCGACGAGCACGACGCGCTTGCCCTCGATCATCGCCCGGTTGGCGGAATGCTTGAGCTTCACGCCGAAGGCGCGGATCTGCTGCGTCGGCTCGATGAAGGTGCGGCCGACATAGTGGTTGCGGATGATGCCGTATTCGAACGGAATGCCGCTCGCCTGGGCATAACCGAGCGCTGCCGGCGTGCCACCGTCCGGAACGGGCACAACCACGTCGCCGTCGCACGGGGCCTCGGCTGCAAGGTTCTGGCCCATGGCCTTGCGCGTCTGGTAGACATTGCGGCCGCCGACCACGGAATCGGGCCGGGCGAAATAGACATATTCGAACAGGCAGAGCCGCTCCGGCTGCGGCTTGGCCGGCTTGCGGGCGTCGATGGTGATCGAACCGTCCGGCTGGATCTCGCAGATGATGACTTCGCCGTTCTCCACGTCGCGGACGAACTTGGCACCGATGATGTCGAGCGCGCAGGTTTCCGAGCAGAAGATCGGCTTGCCGTCGAGTTCGCCCATGACGAGCGGGCGGATGCCGATCGGATCGCGCGCGGCGATGAGCTTGGTGCGGGTCATCGCCAGCATCGAATAGCCGCCTTCCATCTGGCGGATGGCGTCGATGAAGCGGTCGGCGGTGGAGGAATGGCGCGAGCGGGCGATGAGGTGCAGCACGACTTCGGTGTCGGACGTCGACTGACAGATGGCGCCGGTGGCGATGATCTGCCGGCGCAGCGTCAGGCCGTTGGTGAAGTTGCCGTTGTGGGCGATCGCGATGCCGCCTTCTTCCAGCTCGGCGAACAGCGGCTGCACGTTGCGCAGCGCCACTTCGCCGGTGGTCGAATAGCGGGTGTGGCCGATCGCCGCCGAACCCGGCAGCTTCGCCAGCGTCGCCGGATTGGTGTAGTGGTCGCCGACCAGGCCCATGTGCTTTTCGGTGTGGAACTGACGCCCGTCGAAGGAGACGATGCCAGCCGCTTCCTGGCCGCGATGCTGCAGGGCATGCAGGCCGAGCGCGGTCAGGGTCGCCGCGTCGGTGTGGCCCAGAATGCCGAACACCCCGCATTCCTCATGGAGCGTGTCGTCTTCGAGACTCCATTCGGAACCGGAAAAAGCTGACTGAGACATGGAAGCAGGCCTTTGCTCGATCGGACAGATGTGCCGGGACGGCTTTAACACGGAAGCCGCCGGTCTGTCCTGATCCGGCGGCGTCCGCTTGTGGATTTCAAGGGCGCGGCCGAAGGCCGCAGCCTGGTCAGTTGTTGGCGGCCGGTGCGTCTTCGGCCGGTGCCTGTTCCGCGGGCGCCTGGTCGGCCGGCGCATCGGCGGCCGGGGCGTCCGCCGCCGGCTCTTCCTTGCCGAGGATGCGGGCGCGGATCTGCGGCTCGATGTCGGCCGGCAGGACGGCTTCGAGTTTCAGCACCAGCGTGTCGAGGAACGGCTTGGACTTGGCATTGTTGACCCAGTCCGGGCGATGCTTGACGTCGATCAGCCAGTTCCAGAAGGCGACGGCGACGACCAGCAGCAGGATGCCGCGCGCCGCGCCGAACAGGAAGCCCAGCGTGCGGTCGAGCGCGCCGATGCGGCTGTCGATGATGAAGTCGGCGATGCGGCTGGTGATGAACGAGATAACGATCAGCGCGACCAGGAAGATGACGCCCGCCGAGCCGGCCAGGGCGATGCGGTCGTCGCTGGTGTAGTTCTTCACATAGGGAAGCAGCAGCGGATAGAGATAGTAGGCGGCGGCAACCGCGCCGGCCCAGCTGGCGATCGAAAGGACTTCGCGCGAGAAACCGCGCACCATGGCGAGCACGGCCGAAAACAGCACGACGCCGATGACAATACCGTCAAAAATCGTAATGGGCATAAATACCAACTCCAAGACTTGCCGGCCAACGCCTGCTTGATTGCCATCGCGACCGCTGCCGCCTTAAGCCGGCCAGGCCGGATTGGATCAGTCGCCGGCCTCTTCCGAACGCGCCTTCAGCCGGGAACCGGCAATTCGCGCCACGAGATCGGGCAGGCTCTCGACTTCGTTCCACTTCCCCGCCGCTCCCTTGGGAAGCTCTGACGAGGCTGCGGGCAGTACAGCGGAGGAGAAGCCGAGCTTTTCCGCTTCCTTCAGCCGCTGGGCCGTATGCGCAACCGGGCGGACGGCGCCGGACAGGCTGACTTCGCCGAAATAGACGCAATCGGCGGGAAGGGCAAGACCGGCCAGTGACGAAACAAGGGCAGAGGCGATCGCCATGTCCGCCGCCGGTTCAGAGATGCGGTATCCACCGGCAACATTCAAGTAGACGTCGTGCTGTCCGAGCCTAACACCACAATGCGCCTCGAGCACGGCGAGGATCATGGCGAGCCGGGAGGAGTCCCAGCCGACCACGGCGCGGCGCGGCGTGCCGAGCGTCGTCGGCGCGACCAGCGCCTGCACCTCGACCAGGACCGGACGCGTTCCCTCCATGCCGGCAAAGACCGCGGCGCCGGGCGACTTGGCATTGCGTTCGCCGAGGAAGAGTTCCGACGGGTTGGCGACTTCGCGCAGGCCCTTGTCCGACATTTCGAACACGCCGATCTCGTCGGTCGGTCCGAAACGGTTCTTCACGGTGCGGAGAATCCGGTAGTGGTGACCGCGGTCGCCCTCGAAATAGAGCACGGCGTCGACCATGTGCTCGACCACCCGCGGGCCGGCAATCTGTCCGTCCTTGGTCACATGGCCGACAAGCACCATGGTCGCCCCGGTCTGTTTGGCAAAGCGGATCATCGCCTGCACGCCGGTTCTCACCTGGGTCACGGTGCCGGGCGCGGATTCGGCCGTGTCGCTCCACAGAGTCTGGATCGAATCGATGATGACGAGATCGGGCCGCTTGCCTTCGGAGATCGTGGCGAGGATGTCCTCGACATTGGTCTCGGCGGCGAGCAGCACGTCGGTCTCGGCGGCGTGCAGACGTTGGGCGCGAAGCCGCACCTGCGCCACGGCCTCTTCGCCCGAGACATAGATGACGCGGTGGCCCTTGCGCGACAGGGCTGCGGCCGCCTGCATCAGCAGCGTCGATTTGCCGATGCCCGGATCGCCGCCGATCAGGACGGCCGAGCCGCGCACGAAGCCGCCGCCGGTCGCCCGGTCGAGTTCGCCCATGCCCGTCGGAATGCGCGGCGCTTCCTCGATCTCGCCGGACAGCGAGGTGAGGGTGACCGGCCGGCCCTTCTTCGGCATCTTGCCGGGGCCGGAGCCGATGCCGCCCATCGGGTCTTCCTCGACGATGGTGTTCCATTCGCCGCAGCCGTCGCACTTGCCGGCCCAGCGGTTGTGCACCGTGCCGCAGTTCTGGCAGATGAATTGGGTCTTCGCTTTCGCCATGCTGGAGATTCCCGCGTCCGCGCCGCAGCGGAACAAAAAGTGAATATCGATCTCTCAGTTAGGAGAAATCGCGGGAATGCGCAAGCCGGTCATGCATGTGCTCAGAGCGCGTCGATATAGCGTCGCTCGTAGCGCAGGCCGAGACCGGTCAGCAGTTCGTAGCCGATCGTGCCCGCCGCGCGTGCGACGTCGTCGATCGGCATGTTGGCGCCGAACAGCTCGATATAGTCGCCGGCGGAAATGGCGTTCGGCGGAACGTCGGTCACGTCGAAGATCGTCAGGTCCATCGTGACGCGGCCGGCGACCGGCACCTTGTGGCCGGCGATGAAACCGTGAGCGCCGGCAATACCGGTGTCGCGGAGCGGCACGCCGCTGCCGGACAGCGAACGCAGATAGCCGTCGGCATAGCCGGCCGAGACGATGGCCAGCCGGCTGGCGCGGGCAAGCCTGCAGGTTCCGCCATAGCTCACCGGTTCTCCGGCCTTGGCTTCGCGGATCTGCAGAATGCGGGCCTCGGCGGTCGCCACCGGCCGCATCGGGTTCTTCACGCCATTGACCGCCTCGCCGCCGTAGAGCGCGATGCCGGGCCGGGTCAGGTCGAAATGGTATTCGGCACCGAGGAAAGTTCCAGCGGAAGCTGAAAGGCTTGAATCGATGCCTTCGAAGGCGGCGCTAACCCTGCGGAATGATTCCAGTTGCTGGCGATTCATCGGCGACGACGGATCATCGCCGCAGGCGAGATGGCTGAGCACCAGCACCGGCGACAGGCTGGCCGGACGCGACACGTCGTCGGCCAGCGCCAGCGCGTCTTCCAGCGGCAGGCCGAGTCGGTTGAAGCCGGTATCGACATGGAGCGCGCAGGGGTGGTCGCCATGCTCGGCGACGGCCGACATCCAGAATGCGAGCTGTTCCTGCGAGGCGATGACCGGCACCAGATCATGCTCGAAGAAGACCGCTTCCATGCCGGGCCAGATGCCGGAGAGAACGAAGATCCGTGCCTCGGGCGCATAGGCGCGCAGCGTCGCGCCTTCGGCAGGCACCGCGACGAAGAAGTCCCGCGCGCCGGCATGGTAGAGCGTCTGGCCGACATCCTCGATGCCGAGGCCATAGGCATCCGCCTTGACCACGGCTGCCGTGCGCGCCGTGCCGGAGCGCCGGGCCATGTCTCGCCAATTGTCTGCGAGGGCGGAAAGATCGATGGTCAGCCGCAGCGGGGCGGCGAGGAATTCATCGGAGGCGTCGGTGAGATCGAAGGCGGCAGACATTTTGAAATCGGGAACCACGTGTCATGAAAGAACTGGCCGGACCCTAGCACTTTTCTTCAAGACTGGAATGCTAGGCGCGGGTATAATTTTGCAATGCACAATGTTTCGCAGAGGGATGCGGCGGACGACATGCCGCTGACGCCGGCCGAACGCACCAGTTTCTGGCGCGACGGGCGATTCGGTGGCATGGAATGTCTGAGCGCGACCTTCCAGACCCATGCCTATGCGCCGCATGCCCACGATACCTTCTCGATCGGCGCGATCGAGAGTGGCAGCCAGATTGCCCGCATCCGCGGCGCCCGCGAGGAGACAGGCCCCGGCTGCCTCTACCTGATCAACCCGGAGGTGGTGCATGACGGGGCGCCCGGCCCGGACGGCTATCGCTACCGGATGATCTATCCGAGCGAGGCGCTGTTCCGTGACGTGCTGGAGGAAGTGACCGGCAAGGCATGTCGCTCGACGCCGAGCTTCGCGCGCGAACTGCCGCAGGACGCCGAACTGGCTAAGGCCTTTCACCGCGCTCACCGGGCGCTCGAAGAGAATGTCGGCGCCCTGGAAGCAGAGGAGAGCATGTACAGCGTGCTCGCGGCGCTTTTCCTGCGTCACGGAAGAGAGCAGCGCACGCCGATCGAGACGCGCGAGCGCACCGCCGTCTGGCGCGCCCGCGACTATCTCTCCGAATACTTCGCGACGGATATCGGCCTGGAGGAACTGGCGGGCATCGCCGGTCTGTCGCGCGCCCATCTGATCCGCGCTTTCCGCAACGAATTCCACATCACCCCGCATGCCTTCCTGACCGACATCCGCATCCGCCGGGCGCGGGCACTGCTTTGCCTCGGCCGAAGCCCGGCCGACGTCGCCTTCGCTTGCGGCTTTGCCGACCAGGCGCATTTCACCCGCCACTTCAAGGCGCGCGTCGGCATCACGCCCGGCCAGTTTCGCAAGGCCTGATCACTTTCGTTCAAGACCGGCACGGCGGTCGCCCCCTAGAAGGCGCGTCAAAGGTTTTGATGGGAAAGTGGAATGCTGACAGAACACTCATCCGCGCAGGAATTTCTCCAGGGGCTGAGGCGCATGGCGCCGCTCATCATCGCCGTGCTTCCGGTCGGCATGGTGTTCGGCGCGGTCGCCGCGACCAAGGGCCTGTCGACGCTCGAAACTATCCTGATGAGCGCGCTCGTCTTCGCCGGAGGCTCGCAATTCGTCGCCATGGACATCTGGACCCATCCGGCGAGCTGGACGGCCGTCGGCTTCGCCGCGCTTCTGGTCAATGTCCGCCATGTGCTGATGGGAGCCTCGATCGCCGGAAAGATGGGGGCCTTCAGCGGCGTGCAGAAGGGCGTCTCGCTGCTCTTCCTAGCCGACGAGATATGGGCGATGTCGGAATTCCGGGCCCGCGAGGCGCGTCTGACGCCGGCCTGGTACGCCGGCGTGGTCGGGATTTTCTACCTCGCCTGGGTTCTTGCCAGCGTCCTCGGCTGCCTGCTTGGCCGTTTCGTCGGAGATCCCGCGGTGATCGGCCTCGACTTTGCCTTCCCCGCCGTCTTCATTGTGCTGGTGACCGGTTTCTGGAAGGGCAGGGAGACCGGCATCGTGCTGGTCGCCAGTGCGCTCAGCGCGCTTGCCGTCCATCATCTCGTACCCGGCGTCTGGTACATCGCGTCCGGTGCGGCCGGCGGCCTGCTGGCGGCAGCCTTCAGCGGTAATCCGGAGGGAGACGTTCGATGAGCCTCGATCTTGCGACGCTCGCAGCCATCCTCGCCATGGCCGGCGCCACGATGATGACCCGGCTGGCCGGGCTGGTCGTTCTGAAGTTCGCGACGCTGACGCCGCGTGTGCGGCGCATGCTGGACGCCATTCCGCCGGCGGTGATGGTGGCCGTCGTCACGCCGACGGCGCTTGCCACCGGTCCCGCCGAGAGCCTGGCCTGTGCCGTGACGGCCCTTGCTGCGTTCAGGTTGCCCATGCTTGCGGCCGCGACGGCCGGCGTGGCGACCGTCGCGCTGATGCGGCTTGCCGGCTTTTGAGGCGCCTCACGGCTCCTGGTATTCCACGAAGCTCGGATCGGCGAGGTCGGCGAAGCGGGTGAACTCCGACTGGAAGGCGAGCTTGACGGTGCCGGTCGGTCCGTGGCGCTGCTTGGCGATGATGACGTCGGCCGTACCCTTGACCTTGTCCATCAGCGCTTCCCATTCCGGGTATTTCGGATCGGCGAGATCGCGCGGCTCGGCGTTCTTCACGTAGTATTCCTCGCGGAACACGAAGAGCACCACGTCGGCGTCCTGCTCGATCGAGCCCGATTCGCGAAGGTCGGAGAGCTGCGGACGCTTGTCGTCGCGGCTTTCGACACCACGCGACAGCTGCGACAGCGCGATGATCGGCACGTTGAGTTCCTTGCCGAGCGCTTTCAGACCCGTGGTGATCTGGGTGATTTCCTGCACGCGGTTTTCGCCCGCCTTGCCGGTACCGGTCATCAGCTGGATATAGTCGACCACCAGGCAGTCGAGGCCGCGCTGGCGCTTGAGGCGGCGGGCACGGGCGGAGAGCTGGGCGATGGAAATACCACCGGTCTGGTCGATGAACAGCGGCACCTTCTGCATCATCTGGCTGCAGGCGACGAGTTTTTCGAAATCGGCCTCGGTGATGTCGCCGCGGCGGATCTTCGACGACGAGACTTCCGTCTGTTCGGAGATGATACGGGTGGCGAGCTGTTCGGACGACATTTCCAGCGAGTAGAAGCCGACGACGCCGCCGTTCTTCGCCTTGAAGGAGCCGTCCGGCATGATTTCGGGCTCGTAGGCTGCGGCGATATTATAGGCGATATTGGTGGCGAGCGAGGTCTTGCCCATGCCGGGACGTCCGGCAAGCACGATCAAGTCGGAGCGCTGCAGGCCGCCCATCTTGGCGTCGAGCGACATGATGCCGGTCGAGATACCCGAGAGGTGACCGTCGCGTTCGAAGGCGGCGCCGGCCATGTCGATCGCCTGGGCCACGGCATCGTTGAACGACTGGAAACCGCCGTCATAGCGGCCGTTCTCGGCCAGCGCGAAGAGGCGGCGCTCGGTGTCTTCGATCTGCGCCTGCGGCGGCATGTCGAGCGGCGCGTCATAGGCGATGTTGACGACGTCCTCGCCGATCTGGATCAGCGCGCGGCGAAGCGCGAGGTCGTAGATAGCGCGGCCATAGTCCTCGGCATTGATGATGGTGACGGCTTCGGATGCAAGCCGCGCCAGATACTGCGCGACGGTGAGATCGCCGACCTTCTGGTCGGACGGCAGGAAGGTCTTGATCGTGACCGGGTTCGCGGTCTTGCCCATGCGGATGATTTCCGAGGCGACCTCGAAGATCTTCCGGTGCAGCGGCTCGTACAGGTGATCCGGCTTCAGGAAGTCGGAGACGCGGTAGTACGCGTCGTTGTTGACGAGGATCGCGCCCAGCAGGGCCTGTTCGGCTTCGATATTGTTCGGCGCTTCCCGGTAATGGGGTTCGGCCGGCTGCGGTGGCGCGATGTTGCGAACGGCTTCGATCATGGTTTCTCTGTTTCGTGGCAGTGTGGCGTTTCCCGGGTTTGGCGACCCACGCCGGCGCAGTCAACACGCGTCTCGGCTTCACTCATGTTTTTCGTGTTGTCCCCAGCAATCAACAGGCCACTGAAAAAGGGCTTGACGCTGAGGCAAACGAATCGGGGGCAGCCTGCGGAAATTATGCGGCATGTCGGTCCGGGATCAAAGCTCTTGAAATTTTCGTTTTGTTATATAATTATGAGCATAACACATAGGGTGCTAATTATATGGAGCGCAATTGATGTCGCGGGACACCATCCACGAGCAGCTGTTCGACGAGCTGTCGGCATTCAATCGCAAACTGCGCGCGTTTTTCGATGCGGCGGTTCGCGAAGAGGGGCTGACCCTGACGCGTGCACGCGTGCTCTTTGCGCTGTCGAGGCGCGGACCGCTCACCCAGAAGGACCTGGCCGAGGAGCTGGAGATCGAGACGCCGACACTCGTGCGCGTTCTCGACGGAATGGAAAAGCAGAGCCTGATCCGGCGCCGCGAAGACGAGACGGATCGCCGCGCCAAGCGGATCGAGATGCTGGCATCGGGCGAAGCGGCCTATGCCAGCGTCAATGCGCTCGCCCGCCATTTTCGGGTCCAGGTGGCCGAAGACATTTCGCCCGAGGACATCCTGACGGCGCTTGCCGTCATCCGCAAGCTGACTGCGAACCTGCAGGCCCTGGACGCAAGGAATGTGCGGCCATGAGCGCGTCCGCTGTCGCGCCGTCCGCGTCTTCGGGTGCTGTCGCGGCCAATGATGATCGGCCCGCCGGTGGTTCCGTTGCGCCGGCGGCCGTACCGCCGGCGACCAAGCCGGTTTGGCTCGGGGTGATCTATGTCGCTTCCGGCCTGCTGCTGTTCGTCACCCAGGGCATGGGGATGAACATCGTCAATGCCAATCTCTATCAACTGCAGGGCGCGTTCTCCGCGACCGTGGTCGAGGCGGCCTGGCTCTCCGCAGTTTACATGGCGCCCTATGCGACGCTTTCGATCGCGCTGTTCAAGATAAGGACCCAGTATGGTTTGCGGCCCTTTGCGGAGTGGAGCATCCTCGCCTTCGTCGCGGCTTCGGTGCTCAATCTCTTCGTGCACGATCTGCATTCGGCTCTGGTCGTCCGGTTCATCAGCGGATGTGCGGCAGCACCGATCTCGTCGCTCGGTTTTCTTTATGTGCTTGAGGCCTTTCCGCCGCAGCGCAAGCTCACCCAGGGCCTGAGCCTTGCCCTGATGGGAAGCCTCATTTCCTCGCCGCTCGCACGCATGGTCTCGCCGAGCCTCCTGCAGATCGACGGCTGGCAGGCGCTCTATACCCTCGAGATCGGACTGGCGCTCGTCGCCATGGCGATCATCTACACGCTGCCGCTCACCATACCCCCGCGGGCAAAGGTGATCGAACGCCTCGATATCCTGTCCTACCTGCTGCTGGCCGTCGGTATCGGCTGTCTCGCCGTGTTCCTGACCCTCGGGCGTTTCTACTGGTGGTTCGAAACGCCCTGGCTCGGCATGCTGCTCGCCGCCGCTCTCGGCTTCCTGACCCTGACGGCGCTGGTCGAGATCGGGCGCAGCAATCCCATGCTCGATTTCGCCTGGATCTTCTCCCGGCAGAACCTTCATCTGGCGGCCGTCCTGCTCGTCTTCCGGGCCGTGTCGTCGGAGCAGTCCTCCACGGCCGTCGGCTTCTTCCAGCAGATCGGCTTGCTCAACGACCAGCAGTTCTGGCTCTGGGCCGTCGTTCTGGCCGCGTCCGTCGCCGGAGCCTTGTTCTGCATGGTCCTGATGAGCTCGCGTTACGTCGAGACGGCGCACGTGATCGCGCTTTTCCTGATCGCGCTCGGCGCCTATCTCGACAGCGGCGCCACAAGCCTCACCCGACCGGAGCAGATGTATGTAAGCCAGGGCATGATCGCCTTCGGCGCGGCCATGTTCCTGCCACCGGTCATGGCCAAGGGATTTGTCGGCGCCATGCAGAAGGGGCTTCCCTATGTGGTCAACTTCATCGCCATCTTCCTGTTCACCCAGATCACCGGATCAATGCTGATGAGCGCGCTGCTCGGCAGCTTCGTCACCCTTCGCGAGAAGTTCCATTCGAACGTGCTCGCCGAGTCTATCCTGCTGACCGACCCCGATGTCGCCCAGCGTGTCAGTCAGCTCGCGGGTGCCTATCGCAAGGTGATCACCGATCCGGCCCTGCTCAACGCAGAGGGGCTGGCGCTTCTGTCCCAACAGGTGACGCGTGAGGCCTACGTGCTGGCCTACACCGATACCTTTCTCCTCATTTCCGTGGTCACCGCCATGGCTCTCTGCGTGCTCCTTGCCCATCTGGCCTGGGACCGCCTGCGCAGCGCCGCCGCGATGAACCGCGCGTCGCCCACTCACAGCTGAACTTGGAAAGCCCCCGCCATGTCTCGGAAAATTCTCTCGTCCACCACGCTCCTTGTCCTCCTTGCGGGTCTCGTCGGTATCGCGCTCGTGCTCTATGCCTGGCGGCTGCCGCCCTTCACCAGCTCCATCGAGACGACCGACAATGCCTATGTGCGCGGCGCCGTTACCACGATGAGCCCGCAGGTCAGCGGTTACATCGTCGAGGTGCCGGTCAAGGATTACCAGGCCGTCGAAAAGGGCCAGCTCCTCGTCCGTATCGATGATCGCATCTACCGGCAGAAGCTGGCACAAGCCCAGGCAACCCTTGCCACCCAGAAGGCTTCACTCGACAACTCGCGCCAGCAGGAAGTGGCCGCCCGTGCCAGGATTGCTTCCAGCGAGGCGGCCGTTGACGCCGCCCGGGCCGATCTCGAACAGGCGAGCCTGCAATCCGAGCGCCAGGACAGCCTGATCAAGAGCGGTGTCGGCACCACCAGCGCCCAGGAACAGGCCCATGCCGCCCTCGATCGTGCCAATGCCGCCCTGGCGCAGGCAACGGCCGCCGTGGAAGTGTCGTTGCAGGATCTTCAGACGATCATCGTCAACCGGGCCTCGCTCGAGGCCGCCGTGTCCAACGCCGAGGCGGCCGTCGAACTCGCGCGCATCGATCTGTCCAACACCGAAATCCGCGCCCCGCGGGAGGGAACGCTGGGTGAGGTGGCCGCGCGTGTCGGGCAGTACGTGGCCTCGGGCGCGCAGCTTCTCGCCGTCGTTCCGGACGATGTCTGGGTCATCGCCAATTTCAAGGAGACCCAGCTTGCCGGCATGGAGATCGGCCAGCCGGTGGAGATCGTCGTCGACGCCCTCGATCACCAGGTGATGAAGGGCCATCTCGAGCGCTTCTCGCCGGCCACGGGCTCGGAATTCTCCGTGATCAAGCCGGACAATGCCTCGGGCAATTTTGTCAAGATCGCCCAGCGTGTCGGTGTCCGCATCGCGTTCGACGAGACGCAGCCGGCCGCAAGGCATCTCGCACCCGGCATGTCGGTTGTCGTGCGGATCGACAAGTCGGCCGGGCCTGCCTGATCTTGCCCCCGTCTTCGGACCAGCAAAAAGCCCGGCCTGCGATCTGCAGGCCGGGCTTTCCTTAAGCTATCGAACGAATAGCGATTATTCTTCGTCGCCGTCGCGGTCAGCGTCCGGATCGAAGAAGTCTTCCGGGCGAAGCGCGTCTTCGTCGACGCCGTAGATGGCGTCGGCCGAGGTGAGGCTTTCGCCCTTGGCCTGGCGCTCGGCTTCTTCGGCCGAACGGGCAACGTTGAGTTCGACCGAGATTTCGACTTCGGCATGCAGGTGGATGACCACCTTGTGCAGGCCGATGGTCTTGATCGGGGTGTTGAGTTCGACCTGGTTGCGGCCGATGACGAAGTTTTCGGCGCCGAGGATTTCGACGACGTCACGGGCGGCGACCGAACCGTAGAGCTGGCCGGTTTCGCCGGCCGAACGGACGACGATGAAGGACTTGCCGTCGAGAACGTCGGCGACCTTCTGGGCTTCGGCCTTGCGCTCGAGGTTGCGGGCTTCGAGCGTTGCGCGCTCGGCGTCGAAACGGGCCTTGTTGGCGGCGTTGGCGCGCAGCGCCTTGCCGAGCGGCAGGAGGTAGTTACGGGCGAAGCCGTCACGAACCTTTACCGTCTCGCCCATCTGGCCGAGCTTGGCGATGCGTTCAAGAAGAATGACTTCCATTTTCTGTTCCTTTCAGTTTGAGTTCAAGATTTCGATTTGTCGGTTTCGGCCTTGCGGGCCGGGGTCAGGGCCACGGTTCGCCGCGTGTCGGCGAGCCCGAGGACGAGAATGATGAAGGCGGGCAGCACCATCGGCGTTGCGAGATAGGCGAGCACGAGGACCGGCAGGCGCCAGTCCTTGCCGCGCGTGCGCAGGTGCAGCGCGCCGAAGCCGGCGAGCAGGAAACCCGCGCCGAACGTGCCGCAGATCGTGGCCCCGATCAGGGCCGGAACGCCGCCGACGAAGCAGGCGACGATGCCGGCGAGGAAGACGAAGGTCGCGTTGCGGTTCATGCGAAGCGACGAGGGCAGGTCCTCGCGTGGGCGAAGCGCCCGGCCGGACGCGCTGACGACGCGCATGGCGATGTAATAGGCGGCAAACAGCATCAGCACCCACATGCCGCCCTGGACGATCGGCAGCAGCAGCACCATCATGCCCTTGATCTGTTCGATCGAGGCCGGGTCGGCGGCAAGCGTCGGGTCGCGGTCGGCGACCGATGCCATGAGCAGGTCGACCATCTGGCCGGTGAGTTCCGGGCCGTAGCCGATCATCACGCCGAGGAAGATGACGGCGACGGACACCAGCGCGCAGAGATGCAGCAGGATGTCGGAGAGCGGATACCAGGCCATCAGGTCGTCCGGGCCGCCGATTTCGGAGGCGGGACGGGCGAGGTTGGCGAGGTGGCTGAGCCAGCCGGCCGGCAGCAGGGTGAAGATCGCCATGGCGACGGCGAACATCGGCGAAATGACGAGCGCGCCGATGACGGCCGCGGTGGCGACGGCGGCGATGGCCGCGACATTGCCCCAGCCGAGGCCGACGATCAGCACCGGCAGGGCGGAAGCGGCATAGAGGATGGACGAAAAGGACGGCTGCGCGTTCGCGCCCAGCACGAGCAGGGCGGCGGTAAGACCGGCGATCACGCCGATCAGCAGCAGTTGTCCATTTACCTGTTTCACGTTCGCTGTCCTGCTGGTTCAAGCAGTTAGGGGATAGATCGGATTCAGATCCTGAAGTCCGTCCCCAACATGGGATTTCACCTGAGGTCGTTCATGCTTCGGATGAAGTCGCCCGACCTTGGGCATGGGTTCCGATCCGCGCCCAACGCGGAAGGGATGAAGCCCGCCGGCGAAATGCCGGCAGGCTTCGGATCAGATTACGCTACGACGTAGGGCAGCAGGCCGAGGAAACGGGCGCGCTTGATGGCCTGGGCCAGTTCGCGCTGCTTCTTCTGGGAAACTGCGGTGATACGCGAAGGAACGATCTTGCCGCGCTCGGAAATGTAGCGCTGCAGGAGACGGACGTCCTTGTAGTCGATCTTCGGTGCGTTTGCGCCCGAGAAGGGGCAGGTCTTGCGACGACGATGGAACGGACGGCGTGCCGGAGCAGAGGATGCATCAGCCATTGTGTTTTCTCCTATTGCTCGAAATTACGCGCGGTCTTCGCGCGGACGACGCTCGAAGCCACCTTCGCGCGGACCACGGTCCGGACGCGGGCCACGATCGCGATCGCCGAAGCTGCGCTCCGGACGGTCGCCGTCACGACGCGGACGGTCGTCACGGTCGCGCTTCTGCATCATGGCAGACGGGCCTTCTTCGTGGGCTTCCACGGCGATGGTCATGTAACGAAGAACGTCTTCGTTGATGCGCATCTGGCGTTCCATTTCGTGGATCGCTGCACCCGGAGCTTCGATGTCCATCAGGGCGTAGTGAGCCTTGCGGTTCTTCTTGATGCGGTAGGTGAGGGACTTGAGGCCCCAGTTTTCTACGCGCCCGACCTTGCCGCCATTCGCTTCGATAACACCCTTGTACTGTTCGACGAGGGCATCAACCTGCTGTGCGGACATATCCTGCCGGGCAAGGAATACATGTTCGTAAAGAGCCATTGTAAGCTTTGCCTTTCTTGCGGTTGTCATCACCCGGATCCGGCGCTAAGCCTCAACGACTGCTCCTGTTTGGGAAACCCAAGGCAAGAAAAGCTGTTGTATCGAGACGGTCGAGAGCGGAGACACGGGAGGCCGGAACCTCTCTTGGTTCCTGCGGCATCCTCATCGGATACCGGCCCTCCGTTCAGCCACCAGCCATGAGACCGGGTGTTGTGAACAGCGCGCTTATACGGATTTTCGCCGCGATGGCAAGGGCGGTGCGGGAAAAACCGCTCAGAACGCCATTTTCGCCTTCTTCCACTTTCGGATGCGCGCCCGCGCATTGGCATAGGGCGAGGCGGTGTTGAACTGGATCATGCGCCCGAGCGTCCACCGATCGTACCAGCCGCGGCCATAGAGCGCCTCGTCGTCCAGGCGCTCGACGAGTGCGATGAGCCGCGAATGCGTGGCTCGCAGTTTTTCCAGGCGGTCGACAAAGTCGAGGCCATGCTGGTCACGGTAGAATTTCTGCGCCAGCGCGCCGAGTTCGTTCCATCTGTAGCCGGTCTCGGGAAAGTCGGGCTCCAGGCCCCGGTCGCGCAGGTCGACCCATTTCAACACCAGTTGTCCCCAGCCGTCGAGATAGGCGACGAGGTCGTTGACGCTCATGGTCGTGCCCCGGGCATGGCCTTCCATGCCCGGACGTTGCGCTTCCTCAGGATCGATCGCCGAAAGCTCGGCCTCCAGTTTGGCAAAGCCCTGCTTCATCGCGTCCAGGAGTTGGGCCTTGTTCGCCGGAACGGCCATGGTGCGGCTCAGATCGGCGCCGGATAGACCCGATGCACCTTGCCGATCTCTTTCAGGATCTCGTCCGACAGCGTGATGTCGGCGGAACCGATGTCGGTCTTCAACTGCTCCATCGTCGTCGCGCCGATGATGACCGAGGCCATGAAGGGCCGGGTCAGGCAGAAGGCGATCGCCAGCTGGGACGGGTCGAGGCCGTGCTTTTTCGCCATGTCCACATAGGCGCGGACCGCCGGTTCCTGCAGCGGCTGCAGCCGGCCGCCGAGATCGCCGTTGATCGCCCCGCGCGAACCTGCCGGCTTGTGCCCGCCGAGGTATTTTCCGGTGAGCAGGCCCGCGGCGAGCGGCGAATAGGCGAGAAGGCCGACATCCTCGTGGTGGGAAAGCTCCGTCATGTCGAGGTCATAGTGGCGGTAGAGCAGGTTGTATTCGTTCTGCACGGTCGCGACGCGCGGCAGTCCGTTTGCTTCCGCGAGCGCGATGAACTTCTGCGTGCCCCAGGTCGTCTCGTTGGACAGGCCGATGGCGCGAATCTTGCCGGCCTTGACGCATTCGTCGAGCGCCACGAGCTTCTCGTTCATGTCGGCAAGCGTGCGCTCGCGGTCCTGGCCATAGGGGTTGTAGCTCCAGGCCTGGCGGAAGTGGAAATGTCCACGGTTCGGCCAGTGGATCTGGTAGAGGTCGATATAATCAGTCTGCAGGCGCTTGAGGCTGGCATCCACAGCTTCACGGATCGACGCGCCGGTGATCGGCTTGCCTTCGCGGATATAGGGCCGGCCGGCGCCGGCGACCTTGGTGGCGAGCACCACGTCCTTGCGCTTGCCGGTCCTCTTGAACCAGTTGCCGATAATCGTTTCGGTCAATGCGTAGGTCTCGGGCGACAGGGGCGTGGTCGGATAGAGTTCGGCGGTGTCGAAGAAATTGACGCCGTGTTCGACGGCATAATCCATCTGCTCGAAGGCTTCGGCCTCGGTGTTCTGCGAACCCCAGGTCATGGTGCCGAGGCAGATTTCGGAAACAAGGATATCGGTTCGGCCGAGTATGTTGTGCTTCATGAAAAGGGATCCGTTCTGGAGGCGGGCAAGGAGGGAGGTCGGGCAGGAATTTAAGGGCCGGACCGCCATTCGCAAGGGCAAAATATGCGTAATCTGGCCTGTGTGCAGAATTCGCCACCGCGGCGCGCGGTCTTGACTCACTGGAAAAACACGTCAATGGGAAAGGAAAAAGTCAGGGAAGAACGTCATCCCGAGAAGGAATATCCCATGAGCATTGCATTCACATTCCCCGGCCAGGGCAGTCAGGCCGTCGGCATGGGCAAGGAGCTTGCCGAAACCTACGCTGAAGCAAAGGCGGTCTTTGCGGAAGTCGACGAAGCGCTGGGAGAAAAGCTTTCCGCCACCATGTTCGAGGGGCCGGAAGAGACCCTGACTCTGACCGCCAATGCGCAGCCGGCACTGATGGCCGTGTCGATGGCCGTCATCCGCGTCATGCAGGCCCGCGGCCTCGACCTGAAATCCAAGGTCTCCTTCGTCGCCGGCCATTCGCTCGGCGAATACTCGGCGCTCTGTGCCGCCGGCACCTTCTCGCTCGCCGACACCGCCCGTCTTCTGCGCATCCGCGGCAATGCCATGCAGGCCGCCGTGCCTGTGGGCGAGGGCGCCATGGCGGCGATCATCGGTCTCGAGCACGGCGATGTGCAGGCGGTCTGCCAGGACGCTTCGTCGACCGGCCCCTGCCAGATCGCCAACGACAATGGCGGTGGCCAGCTGGTCATCTCCGGCGCCAAGGCGGCGGTCGAGAAGGCCGCAGCCCTTGCCACCGAAAAGGGCGCCAAGCGCGCCATCATGCTTCCGGTCTCGGCACCTTTCCATTCGGCCCTCATGGCCCCGGCCGCCGACGCCATGCGCGAGGCGCTGGCCAAGGTCGAGAAGCACAATCCGGTCGTGCCGCTGATCGCCAATGTGCGCGCCGCCCCCGTCACCGACGCCGGCGAGATCGCCGATCTGCTGGTCGAGCAGGTGACCGGCCAGGTGCGCTGGCGCGAGACGGTCGAATGGTTTGGCGCCAACGGCGTCACGACACTTTATGAAATCGGCTCCGGCAAGGTGCTGACCGGGCTTGCCCGCCGCATCGACAAGAACGTTACCGGCATTGCCGTCAACTCTGCAGCCGACATCGGCGCGGCGCTTGCCGCGCTTCTCGGCTGATTGTCTGGATGATCTGGAACAAGGAACTAGGAACATGTTTGACCTGACCGGCCGCAAGGCCCTCGTCACTGGCGCGACCGGTGGCATCGGCGAGGAGATCGCCAGGCAGTTGCACGCCCAGGGCGCCATCGTCGGCCTGCACGGCACGCGCGTCGAAAAGCTCGAGGCGCTTGCCGCCGAACTCGGCGACCGGGTCAAGATCTTCCCGGCCAACCTGTCCGACCGCGACGAGGTCAAGGCGCTCGGCGAGAAGGCCGAGGCCGAACTTGAAGGCGTGGATATTCTCGTCAACAATGCCGGCATCACCAAGGACGGCCTGTTCGTCCGCATGCAGGACGCGGACTGGGACAGCGTGCTCGAAGTGAACCTGACGGCCGTCTTCCGCCTGACGCGCGAACTGACCCATCCGATGATGCGCCGCCGCTTCGGCCGCATCATCAACATCACCTCGGTCGTCGGCGTCACGGGCAATCCGGGCCAGGCCAACTATTGCGCCTCGAAGGCCGGCATGATCGGTCTCTCCAAGTCGCTCGCCCAGGAAATCGCCACCCGCAACGTGACGGTGAACTGCGTGGCGCCGGGCTTCATCGAAAGCGCCATGACCGGCAAGCTCAACGACAAGCAGAAGGATGCCATCATGGGCGCCATCCCGATGCGCCGCATGGGCACCGGTGCCGAAGTCGCCTCGGCCGTCGTCTATCTCGCCTCCAACGAGGCGAGCTACATGACCGGGCAGACGCTGCACGTCAACGGCGGCATGGCGATGATCTGATGCGTCCTCGCCCGCGGCGCCACGGCTTCTCAATTGCATGTTGAGCAACCGCTGCGGGCGAATTTCTGGCTTTGCGGCGCGGCTAAACCGTGTTAAGCGGGCCATGACTGTGAACAGTCGTCCTGTCATCTAAGACGATTGCTATGCGTTTGATTGCATGGTTGGTTCGTTGAGGCAGGGCTGAACGGGTTTGCCGAGGGAACGAAACGTTCTCCGGTTTGATACAGGGTAGGGAAGTCGTCACGACGGCCCTGAGATTAAGAAGGTCGAGGAAACCGACATGAGCGATATCGCAGAACGCGTTAAGAAAATTGTTGTTGATCATCTCGGCGTTGACGCTGAAAAGGTTGTTGAAGGCGCCAGCTTCATCGACGATCTGGGTGCGGATTCGCTCGACACGGTCGAACTGGTCATGGCCTTCGAAGAAGAATTCGGCGTCGAGATCCCGGACGATGCCGCTGACTCGATCCTGACGGTCGGCGACGCCGTGAAGTTCATCGAGAAGGCTCAGCCCTGATCGATTGCAGGAATAGCGGGACGGCGGCTTCGGCCGCCTTTCTCGCCGGGGCCCGCGACATGCGGGCCTTACTGTTTTCTAATGACATCGACTGCAAGAGTGGGGTGGACTACGGGCGATGAGACGTGTCGTTATCACCGGTACCGGCATGGTATCTCCGCTAGGGTGTGGAACTGAACTGACCTGGTCGAAACTTCTCGCCGGTGAAAGTGGTGCCCGCCTCGTGACCGAATTCGAGGTCGATGACCTTCCCGCCAAGGTTGCCTGTCGCATCCCGACCGGCGATGCCGAGGGCGCCTTCAGTCCCGACGACTGGATGGAGCTCAAGGAGCAGCGCAAGGTCGATCACTTCATCATCTACGCGATCGCTGCCGCCGACATGGCGCTGAACGATGCCGGCTGGCATCCGAAGACCGACGACGACCAGTGCGCGACGGGCGTGCTGATCGGTTCGGGCATCGGCGGCATCGAGGGCATCGTCGAAGCGGGCTATATCCTGCGCGACAAGGGCCCGCGCCGCCTGTCGCCCTTCTTCATTCCCGGCCGCCTGATCAACCTTGCCTCCGGCCAGGTGTCGATCCGCCACAAGCTGCGCGGTCCCAATCATTCGGTCGTCACGGCCTGCTCCACCGGCGCCCATGCCATTGGCGACGCGGCGCGGTTGATCGCGTTCGGCGATGCCGACGTTATGGTGGCGGGCGGCACGGAATCGCCGATCAGCCGCATTTCTCTCGCCGGCTTTGCCGCCTGCAAGGCGCTCTCGACCGCACGCAACGACGATCCCAAGGCCGCCTCGCGTCCGTATGATAAGGATCGCGACGGCTTCGTCATGGGCGAAGGTGCCGGCATCGTCGTGCTCGAGGAGCTCGAACACGCCAAGGCGCGCGGCGCCAAGATCTATGCCGAAGTGGTGGGCTACGGCCTGTCCGGCGACGCCTTCCACATTACCGCTCCCTCCGAAGACGGCGACGGCGCGTTCCGCTGCATGACCATGGCGCTGAAGCGCGCCGGTCTGAAGCCTGCGGACATCGACTACATCAATGCCCATGGCACTTCGACCATGGCGGATACGATCGAGCTCGGCGCGGTCGAGCGCCTGGTCGGCGATTCGGCTTCGAAGATCTCGATGTCGTCGACCAAGTCGGCCATCGGCCATCTGCTGGGTGCCGCCGGAGCCGTGGAAGCTATCTTCTCGGCCCTTGCCATTCGCGACAATGTCGCCCCCCCGACGCTGAACCTCGACAATCCCGCTGTCGAGACGGCGATCGATCTCGTGCCCCACAAGGCGCGTAAGCGCGAAATCAACGTCGCGCTGTCCAACTCCTTCGGATTTGGCGGTACGAACGCCTCTCTGGTGCTTCGGCGCTACGAGGGCTGACGCCGCGCGAGCACGGCGAAGTTTGTGGATGCCGGGGCGCGAGCCCCGCATCCACCTGCTTTTTGCCGTATTGCTTGGCCAGACAGCAGCGATACCGAACTGAAGAGGATTGCCGGTGACCGACAATAGCCAGAACAGCGGGGTTTCCTTTGGCCGCGGAGCGGAAACGTCTGCGAAGGGGCCGATCATTCCGAAGTCTCCGACCGAGGCATTGCGGCCCGAGCGCGTTCCCGCGCCGCCGCGCCGGTCGCGCAAGG
>CALRRQ020000051.1:0-30672 GCA_943370615.1 Rhizobium sp. Q54
ATTTCGCACTGCACACTTCACGGAATCTTAGGCACTTGCGGAACACAAATGGAACATATAGTGTATGTTCCGTATTTGTTTCACCAATTGGGGCTCCGAACATGCTGACGCGCAAGCAACAGGAACTGCTTCTGTTCATCCACGAACGGATGAAGGAATCGGGCGTTCCGCCCTCCTTCGACGAGATGAAGGACGCGCTCGACCTCGCCTCCAAGTCCGGCATCCACCGCCTGATCACGGCGCTGGAAGAACGCGGCTTCATCCGCCGCCTGCCCAACCGGGCCCGCGCGCTGGAGGTGATCAAGCTTCCGGAAGCCTATTCGCCGAGCCTGCAGCCGCGCCGCGGCTTCTCCCCCAGCGTCATCGAAGGCAGCCTCGGCAAAGCACCGCCGGCGGCGCCGAAGGCCGTCGAGGAGACCTCGAATTCGGTCAGCGTGCCCGTCATGGGCCGCATCGCCGCTGGCGTGCCGATCTCGGCGATCCAGAACAACACCCACGACATCACCGTGCCGGCCGAGATGCTCGGCGCCGGCGAGCACTATGCGCTCGAGGTCAAGGGTGATTCGATGATCGAGGCCGGCATCCTCGACGGCGACACAGTCATCATCCGCAATGCCTCCAACGCCAATCCCGGCGACATCATCGTCGCGCTGGTCGACGACGAGGAAGCGACGCTCAAGCGCTTCCGCCGCCGCGGCGCGTCGATCGCACTGGAAGCCGCGAACCCGGCCTACGAGACCCGCATCTTCGGGCCCGACCGGGTCAAGATACAGGGCAAGCTGGTCGGCCTTATTCGCCGCTATCACTGACATCCTCGGCGGCCAAAGGGCCGCCGGCATCGCTTGCCGGCATCGGGGCGATGGCCGCGGCGGTTACAGGCGCAGCCTGAAAACTGTCGCTACGCCAGTCATAGAGCCGGTGGACGGACCAGGGCCGATAGTCGCCGGAGAACGATGCGGTCACGCGCATCTCCCGCGCTTTTCGGTCTCCGAGCGATAGCTCCACCGACCCGCTGCGGCGCAGTGTCTCGGCCGTGAGCAGCCGGGCACCCGAGCGGCAGGACGAGAACGCCACCCGCCGCGCCGAGATGACGATGTCGGCCACGTCACAGGCGCCGCCGACAAAGGCCGCTTCCTCCACCGTGGCGATCGTCCAGCCGCTGCCGAGACGCGCCACGCACCAGCTCTTGCCTTCGCAGGCAAACCGCCCCTCGCCCGCGTCCTTCAATGCGACGCGCATGCGTTCGCGCGCCTTGCGCAGATCGTGCTCCGACCATCTTGGCGCTTTTCGGTCCGGCGGCATCGTCGTCTGCGGCACGGATTTGGCCGGCGCCGTTGGTAGCGCCGACGACTTAGCAGCCGGGACACCGTCCGCCGCCTTGCCGAGATCGGCAGGCTCGCGATGTTCACCGGTTCCGAGCGCCGCCTTCCATTGCTCGAAGATGAAGCGCGGCGGGCGCGTCCGGTTGGTGGCGAGGCTCTGCTGCGACAGGCGCAGCCCGACGAGCCGGCCGTCCTCCGCGATCAGCACGTCGGCCGGAGGTGCGCGCGGCGCAAGCGCCGCGGTTCCGATGACGGCCGCCAGCAGCACTGAGCCGGCATGCCGCAGCCATGTGCGCAAGAGCGTCATCAGCAGGAGGCCGATCGAGGCTGAAGGCAGGAACCAGCCCGGCATGCGGGTGAAACCGATCGCTTCGCCCCAGCCGGCGACGCCGTGGGCGATCACCAGCACCCATTCGAGCCCGATGCCCATGATCATCAGGAACGGCGCATCGAGGCCGAAGGGCATCAGCAGCATGGCGACGAGCCCGGCCGGCATCACCAGGATCGAGATGATCGGCATGGCCGCGAGATTGGCCTCCAGCCCGTGCGGCGCCAGCCGGTGGAAATGGGCAATGGCGAAGATTGCCGTCGACAACCCGCCGATCAGCGAGGTGAGGAAGGTGCCGGCGATCAGCTTGCCGCCTTCGCCAACGAGCCTTGCGCCGGGGAAGGTGAGCTGCAGACCGGGTCCTCGCCGCGGCCGTGCCCGCCATGCCGCATAGCCGGCGATCAGCGCCGCGGTCGCGGCGAACGACATCTGGAAACTCGGCCCCATGACCGCCGATGGCGTGGTGACGATGATGACGATAGCCGCCAGTGCGAGGTTGCGCAGGCTGATCGCCGGCCGGTCGAACAGCACGGCCACCAGCATGATCGCCGTCATCAGGAAAGCCCTCACGGCCGAGACCTGGTAGCCGGAGATCATCAGATAGGCGAAGGCTGCGAGCAGCGCGCCAGCCGCGGCGATCTTCTTGATCGGAACGGCCTGGGCGAGCCCCGGCAAGAGGCTGAGCGCCATGCGCAGCCCGACGAAGAATATGCCCGAGGCGAGCGCCATGTTGAGACCCGAGATCGCCGTGATATGGGCAAGGCCCGACAGCCGCAGCGCCTCGGTCGCGTCCCTGGACATCGAGCGCCGCTCGCCGGTGATGATCGAGGCGGCGAAGGCACCCGGATCGCCGCCGATCACGCTGCGAATGCGGTTCGATATGCCGTCGCGCACGGAAAACAGCTGCCGCTCGGTCACCGCCCACAAGCTTTCCTCGCCCGGTCCCGGGCCCAGCCCGCGCGGCGCACCGAGGAAGAAGCCGACGGCGCCGATGCCGTCGAAATAGCTGGCGAAGGAGAAGTCGTTGAGGCCCGGAAGCGCCGGTCCGGACGGCGGTGACAGGCGGGCCCGTCCGGTCAGCAGATCGCCCAGCATGGCCGGCGGCCCCTTGCCCCGCGCCAGAAGCGAGACCCGCTCCGGCGCACGGCGCAGGCGCGGCTCCGCCGTCGACATCAGGCGCATCACATAGCGCCACTCGCCGTTGGCGCCCGCCTCCCGCCGCTCCACCACCCCGGTCACCACGGTCGTCACGCCGCTGTCCAGCATGGTGGTCGCGCTCCGCCGCGCCTCGAGCTCGGCCAGCATCATGCCGGCCAGCACAAGGGCCGCCACCGTGGCAAGCAGACAACCGGTCGGGTTGCGGCCGGCGAGCAGCAGGCCCACGCCTGTGCTGACGCAGCACAGGACCGCGAGGGCCACGGCCGGCGGCGGTTGCCCGAGGCAGAACCACAGGACCGCGCCCGTGCCGAGGAACACCGGCACGAAATGGAAGAAATGGCCGTGGTCGTGCTCCCGCCCGAGCGCCCCTTCGAAGCCCTCGGCGGCCCTTTGCAGCCTTTCGCGCATGCGAACGCCAAGTCCGGCCGTCGGCAGTCCCCTGAGTGCGGGTGGCGGGGTCGGGACGAGCGCCGTCGCGGGCGGCGGAAACGTGTCCACCCCCTCGATGCGCACGGCTTCCCGGTCGGCCACCACCGTCACTTGCCGCCCCCCCAGACGCCCTGCCCGGCGCCGTATCCGCCCCGAAAACAAGGCGGCTCCCAAGGCGACAAATCTAACAAGCTATGCGTGCGCGGAAAAGCATTTTCGCGCCCAGATCATTCAATCGATTTAACGCCGATTATTTCATCTTGTGCCTACTTTCGCGATGCACAATTTGCCCTTTGGATAGCTTGGCATTAACTTCCGGATCATATAGCTACATCCCTACGCTTAAACCCAAGGCGCCCTTTCGGACGCCTAACCGCCAATTCCGGAGGATTAGCATGACGGACAAAAGCGCTTCTTTGAAACTCGGGGAAAAGTCGGTCGACCTGACCGTCAAGGCCGGCACGATCGGCCCTGATGTCATCGACATCGGCACGCTCTACAAGCACACCGGTGCCTTCACCTACGACCCCGGCTTCACCTCCACGGCGTCCTGCGAATCCAAGATCACCTATATCGACGGCGATGAAGGCGTGCTGCTGCATCGCGGCTATCCGATCGAACAGCTGGCCGAAAAGGGCGACTTCCTCGAAGTCTGCTACCTGCTGCTCTACGGCGAACTGCCGACGGCTGCCCAGAAGAAGGACTTCGATTACCGCGTCACGCACCACACCATGGTGCACGAGCAGATGAGCAAGTTCTTCACCGGCTTCCGCCGCGACGCCCATCCGATGGCCGTCATGGTCGGCACGGTCGGCGCGCTGTCGGCCTTCTACCACGACTCGACCGACATCACCGATCCGCACCAGCGCATGGTCGCTTCGCTGCGCATGATCGCCAAGATGCCGACGATCGCCGCCATGGCCTACAAGTACCATATCGGCCAGCCCTTCGTTTACCCGAAGAACAATCTCGACTACGCCGCCAACTTCCTGCACATGTGCTTCGCGGTTCCCTGCGACGAGTACAAGGTGAACCCGGTTCTGGCCCGCGCCATGGACCGCATCTTCATCCTGCATGCCGACCATGAGCAGAACGCCTCGACCTCGACCGTGCGTCTCGCCGGCTCGTCGGGCGCCAACCCCTTCGCCTGCATCGCGGCCGGCATCGCCTGCCTCTGGGGCCCGGCCCATGGCGGCGCCAATGAAGCGGCCCTCAACATGCTGCAGGAAATCGGCACCGTCGACCGCATCCCGGAATACATCGCCCGCGCCAAGGACAAGAACGACCCGTTCCGCCTGATGGGCTTTGGCCACCGCGTCTACAAGAACTACGACCCGCGCGCCAAGATCATGCAGAAGACCATGTACGAAGTGCTGGAAGCGACCGGCCATTCGGACGATCCGCTGATGCAGGTGGCACTCGAGCTCGAGAAGATCGCGCTCAGCGACCCCTACTTCAAGGAAAAGAAGCTCTACCCGAACGTCGACTTCTATTCCGGCATCACCCTGCGCGCGCTCGGCTTCCCCACGACCATGTTCACCGTTCTCTTCGCGCTCGCCCGCACCGTCGGCTGGATCGCCCAGTGGAACGAGATGATCGAGGATCCGCAGCAGCGCATCGGCCGTCCGCGCCAGCTTTACACCGGCGCGCCGCAGCGCGACTACGTTCCGGTCACCAAGCGCTAAGCGCTTCCAGGACCATTCGGATGCAAGGGCCGGCGGTTATCCGCCGGCCCTTTTTCATTGCCGGTTCCGAGTGTTGAAGATCACGGACGCGCCGCCAGTTGCCGACGGTAGACGACCTTCTCGATCTCGCTCACCACCAGCAGGCTGGAGGCGAGTGCCATCAGGATGAGCCAGTCGTTGAGCGTAATCGGGGTGATGCCGAGCAGGCCGTTCAGCCCGGGCACATACATGGCGCCAAGATGCAGCGCCTGCGAACCGATGATCCCGACCAGCAGGAAGGGATTGGAGGCGAGCGACTGGCGAAAGACCGAGCGACGCTCCGAGCGGCTGTTAAAGCACTGGAAGTTCTCGAACAGCACGAACAGCACCAGCAGCAGATTGCGTGCGGTAAACTCGCTGACGCCGGTCGAGATCAGCCAGTAGAACAGGCCGAAACCGCCGCAGCCCATCAGCAGCGTCGCCACGACGATGCGACGGACCATCAACCGGTCGAACAGCGATTCCTCCGGCTTGCGCACCGGCCGTTCGAGTTCGTCCCCCTCCGCCGGTTCTGTCACCAGGGCAATGTCCTGCACCCCGTTGGTGACGAGGTTGAGCCACAGAAGCTGAACGGCGGTGAGCGGCATCGGCGTCCCGAGGATCATCGCCAGCAGGAAAAGCAGCACTTCGGCCGCCCCTGTCGACACCAGCATGAAGACGACCTTGCGGATATTGCTGTAGGCGACCCGTCCCTCGCGGATGCCGGCGACGATGGAGGCGAAATTGTCGTCAGTCAGGATGATGTCGGCGCTCTCCTTGGCGACATCGGTTCCGGCCCGCCCCATGGCGACCCCGACATGAGCGTGCTTGAGCGCCGGCGCGTCGTTCACCCCGTCGCCGGTCACCGCCACATAATGGCCGTTGCGGGCCAGCGATCGCACGATGGCGAGCTTGTGGTCCGGCTTGACCCGGGCGAAGATGCGAACATGCCTTGTGAGCGCATCGAGCGCCTGTTCGCCGACTGCCATCGCCGCTGCCACCTGTTCGCCGGTCGCCACGTCCTCAGGCTCAAACACCAGTCCGGCCTCGGTGGCGATCGCGGTTGCGGTGCGCGGATCATCGCCGGTGATCACCACCACCTCGATGCCGGCGGTGCGGCAGGCAGCGAGCGCGGCCGGCACTTCCGGGCGGATCGGGTCCTGCATGCCGGTGAAGCCTAGGAAATTCAGGTCGATCAGCATGTGGTCGCCATAGTCGCCGCTCAGCGTATGCGCCATGCGCCCCTCGGCAAAGGCCAGCACCCTCAGCCCCTTGCGGGTCATCGCATCCATCTGTCGGTGAAGCAGGTCGTGGTCGACGGGAACCGCCCGGTCGCCCCCCTGCATCGTGCCGCACATGGTGAGCAGCATCTCCGGCGCGCCCTTGACGAAAATGTGCAGGTGATCGGCATCCACGTGGAAGGACGCCGCATATTTCAGCTCGGGTTCGTAGGGAATGCGTTTTTCCAGGCGGTAGCGTTCCATCAGGTCGGTCTTGCTGACGCCCCCCTTGTGCGCGGCGGCGAGCAGGGCGATGTCGACCGTGTCGCCCATCGGATCGAAGCCGCCGTCGCCGTTTCGTCCGAGTTCGCCCTCGTTGGGCAGCGTCGCCGCGCGCAGCAGCCGCTGCACGGCCGGGCTTGGCAGGTCGTGCTCGCCGTCATGGCTGCGAATGCCGCCGGCGACCGGATCGACGCCCGTATCGAACAGCCAGTGCGTGTCGTCGGGCAGGCGGATATCGGTGACCGTCAACTCGTTCAGCGTCAGCGTGCCGGTCTTGTCGGTGGCGATCATCGTGCAGGAGCCGAGCGATTCGACCGCCGGCAGGTTGCGCACCACGACATTGACCTTGGCCATGCGGCGCATGCTGATGGCGAGCGCCACCGTGATGGCGATCGGCAGGCCTTCGGGGATGGCACTGACGGCAAGACCGATCGACATGGTGAGCAATTCGCCGAGCGGCATCTGGCGCCACAGGCCAACGCCGATCAGGAAGACGATGGCGACGCCGACGGCGACAGCGATCAGCCGGGTGAAATCCTCCATGCGGATCATCAGCGGCGGCTTGGCGGTCGAGCGCTCCTGGATGGCGCCGGCGATCCGCCCGAGCTCTGTCTGGCTGCCGGTGGCGACCACCAGGCCGCGGGCCCGGCCCCTCGTCACGATCGTTCCGGCAAAGACCGGATCGCCGGCTTCTTTGGCCACTGCGCGCGACTCGCCGGTATGCGCCGCCTCGTCGCATTGCAGGCCGCTCGCCTCGATCAGGCGGATGTCGGCGGGCACGCGTTCGCCGGATTCCAGCATGACAAGATCATCAGGCACGAGGCCCGCAGCATCGATCACCTGCCGCTTTCCGTCGCGAATGACCGTCGCATGCGGCTGTTCCAGCGCCCGCAGCGCCTCGGCCGACTTGCCGGCGGAATATTCCTGGATCGCGCCGATGATGCCGTTGATCATCAGCACGGTGGCGATGAACAGCGCGTCGGTGATCTCGCTGATGATGGTCGAAAGCGCTGCCGAGGCCATCAGGATATAGATGAGCGGGCTCAGGAACTGCAGTGCCAGCACCTTGATGAAGGACGGGCTGCCGGCGACCGGCAGGCGGTTCTCGCCGAATTTCTCCAGCTGCTGCGCGGCTTCCGCGCTGCTGAGCCCCATCGGGGTTCCGCACCTCTCGCCCATCATGCCATCCGTCTCTGCCATCCCTGCCCCGCATGTTCGACGACGGCCTGAAGCCGTCATGATCGTTGTACCCGATATTCATGCCGACGGTACCGCGACATTGTGAAAGGGGGACCTAGCGTGGACCTTGGCCGGCCGGTGCGGCGAGCGATTCCGGTCTCCCCCGGGCACTCAGCGCCGCGACCGCCTCGGCCGGCGCCTTTTCGCCGAACATCCCTTCATTTCCGCGGCGGTTTGTTCTAAGGAACGTCAACCGCTTCGCCGTCTGCGAAGAGCTGTAATGAGGTGAATTAGTTCCGATGATGGAAGTTCTGAGAAAAGCTGCCCACACCGTGGTCGCAAAAGTGCTGATGCTCTTGTTGGTCGCATCCTTCGGGATCTGGGGCATCTCCGCATCCCTCTTCAACTCCGCATCGGATACCGTCATCGCCGTCGGCGACCAGCAGATCTCGGTCAGCGAGTTCAGCCTCGCCTATCAGCGCCAGCTCGCCGATCTCGGCCGCCGCTTCGGCGTGAAGCTCACCACCGAGCAGGCCAAGGGCCTCGGCGTCGAAAGCCAGGTCTATGCCCAGCTTTCAGCGGGTGCCGCCCTCGACCAGCTGTCGGAAGACATGAATCTTGGTCTTTCCAAGGATCGACTGGCGCAGCTCATCGCCGAGGACCCGGCCTTCAAGTCGGAGACCGGCCAGTTCGACCGCAATCTCTTCACCGCAAGGCTGCGCAATGCCGGCCTGCGCGAGGATGACTATATCCTCGAACGCTCCAAGGTGGCCGTGCGCAGCCAGATCGTCGAGGCGACCTCTGACGGCTTCGTCGCGCCGAAGACGCTGGTCGACGCACTCAAGGCCCATCGCGACGAAACCCGCGACCTGAGCTACCTGCTTTTGACCAATGCCAATATCGACCCGATCAAGGCGCCGGACGAAGCCACGCTCGCCGCCTGGTTCGAAACGGTCAAGGCCCGCTACCGCGCTCCGGAATATCGCAGCTTCTCCTATGTGAAGCTCGAGCCTGCCGACATCGCCGACAAGGCGGCGATCTCCGACGAAGCGATCCGCCAGGACTACGAGGCCCACAAGAAGAACTACGAGATCGCCGGTACCCGGACGATCGAGCAGCTGAGCTTCGAGAACCGCGAAATGGCCGATGCCGCCGCCGCCGAACTCAAGGCCGGCACCACCTTCGACCAGCTGGTCACCGACCAGGGCAAGACGGCCAGCGACGTGCTGCTCGGCGAATTCACGCGCGAGAAGCTGCCGGATCCGGTTTTGGCCGATGCCGCCTTCGCCGTGACCCAGGAAGGCGCGACGACCGACGTCATCGACGGCGCGCTCGGCCCGGTCATCCTGCGCATCACCAACATCAAGGAAGGCCGCACCAAGCCGCTCGAAGAGGTGAAGGAAGAGATCCGCGAAGCGCTGGCCGAGGCCGCCGCGATCGAGGACATCGCCACCGTGCACGACCAGTTCGAGGACCTGCGCGCCGGCGGCTCGACGCTCGAGGAGGCCGCGACCGAGCTGAAGCTCAAGCCGATCACCGTCAAGGCCGCCGACAGCAACGGCAAGGACGAGAAGGAAGTCGACGTCCCGAACCTGCCGGAGCGCGCAGCCCTGCTCGCCGAAGTGTTCCAGACGGATGTCGGCGTCGAGGCCCTGCCGGTCAATATCGGCAATGACGGCTATATCTGGCTCGAGGTGAAGGACATCATTGCCGAACGCGACCGCACGCTCGACGAAGTGCGCGAGAAGGCAACCGCCGACTGGATCGCCGAACAGCAGAAGATCGCGCTCGGCGCCCGCGCCGAGAGCCTGAAGGAACGCGCCGTCAAGGGCGAGACGCTGGAAGCCATCGCCACCGAACTCGGCATCGCGGTCGAGACCAAGGCCGGCATCCGTCGCCAGACCGACGACGCCGTGCTCGGCACGGCCGCCGTCACCGCCGCCTTCAGCGGCCCGGTCGGCACCGTCGGCAGCGCGCCCGGCGGCGATCCGGAGACCCAGATCCTGCTCAAGGTCACCGACGTCAAGGACCAGCCGACGAGCGATGCGTTGGTCAACGACGATGCCCAGATCACCGAGATCGCCAAGGCGGCCGGCGACGACATCCTCGACCAGATGGTCCGGCGCCTGCAGGACGAATACGGCGTGACGATCAACCAGCAGCTTGCCGAACAGGCAATGGTGCGCTGAGGCGAAGGGAACAAGGAAGATGTCCGGCCTGAAGCCCTTTATCGCCAAGATCGCCACGCGCCAGTCCCTGACGCGTCAGGAGGCCAGCGAAGCCTTCGAGGTGCTGATGTCCGGCGAGGCCAGCATGGCCCAGATCGGCGGCTTCCTGATGGCACTGCGGGTGCGCGGCGAGACCGTCGACGAGATCGCCGGCGCCGTCTCGATCATGCGCACCAAGATGATCCCCGTCGACGCCCCGGCCGATGCCATCGACATCGTCGGCACCGGCGGCGACGGGACCAACACCTACAATATCTCGACGCTGGCGGCGCTGATCGTCGCAGGCGCCGGCGTGCCGGTCGCCAAGCACGGCAACCGCGCCCTGAGCTCGAAATCCGGCGCCGCCGACAGCCTCTCGGCGCTGGGCGTGCGGCTCGACATAGATCCGGAGACGATCTCCCGCTGCATCCGCGAGGCCGGTATCGGCTTCATGTTCGCCCAGCTGCACCACCCGGCCATGCGCCATGTCGGTCCGGCCCGCGTCGAGCTCGGCACCCGCACGATCTTCAACATAGTCGGTCCGCTTTCGAGCCCCGCCAATGTCAAGCGCCAGCTGTTCGGCGTCTTTTCGCCGGAATGGCTGGTGCCCGGCGCCGAAGCGCTGCGCGACCTCGGTCTCGAAAGCGCCTGGGTCGTGCACGGCAGCGGCCTCGACGAGATAACCACCACCGGCCCGACCCAGGTCGCGGCGCTGAAGAACGGCGAGATCACCACCTTCGAACTGAGCCCGGAAGATTTCGGCGTTCCGACCGTGCCGCTCGAGGCGATCCGCGGCGGCGACGGCGAGGTCAATGCCGCGGCCCTTCGCGAGGTTCTGGCCGGCGCCCGCAACCCCTACCGCGACGTCTCGCTCTGCAACGCCGCCGCGGCCCTGATCGTCGCCGGCAAGGCGCAGACCGTCCGCGAGGGCATGGAGCTTGCCAGCCGTTCGATCGACAGCGGCGCTGCCGCCGCCGCGCTGGACAAGCTGATCGCGGTTTCCAACCAGGCAGCACGGGACTGAGACGACCATGGCGGACATCCTCAAGCGTATCGAAACCTACAAGCGCGAAGAGATCGCCGCCGCCAAGGCCGCGCGTCCCATTGCCGAACTGAAGGCGGTTGCCGCCGATCAGCCCGCCCCGCGCGGCTTCTATCGCGCCCTGTCCGAGCGCCGCTCTGCGGGCGATTTCGGCCTGATCGCCGAGATCAAGAAGGCAAGCCCGTCCAAGGGCCTGATCCGCCCGGATTTCGATCCGCCGGCGCTGGCGGCCGCATATGAGGCGGGTGGTGCCGCCTGCCTTTCGGTGCTGACCGACACGCCGAGCTTTGAGGGCTCGCTCGACTATCTCGTCCAGGCGCGGGCCGCCTGCGGTCTTCCGGCGCTGCGCAAGGATTTCATGTTCGAGACCTACCAGGTGTTCGAAGCCCGGGCCCACGGCGCCGACTGCATCCTTCTGATCATGGCATCGCTTAGCGACGACGAGGCGAAGGGCCTGGAAGACGACGCCTTCGCCCTTGGCATGGACGTGCTGATCGAGGTGCATGACGAGGTCGAGCTGGAGCGGGCGCTGAAACTCGCCTCGCCGATGATCGGCATCAACAACCGCAACCTGAGGACCTTCGAGGTCAGCCTTTCCGTCAGCGTGCGCCTGGCCGCCTTGGTACCGGCCGACCGCCTGCTGGTCGGCGAGAGCGGCATCTTCACCTTCGACGACTGCAAGCGGCTGGAAGCCTGCGGCATCACCACCTTCCTCGTCGGCGAGAGCCTGATGCGGCAGCAGGATGTGGCCGCCGCGACCCGCCTGCTGCTGACCGGCCGGCCCCCGGCACAGGTTGCCTGATGACGGGCCTCACCCACATCACCGCATCCGGCGAGGCGCATATGGTCGATGTCGGCGACAAGGCCGAGACGGCCCGCAGCGCCACCGCCGAGGGCTATGTGCAGATGGCACTGGCGACGCTGGACGTGATCCGCTCCGGCAATGCCCGGAAGGGCGACGTGATCGCCACGGCCCGCATCGCCGGCATCATGGCGGCCAAGCAGACCTCGAACCTCATTCCGCTCTGCCACCCGCTGATGCTGACCAAGGTCACCGTCGATATCGTGGAGGACGCGGACCTGCCCGGCCTGCGCGTGACGGCGACCGCCAAGCTCACCGGCAAGACGGGCGTCGAGATGGAGGCGCTGACCGCCGTTTCGGTCACCTGCCTGACCATCTACGACATGGCCAAGGCGGTCGACAAGGCGATGGAAATCGGCGGCGTCAAGCTGATCGAGAAGACCGGCGGAAAGTCCGGTACGTTTCGCCATCCGGAGGCCCGCTGATGTCGCTGCTCTCGGTCGAAGAAGCCCAGCGCCGCCTGCTGGAGGCCACCGCTCCCCTCGCCCGCCGCGAGACCTTGGCCCTTGGCGAAGCCGACGGCCGGATCCTGAGCGCCGACATCAAGGCCAGGTTGACCCAGCCGCCTTTCGACGCCTCGGCCATGGACGGCTATGCGCTGCGCGCCGCTGATGCGCCGGAACCCGGCGCGGTCCTCAAGGTGATCGGCACGTCGGCCGCGGGCCACGGCTTCGACGGCACGGTCGGACCGGGCGAGACGGTGCGCATCTTCACCGGCGCGCCGGTGCCGGCCGGGGCCGACGCCATCCTCATCCAGGAGGATGCCGAGAAGCTCGAAGGCCAGGCGATCCGTACCACCTTCGCCGTGACCCTCGGCCGCCACATCCGGCCGCGCGGCCAGGATTTCGCCGAGGGCGAAACCGTGCTGAAGGCCGGCGAACAGCTCGACTTCTCCCGCCTGATGCTGGTCGCGGCGATGAACCATGCGACCGTCGAGGTCTTTGCCAGACCGCGCGTGGCGATCCTCGCCACCGGCGACGAACTCGTCTCGCCCGGTCAACAGCCCGGCCCGCACCAGATCATCGGCTCCAACACTTTCGGCATCGCGGCGCTCGCCCGCCAGGCCGGCGCCGAGGTCATCGATCTCGGCATCGTCGGCGACGACCGTGCAGCGATCACCGCCGCGGTCGACAAGGCCCGCGCCTGCGGCGCCGACATCCTCGTCACCCTCGGCGGCGCCTCGGTCGGCGACCACGATCTCGTCCAGTCGACGCTGGTCGCGGCCGGCATGCGCCTCGACTTCTGGAAGATCGCCATGCGCCCCGGCAAGCCGCTGATGGTCGGCAAACTTGGTGGCATGCGTGTGCTTGGCCTGCCCGGAAATCCGGTCTCGTCCATGGTGTGTGGCCTGCTGTTCATGGAGCCGCTGCTGGCGAAGCTGACCGGGCGCACGCCGCTTTCGCGCCTCTCGACGGCCCGGACATCGACCGTTCTTGCGCCAAACGACAAGCGCCAGGACTATCTGCGCGCCCGGCTGTTACGCGATGCGGACGGGACCCTTCTGGTCGAGAGCTACGGCAAGCAGGATTCGTCGATGATGAAGATCTTTGCCCGCTCCGACTGCCTGATCATCCGCCCGCCCCATGCGCCCGAATTGCCCGTCGGCGCCGAAACGCCCGTGCTGCTGCTGCGCATGATCGCGCGTTAAGACGTCGCATGGGGGACAGGCCGAACACCCCTGACCACATTTCGCCGACCGGCCTGATGGCCCCGTCGGCCCTGATCGGTCTCGTCGCCGGAACGGCTATCCTGCTTCTGACGCTGATCATGGAGCCACCCGCCGGCCTGTCGGCGCAAGGCTGGCATACGCTCGGGCTGGCGCTTCTGATGGCGATCTGGTGGTCGACGGAGCCGATACCGATCGGCGTCACGGCGCTTCTGCCGCTCGTTCTCCTGCCGCTGATCGGCGGAGGCGACATCGCCGGCGCAGCTACACCCTATGCCAATCCGCTGGTCTTCCTTTTCCTCGGCGGCTTTCTTTTGGCCGCCGGCATCAAGCGCTGGGGGCTGCACCGGCGGCTCGCCTATTCCGTCGTCCACGCCATCGGTACAGAGCCGCGCCGCCTGGTGCTGGGCTTCATGGTCGCCACCGGCACGATCTCCATGGGGATCAGCAACACGGCCGCCGTGGTGCTGATGCTGCCGGTCGCCACCTCGGTCATCGCGGCACTTGCCGACGCTCACGGGACGGATGACGGGAATGTCCATCGCTTCTCTCGCGCCCTGCTGCTCGGCCTTGCCTATGGCGCCAGCATCGGCGGCATGGGCACGCTGATCGGCACGCCGCCCAATGCGCTGCTGGCCGGCTATCTCGCCGAGAGCCACGGCATCGACCTGTCTTTCGCCGCCTGGGCTGCGGTCGGCATTCCGCTGGTCATCGTCTTCCTGCCGCTTGGCTGGCTGGTGCTGACACGCCTTGCCTTTCCGGTCAGCGCCGAATTCTCCGCCTCGATGAAGGCGGACGATGTCGTGTCGAAACTGGCGTCCTCGGGACCGATGAGCGCGGCAGAACGGCGCGTGGCCATCGTGTTCGTGGCAGCGGCAGCGCTGTGGATCACCCGCCCGCTGCTGAACGGCGTGCCGGGTCTTGAATACCTGAGCGATCCGGGCATAGCGCTCGCTGGTGCGCTCGCCCTCTTCCTCATTCCGAGCGGCCTTGGCGGCCGCGGCCAGTTCCTGTTGCGCTGGCAGGATGCGCAAGAGATCCCGTGGAGCGTGCTGCTGCTGTTCGGTGGCGGGCTGTCGCTTGCCTCGGCGATGGATCGCAGCGGACTTGCCCAATGGATCGGCGCAGCGCTCTCCGCCATCGACGGCCTCACGCCCTTCGCTTTCCTGCTGCTGCTGACGCTGACCGTCGTGATGCTGACCGAACTCGCCAGCAACACCGCAACCGTCGCCGCCCTACTGCCGGTCGTCACCACGATGGCGGCGGCGACCGGCATCGGCACCGTCGTGCTCGCCGCCGCCGTCGCGCTTGGCGCGAGCTGCGCCTTCATGCTGCCGGTTGCCACCCCGCCGAACGCCATCGTCTTTTCCACCGGCGAACTGCGCGTCGCCGACATGATGAAGGCTGGCTTCTACATGAACATCCTGTCCGTCGCCCTGGTCGCCGCCGGCGCCCTCCTGCTGGCGCCGGTCCTGTCGGCCTTGGGCTGAGGCTCAGCCCTCGGGCGTCAATGTGACGGAGGTGCCGGTGGCGGCGAGGTTGAGGCCGAGCTGGCCGGTGACGCTCACCGTCTGCAGATGGATCGAGCCGGCCGTGCCGCCGACGAGAATATTGGCGCCGATGCCCGCACCGACGGTCGCCTCGGCGCTTGCGCCCTGGTAGAGGCCGCCGAGCGAGCCGTGGTGGTAGCCGGCCGTCGGGGCAAACACCGCCCAGACCAGCTTCGAGCGCGTGGTGAAGCCGATGTCGACGCCCATCTTGCGGATCGTGCCGCTATAGCGGTCGAGCGCCTCGCCGCCCATGGCGGAGGAGAACACGCAATCGGCCTGCTTGGCCGAACCGATGACATAACCGACGCCGCCGCCGACATCGCAGGTCAGGTAGCCGATGCGCACGCCGCCGACCCGGTCGCTTTCCTGATAGGTCGGCACCGGTTCGCGCGCCGTGACCGCATCGGCGGAAACGGCCATGCCGGCCGAAAGCAGGACCGGCAGTGCGGCGATCGCCGTGGTGATTGTCTTCTTCATCCCTGTATTCCTTCTTGTCTTTGCATTTTCCGCGCAGGCCCATGGGCCGATGCAGCCGTGGAGCTTGGTCAACGCGCGTGGCGAAAGAATGATCCAATGACGGCGGCACAGCGGCGTTTGCGGGTGGCCGAGGCCTCGCCAGCACGTGGCGTTGGAGCCCAGATCTTTCTACCGCGGGACGCTGCTGTAAATCAGTTCTTTTGCCGCCGTGCTCTTGCCTGACGGTAGCGTGTACCGGAGTTCAACCTCCTCAAATTCCAAATCGGCGAAGATCGCTCTAACGTCTGGTCGATCGTTGATCGAGAGAATGAACGAGCCTTTCAGTTGCTTTAAGCACGCAGCCATTCGCGCAAACTGGCCCCTGTCGAAGATGCCGGTGCCATAATCGTTTTCATTTCCCCAATAGGGCGGGTCGATATAGAAAAGGACGCCAGGCCCATCATAGCGGTCCACAAAGTCAGCCCAATCCAGGTTTTCGATCACCACCCCTGAAAGCCGTTCGTGGACGTCTTCGAGGAGGGGCGCCAAACGAGACAGGTTGAACCGCGCTCCGCCTCCCCGTGCCACACCGAAGCTCCGGCCGGTGATTCTACCTCCGAACGCAAGCTTCTGCAGATATATGAAGCGAGCGGCCCGTTCGAGATCGGTCAGCGTGGCAACGTCGCAGGCCTCCAAACGCTCAAACTCCCACCGACTGGTTACCTGAAACTTCAGAGTGTCCATAAACTGCGGATAATGCCGCTGAAGTATTCGGAACAGATTTGCCACGTCCCCCGAACGATCGTTGATGACCTCCGAGCGCGGCACGAGGCGCCGGCGAAAAAATACCCCACCCATACCGACAAACGGCTCGGCATACATGTGGTGAGGCGTCTGCTCGATCAGTCTGACTAAACGCGGAGCAAGCGTTCTCTTACCTCCCCTCCAAGGGGCAGGCGGCTGGGTGTTGGCAACCGAGCGCCAATCGATGCAATTATCCATTCAACATCCTCGCAATAGTCCCATCTGGCCCGTCCGTTCTTCCGCGAGTGGACCTGCACGAATATACAACACGTTCAGAACCCGAGGAAAACAACCTCGCGCTCTTCTGTTATTGCTCGATATTTTGCTTACTTGTTCCCCCTCCTTGGCTACCTAGGTTCAAGTTTTTGGGGGCTCAACTCGTGGACAGATGTTCTATTTTGCGGCGCGTAGATCACCATCGAAGTCTGTGTGCTGGCGGCACTTGTAGCCAGATAGTACGATGACTGGCATTGTGGCCACGCGCCTCGGCATGAGGGATGAGTTCGGGGCCGGATGCTTCGCTGCCCTCGCCTTGCGCGGACACCCGGCAGGAGGGTGGAGCCTGGGGCTGGTGCGACGTGGATCCTCGGGTCAAGCCCGAGGATGACGACGGTTTGGGGGAGTGACGGGTCCTCGGGTCAGGCTAGAGGATGACGGTGAGCCTCGGGGATAGTGACGGCAGGCGGGCCTGGAGGGGCGCGCGGAGCAGCGTGTGGGGAGGAGGTGGCGCCGTGGATGCCGGCGTGGACGATGACTTGGGGCACCATGGCAACAGAAGGAAGGTCGTCATCCTCGGGCTTGACCCGAGGGATCCACGAACGACGGGGCCGCGGCCCCTCTTGCCGCTGGCGCCACCTTCTCCCCGCGGGCGGGGAGAAGACAAACGCCGGAAGATCTCAGACCAGCCGGCTCTGCTCGACGGCGGCTTCGATGAAGCTCGAAAACAGCGGGTGCGGTTCGAGCGGGCGGGATTTGAGTTCCGGGTGGTACTGGACGCCGATGAACCACGGGTGGTCCGGGTATTCGACGGTTTCCGGCAGGAGCCCGTCCGGCGACATGCCGGAGAAGACCAGGCCGCAGGCTTCTAGGCGGTCCTTGTAGTCGACATTGACCTCGTAGCGGTGGCGGTGGCGCTCGGAGATTTCCGTCGAGCCGTAGATCTCGGCGATCTTGGTGCCCTTCTTCAGCGCCGCCTTGTAGGCGCCGAGACGCATGGTTCCGCCGAGGTCGCCCGAGGCGGCGCGCTTCTCCAGCGCATTGCCCTTCATCCACTCGGTCATCAGGCCGACCACCGGTTCCTCGGTCTTGCCGAATTCCGTGGAGGATGCCTTCTCGATGCCGGCGAGGTGGCGGGCCGCCTCGACGACGGCCATCTGCATGCCGAAGCAGATGCCGAAATACGGCACCTTGTGTTCGCGGGCGAACTGGGCGGCGTGGATCTTGCCTTCCGAGCCGCGCTCGCCGAAGCCGCCGGGCACCAGGATGCCGTTGACCTTTTCGAGATAGGGTGCCGGGTCTTCCTTTTCGAAGACTTCCGACTCGATCCACTCGAGCTTGACCTTGACGCGGTTGGCGATGCCGCCGTGATAGAGCGCCTCGATCAGCGACTTGTAGGCATCCTTCAGGCCGGTATACTTGCCGACTATGGCAATGGTCACCTCGCCTTCCGGCGTGCGGATGCGGTTGCAGACCTCTTCCCACTGGTCGAGACGCGGCTTCGGCGCCGGCTCGATGCCGAAGGCGGCCAGAACCTCGTTGTCGAGGCCTTCCTTGTGATAGGCCATCGGCACGTCATAGATATTGGCGACGTCGAGCGCCTGGATGACGGCAGACGCCCGTACATTGCAGAACAGCGACAGCTTGCGGCGTTCCGCTTCCGGGATCTCACGGTCGGCACGCACGAGCAGGATGTCGGGATGGATGCCGAGCGCCTGCAGTTCCTTGACCGAATGCTGGGTCGGCTTGGTCTTCAGCTCGCCCGCCGCCGGGATATAGGGCATCAGGGTCAGGTGGACGTAGACGGCGGTGCCGCGCGGCAGGTCGTTGCCGAGCTGGCGGATCGCCTCCATGAACGGCATGGCCTCGATGTCGCCGACCGTGCCGCCGATCTCGCAGATGACGAAATCATATTCGTCATTGCCCTCGATGACGAAATCCTTGATCTCGTTGGTGACGTGGGGAATGACCTGGACGGTGGCGCCGAGATAGTCGCCGCGGCGTTCCTTGTCGATGATGTTCTTGTAGATCCGACCCGTGGTGATGTTGTCGGTTTTGGTGGCCGAACGCCCCGTGAAGCGTTCGTAGTGACCGAGGTCGAGGTCCGTCTCGGCGCCATCGTCGGTGACGAACACTTCCCCATGCTGGGTCGGGCTCATCGTGCCGGGATCGACGTTGAGATAGGGGTCCAGCTTGCGCAGTCGAACGCGGTAACCCCGCGCCTGCAGCAAAGCTCCGAGTGCCGCGGCCGCAATTCCTTTGCCAAGAGAGGAAACCACGCCGCCAGTGATGAATACATATCGCGCCATGGGCTTCACCGGATACCGTTTCGAATTCGATTCCGCCAGCCCAAAATCAGCCTTTACCCACTTTTTTGTTAAGCGGGGCGGAATATGCACAAAAGAAAACCGGCGGACCCGAGAGCCCGCCGGAGCGATGAGAAGTCAGGCGATCAGTTGCCGGTGGGTACGGCGTTCGGATCGGCCTTGGGAGCGGCCGGAGCCGGTGCGGCAGCACCGTTTGCGGCAGGTGCGGCTGCACCATTGGCGGTCGGCGCGGGCGTGGTCGCGGGAGCGGCACCCGGAAGCTGGTCGAGCACATTGCCGCCAGGAACCGCCGTGCCGGCCGGGATGCGGTCGAGAATGTCGGTCGGCTTCGCCTCGTAGCGGGCGAGAAGGCCGAGACCCAGCGAGGTGATGAAGAACAGCGTCGCCAGGATCGCCGTGGTGCGGGTCAGCGCATTGGCCGTGCCGCGCGCCGACATGAAGCCGGATCCGCCGCCGACACCCAGGCCGCCGCCTTCGGAACGCTGGATCAGGACGACGCCGACAAGCGCCAGCACGATCATGAGATGAATGACAATCAATACGGTCTGCATGAATTTTCCACCTGCCCGAACGGGGCATAATCAATCGGTTGGCCGCTCTTTACATGAGAGGCCACGGCAAAGGAAGCCCTGAACGGCAGCACCCACCGCCTTTTCAGGCGGTAAGTTCCTCATAGACGCGGTATATGGCGAGGAAATCGGAGGCTTTCAAGCTGGCCCCGCCGATCAGCGCGCCGTCGACATTGGCGACGCCCATCAGTTCCTTGGCGTTGGACGGCTTGACCGAACCGCCATAGAGGATGCGCATCTTCTGGCCTTCCGCCCCGAAGCGCTTGACGAGTTCGGCGCGCATGAAGGCATGCGCCTCCTCGACGTCGGTTACGGTCGGGGTCAAGCCGGTGCCGATCGCCCAGACCGGCTCGTAGGCGATCACGGTGTTTTCCGCGGTGGCCGCATCCGGCAGCGAGCCGGAGAGCTGGCGCTTGAGGATGTCCAGCGTCTGGCCGGCCTTGCGCTCGTCGGCCGTCTCGCCGATGCAGACGATCGCGGTCAGTTCGCTGGCATAGGCGGCCTCGGCCTTGGCGCGCACCAGATGGTCGGTCTCGGCATGGTCGGTGCGGCGCTCGGAATGGCCGACGATCACAAAGGTGCCGAAGCAGTCGGCGATCATTTCCGCGGAGATGTCGCCGGTATGGGCGCCGGAAGCGTTCTGGTGGCAGTCCTGGGCGCCGATGGCGAGCGGGCTGTCGTCGCAGAGCGCGGTCGCCACGTAGAGCAGCGTCGCCGGCGGGCAGATCAGCGTCTCGACCTTTTCCGACAGCGGACCTTTCACGCCCTCGGCCATGGCCTTGATCTGGTCAAGCGAGGCACGCGTGCCGTTCATCTTCCAGTTTCCCGCGACAAGCGGACGGACATTCGGTGTCGTCATGGTCAAAACCCACCCCAGCTACGTTAGGCCGGACCTAGCAAATCGACGGGGCGATGAAAAGCGCAGCCGTGGCGATTCGCCTGCAAATCGGGCGATATGGTGAAAATCCGACGCGGTTTTGCGCCATGAATTAGCAATGCCTGCGTGCAGCTTGCCACTTCACCGCGCCATCAGCAGCCAGTTGAGGATGGCGCGCCAGTCGCTCATTCGCACCGGCGTTCCGTGCGAGCCCGTCTCGAACAGGGTGAAGCGGGTCGGATAACCGGCCTTGTGCAGCCGGTCATAAAGGGCGATCTGGTCGGCCGAGGCATAGACGCTGTCGCGGCTGCCATGGGTGAAGAAGACAGGCAGCTTCGCCTTGTGCGCGGCGCTGCCGACGAAGGACGGGTCGGTTGCGCCGCCGAGAATGGCAAGCCCGGCGAGATGGGAGACCGTCTGGGCGTCGCGGGCCGCTCCCCAGCAGATGAAGCTGCCCATGGAGGCGCAGGCGAGCACCACCGGCCGGCCGGGAGAGCGGGCGGCGGCATGGGCGATCAGGCCGGAAATTGCGGTGACGCCGGCGGCATCGAAGGAGGTGACGGAGGGGGCGTAATAGACGCCGCCGTTAGCAACCGCGAGGTTCTTCAGCCGGTTGAAATTGCCGCCGAAGGAGAAGTCGTTGATGCCGAGCCGCCGGTCACCGCCGCGGCCGTGGATGAAGATCACGGTGAAGGCAGCGCCGTCCGCCTTGCCGACGCGGGCGACCTGCAGATTGCCGGAGGGCAGTTGCAGCGTCTCGTTGGCCTGCTGGCGCTTGACGCCGAGATCGACATATTTCGATTTCACCCGCCGCTCGGGAATCTGGTCGCGGCCGTTGATGTCGCGCAGTTCCTGGTAGTCGATCACCTCGAAATCGCCGCCGTCGCGGCTCTCCAGCACGGTCGGCTGGGAAAACAGCGCATCCTTGAAAGGCTGCAAGGCCTCGGCCCCGGCCGGGCCGGCGGCGAGTGCGCCGAGAAGCGCGCACAAAACGGCGGCCTTGCGGAAATGAGCTGTGGACATCTGCATCGAAGCGGGGTCTCCTTGCGGGATAAGGCCTTGCCTTCGCCCATGTCGGCACGCAAAGCTCGACCGACACGCAAGGTTTGAACGAATTCCTCGCGGCAGCCAGCCGGCACCGTCGCGCCTGCCTCGCCTTTCTGGCATGATCCCGCTGATTCGCAAGAGCGATCGGGGTGCGAGGCAGCTTGCGACCCCCGGCCCTGCCGATTGAGCCGACGCAACGGACAGATTATTGAACGACGCCATGGACGACAACGATCTTTTCGCCGCCCTGCCGCTTGTGACCAAGCCGGAGGACGCCCCCTCGCCTGCGGCCGCGCCGAAGGCGGAGGCACCGCGCCCGGCAGCCGCGGCACCCAAGGCCAATGCCACATCGAGCGAGAGCGAATACGGCGCCTCGTCGATCCGCGTGCTCGAGGGGCTGGAACCGGTGCGCATGCGTCCCGGCATGTATATCGGCGGCACGGACGAGAAGGCGCTGCATCACCTGTTCGCCGAAGTGATCGACAACTCGATGGACGAGGCGGTGGCCGGCCACGCCGATTTCATCGACGTGCATCTCGATGCCGAGGGTTTCTTGACCGTCACCGACAACGGCCGCGGCATTCCGGTTGAGCTGCATCCGCAGGTGCCCGGCAAGTCGACGCTCGAAGTCATCATGACCAAGCTGCATGCCGGCGGCAAGTTCGACGGCAAGGCCTACGAGACCTCCGGCGGCCTGCACGGCGTCGGCGTCTCGGTGGTCAACGCGCTGTCCGACCTTCTCGAAGTGGAAGTGGCCCGCAATCGCAAGCTCTACCGCCAGCGCTTTTCGCGCGGCGTGCCGCTCGGCGGGCTGGAGGAGCTGGGCGACGTGCACAATCGTCGCGGCACCCGCGTGCGCTTCCATCCCGATCCGCAGATCTTCGGCGACCATGCGAAATTCGATCCGGGCCGGATCTTCCGCATGGCCCGCTCCAAGGCCTATCTGTTCGGCGGCGTCGAGATCCGCTGGTCCTGCGATCCGGGCATGGTGCCGGAAGGTGGCGACATTCCGGAAAAGGCGGTCTTCCATTTCCCCGGCGGCCTGAAGGACTATCTGGCGGCCACGCTCGGCAAGGAATTCACCGTCACCCGCGAGATCTTCGCCGGCAAGACCGAAAAGACCGGCGGCCACGGCGCGATGGAATGGGCCATCACCTGGTATGGCGGCGACCCGATGGTGCATTCCTATTGCAACACCATCCCGACCGCCGAAGGCGGCACGCACGAGGCCGGGCTGCGCATCGCGCTGACCAAGGGCCTGAAGAACTATGCCGAACTGACGCAGAACAAGCGCGCCAAGGAGATCACCACCGACGACGTGATGATCTCGGCCGTCGGCATGCTGTCGGTCTTCATCCGCGAGCCGGAATTCGTCGGCCAGACCAAGGACAAGCTGGCGACCGTCGAGGCCCAGCGGCTCGTCGAAAACGCGCTGCGCGATCCGTTCGACCACTATCTCGCCGACAATCCCAACGAGGCGGCAAAGCTGCTCGACTGGGTGATCGAGCGCGCCGAGGAACGGCTGCGCCGGCGCAAGGAAAAGGAAGTCAACCGCAAGACGGCGGTGCGCAAGCTGCGCCTGCCCGGCAAGCTTGCCGACTGCTCGCAGAACACCGCCGAGGGCGCCGAACTGTTCATCGTCGAAGGCGATTCGGCCGGCGGTTCGGCCAAGCAGGCGCGCAACCGCGCCAACCAGGCGATCCTGCCGCTCAGGGGCAAGATCCTCAACGTCGCCAGCGCCGGCCGCGACAAGATGACCGCCAGCCAGCAGATTGCCGACCTGATCCAGGCGCTCGGCTGCGGCACGCGGACGAAATACCGCGAGGAGGACCTGCGCTACGAACGCATCATCGTCATGACCGATGCCGACGTCGACGGCGCGCACATCGCCTCGCTGCTGATCACCTTCTTCTATCAGGAGATGCCGGAGCTGATCCGCGGCAGCCACCTCTATCTGGCTGTGCCGCCGCTCTACGTCATCCGCCAGGGGGCCAAGAGCGTATACGCCCGCGACGACGCCCACCGCGCCGAGCTGATGGAAACGGTGTTCAAGGGCAAGAAGGTCGAAGTCGGGCGGTTCAAAGGCCTCGGCGAAATGATGCCGGCGCAGCTCAAGGAAACCACCATGGATCCGGCCAAGCGCACCCTGCTGCGCGTCGATATCGACGATGTCGATTTCGAGGGCACGCGCGATGCGGTGGATGCGCTGATGGGCACCAAGCCGGAAGCGCGCTTCCGCTTCATCCAGGAACGGGCGGCCTTCGCCGAGAACCTCGACATCTGACAACCTTCGCCCGGTTAGCCTCAATCGCTCCACTGGCTGCCGAGGCTGGCCGCCGCCTGGGGCGCCGAGCATTGCCTCCCCCTGACCTTCACTGCCTCCCCTGACCTTCTGCGACAGAAGTCGACAGTGTTCTCTACGTGCCCCTTAGCTACCGAAGTGTGCGGCATGCAAAGAGCCCACTTTTGGCCTCTAGGATTTCCTTTCGACCCAGTATTGGGCGATCAGAATTACCCCACCTCACGCTAGACGTCGTTCGGAATGACGCGCCACCGCTGGTCTGATCAGCGGCCCATGCCCCTGCGAGCAAAACTAGCTATGCCATTGATGAAATTTAACCGAATTCAAAAAATCGCGGCTTGTGCGATGCTCGCGCTTTGGACGATCGCCTGCGTTTCGTCCTCACCCGCCGCGGCGGCAGATCTCTACTACACCATCTACTATGGCGACACCGTCAGGATCCCCGTCAACAGTTACGGTCAAAATGCTGTCGGATATGATTATCCCAGTACTGTCGGTCTGATCGAACCGGTATACGATCTGTCTTTCGACGTGACGTACACGGCTCGAAACGGCTTTGTCGGAACGGACGTCTTCACCTACACGGCCTATAACGACGCGTACGTGGCCGTCGGCACGGATACGATCCATATCACCGTGAAGCCAAAGATTACGTTCTCTTCATCAACCTTGCCGAACGCGAAGCGGGGAGAGGCTTACAGCCAGTCGGTGACGGCGTCCTTCAATGCTGGATCGCAGAGTGTCACCTATTGGGTCAGCGCCGGCACTCTGCCGGCAGGCCTCAGCTTAGACACTCAAAGCGGGACAATCTCCGGGACACCATCGGCAAGCGGAATCTCATACTTCCAGTTCCACGCAGCGAACGGAGATGGCGACAGCGCGCTGCAATCCATGAGGATCGCCGTCGGCCCTGATATCGACGACGTCACGGCAACGGTCGCCGCCAACAGCAGCAGCAACGCAATCGGCGTCACGGTGTCCGGCGGTGAATCGGTGACTGCGGTCTCGACACCAAGCCATGGCTCGGCCAGCGTCAGCGGTTCGACGCTGCTCTATACGCCGGCCGCCGGCTATTCCGGCCTCGACGGCTTCACCTATACGGTGACCGACAGCGCCTCCGGCCTTTCAGACAGCGCCACCGTTTCCATCTCGGTTTCGGCGCCGGTGGTGGCGATCAGCCCCTCTGCTCTGTCCAATGGCACCGCCGGCGTCGCCTACAGCCAGACGCTGACGGGCAGCAACGGCACGGCGCCCTATTCCTTTTCGCTGTACAGCAGCAGCCTGCCTCCCGGCATGACCCTGTCCTCGGCCGGCGTCCTGTCTGGCACACCGACGACGCCGGGAACCTATTCCTTCGTCGTGAGCGTGATCGACCAGTATGGCGCCTGGGGCGCACCGGCCTACACCCTCGACATCGCCATCGGCGCCCCCGTCGCCGGTGATGTCAGCGCAACCGTTGCGGCCAACAGCAGCAATACCCCGATCACGCTCGGCTTGTCCGGCGGCGCGGCCAACAGCGTCGCCGTCGTCTCGGCGCCGGCGCATGGCACGGCGACTGCAAGCGGCACGTCGATCAGCTACACGCCGACCGCGGGTTATTCCGGCACCGACAGCTTCACCTATACCGCGACCAATGAAACAGGGACGTCGACGACGGCGACCGTGTCGGTGGCCGTGACTGCGCCCGTGGTGACGATCAGCCCCTCTGCTCTGTCAGGCGGAACCGTGGGCGTTGCCTATAGCCAGACGCTGACGGGCAGCAACGGCACGGCGCCCTATTCCTTCTCGCTGTACAGCAGCAGCCTGCCTCCCGGCATGACCCTGTCCTCGGCCGGCGTCCTGTCGGGCACACCGACAACGTCGGGAACCTATTCCTTCGTCGTCAGCGTCCTGGACCAATATGGGGCGTGGGGCGCACCGGCCTACACCCTCAACATCGCCATCGCCGCTCCCGTCGCCGGCGATGTCAGCGCAACGGTGGCGGCCAACAGCAGCGGCAACCCGATCACGCTGGACCTGTCCGGCGGGTCGGCGAGCAGCGTCACCGTCGCCTCGCCGCCGGCGCACGGCACGGCGATCGCAAGCGGCACGTCGATCAGCTACACGCCGACATCAGGCTATTCGGGCTCGGACAGCTTCACCTATAGCTCGACCAACGAAACGGGCACCTCGGCGACCGCGACCGTGTCGGTCACAGTGACGGCACCCGTGGTGTCCGTGAGCCCCTCGGTCCTGTCCGACGGCACGGCTGGTGTCGCCTACAGCCAGACGCTGACGGCCGGCAACGGCACCGCGCCCTATGTCTTCTCGCTGAACAGCGGTACCCTGCCCCCCGGCCTGACGCTGTCTTCGGCAGGCGTTCTCTCAGGTACGCCGACGACAGAGGGTTCCTACTCCTTCGTCCTCGGCGTCACGGACCAGTATGGCGCCTGGGGTGCGCCCGGCTATACGGTCAACATCGCCATCGCCGCTCCCATTGCCGGCGATGTCAGCGCAACGGTCGCGGCCAACAGCAGCGGCAACCCGATCACGCTCGCACTCTCCGGCGGAACACCCAGCAGCGTCACCGTCGCCTCTGCACCGGCGCATGGCACGGCAACCGCAAGCGGCACCTCGATCACCTACACGCCGACCACAGGCTATTCCGGCACCGACAGCTTCACCTATACCGCGACCAATGCCAGCGGCACCTCGACGGCGGCGACCGTGACGCTCACCGTCTCGCCGCCGACGCTGGCGCTCTCTCCCACGACCCTGCCCGGCGGCACCGCGGCGGTCGCCTACAGCCAATCGCTTTCCGCGGTCAATGGCACGGCACCCTACGGTTTCGCCGTCACCTCCGGCTCGCTTCCTGCCGGCCTCACGGTGACGACCGGCGGCCTGCTGTCCGGCACGCCGACGACCGAGGAAAGCCCGTCCTTCACCGTGACCGTGACGGACGCCCATGGGGCGACCGGCAGCCGCACCTATACGCTTGGCATTGCCGTCGCCGCGCCGATCGCCGGCGATGTCGGCGCAACCGTTGCGGCCAACAGCCGTGACAACCCGATCGCGCTCGCACTCACCGGCGGAACGGCCGCCAGCCTTTCCATCGGTGCCTCGCCCGCCCATGGCACGGCGACCGTCAGCGGTACGGCGATCACCTACACGCCGGCCGCCGGCTATTCGGGCACAGACGCCTTCACTTACAGCGCCGCCAATGCGACCGGCACCTCCGCCACCGCAACGGTGTCGATCACGGTCAGCCAGCCGAGCATCAGCCTCACGCCGACCGGAACGCTGACGTTGCGGCAGGGCGAGGCGTTCAGTCAGGCCTTCGCCGCCGCCGGCGGTACCGCACCTTACCGCTACGCAATCGTCGGAAGCCTGCCGGAAGGCGTGACGCTCGACGACGCGGCAGGAACGCTGTCCGGAACGCCGGCCGAAAGCGGCAGTTTCTCCACCACGTTGACTGTGACCGACGCCTATGGCGCCAACGGCACGGCCGGCCTGACGCTGCAGGTGGACGATGCCTTGCCGGTCGCCCCGTCCGCCTCGGCACCGGTGACCCAGGGCCTGACCACGACCGTCGACCTCACCGACGGCGCAACCGGCGGCCCCTTCACCGGCGCAAACCTGATCGCGCTGTCTCCGCCTTCGGCTGGTACCGCCGTCATCGTGCTCGGTGACACCGCGGACGCCAGCGGACCGGGCGCCATTGGCGCGGCCTATGCCGCGGGCCGCTACAAGCTGCGGTTCACCGCCAACCCCGAGTTTTCCGGCACCGCCGTCGCGACCTACACCCTGACCAGTGCCGGCGGAACCTCGGCACCGGCCGCCATCCAGTTCCAGGTCGCGGCCCGCCCGATCCTCTCGGCCGACGCCGATCTGGTCGGCCTGGTCGAGGCCCAGGCCACCGCGGCCAAGCGCCTGGCGGATGCCCAGACCGACACCGTCGCGGATCACCTGAAGGGATTGCGCGGCAAGGCCTGCCTTGAAAACGATCTGTCGCTCGCGCTGACCGACAGCGACGACGGCCGCGCGCCGGTGGGCGCCAATGCCGGCTGCTCGCCACTCGCCGGCGGCGACCTCGCCTTCTGGAGCGCCGGATCGGTGAGCCTCGGCGACAGCGACAGCCGAAACGGCGAGAGCGCCTTCGACTATGCGACGGTCTCGCTCACCGCCGGCCTCGACTACCGTCTCACCGACACACTGATCGGCGGTCTTGCCGTCGGCTACAGCCGTGACCGGAGCGATATCGGCGACAGCGGCACCACCAGCCTGAACGAGGCGATGAGTGCCACGCTCTACGGTCTTTATCAGCCGGGCGGCGGCTTCTTCGTCGACGGCCTGGTCGGCGTCGGCCTGCTCGATTTCTCCTCGCTGCGCATCACCTCGTCGACGGGCGCCGAAGCGGAAGCCGACCGCAGCGGTCGGCAGGTCTTTGCCGCCGTCACCGGCGGCTACGACACGCGATACGGCGACCTGTCGCTCTCAACCTATGGCCGCCTCGCTGCGTCGCGCTCGATCCTCGACAGCGTCGCCGAAAACGGCGCCGACTGGGAGAATGCCCTGCTCGGCCGCCAGCAGGTCGACAGCCTGACCGCGACGCTTGGCCTCGCAATCGGCTACGACATCGACCTCGATGACCTGGTGCTCACGCCGGAACTGACGCTCGACTTCTCCCACGACATGCTCGACACGTCGGAGACGGTGGTGACCTATGCCGAGGACGGCTGGCCGATCGACTATGTGATCCCCGGTTCCACCACCGATCGGGACCGCCTCACCGTCGGCTTCGGCATGACGCTGGCCTCCGGTCGGGCGGGAACCCTCAGCGGGCGATATAGCGCGACCATCGACCGCGACGGCCTGGCAAGCCAGAGGTTCAACGTCAATCTGTCGAAGGTCTTCTAGGCCGGGCAATCGCACGCGACCGCCGCCGCCCCAGCGGCGCTCCGGGAGTCGCGTTCGCGCAGGACCTCGATATCTGAGGCGGATTGCCGCTTGCGTCGATCGGAACGTTGGCACCTCAGGCAGGCCCTGGATCCGCCTGTATCGGCGTTCCGGAACGGGGACAGCCCTGCGGCAACAGATTAAATCACAAGGTTCTACTTTAGAAATCACAATGAACCACTTGAATAGAGTGAATTCAACGACCTTTTCTGGTGCGAATTTCTGTGTGGCATCATACTGCGGTAGCGAGCGCGCGGTGAATCACTTAGCCTGCATTTCATATTTTAATATTTAAATGCCGGAACTCCCTTGATGTTTAAAGCCAATCTTGTTTCCAGCGCCTCCGCCATGCTTGCGATTGTCTTGACGCTGATAGGGATCATTGCCCGGCCGAGTGGCATCTTGCTGCGCGGAGTTCTGGTTCTGGCCGGTCTTCTGGCCGCCGTGCCACCAGCATTCGCCGCCTCGGCCGGCCATAGCGTTTCGCTCACGACCGGAACGCCGGCATCCGGTACCATTTCACATGATGTCAGCGGAAACGGCAGTTGTTTGTCAGAGTTGTCTGCAGCGCCCACGATTACGTCAGGCTCCGTACCCGGCCTTTCTTTGTCGGCGGCGCCGCTTGACATGTCCCTCGCTGGTTTTCAGTATTCCGGCACCCCGACGACACCGGGAACCTATTCGTTGACGATGGATGTCCCTTGGTTGGACTTTGTGTGTATGTCTAACGCTGGCACGGATGTCGTGACCGTCACCTTCACGGTAGCCCCCTTGCCTGCCCCGACGGCTGCGAACGTCTCGGCCACAGTCGCGGCCAATTCCACCAGCAATGCCATCACGCTGTCGCTCGGCGGCGGCGCGGCGACCAGTGTCGCGGTGGATACCAACGCAACGAACGGCACTGCGACCGCCAGCGGCACGTCGATCACCTATACGCCCACGGCCGGCTTTTCCGGTTCCGACAGCTTCACCTATACCGCGACCAACGCCGTCGGCACGTCGACCCCCGCGACGGTCACGATCACGGTCAGCGCCCCGACGCTTTCGCTCAGCCCGACATCGCTGCCGTCGGCCACGGTCGGGTCCGCCTATAGCGCCAGCCTGTCGGCAAGCCTCGGCATGGCGCCCTACAGCTATGCCGTTACAGCCGGCGCTCTGCCCGCCGGGCTGTCGTTGTCGTCTTCGGGCATGTTCTCGGGCACGCCGACCTCAACCGGCACCAGTTCCTTTACCGTGACCGCGACCGACGACCTTGGCGCGACGGGATCGCGGGCCTATACGATCGCCGTGGCCGGAGCTGCCCCGACCGCCCCGACTGCCTCTAACGTCTCGGCCACCGTCGCCGCCAATTCGTCCGGCAATGCCATCACGCTGTCGCTCGGCGGCGGCGCGGCGACCAGCGTCGCGGTCGACGCGGCGCCTTCGAACGGCACGGCCACCGCCAGCGGTACGTCGATCACCTACACGCCTACGGCGGGCTTTTCCGGTTCCGACAGCTTCTCCTATACTGCAACCAACGCCGCAGGAACGTCATCGCCCGCGACGGTTTCGATCACGGTCAGCGCCCCTGTCCTGTCCATCTCGCCGTCGGGCTCTCTCAGCGCCAGTGTCGGCGACCTCTTCTCGCAGACCTTCACCGCCAGCAACGGAGCAGCCCCCTACAGCTTCACCATGACCGGAACGATGCCGGACGGCCTTGCCTTCGAGGCATCCTCCGCGACGCTTTCGGGCACGCCGACCGAGGCAGGCACCTTTTCCTTTACCGTGACCGCGACCGATCACCTTGGCGCGACGGGATCGCGGACCTATTCGATTGTCGCCACGGATCAGGCACCGACCGCCTCGAACGTCTCGGCCACCGTCGCGGCCAATTCCACCGGCAATGCAATCACGCTGTCGCTCGGCGGCGGCGCGGCGACCAGCGTCGCGGTCGACGCGGCGCCTTCGAACGGCACGGCGACCGCCAGCGGTACGTCGATTACCTATACGCCCACGGCCGGCTTTTCCGGTTCCGACAGCTTCACCTATACCGCGACCAATGGCACCGGCACATCGTCGCCCGCCACCGTGACGATCACGGTCAGCGCCCCGACGCTCTCCATCTCGCCGTCCGGCTCTCTCAGCGCCAGTGTCGGCGACCTCTTCTCGCAGACCTTCACCGCCAGCAACGGAGCAGCCCCCTACAGCTTCA
>CALRRQ020000052.1:0-30645 GCA_943370615.1 Rhizobium sp. Q54
GCCGCGGCAGGCTGATGGGTGGCGGCAAGGTGTCAGAGCTTTCGACGAAGAACATGGCAGCGATGATGATCGGCGACGTCAAGCTGGCCGAGCTCGACACGCGCCTGCCGGTCGCCAACGATGCGGCCCCCATTCTCGCGATCGAAAACGTCCGCGCGCCGGATCGCACCGGCCTCAAGACGATCGATATCGACAATCTCGTCGTGCACGCCGGCGAGATCGTCGGCATTGCCGGCATTTCCGGCAATGGCCAGAAGGAGCTTGCCGAAGTGCTGGCCGGCCAGCGGCCGACCGAGGCCGGCGAGGTCATCATCAAGGGAAAGCGTTATGGCGCGACGCGGGCCGAGACGCGGGAGAACAATGTACGCTTCATTCCCGAGGAACCGCTCGCCAATGCCTGCGCACCGCGTATGACGGTGACGGAGAACCTGGCCTTCCGCACCTTCGACGTGAGGAAGGCCGGCGGCAATGCCACATGGCTCGACGGCAGGTCCATGCGCAAAAGGGGTGCGGCTCTGATTTCGGATTTCAAGGTCAAGACCGCCTCCCCCGCCTCCCCGATCGCATCTCTCTCCGGCGGCAATGTGCAGCGTGCGGTGCTCGCCCGCGAACTGACCGGCGAGGTCGACCTCCTGATCGTCGCCAATCCGTGCTTCGGCCTCGACTTCTCCGCCGTGGCGGAAATCCGCGCCCGCATCATGAAGGCGCGCAATGCCGGCACGGCCGTCCTGCTGATCTCGGAGGACCTCGACGAGTTGATGGAAATGTCCGACCGCATCATGGTGATGTCGGACGGCAAGCTGGTCTACGACACCCCGGCGCGCGAGGCGGATATTTCCGTCATCGGCGCCCACATGGCAGGGCATCACTGATGACCGACATCGTCGCACAACCCTTTGCCTTCCCCTTGAGGCGCCACGCGGTGGCGCTGATCGTCATCGACATGCAGCGCGATTTTGCCGAGGCCGGCGGCTTCGGCGCGAGCCTCGGCAACGACGTCGCCCGGGTGGGAAAGATCGTGCCCGACGTCAAGCGGCTGATCGAGGGTTTTCGTGAAGCCGGGCTGCCGGTCATCCACACCATGGAATGCCATAGGCCGGACCTCTCCGACCTGCCGCCCGCCAAGCGCGACCGCGGCAGTCCTTCGCTCAGGATCGGCGACGAGGGACCCATGGGCCGCATCCTGATCGCCGGCGAGCCCGGCACGGCGATCCTTGCCGAACTGGCCCCGGTCGACGGCGAGATCGTCATCGAGAAACCCGGCAAAGGCGCCTTCTATGCTACGCCGCTCGACGAGATCCTGAAGCAGCGCGGCATCAGCCAGCTCGTCTTTGCCGGCGTCACCACCGAGGTCTGCGTGCAGACGACCATGCGTGAGGCAAACGACCGCGGTTACGAATGCCTGCTCGTCGAGGAAGCCACCGAGAGCTATTTTCCCCAATTCAAGGCCGCAGCCATCGAGATGATTCGCGCCCAGGGCGCGATCGTCGGCTGGACCGCCCATCTCGACGATCTACTGGAAGGAATAGCCTGTGCCTGATGCAATGCGTGAAAACCTGACGTCCGGCGGCTGGAAGGAGCTGGACTTCAGACCCTTTCGTGACGGTGTCACGATCCACTGGATCAGACCCTTCGACGACGACCAGCCGGGCGTCGCGCTTCTCAAATACGGTGCCGGCGCGTCGGTGCCGCTTCACCGCCATGAGGGCCTCGAAACCATCTTCGTCCTGGACGGCAGCCAGTCCGACGAGGCCGGCGACTACGGCACCGGTTCGTTCGTCGTCAACGCCGCGGGCACCGAGCACTCCGTGTGGAGCGAGACAGGCTGCGTCGTGCTGATCCAGTGGGATCGACCTGTGACCATGCTCGAAGGGGATCTCTGATGACCGATGCCCAAGCTTTCGACATCGCCTCGCTGCACGCGGCCTACCGCACGGGCTGGACGGCGGAAGCCATGATCGACCTCGTCTTCGCCCGGATCACCGCCGTCGACGACCCCGGCATTTTCCTGCATCTAACCGACAAGACCTCACTCCTGGCGGAGGCGGATGCGCTCGGTCCGTTCGATCCGATCGCCAAGCCGCTCTGGGGCATTCCCTTCGCGGTGAAGGACAATATCGACGTTGCCGGCATGCCGACCACCGCCGCCTGCCCGGACTATGCCTACCTGCCGGACAAGGACGCAACCGTCGTGCGGCTGCTAAAGGCGGCCGGCGCGCTGGTGATCGGCAAGACCAATCTCGACCAGTTCGCCACCGGCCTCGTCGGCGTGCGCACGCCTTTTCCGGTACCGCGCAACGCCATCGACCCCAGGCTCGTGCCGGGTGGGTCGAGTTCCGGCTCGGCGGTCGCCACCGCCCAGGGCATGGTCAGCTTCGCGCTCGGCACCGATACGGCCGGATCGGGGCGCATTCCCGCCGGGCTCAACAATATCGTCGGGCTGAAACCGAGCGTCGGCGCGCTCTCGACGACCGGCGTCATTCCCGCCTGCCGCACGCTCGACTGCGTCTCGATCTTCGCGCTGACCGTCGACGATGCCTGGCGGGTCTTTTCCGTCGCAGCCAAACCCGACGAGAGCGATGCCTATTCCCGCGCAGTGACCGCCGAGGGATATGGTTCCGCCCCGCCCGTGCTGACCATCGGGGTTCCGGCAAAGGCCGACCGCCAATTCTTTGGCGATGCCGCCATGGAATCGGCCTATGACGAGGCGCTCGCCACACTGGCCGGCATGGGTCACAAGCTCGCCGAACTACCCTTTGCCGATTTCTATGCGACCGCCAACCTGCTCTACGAGGGCGCCTGGGTGGCAGAACGTTATGCCGCGGTCAGGGATTTCTTCGACGCCCATGAGGCAAGTTTCCATCCGGTAACGCGCAAGATCTATGGCGGGGCGAAGAACCTCTCGGCAGCCGATGCCTTCGACGGCCTCTATGCCCTGCAGGCGCTGAAGCGGAAACTGGCACCGGTGATCGCTTCGGTCGACCTGATCTGCGTGCCGACCGCGCCGACGCACTACACGGTCGAGGATCTGGAAGCCGAGCCGATCCGCGAGAACTCGCGCCTTGGCACCTACACCAATTTCGTCAACCTGCTCGACATGTGCGGCATCGCCGTGCCGACCGGAAAGCGCCGCGACGGATCGCCGGCCAGCGTGACGCTGCTCGCCGGTTTCGGCAAGGACGGACTGACGGCATCGCTCGCCGCCGACCTGCATGCCGCCAGCGGACTGACGCTCGGCGCGACGAACTGGACGCTTCCGGAGCGCGTGGCCCCGGCAATGGTTGCCGAAGCGGATCTCATCGATCTCGTCGTGGTCGGCGCGCATCTCTCCGGCATGCCGCTCAACAGCCAGCTTCGCGATCTCGACGCGCGGTTTTCGCGCGCGACCCGGACTGCCGGGACCTACCGGCTGCATGCGCTCGCCGGAACCAGGCCACCCAAGCCCGGCCTGATACGCAGTGCGGGCGACGACGGCGCTATGATCGAGGTCGAAGTCTGGCAGCTCACACCGGATGCCTTCGGTCGCTTCGTCGCCGCCATCCCCTCGCCGCTCGGCATCGGAACGATCGAGCTTTCGGACGGCACCTCGGCCAAGGGGTTTCTCGTCGAACCCATCGCCCTCGCCGGCGCCGAAGACATTACCGTCCATCGCGGCTGGCGCGCCTATATACAGAGCCTGGCCGGATGACGACGGCGATGCGTCGCCCTCCTTTGGCCTGCGATGTCAGGAAGTCGGGCGAAAGGCCTTGATGCGGGCCGGATCGGTGTCGATACGGCCGGCGCCGATCAGGTCGAGGCAATAGGGCACGGCGGCAAAGATCGTGTCGAGGCTGAAACGGATCGAACTCGGCTTGCCCGGCAGGTTGATGATCAGCGTCTTGCCGCGCGTGCCGGCCGTCTGGCGCGACAGGATTGCGGTCGGCGTCTGTTCGAGGCTGGCGCGCCGGAGCTGCTCGCCGAAACCCGGCAGTTCCTTGACCAGCACCTCGCGCATGGCCTCCGGCGTTTCGTCGCGCGGCGCGGGCCCGGTCCCCCCGGTGGTGAGGATCAGGTCGACCTGGCTTTCGTCGCAAAGCGCGATCAGTTCGTCCCGCACCGATACGAGGCCATCCGGGATGATCCGCTTGACGATCTCGTAGGGAGAGGTGACGACCTCCTTCAGCCAGGCTTCGATCGCCGGTCCGCTCAGGTCCTCGTACTGCCCGCGGCTGGCGCGATCCGACACGGTAACGATGGCAATCTGCATTCTGTCCTCCCGGAGCCTGGATAGGGCGTGCCGCAGATCGCGCGCGGCGCGCCGTCGGCGGAACTCGCTGACCCATACAGGCGAAAAGGCTGCAGGCGCAACGGATATGCCGCCGGTCCTACCGGAGACGATGTCGCAGCCAGTGTCGGTCACGCTCGCCTGGTCGCCGGCCGCTCGGGAATTCCGGTCGTATGTCGGGCCGGCGCAGCGCTCTAGAACAACGCTTCGTCGAACAGGTCTTCATCGGATGCCGGTGCGGCCGAAGCGCCGGCTGCGGCCTGGCTGACGGCCGGCGCGGGCGAAGCCCCGAAGATCGTCGCATGCAGCTCCCGTTCAGCGGCCATGGTATAGAGCCGCCCGATACCGTAGCCCACTTCGCCCATCGGCTCGTGCAGGTCGGACGTATCAGGCAGGCTGGCCGGCGTCTGCTCGGCAATGAGGTCAGCGCATTGGTCGAGAATGTCGCCCAGTTCCGCCTGGAAGTCGAGCTTGGTGATCGTCGTTTCCATGTGCTGGACCGCGGCGCGGCCCTGCTGGTCGACCGCCGTCAGGCTTGCCTCCATCCGGTCCGCCGCCTGGCGGATCTCATCGAGCGCCACTGCCAGCTGCTGGTATAGGCCGATCTCTGTGTCTCCCGAGACGTCCGCTCCGCCGGCCAGCGCCTCGGCGCAGACGCCGAGTTCCTGCAGCCGTCCGAGAATGCTCTCCGCGCTGTCGTCCATCTGGCCGGCGAAGACGCGAAGCTCGGCGGTCACGACATTGATCGCCCTGCCCTCCTCGCCGATCCGGCTGCAGCGCAGGTTCGTGTTGAGTGCCATATACTGGATGTCGGTCCGCACCACCCGGACGATCTCGATCCCGTCGAGCAGTTCGCGCACGATCACGCCCGTGCTGCGGCTCAAGGCATCGGATTCGGTGGCGGTCGCGGTCACCGTCTGCACCACGCCCTGGGCGCTGGCGATATTACTTTCCAGCTGGCGGATCAGGCTGTTGCCGGTTCCCTCGTCATCGTTCATGCCCTGCCGCAGGGACAGGATTGCCGAGATATCCTTGTTGAAGCTGCCGACCGTGGAAACGATCTTGGCGGTATCCCGGCGAAAGTCGGCGCGCGTCTGGTCGAGCTGGCGGTGGACCAGCGTCAGCACGCAGGCGCGAAGACGCGAACGTTGCCCGGCATCGAGCGCCTGGCCCGGAGCGCTGTCGAGATAGTCGTCGATGAGGGAAAGGCTCGACTGGCAATGCTCGATGCGCTGGCGGGTGATGTCCCCGACCTGCATGGCCGAAAGCACGGTCGCCAGTTTCGCCTGGACGGCGCCGGCCAGCTTGCGCACCGACTTTGCCGCAACGGCAAGCTGATTGTGGTGCTCGGTCAGCTGACCTGCTCCACGCGCGAGTTCTGCGGCGATATTCGGCACGAGTTCGCGGTAACTGGTGAGGATCTGCTGGCCGCGCGCGGCGGCCGGCTTGAGCTGAACCGAGAGCTCGAGGAGTTTTGCCGCAAAGCTCTCGACCTGATCGCTGCCGTAGCGGATACGATCGATGATCTCCTCGGCAAACCCGGCAAATTCACTGACGCCGGCCCCGGTGATCTTCGCCGTCAGCGCGAAGGTGCGCAGATAACGCAGCGTCTCGCGCATGCGTCCGACTTCTTCGACGAGCGAATGCTCGATGTCGGCGATCTTCGACAGGCTGTGCTGGCGGTCTTCTTCGAGGCGGGGCAGCTCGGTGAGCTTCGCCATGATGCGAGCAAGATCGGTCCGGGTGCGCTCTGCCGCCTCGCCGTTCAGAGAAACCATCATGGCATCCAGCGTGTCGATCATCTTCGAAACGGAATCGAGGACCCCGAGCAGAACGGTGCCTCCCTCGAGGAAGCGAGTCTCGATCCGCGACCGGGCATTCTCCAGCCCCGCGGCGAGACCGTCTGCGGGTGTGAGGCTTGTGGCGAAGGCCGCTGCTTGATTCCTCGACACTTTTTTCTCCGTTTTCGAGAGTCTTTTTGTCTTTATCTAATTTATCTTTTCGAAACGTTTTACTTTCGATTTCCGGAACGTCTTTTATTTTCCCCTCAATATTGAAGGGGACGCCTGGTCCACCGCTCAGCAATCGCGTTCACAGCAGACCTAGCGCGACGGCCATTAACAGCATGATAAAAATGCGGAAATTGGCATTGACTTAGTTAACGGAATGCCACCGATGCGAGTATCGATCTCACCCACCCGTTATGGGGTGCACAAAGTCGCCACATATTTTTACGATCCATTAATCTGCAAACGCCAATATTTTGCCATATATCGGCTTCTCTGTGGATGATTCGAAGTAATGTCAAATGGCGACCTCGGCTCTATTGTAGTTAAATTAGAAGCCGCTACCAATATTAGAAATATTTCCAGTTTTTATTCTGAATTACTGACAGCATTGTCCGGCCCAAGACCTGTCACGCTCGACCTCGCCGAAGAACCCGAGGTGGACCTCAGTTTCGTTCAGCTGGTGGAATCGGCGCGTCTTCATGCCGGCGCACACGGCAAGGCATTGACGCTGGCGCAGCCGGCCAGTGGCCCGCTGCTCGGCGTACTCGGGCGGGCCGGCTTCATCGAAAACGCGTCGCCCGAGGACGCACAGTTCTGGCTTCACAAGGGATCCGTCCAATGAGCGCACACATCCTGACCGTTGACGATTCGGCCAGCATTCGCATGACCACGAAAATCGCGCTGTCGAATGCCGGTTACACCGTGACCGAAGCCGTCGACGGCGCCGATGGCATTGCCAAGCTGTCGACCGGCGCCTTCGACCTGATCGTCACCGACCTGAACATGCCGAACATGGACGGGCTGACCATGATCCGCGAACTGCGCAAGATGCCCGCCCATACCGGCGTGCCTGTCATCTTCCTCACCACCGAATCCGACGGCGAGATCAAGAGCCAGGCCAAGGCGGCCGGCGCCACCGGCTGGCTGACCAAACCTTTCGACCCGGAAAACCTCGTCAAGATCACCAGGAAAGTCCTCGGCAAATGAGCGACACTGATCCGATTGCCGTCTTTCTCACGGAGGCCGCCGAACTTCTCGAGCAGATCGAGATCGGCCTTCTCGACCTGACCCACAGGCTCGACGACAAGGATCAGATCGACGCGGTCTTCCGCGGCCTTCACACCCTCAAGGGCTCCGGCGCCATGTTCGGCTTCGACGCCCTTGCCGCGTTTACCCATCACTGCGAGACCGCCTTCGATCGCGTCCGCAAGGGCGACGTGCCGGCGAGCCAGGAACTGGTCGCGGCCGTCCTGGCGGCGCAGGACCATATGCGGGCCCTGATCGAGACGCCGCATGGCGATCATGAAGACAAGAGCAGCACGCTGCTGAGCTCGCTGCACGCCGCCGTCAACGGCAGCGCCGGCGCCCCTGCCGTGGCCTCGCCTGCGCCGGAGACAACCGCACCGGTCGATCAGGACGGCGGCGACCGCGCCGGCTGGACCATCCGCTTCCGGCTTCCGGCCAATGCCATGGCCAACGGCACCAATCCCCTCGGCCTGCTCGACGAGCTGCGCGACCTCGGCGAATGCCGCATCACCGTCGACAAGAGCAAGCTGCCGCCGCTCGACAGTCTCAATCCCTCCGACATCCATCTCGGATGGACCGTCGAACTGCTGACCGATGCCGACCGCGCGGCCATCGAGGACGTCTTCATCTTCGTCATGGACGAGATGGAACTGGCGATCGAGCCGATCCTTCGCGCGGCGAAGCCGGCCGAAATTGCCGCCGAGACCGTAACGGCACCGGCCGTGGAAACCACGACGAAGGCTGCGACCCCGGCCGCAGCGCCGGCGCCTCAGGCCGCAGCGACCGACCACAAGCAGGCCAAGGCTGCCGAAAACGTCCGCGTTCCGGCGGAGCGCCTGGACGAACTGATGGACCGCGTCGGCGAACTGGTGATTGCCCAGTCGCGGCTCTCGCAGCTGGCCGATGCCAGCATCGAGATCCAGCTGCGTGCCGTATCGGAAGACATTGAGCGGCTGTCGGGCGAATTGCGTGACACGATGATGGTCCTGCGCATGATGCCGGTCGCCAGCCTGTTCGGCCGCTTCCGCCGTCTCGTGCACGACCTGTCGCGCGAGACGGGCAAGGTGATCGAGCTGGAGACCGAAGGCGAAACGACCGAAGTCGACAAGACCGTCATCGACCGCCTCGCCGATCCGCTGGTCCATCTGGTGCGCAACTCGATCGACCATGGCCTGGAAACGCCGGACGAGCGCCGCGCCGCCGGCAAGCCGGAGGCGGGCCATGTCCGCCTGTCGGCGCGCCAGTCGGGCGGTGAAGTGATCATCACCGTCAAGGACGATGGCCGCGGCATCAACCGCGAAAGGGTGCGTGCCAAGGCCGAATCCTCCGGCCTCATCCAGCCGGGCGCGTCGCTCAGCGATCAGGAACTGCTGCAGCTGATCTTCCAGCCGGGCTTTTCCACCGCCCAGCAGATCACCAATCTCTCCGGCCGCGGCGTCGGCATGGATGTCGTCAAGAAGACCGTCGAGGCCCTGCGCGGCGCGATCGAAGTCAGCAGCACGCCCGGCAACGGCTCTGAGATCGCCCTTCGCATCCCGCTGACGCTCGCCATCATCGACGGCCTGCTGGTGCGCGTCGGCACCGGCGCCTACGTCATCCCGCTCTCCGCGGTGGAGGAATGCCTGGAGCTCTCGCCGGAAGACGACCTGCGCTCGCGCGGCCGCAGCTTCATCTCGCTGCGTGACAGCCTCGTGCCGTTCATCCGGCTAAGGGAACTCTTCAACACCCGCACGCAGCCGGATCCGTTCCAGAAGATCGTCGTCATCTCGACCGGCTCGGAACGGGTCGGCCTCGTCGTCGACCAGATCATCGGGGATCACCAGACGGTGATCAAGTCGCTCTCCAAGCTGCACCACGACGTCGCGACCTTCTCCGGCGCCACCATCCTCGGCGACGGCAGCGTGGCACTCATTCTGGACGTCGCCCATCTGGTGGCAGCCGGACAACAACAGGAGGCGCATTTGCGCGCGGCCGGATGATGCAAATGAACGCTCAGCACACGACCGATCAGTGGGGCGACAAGGACGACCGCGAGGTTCTGACCTTCGACCTCGCCGGCGAGACCTTCGCCTTCGACGCCACCATGGTTCAGGAAATCCTCGACCTCCTGCCGGAAACGGCGGTCCCCGGCGCCCGACCCTTCGTCGGCAGCGTCATCAATTTTCGCGGCAAGGTCATTCCCCTCGCCGACATCCGGCTAGCCTTCGGCATGGAGGCGACGAAGCCGACCATCGACAGCCGCATCATCGTCGCCGAGCTGGAGATCGAGGGCGAATCCACCCTGGTCGGCGTGCGCACCGACAAGGTTCACGAGGTGACGACGCTCAATCGGGCGGCGCGGGAAAATCCGCCGAGCATCGGCATGCGCTGGCGGGCGGACTACATCGACTGCCTCGTCAAGCGGGGCGCGGACTTTGTGATCATTCCAAACTTGAACGAAATTTTCTCGGCAAAACGAGACGTCTCAGCGGCGGCTTGAGCCAACGGATCTTCAGAGGGGTAAGATGCGCGTGACCATCAAATTGAAACTGTCGATCGCCTTCGCGGCGATCATCCTGATGCTGGTGGGCATCACGATCTATGGAATCACGAGCCTGAGCACGATCAATTCGTCGGCTGAGCAGCTCGTCACAGGAAACGTCAAGCGTCTGGAATTTGCCCTGCGCGTGACGACCGAGCAGGCCGAAACCGTTCGCGCCCAGAAGAATGCCCTTCTCGCCGAGACGCGCGAGGAAGTCGAGAGCTACTATAAGAAGGCAGATAGCCATATCGACGCGCTTCTCAATTTTGCAAACGAATCGCTGGCGATTGCCTCCGAGACCGGGCGTGTAAGCTGGCAGCGCACGATCGAACTCGGCCAAACGCTGAAGTCCCTCAACGGGAAGATGCGAGATCTGCATCTGGCCGGAAACATGCTCGCAGCCAAGGAAATCTCCACGGGCGAACTGCGCAAGATGCTGCCGGAAATCTCCGAGCTGGCTTACGCCAGCGTCGACCGCAACGCCACGGCGCTCGCGACGGCAGTGGAAGCCAATCAGAACCTTTACGTTGATACCCGCACGCTGCTGACCGGAGTTGCCGGTGTGGCGGTCATCCTCGCGGTCGGTGCGGCAATCTGGCTCTCGCTTTCGATCAGCCGTGGCCTCGGTCGCGCCGTCAACGTCGTTCGCGATGTTGCCGAAGGGGACCTGACCCGGACGGCTGCCATTACCAGCCGCGACGAAATCGGCGAACTGCTGGGTTACGTCAACAGCATGGTCGAGCGCCTGCGTGGCGTGGTCGCCGATGCGCTGTCAGCCTCCGACAACGTCTCGTCGGGTAGCCAGGAACTTTCGGCAAGCTCCGAGCAGCTGAGCCAGGGCGCGACCGAACAGGCCGCCTCGGCCGAAGAGGCCTCCGCCTCGATGGAGCAGATGGCCGCCAACATCAAGCAGAACGCCGACAATGCCGCCCAGACGGAAAAGATCGCCCGCCAGTCGGCCAAGGACGCCGAGACCTCCGGAGATGCCGTCAACCGTGCCGTGGCCGCGATGCGCACGATCGCCGAGAAGATCTCGATCGTCCAGGAAATCGCCCGCCAGACCGACCTGCTGGCCCTCAACGCCGCGGTCGAGGCCGCCCGTGCCGGCGAGCACGGCAAGGGCTTTGCCGTCGTCGCCTCCGAAGTGCGCAAGCTGGCCGAGCGCTCGCAGTCGGCTGCCGCCGAAATCAGCGCCATGTCGGGCGAGACCGTGCAGTCGGCGCAGAATGCCGGCGAGATGCTGAACCGGCTGGTCCCGGACATCCGCAAGACCGCCGAACTGGTGGCCGAGATCTCGGCTGCCTGCCGCGAGCAGGACATCGGCGCCGCCCAGATCAACGAGGCGATCCAGCAGCTCGACAAGGTGACCCAGCAGAATGCCGGCGCCTCGGAAGAAATGTCGGCGACCTCGGAAGAACTGGCCGCCCAGGCAGAAGAGCTGCAGAGCTCGATCGCCTTCTTCAAGGTCGACAGTGCCGCCCGCGGCATCCAGCCGAAACCGGCTGCCGCCGCAGCACGAACCGCACCCGCGGCAAAGGCCCAGGCCCGTCCGGCTCAGCGGCCGGCCACCTCGACCGTCGCCGCCCAGCAGGCACGGGTCAAGGGCTTCGCCCTCGACCTCAGCATGGGCGGGCCGGACGCCACGGACCGGGAGTTCAAGGAGAGCGCCTGAGACCTTCACCGGGAGGAGTGAGACCGTGCGGCGCCCTTGAGGAGGGCGCTGCAGCCAGGACCCGCGTGTGTATGCGCTGGGACCGCAAGTGCCGGAAAGCCATCGAAGCAAGAGGTGAATGGATCGCCTCCCTTCCTTGAAGCGCCGGCTTGCCACCAGCACGGCGACAGACATCCGTCGCTCCATCCACCGACACACATCCGGGATCCAGGAACATGCGTTTCACCATCAAACTCAAGCTTGCGATCGCCTTCGGCTTTCTCATCCTCATGCTGGTCGGCACGGCCGGCTACGGCATTTTCAGCCTGGCCAATTCCAAGGCGGACATGGACGAGGTGATCGATGTCACCGTCATGCGGCTCGACCGCATGCAGCAGATGAACGCCATTTCCCTGACGACCGTGCGCGCCCAGAAGAACATGATCCTGGCGGCCACGCCGCAGGAGGCGCAGCGCTTCATCGACGCCAGCAATGAGAGCCGGGCGGAATTCCGCCAGATCTTCGAGGAAATGGCATCGACGGCAAGCGCGGCGACGCGCGACTTCTGGCAGGAACTGCGCACCATCATCGACAGGTTCGAGGCAAGCGACAGCCGCATCCACGAACTCGTCGCCAGCGGCAACACCGCCGGCGCTTCGCAGGTGTCCTCCAATGAAGGCCGCGACGACGCCAACGCGCTAACCAAGAAGCTCGAAGAAGGCGTGCAGATCAACCGCGATCGCCTGCAGCAGGCCAAGGCGACCACCGACTCCGCCTACAACACCACCCGCACCCTGCTGATCTCGATCTCCGTCATCGCCACGCTTGTCGCTGCGGGCACGGCTCTGTGGATCGCACTCGGCATCAGCGCCGGCCTGCGCAAGATCATGGCAGTCGCCGAAGCGGTCGCGATCGGCGATCTCGACCAGAACGTCGAGATGAAGACCAATGACGAGATCAAGGACCTCGTCGACACGATCAATCGCATGACCTCCAACCTCAAGGAAATGGCGAACGTCGCCGAGAAGATCGCCGAGGGCGACCTGATGGTCACGCCGAAGCCGCAGTCCGAAAAGGACACGCTCGGTCTGGCCCTGGCCAGCATGGTGGAGCGCCTGCGGGGCGTGGTCGCCGATGCGCTGTCGGCCTCCGACAACGTCTCGTCGGGTAGTCAGGAGCTGTCGGCCAGCTCCGAGCAACTGAGCCAGGGTGCCACCGAACAGGCAGCCTCAGCCGAAGAGGCCTCCGCCTCGATGGAGCAGATGGCGGCCAACATCAAGCAGAACGCCGACAATGCCGCCCAGACGGAAAAGATCGCCCGTCAGTCGGCCAAGGATGCCGAGACGAGCGGCGATGCCGTCAACCGCGCCGTGGCCGCCATGCGCACGATCGCCGAGAAGATCTCGATCGTCCAGGAAATCGCCCGCCAGACCGACCTGCTGGCGCTCAACGCCGCCGTTGAAGCCGCCCGCGCCGGTGAACACGGCAAGGGCTTTGCCGTCGTCGCCTCCGAAGTGCGCAAGCTGGCCGAGCGCTCCCAGTCGGCCGCAGCCGAGATCAGCGCCATGTCGGGCGAGACCGTGCAGTCGGCGCAGAATGCCGGCGAGATGCTGAACCGTCTGGTGCCGGACATCCGCAAGACAGCCGAACTGGTGGCCGAGATCTCGGCCGCCTGCCGCGAGCAGGACATCGGCGCCGCCCAGATCAACGAGGCGATCCAGCAGCTCGACAAGGTGACCCAGCAGAATGCCGGCGCCTCGGAAGAAATGTCGGCGACCTCGGAAGAACTGGCCGCTCAGGCCGAAGAGCTGCAGAGCTCGATCGCCTTCTTCAAGGTCGACAATGCCGCCCGCGGCATCCAGCCGAAAAAGGCCACAGGCGCCCGCCCCGCCCCCGTCGCCAAGGCGCCGGTCCGCCCCATGCAGAAGGCTCCGAGCAGCGTTGCCGCGCAGCAGGCACGGGTCAAGGGCTTCGCCCTCGACCTCAGCATGGGTGGCCCGGACGCAACCGACAGCGAATTCAAGGAGAGCGCATGATGGCCGGCATGTCCGATGAAGCCCAGTTCGTGACCTTCGCACTCGGCAAGGAAGTCTTTGCCGTGCCGGTCCAGGTGGTGCGCGAAATTCTCGACTACGAGGAACTGTTCCGCATTCCCAACGGACCGGACTATCTGCTGGGGCTGCGCGACGTGCGCGGCCAGGGCGTACCGACCATCGATCTCAGGCTCAAGCTCGGTCTTCCCAAGACCGAGCCCACCCCCAACACCCGCGTCCTGGTGCTCGACATCCCGCTCGAATCCCGCACGCTGTCGCTCGGCATGGTCGCCGACCGGGTGTTCGAGGTCATCCCGTTCCGCAAGAGCCAGATCGAGGCGGCACCGGAGATCGGCGTCCGCTGGAGTTCGGACTACATTGCCGGCGTCGTCCGCCGCGATGAAGGCTTCGTCGTCATCGTCGATCTCGCCCGGCTTCTGTCGAGCGGCGATACCGCCCTGCTCTCCGCCCGTAACGCCGCCTGACCTGACTGGAACCCATGCATGTCTGCAGTCGCCACCGTTGCCTGCGTCGAAGACCACATCAGCAAACGCAATTTCGATCAGCTCGCACGCTTCATCTATGACTATAGCGGCATCAAGATGCCGCCGACCAAACTGACCATGCTGGAAGGCCGGCTGCGTCGCCGTTTGCGCGCGACCGGCATTTGCAGCTTCGACGACTATTGCGACTACCTGTTCAAGCATGACGGGCTCGAACAGGAGAAGGTCTTCCTGATCGACGCCGTCACCACCAACAAGACGGACTTCTTCCGCGAGCCGAACCACTTCGCCTATCTGCGCGATCACGCCCTGCCGAAACTGGCCGCCCGGGACCTCAGGCGTTTCCGGATCTGGAGCTCGGCCTGCTCGACGGGCGCCGAACCCTATACGATCGCCATGATCCTCGACGACTTCACCCGCGACCGTCCGCAACAGGACTATGCGATCCTGGCGACCGACCTCAGCACCGACGTGCTGCAGACCGCACGCCGCGGTATCTACAGCGCCGACATGGTCGCCCCGGTTCCGCCGGAACTGCGCGAGCGCTATGTCATGACTCCGCTTGATGCGCATCGCCGTGAGGTCCGCATCCATCCCGCTCTGCGATCCAAGGTCGGCTTCGCCCGCCTCAACCTGATGGATCCGGGCTATGGCGTCGGCGACCCCATGCACATCATCTTCTGCCGCAATGTGCTGATCTACTTCGACAAGCCGACCCAGCACCGCGTCCTCTCCCGTCTCATCGATTGCCTGGTGCCGGGGGGCTATCTGTTCATCGGGCATTCCGAGACGGTATCGGGCTTCGATCTTCCGATCCGCCAAGTGGCCAACACCGTCTTCGAAAAGGTCTGACGCAGATTGATGGCCAAGAAAGTCCGAGTCCTCATCATCGATGATTCTGCCAGCGTCCGCCAAACGCTGAGCCGCGTTCTCGAGGCCGACCCGGAGATCGAGGTCATCGGCACGGCAACGGATCCGTTCATGGCCGCCCGCAAGATCCAGGAGGAGATCCCCGACGTCATCACCCTCGACGTCGAAATGCCGCGCATGGACGGCATCACCTTCCTGCGAAAGCTCATGGCGCAACGCCCCATTCCCGTCGTGATGTGCTCGTCGCTCACCGAGCAGGGATCGGAAACGCTGCTGCAGGCGCTCGAAGCCGGCGCCGTCGACGTGATCCTGAAGCCGAAGATCGGCGCAGCCGATCATCTGGCGGAAGCCGGCATGCGGATCTGCGAGGTGGTGAAGAGCGCCGCCCATGCCCGCGTCATCGGTCGGGCGAAGCGCAGCGCCGCGATGAGCGGCCCGGCGGCAAAGCTGACGGCCGATGCGGTCCTGCCGCCGCCCACCGGCCGCGCCATGGCCAAGACCACCGAAATGGTGGTCTGCGTCGGCGCATCGACCGGCGGCACGGAGGCGCTGCGCGACTTCCTCGAACAGCTTCCCGCCAATGCACCCGGCATCGTCATCGTCCAGCACATGCCGGAGAAATTCACCGCCGCCTTCGCCAAGCGACTGAACACGCTGTGCGAGATGGAGGTCAAGGAGGCGGTCGACGGTGATCCCGTCTTGCGTGGCCACGTGCTGATCGCCCCCGGCGACCACCACATGCTGCTGGAACGGCAGGGCGCGCGCTACCACGTCTCGGTGCGCTCCGGCCCGCTGGTGTCGCGGCACCGGCCGTCGGTCGACGTGCTGTTCCGGTCGGCCGCGCGGGGCGCCGGGGCGAATGCCATGGGCGTCATCATGACCGGCATGGGCGATGACGGCGCCCGCGGCATGGCGGAGATGCACGACGCCGGCGCCTATACCATCGCCCAGGACGAGGCGACCTCGGTCGTCTACGGCATGCCCAAGGAGGCCGTGGCGCGCGGCGGCGTCGACAAGATCGTGCCGCTCGACCAGATCGCCCACGAGATCCTCGCGGCGGACCGTCGCCGCTAGCCGCCAAAGGCCGACAATTCGCGGGCGACCTTCAAGATCCGTTAACCATAAATCGCCGAACATCGGGATCGAGAAAGCGCCCGTCTTGGACGGGCTGCTATTCGTCCTGACACCCGGAGTATCGACAATGCCGGTCATCACCTTTGCCAATACCAAGGGCGGCGCGGGAAAGACCACCGCGGTTCTCCTGCTGGCGACCGAGCTCGAGCAGATGGGCTTCCGCGTCACGGTTCTTGACGCCGATCCGCAGTACTGGATCACCCGCTGGCGCGAGAATTCCGCGGACAAGACGACGGTCAAGGTCATCCCCTATGTCACCCTGGTCTCGCTTGAAAAGCACATCCAGGAAAGCCGCAGCGAATCCGACTATGTGCTGATCGACCTGCCCGGCGCCCGCACGCCGCTGCTCGCCAAGGCGATCGGCTATTCGAACCATGTGCTGATCCCGATCCAGGGCTGCTCGATGGATGCCCAGGGCGGCGCGCATGTGATTGAGCTGATGCAGTATCTCGCCGACAAGGGCAACATCCACATCCCCTTCTCGGTCGTCCTCACTCGCGTCAACTCCATGGTGACGACGCGCGCCCTGCAGACCGTCAAGGCCTTGCTGGCCGAGCGCCGTGTCAACGTGATGGACACGCCGATCATCGAGCGGTCGGCCTTCCGCGACGTCTTCGACTGCGGCGGCACGCTTCACACGCTCACCGCCGGCCGCGTCAGCAATCTGGAAAAGGCCCGGGAAAATGCCCGCGCCTTCGCCGACGAGGTGCTGATGCACGAGGCGCTGCGCTGCCGCAAGCTGCAGCTCGGCAAGGCCGCCTCCCTGCGCGCGGTCGCCTGACCGGAAACGTTTCTGGCTGGCCGACCATTGCCTCTGCGCTGATGGCTCTCGCCTCACCCCGCGTCCGGTGACGTTGCCCCTGTCATGCGGGCCTGGGCGCTGTCGAAGTCGACCTCGATCGCCTCGATCAGGCAAGACTGCGCCTCGACGACATTGCCGGCTTCCACCGACTGCACCAGGTTGCGACGCTTGAGGACGGCGGTCTCGTAAAAGCTGTCGTCGTCGCGTCCCTCCCCTTCCGGCATCGCCGCCGCAAGGGTGAATTCGGTGACGCCGAGGGCGGCGCGCAGCATCGGGTTCTGCGCCGCATCGGCAAGCACGCGATGCAGTTCGAGGGTGGCGAGCGCGAAGGAATCCGCCATGCCGCGCGATACGCTCATCTGCTGGAGCCAGTAGTAAAGCATGCGGATATGATCGGCGGTGCGAAGCTTCGCCGCGAGTCGCACGGTTTCGAGCTCAAGCAGCCGCCGCACGTCGAAAAGAGAGCCGACGAAGACCGGATCGAGCCCGGCTTCGAAATGCCAGAGCAGCACCTGGTGGTCGAACAGCGCCCAGCGGCTTCTCGGCGAAACGCGTGTTCCCACCTTCGGCCGCGCCTCAACCAGGCCCTTGGCTTCCAGCGTCTTCAGCGCCTCGCGCAGCACGGTCCTCGAAACGCCGTACATGTCCATGAGTTCGGCGTCGCGCGGCAGGATGGAGCCCACGGGAAAGCGGCCGGAGACGATGCCGGCCCCGATCTCGTTGATGATGAAGGAATGGAAATTGGCTGCAGCCGACCGCCCGGAGCGCGCGCGGATCAGACTGCCAGGTTCACTCATGTTTCAACTTCCAAAAACCCCTTGCGCGCACCGAAGATGCTGAAAAGACCAGCCTCTGCAATACGATGAAGACGAACAGCAGCGCGCCGATGACGATCTTCGTCCACCAGCTCGACAGCGTCCCGTCGAAGATGATGTAGGTCTGCACCAGCCCCTGCAGCATCACGCCGATGAAGGTCCCGAACACGAAGCCGTAGCCGCCGGTCAGCAGTGTGCCGCCGATCACCACCGCGCCGATCGCATCGAGCTCCACGCCGACCGCCGCCAGCGGATAGCCGGCCGACGTATACAGCGAAAAGACAATGCCCGCGAGACCCGACAGGACGGCCGACAGCGTATAGATCAGGATCGTGGTGCGCGCCACCGGCACGCCCATCAGCTGGGCTGACGTGGCATTGCCGCCGAGCGCATAGACGTAGGAGCCGAAGCGCGTGCGATGCGCCAGCAGCGCGCCGGCGATGAAGACGAGGATCATCAGGCCGCCGATGAGGCTGATGCGCCCCCCGCCCGGCATCAGGAAATAGGTCGAAGAGACGGTCGTGTAGAACTCATGGGTGACCGGAATCGAATCCTGCGTGATGACGGAGGCGACGCCGCGTGCGAGGAACATGCCGGCGAGCGTCACGATGAAGGATGGCACCTGCAGATAGTGGACTGCCGCCCCCATCGCCGCGCCGAAGGCGGCCGAGATCGCCAGCACGACGGCAAAGGCCTCCAGCGGATGAAAACCATACCACGACACCAGAACCGCGATCATCACGCCGGTGAAGCCGATCACCGCGCCGACCGAGAGATCGATACCGCCCGCCAGGATGACGAAGGTCATGCCGACCGCGGCGATGCCGAGAAAGGCGTTGTCGGTGAGGAAATTGCCCAGCACGCGGGTCGAGAACATGCCGGGATATTGCAGGACGCTGGCCGCATAGGCGAGCGCGAAGATCACGGCGGTGGCCATAAGGGGTCTGAGACTGCGGTTCATGAAGATTTTCCCGAAAGGAGGCGGCTGTTGCGCCGAGCCTCGATGAGCCTGCCTGCGAGCGGAGACTGCATCAGGAGGATGAGAATGATGACACCGGCCTTGACCACGAGGTTGAATTCCGGCGGGAAGCCCGAGACCAGAATGCCCGTGTTCATCGCCTGGATGATGATCGCGCCCATGACCGACATGGCGATCGAGAAGCGGCCGCCGAGCAGCGATGTACCGCCGATGACCACGGCCAGGATGGCGTCGAGCTCGAGCCACAGGCCGGCATTGTTGGCGTCGGCGCCGCGAATGTCGCCGGCGATGATGATGCCCGAGATCCCGGCGCAGAGCCCCGAGAAGGTGTAGATCGACACCAGCAGAAGCCGGCTTCGGATGCCAGCGAGACTGGCGGCCACGCGATTGACACCGACGGCCTCGATGAACAGGCCGATCGCGGTGGACCGTACGGCCACGACGCTGGCGACCAGAAGCACCGCCGCGATGATGACAGGCATGGGCATGCCGAGGAAGGAGCCGGTGCCGATGAAGATCAGTGCCGGGTCCGAGAAGGTGACGATCGAGCCCTCGGTAATGAGCTGCGCAATCCCGCGCCCCGCCACCATCAGCACAAGGGTGGCGACGATCGGCTGGATGGCGAAATAGGTGACGAGGATGCCGTTCCACAGCCCGCACGCAAGGGCTGCGGCAAGCGCCGTCGGCACCGCCACATAGGTCGGATAGCCTTCCGTTACCATGGTCGCCGCCACGGCGCCGGCAATGGCCATCACCGCGCCGACCGAAAGGTCGACGCCCTTTGTGGCGATGACCGCGGTCATGCCGATGGCGAGAATGGCAACCGGCACGCCGCGATTGAGAACGTCGATCACGCTGCCGAACAGCCGGCCGTCCTGCCAGGTGATGTCGAAGAAACCCGGAAACAGCAGCCAGTTGATGAACAGCACGCCGAGCAGCGCAATGGTCTGCGGATTGAGTGCCCGCGTCAGGCGCATGGACCTCATGCGGTTTCTCCCTCGGGTTGAGCGGCGATCGCCTGGACGATGACGGAAGGCGTGATCTCGTCGCCGCGCAGCTCCGCGACCATTTCCCGGTCGCGCATGACGACGACGCGCGAGGAATAGGCGACGATCTCGTCGAGTTCGGACGAAATGACCATAAGCGCCAGGCCGTCCTCGCGCAGCCGGCTGATGGTGCGCACGATCTCGGCATGGGCGCCGACGTCGATGCCCCGGGTCGGCTCGTCGAGGATGAGGAAGGACGGATCGGTTGCCAGCCAGCGGGCGAGAATGACCTTCTGCTGGTTGCCGCCGGAGAGAAGCTTCACCGGCATGTCATACGAGTGCGCGCGAATATCGAGATCCTCGGCGAATTTCCCGGCGATTTCCATCTGTTCGTCGCGATTGAGCGTGCGGAACCAGCCGAGCTTGCCCTGAAGGGCGATGATGATGTTTTCCCTGACCGACAGGTCGCCGAGGATGCCCTCCGCCTTGCGGTCCTCGGGGCAGAAGCCGAAACCGTGGGCGATGGCCTGGGCGGGGCTCTTCAGTTCGACTCGGCTCTTGTCGACGCGGATTTCGCCGCTGTCCGTCTGGTCGATGCCGAACATCACGCGCGCCATCTCCGTTCGCCCCGAGCCGAGCAGCCCGGCCACGCCGACCACCTCGCCCTTGTGGATCCGCACGGAGAACGGCTTCACCTTGCCGACCTTGCCGCAAGCGTCGAACTCGACCATCGGCGGCCCGGCTTCCCGCTCCTCTATGCCGGTGACGGCCGGCACGAAAGTCACGTCCTTGCCCAGCATCATGCGCACGACATCGGTCCGCGTCAGCCCGGCGAGCGGTCGGGTTCCGATCAGCTTGCCGTTCCTCAGGATCGTCACCCGGTCGGAGATTGCAAAGACCTGATCGAGGAAATGGGTGATGAAGACGATGGCCAGGCCTTCGGCCTTGAGCGTGGCGATCACCTCGAACAGCCTGTCGACCTCCTGCTTGTCCAGGCTGGCTGTCGGCTCGTCGAGAACGAGGACCTTGCCGGACAGCTCGACGGCGCGGCAGATGGCGACGATCTGCTGGACGGCGACTGAATAGCTGCCGAGTTCGGCCTCCACGTCGATGTCGAGACCATAACGGGCAAGGAGGGTGCGGGCGTTGCGCGCGATCAGCGATTTGCGGACGAAGCCGAAGCGCGTCGGCTGATGCCCGAGATAGAGATTTTCCGCCACCGAGCGGTTGGGCAGGAGGTTGACCTCCTGGTAGACGGTGCCGATGCCGTAGGACTGGGCGTCGAGCGGATCGCGAAACTGGACGCGCTCCCCGTCGAGCATCACATCGCCGGCATCCGGCTGATAGGCTCCCGTCAGGATCTTGATGAGCGTCGACTTTCCGGCGCCATTCTCGCCGAGAAGCGCATGGACTTCACCGGGCCTCAGCCCGAAGTTCACGTCGTTCAGCGCGCGGTTCTGGCCGAAAATCTTGCTGACGCCTCGCGCCTCCAGCACGAATTCCGTGCCCGAGCCTTCATTGTCCATATGCTCCCCTCCGCTGATCGCGATATTTCGCCGTCCCACAACGCAATGCAAGGGGGTCGCCGGCAATGCCGGCGGCCCCCTCTCTGCTGCGTGCGGTCAGTAACCGAGACCCTTGCGGGCTTCGTACTCGCCCTGGGGATTGTCGGCCGGCGTGTAGAGCTTGGACTCGGTGATGATGAACTTCTCCGGAGCCTTGCCGTCCTTGAGATAGGCTTCGAGCGCGTCGAAGGCCGGGCCTGCCATGTTCGGCGTCAGCTCGACCGTGGCATTCGCCTCGCCGGCGGCCATGGCCGAGAAGATGTCCGGAACGGCGTCGATCGAAACGACGAGGATGTCCGAGCCGGGCTTCAGGCCGGCATCCTTGATCGCCTGGATGGCGCCGACCGCCATGTCGTCGTTATGGGCGTAGACGGCGCAGATGTCCTTGCCGCCATTTTCGGCCTTGATGAAGCCTTCCATGACTTCCTTGCCCTTGGCGCGGGTGAAGTCGCCGGTCTGGCTGCGAACGATCGAGATGTTCGCCTTGCCGGCGATCGCCTCTTCGAAGCCCTTCTTGCGATTGATCGCGGGCGTCGAGCCGACGGTGCCCTGAAGTTCGACGACCTTGCAGTCCTTGTCCTTCACGCTGTCGGTCAGGAATCGCCCGGCAACCCGGCCCTCCTCGACCTGATCGGACGCGACCGAGGTCAGGTAGAGGTCCTCGGCGGCATCGACGCCACGGTCGAGCAGGATGACCGGGATCTTGGCGTCCTTGGCTTCGCCGAGAACGGCATCCCAGCCCGTCGCGACGACGGGCGCCACCAGAATGGCGTCGACGCCCTGGGCGATGAAGCCGCGGATCGCCTTGATCTGGTTTTCCTGCTTCTGCTGCGCATCGGCGAATTTCAGGTCGATGCCGCGCTTTTCGGCTTCCATCTTGGTGACGGAGGTCTCGGCGGCGCGCCAGCCGGATTCGGAACCGATCTGCGAAAAGCCGACGGTCAGACCTGCCGCGAGAGCCGTTGTAGACAACATCGCGGACATGCCCGCGACGAGCGCGAGCCTGGATAGAATAGACATTGATTTCCTCCCAAAAGAGCCGTTCCCGCCCTCCGCAGGTCCGGCATGAGGGGACGCTAGCAATAGTACTATTATATGTAAATATTCATGCCAAAAACGTGTATATGCGCTGCACGGCAATCTTTGATTGCATTTGTTTCATGACTATCGATCCCGTCGACATCGGCTATAAGGCTCGACACCAAAAGCGATCAGGAGAGCAGCCGTGGAAACCACCGAGATCAGCAACCGTAGCGACTTTGCCCTTTGGGCGATCCAGCGCGCCCAGGAGATCGTGACCATCGAGGGCGCCGCCTTCGCCATGGCGGCGCGCGACATGAACGAGGAAGCGCTGGCGACTTCGGCAGCAGAGCTCGGGCAGGCCATTGCCGACGCCATGCTCGAAGTCTTTGACGGTTTGCTGGCCGACTAGTCCTCTTTCGACACCCGACATTCTCACCCGACCTTCTCAAGTGAACGCCCGCGGCACCAGTCGCGGCAGCGGCACACTTTATGCTTGAATTGATCACCCATATGTGAAAGATGAATTCAAATAAGAATTCAGACCTTCGCGCATTGGGAATTCGCGGGGTCCGCCGCGAGGCGGCGCTATGGGAGGATTTAAGACATGCAGGAAGAAGGCGGCCTGCCGCTTGAAGGTCTGACGGTGGTCGACATGAGCCAGTTTCTGTCGGGCCCATATTGTTCGCTGCGGCTGCTGGACCTCGGCGCCAGAGTGATCAAGATCGAGCGCCCCGATGGCGGGGACCTGTCCCGCAGGCTCTATCTCAGTGACACCGAAGTCGGCGGCGACTCGACCATCTTCCATGCGATCAACCGGGGCAAGGAAAGCCTCGGCATCGACTTGAAAAACCCCGACGACCTCGCCTTCCTGCGCAGGCTTCTGGCGCGGACCGACGTGCTGATCCAGAATTTTCGGCCCGGCGTCATCGAACGGCTCGGTCTGGACTACGAAGCGGTGAAGACCATCAATCCGAAGATCGTCTACGCCTCGATCAGCGGCTATGGCGAAGAAGGCCCCTGGGTCATGCGCCCCGGCCAGGATCTCCTGGCGCAGGCCCGCTCGGGGGTGATGTGGCTGAACGGCGACGACGGCGAGGGGCCTGTGCCGCTCGGCCTGTCGATCGCCGACATGCTGGCCGGTGCCAATGCCTGCCAGGGCATTCTGGCCGCCCTCGTCCGCCGCGGCATTTCCGGCCAGGGCGCGCATGTGCAGACGAGCCTGCTGGAAAGCCTGGTCGACCTGCAGTTCGAACTGTTGACCACGCATCTGAACGACGGCAGACGACCTCCCAAGCGCTCGACCTTCCGCAATGCCAACGCCTACCTGTCCGCGCCCTATGGCGTCTATCCCACGGCCGACGGCTATCTGGCGATCGCGATGACCCCCGTCGGCCGCCTGCAGGACCTGCTTGGCATCGAGGCGCTTGCGCCATTCCGCGACGATGCCAAGTCCTGGTTCACCCGGCGCGACGAGATCAAGAGGATCATCGCGGACCACATCGCCACCGACTCCGTGGAGCACTGGCTCTCGATCCTCGAGCCCGCCGACATCTGGTGCTCCAAGGTGCTCGACTGGCCGGAACTGCTCGACAGCGAAGGCTTCAGACTGCTGGACATGCTGCAGACCGTGACCCGCGAGGACGATGTCTCGATCGGGACCACCCGTTGTCCGCTCCGGTTCAACGGCGAACGGCCGAGGGGCGGCCGCGCAGCACCGCTGGTCGGCGAGCACACGGACAGGATCAGGGCGGAGTTTGCCCAATGAGCCCGATCCGCCTGAAGGGCATGACCTGGAGCCATCCGCGCGGCTACGACCCGATGGTCGCCTGCTCGGCGGATTGGCGCGAAAAGACGGGCGTCGAGATCGAATGGGACAAGCGCTCGCTGCAGGATTTCGAAAGTTTTCCCGTGGAAGAGCTGGCGCGCCAGTATGATCTGATCGTCATCGACCACCCGCATGTGGGTCAGATTACCGCCGAAGGCTGCCTCGCTCCGCTCGACCTGCCCGATCGCGCCGCGGATTTCGCCGACCTCGCGGCAGGCTCCGTTGGCGCCTCCTTCCCGAGCTACAACTGGCAAGGGCGGCAATGGGCCTTCCCGATCGACGCGGCAACCCAGGTTCTGGCCTGGCGTCCGGATCTGATCGGCACGGCTCCGACCCGCTGGGCCGAGGTGGTGGATCTGGCGCGCGCAGGCCTTGTCCTGCTGCCGCTTCGCCCCCCGCATTCGCTGATGAGCCTGTTTTCACTGACCGGCAATCTCGGCCATCCCTGCGCGGTCGAGAAGGACAGGCCCTTCGTCGACGCAGAGGCAGCAACCTCTGCGCTCGAGATGATCCGGGAGCTTGCCGCCCTGATCGATCCGGCCTGCCTGACCATGGACCCGATCGCCGTGCTGGACCGGATGGGCGAGCGCGATTCATCGATTGCCGTGTCACCGCTGATCTACGGCTATGTCAGCTATTCGCTGGACGGGTTCCGCGACCGACGCATCGCCTTCACCGATATGGCCGAGGTCGGCAGGAGCGGCCCTGTCGGCTCGGCACTCGGCGGCACCGGCATTGCCGTTTCCGCCTTCGGCGCCAACCGGCAGGCGGCGATAGACTTTGCCTACTGGATTGCCGGCGGAGCGGTTCAGGCCGACCGCTACTGGCGCTCCGGCGGTCAGCCCGGACACGCCGCCGGATGGCAGAGCGCGGAGGCCAATGCCGCCACGCTCGATTTCTACCGCGGCACGCGGGCCACGCTCGAAGGCGCCTGGCTGCGTCCCCGGCACGATGGCTACATGCCCTTCCAGGAGGCGGCTTCGCATATCGTCAATGACGCCGTGACCGGCGCGATCCCGGTGCGCACGACCATCGATCGACTGAATGCCGGATTTCGGGCGAGCTTTCGCGACTAGCGCGTTGCTCGCTCTGCCTGCGTATCGACCTCAGAGCTTCCAGAGTGCCCGGGCGTTGCCTGAGAGCACACGGCTCCGTTCCTCGAGGCTCACGCCTGACAGCAGCGCATGCGTCGCACCGACCCAGGCCGAGAGCCCGCCACCCAGCGTGCAGACAGGCCAGTCACTGCCCCAGATCATGCGGGCAAAGCCGAAACTCTCCGCCACGTGTCCGAAATAGGGCTTCAGATCCTCCAGCGTCCAGCTCTCCGCGCCATAGGCGGGCAGGCCGGAGAGCTTGACCGTGACATTGGGGCGCCTGGCAATCTCGGCGATCGGCCCCTTCCACACGTCGAACCCGCCACCCTTGACGTCGGGCACGCCGCAATGATCGAGCACGAATGACACATCCGGCGCCAGATCGACGAGCGCCATCGCTTTGCCCAGCTGATGCGGCAGGACACAGAGATCAAAAGTGAGCCCGCTGCCGGCAAGGCGCCTGATGTTTTCACGGAAGGTCGGCCCCTCGGACAGATCGTCCGGCATCACGTGCAGCACGCGGCGAAAGCCCTTTACGAAGGAATAGGAGCGCGCGCGTTCGAGGTAGGCGGGGAATTGCGGATCTTCCGGACGGCAGGATGCGATGGCGCCGGCCAGCAGACTGCCGCCTTGCCCGGCGAGTTCAGCGACGAAATCCGTCTCCCGCTCGATCTGGTCGGGTGCGACATCGACCTCCATGTGCAGCGCCGAGACGATGCCAAGGCGGCGCGCCTCGCGCTCATAGAGGTCGTACGTGAAGTCGGCATCAAGCGGAGGCACGGACGACAGCCACGGATAGGCAAGCCGGCTGCGGTAGATCAGATGCAGGTGAGTGTCGACGATCATGGGGGCCTCCTCCTCGAACCGGCGGAAAGGTGCCACAGAAGAACGATCCATTCAAATACGAATTTGCGACCTCAGCGGGCCTCGGTCGTGAAGTCCGAACCGGCCATTTCCGACAGCTTGCGCGTCGTCTCCACCACGAGGTGAATCGTGTTGGTGATGTCGGGCGCGCCGGGTGCGTTGATCAGCGTGATATAGGGCACGGTGAGCGCCGCAATGGCCTTGCCGTCCGCGCCGAGAACCGGGGCCGACAGGTTGATCACGCCCGCCGTCTGGGCGCTCGGCATCATCTCGTAGCCACGACTGCGGATCTGGTCGAGACGGGCCATGAATTCCGGGGTGACCTTGGCCTGGTCGCCGCTGCTGCCGAGGTTTTCGGCAATCATCATTTCCCGCTCTTCCTTGGTGCGGAAGGCAAGAAGTACATGGCCGGAGCCGGTGTCGAACAGGCTGATCCGAGAACCGACGCGGATCGAAATCCCCCAGTAGCCGGGCGCTTCCTGCTGGGCAATGACCACCGGATAGCCGCGGTCGAACACGACGAGCTGGTTGGCCTGACGCGAAGCTTCGGCCAGTTCCCGCATCAGCGGAATGGCGAAGGACGCCAGCCGGCGCACCGGGGCGTGCAGCTGCGCAAGGCCGAAAAGCTTGAGCGTGAGGGCAAAGCGGTCACCGTCGATGCGGGTCACATAGCCGCGCTTCACCAGGCGGTCGAGCATCCGGTAGAATTCATTAGTGCTGCGATCCAGCCGCTTGGCGATTTCCGCCTGGGTCAGCCCGCCGTCCACCGCCGCCAGCAGTTCGAGAATATCCAGGCCCTTGTCGAGCGCCGGTGCGCGATAGCGGTCATTCTCGTCTTCGGTCACGGCGCGATCCCCTTCAGTGAAGCACTTCTTTCATATACGCAGAAATGAGCCCTCGCAATACTTTGCGCTTGACGCTAGATGAATAAGTGGTTTGTATATGAATGAAGCTCTTATTGGTGAGGGCTGAGGCGCAAGCCACTTGGGAGGAGAAAATGCCAAAGCTTTTGACCGGCGTAGCAGCCGGCGCATTGATGTGTGCTTGGGCGGGAGCGGTCGGCGCGGCCGATCTGCCTGGCAAGTTTGACGGCGTGACCATCGACGCCAAGCTGATCGGTGGACAGCAGTACGAAGCCCTCTACGCGCGCATCGCCGAATGGGAGAAGGCGACGGGCGCCAAGGTCAACGTCATATCCAAGAAGAACCATTTCGAGCTCGACAAGGAGATCAAGTCGGACATCGCCACGGGAAGCATTTCCTGGTGCGTCGGGTCCAACCACTCCTCGTTCGCCCCGCAGTACCCGGACATCTACACTGACCTGTCGGTTCTCGTGCCGAAGGAAGAAGTCGACGCCTTCGTGCCGGCCAACATCAAGGCCTCGACGCTGGACGGAAAGCTGGTGATGCTGCCGCGCGCCCAGTTCGACGTGTCCGCGCTCTACTACCAGAAGAGCCTCTACCAGGACGAAGCCAAGAAAAAGGCCTTCAAGGCCAAGTTCGGTTATGACCTCGCGCCGCCGGATACCTGGGCCCAGGTGACCGACCAGGCGACCTTCTTCTCCAGCCCGCCGGATTTCTACGGCACGCAGTTCGCCGGTAAGGAAGAGGCCATCAACGGCCGCTTCTATGAAATGGTCGTCGCCGAAGGCGGCGAATATCTCGACGCCGACGGCAAGCCCGCCTTCAACTCCGAAGCCGGCGTGCGCGCCCTCGACTGGTTCGTCAATCTCTACAAGGCCAAGGCCGTTCCGGCCGGCACGACCAACTATCTCTGGGACGACCTCGGCCAGGGCTTCGCCTCCGGCACCATCGCGGTCAACCTCGACTGGCCTGGCTGGGCGACCTTCTTCAACGACCCGAAGTCTTCGAAGGTTGCCGGCAATGTCGGCGTGAAGGTGCAGCCGGCCGGCTCGTCCGGCAAGCGTACCGGCTGGTCCGGCCACCACGGCTTCTCGGTCACGGAAAGCTGCGCCAACAAGGAAGCCGCCGCCTCGCTGGTCTGGTTCCTGACCAACGAGGACAGCCAGAAGCTCGAAGCTGCCGCCGGCCCGCTGCCGACCCGTACGGCCGTCTGGGAGTGGGATATCGCCGAAGCGGCGAACAATCCCTACAAGAAGGAAGTCCTGAGCGCCTTCCAGGAAGCCGCCCAGCACGCCTTCCCGGTTCCGCAGACCCCGTCGTGGATCGAGATATCGAACGCCGTCTATCCGGAACTCCAGGCCGCCATCCTCGGCGACAAGACCTCCAAGGAAGCCCTCGACGCCGCGGCGCAGAAGGCAACCGAGATTCTCGAGGAAGCGGGCGAGCTGTAAGGCAGAGTCTGCCCCTCATCCGCCTGCCGGCACCTTCTCCCCGTTCTGACGGGGAGAAGGGATATGCAGCACCCTTACCGCGAAACAGGCATCGTCGTGGTCGACCCCTCTCCCCGCTTGCGGGGAGAGGGTTAGGGTGAGGGGCATTTCGCGACCCTTGCGGAGCACTCCGTGACCACGAAACAGATCAGACCAAAAGCATACAGGAGAGGCACTTCATGAAAGGCTGGAGACCACCGGCACCCGTCCTGCTTCTGCTGCCCGCATTCATCGTCCTGGCAGCCGTCGTCATCGTCCCTCTCCTGCTGTCGCTCTATTCGAGCTTTACTGCGTTCCGGCTCACCCAGCCGGCATCGCTCTACACGCTGGTCGGCTTCCGCAACTATGCCCGCATCCTCTCCGACTGGGAGTTCTGGACGGCGTTCGGACGCACCGTGCTTCTGCTGACGGTTGCCCTGAACGTCGAGATGCTGCTCGGCCTCGGCCTTGCCATGCTGGTCGAAAAGGCATCGCGCGGACAACGCGTGCTCCGGACCATCATGATGTTTCCGATGATGTTCTCGCCGATCCTCGTGGGCTTCCAGTTCAAGTTCATGTTCAACGACAATATCGGCCTGATCAACAATGCCCTGCAGTCGCTGGGTCTTTCCGATCAGGCGATCCCGTGGCTGATCGACGGCAAACTCGCCTTTTGGGCGATCCTGGTGGCCGAGATCTGGTCGTCCACCGCCGTCTTCGCCATCCTCATCCTCGCCGGCCTGCTGGCCATGCCGAAAGAGCCTCTGGAGGCGGCCCGCGTCGACGGCTGCACGCCGATCCAGACCTTCCGTTATGTCACCTGGCCCTTCCTCATGCCCTTTGCCTATATCGCCATGACCATTCGCTCGCTCGACGTCGCGCGGGCCTATGACATCGTCAAGATCATGACCGACGGCGGCCCGGCCAAGCGCACGGAGCTTCTGTGGACGCTCGTCTCGCGCACCGCCTATTCCGACGCCCGCATGGGGCTCGCCAATGCGATGGCCTATTTCGCCATCCTCCTGTCGATCCTCTTCACCGTCTATTTCTACCGGAAGCTGGCGGCAGCCCGCACCCAGATCGCCGCGGAGTGGTGAGATGAACGAGAACTCTACCGCACGCCTTAAAACGCTCGCCCTTTCGGCCGCTCACAAACTCACCCTGTTCGTGGCGATGACCATCATCTGCCTGCCTGGCTTGTGGATCGTGCTGTCCTCGTTCCGCCCGACGGTCGAGATCATGGCCAAGCCTCCGGTCTGGATCCCTGAGGACCTGTCGCTCGACGCCTATATCGCGATGTTCTCCGGCATCGGCCAGGGCGGCATTCCGGTGATCGAGTATTTCCGCAATTCACTGATCATCTCGATCACCTCAACCGTGATCTCGCTCGCCATCGGCATGGCCGGCGGCTATGCCTTTGCCCGTTACCGCTTCAAGGCGAAGTCTGCGATCTTCCTCGGCCTGATGCTGACCCGCACCGTGCCCGGCATCGCGCTTTCGCTGCCGCTGTTCTTCGTCTATGCCCGGCTTGGCATCATCGACACGCATTTCGGCCTGATCCTCGTCTATGTCGCGCTCAACGTGCCCTTCACCATCTGGCTGATCGACGGCTTCTTCCGCCAGGTGCCGAAGGATCTGGCCGAGGCGGCGCAGATCGACGGCTGCACCCGCTGGCAGGCCTTCTGGCAGGTCGAGTTTCCTCTCGCCGGCCCCGGCATCGCGTCCGCCGGCATCTTCGCCTTCCTCACCTCGTGGAACGAGTTCGCGCTCGCCTCGCAGCTCACCCGTTCCGTCACCTCCAAGACCCTGCCGGTCGGCCTGCTCGACTATACTGCGGAGTTCACCATCGACTGGCGCGGCATGTGCGCGCTCGCCGTGGTGATGATCATCCCGGCGCTCGTGCTGACCTTCATCGTGCAGAAGCATCTCGTATCCGGCCTCACCTCCGGCGCAGTCAAAGGATAGACCATGGCAACCGTTTCCCTCGAAAAGCTGGTCAAGCGCTACGGCGCCCTCGAAGTGGTCCACGGCATCGACCTCGAAGTGGCCGACCGCGAATTCATCGCGCTCGTCGGCCCGTCCGGCTGCGGCAAGTCGACGACGCTTCGCATGATCGCCGGTCTGGAGCCGATCTCCGGCGGCAACCTCAAGATTGGCGGCCGGATCGTCAATGACCTGCCGCCGCGGGCCCGCAACCTCGCCATGGTGTTCCAGTCCTATGCGCTCTACCCGCATATGACGGTGGCCAAGAACATCGCCTTCCCGCTCAAGATGGCCGGTGAAAGCCAGGAGGTCATCGACAAGAAAGTCGGCGATGCCGCCCGCGTGCTGAACCTGACCAACTATCTC
>CALRRQ020000053.1:0-29687 GCA_943370615.1 Rhizobium sp. Q54
GCTTGAGCGGCGGCGAGGACAACGGCCAAAAGAAACCTGACGCTCTTACATCATCCACCATTCTGGCCATGGTGGACCGGCCGTGAGCCTAAACCGCCGGTATGATAACCTCGGCCGTTGACGATTGTCGGACTTTTCCCTGCCTGTTCGGCGTGTAGGGGAACACATAAAGAATGCCACCCGTCTTGTTGGGTGGCAAAAGAATTCGCTATGCGGCCTCCTTCTTGTCTTCGGGGAAGGCCCGATACCAAAGCCAGTCAGAAGACTGGCCTGCGTGGCTTGCGGCTGCAAACACCGCCCTGTTGTCAGACTTCAGAACCTTCAGCCAGCTTTCGATGTAACCTGCCGATCTGAACGACGGCTGGAATTCGAGGCGGGCGCATAGGAAGGCGCTTCCAAGCTCCGCGACCAATTCCTCAGCCGCGTAGTCCATATCTCCGAACCGTTTTCCGAAGCGGCGGTCCAGACGATGCTTGGCACCGGTCGCATGGGTCAGCTCGTGAAGCGCAACACCCCAATAAGAACTGTCGTCGACAAAGCTTTCATAGGGCGGAAGCGTCACAGAATCCGTCGCCGTGCTGTAAAACGCCTTGTTCCCTTGGTGGACGACCGGAACGCCAGACGCCGAAACAAGCTGATTTGCCTCAACATGCGACGACCGCGTATCTGGAGACTTTTGTGGCTCCAGATACTTTGTGTCGAGGTTTTCGAGCTGGGCCACATTGAACACCGGATAGGTCTTCACGATGGTCGAGGGCTTCTCCTCGCCGGACTCCTCATCCTTATTCAGCACGTGCTTGGTAAAGATGATATGTGCAGCCCGCTCTCCCTTCCGCACCTTCGCCCCGATGCTGTTGACCTGGTTGTAGGTGCAATACTGGAGATAGGGGTAACCGCTGGCCACCGCGTTCATCCACAGCAGCAGCACGTTGCTTCCGCTGTAAAGGCGCCCCGACACGAGGTTGGATGGCACCATGCCGACGCCCATGCGTTTCGAGTCGTGCCAAGGCCTTGTCCATGGCGGAACTCCTGTTTCAAGCTGACGGATCACTTCGTCAGTCACGTCCTGATAGAACTTCGCAAGCTTCATGAATCTCTCCTAAAGGAAAGGCCCAGCCTTCCTCTGGCTGGGCCATGTGAAGAAAATCAGCGAGCAGAGAGGTGCCTGTCACAGACCCGCAGCCGAAGGGGCCGAAGGCCGGTCTTGACTGGCACCTCAACTCGCTTACCGGCCTCGGGATTCGTGCCCGTAGTTACCGCTGTTCATGCGTTCTTCGTCGTCTTGGACTTCCTTGAGGACGATCTCGCCGCTCACGGGGGCGGCGAAGAGCTTTATGAAAAAACCCCGTCCGTCCTGCGTCGGCCAAGCGGCGCCGACTTTCTCGAACCAAGGCTTTTCGTTCTGCCTACGGTGGGGATTTGTCACCGCAAATGCGGTGTGGGTTGGTTTTCTGTTTTCAGTCATTGGAGCCTCGCAAAAGGCCACAAAGGATTGCTCCAGCCATAGGTATCCCTGTGGCGGCGAAAAGGTTGAAGATGTTCTCGGCTGGATGGTTTAAAGGTAAGATATGCAGTTGCTTGTGGCCATTATTATATCGCCTTACACCGTGGCGAGGTGGGTGGTTAAAGGTTCAATCGGTGGTGTTAAGGCCGCCATTGCTCTTCAGGTCGCGGTAAAGAGATGGGGTAAAAAAGACCGACCGACATACGGCGACGCTTCCTTTGCAGAAGAGAGGAAGCTCAAAAATCTCGGCTATTTCGAAAACAGTGGCTTCCTCGCCTGCGTCACCCGTCGTGGTAAGCCAGTATTCACTCACCCCGAACGTACCGTTCTGATGGTTGCTCCTCCTGGTATCGGGAAAAGCCAGCATTTCATTGCCCATATTCACGCCATGATGGAGAGAGCCGACGGACAATTGCCGCACCTGATGCTTGGCGATGCGGTGGGAGAGCTGAGAATTCACACGGCGGCAATGCTTTCCGCCCGTGGGTACGATTGCGTGTTCCTCGACCTGCGTGAGCCAGACGAGTGGTCGAAGTATGACGTGCTCTCACATCTCAAGCCTGACTGGCACCTGCGCTACCAGTATGCCGACGACCTGACTTCACTCTGTGAGCTTATTGTCCCTGACGAACCGGGCAGCCGACAACCGCACTTTGTCGATTTCGCACGACTGCTTCTCAAGTGCGCGATCACGGTCAACGTCCGCTACGAGGGCAACAGCAAGCCTCTCGGCGATATCGTTCTCGATTTGATATCCGAGACACGCCGCGCGTCTCTTATCGAGCGCGCGAAGTCGTACAGCGACGACTATGTGACCGCCGCACTGGAGACCATGGCTAAAATGGACGGCAAGCCAGAAGGCATCTCGATGATGTCGACAGCGTTACGAAAGCTTGAGAGCTGGAATGATCCGGCTTTGCGTGAGCTGACCACGTTCGGCAAGGATATGGATGGAGATTACATCCGTGGGTGGACCTTCGGTGATGTGTTTTCCAGCGAGAAGCCGGTGGCGGTGTTCATTCGCACGGGCGGCAAGAGGGTAGGCGGTGACTTCTCCCGAATTGTATATGGAAACGCCATCAACGCGCTTTCCAGCATGTATCAAGACAGCGGAAAGCCGCCGGCACGCGAGGTGGAGTTCATCATCGATGAAGCGGGGCTTACCGGATACTGCAACGCGATCTCGAAAGCCTATGCGCGGTTCCGCAAGGCGGGTGCTCGGATACGCCTCTGCTTCCTGTCCTATCAGGAGTTCAAGGAAACGTATCCGGACCACGAAACCCTTCTCGCCGGTAGCGACATCCTCGCGTTTGGCAGCACGAACGATATGCAGCTCTTGGAAAAGGTCAGCAAACTTGCCGGTGAGTACACCGTACACTCCAAGAGCCTGAGCGAAAGCGACAAGGGGTCCAGCCGGGGGAAGAGCGAACACCCGCGTCGCCTGCAGAAGGAAGACGAGATAAGGGCCAAGGCCGACGACGAGGTTCTTGTGTTGTTGAAGAACATAGTCGTTGACGGGCTCAAGCCTTGGCGAATCGGCAAGAACGGCCCCGAGTACCTAGGGAGCAAGCGAACGTTCTTCCTCAAGCGCCTCTTCAAGCTCGGCAAGTAGCTCCTTATTCCCAGAGCATATGCAGTAGGAGCGCAGCTCGTCGTCGGTTAGCTCGCCTTCCTCCCACGCACGTCCGGCTTCCCAAGGGTCGATTGGTTTGGTCTCCTTGTCTCCGCGTATAAGCTTGTCGATGTCAGCGGCGTGGATCTCTTCAGCTTTGTGTAGGTCTTCAAGCGAACCGTTCACCCCGAGAAGGTCGTTGCGTTTAAGCAAGGCGTTCTCTTCGGCTACTTCGATCTGGTTTGAAAGGCTTTCAAGACGGCGCTGATAATCAGCCATTATTCGCGGAATGCGGGAAGCAGCCTGAAGCTTTTCGCCGGCATGGGCGACGGCCGCTTCCGCCATCGTCCGCTGCCTCGACTTATAGGTGAATCCGAATATGGAAAACCGGATACCCCGAAGTTTGCCGTTTTCGTTCCTGTATTGGTTCGCATGCTGTTCCGCAGCGACGGCCTCGCTGTGCAGTCTCTGCGCCTCGTCAAAATAGCTGGCTTGCTGGTCTTCCGTATTGGCCTTTTCGTTTTTTAGTGACTCAATGCGCGCATCCGCCTCAAGGATAGCTTTACGCGCGTTCCTGATGCGGTTTAGCTCAACCGTATCCGAGTGTATCTGTCGGATGCGGTAGGCTGCTTCGGATATGTCGGCATCATGCGGCCGCTCAAACTCGGCAACATCTTCCATGGCTTCCTCTTGGGGTTGGATCATGTTCCCGTCTTCGGGAGTATGATCGGGCGCGACCAATTCGGTGGTTTCAACAATATGGTTGTCGTTCTGGTATCCGCGATGCTCACCAGCGGGCTCTAGGCCGCGCTCAAGATTGCTCCTACGGTCAAAAGTAAGGGAGTATCCGAACTCAGAGAAAACCTCGTTTCCAGTCTCCTCCCACTGCATCCGCATCCATTCGGTGACGTTTGGCTCCATGCCGAGTTTCTTGCGATAGGAGCGGCTATGCCCAAAGTGCCCGACGCTTTTGCCGGTCAGGCGGTCACGGTCCACGAGGATCACGTGGAAATGCGGATTGTCCGGATGGTCGCGGTGTTCGTATGCCTGTGCGTATATCCTTCCGCCGAATGTGATGCGGTCCAGATACCTCTCCATCATGGTCAGCCGATGTTGCTCGGAAACCTCTTTAGGGAGTGAGACGATAAGGGTGTCGCCGAGCCGTCCGTTCTTTCTGGTATTCTCCTGTTCCAGTTTCAGGAAAGCGCGTCGAGCATCATACGAGCTGTTAAAGACCGGCAATCCAACCGTGACAACATAGCCACGCTTGTTCTGGTTTGCGGCGTAGTGGGCGGCCTCGGCTACGCGGCCATAACCCCATTGCTCCCTGTTGTAGGAAGCGTGCTCAATCCGGAAGTAGGCATAATTACCCATCGCGATAACCATACAGCGTCAGTAACCGCAGAAGGACAATTTGCCCGTCAAATTGTCTAACTGCGCTATCTCTAACGCATGCTATCGCTAACCGTCATTTTTGCAGGGTGCTTTTAGTTGCATATGAATGGAATATGGCCCGCCGCAACTACGGAATACATTCGAAAACGGTGTCGAATATCTCTTTAGCCTCTGTGTAGCGAGAATGTGCACCAGTGCATGATCTATATTCGTATCCAGAAAAAATATTGCTAGGCGAAGAGAAAGGGCTATCAGACAATGTGGGTGTCACGGAGTAAAGGTATTCGTCAGAGATAATGGTGAGAGTTTTAAACAATTTAGGTATGCATTGGGAAACTTTGCGATATTCCGGAATGTTTCTTATTATAAACGGAGTTTCTCTAATATCTCCATTTATAAAAAGTGTTCTTGTTTTGGTGTTGGAGGTTATCCGTCTGGAAATTGCTCTTAAGTGTCCGTAGAGATTTAGAAATATTTCTGCTTCATTGGTGAATATATAAAATGTGGAACTTTTTGTAATTGATTCTGTGAAATCTTTGTGTCGCAAATCGGATACGAAAGAAGAGAGCCCAGTTTCATCAATGATATTGTTTCTGGAATCCGCCGGAGATTCACCATTTTTTCTTCTGATAATTTCCTCTGATATCAGCTTTCGGACGGTAGCTGCTCTCTCTCTTTCCGGAACAGCGCTGAAGAATGACTCCTTGAGCTCGTACGGAATTCGGTAGTTAAGTTGTTGGTCTTTCTTATCAGTCATAGGCTGGTCCGGCATTGCTATGCGACTCTAGCAATATGATATGCAAAGTAGCGTTGGCCTAGCAAAGTCTTTTGAGTGTTCGCTGACCTCATCACCGGCGCCAAGGGAAGCCAATCGGCCCCCGCTGGTGAATGGAGGTAGCAATGCTTCAGATTTCCAGCAGATTCAAAGGCCAGCGTGCGGCTCAAACGGCAAAGCCACGTCCGCCGACCAAAATGCGCCAGCTCTACACGTCATTCCGGCCCATGTACCAATATGCCAACGGTGTGCGGCCGGCACTGCTTGCCAACATAACTATCTGGCGTGACACGGGCGAATGGGTCGGCTTCTATCAGCAGGTCGTCACCGGCCCCTACGGAACGCACACGGAGAAGTACGTGTGGGTTTGGCGTGGGGGAATGTTCCATGAGCTGCGCCAATTTGACGTTCGCGATGTTCAAAAGCGTATCTTCAGGGGGTGAACGTGAGGAAAGATATCATCACGCCGATAGAGCGCATCCTCATCCCTCGTGTCGACCCCGTGAAGGCGGAAGCCTTCCGGCAGTTCAAGCCAGGCGAGTACGTGAGTGGTGAAGGCTATAAATACTTCGACCTTATGGCCATAACTGTCGACGAAGTTACCCTCGATACGGTGGCCTATTTCGATCTTGTCACTCGGCATGAGTACTCAAGCTCTAGGATCTTGGTGACAGGTTTCCGATACGAGATTGTGGACGGGGTATTCGTGCAAGTCTTCAGGTCTCGTCCATCTGAGATCAGGAAAGATGCTTACGAAGCGGCAAGAAGGAAAGCGAGAAACGCTATGAAGGAGCCGATGGTATATGTCGCTCCTTAACATCTTTATCAATCTCGCCTTCAAGCTGACAGAGATTACCGTAAAAGCGATGGTCAGCGTCATCGTCGCCCTCATCAATGGCATATCGGCAGGCTTTGCCGGTGCCTCAGGTGGACAGAAGGTAAAATGGCAAAAGAAGCGCAGGCGCTAGTTGCCATATCCGTCGTTGTTGTAGCCTTGAATTGGCTTTCGGCGAAGGCGTTGGGTTTCCCATTTCTCTACTGCTGGGGCGGCTATCTCGCCGCCCCAGCATACCAAGCCTTCGGAACTGTTCTGCTATACGTTATAGTGGCGTATACGGTATTCTACATCATGCGCGGAAACTTGCAGATGGTGGTGGCTGCGGTAATGCTATTTGTAGCGGTTGTTGAGGTTCCTAGGCTTGCGGATGCGGTTTTCCGCCTTGGAGGTTCTTGTGGATAAGCACCAGATCATGCGTGAGGCTGTGGCTAACGAATACGGCTTTAAGCTTTATCGGCAATATGCCGAAAAAGAGGTTTGCGGCTTCTTGCAAAAGGATATAAGTACGCTCAAGAGATGGCGCGCTAAAGGACTTATAGAGTGCGTTCGGATGGGGCCAAAGCATATACGGTACTTCGGGTATCAGATTGCCGACATGCTTATTCGCGGTGTCGAGGAGGGCGATGAATGCCACGATACACAAAGCGAGAATTCCAAGTCGGCCCCTACTGGCTTAGCCAGCGGGAAGGAAGCCCAGCATGGTATCGGACATGGCAGGATGCCAAAGCCCGACAAACCCGACGCATTTCACTTGGCACAACTGAGCTTGAAGAAGCCAAGCGGCTCCTAGCCGAGTGGTACGCGTCCCAATTCCAGGCGCCAAGCGACGACCTTCCTCCGTCGGCCGTCAAGCTGGCGGAGGTCATTCTTGATTACTGGAACGGGCAGGGGGCAAAGCTTCGCTCCCACGAGACAGCTAAAATCATGCTGCGCTACTGGCAGGAGTTTTGGGGCGACGTGTCTGTGGCCGACGTGCGCGATACCCGCAAGCAGGAGGCGTTCCGCATCTGGCTCTCAGACCGTGGCCTCGGGCACAACTCCGTAAACCGGTGCCTTGAAGTCGGACGTGCCGCCATACGCCGCGCGTGGAAGCGTGGAGCAATTTCGTCGGCACCGTTCATTCAGATGCTGCCTTCCACCGAAACGCAACCAATGGGCCGACCATTGTCTCAGGACGAGGCTATCAGGCTATTTAGTGGTGCGACGCAGGAGCACGTTCGAACCTTTATCCTGATCGGATTGGCGACCGGAGCGCGTCCGGAAGCCATAACCGACCTCACGTGGGATAGGGTTGATTTCAGCACCGGCATTGTGAAGCTTAACCCCGACGGCAGGGTGCAGACTAAAAAGCATCGGCCCGTCGTTCGGCTCGGGCCTATGGCGCTCGACTACCTTGCCGGCATCAAGAAACAGGGTGACCACGTCATCATGTTTCGCAACCGTCATGTCCATAGGATCGATACGGGATGGGATAAGGCGCTGAAAGCTACCTCCCTTGATAAGCGCGTTACCCTTTACAGTCTCCGTCACACCGTTGCCCGTCATCTGCGGGCTAACGGCGTGGATCTGGAGGAGATTGCAAACATGCTGGGGCATCGCAAGCTCGGTTTCGATATCACCATGCGCTACGCGCCGCACGACCCCGTTTATCTCAAGAGGGCCGTGGACGTACTGGACAAGCTGGTTTTGTTTTGCCGTGTTTCTTTACAAGAGCGTGACAGTGGCTCTGACTAGAGCCACTGTTTGCCATCGGAGCGGAGGAAATAAATCAAGTCTAGTGAGAGGCTTGGCTTGCCAAGTGCCGTCAGCGTCATGTGGCACTGGCCGCGGTGATGGGTCTGGTGGTTGAAGAAATGCGACAGGCCGGGTGCCAGCTTGTGGCTGACCGGAACCGGGTTGCTCACCGGCGTATAGGCGATCGTCGCCTCGAGCTGTTCGTCGCTCAGGCCGCCGATCCAGGTGACGATCCGCTCGTCCTCCGCCGCGCGGGCAGAAGCCAGGTCGGCGAAACTGTCGTAAGGCCGCGCGTCGAGCGCCTTGTAGGTCGGTCCTTGCCCGGTGAAGCGGTGCAGCCAGATCCGATCAGCCACGAGAATGTGGCTCATCGTGCCGAACAGGGAGCCGAAGAACCCGCCCGCATTGCGGTTGAGCTCCTCGTTGTCGAGTTGGCTCGCGGCTTCGTAGAGAAGGGCGTTCGCCCAGCGATTATAGGCGGCGAACATCTGGAAATGCTGGCGCATGACTGTCTCCGATGAGTGGGCTCGCGGCATCCTAACCGGGATCGCCACAAGTTGGTTTGATGAAACCGATGAAATTTCCTGATTTGATTGTTGGCAAATTTTACGGTCGAGTTCGCCGCGACCGCCCCACCGTCCGCCATCGCCACGAGGAATGACCGATGTCCAGAACGCTTTACACCCTTTGCGGCGCCGACAGCGCCCGCCCGTTTTCGCCCCATTGCTGGAAGACGGTGATGTCGCTGCGCCACAAGGGCCTCGATTTCGCCGAGACGCCGCTTCCGTTCACCGAAATCCCCAAGGTGGAGGACGGCGCGACGAAGATCGTCCCGCTGCTGCGCGACGGCGAAAAACTGGTGGCCGACAGCTTTGCCATCGCCCTCTATCTGGAGGAAACCTATCCGGAGCGGCCGTCGCTGTTTCGCGGCGAGGGCGGCAAGGCCATGGCGCGCTTCGTCGAAGGTTATTCGCAGATGGTGCTGCACACGGCGATCAGCCGCATCGCGCTGCTCGACATCCACGACATGCTGGCCCCCGTCGACAAGGCCTATTTCCGCACCAACCGCGAGGAACGCTTCGGCAAGCCGCTGGAACAGGTGGCGCCTGACCGCGCCGCCGAGATCGCCGCTTTCCCGGCCAAGCTCGAGCCGCTCAGGCACATGCTGAAGTTCCAGCCCTTCATCGGCGGCGAGCGGCCGCTGTTTTGCGACTATATCCCGTTCGGCGCGCTGCAATGGCTGCGTATCACCACCGGATCGATCCATCTGGCCGAAGACGATCCGGCCCGCCTGTGGTTCGAGCGCTGCCTCGACCTCTATGACGGAGAGGCGAGGGCGGTCGCTTGAGCAAGGGCGGGCCGAACGCCGCTCAGCGGCCATAGGTGACGGTGATGGAGGCACGGGCGAGCGCATTCGCATTGGTCATGAAACCGATCAATGCGCCGCTTGCGCTCTTGTCGAGTTCGAGCTTGTCGACCGAAAGCGCCGTCACGGTGAAGACATAGCGATGCGTCTGGCCGGGCGGCGGGCATGCGCCGAGATAGCTGGCAAAGCCCGCATCCGCCCGGCTCTGGACCGCGCCCTTGGGTGCGCCACTATCCGGGGTGATCCCGGCATCGATCGCCTGCACATCCGCCGGGATGTTGAACATCACCCAATGCCAGAAGCCCGAGCCTGTCGGCGCATCCGGATCATAGGCGGTGACGACGAAGCTTTTGGTTCCGGCCGGCGCGTTCTGCCACGACAGCGCCGGCGACACATTGCCGCCGACACAGCCGAACGTGTTGGAGACCTGCGCCTCGGCAAGACTGCCGCCGTCCTTGAGGTCGGGGCTCGATAGGGAGAAATCGGCCGCGAGTGCGGGCATGCCGGCCAGGGCGGTCAGTGTGGCGGCGAGGGCGAAGGTTCGAAATGTCATGATCGGGCTCCTTTGGATTGGTAAGCCCGACACTAGCCCACCGACTACTCGGCCGCGGCTCTGGGGCGCTCGACCTCTGCTCCGGAACGCTCATCCGCTTCGGCCGCGATGCGGATGTCTCGCGGCGAGAGGCCGAACCGGCTGCGGAACCGCGCCGCGAACTTCGATGCCGATTCATAACCGACGTCGAGCGCGATGCGGTTGACCGGCATCTCGGTCGCCTGGAGCAGCGCGAGCGCCGTCGTCATGCGCACGTCGGCGATCACTTCGGTGAGGCTGGTGTGAAGGAGAGCCAGCTTGCGTCGCAGCGTCTGTTCGCTCATCCCGACTTGGCGGGCAATGGTGCCGGCCGTCCAGACGCAGGCTGGATCGGACCGCACCAGCGTGCGGATGCGCAGGGCGAGGTTTTCGCGCGCATCGGGCAGCAGGCCGATCCCGAGCGACTGCAGCCGGATCACCAGTTCGCCGAGAACATGGCGGTGCACCGCCTCTTCGGTCTCATCCCCTTGCGAGATCGTTTCGCGGGCGCGTTCGAGCGCCTGCCCGAATCCGGCGTCGGGATCGATCAGTATCGCCTCGGAGCTCGGCCGGAACTTCGGGTCGGCGTAGAGCGCCACGAGGCTGGGAGCGAGCACATAGGCGTCGGCATGATAGGCACCATTCGCGCCGACCCCGTTGGTCACCGTGCATTCGAGGCCCTGGGGCAGGAATATCGCCTGTCCCGGTCCTGCGCTGACGTGTCCGTGCTCGGTTGCCGCACGCTTCCAGCCTTGCCTGACCAGGATGATGGCCGGCTGGTCTATGTGGAAATGCCGGAACTGTCCCGTCGAGGCCTGCAGGATCGAGCAGTGCACCGCCATGTCCGGCAGCGCCCGTGTATAGCGCCGCGCGCTGTCGGAAAGTCTTTGCATGGACCGCTCCTCCTGATGGCCGTTCCCTGTACGCTATGGGCCGGCAGGCGTCGCGTCAGGATGGCGATGATTAGTATGACGCTGGCGTGAAATTCGTCCATCCCCCTTGTTTTCAGGGCCTGAGACGGCTAGAAACCGCCCACTTTCCCAATAGGACAAAAGGACTAGACCGATGGCGATTGAACGCACCTTTTCGATGATCAAGCCGGACGCAACGAAGCGCAACCTGACGGGCGCCATCACCAAGATGCTCGAAGACGCCGGCCTGCGCGTCGTCGCCTCCAAGCGCGTCTGGATGAGCAAGCGCGAAGCCGAAGGCTTCTACGCCGTTCACAAGGAACGCCCCTTCTTCGGCGAACTGGTTGAAGGCATGACCTCGGGTCCGACCATCGTCCAGGTTCTCGAAGGCGAAAACGCCATCCTGAAGAACCGCGAGATCATGGGCGCCACCAACCCGGCCCAGGCTGCTGAAGGCACCATCCGCAAGACCCACGCCCTGTCGATCGGCGAGAACTCGGTCCACGGTTCGGACGCTCCGGAAACCGCTGCCCAGGAAATCAAGTACTGGTTCTCGGACACCGAAATCGTCGGCTGAATCTGGATTTGAGCTCGGCCGCACAAGGCCTTGCAAAGTTTGATGAACCGGGGTCGCAAGATCCCGGTTCTTTCATTTCGGGCAGGAGAGGTCCTGCGCATAGTCGGCGCTGCCGTCGGCTTTGAAGACCTCCGGGTTCTTGGTGTAGACCGGCCCGACCACCAGCGGTTTCGACGGCAGGATCGACTGGTCCTGGCTCGAGGCGATGGTCGTCTCGATCGACTGCAATTCGCGTCCGCCCGCATCGACGATCCGCATCGAGACCGCATAGGGCCGGTCCTTGGCGATGCAGCGCATCGGCGGGCTCTCCACCGTCACCTTCTTCCAGAAGGGAAAGATCTTCGCCCGGGTCACATGCGGCGCGCCGCCGGCCGGGTTCTCGAAGGTCGTCTCGACATAGCTCTCGTCCGGCAGGGCGCCGTTGCGCGCCAGCGTGATGACGGCGGTTGCCTGCGCCACGCGGTAGTTGAAGATGAAGACCTTGCCGGAAATGACCAGCGGCTTCTCGACATCGTCGCGCTGGCATCCCGCAAGCGCCAGGATGACGGCGGCGAGGAACAGGGTTTTCCGGTGGGCTGTCACGTCGCATCTTCCTTTCGTGTCCGCCGATAGTGGCGATTGGCCTTCATGCGGTTGCCGCAGACCGCCATGTCGCACCAGGTGCGGCTACGGTTCTTGCTGCGGTCGAGAAAGAGCCAGCCGCAATTGCCGCAGATCTTCAGGCGATCCGGTTCCGGCGTGGCGGCGAGTTGCAGGGCCGAGCGCGCCGTTGCCGCCTCGAGCGCCGTCTCCGACGATGCGGACCGCAGCATCAGGGCTGCTGCCTCCAGCAGGTCCGCCAGCGTGCCACGGTCGGATTGCCCCAACGCCTGTGCGCGAAAATGCCGGTCTATCGCCTCGCGCAGGCGCAGGAAATCATCGGTATTGGCTGCTTCGACCGGGGCGATCGGGCCGAAGAGCGCCCGTTCGGCGCAGAACTGTTCGGCCGCGGCCGGAAAGGCGGCGAGCTGCTCCTCGATGGCGAACCGGTCGACGCTGCGGTCGCGGTCGAAGCGCAGGATCACGCTGTTGGCGACGTCGAGTGCCAGTGCGCCACCGGAGAAACGATGCGGGGTCCAGGAAAAGGTCATGCGAAATTATAACTGGTAAAATGGTTTTTGCCAGTTATAAATGCGAGCGGAGGCGATGATGGTCTATCTCTTGCAGCAATTGGCCAATGCCGTGCCGATCGCGGCGCTCTATGCGGCGCTGGCCTTCGGCTATGCGCTGATCTTCGGCATGACGCGGCGCCCGGACATCACCTATGGCGCTCTCTTCGCCTTCTCGGGGCAGATCTTCCTGATCTTCGCCCAGTTCGCCTGGGATCGCCTGTTCCTCATCCTGCCGGCCGCCCTCACGCTCGCCGCGGTCGCGTCGCTGCTGTACACTCTGGGCACGGCAGGCGGCATCGCGCGCTACGTGATGCGGCCGCTGCACCGGCATTCGCCGAATGCCGTCATCGTCGCCTCGCTCGCCCTGCTGATCCTGCTGTCGGAATCGACCCGGCTTGCCATGGACAGCCGCGAGATCTGGCTGTCGCCCTTTCTCAACCACCGGCTCGTCTTCTTCCGGCACGGCGGTGCGGAGGTCGGGCTGACGGCCATCCAACTCGGCAATGCGGCGATCATGGCGGCGCTGGTGGCGCTCGGCCATCTGCTGCTGGTGCGCACCAAAGCAGGGCGCGTCTGGCGGGCGGTGGCGGACGATGCCGGTGCCGCACAGCTCTGCGGCGTCAGCGCCGACGCGGTCTTTGCCCTGTCCTATCTGTTCGCCGCCTTCGTCGCGACGGTCTGCGCCATACTGGCCACCTCGTATTACGGCACGATGGATTTCTCCTCCGGTCTGCTGTTCGGCCTGAAAGTGGTGCTGATCGCCGCGATCGGCGGTCATTCCGTTCCGCTACGCTCGGCGTTCGGAGCGGCGGCCTACGGGTTCGCCGAAACGCTGTGGGGCTCCTACCTGCCGCTCGCCTGGCGCGACATGGCGCTCTTCTCCATGCTCGTCCTGCTGGCGGTGATGTACCGTCGTGAGGCGCGGGTCTGAGCCGGGCCGCGGACGGGTTTCAGCGCCGCCCGACAGCTTCCGGTGGACCACCGACAGGCGCGATTGACGACGGCATTCGGGCGCGCTTTATGGGGTGAGGATACGGCCCAGCGCCAGAATCCCGCCCGCAAACGCCAGATCGCCAGACTGACCCATGAACAGCATCCGCCGGCAATTGATCCCCTGGCTGAAGGTCCTCGTCTCGCAGGGCCTCGTTCTGGCGCTCGTGCTGTGGCTGCGGGACTTGATCCCGGTCGGCGGACCGCTGCTGCTGGTCGCCCAGGGCCTCGCAGCGGCGCTGATCGGCAGGCTGCTCGGCCTGTCGCCCTTCTGGATCCCCATCCAGATCCTGCTGCCGCTCGCCGCCGCCTATAATGCCGTGGTGCCGGCCTGGGCTTATCTCGCCGCCTTCGTCGTCTGCGCCCTGGTCTACTGGAACAGCGCATCGGAACAGGTGCCGCTCTATCTGACCAACCGCAAGACCTGGGAGGCCCTGGACACCATAGTCTCCGAGCAAAAGGCGACATCCTTCGTCGATCTCGGCAGCGGCATGGGCGGCGTGGTGACATTTCTGGCCGGCACTCATCCGGGATTGTGCGCCCGCGGCGTGGAAACCGCGCCGCTGGTGTTCCTGGCATCCAGAATACGGCTGATGCTGCGGCGTCTGCCCAATGCCGAGTTTGCCTATCGCAGCATCTGGGACGAAGACCTGTCGGCCCACGACGTCGTCTATTGTTTCCTCTCGCCGGTGCCGATGCCGAGGATGTTCCTGAAAGCCAAGGCCGAGATGCGGCCGGGAACGCTCTTCGTCAGCAACAGCTTCGCCGTGCCCGACGTGAAGCCGGATGTGGTCGTCGAGGTCGACGACACGCGGAAGACGCGGCTCTATCTCTACCGGATCTGAAGCTATGTCGGATCAGGCAGGGCTGATCAGCGCCACTTGTCTCGGGCGCGGTCGTCGGCATCCTTGGCAGACACCCAGTCGCCCGCCGTGCCGTCCTTGCGGTGTTCCTTCTTCCAGAAGGGCGCCGAGGTCTTGAGATAATCCATCATGAAACTGGCGCCGTCGAAAGCGGCCTGCCGATGCGGGGCGGTGGCGATCACCAGCACGATCTGCTCGCCCGGCGCGATGCGACCGAAGCGGTGGATGGCGGTGAGGCCGATCAGGTTGAAACGGGCGATCGCCATCTCGCCGATGCGCCGGATCTCGGCCTCGGCCATGCCGGGATAGTGTTCGAGTTCCAGCGCCGAAAGCGTGCCGGCCTCGTCGCGGCAAAGGCCGACGAAGGATACGACCGCGCCGATATCGCCCCGGCCCACGGAGAGAGCGCGGCTCTCGGCGGAAAGGTCGAAGTCCTCGCCTTGGACGCGCACGGTCGGCATGGTCATCTCAGCGCTTCTCCCGCTTGCATGGTCACGCGGCGAGCCCGTGTCACCCGCCGGTCATCGGCGGGAAAAGGCCGATCTCGCGGGCGCCGGCGATCGGCTCGTCGTGCTCGACATGCTCCTGGTTGATCGCCACGCGAATGGCCTTGGGAAACTGCAGGGCGTTCTCGTATTCCTCGCCAAGGGTCGCAAGATGGGCGATGAGGTCGCCCGCGGTCTTCACATGGGCCGGAAGATCGATCTCTTCCTCGCCCTTGCCGATCCGCTCCCTGACCCAGGCGAAATAGACGAGCTTCATCATCCTCAGTCCACCATGTGCTTCACGCCGGCGCGGAAATAGTCGTAGCCGGTGTAGAAAGTCAGGACGGCCGCGATCCACAGCAGCGTGATGCCCATTTCGGTGGTGTAGGGCAGGACCTTGTCGCCGGCGGGGCCAGCCAGCAGGAAGGCCAGCGCGAACATCTGCGCCGTGGTCTTCCACTTGGCGATCCGCGTCACCGGTACGCTTACCTTCAGCGCGGCAAGGTATTCGCGCAGGCCCGACACGAGGATTTCGCGGCAGAGAATGGTGATCGCGGCCCAGAGCGACCACCCGGCAATCGTGCCGTCGGCGGCCATCAGCAGCAGCACCGAGGCGACCAGCAGCTTGTCGGCGATCGGATCGAGCATCCGGCCGATATTGGAGGTCTGGTTCCAGATGCGGGCGAGATAGCCGTCCAGATAGTCGGTGATCGAGGCGACGATGAAGATGCCGAGACCGGTCCAGCGGGCGAAGTCCGAACTCTCCAGCCGGCCCTCGATGAAGAAGCACACGACGATCAGCGGCACGGCAAGGATGCGCGCATAGGTCAGGAGATTCGGAATGTTGTAAGCGCGCGAAGCCATGATGCCCTGTCTGTCGGATGATTTTCGAGTGTAGATGACGGTTTCCCGACGCGACCGTCAACACAAGAATTCTTAATTGTTTTTAAGCTGGCGAGTGATGAAAGCACGCTTGGTGGCGTCAGTCTGCGGCGTTTTCGTGGAAATGATTGTAAATAAGCCTGGCAACCGCCTCGGAAATGCCCTCGACGGCCGTGAGATCCGAAACCGCGGCGCGAGACACCGCCTTCGCCGTCCCGAAATGCTGCAGCAGAGCGCGCTTGCGCGTCGGCCCGATGCCGGCGATCTCGTCGAGCGGGTTCTTGATCATTTCCTTCTTGCGCCGCGCCCGGTGCGAGCCGATGGCGAAGCGGTGCGCCTCGTCGCGCAGGCGCTGGATGAAATAGAGGACGGGATCGCGCGGCGGCAGGGTGAAGTCCGGGCGGCCGAGCGCGAAGAAGCGCTCCCGCCCCGCATCGCGGTCGACACCCTTGGCGACGCCGATCGCGGTGACGCAGTCGGAAATGCCGAGTTCGTCGAGAATGGCGCGCACCGCCGTCATCTGGCCCTGGCCGCCGTCGATCAGGATCACGTCCGGCCAGGCGGGGAAGGCGGCATCGGCCGAGTCGTCGGGTGCCGCGCTGCGGTCGGGCTTTCCCTCTTCCTTGAGCAGCCGCGAGAAGCGGCGGGTCATCACCTCGCGCATCATGCCGAAGTCGTCGCCCGGGGTGATGTCTTCCGACTTGATGTTGAACTTGCGGTACTGGCCCTTGACGAAGCCTTCCGGTCCGGCGACCACCATGCCGCCCACGGCATTGGTGCCCATGATATGGGAGTTGTCGTAGATCTCGATGCGGCGCGGCACATAAGGAAGCGCGAAGGTTTCGGCGAAACCCTGCAGCAGGCGCCCCTGCGAGGCCGTCTCGGCGAGCTTGCGGCCATGGGCCTCGCGCGCATTGGCCGTCACGTGGTCGACGACGTCCTTCTTGTCGCCGCGCTGAGGTACGAGGATCTGCACCCTGTAGCCGGCGCGTTCGGTCAGCGCCATCGCCAGCAGTTCCTGTTCCTCGATCACCTCGGACAGCAGGATCAGCCGCGGGCATGGTTTGTCGTCGTAGAACTGCGCGAGGAAGGCGTTGAGCACCTCGGCGCTGCTCATCTGCGGATCGGCCTTGGGGAAATAGGCCTGGTTGCCCCAGTTCTGTCCGGCGCGGAAGAAGAACACCTGGATGCAGGTGAGCCCGCCCTCGTGATGGATGGCGAACACGTCCGCCTCCTCGACATTGGCCGGGTTGATACCCTGGTGGCTCTGCACGTGGCTGAGGCCGGCCAGGCGGTCGCGAAACACGGCGGCACGCTCAAAATCGAGATTCTCCGCCGCCTCGTTCATCGCCGCTGCGATCGATGCCTTGACGTTCTGGCTCTTGCCGGAGAGGAAGTCCTTCGCCTCGCGCACCAGTTCGGCATAGTCCGTGTCCGAGATCTCGTGGGTGCACGGGCCGGAACAGCGCTTGATCTGGAACAGCAGGCAGGGCCGGGTGCGGCTCTCGAACACGCTGTCGGTGCAGGTCCTGAGCAGGAAGGCGCGCTGCAGCGAATTGATCGTGCGGCCGACCGCGCTCGCCGAGGCGAAGGGGCCGAAATAGTCGCCTTTGCGGCCACGCGCGCCGCGATGCTTGTAGATCGCCGGTGCCCGGCTGTCGCCGGTGATCAGGATATAGGGAAAGCTCTTGTCGTCGCGCAGCAGCACGTTGAAGCGCGGGCGCAAGCGTTTGATAAGATTGGCTTCGAGCAGCAGCGCCTCGACCTCGGTCCGGGTCGTGACGAATTCCATGTTGGCCGTCTCGCGCACCATGCGCGTCAGCCGGTTGGAATGGAGGCGGCCCTGGGCGTAGTTGGAAACGCGCTTCTTCAGGCTGCGCGCCTTGCCGACGTAAAGCACGTCGCCCTCGGCATTGAGCATGCGGTAGACGCCGGGGCCGTTGGGCAGCTGCTTGACGAATTCGCCGATCAGCTCGGCGCCGACGAGCCCGGTTTCGTTGACGTTCGTCAGACTCCAGTCGACGCTCAGCACCGCGCGCGGCGCATCGCTCTCGACGGCGATGTCGTCGTCCTCTTCCGTTCCGTCATAGAGAATGCCGCCATCCGGCAGCTTTCCTCCGGTCATTCATTGATCTCCGTTGCACCGGCTCCGCGCCAGGCGAGATGCTGTCCGCCATCAAGCGCAATCATTTGGCCGGTGATCGACGGCGTGTCAAAAAGAAAGCGGATCGTCCGGCCGAATTCCCCGAGTTCCGGCCCGCGTCCGAGCGGCAGGGCGTCGATCTGCGCCTGGAAGTCCTCCTGCGCCTGCCGGACGCTCTTCAGCGTAGGCCCCGGACCGATGCCGTTGACGCGAATCCGCGGCGCGAAGGCCTGTGCCATGGTGTGGGTGGCGGCAAACAGCGTGGCCTTCGACAGGCCGTAGGAAAAGAATCGCGGCGTTGGCGCCAGCACCCGCTGGTCGATGATATTGACGATCAGCCCGTCGCGATCGGCCGGAAGGTGCTGGTACAGCGCCGAGGCGAGGATCGCCGGGGCGCGCACATGCAGGGCGAAATGCTGGTCGAAGAGATCGGCATCGAAGGCCTCTGCGCTGTCCTCCAGAAAGACGGAAGCATTGTTGACGAGCAGGCCGATCGGTCCGAGCGCAGCTTCGGCATCCGGCAGCAGCCGGGCCGTGGCGTCGAGGTCCCGCAGGTCGGCTTGCAGTGCGGTCGCCCGGCCGCCCAGACCACGAATCTCGCCGGCAAGGCTTTCCGCCTCGTCCCGCGAGTGGTTCGCATGCACTGCGATGGCAAAACCGTGGCGGGCCAGGTCGAGAGCAATTGCGCGCCCAAGTCTCTTTGCCGAGCCGGTGACGAGGGCCGTCTTCGGAATGTTGTTTTCCATAGCGATCTGACTTGGTTCTATGCGGTTATGCTTGGCATATAGGACGCCCGGTGCCGGTTTGCATAGGGATTCGCTAATTCTTTTCTTCCTGCCTGGCAGCGTATAATTGGACGCAATTTGAGTTTAACTTCAGACTATATCAGTATATCTGCGTTTACATCTTGTTATGGTTAATGAAAGGTTTGTTGCCATTAAGCAACATCCAATTTTCGTCACGCGTGCGCCACAATGAATTCATATTTCGGCTCTTTCAACTCCTCAATTGGGCTCCATGTTTAGTTCGGAACGGGCAGGGATTTACATCGATCGTTCAAGCCGTCGCCGAATTGTTTTTGGCGCGGCTGGGAACTGAAAGGAGACAAGTATGCGTACCCTCACTATGATTCTTCTGGCTTCGGCCACGAGCATGATGGCGCTTCAGGTTGCCAACGCAGCCGACGCCGTCGACCAGATTCCGGAAGCACCGGCTGCAACCGAAACCTATGCCGCTCCCACCGGCTGGGGCGGTGCCTATGTCGGCGGCGCGGTCACCTATGACTGGGGCCGTTTCGGTGGCAGCGACGAACGTGACGCCAACGCTGTCGGCGGCACGCTCTACGGCGGTTACAACATGCAGAACGGCCAGATCGTCTACGGTGCTGAAGCCGACGTCGGCTACAACGGCGAAGACGGTTCTGCCGGCGCAGGCCTGACCGGCACCCAGGGTGTCAACGGCTCGCTCCGCGCTCGTGTCGGTTACGACATGAACCCGTTCCTGATCTATGCGACCGGTGGTGTTGCCGCCGCGAACCACAAGATCGAGAGCGCGACTGACGAAGACTCCCAGGCCGCCGTCGGTTACACCGTCGGTGCCGGCGTCGAAGCCCTCGTCACCGACAACATCATGGCGCGCGTCGAGTATCGTTACACCGACTACGCTTCGCGTGACTTCGACATCGACGGTGCCACGGTATCGCGCGGTTTCGACGATCACTCGGTCAAGGTCGGTATCGGCGTGAAGTTCTGATCCGAGCGCACGAAGAATACGGAAAAGCCGGGCGCAAGCCCGGCTTTTTTGTTTGCGCGTCAGGCTTTTAAGGCTCGATCACGTCTGCGGACGGAACTGTCCATAGGCCTTGAAGCGCTCGGAAAACTTGCTAGGCCAGGCGGCCAGGCGCGTGCGGCCGTTCTCCCATTCGCCGGGAAAGCGCAGCATCAGATAGCCGAGCAGCGAGGCGAGGGCGAAATGTCCGCCATGCAGCGACTTGCCGAATTTCGGCATGTTGGCGTTGAGATAGTCGAGGCTGCGCTCCACCTTCACCCACTGGCGGTCAATGGCGTCCTGGCTCACCAGTTCCGGCGGCCGCAGGCGCTTCTCATAGACGATCGCCAGCAGGCAGTCGTTGATGCCGTCGCACAGCGCCTCGAGCACTTCGGCTTCCGTGCGCTTGTCGTCCTTCTTCGGATAGAGCCGCCCTTTAGCACTTCTGTGCAGGTAGTGCATGATCGCTCGGCTGTCGAAGATCGCCTGGCCTTCGTCGGTCACGAGAGTGGGGATCTTGCCGAGTGGATTGTTGCCGATCAGTTCGGGCGGGTTGTCGGAGGTGTTGACGACGACATTGTCGATGGCGATGCCCAGATGGTGGGCGGCCATGCGAACCTTGGCGGAGTAGGGAGACGTCGGCGAACTGAACAGCTTCATCGGTGTGGTCCTGGTTGTGATTCTCGGTCGGAGGCGGGGACCTGTGCCCCTAGTCTATCGGCGGAACGGAGATCCGGCCCTGACGGCAGCCGTTTCCGTCGACCTGGGGGCAGGTGCGGAAGCGAAGGTCCTTGGTCAGGCAGATCTGCACTTCGTCGAGCTTGCCCGCCTCGCAGGTGACGGCGATGCCGCGCGGGCTGAGGCCCCGGTTGGCGGAAACGAACTGGCGCTCGATCTCGTCCGGCGCGACGCGCGTCTCCTTCGACGTGTGCCTGAGCGCGGGCGGTATGGTCACGCCTTCGAAGGCTTTGCGCATGGCGGAAAAATAGTCCTGCTGAGAGAGGCCGGAACAGGTGCCGTGCTTGCGCCACTGGTGGCCGATCAGGCCCATGGACGGCATGATGTCGAGATACCGGCGTCCGAGGCTCGACGGTACCCGGCTCGGCTGGTCGCTCGGACAGGACTGCGGATAACCCCGTTCATATTGCGGCCAGAGCCCGTGGACGATCAGCCCGAACGCGCGGGCCGTGCCGCACTGGTCGCGGTTCTCAGCCGCCTTGCCGGTGGCGCAGAAGGTCGGCGACCAGGAAAGCGACAGGACGTAGAAATCGAAATCGCGCCCGCGGTCGTCGCTGTGCGCCGCGCCAGCGCCGAGCCAGACGAAACTGGCCAGGAAAAGTCCAAATATCATCCGGAAAGGTTGAACCATTAATCCTTCATCCCCAAAATGGGCAGGTCGCCAGCGGTCTGGCGGCAAAGCGCTCGGTATCGGGGAGAGATGATCGGCAAGACTGGATGACCCTGAAGAAATATTTCTGGCCTTTGGTGGGCGCCGCGACGATCGCGATTTCCGCCTGGCTTCTTTACAAGGAATTGCGTGGGCTGTCACTCGACGACCTGCACGACAGCCTCGCCCAGATACCCACGCATGGCTGGGTCCTGGCCGGTTTGTGTTCGCTGGTCGCCTATGCCGCGCTGGCCGGATATGATCGCATCGCGCTGATGCATCTTGATCGCAAGGTCAACTGGCTGTTCATCGCGCTCGCCTCCTTCACCGCCTATGCCCTGTCCCACAATGTCGGTGCCTCGGTCATCTCGGGCGGCATGGTGCGCTACAGGGCCTATTCGTCCAAGGGGCTGACGGCGCGCGAGATCGGCGGTCTGATTGCCCTGTGCTCCTTCACCTTCCTGCTCGGCGCCCTGCTTCTCACCGGCCTGGTCCTCGTCCTGGAGCCGGATATCACCGAGCGATTCGGCGATCTCCTGCCTGTGGGCGCATCCACCGCGACCGGCCGCGTGATCCTTGGTCTCGTCGGCCTCTATGCGATTGCCAGCATGCTGCGGCTCCGACCCCTGCGCATCGGCTCCTTCCAGGTCACCTATCCGGCACCGCCCGTAGTCCTGTCGCAGCTGCTGGTCGGCCCGATGGAGCTGATCGGCGCCGCCGGCATCATCTATTTCGCCCTGCCGGAGCTCGGCAATCCGGGTTTCGTCGTCGTGCTCGGCATCTTCCTCGTCTCGTTCTCCGCGGCGCTGATCTCGCATGCGCCGGGCGGGCTCGGCGTGCTCGAACTGGTCTTCGTCATGGGGCTGCCGGAAATGGACCAGGCGGACGTCATCGCCGCGCTTCTGGTGTTCCGCCTGTTCTATCTGCTCATTCCGCTGGCGATTGCGCTGCTGGTCATTCCGATCTTCGAACGGACGCAGTTCCGTGCGGGGCAGGAGCCGGGTGGCGACAGCGAGGTCTGAGTTAGCGCAGCGACCTGCAGTGCGCGCCGTAGACGTGCCAGGGGTCGAGGCCGCTCACGCAGAATTCGACCGAGGAGCCGAGGCCGGCATAGCCCCAGTCGCTCTCGATCAGGAACCACAGCTGGCGCCGCGCCCCGTCGCTCGTCGTCACCTTCGCCTGGCAGTAGCGCCGCTCGACACGGTGCGTTCCGTCCCGCGGCTCGAGCCGGCTCTCGGAAATGATACCGAAACCGGCGATCGACAGGTCAAGATCGAGAAAGCTTCGCATGTTCTGGGCAAAGCGGCTCGATACCGTGCCGGTTACCTGTTCGCAGGACGGCGTGCCGGCAAACGCCTCGGTGGCGACGGCGAGCGGCAGCAGGGCGGCGAGCGAAAGCGCGATGCGGATCGGCGTTCTGGCGGACATGGAAGCTCTCCCTTCACCCTCAGAATGTTGGCAAAGCAGGGCAAGGTCAACGGAAGAGCCGGGACGGGTACGCCCCCGTCAGTCGTCCTGCCGGTCCGAACCCGTGGCCTCGCCGCGCAGCCAGAAGCAGCGGTGCGACGCATAGCGATCCTGCGCCATGACGCGCTTCAGTTCCGGGAGTGCCGCATGCAGCTCGTCCTTCAGCGTGAAGGGCGGATTGACGATGATGAGGCCGGTGCCGGAAAGCCCGGTCGTGTCGCGGTCGCTCTTCACCGACAGCTCGGCGCACAGCATCTTGGGGATCTCCAGCGCCTTCAGCGCATCGTGGAAATCCGCAATCGGCGCGCCCTTCTTGATCGGATACCAGAGGCAATAGACGCCGCCCGGAAAGCGGCGCCAGGCGCGCGCCAGTCCCTCGATCAGCCGGTCGTATTCGCCCTCCTCCTCGAAGGGCGGGTCGACCAGCACGATGCCGCGCTTTTCCTTCGGCGGCAGGTGGGCGCCGAGCGCCAGCCAGCCGTCAAGTTCGGTAACGCGCACCTGGTAGTCGCCCTCGAACAGCCGGGCGAGGCGACGGCTGTCGTCGGGATGCAGTTCCATCGCCGACAGCCGGTCCTGCGGGCGGAACAGCATGCGGGCGAGCTTCGGCGAGCCGGGATAGTGGGTGATCTCGCCCTCGGGGTTGAGGCTTCGGACCGCGTCGAGATAGGGCGCGAGGATCGTGGCGACGGGTGCGGGCAGGTCCGCGTCCAGAAGCTTGCCGATGCCGTCCCGCCACTCGCCGGTCTTCTGGGCCTCTTCCGAGGAGAGGTCGTAGAGGCCGATGCCCGCATGGGTGTCGAGCAGGCGGAAGGCCTTGTCCTTCTGCTGCAGGTAGACGATCAGCCGCGCCAGCACCGCATGCTTCAGCACGTCGGCGAAATTGCCCGCATGGTAGATGTGGCGATAGTTCATCTGTCGTCCTGATGGGTTCTATGAATTGTCGGAATGGGGCTTTTGAGCCGTCCGGCCATGCAATATACAAACGTCATGAATATCGCGAGCCCTATCCGAACCACTGGTCATACGGTCTGTCCGCACGACTGTCCATCCGCCTGCGCCCTCAACGTCGATCTCGACGCGGACGGCCGCATCGGCCGCGTCCGCGGCTCGCCCGACAACAGCTACACGGCCGGCGTCATCTGCGCCAAGGTCGCCCGCTATGCCGAGCGGCTCTATCATCCCGGCCGGCTCTTGACGCCGAAGCGTCGCAAGGGTGCGAAAGGCGAGGGCGCCTGGCAGGAAGTCTCCTGGGACGACGCGCTGGACGAGATCGCCGAGGCCTTCGTCAAGGCGGAGGCGGCGCACGGCTCCGAAGCCGTCTGGCCCTACTTCTATGCCGGCACGATGGGGCAGGTGCAGCGGGATTCGATCGAACGGCTGCGCCACGCCAAGCGCTATTCAGGCTTCTTCGGCTCGATCTGCACCAACATGGCCTGGACCGGCTATGTCATGGGCACCGGCGCGCTGCGCGGTCCGGATCCGCGCGAGATCGCCAAGGCCGATTGCGTCGTCATCTGGGGCACCAACGCGGTCGCCACCCAGGTCAATGTGATGACCCATGCGATGAAGGCCCGCAAGGAACGCGGCGCGAAGATCGTCGTGATCGACGTCTACGACAACGCAACTATGAAGCAGGCCGATCTCGGGCTGATCGTGCGGCCGGGCACCGATGCGGCGCTCGCCTGCGCCGTGATGCACATCGCCTTCCGCGACGGCTATGCCGACCGCGACTACATGGCGCGCTATGCCGACGATCCCGCCGGCCTTGAAGCGCATCTAAAGACCCGCACCCCGGAATGGGCGGCCGCGATCACCGGCCTTTCGGTCGAGGAGATCGAGACCTTCGCCCGCCTGATCGGCACGACGAAGAAGACCTTCTTCCGTCTTGGCTATGGCTTTGCCCGCCAGCGCAACGGTTCGGCCGGCATGCATGCTGCGCTGTCGGTCGCCACCGTGCTCGGTTCCTGGCAGTACGAAGGCGGCGGCGCCTTCCACAACAATGGCGACATCTTCCGGCTGAACAAGGCCGAACTGATGGGCACGAGCTATGCCGATCCGGATATCCGCATGCTGGACCAGTCGCAGATCGGCCGCGTGCTGACCGGCGACGCCGAGGCCCTGCGCCATCGCGGACCCGTGACCGCGCTGCTGATCCAGAACACCAATCCGGTCAATGTGGCGCCGGAACAGCGGCTGGTGAAGAAGGGCTTCCTGCGCGACGACCTGTTCGTCGCCGTCCACGAGCATTTCATGACCGAGACAGCCGATGTCGCCGACATCGTGCTGCCGGCGACCATGTTCGTCGAGCACGACGACGTCTATCGTGGCGGCGGCCACAGCCATATCCTGCTCGGCCCGAAGATCGTCGAGCCGCCGGAAACGGTGCGCACCAACCTTTTCGTCATCGAGGAACTGGCCAGGCGCCTCGGCGTTGCCGGCCGCCCCGGTTTCGGCCTTTCGGAATACCAGCACATCGACCACATGCTGAAGGCGAGCGGCTGGCCGGGTTATGACACGTTGAAGGAAGAACGCTGGTTCGACTGCCAGCCGGACTTCCGCCAGGCCCATTATCTCGACGGCTTCGGCCATGCCGACGGCCGGTTCCGCTTCCGCCCGGACTGGCAGAACGGCAAGTCGCCGAACAAGCCGCCGGCCAAGCTCGGCAATTTAGGACCCGTCGCCGCGCTGCCGGAGTTCCCCGACCAGGTCGATCTGATCGAAGTGGCCGATGCCGCGCATCCCTTCCGGCTGGCGACCTCGCCGGCCCGCAACTTCCTCAATTCCACCTTCTCCGAGACGCCGACGTCGCGGGAGAAGGAAGGGCGACCCGAAGTGATGGTCAATCCGGCCGATGCGGCGCGGCTGGCGATCGCAGACGGCGACATCGTCCGCCTCGGCAACACCCGCGGGACCCTGCGCATCCACGCCCGGGTGATCGATGCGGTCAAGCCCGGCGTGCTGGTGGCCGAGGGGCTGTGGCCGAACAAGGCGCATCTCGACGGCGAGGGGATCAACGTGCTGACCGGGGGTGATGCCGTCGCGCCGCATGGCGGGGCCGCCTTCCACGACAACAAGGTCTGGCTGGAAAAGGCCGCCGGATGAGCCGCTTCGATCAGATCCGCATCGCCATCCTCAAGGACGAGACCCTGTGGAAGGGCTGGAGCCATTTCCGCCGCATCGTCTTCGACTATATCCGGCCCGACGACAGCAAGGTCCAGCTGGAATGGGAAGTGTTCGACCGCGGCGAGGCCGTGGCGATCCTGCTCCACGACCACAGGCGGCGCGTCGTCGTCATGGTCCGGCAGTTTCGAATCCCGGTCCACCTGATGGGCGATCATGCCTTCCTGCTGGAGGTGCCAGCGGGCTCGATGGAGCATGGCGAGGACCCGGCGGAAACAGTCTGCCGCGAGGCGATGGAGGAAACCGGCTACGAGGTCGCCGCTCCGCGGCATCTCTTCAGCGCCTACACGTCACCCGGCGCGGTGACGGAGAAGGTGCATTTCTACTTCGCCCGCATCGAGGCCGCCCACAAGACGGCCGACGGCGGCGGACTGGCCGAGGAGCACGAGGATCTCGAGATCACCGAACTGCCGCTCGACGAAGCCATGGCGATGATCGCCGACGGGCGCATCTGCGACGCCAAGACCATCATGCTGTTGCAATGGGCGGCGCTCAACCCGGACGCCCTTTCGCCCTGACAAAAAAAGGCCGCGGACGCGCAAAGGGTGCGTCCGCGGCCGGACGGGCAGCGCCAGGCGCTGCCCGCGGGGGGCTCGGTATTCTCAGAACTTGCCCTTGAGGCCGAACGAGATCGACATCGCCTGATAGGTCGCGCCGGCCGAGTCCGAAGAATGGGAATCGGCGCTCGCACCCGTCGTGTCGGTGATCTTCATGTCGCCGCGCGCATGGAACACGCGCTCGAACGAACCGGTGACGTAGAGCGCCGCCATCTCGTTGAGCTGGTAGTTCGCCGTGACATTGGTGCCGATCATCGGCGCGACCGACATGCTGTCGAAGAAGCGCAGGTCACGCATCCAGTGGTCGTCGATGTCGTCGATGCCGAAGCTCATGCCCCCCTGGAGGCCGCCGCTCAGCGTCAGCGCGCCGATCGTGTGCGATCCGTTGACGGCCAGGAAGCCGACCGGGATCTTCTGCTGGTAGCTGATGCCGCGCTCGCCATCGGGGAAATCGCCGATGTCGTCGCGAAAGCCGCCGCTGCTGTAGATGTAGGAGCCGCCATAGGCCGTCCACTTGACGTCGGTGTAGCGGAAGCCGGCGCCGACATCGACGCTAGTCGTGTCGTTTTCGTAGACGCCGCGATCGACTTCGACCGAGCCGCTGAAATAGTGGTCGAGCTCGGTGTCGGGATGGGTCGAACGATCGGTCCAGTCGTCATTGCTGTAGTCCATCCAGTCATAGTCGACCATATGGCCGTCGCCGCCGGTGCCGACGTTGAAGGCCGCGCGGACCTTCCAGTTCTTGTCGATCTGCGCGTCGGCACCCAGCGTGTAGAGCGTCATGCCCTTGGTTTCCCAGTTGAGCTGGCTGAGCTTATGGGAGCCGTCATAGACGAACTCGCCAGCCTTGACATTGGCAAGGCCGACGCTGCCGTAGAGCGAGAAGGCGCCGTCGGGCGACGTGAAGAGATTGTCCTCGGCGGCCGCGAAGGTCGGGCAGAGGGCGAGCCCGGCGAAGAGAGCGGTGGTGGTCAACAACTTGGTCATGCGAAGGCGTCCCCATAAAGATGTAATGTCCGATGGCCGGCACCTTTACGGAAAACGAAAATGGTCTCAATGGCTTGGATCGGCCACTTCTGGACCTTGTGGCGGCCAAATCTGGGCCCGTTCAAGCTTTTGGTGCAGCAGCCCGCATGGGTGGTGAAGCATGCATCCTCGTTGCGTGCCTTTGCGCTTGCGGCACCGGCGCCTTTTCCCGATGATCGGGCGGCAGGCAGGGGAGACGGGTATGGCGGACGATCGAAAGTGGGCCTTGATCACGGGGGCAACCGGCGGGCTTGGGCAGGCATTCGGCCAGGCGCTCGCCCGGCGCGGCTACAGTCTCGTGCTGACCGCCCGCCAATCAGAAGCCCTGGAGGCGATGGCGGCGGAGCTTCGCCACTTCGGCGGAGACGTGGTCGTGCAGGTGGCTGATCTGGCCGAGCCGGATGCCTGTTTGCGACTGAAACAGACGCTCGACGCACGCGGACTGGTTGTCGAGACTCTTGTGGCCAATGCCGGCTATGGCGTCCAGGGCCGATTCGTCTCGCGACCGCGCGACGCCGCACTCGGCATGGTCGACGTCAACGTGCGGGCGCTGACCGATCTTTCGCATCTCTTCGGCAGCGCCATGGCCGAGCGTGGCGGCGGGCATATCCTCCTGGTCGCCAGCACCGCCGCCTACCAGCCGATCCCCGGCTATGCCGTCTATGCCGCATCGAAAGCCTATGTTCTGGCTTTCGGTCACGCGCTGCACCGCGAGCTCGGCCGCCGTAAGGTCCTTGTCAGCGTCACCTGTCCGGGACCGACCAGGACCCCATTCTGGGACCGGGCCGGACACCGGCTCAACCCCATGGCATCCGCGGTGTTGATGACGCCCGAGGCCGTCGTCGAGGCGAGCCTCAAGGCCCTCTATGCCGGTCGGCCGAGCGTGGTGCCGGGCATCGCCAACAAGCTCATCACCCTGTCCACGCGCCTTTTCCCCCGCAGCCTGCTGGCCTGGGGCGCGTCTCACTTCATGAGCAATGCGAAATAATCTCTAGACCGAGACCAGGCTCGCCGCAGCGTCTCCGGCATAGCCGGTCCGCGCGACGCGTCCGTCGGGCCCCATGCGCAGAGTTCCGTCGGCGAACAGGCGCAGCGCCTGGGCATAGCTGCGGTGCTCGACGGTCAGCACCCGGGCGGCAAGGCTGTCCGACGTGTCGCCGGGCAGAACCGGCACGACGGACTGGGCGACGATCGGACCCTCGTCCATGCCCTCGGTGACGAAATGCACGGTGCAGCCGGCCACCATCATGCCTGCGTCGAGCGCCCGCTGATGGGTGTGCAGGCCGGGAAAGAGCGGCAAGAGGGAAGGGTGGATGTTGAGGATCCGGCCTTGATAGGGACGGATGAAATCGCCGCTGAGCAGCCGCATATAGCCGGCGAGGCAGATGATGTCGGGCGCAAGCGTCGCGAGCTTGGCCAGGATCGTCGCCTCGTGCTCGGCCTTGCTTGCATAGGCGCGACGTTCGAAGACGTAGGTCGCGATGCCCCGGTCGGCAGCCTTGGCAAGCCCGCCCGCCGTGGGCTTGTCGGAGATGACCGCGACGATTTCGGCCGGAAAGTCCGGCGCGGCGCAGGCATCCGCCAGCGCCACCATGTTCGAACCGCCGCCGGAGATGAAGACGACGACGCGTCTGCGGGCCGTCGTCATAGGGCGAGCTTGCCTTCGTAGCGGGTGCCGGCCTCGCCTTCGGCGCGGGCGATCATGCGGCCGAGGGTCACGACCTTTTCGCCTTCGGCGGCAAGCACTTCGGTAACGCGCGCGGCGTCCATTTCGGCGACGACGACGATCATGCCGATGCCGCAGTTGAACGTACGCAGCATCTCGTTCTGGGCGACGCCACCGGTGCGGGCGAGCCAGGAGAAGACCGGCGGAACGGTGATGGCATCGAGGTCGATCGAGGCGGCGAGGTGCTTGGGCAGCACGCGCGGAATGTTCTCCGGGAAGCCGCCGCCCGTGATGTGGGCGAGCGCCTTGAGCGCTCCGGTCTCGCGGATCGCTTTCAGCAGCGGCTTGACGTAGATGCGGGTCGGCTCGAGCAGGGCGGCGCCCAGCGTCTTCGTCGTGTCGAAGGGCGCGGCCGAGTCCCAGGTCAGGCCGGAAAGGTCGACGATCTTGCGCACCAGCGAAAAGCCGTTGGAGTGAACGCCGGAGGAGGCCAGTCCAAGGATCACGTCGCCTTCGGCGATGTCGCCGGCCGGCAGGAGCTTGCCGCGTTCGGCCGCACCGACGGCAAAGCCCGCGAGATCGTAGTCGCCGCCGGAGTACATGCCGGGCATTTCGGCCGTTTCGCCGCCGATCAGCGCGCAGCCCGCCTCGCGGCAGCCGGCGGCGATGCCGCCGACGATGGCCGCGCCCTGGTCGGGATCGAGCTTGCCGGTGGCGAAGTAGTCGAGGAAGAACAGCGGTTCCGCGCCCTGCACGACGAGGTCGTTGACGCACATGGCGACGAGGTCGATGCCGACCGTGTCGTGCAGGCCGGCGTCGATGGCGATCTTCAGCTTG
>CALRRQ020000054.1:0-26627 GCA_943370615.1 Rhizobium sp. Q54
TGTTGAGCACCAGAGGGAATTCGGCGGAAGTCCGGATCGGTACTTCGGCGTCGACCGCGACGAAGCGGGCCTTGCCGTCGGCATGATAGAAGCGGCCTTCGGCGAAGAAGCGCGTCTCCTGCCGTTCGGCTCCCGCCGGTTGCGGCCACTGGAAGGGCTCGAGCGTGGCAAAGCCGCTCTCGTCGATATCGCCATAGGCGCCGATGTCGAAGTCGCGCGCGCCGTCGTTCTCGAAGCCTGAGAGGGCCGCGTGCTCGGCAAAGATCTCGGCCGGCGAGGCAAAGGCGAAGGCTTCGGCAAAGCCCATGCGGCGGCCGACCTCGGTCAGTTGCCACCAGTCGGGCCGCGCCGCGCCGGGTGCGGGCAGGAAGGCGCGCTGGCGGGAGATGCGGCGCTCGGAATTGGTGACCGTGCCTTCCTTTTCGCCCCAGCCGGTGGCGGGAAGCAGGACGTGGGCGAGTCTCGTCGTGTCGGTATCACGGACGATGTCGGAGACGACGACGAAGGGGCAGGCCGCGATCGCCGCCTTGACCGCATCGGCATCCGGCATGGAGACCACCGGATTGGTCGACATGATCCACAGCGCCTTGATGCGTCCGTCGGCAACGGCCTGAAACATGTCGACGGCCTTGAGGCCCGGTTTCTCAGGCATGGCCGGGGCATTCCAGAAGCGCCGGACGCGGTCGCGATGGTCCGGGTCTTCGATCGTCATATGGGCGGCTAGCATGTTGGCGAGGCCACCCACCTCGCGACCGCCCATGGCATTGGGCTGGCCAGTCAGCGAGAAAGGCCCCATGCCGGGACGGCCGATGCGGCCCGTCGCCAGATGGCAATTGATGATGGCATTGACCTTGTCGGTGCCGCTGGACGACTGGTTGACGCCCTGGCTATAGCAGGTGACGGTCTTTTCCGTGCGCTCGAACAGGGCGAAGAATTCGCGGATCTGCATGGCCGGCAGGCCGGTCGCCTCGATCAGGTCGGCCATGGTGAGGGACGAGGCGGCAGCAAAGGCCTCGGCAAAGCCGTTCGTATGGGCGCCGATATAGATCTGGTCGAGCACCGGGCTTCGGGCGAGATGGGCGAGCAGGCCGTTGAACAGCGCGACATCGCCGTCGGGGCGGACCGCCAGATGCAGGTCGGCGATGTCGCAGGTCATGGTGCGGCGCGGGTCGATGACGACGACCTTCATCGTCGGGCGGGCCGCCTTCGCCGCGGCGATGCGCTGATAAAGCACGGGATGGCACCAGGCGAGATTGGAGCCGGTCAGAACGATCAGGTCGGCCAGCTCCAGATCCCGGTAGGTGCCGGGCACCGTGTCGGCGCCGAAGGCGCGGCGATGGCCGGCGACCGAGGATGCCATGCACAGGCGCGAATTGGTGTCGATATTGGCCGAGCCGATGAAACCCTTCATCAGCTTGTTGGCGACGTAATAGTCCTCAGTCAGCAACTGGCCTGAGACGTAGAAGGCGACCGAGTCGGGGCCGTGTTCGGCGATGGTACTCGAGAACCGTTCCGCCACCAGATCGAGCGCCTGATCCCAACCCACCGGCCGTCCTTCTATCTCGGGTGCCATCAGCCGGCCGTCGAGATCAAGCGTTTCGGCGAGCGCCGAGCCCTTGGAGCACAGGCGGCCGAAATTTGCCGGATGCTGCGGGTCACCCTTGACCGAAACCTTGCCGGTGTCGTCGACGCTGGCGATCACGCCACAGCCGACACCGCAATAGGGACAGGTGGTGCGGGTTTCAGTGGGCATGGGCATTCCCCCTCACCTGCCTTATCCGACCCTTGCCCCTCATCCGGCTGCCGCCACCTTCTCCCCGTCTCGACGGGGAGAAGGGACGTGGGGCACTGTCGGCGTTCCATCCGCCTTCTCCCCGCCTGCGGGGAGAAGGTCCCGGCAGGGGGATGAGGGGCACTGTCCGCAGGGCGCGCGCCATCCGCCTACTCCGCCGCCATCATCAGGCTTTCGAGCGCGATCGACAGCTGGCCGCCCTCGTTGCGCACTGAGATGGTTCTCACCTCGCCCTCGTCGGCACCGAGCGCGCGGCCCGTCTCCAGCGAGATCACCCAGTTGTGCAAGGGGCAGGTCACGGCCTTGCCGTGGACGATGCCCTGGCTCAGCGGTCCGCCCTTGTGCGGGCAGTGGTCCTCGATGGCGAAGACCTCGTTTTCGGCCGTGCGGAACACGGCGATCTTGCCCTCCGGGGTCTTGACGCAGCGGGCGCCGCGAAGGGGGATTTCGTCGATGTGGCCGATGGTGATCCAGTTCATGGAGTTATCCTTCGTTTTGTTCTCGACGCCGCAGCGTCCGCCGTCTCTTCTCCCCAACGGGGAGAAGGTGGCCCGGTAGGGCCGGATGAGGGGGGCGAAGCCCGTTGGCTCCAGTGCAAACGGCCCCCTCATCGCCTCGCAAGCTCGGCACTTCTCCCCGCTGGGGAGAAGAGGGAGATCTATTCCGCCGCTGCCGAGAAGCCGACGCTCGCCATGGGCTTGAACTCGTGCTTGTCCTTGCCCGAAACGCGTTCCGACCAGGGGTCGACCTGGGCGAATTTCTGGGAGAAGACGAAGCGCTCGTAATAGGCCTTGCGCTTTTCCGCGTCGGTCATGATCTGCCGGCGAATCTCGTCCAGCCCGACGCGTTTCGCCCATTTGTAGATGCGCTCGAGATAGCGGGCCTGCTCGCGATACATCTGGGTGAGCGCGACGATATGCTCGAGCGCCTCGTCCTCGGTCTTGACGAGACCGAGCACCTCCGTGCCCTTGATGTCGAGACCGGCGGCGCCGGCGAAGTGGATCTCGAAGCCGGAATCGACGCAGATCACGCCGATGTCCTTGCAGGTCGCCTCGGCGCAGTTGCGCGGACATCCCGAGACGGCGAGCTTCAGCTTGGCCGGGGTCCACGAGCCCCACATGAACTTCTCGATGCGGATGCCGAGCCCCGTCGAATCCTGCGTGCCGAAGCGGCACCAGTCGGAGCCGACGCAGGTCTTCACGGTCCTCAGTCCCTTGGCATAGGCCTGGCCGGAGACGAAGCCGGCCTTGCCGAGATCGGCCCAGACGGCGGGCAGATCCTCCTTCTCTATGCCGAGCAGGTCGATGCGCTGGCCGCCGGTGACCTTGACCATCGGGATCTCGAACTTGTCGACCACGTCGGCGATGGCGCGCAGTTCGGCGGCGCTGGTGACCCCGCCCCACATGCGCGGCACGACCGAATAGGTGCCGTCCTTCTGGATGTTGGCGTGCACCCGCTCATTGATGTAGCGCGACTGGTAGTCGTCGGCATATTCGTCCGGCCAGTCGCAGACGAGGTAATAGTTGAGTGCCGGGCGGCATTTGGCGCAGCCGCAGGAGGTCTTCCACTCCAGTTCCTGCATGACGGCCGGGATGGTTTTCAGCCCCTTGGCCTTGATCAGGCGACGGACATCGTCATGGCCGAGTTCGGTGCAGGTGCACATCGGCGTGACGGCCGCCGGATTGTACTTGTCGCCGAGCGTCAGCGCCATCAGCTGCTCGACGAGGCCGGTGCAGGAGCCGCACGACGCGGACGCCTTGGTATGGGCGCGGACGTCGTCCAGCGAGGTCAGGCCCTTAGCCGTGATCGCTCCGGTGATCTTGCCCTTGCAGACGCCGTTGCAGCCGCAGATTTCCGCATCATCCGGCAAGGCTGCAACGGCCGCCATAGGGTCCAGCGGGCTGCCCCCCTGATAGGCCTGGCCGAAGATCAGGGTGTCGCGCATCGCCGAAATGTCGGTGCCCTTCTTCTTCAGGTCGTTGAACCAGGCGCCGTCGGCGGTTTCGCCATAGAGCACCGTGCCGATGATGCGGTTGTCCTTGATGACGAGGCGCTTGTAGACGCCAGCCGTCGCATCGCGCAGCACGATTTCCTGGCGGTCGTCGCCATCGGCGAAATCGCCGAGCGAATAGAGCTCGATGCCGGTGACCTTGAGCTTGGTGGGCGTGTCGGAATGGACGAAGGCGGGGCTGCGGTCGCCGGCAAGATGCGAAGCGGCAATCCGCGCCATTTCGTAGAGCGGCGCGACGAGGCCGTAGACCATGCCGCCGACTTCGGCGCATTCGCCGAGTGCCAGGATGTCGCCGTCCGAGGTCTGCATGCCGGCATCGACGACGATGCCGCGGTTGACGGCGATACCGGCCTCACTGGCGAGACCGACATTCGGGCGGATGCCGACGGCCATCACCACCAGCGTCGCCGGGATGATGCGGCCATCATCGAGCTCGACGCCCTCGACCTTGCCGTCGCCGACGATTGCCCTGGTATTGGCCTTGCAGATCACCTTGATGCCACGTTCCTCGACGGCCTTCTGCAGCAGATAGCCGGCGGCGGGATCGAGCTGGCGCTCCATGAGCGTCGGCATGACATGCAGCACGGTCACATCCATGCCGCGCTGGGCAAGGCCGGCAGCGGCTTCGAGACCGAGCAGGCCGCCCCCGATGACCACCGCCCTGTCCCGGGACTGGGCGGCCAGAAGCATGGCCTGCACATCATCGAGGTCGCGATAGGTGATGACGCCCGGCAGATCGTTGCCGGGGACGGGAATGATGAAGGGCACCGAGCCGGTGGCGATGACCAGCTTGTCATAACTCTCCGTCACGCCGTTATCGGAGGTGACAGTCTTCCTGTCCCGGTCGATCGCGACGATCCTGTGGCCCTTGTAGAGCATGATGCCGTGGTCGACATACCAGCCGTCGCCATGGATGACGATCTGCTCATAGGTCTTCTCGCCCGAGAGGACCGGCGAGAGCATGATGCGGTCATAGTTGACGCGCGGCTCGGCGTTGAAGATCGTCACGTCGTAGAGGCCGGGTGCCTTTTCGAACAGTTCCTCCAGCATGCGGCCGGGGGCCATACCGTTGCCGATGATGACGAGTTTTTCTGCCATGGTTCTTACTCCGCGGCTTCGACGAAGCGGTGGCGTTCGTAGAGGAACTTCAGCACGGCTTCGCGGGATTTCAGGTAGGTGCGGTCGGAGGCGAGCGCGATGCGGTCGCGCGGCCGCGGGATCGGAACGTCCAGCACTTCGCCGACCTTGGCGGCCGGGCCGTTGGTCATCATGACGATGCGGTCGGAGAGCAGCACGGCCTCGTCGACGTCATGGGTAATCATGATCATGGTGTTGCCAAGCCGCGCGTGGATTTCCATCACCGCATCCTGCAGATGGGCGCGGGTGAGCGCATCGAGCGCGCCGAAGGGTTCGTCAAGCAGCAGGATCTTCGGCTCCATGGCGAGCGCGCGGGCAATGCCGACGCGCTGCTTCATGCCGCCGGAGATTTCTGACGGGCGTTTGTCCTTGGCATGGCCCATCTGCACGAGGTCGAGATTGCGCATGACCCAGTCATGCTTTTCCGCCTTGGTCTTGCGGCCGGAAAACACCTTGTTGACGGCGAGATTGACGTTTTCGTAGACGGTCAGCCACGGCAGCAGCGAATGGTTCTGGAAGACGACGGCGCGTTCCGGACCGGGTGCGTTGACCTCGACATTTTCGAGCAGGACGGCGCCGGAGGATACCCTGGTGAGGCCGGCGATCAGATTGAGCAGGGTCGACTTTCCGCAGCCGGAATGGCCGATGATGGAGACGAACTCGCCCTTGTCGATGGTCAGCGTCACGTCTTTCAGTACTTCGGTCTTCGTGCCGGCCCGTTCGAAGCTTTTGTCGATATGGTCGATCTTGAGATAGGCGTTCATGGATGTCGTCTCCTCAGTTGGCCGCTGTGCCGCGGGTGACGACGCCGCCCAAGAGGGCGACCAGCTTGTCGAGGACGAAGCCGGTCACGCCGATATAGGCGAGCGCCACGATGATGTCGGAGAGGCGCGACGAGTTCCACGCATCCCAGATGAAGAAGCCGATGCCGACGCCGCCGGTCAGCATTTCGGCGGCGACGATGGCCAGCCAGGACAGGCCGACGCCGATCCTGAGGCCGGTGAAGATGTAAGGGGCTGCGGCCGGCACCATGATGCGGACGAAGAACTCCAGCGGGTTGAGGCGCAGCACGCGGGCGATGTTGCGGTAGTCGTCCGGGATGTTGCGCACGCCGACGGCGGTGTTGATGATCACCGGCCAGATCGAGGTGATGAAGATGACGAAGATCGCCGACGGGTTGCTGTCCTGGAAAGCGGCGAGCGACAGCGGCAGCCAGGCGAGCGGCGGCACCGTGCGCAGGATCTGGAAGATCGGGTCGAGGCCGCGCAGCGCCCAGACCGACTGGCCGACCACGGCGCCGAGCAGGACGCCGACCACGGCCGCAAGCCCGAAGCCGATCGCCACGCGTTCCAGCGAGACGAGCACGCGCCAGGCAAGCCCGATGTCCTGCGAACCGTAGTTGAAGAAGGGATAGGCGATCAGGTCGAAGCTGTCGATCCAGACCTGCGACGGCGGTGGCAGGCTGGAGCCCGGCTGCGAACAGGTCACCTGCCAGAGCGCCAGCAGCAGGGCCGCGACGACGAGCGGCGGCACGAGATTGCGGGCCATGCTGGCGCCGATGCGGGCGAGGTCGAGCTTGCGGGCCGGGCGTTTCACCATCTGCACGACGGTGCCGCCCCTGGTCGTCGGGGCGGGCATCGGTACCTCGGTCTTGCGGGCGGTTGCGGTCATGGTGTGGTCCTCTTGCGAGCGGTGTCGGTTGTCGTCGGTGGGCCGGGTTGCCCCTCATCCCCCTGCCGGGACCTTTTCCCCGTGAACGGGGAGAAGGGGCTGATGGCGAGGCCTCGGCCCCATCTCCCCTCGCCCCGCTTGCGGGGAGAGGGTGGCGGCAGCCGGGTGAGGGGCAGGCGCGTCACGCGCCGGCCTTGATCGTCAGGCTGTCGAGATAGGCCTTAGGGTTTTCCGGATCGAAGACCTTGCCGTCGAAGAAGGTTTCGACGCCGCGCGAGGTGGACGCCGGAATGTCGGCGGCGGCGACGCCCAGATCCTTGGCGGCGGCACGCCAGATGTCCTCGCGGTTGACCTTGTCGACCAGCGCCTTGATGTCGGTGTCAGCTGAGAACTTGCCCCAGCGGATGTTCTCGGTGAGGAACCAGGTGTCGTGGCTCTTGAACGGATAGGAGGCGTGGTCCTTCCAGAACTTCATCTCCAGGCCGGTGTTCTCTTCCATCCGGCCATTGCCGTAGTTGATCGTGCCTTTGAGACGGCCGGCAACATCTTTCGGGGGCACGTTGAACCACTGGCGCTTGCCGAGGATCGCCGACATCTCTTCCTTGTTGTCCATGCTGTCGGCCCAGATCTGGGCTTCCATCACGGCCATCATCAGTGCCTTGGCGGCGTTCGGGTTCTTCTCGATCCAGTCGGAGCGAAGCCCCAGCGCCTTTTCCGGATGGCCCTTCCACAGCTCCCCGGTCGTACAGGCGGTGAAGCCGATGCCCTGGTTCACCAGTTGCTCGTTCCACGGCTCACCGACGCAGAAGGCATCCATATTGCCGACCTTCATGTTGGCGACCATCTGCGGCGGCGGCACGACGATCGTCGAGACGTCCTTGTCCGGGTCGATGCCGCCGGCGGCGAGCCAGTAGCGGAGCCAAAGGTCGTGGGTACCACCGGGAAAGGTCATGGCGACCTTGATCTCGTTGCCGGCGGCCTTCTTGGCGGCAAAGGCCTCCTTCAGCTTCGAGGCATCCAGGCCGACGCCGGTCTCGGCATATTCCTGGGCAACAGAGATGCCCTGGCTGTCGAGGTTCAGCCGGGCAATGATCGACATCGGCACCGGCACGTTGTTCTGCGTCACCTTGCCGGCGGAAATCAGGTAGGGCATGGGGGTGAGGATATGGGCGCCGTCGATGCCGTTCGCCTCGCCGCCGAGTACGAGATTGTCGCGGGTCGCGCCCCAGGATGCCTGCTTCAGCACTTCGACCCCGGTCAGACCATACTTGTCGAACAGGCCCTTTTCCTTGGCGATGATCAGCGGAGCCGCGTCGGTCAGCGCGATGAAGCCGAGCTTGAGACCCGTGACCTCCGGGCCGGCCGAGGCGGCGAAGGCGCCGGACGGCAGAAGCGTGCGCGCGGCGCCGATCACGGCGGCGGCAGCGCTGGTCTTGAGAATGCTGCGGCGGCTGATGCCCATTCCTGTAGTCTTCGTCATGTGCTGTTCCCTTTGCTGGAGACGGAGAGCCGGAAAACGAAAAAACGCCGCTCGGTAGATGCGTCAGCGGGGGAGGAGGAGCCCCGGACAGCAAGAACCTTGCGACGTCGATGTCTGATGTGAACGCGCGCTATGCGCTCATCTGCGTCCGGTCGCCATTGACCGGTGCATGTTTACCCAAGCAATCAGCGTGCCAGTTTTGCGCGCCACGGGTAAGCCAATGTTTCAAATGGAGAAAAATTCGCTTGCAGATCCGGCAGAGGTCCCTGCCTCAAAAGAGGCGCTGCCGAACAATTGTGCGATTGCTTCCGAGACGGCTGAAAAGACGCTGGCGAATTGTGCACCGCGCTCGCCGTCAGGCGTCCTCGTCCGTGCCGTTCGAGGCCACAAGGGCCCGCACCGGGAAGGCGGCGACATAGTCGGGAATGCGGCTCGGATCGAAGACGTGGCCGTCCATGAACCGATCGTTCGGCGCGACGCCTTCCGGCCGGATATCGGCCTCCGATGGTCCGTTCGCGGCGCCGAGCGCCGCCCGATAGAGGTCCGGCCGGTAGGCAGATGCGGCCGCCCTCGCGCCGGATTCGCTGTACTCGGCCTGCCCCCAGCGGATCATCTGGCTGTAGATCCACAACGCCTGGCTCGGCCGGGGATAGTTGGCGTGATCGCGGTGGAAGACGAAGTAGTCGGGGATCGTGCGCAGATTACCCTTGGCATCCAGGCTGAACTCGCCTGCCAGGACGCGGCGGATGATGCCGACCGGGGCGGCGATGTAGCGCGGTTCGGCGAGCAGCGCAGCAAGCGTATCGTGGTTCGCACCGTCGTCGCACCAGCGCGCTGCGGCATCGAGCGCGACGATCAGCCGGGACACCGTCTCGGGATTGGTCTCGGCCCATTCCGGGCGCATGCCGATCACCTTTTCCGGCGCCGAGGGCCAGATGTCCTGCTTGGCCGCAACGATGCGGCCGACGCCGCGCTCGGAGGCCACCATGTTCCACGGCGCTCCGACGCAGAAGCCGTCGATCGCTCCGGCGGCCAGCGCATCGGAGGTGAGCGGCGGCGGCACGACGACCAGCTTGACGTCGCGGTCCGGATCGATGCCACCAGCCGCCAGCCAGTAGCGGAACTCGTAATTGTGCGAGGAGAAAGGATAGGTCATGCCGAGCGTCGGCGGCTGTTCGCCGCTTGCCCGCATATCCGACAGGACCGAGGCCAGGGCACGCGCACTGTCGAGCGCCGACGACGCGTCGTCGAGGGCGGTCAGCGCCTGCATGCGCTCGAACAGACGGAGCGACAGGGTGATGGCGTTACCGCCACGCCCCAACGAGAAAGGCGTGATGGTCGGCGACGGATTGGAACCGAGGCCGAGCATGGAGGCGACCGGCATGGGCGAGAGCATGTGGGCGATGTCGAACTGGCGGAAAGCCAGCCGGTCGCGGACATTGGCCCAGGAAACATCGCGCACCAGATCGAGCGCCAGCCCTTCTCTGGCGGCAAAGCCGAGTTCGGCCGCGACAATCAGCACCGAGGCGTCCATCAGGGGAATGAAGCCGGCGCGCAGCACCTTTGCGCCGCGCGCGGCGCCGACCGCCGGCAGGGGCAGGCTCGTTCCGCTGTCACTCGGTCGTGTCATGTCATTCACCCCGGCTTCTCCGGATATCGACCTGCGTCAGGGTCTCCATCACATCAGCAATCCCGCCGCCGTCACCACGCTCTGGGCGATGTCGGACAGCTTCTTCTTCTCGTTCATCGCCGTCTGGCGCATCAATCCGAAGGCTTCCTCCTCGGAGAGTCCGCGCATCTTCATCAGAATGCCCTTGGCCCGCTCGATCACCTTGCGCTCTTCGAGCGCGCTCCTGGCATCGGCCAGTTCGCGCTGCAGGCGGCTGAAGGCGTTGAAGCGGCTCACCGCCATGTCGAGGATCGGCTTGACCCGCTCCTTCTTCAGGCCGTCGACGATATAGGCGGAGACTCCCGCATCGACGGCAGCCTCGATCGAGGCGGTGTCCGAGCGGTCGACGAACATGGCGATCGGCCGGCTGACTGTGCGGGTCAGCTGGAACAAGTGCTCCATCATGTCGCGGTTCGGGTTTTCCAGATCGATGATGATGACGTCGGGCTTCAGGTTCTCGATGATCCTGGCGATGCCGTTGACCTCGTGCACGACCGTGACGCGCAGGTGCCCCGCCTCCCGCAGGCCTTCCTCGATAATGGAAGCGCGGATGGCGTTCTCATCGATCACGAGGACAGTGAGGTCGGAGTGCATCATGGCCTATAAATGCCGCAGCGCAAAAAACTTGGCAAGCGGGCATTGCCTAGAAATTATGCCGAATGGAATTTGCACAGAATTTAAACACGCCTGACAGAGGCGCGATGGACCGGGTGAGCGGCGCCCTGCGACAAACGACAACGCCGCCCACGGGGGCGGCGCCGGTTTCGTCATTCAGAGATTTGGTAGAGGGGTCTTACTCCGCGCGGCCGACGCTTTCGTAGACGAAGCCGTGCTTGCGGGCCTCCGACGGCGTGTAGATGTTGCGCAGATCGACGAGAACCGGCTGCTTCATCATGCCCTTCAGGCGGGGCAGATCGAGGGAGCGGAACTGCTTCCATTCGGTGATGATGACCAGCGCATCGGCGCCGTCGGCAACCGTATCGACGTCGTCGTGGTAGGAAAGCTCGGGCATGACGTGGCGGGCGGCCGGCATGCCTTCCGGATCGTGCGCCTTCAGCGAGGCGCCCTTGTCGAGCAGGGCCTGGACGATGGACAGGGCGGGCGATTCGCGGATGTCGTCGGTGTCGGGCTTGAAGGTCAGGCCGAGGATGCCGATCGTCTTGCCGCGCAGCTCGCCGCCGAGCGCACGCTCGACCTTGCGCGCCATGGCGCGCTTGCGGGTCTCGTTGATGCCGACGATCGTCTCGATCAGGCGGATCGGGCTGTTATGATCCTGGGCGGTCTTGACCAGGGCCAGAGTGTCCTTGGGGAAGCAGGAGCCGCCATAACCCGGGCCGGCATTGAGGAACTTGAGGCCGATGCGGCTGTCGAGGCCCATACCGCGGGAAACGTCCTGCACATTGGCGCCGACCTGCTCGCAGAGATCGGCAATCTCGTTGATATAGGCGAGCTTCAGCGCCAGGAAGGCGTTGGCTGCGTATTTGGTCAGCTCAGCGGTCCGGCGCGAGGTGAAGAGAACCGGATGACGGACCGGGTCGAGGGCAGCATAGACCTCGGCCATGATGGAGCGGGCGCGATCGTCGTTCATGCCGACCACGACGCGGTCGGGCGCCATGAAGTCGTCGATGGCGGCCCCTTCGCGCAGGAATTCCGGATTGGAGACGACGGCGACGTCGGCAGCGGGATTGGCTTCGCGGATGATGCGCTCCAGCTGGTCGCCGGTGCCGACCGGGACGGTCGACTTGGTGACGATCACGGTGAAGCCGCGCACGGCGGCGGCCACTTCGCGCGCTGCAGCGAAGACATAGGTGAGATCGGCATGGCCGTCGCTCTTGCGCGAGGGCGTGCCGACGGCGAGAAACACCACATCGGCGTTGGCGACCGGCTCGGCGATATCCGTGGTGAAATGCAGGCGTCCGGCCGCGACATTTTTGTGGATCAGGTCGTCGAGACCCGGCTCGAAGATCGGCACCTCGCCGCGGTTGAGCTGGGCGATCTTTTCCGCCGCCTTGTCGATGCAAACGACGTCATGGCCAAAATCCGACAGACACACGCCCGAAACCAGCCCGACATAACCCGTACCAATAATTGCAATGCGCACGCCCAAACTCCATTTGGCTCGATCGGCCGAAGGTGTCTCCGTTCAAATCCGGTCCGATTTACAGTGAGATCGGAGAATTGAGGAAGAAGAACGAATGCCGACTTCTATGCCGTTAATTAGAATTATTGATTTCGGAAAAATACTTACCGCATCGCAAAATGAAATCCAAGAGCATCTTCCCGCCAATTCGCGAGGACGGTAAAGAGAGACGATTAACCGCACTGGGACGCCAGACAAACGAAAGCCCCGCCGAAGCGGGGCCCTCTTATACTCATAGTCATTATGGGATCGGTCAGATCCAGTAAGGCGGCACGCCGTAGAAATCATAGACGTTGCGGCCATTGTCGCGGTACCAGTTGCCGTCGTCATCGGCGAGCCGCGGCGCGCCTTCGATCTGCTCCCTGGTGAGATCGATGCGGTAGCCATCGAGGCTCTCGTCATAGGTGAGCTTTTCCCAGGGCAGCGGGTAATAGTCGTCGCCAATGCCGAGAAAACCGCCGAAGCTCAATACCGCATAGGCCACGCGGCCGCCGCGCTTCTCCAGGATGATGCGCTTGATGGAGCCGATCCGCTCACCTTTCGCGCCATAGACGGCGGTGCCGTCGACCTTGTCGCTGGCGATCAGGGATGCCGTATCCTTCACATAGGGGTCACGGCCGGTCGCTTGAGTGTTCTGATGCATGGGGCATCCTCCTTTTCCAGTGTGAACATGAAAAACAAACGGTCTCGGCGGCGAGAATGTTCCGGGACAAGATCTGCTGCGGGTCTTCGCCGGGGTCGGAGGGCGCGAATGCCGACGCTTCCTGCGGCGCCGAGGCGCGTTCCGCCAAAAGCCTGGACGACGGCCGGCGGATTATTGACGCTTACGTCAAGGTTATATAGAGCTAAGGACTTGAACCGGACTGCCAAACGCATAAGCTCGCTAAAGCATCTGGGAGGATCGCAGGTCCGCCGCATACGGCAGACATGGCACAATGGACGTCGGGAGGGGAATACATGACGGACGCAACGAGCCGCCTCAGTGGCCGGGCATCGGAGAAAATTTGGCTCGATTCATATCCGCCGGCAGTGCCCGCGGAAATCGCGCCCCATGCCCATCCGTCGCTGGGCAGTCTGTTCGAGAGCAGTTGCGCCACCTATGCCGACCGGCTGGCCTTTTCGAGCATGGGCCGCGGCATGACCTTCCGCGAACTGGAGGTCCAGTCGCGCAAGGTCGGCGCCTGGCTCCAGTCCAAGGGGCTCGTCAAGGGTGACCGCGTCGCCGTCATGACGCCGAACATCCTGCAGAACCCGGTGGCCGTATACGGCATCCTCCGGGCAGGCTTCACGGTTGTCAACGTCAACCCGCTCTACACCCCGCGCGAACTGCAGCATCAGTTGAAGGACGCCGGCGCCAAGGCGATCATCGTGCTCGAGAACTTCGCCGGCACGGTGCAGCAGGTGCTGCCCAATACGCCGGTCAAGCATGTCATCGTCGCCACCATGGGCGACATGCTGGGCCTGAAGGGACATATCGTCAATTTCGTCGTGCGCAAGGTGAAGAAGCTCGTTCCGGCCTGGTCGATCCCCGGCCATACCAGCTTCAAGGCCGTTCTCTCCGAGGGCGCCCGCCAGACGCTGAAGCCGGTCGACGTGGTCGCCAGCGACGTCGCCTTCCTGCAGTATACGGGCGGCACCACGGGCGTTTCCAAGGGCGCGACGCTCACCCATGCCAACCTGCTCGCCAACAAGCAGCAGATCGCCATCTGGCTCGAAGCGGCATTTGCGATCAAGGGCCGGCCGGAGGTCATGACCTTCATCTGCGCCCTGCCGCTCTACCATATCTTCGCGCTCACCGTGAATTCGCTGATGGGCATCGCCACCGGCAGCCACAACGTGCTCATCGCCAATCCGCGCGACATTCCCGCCTTCGTCAAGGAACTGCAGAACCACAAGGCGCATATCTTCCCGGGCCTCAACACGCTGTTCAACGCGCTGATGAACAATCCGGACTTCAAGAACCTCGACTTCTCCTCGCTGCTGCTGGTGCTCGGCGGCGGCATGGCCGTGCAGCGGCCGGTGGCGGAACGTTGGTTCCAGATGACCGGCTGCCCGATCACCGAGGGTTACGGCCTGTCCGAAACCTCGCCGGTCGCCACGGTCAACCGTCTCGACAGCACCGAGTTCAGCGGCATGATCGGCCTGCCCCTGCCCTCGACGGACATCGAGATCCGCGACGAAGAGGGCGCCACGATGCCGATCGGCGAAGTGGGCGAAATCTGCATTCGCGGACCGCAGGTCATGGCCGGCTACTGGCAGCGGCCGGAAGAGACGGCCAAGGTCATGACCGACGACGGCTTCTTCCGCTCCGGCGACATGGGCATGATGAACGAGGGCGGATACGTCAAGATCGTCGACCGCAAGAAGGACATGATCCTTGTTTCGGGCTTCAACGTCTATCCGAACGAGATCGAGGAAGTGGCGGCCATGCATCCGGGCGTGCTCGAATGCGCGGCGATCGGTGTTCCCGACGCCCATTCCGGCGAGGCAGTGAAGATCTTCGTGGTCAAGAAGGACCCGGCTCTCACCGAGGCTGACCTCAAGGCGCACTGTGCCGCAAACCTGACCAACTACAAGCGTCCGCGCTACATCGAATTCCGCAGCGAACTGCCGAAGTCGAATGTCGGCAAGATCCTCCGGCGCGAACTGCGCGACAGCGAACCGGCCAAGTAAGGACCGGGCCTGGCCGCAAGACCTTTGACACCCGGATTGCCCCGTGCCGTCCGGGTGTTTTCGTGCGCTTGATCGTCGGCACCGCCCGGAATAGTGTCGCCCCCATCTCCGCCAAATCAGGGACACGAAGATGCAGGCAATCATCGACAAGCTCACGAGCACCGCCGCGGCCACCCGGGCCGAGGATCTGCGCGCCGCCTTTGCCGCCGACGCCGAGCGCTTCAGCCGTTTCAGCGCGACGCTGGACGACCTGCTGATGGATTACTCCAAATGCGCGGTGAACGGGGAGATCATGTCCCTGCTCGCGGAGCTCTGCGATGCGGCGGATGTGGCCGGCAAGCGCGATGCGATGTTCTCCGGCGCGCCGATAAACTTCACCGAAGGAAGGGCCGTCCTGCACACGGCCCTGCGCAACAGGTCGAACGCGCCGGTCATGGTGGACGGCCGGGACGTGATGCCCGACGTCAATGCCGTTCTCGCCGCCATGGGCCGCTTTGCCGAAGGCATCCGCTCGGGCGGACTCACGGGTGCAACCGGCAAGGCGATCACCGATGTCGTCAATATCGGCATTGGCGGCTCCGATCTCGGACCGGTCATGGCCACCCTGGCGCTCGCCCCGTTCCATGACGGCCCGCGCCTGCATTTCGTCTCCAATATCGACGGGGCGCATATCGCCGACACGCTGAAGACGCTTACCGCCGAGACGACGCTGTTCATCGTCGCGTCGAAGACCTTTACGACGATCGAGACCATGACCAATGCGCAGACGGCGCGACGGTTCGTTGCCGAAAAGCTCGGCGAGGCGGCGGTCGGCAAACATTTTGCCGCGGTATCGACGGCGCTCGACAAGGTCGCCGCCTTCGGCATCGATGCCGATCGGGTATTCGGCTTCTGGGACTGGGTCGGCGGGCGTTATTCGATCTGGTCGGCGATCGGCCTGCCGCTGATGATCGCCATCGGCGAAGAGGACTTCGGCCGCTTCCTCGACGGCGGCCATGCCATGGACCAGCATTTCCGCAGCGCGCCGTTCGGGCAGAACCTGCCCATGCTGCTCGGCGCACTCGGCGTTTACCACCGCAAGGTGCTCGGCTACCAGACGCGCGCCATCCTGCCCTATGATCAGAGGCTGTCGCGCTTCCCCGCCTATCTGCAGCAGCTCGACATGGAATCGAACGGCAAGAGCGTCACCATCGACGGCAAGCCCGTCCAGGGTGCCTCCGGCCCGGTCGTCTGGGGCGAGCCCGGCACCAATGGCCAGCACGCTTTCTACCAGCTCATCCACCAGGGAACGAGCGTCATCCCGGCCGAGTTCATGATCGCCGCGAACGGCTTCGAGCCGGACCTGCGCCACCAGCACGAACTGCTGATCGCCAATTGCCTGGCGCAGTCCGAAGCGCTGATGAAGGGCCGCACGCTCGCCGAAGCCAAGAGCCAGCTAACCGCCAAGGGCGTTTCCGACGGGGAAGCCGACTTCCTCGCCCCGCACCGTGTCTTTTCCGGCAACCGCCCTTCGATCACCTTCGTATACGACCAGCTGACGCCCTACACCCTCGGCCGGCTGATCGCGCTCTACGAACATCGCGTCTTCGTCGAAGGGGTGATCTTCCGCATCAACTCGTTTGATCAGTGGGGCGTCGAGCTCGGCAAGGAACTGGCGACGGGGCTGCTGCCGGTCGTGCAGGGCAAGATTGCAGCTACCGGCCATGACAGCTCGACCGCCGGGTTGATCCGGGCTCTGCTGGCCGCGTCGCAAGGCTGAGCCTAAGATGCGTTCACGCACTGCGGCACCGACGTGAGGCCGGCCTGCTTCAGGATCGTCCGCAAATCGACGCCGCGAATGACCGGCAGATACTCGCTGCCCGCGCTCGCCTGTAGCCAGATATCCAGCGGTAACGGCTCGCCGCCGGCCGGAAACGGCTCACGCCAGCATCCGCCGGCCAGACTGACGGAAATGTTGCCGCTGCCATTTTGGCCGGCCTTCTTCGCCTCGCGAACGACCTGCTGGAATTTCAAAACGGATTCAACTTCGCGAGCGCCGAGACTGAGCATGATGGTTTGCTGGCTCGGACCCGGAGCCGGCAAGGCCTGCAGAGCCTGCAAGGCCTGCATAGCCGCTGAATCTCCCGAGACGATCTCGAGATCAAATACCTTGGCGCTGGCAAGCGTTCCCGTTTCCGCCCAGGCAAATCCGAGGCGGACATCGCCTGTCTTCAGTCGCAAGGCAGCCGGAGCAAAGAGCGCGACGCGAAACTCTGCCGGATTGGCATCGAGCGGTGAGAGCGCAGCCAGCTTGGCCGCGCTGGATATGCCGCTCGACACACAGGAGGGCAGCCCGGCGAGGACTGAAGCGAACAGGACGAGGCTGGCGAAAGCGTGCTTCATGAAGGTACCTCTCAATGATTGACGAGCAATAATTATTGTAATACGATAATTTTTACAATCCCACCAATAAGAGATTCTTTCGATGACCCAAGCTCCGCTCGTCCGCATCAGGTCCCTGAGCCGGAAAATGAAACTGCTGATAGCCCTGGCTGCGGCCGGTTTCGCCGCTGTGTTCGCCTATCTCACCTGGATGGTTGCGTTCGACATTGAAGGGCTGAAGGAACTGATCGCTCGCTATCCGCTATCCGGGACGCTCCCACTTACGCTCAGCCGAAGGGCCCTGGTCGGGCTTGCCGCTCTCGCTGTCGCGAACAGCATCCTGATCGGCGCCGGCATCTGGACGCTCTGGGCGATGTTCGACCATTTCGAGAAGGGCGACATATTCTCGGAGAGAAGCGGTGTGCTTCTGCGCCGCACCGGTTATCTTGCCCTGATCGGAGGCATTTCGAGTTTGCTATCGCACACGCTTGCGATACTGGTGGCCACCTATGACAATCCTCCGGGACAGAAGATGCTCTCCATAGGCATTTCCAGCACAGACATCGGATTGTTCATCCTGGCCGGACTGCTGTTCGTTCTCGGCCATATCATGGTGATCGCGGCCGGGATCGAAGCCGACAACCGGAGCTTCGTCTAGCGCATGCCGATCGTCGTCAACCTGGATGTCATGCTGGCCAAACGAAAGATGCGTTCGAAGGAACTGTCGGAGATCGTCGGGATCACCGAGCAGAACATCTCGTTGTTGAAGTCCGGAAAGGTCAAAGGCGTACGCTTCGACACGCTGGAACGGATCTGCGAAGCCCTCGACTGCCAGCCGGGCGATATCCTCGAATACCAACCGGACGCCTGACACCCAAGGGCCGGGCGGGTACGATTTCAGAATCCGATTTCGTGGGCGAAGGGCGGATTGGCGCCGGCGCGCGACACCGTGACCGCCGCAGCCCGGGCTCCGAGTTCCAGGGCGGAACTTACGGCAGACTCGTCCAGCGTCGCGACCTTTTCCTTGGTCAACAATCCCTGCCGCTTCAGCGATGCCAGGATGCCGGCATCGAAGGTGTCGCCCGCGCCGACCGTGTCGACCACCTGAACACGCTGGCTCGGCACCGAAACCTTGAAACGTTCGGTATAGCCGGTCGCGCCGTCGGCGCCGCGCGTGATGACCACGAGTTTGGCTCCGGCATCCAGCCAATGGCGGGCGAGATCGTCATGGCTGCCGGTCAGGCCGAACCATTCGAGGTCTTCATCGGAGAACTTGAGGATGTCCGACATGGCGGCCATGCGGTTGATCCGCGCCATGTGCGCGGCCTTGTCCTTGATGAAGCCGGGGCGGATATTGGGGTCGAGCGAGATGACGCGGGTCTGATGCTCGCGCGCCATCAGTGCTTCATAGGTCGATCCGCAGGGTTCGGGAATGAGGCTGATCGCGCCGAAATGCAGGGCCTCGCAATCGGCGCCGAGCGTCGGCAGGTCGCCGGGCGAAATCATCCGGCCGGCGGTGTTCTCGTCATAGAAGGCATAGCTCGCCTGGCCGTTGACCAGCTTGACGAAGGCGATGGTCGTCGGCCGCGACGAGGTTGCGCAGAAGCTCGCATCGACGCCGCTCGACGACAGGGTCTCGCGCAGGATGTCGCCCATCATGTCGTCGGAAAGGCCGGTGAAGAAGCCGGTCGGAATGCCGAGGCGGCCGAGCGCGATCGCCGTGTTGAAGATCGCCCCTCCGGCATAGGGGGCAAACGCGCGCTCGCCGAGCGTCGTCTCCCGCGGCAGCATGTCGATCAATGCTTCCCCGCAACACAAGATCATCCGACCCTCCTCCCGATATGCTTCAATGGCCCAGTGGATTTCAATCGATTTAATCCATTCGGCGCCAAAAGGCCAGCCCCGCTCAGCCGAGCAACGCGACCCCGCCATTGCGACCCGACCAGGCGAGAGGCGCATCGAGGAAAGCCTCGACTTCGGAGAGCGTCTTGTCGTCGAACAGCTTCTTCTCGCGGGCGACCGCCAGCACGTTGCGCCAGGTTGCGATGTGATGCAGCGTGACATTGCCGTTGGTGAAGCGCTCCCCGGCCTCGGGGAAGATGTCGTAGTAGAACAGCGCGACACCGTGATCGACCGTGCCGCCGGCGGCGCGGATCGCATCGATGAACTTGAACATGCTGCCGCCGGCGGTGGTCAGGTCTTCGATCACCAGAACCCGGGCACCTTCCGGCATATGGCCCTCGATCTGGGCATTGCGGCCGTGGCCCTTCGGCGCCTTGCGCACGTAGATCATCGGCAGGCCGAGACGCTCGGCGAGGAAGGCGGCAAAGGGGATGCCTGCCGTTTCGCCGCCGGCGACCACGTCGAACTGTTCGAAGCCGGCATTGCGCATCACGGTGGCGGCGGCAAAGTCCATGATCGCCGAGCGGACGCGCGGATAGGAAATCAGCTTTCGGCAGTCGATATAGACCGGGCTCATCATGCCGGAGGATAGCTTGTAGGGCTTGTCGGCGGAAAAATGCACCGCCTTGATCTCCCACAGCATCTTCGCCATCAGTTCCGCCATGACGGCCGGTTCGGGAAAGGTCGTGGTGATCATGGCGGATCCTCGTGTTCGCGTTGCCTTGGGTCGATCGCTTGGGTGCTGCGGGGGCGACGGCGTCGGAAATCCGGCGCGCCCTGCCACGCGGCTTAGCAGCAAGATGGCCCCGTTTCCAGACTTCCGGCAGCGAAAAGACGGCGTTTCGTCATCGTTCTGTCGGTCCGGGTCGCGCTTTTCGCCGTTCGAGCAACGGCGGATGCCGGACCTCTGTGAAGCATGATTACGCCGCCGTCATGTTCGCATTACCGCGAATTAATCCGGCGTCCATCAGACAGATATGATTTTCACTATATAAATCAGAAAGCGGCGAGGCGGCGCGAAGGCCGATGCGTCCGGTGAACACGATTTCGCAAACGAACACATGCAAGAGGAGACGAATATGTCCAGAATGACCCTATCGATCGTCGCAGCCGGCCTGATCGCCGCGACCGCCCTCAACACGTCCGCCAGGGCAGCCACGCTCAGCGACGGCGCACGGACCGCCATCGAGGCGGCGCTGGAAGACGAGCACCGGGCGGAAGCCTTCTACGCCGCCGTCATGGAGAAATTCGGCGATGTCCGGCCGTTCCGCAACATCATCCGTGCCGAGCAGACGCATGCCTCCGAGCTGAACACGCTGCTGCAGGGCTACGGGCTGGACCAGAAGACGGCCAACCCCCATCTGGGCTCGACGGAGATTGCCGCCCTCGTTCCCGAGACGCTCGCCGAAGCCTGCAAGATGGGCGTCGATGCGGAAATCGCCAACCGCGATCTCTACGACAAGAGGCTGATGCCGGCCGTCACGGACTATGCCGACGTCCAGGTCGTGTTCGCCGCCCTGCGCGACGCTTCGGAAAACAAGCACCTGCCGGCGTTCGAACGCTGCGGCGGCGGACAGGGCCAGGGTCAAGGCATGGGCATGGGCATGGGACAAGGTATGGGTCACGGCATGGGCCAGGGCAGGAACGCAGCCCAGCCCTGAATGCCGAAAGACGGTTCGGTTCGCCCGGTCTTGGCACCCGGCGAACCGTCACGCGCGTCCGCGATGAATTCCGCGCCGATCGGAAAACCCGGCAAAGGTGGAGGCAAATTCATCGCCGCCCCCTTCCCGCGGGACGGTTTCGACCACATGTTTGTCACGTTCGCGGCACAGCATGCCGAAATCAACAGGAGGCCACCATGTCGGAACTCATCGTAATCGGCTACCCCAACAGCCAGAAGGCGGAAGAAGCCCGGGCGACTCTTTTCCAGCTGGCAAAGGAATATCTTGTCGAAGTGAAGGACGCGGTCGTCGCGGAAGCCGACGACAAGGGCCAGATCCGGCTCAACCAGATGGTGTCGATGTGGAGCATCGGCGCAAGCGGCGGGGCTTTCTGGGGCCTTCTGGCCGGCATGCTGTTCCTCAATCCGCTGGTCGGCGTTGCGGCCGGTGCCGGCGCCGGTGCCTTGGCCGGCGCGCTGACGGACTATGGCATCAACGACAATTTCATGAAGGAAGTGGCGGGCGTGCTGCAGCCCGGGCAGGCCGCCCTGTTCATCCTCGCCGACCGAGCCGCCTCGGACAAGGTCATCGACCGGCTGAGCGGTCACGGCGGCAGCATCATCCGCACCAATCTCGACACCAGCAAGGAACAGGAGCTCAGGGCCGCCTTCGACAAGGCCCGCACGAGCATCAACGCCCCCGCCGATCCAAAGGCAAACTGACAGGAAGAAAGACCATGAACGCTATAGCCATTCAGCCGCTGATCGCGCTGATCGCCGGCATCCTTATCCTGATCATGCCGCGCCTGCTCAACTATGTGATCGCGATCTACCTGATCATCGTCGGCGTGACCGGCCTGTGGCCGCAGGTGATGAACGTCAACCTGTGACCCGTTCGGCACGCTCGGGCCTCGGGCCCGGGCGTCCCGCCCGATGGACTCGAAAATTCGTCCGTTTTGCAGCCGAACGGCTCACGCCACCGGCGGCGGACCGAAGCGGTTTGCGCCCGGCTGTCCCGGCTGGACGTTGAAATAGATGAGCACGATCCAGCCGACCACCGGCACCAGGGCCAGCAGCAGCCACCAGCCGGAACGGTCGATGTCGTGCAGCCGGCGGGCGCCGACAGCGAGCTGGGGCACGATGAGCGCCAGCATGGCGACCGTGTTCAGTACCTGACCGTCAAACAGCATTCCGTCCAGAATGCTCGTGCCCACGTTGACGAGAAAGATGAACAACATGAACCACCAGAACTCGGGACGCGCCGCGCGACCGGTGAAAGTGGCGTATTTTGACAGAACGGCCCGAACCGCTTCCTGAAAACCCATGAAAGTCCACCCCGTTTGAAGACGCCGGAATGGACAGTCTTCTAAGCCAACCGCCGCGTTCCGACAACCCGACCGGAAATCGAGCGCAGGATTGGCCGATCGACCAGGCCTTGGGCGTCGGTGCCCTATGCCACGTCCCAGTGCAGCGGGAACATCGGATCGAACACGGTGACCGGCCCAGCCCCGGTCTCGATCTTGGCCGGGAAGCTGACGGCCGTATCGCGTTTGACAAGGGTGATAGTCTCGTCATTGGGAGTAAGACCGTACCAGGCCGGACCGTTCAGAGAGGCGAAGGCTTCGAGCTTGTCGAGCGCGTTTTCCTGTTCGAACACATGGGCGAGGCAGCTCATGGTGTTGATCGAGGTGTAGATGCCGGCGCAGCCGCAGGCGCATTCCTTCAAGGGATCGACGTGGGGGGCGGAATCGGTACCGAGGAAGAAGCGGCGATCACCGGAAGTCGCGGCGGCCCGCAGGGCCAGGCGATGGCTCTCGCGCTTGGCGACCGGCAGGCAGTAGTAGTGCGGCTTGATGCCGCCGACGAGGATGGCGTTGCGGTTGATGATGAGATGGTGGGTGGTGATCGAGCCGGCGATGTTGCGCTCGGCCGAGCGAATATAGTCGATGCCGTCCGAGGTGGTGACATGCTCCATCGTCACCTTCAGCTCCGGCAGACGCCGGCGCAGCGGATCGAGCACGGTGTCGATGAAGACCTTTTCGCGATCGAAAATGTCGACCTCGGGCGTGGTCACCTCGCCATGCACGCAAAGCGGCAGGCCGATCTTCGCCATGCGCTCGAGCACGGGCATGGCCTTTTCCATGTCGCGCACGCCGCCATGGGAATTGGTGGTGGCGCCGGCGGGATAGAGCTTCACCGCGGTGATCAGGCCGCTCTTTGCGCCCGCTTCCACGTCGTCGGGGCTGGTATCCTCGGTGAGATAGAGCGTCATCAGCGGCTCGAAGCGATCGCCCTTCGGCAGCGCCGCCATGATGCGCTCGCGATACGCCCTCGCGTCCGCCGTCGTGACCACGGGCGGCACAAGGTTCGGCATGATGATGGCGCGGGCGAAATGCCGGCTGGTGTCGGCGATCACGCCTTCGAGCATTGCGCCGTCGCGCAGATGCAGGTGCCAGTCATCGGGGCGGCGGATGGTGATCGAGCGCATGACAAAACCTCCGGGGCATGGGTCTCGGCCCCGCAGATAGCATGTTCCCGATGCGGGTCAAACCTGCCTTTGGCGCGTTTCCCGGCCCGATTGAAACAATCTAGGCGACCTTGCCGGAGAGGGCCGCCAACGTCCGTTCCGCTTCCTCGAGCTGCTCGCGCCGGTCGTTTTCCATGATCGACCTGATCTTCGGCAGCGCGCGCTCGAAGGCGGCGACGCAATCGGGATCGAACTGGGTGCCCGAGCGGCCGAGGATGTGTTCGACCGTGCGGTCGAAAGGCCAGGCCGGCTTGTAGGGGCGTTCGGTCGTGAGAGCATCGAAATTGTCGGCAATGCACACCACGCGGCCGGAGATCGGGATGACCGTGCCGGCCAGCCGGTTCGGATAGCCCTGGCCGTCCCAGCGCTCGTGGTGGCTGGCGGCGATTTCGGAGGCGAGCTGCAGCAGCGAGGAATGCGAGCGGGCGAGGATGTCGCTGCCGATCTGCGCATGGGCCTGCATCTGCCGGTACTCGGCCTCGGTCAGGCGCCCCTGCTTGAGGAGCACGGTATCGGGCATCGCCACCTTGCCGATGTCGTGCATGGGGGCGGCCAGGCGAATGTCGTTGCAGAACTGCTCAGGCAGGCCGAGCTCGAGCGCGATCGCTTCGGAATAGGCAGCGACGCGCAGCGTGTGGCGCGAGGTTTCCGGATCCTTGTAGCCGGCGGCCAGCGTCAGGCGATGGATGATCTCCTGCTCGCGCAGGCGCAGTTCCCCGACCGCGCGATCCACCTCGCGGCGCAGCCATTCGGCCTGATCGGCCAGCTGGCGACGGGCGCGGGCCAGCGACACGATGTTCTGCACACGCGCTTGGAACTCGACGGGATTGATCGGCTTGGTCAGGAAGTCGATGGCGCCGGCATTGAGCGCCGCCATGCGCGTCGTCATGTCCTTGTCGGCGGTGACGAAGATGACAGGCACCTGTGCGTATTTCTCGAAACGCACGATCTCGGTGAACAGCTCGACGCCGTTGTAGACGGGCATCTGGTAGTCGATGATGGCGATGTCGAAATCGAGATCGGGAAGCGACGACAGGACGGCGTCCGGGCTGGCAAAACTCAGCGCCTCGCAATTGTCCAGCTTGCCGACGAGCTTCGTCAGGAGTTTCAGGTTGGTGCTGTTGTCATCCACCAGCAAGATACGCATAGACGCCTCCTTCGCTCTCAAGCGACAAGTTTGAATTTCAGGGTTTCGATTTCGCCGCTCAATTTGTCGACATCGGCGGCCGACGGTCGATGGCTGCGCAGTGCATGGGCGATGTCGGCGATATCGTTCAGGCCGACATTGACCGCGGCGCCCTTGATGGTGTGCAGCGTGCGATCGATCTTCTCGGGGTCGTGATTGGCCAGCGCGACATGCAGATCCTGGATCAGCCCGCTCGCGTCGTTGAAGAAGGATTCGACCAGCTCGCGGAACACGTCCTCGCCGAGTGCCTCGACCAGTTCGGACTGGCGCGCCTCGTCCAGGCCCTCGATCGACAGCGGGGGGAAGTCCACGTCGTCGATGATGATCGGTTCCGGCAGGCCGATGTCGTTTGGCATGTCACGGCTCTGCCCGTCTGCCGGGACGTCGACGATCGAATGAATCACGTTGCGCAGCCTTTCCATCGTTACCGGTTTGGATTCGAAGCCGGCCATGCCTGCCTCGATGCACCGCCGGCGGTCGTCGTCGGAGGCATTGGCCGTCATTGCGATGATCGGCGTCGTGGAGCACAAACCGCCGTCGGCGATGATGCGGCGCGTCGCCTCGATGCCGTCCATGACCGGCATCTGCATGTCCATCAGGATGACGTCGAAGGACTGCTCGCGGGCGATCGACACGGCCTGGGCGCCGTCGCCGGCAACGACGACTTCCTGCCCGAGCCGGTCGAGGAAACGGGTGGCGACCAGCTGGTTGACGCGATTGTCCTCGACCAGAAGGATGCGCAGACGCGGCAGCGGGGCCTTGTCCTGTCCCGTCGCCTGGCGGCGGACCTCGTCCTTGCCGACGGCGACCACGGCGAGCTCGAACCAGAAGATGCTGCCGACGCCGACCGTGCTGCTCATGCCGAGTTCGCCGCCGAGCTTCTCGACGATCTGCTTGCAGATGGTCAGGCCAAGGCCCGTACCGCCATATTTGCGGCTGATCGAGGCATCGACCTGCGAGAACGGCTTGAACAGCTTGGCGAGACCGGCCTCGTCGATGCCGATGCCGGTATCCTCGACCTCGAAGCGCAGCATCAGCTTGCCGTGGCGGTAGAACTCGCGCAGGCGCAGCGTCACCGTACCCTTGCTGGTGAACTTGACGGCATTGGAGAGCAGGTTGAGCAGGACCTGGCGCAGCCGGGTCGGATCGGTGCGCACATAGAGCGCGTCGAGCGAATCGGGGATGTCGAGCACGACCGTGTTGCCATGGTCGTCGGCACGGCCGCGGATGATGCTGACCGTGGTTTCGGCCAGCGCGCGGATGTCGACGGCGCGTTCCTCGAGTTCCAGCTTGCCGTGTTCGATCTTCGAGTAGTCGAGGATCTCGTTGATGACCTCCAGCAGCGCCTCGCCGGACGACCGGATCGTCTTGACGCTCGACAGAGCATCTTCTGGAAGCTCGGAGAATTCCAGCAGTTCGGACATGCCGAGAATGGCGTTGAGCGGCGTGCGGATCTCGTGGCCCATGGTCGCCATGAACTGCGACTTGGCGCGGTTGCCGGCATCGGCCGCCTCGTAGGCCTCGGTCAGACGGTGCGCCATGCCCTCCAGTTCGAGGCCGGCCTTGCGCACGGATTTCAGCTGGCGGCGCAGCGTGACGACAAGGAACACCACCGAGATCATCAGCAGGCCGAGCATGATGGCGGAGGTTCTCTCCAGCTCGAGAATGGTGTCGCGAGCGTCGGCCCTGTCGGCGCTGAGCTGCATGTTGGTGTGGATCAGCAGGTCTTCGGTCGTCTTCGAAAGCGCCGCCAGCGCCTCGTCCAGGCTTTCGAGTTCGGCCGCCGTCGGCATATCGCCCAGGGCGTAGGCATCGAAAACCGTCTGAAAGCCGGAGACGTCAGACTGGATCTCGCCGAGCATGCTCACGACTTTGGGATCGCCGGAGAAATAGTCGCCGAACTTCGATTCCATCACCAGCTGGGTGCGGGAATAGAGGATGTCGTAACGCAGGGACAGTTCGCCCAGTAGAGCCGCGCTCGGCTGCTGGCGGCGCAGTTCGGCGAGGCTGTAGTCGAGCGCGCGGGCCTCGCGGTCGAGCTGGTAGACGGACCAGACCGCGTTTTCGCGAATGCCGTCCTGCAGGAAGCGGAATTGGCGGGAAATGTCGACGAAGAGCACGATCAGGACGAACAGCAGGACGGCCGATACCAACTGCAGGATCAGCGTGGTGCTGCCTGCCTTGCGCATGATGTCGCCGGACCGGTGCACTCGCATCACTGAACGACCTCGATCTGCTTGATCTGCCAGACGGAGCGAGCGAAATACTTCTCGTTGTAGAGCGAGCGATCCTGATCGAAGGGATAGATCAGCATGGACGGACCCTTGGTGCGCACGGTCATGACCTTGCCGTCCAGCCGAGTGGCGAGGATGGTGTCGAGCGAAAGGGCGTCGGACATCGGCACTTCGGCGGAATAGC
>CALRRQ020000055.1:0-26362 GCA_943370615.1 Rhizobium sp. Q54
GGTGGTCGTACATCGACTCCGCTGCCAGCGAGTAGTGCCCGTAACGCTCGACCTCGTCCTTGAACGGGCGGATCATCTGGCTGTGACAGACATAGCAGCCTTCACGCATGTAGATGTTGCGACCGGCCAGTTCGAGCGGCGAATAGGGACGCATCCCCTCCACCTTCTCGATGGTGTTCTCGAGGTAGAAGAGCGGTGCGATTTCCACGATGCCGCCGATGGTCACGACCAGCAGGGAACCGAGGAGCAGAAGGCTGGAGTTCTTCTCGAGGATTTGGTGTTTATCAAGAATGGACATTGTTAGCCTTCCTTCTTATTCGGCCGGCTGGGCGGCAGCGGGTACGACGGAGCCGGGGATCGGTGCTTCCTGGCGTTCGTAACCGAGGATCGTCATCAGGACGTTGTAGGCCATGATGAGACCACCGACGAGGTACATGGCACCACCGACGGCGCGCAGCACGTAGTACGGGAACATGGCGGCGACGGATTCGGCGAACGAATAGACCAGGAAGCCCTGTTCGTCGTATTCACGCCACATCAGACCCTGCTGGATACCGGCAACCCACAGAACGGCGGCGTAGACGACGATGCCGAGGGTGGCGAGCCAGAAGTGCCAGTTGACCAGGCGCATGGAGTACAGGCGGTTGCGGTTCCACAGCTTGGGCGTCAGATAGTAGACGGCGCCGAAGGTGATCATGCCGACCCAGCCGAGTGCGCCGGAGTGAACGTGACCGATGGTCCAGTCGGTGTAGTGGCTGAGCGAGTTGACCGACTTGATGGACATCATCGGACCTTCGAAGGTCGACATGCCGTAGAAGGCGATCGCGATGACCATCATGCGGATGATCGGGTCGGTACGGATCTTGTCCCAGGCGCCCGAGAGCGTCATCAGACCGTTGATCATGCCACCCCAGGAGGGCATCCACAGCATGATGGAGAAGACCATGCCGAGCGTCTGAGCCCAGTCCGGCAGAGCCGTATAGTGCAGGTGGTGCGGGCCGGCCCAGATGTACATGAAGATCAGAGCCCAGAAGTGGATGATCGACAGACGGTAGGAGTAGACCGGACGGCCGGACTGCTTGGGCACGAAGTAGTACATCATGCCCAGGAAGCCTGCGGTCAGGAAGAAGCCGACGGCGTTGTGGCCATACCACCACTGCGTCAGGGCATCCTGGACGCCGGAGAAGGCCGAATAGCTCTTCACGCCGAGGAACGAGACCGGAACCGCCAGGTTGTTGACGATGTGCAGCATGGCGATGGTGACGATGAACGACAGGTAGAACCAGTTCGCCACGTAGATGTGGGATTCGCGCCGGGTCATGATCGTACCGAGGAAGGTGATCAGATAGGCAACCCAGACGACGGTCAGCCAGAGGTCGACATACCATTCCGGTTCGGCATATTCACGGCCTTCGGTGATGCCGAGCAGATAGCCGGTAGCGGCCATGACGATGAAGAACTGGTAGCCCCAGAACACGAACCAGCCGAGCGAACCGCCGAACAGCCGCTGGCGCGAGGTGCGCTGCACGACATAGAAGGAGGTGGCGATCAGCGCGTTACCGCCGAAGGCGAAGATAACGGCGGAGGTATGCAGCGGACGCATGCGGCCGAAGTTGAACCACGGCTCGATGTTGAGGTCCGGAAAGGCCAGTTGCAGTGCCACGACGACACCGACGAGGAAGCCGACGACGCCCCAGAATACCGTGGCGATCACGCCGTACTTGACGACTTCGTCGAAGTATTCGGACTTGATCTGCTCGGCAGACTTGACGTTTGCCGGTGCGAACTTCATGCGGCGCAGCATGACGATCGTACCAGCGGTCAGCACGAAGAACGCCACCCACATGTGGACGGCGAACAGGCTGTCCTGGGCAAAAGCGACCCCAAGCAGCGCGGCGAAGGCGAGGACCGCCATCACCATTGTTTCTAACGTGTAATTCATTGTTGGTATCCCCCAACGCTTGCTGATCATTCACGAACGGAACCCCGCAGGGATTCCCTCCGCCTCACCTGCAGAATTCGCATTCCGCCTCACAATCCACCTTGATCCAAATCAATGCAAGCAGTGACTGAATTGCGGAAACTTACATCAAGCTTCCCATTCTGCGATTTGCAGCCTCGGCGCCATGCGTCATCGCAGCGCATCCCGAGGGGGAACTATTTTTGGGCACGAACCCGTCCGACGGATTTCGCTCACGACGGCGGCGGATGCTCGGGAGGAGCGGCAATGCAGGCGAAATCGATGAGCAACGACCCGAAGAACACGGCGAATCAGTTCACTCGCGACGGCGCCCTGGAACCTTGCCAGCGCTCCCTCGCCTGGCTGCGCCAGGCGCATGAGGAGCAGTTGTCGCTGTGCGGCGAGCTCGAGGAGATCGCCGACTCGCTGCCCGCCAACATCAACCGGCAGAAATGCATCTACGCGGCCAAGGCGCTCGGCCCGCTGATCAAGGGCGTGCACCATTATGAGGAGAGCATCCTGTTTCCCTGGCTGGAAACCGGCAGCCGCGACTCCGAGCATCTGCGCGAAACCCTCGACCGGCTGAAGTTCGAACACTGTGAGGACGAATGCTTCGCGGAGGAGCTGACCGATGCGCTGCTGAAGCTTGGATCGGGCAGCGCCGTGAACATGGAAGCGGTCGGCTACATGCTGCGCGGTTTCTTCGAAGGCATGCGGCGCCATATCGCCTTCGAGCGGGAATATCTGCTGCAGCACGTTCCCGAAGACGCCAAGATCAGCGGCTGCAACTGATCGCCTCGATCATCCCCGACGCATTGTGACCGGCATCCCGCAGGGCACTGCAGGCCCCTGCCCGCGCGCCTCAGGCGGCGATTTCCCCGGCCATGCGCTCGTCTTCCAGCACGGTGAGGATGGCGCCGATCACGTCGCCCCGCGGCGTGCGCAAGGGCGCTGCGCGGCTGCGGAGCGCCATGCCGATGCCGGCGCTGCGCCACCAGTAACAAACCTCCGACCGCTCGCCGGCGAAACACCGGTCGAGCTGCTGGCGGATGTCCTCAGCGATCTGCCCATCATCGACGAAGTCGAACAGGTTGCGGCCGACCAGATCGAGCTGGGTGGCGCCCAGCCATTCGGCATGGGCCGGATTGCAGTAGAGGAACCGGTAATCAAGGGTCACCACAGCGACCCGGTCGGGCATGCTGTTGAGGATCGACTCGTTGAGATAGTTGTCCTCGCCGTCCACCCTGGCCTCCAGGCCTGCGAGCGCGACCGACTGGGACGAACGGCCCCGCTCGCGCACGTCGCCGAAATAGCGATCCAGCAGGATTGAAAGGACGGCTGCGTGGCGCTGCACGCAGGAGCGGTCGTCGGCGTCTTCGCGGATCAGGCTGCCGATGAAGCGCAGCTGCATGTGGATCTCGGCGATGTCGCTGGCGTGATAGTCGACGACGGCCGCAATCAGCGGATCGAGCTCCCGATCGAGCAGCCTGACAAGATGATCGTCACCCACCCGGATCGCCTGCTGCAGCTGCGAATTCTTCAGCGAAACCGCCTCGAAAAGCGGCAGCAGGCTGGGATGGGAGGAGACTTCGAATGCCACTTTGACAACTGCCCTGGTGAACGCGACGAGGAGAAATCGGCGTCGGCGGATGTGCAACGGCAACACGCACCGACGTCTGATGCATGAGCCGGCTGTTAACATGAATGATTCTCACATTCAATCGCCTAACTTTCAGGTATCGAAGCCGCTGCCGGCAGCGAACACCCTGAAAAACAGGGGAAATTGGCACCAATCAAGGGTCTGGGGGCAGGTCCGCGGCATGGCGCCCCGATGTCCGGAATGAAGCACCAATAAAAGTCAGCCTTGCTTCGCCTAAAGCTCGCGCTTGATGCTCCAGCGGTCGTGATACCAGAGCCATTGTTCCGGATATTCCCGCACCCAGGATTCCACCTTGTTGTTGAGGAGCTGGGCGGTGGCGGTCACATCGAGCTGGCCAGCCGCATTGCGCGGCAGTTCGACCCGCGGCTCGATTTCCAGGCGGAATCGGTTGCCCGGCAGGCGGATGCAGCGAGCCGGATAGACGTCGCAATCGAACTGGCGCGCCAGCTTGGCGAGCAGCGGATTGGTCTTGACGTCGCGGCCGAAGAACTGGGTCGACACGCCCTTCTTGAACTTCTGGTCCACCAGCACGCCGACGCCGCCACCACTTTCCAGCTGGCGCGCCAGGGCGAAGGAGGAGCCGGCATGGGACGGCACGAGCTTGCCCATGCGCTTGGCGCGGAAGTCGAAGACCTTCTTGCCGATATAGGGGTTGTTCGGCGGGCGAAACAGCACCGTCACGTAGAGCCCGAAGGCCGCACCGGCCACCGGCAGAAGCTCGAAATTGCCGGTATGGGCGGAGAAGACGATGAACGGGCGCGGATTGTCGCGCAGGTCGAGGAAGAGCGGAATGCCGGAGACCTCGATGCGCCCGGCGGTGGGTCTGTCCGGATCGAAATCGAACAGCCTGTCGAGGAACACATATTCGGCCGCAAGCCGGCCCATATGCCCCCAGCTGCCGAGTGCGATCGACTCGATCTCGGCCTCGCTCCTCTCCGGAAAGGCGTTGCGCAGATTGGTCAGCATCAGCCGGTGACGGCTGGTCTTCGGCCCGACATAGCGCATCAGCCAGTCGGCGAAGTTGATCGCCGGATCGGCCGGGAAGATCTTCAGCAGGGTGAGGAATCCGAAGGCGAACTGCGCCACCGCCCATTGCGAAAAGCGGCGCGATGCGAGGACAAGCCGGGTGATGAAGAGCTTCACGCTCAATCCATCCTGAGGATGATCTTGCCGAACACCTGCCGCCCCTCCATGCGCGACAGGGCACGGTCGATGTCTTCGAACCTCACCTCGGTGTCGATCACCGGATGGACAATGCCGCGCGCCATCTTCTGCATGGCATTGGCCATGTTCTCCATGCGGCAGCCGAACGAGCCGAAGAGCTTCAGCTGCTGCTGGAAGAGCATCATCAGATTGATGTCGGTCGACACGCCGGAGGTCGAACCGCAGGTCACCAGCCGGCCGCCGCGCTTCAGGACGAACATCGATCCGGCCCAGGTATCCTTGCCGACATGCTCGAACACGACGTCGACGCCCTTCTTCTTGGTCAGCTTGCGCACGACACCCTCGAAACGGTCGGTTCGGTAGTTGATGACGTGATCGGCGCCAAGCGCCTTGGCCGGCTCGATCTTGTCGTCGGAGCCGACCGTGGTGATGACCGTGCAGCCCATCTTCTTGGCGAGCTGGATCGCCGCCGTGCCGATGCCGGAACCACCGGCATGGACGAGGATGGTCTCGCCCGGCTCAAGCCTGGCATTGTCGAACAGCATGTGCTCGACCGTGCCGAAGGTCACCGGAGCCAGGGCGGCCGCGACCGCGTCGACGCCCGGAGGTGCGGGCACCAGCAGGCGGGCCGGCAGGTTGATCTTTTCCTGGGCAAAGCCGTCGAGGTGGAAACCGTGCACGCCAGAGACGTTTTCGCAAAGGTTGTCGCGGCCCTCGCGGCAGGGCTTGCACAGGCCGCAGGTTCGCGCACCATAAATGGCCGCGAGCTGGCCCGGAAGGATGTTGCCGACGCCCGGGCCGATCGCCTCGACGACGCCCGCGGCTTCCGCACCGATGACAAGCGGCATCTTGCGCTTGGCGAACGCCATGCCGCGCCAGCCCCAGACGTCGATGTGGTTCAATGCCACCGCCTTGACGCGCAGCGTGACTTCGCCCGGACCGGGCGCTTCCGGCTCGGGCAGGTCGACGATTTCGAGCTTGCGGTCTTCGACGAGTTGCAGTGCGCGCATTGGTCTATCCTCGCCCTCAAGGCGTTCATTTCACGGTGATTGGAATTCGATCCGTCGCTTAAGCCGGTTCTCGCGTCATGACAAGGCTGGCGTTCTGCCCGCCGAAACCGAAGGAGTTCGACAGGACGGCCGAGACATCCGCCGAACGCTTCACGTTGGGCACGACGTCGAGCTCCATCGCCGGATCAGGATTGGTGTAGTTGATGGTCGGCGGCAACGTGCCGGTCAGCATGGTCTGGATCGAGAACACGGCCTCGACCGCGCCGGCCGCCGTCAGCGTATGGCCGATCATCGACTTGTTGGACGACACCGGGATCGACTTCATCCGGTCTCCGAAGACGGCAAGCATGGCGCCGTATTCCATCTTGTCGTTTTCCGGCGTCGAGGTGCCGTGGGCGTTGATATAGCCGATTGCGCTTTCCGCCAGTCCAGCATCGTCGAGCGCCGCATGGATGGTGGCAATAGCCGGGCCGCCGTCCGGCGAGGAGCGCGTGCGGTGGAAATGGTCGGCCTTCTCGCCGCAGCCCTGCACGATGCCGAGCACAGCTGCCCCGCGGGCGATGGCGGATTCCAGCGATTCCAGCACAAGCGTGGCCGCCCCTTCGGCGATGACGAAACCGTCGCGATCCTTGCTGAACGGCTTGGAGGCCTTTTCCGGCGGATCGTTCTGGGTCGACAGCGCCGAGAGAAGCGAGAAGCGGATGACCGATTCGGCGCTGACCGACCCGTCGGTGGCGATGGTGAGCGCCCTGTCGGTGCGGCCCTGGCGGATGGCTTCGACGCCGAGCTGGATGGCGGTGGCGCCCGACGCGCAGGCGGTCGACAGCGTCACCGGCAGGCCGCGCGTGCCGAAGCGGTCGGCGAGGCGTTCGGAGATCGAGCCGAACTGCACGGCCTCGAGGAAGACCGGGTCAGCCTTCTGCCGCATGGCGGTGAGGAACCTCTCATAGGCGTCGCCGGGATGGCCGGCCGGCGGCGAGCGCTCGGCAAGGGCGAAGCGGTCGGCCCATTCCGGTTCGACCGGCGGCGCGGCGAGGAAGAGCGGGCCGTTGAAGTCGCCGGTGAGGCCGGCCTGGGCCAGCGCCTCGATCGTCGTTTCGCGTGCCATGGCATAGGAGCGCTCGACCGAATTCGGTGCCGGGATGTCGATGAAGTCGACGGTGCCGCCGATGCGGGTCGACATGCCCTCGGTGTCGAAGCGGTTGATGTAGTGGATGCCGGACTTGCCGGACGTCAGCGCGTCCCAGTTGTCGGCAAGCCCCTGGCCGAGCGAGGTGATGACGCCCATGCCGGTGACGGCGACGATCGGACGGCCGAGATGGTCCTTGAAACGGTTGTCTGTCATGCTCTCAACTCCTCACGCATCGGCCGAGACGAGGGCGATACCCTCGCCGCGCGTATAGCCGACCGTGGTCACGACGGCGTGGCGGGCGGGTGCGGTCATGGCGGCTTCATGCGCCGGATCGAAGGGCGGCACCTTGGCGCCGGAATCGATGGCGAGCGCCGCCAGTGCCAGACCGAGCGGGAACTGGGCTTCCAGCCCATGGCCGGTCGAGCCGCCGTAACCGCGGACCGGCATGCCGGGGAATTTTTCCGACAGCACGGCCTGTTCTCTCTTGGCCAGATCATGCAGGCCGCTCGAACCGGAGAACACCACCGTGTCCGCGGCGCTTACGTCGCCGGCGAGCGTCGCCAGACGGCCGAGGCGCTTTTCAAGGCCGCCATCGTCCCGCTTGCCGCGATCACCTTCGACGGCTTCGAGAACCGCGTAAATATGGGCGCCGCGCGCTTCGGCATGGCCCCGGCTTTCCAGCATGAGGAAGGCGCCGACCGTGCCAAGCACCATGCCGCCGCCCTCGCCCGCCTGCCGCGACCACAGGGGCTTCCATTCGCCGGTCGAATGGGCCTGGATGCCCTCGACCAATAGCAGGATATCGGCGCGTTCGGCGATGAAGGCGCCGCCGACCAGGGTGTGGGTCGACTGGCCGGCGCGGATCCGGGAAAAGGCCGTCTCGATCGCCGAAATGCCGGCCGATTCCTCGCCCATGAAGGTGCGCGACGAGCCGGTGACCTTGTGGACGATGGAGATATTGCCGGCCATCAGGTTGGAGAGCTGGGCGAGGAACAGCGTTGGGCGCAGTTCCGTGGTCAGTTTCTCGATCAGCAGGCGCTCGCGGTCATTGCGCTTCAGCGCCTCGTCGACGATCAGGCTGTCGACGGCGATGTCGCGTTCGCCGCCACCGGCCGCGACGATCAGATCCATCGATCCGCAGGCTTCCAGATCGTCCTTCATGCCGGCGTCGTCGAGCGCCAACCCGGCGGCATAGACGCCGAGGCGCTGCCAGTTCTCCATCTGGCGCTGGTCGCCGCGCTTGGCGATCTGCTGCGACCAGTCGATCTCCGGCAGGCGGTGGACCGGGTACGGCTTGAACTTTTCCGTCTCCAGAACGGGCGGCGGCGCCACGGCCGAAGACAGGAGCGCCACATGCGCCTCCTTGCCGGTGCCATGGCAGGTGACGATGCCAACTCCGGTGATAACCACATCGTTCGGCTTCTTGATCATTTGCTGTCCTCTCGCCGGCAGAACGGCCGGCGCATCGAGCCGTCGACGTTCCGGGCTCGCATCCATCAGAATAAAACTGTCAGAGCCGGGCGCTCCGATGCCGCACTCTTAGCGGGCGGCGGCGATGGCGTCCATCAGGCCGATTTCCTCGGCGCGCTTGCGCACGATGTCGGCCAGCGGCACTTCGCTGAAAGGCATGGTGCGCAGCTTCAGCTGCGCGTCGCAGATCTTCTTGCCGTCGCCTGAAATCTTCGCCTTGGTCACGGCAAAACCGGAGCCGTCGTGTTCGAGATGGGCCTCGATCTCGAGGACTGCACCGGGCTCGACGAAGGCGCGCATCTTGGCGCCATCCACCGACATCAGGAACGGCATGGCCGTGAAATCCTTGGCGGCGAGCACCAGCATGCCGGAGGCCTGGGCCATGGTCTCGATCAGGAGAACGCCCGGAACGAGCGGCATGCCGGGAAAATGGCCTTCGAAGACCGGGCTCTTCTGCGGCACGACGGAGCGGGCCGTAAGCTTGCCGCGGTCGAGGTCAACGGCCTCGACCTTGTCGATCATCTGGAAATATTCGAGCAGCATGGAAAGACCTCCGCCCTATCGGCGGTTCAGCCCTTGGCCGCCCGCAGTTCGTCGATCTTGGCGCACAGGTTCTTCAGCACGAAGTATTCCTCGGTCGAAACCTTGCCTTCGTTGACTTCCTGGGTCCACTGCTCGAGCGGGATCTTGATGCCGAATTCCTTGTCGATCGCGAAGACGATGTCGAGGAAGTCGAGGCTGTCGATGCCGAGGTCGTCGATCGTATGGCTTTCGGGCGTAATCGTCTCGCGATCGATTTCGCTCGTCTCAGCGATGATGTCGGCAACTTTGTCGAATGTAGCGGTCACGCCAATTACCTCATATGTCGAAAATCTTTGTTCCACATAGGGAAAACGATTCTAAATGCCAATGGGAAGTTTGGCCGCCCGCGAAATTTGCTGCCGAAGTGTTGCTCAAACAGCAATCGAGTGGCGGCCCTTGCCCGTCGCCAGATAGCTGTCGAACACCGCCGCGACGCTGCGGGCAAAGGGCTTGCCGGCCTCCGTCAGGCGGAACTCGTCGCCGACGATCTCGCAGATCGCATCCGGGTTCGAGGCCACATACTGCCGCGCTTCGGCAATCACCGTCTCGCCGAGACGCGGGAAGGCTGCCCGAACGCCGGCAAAGGAGAAGGCGAAGCGGCACATGATCTCTTCGATCACATGGGCGCGCAGCCGGTCGTCGTCGGACAGTTCGATCCCCCGCACGACGGTCAGGCCGTCGGTATCGGCCATGCGCTGGTATTCGCCGGTCGCCGGCATGTTCTGCACATAGCCCTGCGGCAATTGCCCGATCGAGGAGGCGCCGAAGCCGATCAGGGCTTCCGCGGCGTCATCGGTATAGCCCTGGAAATTGCGGCGCAGCTTTCCGGTGCGCGCGGCTACCGCCAGCCGGTCGTCGGGCCTTGCGAAATGGTCGATGCCGATCGGCTCGTAGCCTGCGGCGACCAGCATGTCGGCGGCGCGGGTCATCTGGGCAAAGCGCATCTCGACGCCGGGCAGCGCCTCTTCCGGAATCATCGTCTGGTGTTTCTTCATCCACGGCACGTGGGCGTAGCCGAACAGGGCGATGCGGTCGGGCGCCAGCGAGACGATGTCGTTGACCGTCGCCTCCAGCGTTTCCATGGTCTGGTAGGGCAGCCCATAGAGAATGTCGCAATTGACCGAGTGCACGCCCCTCGCCCGTACCGAATCGACCACGGATTTGGTCTGCTCGAAGGTCTGGATGCGGTTGATGGTCTTCTGCACCTTGGGATCGAAATCCTGGACGCCGAGGCTCGCCCGCGTCATGCCGATCGCCGCCAGCGCGTCGTAGCGCGGCTCGTCGAGATCGTTGGGGTCCATCTCGACGCTGATCTCGGCATCGTCGCGAAAATCGAAGGCTTCGCGGAAGGCCTTCATCAGGTCGATCAGGTCTTCAGGCTTGAGCATGGTCGGCGAACCGCCGCCGAAATGCAGCGCGCTGACCTTGGCGTCGCGGCTGACGAGGCTGCCGACCTTGGCGATCTCCTTCTTGAGGGAGGCCAGGTAGATCTCGATCGGCTCGTATTTCAGCGTGTGCTTGGTGTGACAGGCACAGAACCAGCAGAGCCGGTCGCAGTAGGGGATGTGCACGTAGAGCGACAGATCTTGGCCTGCACCCAGCTCTCCCAGCCACTGCGCATATTTGCCGCAGTTTACGCCCTCATGAAAATGCGGCGCCGTCGGATAGCTCGTGTAACGTGGAACAGAGCCGGAATACTTGGCCAGCAGGGAGTTTTGCATGTCTTGCGCCGTTCGTGAAATAGCCATCTTAGACTTCTTGATAGCGCCGAAGCCGTCACGCGCCTTTGACTTCAATCAATTTACTGATAGGTTTGTCGCGCTGCTCGCACTCAAGCGTCTCGGGCATCGCCCATAAGGTTCCGGACGAGTGAAATCCGGGCTTGACCTTGCGACAGTTTGGCGTCAGACGGGATCGAAATCATGGACGCGCACAAGAAACATACCGGCGAATGTGAAGCCCCGGCAGTCTGCAAGGCATGCGAGGCGCGCCATGGCGGCATTTGCGCGACTCTGAGCTCCTCCCAGCTCGTCGAACTCAACAAGCACTCCACCCGTCGCAAGGTCGATCCCGGCAACGAGGTCATCGGCCAGGGCGAGCGCGTCGGCAGCTACAGCAACATCCTGAACGGCGTGGTCAAGCTGTCGAAGATGATGGCGGACGGCCGCCAGCAGATCGTCGGCCTGCAGTTCGCGCCCGACTTCCTCGGCCGCCCCTTCTACAGCGAAAGCTCGGTCACCGCCGAGGCCGCGACCGAAACCGAAATCTGCTCCTTCCCGCGGCCGATCATCGACCGCATGGTCGGCGAGGCACCGGACCTGGAGCGCAAGCTGCATTCGCAGTCGCTCAAGGAACTCGACGAGGCCCGCGACTGGATGCTGACGCTCGGCCGCAAGACGGCACAGGAAAAGGTGGCTAGCTTCCTCTACCTGATCGCCACGCATATCGATCCGGACAAGGGCAGCACCACGACCTTCGACCTGCCTCTGTCGCGCGCCGACATCGCCGACTTCCTCGGACTGACGATCGAGACGGTGAGCCGGCAGATGACGAAGCTGCGCAAGGAAAACATCATCGTCATCGAGAACAATCGCCATGTGATCGTTCCCGACCCGCGCCGCCTGCGCTACGCAGCCGGCAACGACTGACGCGCCGACCGTTCGGCGCGCAGTATCAATCCCACTTCCCCGAAAATCCCGTCAGCGCGTGACGATGATCTTGGTGTTCTTCAACCCGTTGTGGGTCGCCATGGAGAAGAACTGCGCCGCATTGTCCGGGTGCAGCCGCACGCAGCCATGCGAGGCCGGACGGCCGAGGCGCTTGAGATCGAAGGTGGCATGTACGGCATAGCCGCCATGGAAGAAGATCGCATAGGGCATGGGCGCGTTGTCGTATTTACGCGAGCGATGGTTCTTCGAGGCCCATTTGGCGCTGTAATTGCCGAGCGGCGTCACATAGCCCTTGCGGGCGGTCGAGACCTTCCAGCGATGCTTGACGATGCCGTTCTGCGTGACCGTCATGGTCTGGCTGGAAATGCTGATGCTGGCAACGAGATTGCTGGCCGAGGCCATCATCGGCTGAACCAGCAGGCACAAGGAGGCCGAAACGGCCAGAAACAATTTACGCATGATCTCCCCCCAGTCTTTGTTTCCGCCCCTGGGCGGCTGTTTACTGGAACACTATATTACAAATTCGAATAAAAGCGATTAAGCCGCAAGGATAAGATTGCTTTAACGGGCAGGCGATCCTGTGCCCACGCGGCGATGCTAGACGGCCATGTTGGCGCCAAGGAGAATCAAGACCAGAACGGCGAGCGCCGAACAACTGGCGGAGAACAGATCGACGCCCAACTCGATGTCGCGGGCGGTGGCGACCGGCCGGCCGGAACCGTTGATCATCGGTTCGCTGACACGCTCGCCGCCATAGATGCGCGGGCCGGTCAGCTGGATGTCGAGGGCGCCGGCCATCGCCGCTTCGGGCCAGCCGGAATTGGGCGAACGGTGCAGGCCGGAATCGCGTAAGGTCACCGACAGCGACCGGCGCGCGGCCTGCGAACCCTGCAGCGCCCAGGCGGCCGCCGCGACCAGCAGGCTCGACAGACGCGCGGCGGGCCAGTTGGCGAGATCGTCAAGGCGGGCCGAGGCCCAGCCGAAATCGCGGTACTTGTCGCTCTTGTGGCCGATCATCGAATCGGCGGTGTTCAGCATCTTGTAGGCGAGGATGCCCGGGAGACCGGCGAGCGCATACCAGAAGGCCGGCGCCACGACGCCATCGGCAAAATTCTCCGCCAGGCTCTCGATCGCCGCTCGGCAGACCCCGGGTTCGTCGAGCGCCTGCGGATCGCGGCCGACGATCAGCGCGACCGCGCGCCGCCCGCCGTCCAGCCCGTCCGTGCGCAACCCCAGAGCCACGGCCGCGACATGATCGCCAAGGCTCTTCTGCGCGAGGAACACCGCGACGACCAGAAGTTCGAGGACAAAGCCGACGAGACCGAGGGCCAGAAACAGGTCCGACAGGACGAGACCGACGACGACGGAGAGGGCAAGCAGCAGGGCGATCGATACCACACCGTTGCGGCGGCGCGTCGCGGGCGCGAGCGTCTCGCGGTTGAGACGGCGGTCGAAGAAGGAAATGCCGTGGCCGAACAGCACGACGGGATGCGGGAGGCGCGCCCAGAGCGCGGGCGGATCGCCGACGATCCGGTCGAGAACGAGCGCGCCAACGAGAACGGCGAGGATCCAGACCGTCATCCTGCGCTCCATGTCGCGAGTGCCGCCGCAAGGCGCTCGTCCGACGCCGTGTCGGGTGCCAGCCCGAAACGTAGCCAGGTCGGGGCGTAGTCGAACTTGCGGGTGAGGACATGCGCCCGGCACAGATGCGCGTGCAGTTCGGCAGCCCGCGTCTCGGCGACGAGGGCGAAGAGCGATGTTCCGCCCTCGACCTTCAGCCCGGCATCCACCAGCACCCGGCCGAGCCCTGCCCGGCGCTCGGCGATGATACGGCGGAGCGGCTGGGGATCGACGGAAAACAGTTCGGTCGCCACCGAAAGCGCCGGACCGGACACCGCCCAGGGCCCCAGCCAGTCGGCGAAGCGTTCGAGAATGTCACCGGCTGCGATGACGAAGCCGAGGCGCAGGCCGGCGAGGCCGAAGAACTTGCCGAAGGACCGGAAGACGATGAGGTTCGGTCGCGTCGCGACGGATGCGGCGATGCTCGTCTCGGGCGCGCAGTCGCCGAAGGCTTCGTCGACCACGAGAAAACCGCCCTGCCCGACCAACCGGTCGGCGAGCGCCAGAAGGTCTTCCGGCGCGTGAAGCTTGCCGGTCGGGTTGTTCGGGTTGACGACGACGACCAGCCCTGAAGACGGATCGACATCGTCGAGGCTCGCCACGGCATTTACCGAAAGACCGTTGGAGGCAAGCACGCGGCCATATTCGCCATAGGTCGGCGAGAGGATGGCCACCGGTCGCTCTCGATGGACGAGCTTTGGCAATGGCTGGATCACCGACTGCGTGCCGGGAACGGGAAGCGGGAGGATCTCACCGGAGCCATAGAAGGTCCGGGCAGCGTGACGCGTTTCGTTCAGCAGGTCCTGGTCCGGCAGGCGGTGCCAGATGCGGTCGGGAATGGCGGGCAATTGCGGCGGGCACGGATTGAGACCGGTCGATAGGTCGAGCCAGTCTTCGGGCCGCCCGCCGTAGAGGGCCGCCGCAGCGCCGATGCCGCCGCCATGGACGATCCGACCGTTCATGCCGCACCATCCCTGACGTCGATCAGGTGCATGAAGGAGCCCGCGACATTGTCGCGCCGGAGGCCCACGTCTCCGAGCGACGTGCCGATCGCGTCTTCGGCGGAAAACAGCCGGTCAGCGGCGCCCTCCGAGACGATCGAGGCATAGTGGAACTCGTGAGCCGTCATGGGCGTGGAGAAGAAGGTTGCATCAAGAGGCCTGATGCGACGATAGCCGAGATGGCGTTTGCGCGTCGCATAGCTGGTGACCAGCGGCAGGAGACCGAGCATCGGGTGGACGGCGCCCTCCGCGTCGATCAAGGCGTCACCCAGAACCATATAGCCGCCGCACTCGCCAAAGATCCTTGCGCCGCGCATATGGGCGTCCAGCATGCCGGTGCGGAAGGTCGAGGCTGCGGCCAGCGTTCCGGCATGCAGTTCGGGGTATCCGCCCGGCAGGTAGACCGCGTCCGCGTCGGATGCCGGCACTTCGTCGGCGAGCGGCGAGAAGAAGGCGATTTCCGCCCCCGCCGCCTGCCAGCCGCGCAGGATATGGGCATAGGAAAAGGCAAAGGCGATGTCGCGGGCGACGGCGATCTTCTGGCCGAGCGGCGGCAGGGGTGCCACGGCGGGCGAAAGTGCCGCGCGGGGCGAGGCTTCTGCCACATGCAGCAGCGCGTCGAGATCGCAGCCATGTTCGATGACGAGGGCGGCGCGCTCGATGAAGGCTTCGAGTTCGTCATGCTCCTCCGCCTGGACGAGGCCGAGATGGCGCTCGGGCAGATGAAGGCCGGGATCGGAACGCACCAGACCGAACACCGGCATGGCGATGCCGGCCAGTGCCTCGCGCAGCATGGTCTCGTGGCGGTCGCTGCCGACACGGTTGAGGATGACGCCGACCACGCGGGTGTCGGCGCGGAAATGGGCAAAGCCGCTGACCAGGGCCGCGACCGAATGGGATGCCTTGGCGCAATCGACCACCAGTACGACCGGCAGACCGAGCAGGGCCGCGAGATCGGCGGCCGAACCTTTCCCGTCCGCCGCACCGTCGAACAGGCCCATCATCGCCTCGACCACCAGCAGCCTGCCCTCAGCCGCATGGCCGGCGGCATTGGTCCGCAGCAGGTCGTTCCGCATGGCCCATGGATCGAAGTTGAGGCAGGTCTCGCCGCTGGCGGCGGCATGGAAGGCGGGATCGATATAGTCCGGGCCCGCCTTGCCGGGCGCAATCGCCACGCCGCGCTTCTTCAGCGCCCGCAGCAGGCCGAGCGTTACGGTCGTCTTGCCGGAGCCGGAGGACGGCGCTGCGATCAGCAGACCGCTCATGCACTGTCCTTCTTGGCGCCGGAGGCGAATGGATCGGGCAGCAGCTTGCGGCCGGAGAGCGCCCCCAGCCAGTCGAGCGAAGGACGGAGCCGCACCACCTCGCCGACGACGACGATGGCCGGCGGTTCGAGCCCGGAGGCGAGCACGTCGGCTTCCGCCCGGCCGAGCGTGGTTTCCAGCACCTTTTGCGAGGCCGTCGCGGCATCGCAGACGAAGGCGACGGGCTCGTCGGGCGAGCGGCCGGCGGCGATCAGGTTGGCGCTGATCGTGGCGATATGCTTCATCGCCATATACATGACGATCACCGGCGATCCGCGGCCAATGGCTTCCCAGTCGATGCGGTCTGGCACGACGCCGGACGAGTCATGGCCGGTGAGGAACGTAACGGCGTGATTGATCTCGCGGTGGGTCACCGGGATGCCGGCATAGGCAAGCCCGCCGATCCCGGCGGTGATGCCGGGCACGATGCGGAAGGGCACGCCATGGTCGATCAGGGTCAGGGCTTCCTCGCCGCCGCGTCCGAAGACGAAGGGATCACCGCCCTTGAGGCGCAGCACCCTGTGGCCGGCCTTGGCGAGTTCGACCAGGCGCAGCGAAATATCGCGCTGCTTGGCCGAGGGCTTGCCGCCGCGCTTGCCAGCATATTCGAGAAGCGCGCCGGGCCGGGCGAGCTTCAGGCATTCGTCATTGACCAGCGCATCGTGCACGATCACGTCCGCCTCTGTGAGCGCCTTGGCGGCAAGCAGGGTCAGCAGGCCCGGATCGCCCGGGCCCGCACCCGCCAGCCAGACATGGCCGGGCATGATCGTCGCAAGCTTGGAAAAGGGATCGAAACTCATGGACATGCTCTAGGCTCCGCATGGCGAAATTGCAATCGCGAAGGCCGCTGACGGCGCTTCCGGATGGCCTCGCGCTCGCCTATAACGGGACCATGAGCCAACCCAATGAAACCGCCACGCCCGCAGCCGGCGATGGCCGCATCGCCAGGCCCGAAGGTCCGCTGAGAACCGGCTGGACGACCGGCGCCTGCGCGACGGCGGCCACCAAGGCGGCGCTGACGGCATTGATCACCGGCGACTTCCCGGATCCCGTCACGATCCGCCTGCCGCGCGGCGAAGAGCCGGCCTTCGCGCTTGCGCTCGAGGCCTTGGGCGACGGCTATGCAATGGCCGGCATCGTCAAGGATGCCGGCGATGATCCGGATGTGACGCATGGGGCAACCGTAATCGCCTCCGTCCGTCCGCTTGCGCCCGGAAACGGTATCCGCTTTGCCGCCGGCGACGGTGTCGGCACGGTGACCCGACCGGGACTGCCCATTCCGGTCGGCGAACCCGCGATCAATCCGGTTCCGCGCGCGATGATGACGGCCGAGGTCGAGGCGCTCTGCGCCGCCCATGGGCTGCCGGCCGATGTCGAGATCACCGTGTCGATCCCCGGCGGAGACAAAATCGCCAAAAAGACCTGGAACCCGCGCCTCGGCATCGTCGGCGGGCTCTCGGTGCTGGGCACCACCGGCGTCGTGCATCCCTTCTCCTGCGCCGCCTGGATCCATTCGATCCACCGCGGCATCGACGTCGCCCGCGCCGAGGGCATGCAGCATGTGCTCGGCGCAACGGGATCGACCTCGGAGAAGGCCGCCCAGGCCTTCCACGACCTGCCGGACGGCGCACTGCTCGACATGGGCGACTTCGCCGGCGGCCTGCTGAAATACCTAAGGGTGCATCCCGTGCCGAAGCTGACCATTGCCGGCGGGTTCGCCAAGATGGCAAAACTGGCGCAAGGGGCACTCGACCTGCACTCCTCCCGCAGCCAGGTGGACAATGAAGCGCTCCTGTCGCTGATCGACGGGGCCGTGCTCGCCCAGCCCATTCGGGAACGAATGCTTCACGCGAACACTGCTTTAGAAATACTTGAATTAGCAAACGAAAATGAAATAGACGTCGCCGCCGCGGTTGCCCGCGCCGCGCGCGCGACTGCGGTCGATACCTTGCGCGGCGCTCCGGTCGAGGTCGACGTGATCGTCACCGACCGCAAGGGGAAGATCATTGCCCGTGCCGCCTGAAACCAGGCCGAAAGTGCTGATCCTCGGCGGCACGGCCGAAGCGACGGCCCTTGCGGAACAACTCGTCGCCCGCGGCGACGTCACGGTCGTCACCTCGCTGGCGGGACGCACTGCCCATCCGGTGCTTCCGCCCGGCGAGGTGCGCATCGGCGGGTTCGGCGGCGCGGCGGGCTTGGCCGCCTATATCCGCGACAACGGCGTGACGCGGCTCATCGATGCCACCCACCCCTTTGCCCGGCGCATCTCGGAAAACGCCATCCAGGCGGCGGCGGAAACGGGGATCACGCTCGAGCATCTGGTTCGCCCCGGCTGGGAACGCCAGCGCGGCGACCGATGGCAGGAGGTTTCCTCGCTCGAAGAGGCGGCGCAGGTCTTGCCGGCCGGTGCGACCGTGTTCCTGGCGCTCGGCCGGCAATATCTCGATGCCTTTGCCGCCCGGAGCGACTGCCGCTTCGTCATCCGCATGGTCGACGCGCCGGCCGAACCGCTGCCGTTCGCCGACCCTGTGCTGATCCTCGGCAAGCCATCGGCCGACCCGGCGCACGAGGCCGAGTTGTTTGCCGCCCACGGCATCACCCATCTCGTCTGCCGCAATTCCGGCGGCGCATCCGGCTACGGCAAGATCGTCGCGGCCCGGGAGATGGGGTTGCCGGTGGTGATGGTCGGCCGCTGATCAGTCTTCCTTGACCGAAACGATCGTGTCGTGGATCAGCGACAGCACGCCGTCCGGATCGATGCCGGTGCAGATCTTCTGGCTCGGCAGGTGATCCCAGACGCTCGGGCCAAAGCCCATATAGTCCGGCTTCTGGATGGTCTGGCCGTCGGCGATGCCGCCGCAGACCACGCGGACCGAACCGGAGCGCGTTTTGAACAAATGGGGTGCCACGACATAGGCGCAGGCGCAGCTGTCATGCACGACCATGCCATCAGGCACGCGGCTCTCGTAGAACTTGATGTAGAACTGCGACAGGTCGAACAGCAGGCGGGCGCGGCTGGTGCCGGCCGCATCGCGGATGTCGGCGAGCTGCTGGCGGGTCATGACCGTCTGCGTCGTGACGTCGAGGCCGACGATCACCACCGGCCAGTTGGCGGTGAAGACCATGTCGGCGGCTTCCGGATCGCCGTGGATATTGGCCTCGGCCGCCGGCGTGACATTGCCGTTGACGTCGAAGGCGCCGCCCATGATGACGACTTCCTTGACCAGTTCAACGATGCCCGGATCCTCCTTCAGCGCATTGGCGAGATTGGTCATGCGGCCGACGGCGACAAGCGTCACCTCGCCCGGATTGGCGCGGATCGTCTCGACGATGAAACGATGGGCCGGGCGCGGATCGAGCGGCAGGTCGATGACGTCGGGAACGCCGATATTGCCAAGCCCGTCGTCGCCATGGATGAATTTCGGCGGCTCGTGGCTGACCCGGTGCGGAATGAAGGTCTCGCCGGCACCGCGGGCCACCGGGGCGGCGATCTTCCACTCGCGCTTGAGGAACAGCGCATTGCGCGTAGTCGTCTCGATCGACGCATTGCCGAAGACGGTTGTGATGCCGATCAGATCGATCTCGCGATGATGGTGGAGGAAGAGCAGCGCCATGGCGTCGTCGACGCCGGGATCCGTATCGAAAATGACCTTGTGCATGTGACCGCCGGAATGCTGTTGCGATGAAAAACGAAGCGCCTGTCTTAGCGCATGTGCCGCCGGATGGCCAAGCTATCGGGCGCCGGTTTCGGCGAACTCGCCCATCAGGCGCGGGAAGTCCTCCATCGGCGGAAACTGCGGATAGCTGTGCCGCGCCGGCGTCTGGACCCAGGGCAGTTTCTCGCTGGTGCAGGTTTCGATGAAGGGGGTGAAGCCGGCGGCATCGTCGAGCATGGTCGAGCGCACATTGACGAACGGCCCCATGGCGTCGAAGCGGGTGAAAATCCAGCTCAGGCAATGCGGGCAGAAGAAATGCCTGAGATCCCCATGCAGGCCGCCGATCACCGGCTCGAGGCCGCTCACCTCGACATTGTCTTCCGGATAGAGCGAACTCAGCGAAAAGGCGCTCGCGGTCATCTTCTGGCAGCCGGTGCAGTGGCAGGCCATGGTGATGACCGGCCGGCCCCTCACCTTCAGCTGCACCTTTCCGCAACGGCAGCCGCCGCCCGTCACATCACCGTCCAACGTCATCGGAATCTCCCTCTTTCATGCTGTAACGATAGCGCCCGGGCGTGAAAGAACAATGGCGTGCAGCGGCGAGAATCGGGTCGCAACTCACGGCAGGAGGGCGATCCTGACCTTGAGGCGGTCGCCGGCCTTCAGTCGTGCCGCCTTGCGGACGGCGGCCTTGACCGGCAGAAGATAGCTCGACGACGCCTTTTCGGGAAAGAGCGAGGTGCGGAATCCGACGCCGGCGATTTCCGCCGTCACCGCCACCATGCCCCATCCCGACCGGCTGCTTTCGGTGGCGCAGCGGATGGCAAAGGCGACATCCGCCGGCAGGGTGACGAAATGCCAGGAGCCCTTGCCGCTGTATTCGAAGAGATCTGCCTCGAATTCCCAAGCTTCCATCACCCGCCCCCGGCTTACACCTCCGCCTTTTTCTTCTTCTTTCCCACATTGCGCAACACGTGGGAGAATTCGGAATTGTAGAGGTCGCTGTCGCGGAATTCGACATGGCCGAAGACCTTGCCGACCATGATGAGGGCGGTGCGGGTGATCTTCGCCTTGCGCACCTCCTCGGCCATGTCCCTCAGCGTGGTGCGGATCAGAAGTTCGTCCGGCCAGGTCGAGCGATAGGCGATGATCACCGGGCAGTCCTCGCCGTAATAGGGCGTCAGCGTATCGCGGATATGGGTGAGGTTGCGGATCGACAGGTGGATGGCGAGCGTCGCCCGCGACTTGCCGAGGATCTCCAGCGTCTCGAATTCCGGCATCGACGATGCCTTCATCTCGGTACGCGTGACGATCACCGTCTGGGCGATCTCGGGGAGCGTCAACTCAGTCTTCAGCCGTGCGGCGGTGGCGGCGAAGGCCGGCACACCCGGCACGACGTCGTAAGGGATGTTCAGCGCATCGAGCCTTCGCATCTGCTCGGCGATCGCGCCATAGATCGACGGGTCACCGGAATGCACACGCGCGACATCCTCGCCGCGGGCATGGGCGGCTTTCATCTCGGCGACGATCGCGTCGAGGTGCATCGGCGCGGTGTCCATGACGATCGCACCCTCGGGCGCCGCCTGCACGATCTCTTCCGGCACCAGCGAGCCGGCATAAAGACAGACCGGGCAACGCTCGATGAGCCTCAGGCCGCGCACGGTGATGAGATCCGGGGCGCCGGGACCGGCACCGATGAAATAGACGGTCATGCTGCTCTCCTTACACCTGCGGGAGCGTTACCCCCCTCTGCCCTGCCGGGCATCTCCCCCTCAAGGGGGGAGATCGGCGCGGGGCACGAAACGCGCTCCCCGGCCGACGTTGGAATCAACTGGAAGGCCTTCCTCTGAAGTCCGCCCGCCATCGCAGATGACGGCAACCGAATTCCGATCTCCCCCCTTGAGGGGGAGATGGCCGGCAGGCCAGAGGGGGGTACCATCTGCACGGACGTGAGGGTCAGCATGCGTCTCATGCCTTCATCCCGCTCTCCGCCTTCCCCGAATAGCCGCGCGGGGTGTAGACCCAGGTCTTGCCGTCGCCGGTCGTGACCGTGCGGCTTTCCGACGAACCGACGACCACCACCGTCAGCATGTCGACGTCGTCGACATTGAGATCACCGAGCGGAACCGTGCTCACGTGCTCGCCGGGGCGGCCGAGATTGGTGGCGAGGATGACCGGGGTCGAGGCCGGGCGGTATTCGAGCAGCTTGTTGCGGGCATAGGCCAGCTGGGTGCGGCGCTTCATCGATACCGGATTGTAGAAGGCGATGACGAAGTCGCCCTCGCCCGCCGCCTTCACCCGCCGCTGGATGTGCTCCCAGGGGGTCAGCAGGTCGGAGAGCGAAATGGTGCAGAAGTCGTGGCCGAGCGGTGCGCCGATACGGGCAGCAGCCGCCTGCAGCGCCGAAATGCCCGGCGAGACCTGCACCTCGATGCGCGACGCCGCGTCCGAGATGCCGCCCTTGTCGAACAGTTCGAACACCAGCGTCGCCATGGCATAGATGCCGGCATCGCCGGAACAGACGAGCGCCACGGTCTTGCCCTCGCCTGCCAGTTCCATGGCATGCACGACGCGTGCCTCCTCCTTGCCGAGGTCGAAGTCGTGGCGCGTCTTTCCGCTGGCGAGCGGGCCGAGCAGGTCGAGATAGAGCGAATAGCCGACGAGGTCGGTGGAGGCCATGACCATGGCCGAGACTTCCGGCGAGCGCCACTGGTCGGCGCCGGGACCGATGCCGACGACGTAGAGGGTGCCACGCGCTCGGCCGATCGCCTCCGGATCGACCGTCGCGGCGCTCTGGGCGATCGCGGCGGTGACGCCCTTCGACTTGATCTTCGGGAAGACGAGGTCGCCGGACGGGCCGACGCCGGCGAGCGCCGCGCCTTCGGCGACGCCATGGCAGCCGACCTCGGCAAAGACGACCTCCGACGGGTTCTGCAGCCGTGGCGCCTCCTCTTCCAGCCGCGCGGCGGGGAAGAAGCGGGCCGGCACGCCGAAATGGGCGGCGACGTCGTGGATTGCGGTTTCATCGGCCTTCACGTCGATCGAGGCGACGGCGGCGAGGCTCTGCCAGGCGAGATCGCCGTCCGCCAAAGCCTGTTCGGCGAGCGCGATCGCCTCTTCGCTCGACGCATGGCGTTCGCAGCCCATGCCAAGCACCAGCGTCTTCGGATGGTAGACCAGCTCGAGCGGACCGGCGTGTTTCGGGCGGTCGGTGACCGTCAGCGTCACCGTGCCGTCCGCGGCGAAGGGGATGTGGGAGGCGGCGAGCCAGGCGGCGAGCGGCACGCTTCCCTTCGCCCCAGCGGGGAGACGGTGGTCCGAAGGACCGGATGAGCGGGCCGAAGGGCCGGCCTTCTCGGGTGCCGCCCCCTCACCCGGCGCTATCGCGCCCCCCTCTCCCCGCTGGGGAGAGGAAATAACGAGCTGCGCCTTCGCCCCGGCCACCAGTTCCGCCATCACGGCCTTGGCGTCGGCCGGATTGGCGAGCACATAGTCCCCAGGCGGCTGGTCGAGGGCGATGCCGAATTTCACGTCGCCGGCGGTGGTCACCGCGGCATGGGCATCGAGGGCGGTGGCGATGGTGCGGGCAAGATCATTGGCGCCGTGGTGGCCGCCGAGCAGCGGGACGACCGAGGCGCCATCGTCAGAGACGGCGACGACGGCCGGTTCCGTGTGCTTGTCGGCAAGAAGCGGCGCCAGCATGCGGATCAGGGCGCCGGAAGCCATTACCGCGACGATCGGCCGGCCGGCAGAGAAGAGCGCCGTCAGATGGACCCTTGTCTCGTCGAAGGCGACGTCGACATGCGCGGTGCGGGCGCGGGCGCCGTGGAGTTTTCCGCCGATCGTATCGGCAATCCTGCGGCCGAGCGCATGGCTCGCCTCGGACAGGATGACGACGGCGGGTTCTGATGCGAGAGTCATGGGTTCATTCCGTTATGGCGGGCCGTTGCGGCGGCAAGCGATGCATTCCAGCCCTCCCCGCCCTTGTAGATCAGGATCATCGAGAAATAGGGCGCGACGTCTTCCGCCACGGCGGACAGCGGCAGCACGCGCTGTTCGGGCAGGCTGACGCGTTCGACATAGCCGGCGCAGGCGGTCAGCCCCATGTCGTCGATCAGCGCGCGGATGCGGTGGAAGTGGCGCCCGACCTTGATGATGGCGACGGCACCGGCCGCGTCGATCCGGCTCCTCAGCGTCTCGTCGTCGAGCGGTCCCGGCACGACGGACAGCACGTCGTTGCGCGCTGCCAGCGGTCGCCCAAGAGCGGCAGCGGCGGCCATCATCGACGAGACGCCGGGGACGATCTCGGTCTCGTAGCGGTCGGACAGGCGCTCGAACAGGTACATGAAGGAGCCGTAGAAGAAGGGATCTCCCTCGCAGAGCACGGCAACGTCGAGGCCGGCATCGAGATGGCGCGACAGGGTCCCGGCGGCTTCGTCGTAGATCTCCTGCGCCGGAAACCGCTCGACGCGCATGGGCACGACGATCGGCACCTCCACCTGGTGGAAACTGAGGTAAGCGGCGGCGATCTGGCGGGCGAAACTCGGGCCGTTATCGGGCGCCGGATAGGCGACGATCGGGGCCGCACCGAGGATGCGGTGGGCCTTCAGCGTGATCAGTTCGGGGTCGCCGGGGCCAAGGCCGAGGCCGTAGAGTTTGCCGGTCATGAGGATCGCCCCTCGCTCTTCTGAAAAACACCCCCTCTGCCCTGCCGGGCATCTCCCCCACAAGGGGGGAGACAGACAAGCGGCACCGCTCGCGCCTTCAGAGGGTCAGGCAACGTCCGGAAAGCAGTGCTCGTGCGGAGAGACCGGCGCACGGGCGGAGCGCTGGCGGCACGGGTCTCTCCCCCCTTGTGGGGGAGATAGCCGGCAGGCCAGAGGGGGCCTTGAAACCCCAAAACGCTCATTCGCCCCCACCCTTCGTCACCGACCAGATGGTCACGGGCATCAGCGACTTCCAGCCGCAATAGCGGCCGACCGGGGCGGCGCGGGCGACCGAGAGGCGGATCAGTTCGCCGCCGAAGGCGCCGCGCAGGTCGGCAAGGCGCGCCTCGCCTTCGATCGTCACGGCGTTGGCGACCAGTTGGCCGCCCGGCGCCAGGGCTTCCCAGCAGGCCTCGAACAGGCCTTCGTGATTGATCCCGCCACCGATAAAGACGACGTCAGGAGGATCGAGGCCGTCCAGCGCCTGTGGTGCTTCGCCCTCGACGATCTCCAGATCCGGCACGCCGAGCGCATCGGCATTGGCGCGGATCATGGCGATGCGCTCGGCCTTGCCTTCGATGGCGATGGCGCGTGTGCCCATGCCGGTGCGCATCCATTCGATGCCGATCGAGCCGCTGCCGGCGCCGACGTCCCAGAGCAGGGCATTGGGAAAGGGCTGCAGCTGCGACAGGGTGACGGCGCGGATTTCGCGCTTGGTCAACTGTCCGTCATGGCGGAAGGCTTCGTCCGGCAGGCCAGGCACAGGCGAAAGCAACGGCGATTCGGAGGCGCAGTCGATTGCCAGCGTGTTGAAGTCGGACAGCGGCGGCGTATTTTCCAGCATCTGCTGCGCGGTCATCACGGTGATCCGCTCGGCATCGCCGCCCATGTGCTCGAGCACGGACAGCATCGAGGCGCCGAAACCGCGCTTCACCAGAAGGGCGGCGGCGGCAATGACGGTCGAGGCATCGGAGGTCAGCGCCAGGATACGGGCGCGCGGCAGAAGATGGCGGTTCAGATGGGTGAGCGGGCGGCCATGGAGCGAGATCTGCGCCACCGACTGCAGCGGCCAGCCGAGCCGCGCGGCCGCCAGCGAAAAGGCAGAGGGCGACGGCAGGATCAGCATTTCCTCGACGGATACATAGCGCCTCAGCGTCGCGCCGATGCCGAAATGCATGGGGTCGCCGGTGGCGAGGATGGTGACGGGCGTGCCGCGCAGGCGCAGCACTTCGCTGAGCGTCTCGCGGAAGCCGGCGCTCCAGGTGAGGATGCGCTTCAGGCCCGGCAGATGCGCGCCTTCCAGCACGCTGTCCAGCCGCTCGCCGAGCACGATCGTCTCCGTCTGCCAGAGCAGCGCCTGGGCTTGCGGGGTCAGGCTGGCCAGTCCGTTGTCGCCAATCCCGATGATGGTGAGCCAGGGGGCCATTTCGGCCGTTCTGTCAGTCATTGGCGCCAAGCCCCCCGGCGAGAGCGTTGACGGCGGCGGACGCCATGGCCGAGCCCCCTCGCCGGCCGCGAACGGCGATGAAGGGTATTCCGCGACTGTCGGCGATCAGGGCGTCCTTGCTTTCGGCGGCGCCGACGAAACCGACCGGCAAACCGAGGATCAGCGCCGGCTTCGGCGCGCCGGCGTCAAGCCGCTCCAGCAGGCGGAACAGCGCGGTCGGCGCGTTGCCGATCGCGACCACGGCGCCGGCCAGATGCGCGTCCCACAGATCGACCTGGGCGGCCGAACGAGTATTGCCGATCACCTCGGCCTTGGGGCGCACCCGCGCGTCGTTGAGCAGGCAGATCACCTCGTTCTCCGCCGGCAACAGGCGGCGGATGATGCCGTGGCGGACCATTTCCACATCGCACAGCACCGCCGCGCCTTTGGCCAGCGCTGCCGATCCGGCCTCGAAGGCGCCGACGGAAAAGGCGATGTCATCGGTCAGATCGGTCATGCCGCAGGCATGGATCAGGCGGATCGCCAGTTTCTCCATGCCGCCGGAAAACCGCGACAGATCCGCTTCGCCGCGGATCGTCTCGAAGGACTGGCGATAGATCTCGGCGGGATCGCGGATGTAGTCGAGCGGGGTGGTCACGGATCGCCCCTCATCCGGCTGCCGCCACCTTCTCCCCGCAAGCGGGGAGAAGGACCGTGAGGCGCAGACAGTGCCACGTTTGCCTTCTCCCCGCTTGCGGGGAGAAGGTCCCGGCAGGGGGATGAGGGGCAAGCGCCCTGCCCTGATTGCGCCAAGACCGCCATCACTTCTTCTTCTGCATCGATTTCGGGCCGAGCGGATGGTCGGCATGTGGGTACGGAGCGTGATGGTGGCCGTGATCGTGCGAATGGCCGCCGGCATGATCGTGGTCATGGCCGTGACTGTGACCAAGACCATGACCGTGGCCGTGCTCGTCACCGTGGCCATGTCCGTGCGCATGGGCG
>CALRRQ020000056.1:0-17351 GCA_943370615.1 Rhizobium sp. Q54
GTTCCAGTGGGGTTCCAAGCGTACCGGTCCGGATCTGGCCCGCGTGGGCGACCGCTATTCCAACGAATGGCACGTCCAGCACCTGACCGAACCGCGTGACGTCGTTCCGGAATCGATCATGCCGAGCTACTCGTTCCTCAAGACGACGCCGCTCAAGGTCGCCAATGTCACGGCCCATCTGCAGACCAATACGGTCGTGGGTGTTCCCTACACGGAAGACATGATCGCAAACGCCGAAGCCGATCTCGCGGCCCAGGCGGATCCGAACGCGGATACGACAGCTCTGCTGGCCCGCTATCCGAAGGCCAAGGTCGGTAACTTCGACGGCAATGCGGCCGAACTGACGGAGATGGACGCACTCATCGCCTATCTCCAGATGCTCGGCACGCTCGTCGACTTCACCACCTATGATGACGCAACCGGCTATCGGTGAGGAGAGGCACATGGAAACCTACACGGCTATGCGCCACTTCGCGGACAGCTGGGGCTTGCTCGCCATGACCCTGTTTTTCGTCGGCGTTGTCGTCTTCACCTTCCGGCCCGGCGGCAAGAAAGTTGCTGACGACGCGGCAAGCATCCCTCTCAAGGAGGACTAAGAGATGTCTGAGAAAGAAATCGATAAAATCAGCGGCGTCGAAACCACAGGCCACGTTTGGGATGGTATCCGCGAGCTCAATAATCCGATGCCGCGTTGGTGGGTCTGGACCTTCTACCTGACCATCATCTGGGCTATCGGCTATACCGTGTTCTACCCGGCTTGGCCGCTCCTGACGACCAATACCAAGGGCTTGCTGAACACGACCAACCGCTCGGCCCTGGCCGAGGAAATGGTTGCGGCAAAGTCGGCACAGGCGGTCTATCTGGACAAGATCGCCGCAATGCCGCTCGCCGATATCGTCGCAGACAAGGATCTGGCACAGTTCGCCGTCGCCGGTGGCGCGGCAGCCTTCAAGGTCAACTGCTCGCCGTGCCACGGCTCGGGTGCAGCCGGTGGCATGGGCTATCCGAACCTCAACGACGACGACTGGCTCTGGGGTGGCGATCTGGAAACGATCAACACCACGCTGGCCCACGGCATTCGCTACGAGAGCGATCCCGATACCCGCGTCTCCGAGATGCCGGCCTTTGCCGACATTCTCGATGCCGAGCAGATCAAGCAGGTCGCTGCCTATGTCGTCAGCCTAACCGGCACGCCGGCCGATGCCGCCATGGTTGAGCCTGGCAAGACCGTGTTCGCCGAAAACTGCGCTGCCTGCCATGGCGAAGATGCCAAGGGCGGACGCGACTTCGGTGCCCCGAACCTGACGGACGCCATCTGGCTGAAGGTCAGCGACGAGGCCGGTATCGTCGAGCAGGTCTCGCGTCCCAAGCACGGCGTGATGCCGGCCTGGAATGCACGCCTTGGCGAAACGACCGTCAAGCAGCTCGCCATCTACGTCCACTCGCTGGGTGGCGGCGAGTAAGCCGGTTCCGGTTCGGCGGGAGCGTTCAGACGCGCTGCCGCCGGCCGATCGATCCAAACCGAAACCACGCCCTCGGGCGTGGTTTTTTCTTGCTTCGGCCGGCTTTTGCGTCAGACTCGCCGCATGGTTCGCCGGAGAGGCCGTCCCCCTGCGCAAAATCGCCGCACCCGGCCCGATATAGCGCCTTTCCTATGCATTGCGACGCTTCGCCGCTGCTTGATATAAGTCAAGGCGAGATATGGTGCCAAATGGGAGAAGAAGCGCTAAACGAAGAGGTCCTGAAATGAATCTGCATGCTGACAAAGGAGCGGCGGCCGAGCCCGTCGAAGTCGAACGCCACGAGGCGGAGCCGGTCATGTCGGCAAAGCTCCGGCGCCCCCTCTACGAAGCACGCAAGAAGATCTTCCCGAAAAGGGCAGAGGGCCGCTTCCGCCAGTTCAAGTGGCTGGTCATGCTCGTCACCCTCGGCATCTATTACCTGACGCCCTGGCTGCGCTGGGACCGTGGCGAATTCGCTCCCGACCAGGCCGTGCTGATCGACCTCGCGCACCGCCGGTTCTACTTCTTCTTCATCGAAATCTGGCCGCAGGAATTCTTCTTCGTCGCCGGCCTGCTCGTCATGGCCGGTTTCGGCCTCTTCCTCATCACCTCCGCGGTCGGGCGTGCCTGGTGCGGCTATACCTGTCCCCAGACCGTCTGGGTCGACCTCTTCCTGGTCGTCGAGCGGGCGATCGAAGGCGATCGAAACGCCCGCATGAAGCTGGAAAGCGCACCCTGGACCTTCGACAAGATCTGGAAGCGTGTGGTCAAGCACGCGATCTGGCTGGCGATCGCGGTGGCGACCGGCGGTGCCTGGATCTTCTACTTCGCCGATGCGCCGACCTTGGCCGTGGATTTTGCCACCGGTTATGCGGCGCCGGTCGCCTACATCACTGTCGCCGTCCTCACCGCGACGACCTATGTCTTCGGCGGCATCATGCGCGAACAGGTCTGCATCTACATGTGCCCCTGGCCGCGCATCCAGGCTGCCATGCTCGACGAAAATTCGCTGGTTGTGACCTATAACGACTGGCGCGGCGAGCCCCGCACCCGCCATGCCAAGAAGGCTGCGGCCGCCGGCGAGTCGGTCGGCGATTGCGTCGACTGCAATGCCTGCGTCGCCGTCTGTCCGATGGGCATCGACATCCGCGACGGCCAGCAGCTCGAATGCATCACCTGCGCACTGTGCATCGACGCCTGCGACGGCGTCATGGACAAGATCGGCAAGCCGCGCGGCCTGATCGCCTATGCGACGCTCGACGAGTACCAGGGCAACATGGCGCTTGCCACTGGCAATGGCGCGACCCCGATCGATCCGCGCAAGGTGCGCGATGCCGACGGCAAGTTCATCGACTCGATCCGCCATTTCGACTGGAGGATCATCTTCCGCCCGCGCACGCTGCTCTACATGGGCGTCTGGGCGGCGGTCGGTGTCGGCCTGCTGGTGGCGCTGCTGAGCCGCGACCGTCTCGAGGTCAACGTGCTGCACGACCGCAATCCGCAATTCGTCATGGAATCCGACGGCTCGATCCGCAACGGTTACACCGTGCGCATCTTGAACATGATCCCGCAACCGCGCAATATCAGCGTGTCGCTCGATGGTCTTCCGGATGCGACGATGAAGGTGAACGGTCAGAACGAAACGGCAGTGCGCACGTTCTCCGTCGCGGCCGGTCCCGACGAGGCGACGACCCTCAAGGTCTTCGTCACGCTGCCGGGCGGTCGTCTGGAGCATAAGTCGGAAGACTTCGAATTCGTCATCAAGGATGAAGGCGGCGACGAACGCGACACTTATGACGCCGTCTTCTTCGGCCCGGGAGCGAAAAAATGACCACACAGAGCGAGAAGCCGTCCTTCGTCTTTACCGGCTGGCACATGATGGGGGCGATGCTGCTGTTCTTCGGCACCATCATCACCGTCAATCTCACCATGGCCTATTTCGCCACCTCGACATGGAGCGGGCTGGTGGTGAAGAACACCTACGTCGCCAGCCAGGAGTTCAACGGCAAGGCCGCCGGAATCCGCTCCATGCTGGCGACCGGCATCAAGGGCAAGCTCGAGGTCAAGGGTGATCGCATCCACTATGCGCTCACGTTGCCGGGCGACGAACCGGTGATCGCCGACAAGGTGACCGCCCACTTCAAGCGGCCGGTCGGCGAGCATCAGGACTTCGTCACCGAACTGCTGCCCGCCGGCGCCGGCCTCTACGAGGCCTCGCACGAAGTGCTGCACGGTCACTGGATCGTCGAGGTCATGGCCGTCAAGGATGGCCAGACCATCATGCACGAAGCGAACCGCATCGCGGTGATCGGAGAGGCGAAATGAGCTGCTGCGCGGCGGGAACCGAAGGCGCGCTCGACATCGAGCGTGCGGGCCATGCGCTTCCGACAGCGGAAGAGCTGAGGCTCGCCAGCCGGGATCTGGGGGAGGGCCTGCTACAGACCGACCTCAGCGTGCCCGCCGTGCATTGCGGCACCTGCATCAGCACGATCGAGCGGGCGCTGCGCGCCCGGCCGGAAGTGGAGCGCGCAAGGGTCAATCTGTCGACCAAGCGCGTCTCGGTCGTCTGGAAGGACAGGATCGGCGATATCGAGACCGACCCGGTCGAGTTCGCCCGGGCGATCGCCGCGACCGGCTATGAATCGCATCTCTTCACCGCAGCCGAGGAAGCCTCCGATTCGCTGCGCAACCAGCTGATCCGTGCCGTCGCCGTCTCCGGCTTCGCGGCAACCAATATCATGCTGCTTTCGGTCTCCATCTGGTCCGGCGCCGACGCCTCGACGCGCGACATGTTCCACTGGATTTCGGCGATGATCGCCGCTCCGGCGCTGATCTATGCCGGACGGTTCTTCTACCAGTCCGCCTGGAACGCCCTGAAGCACGGCCGCAGCAACATGGATGTGCCGATCGCCATCGGCATTTCCCTGTCCTATTTCATCTCGCTGTGGGAGACGATCCACCACGGCGAACATGCCTATTTCGACGCGACCGCGTCGCTTCTGTTCTTCCTGCTGATCGGCCGCACGCTCGACCACGTCATGCGCGATCGCGCCCGCTCGGCCATCAGCGGTCTTGCGCGTCTCTCGCCGCGCGGCGCCATGGTCGTCGGCGCGGACGGGTCGCGCGAATATCGCCCGCTGGACGACGTGCGTGTCGGTGATCAGGTGGCGGTGGCCGCCGGCGACCGCATTCCGGTCGATGGCCTGATCGTCACCGGCGCCAGCGATATGGACGTGTCGATCATCAACGGCGAAAGCGCGCCGCAACAGGTCGCCACCGGCGACGTCGTGCAGGCGGGCACGCTCAGCCTCACCGGTTCGCTGGTGATCGAGGCGACCGCGACGGCCAGGAACTCCTTCCTCGCCGAAGTCATCAACCTGATGGAAGCGGCCGAAGGCGGACGCGCGCGTTATCGCCGCATCGCCGACCGCGCGGCACAATTCTATGCGCCGGCCGTGCATCTGACCGCGCTTTTGACCTTCTTCGGCTGGGGCTTCTACGACGGCGACTGGAAGCATGCGCTGCTGGTGGCGGTGGCAGTTCTGATCATCACCTGCCCCTGCGCGCTCGGCCTTGCCGTGCCGGTGGTCCAGGTCGTGGCGGCCGGCCGCCTGTTCAAGGCCGGCATCATGGTCAAGGACGGTTCCGCCATGGAGCGGCTGGCCGAGATCGATTCGGTCGCCTTCGACAAGACCGGCACGCTGACGCTCGGCCGGCCGCGTCTCGTCGATGCCGCGGCGATCGATGCCAAGGCCTTCGCCGTTGCCGCGGGCCTTGCCCGGCATTCGCGCCATCCGCTGTCGCAGGCCCTGTGGCGTGCCGCAGGCGTGGCGCCCCGCATGATCGACGCCGTCAGGGAAATCCCCGGCGCCGGCATCGAGGCCGAGGCCGCCGAAGGCGTCTATCGCCTCGGCAGCCGCAAATTCGCCTGCGCGGACGGTACCGTCGAGACCGGCGAGCATGCCTATTCCGAAGTCGTCCTGTCGCTCGACGGCCGCGAACTTCAGTCCTTCCGCTTCGAGGACACGCTGCGGCCGGGCGCCGAAAAGGCGATCGCGCTGTTGAAGGGCGAGGGCTTCTCGGTCGGTATCCTGTCGGGCGACCGCGCCGGCGTCGTCGCCGCGCTCGCCCAGCGCCTCGGCATCGCCAACTGGAAGGCCGAACTCGCGCCCCGTGACAAGGCCGAATTCTGCGCCGCTGTCGAGGCCGAGGGCCACAAGCTGCTGATGGTCGGCGACGGCATCAACGATGCGCCGGCGCTTGCCGCCGCCCATGTCTCGATCGCGCCCGCCACAGCCGCAGATGTCGGCCGCCAGGCCGCGGATTTCGTCTTCATGCGGCAGAACCTCGATTCGGTCGCCTTTGCCATCGAGGCCTCGCGCCGCGCCGGCCGTCTGATCCGCGAGAACTTCGCGCTCGCCATCGGCTACAACGTCATCGCCGTGCCGATCGCCATCCTCGGCTATGCGACGCCGCTGATCGCCGCCGTCGCCATGTCGACCTCGTCGATCATCGTCGTCGTCAATGCGCTGCGTCTCAACCGGCTTTCCCTCAAGGATGATGCCGGCTCCGGCCAGCCGGTGGCGCCCGCCCGTTTCGTCGCGCCGGATGCCAGGCTCGCCTCATGAACATGCTCATCTACCTGATCCCGATCGCCCTTTTTCTCGGCGGTCTCGGATTGTTCGCCTTCCTCTGGTCGCTGAAGAGCGGCCAGTACGAGGATCTGGACGGCGCGGCCTGGCGGGTGCTCTCCGACGACGACGACAAGCCGGGCAACTGAAACGCTTCAGCGAATTTTGATGGCGGTCAAGTTTTCGCGGCTTGTCGGCAACGTTTCAGAATGCCACAAAGTGCTCCTTATCCATTCGAGGCAAAGAGGCACACATGGCGGAACTTGCGGAAATCGGACTGATCGGTCTTGGGGTCATGGGATCGAACCTGGCCCTCAACATCGCCGAAAAAGGCAGCCGCATCGCGGTGTTCAACCGCACGCCCTCGCGCACCGCGGAATTCGTCGCCGAGGCCGGGGCGCTCGCCCCCGCCATCATCGGTTGCGACACCATCGAGGCCTTCGTCGCCGCCATCCGCCCGCCGCGGCCGATCATCATCATGATCAAGGCCGGTGAGGCGGTCGACCAGCAGATCGACGCCCTGAAGCCGCTACTGTCCGGCGGTGACATCGTCATCGATGCCGGCAATGCCAATTTCCGCGACACCATCGCCCGCTTCGACCGACTGAAGGATACGGGCCTGACCTTCATCGGCATGGGCGTGTCCGGTGGCGAGGAGGGTGCGCGCCACGGTCCGTCGATCATGGTCGGCGGCACCCAGCAGTCCTATGCCCGCGTCGAGAAGGTGCTGACCTCGATCGCCGCCCGCTACGAGGGCGATCCGTGCTGCGCCTGGCTGGGCGAGGGTGGGGCCGGCCACTTCGTCAAGACCATCCACAACGGCATCGAATATGCCGACATGCAGATGATCGCCGAGATCTACGGCGTGCTGCGCGACGGGCTTGGCAAGTCGGCCGGCGAGATCGGCGCGATCTTCGGCCAGTGGAACCGGGGCCGGCTCAATTCCTACCTGATCGAGATCACCGAAAAGGTGCTCGCCAGCGCCGATCCGGAAACGGGCAAATCCATGGTCGACATGATCGTCGACCGCGCCGGCCAGAAGGGCACCGGCAAGTGGTCGGTGATCGAGGCGCAACAGATGGGCGTGCCGGCAACCGCGATCGAGGCGGCGGTCGCCGCCCGCAGCCTGTCGTCGATGAAGGCCGAACGCGAGGCGGCCGAGGCGCTGTTCGGTGCGCCGACCTATGCCTTTCCGCTCGAGGATGGCGCGGCCCTGCTGAAGGATCTCGAGCTGGCGCTGTTTGCCGCCAAGATCGGCGCCTATGCCCAGGGCTTTGCCGTCATGGCGGAGGCCTCGCGCGAATTCGGCTGGTCGCTCCCCATGCCGACCATCGCCCGCATCTGGCGCGCCGGCTGCATCATTCGCTCGCAGTTCCTCGACGAGATCACCAAGGCCTTCACCGAAAAACCTGACGTCGCCAACCTGATCGTCACCCCGGCCTTCTCCGCCATGGTAGCCGAAAGCCTGCCGTCGTTGCGCCGCATCGTCTCGGCCGCCGCCACCGCCGGCATTCCCGTTCCGGCCCTGTCCTCGGCGCTGTCCTATTTCGACGCCTACCGCCAGGCCCGCGGCACCGCCAACCTCATCCAGGCCCAGCGCGACTTCTTCGGCGCCCACGGCTTCGACCGCACCGACGGCCTTGCGATCCACCACGGCCCGTGGGCCGCGGGCGGCTGAGCTTCGCCAATCACGGCAAAGAGGCCGGGCTGGGATGCTAGCTCCAGACTGGGACTAACACCGGCAGTGCTTCGTCAGCGGCGGCTGAAAGACGAGGCGCGGAGGCGAGAGACCCTCTTCTCCCCAGCGGGGAGAAGGTGGCGCGTAGCGCCGGATGAGGGGGAGCGAAGCTCAATCAAACCTTGCGCACCCGGCCCCCTCATCGCCTCGTCCTGAGCCTGTCGAAGGGGCGTTCGGCACTTCTCCCCGCTGGGGAGACGAGGGCTCTCGCCACGCCCGCTGCGCATGCTCTCGACGCGTCGAATTGCACACCGACGCGTCGAATCTCGCGAAAAAAGCCCCGCCACGACCCGCCGCGTGCTCAGTCTTCCCAGACCGGCTGGCTGATGCTCTGCAGCATGTCGGGCGCCACGCCGTCGATGCTGGCGATCACCGCCTTGGCGAGCTCACGGCCGGCGAGGCGCACGTCTTCGTAAGCCGTGATGATCTCCGGCCGGATCCAGTTGAGGATCGGCGCCGACTGCTTCGACACCATGTCGATGTCACGCCCGACGCGTCTTCCCGCGGCCTCGATCCCGGCATTGACCGAGATGGCGGCACTTCCCGATGAGCAGATGATGCCGTCCGGCGCGTTTGGTGAGCGCATCAGCGCCTCGACCGCGTCGCGGATCTCCGCCAGCGGCGTATCGATATTGACCGACAGCGGCACTTCCTCGGCGCCGAACTCGCGGAGGCCCGCCAGGAAGCCGGCGCGCGTATGGCTGTAGTAGGTGAGCTTGCTCGGCGGCTGCAGAAGCGCGATGCGCTTGCGGCCCCGCGCCACCAGCCGCTGCACCGCCTGGCGCGCATAGGCCTCGTTGTCGAAGTCGTGATAGGGATGCACGAGCCCGGCATCGGTGCGGCCATGGGTGGCGAAGGGCATGTTCTGCTCGGCAAGCAGCCGGACCCGGGCGTCGTCCGGCTCGATGCGCGAAATGATCACCCCGTCGGCTGAGCCGGTGTCGAGGATGTAGCGCACCGGCTGCATCGGATCCTTGCTGTGCGAATGCGGCGTGACGACGATGTGGTATGGCGTGCCGGACAGAACCTCCGAGATGCCGAAGACCATCTGGCTGGAAAAGCCCATGATCTCCTCGTCGATGCTGAGCACCAGGGCGATCACGTTCGTCTTGCCGGTCCTCAGGCGCACGCCGGCGCGGTTCGGCTGGTAACCGAGCTGGCGCGCCACCATGCGTACCCGCTCCTTGGTTTCCGCGCCGATGTCCGGCGCGTCCTTCAGCGCGCGCGACACGGTGGTGATGCCCAGTCCCGTCATGAAAGCGATCGTCTTGAGCGTCGGACGCTCCTTGCCTTCCTTCGCGGGACCTGATCCGTCCCGCGGCTTGTCATGTTTCATGCTGTCCCCGCCGCTTCCCTTGAGCCGCCATTATAGTTGCCCGCGCGCCGGCTGCAAACGCGGCGGGACGATCAATGCGCAACGAACAACAATTCAAATCTGTAACGATACAGTAGCTTTGTCGAGACGAAATTTGCCGCCACCTGCAGTCGCCATGCACGCATGGAGGGAACCGCTGGAAAAAGCCTGGACCATGGACCCGCTTTCCCCGGATTATGCCGCAATGCACGGCGAAACGTGCCGCAACACGGCAAATTGTGGAAAACATGACGACAAAACGCGGTTGTCCAGTGTTTGTCACTACCCGCTTTCGGGGTGCGCCATGCTGCGCCTGCGTGCTGCCTAGGGTGGAAAGCGACGGCGTAACAAAAAATTAACATCGCGGAGGTTGCGCCCTTAAATCGATTGTAATAGGTTTTTCCGGCAACGTTTCAGTGAGGGAGGACACTCATGAATTTTCGTAGCGTCGCGGCAGCTTTGGCCGCAAGCGCAATACTACCGTTTTCCGTAAGCCAGGCAGCCGACCTCGAGGTCACCCATTGGTGGACCTCGGGCGGCGAGGCGGCCGCGGTCGCCGAACTGGCCAAGGCCTTCGACGCTACCGGCAATAAATGGGTCGACGGCGCGATCGCCGGCTCGGGTGGAACGGCCCGGCCGATCATGGTCAGCCGCATCACCGGCGGCGACCCGATGGGGGCCACGCAGTTCAACCATGGCCGCCAGGCCGAGGAACTGGCCCAGTCCGGCCTCATGCGCGACCTGACCGCGGTTGCCGAAAAGGAAAAGTGGAAGGACTTCATCCGGCCGCTCAGCCTGCTGGATTCCTGCACCATCGACGGCAAGATCTATTGCGCCCCGGTCAACATCCACTCCTGGCAGTGGCTGTGGCTTTCCAACGCCGCCTTCGAGAAGGCCGGCGTGCCGATTCCGAAAAACTGGGACGAGTTCGTCGCGGCCGCTCCGGCGCTCGAGAAGGCCGGCATCCAGCCGCTCGCGGTCGGTGGCCAGCCGTGGCAGGCCAATGGCGCCTTCGGGGTCCTGATGATCGCCATCGGCGGCAAGGACACCTATCTCAAGGTGTTCCAGGACAAGGACGCGGAAGTGGCGGCCGGCCCGGAGATCGCCAAGGTGTTCAAGGCGGCCGACGATGCGCGCCGCATGTCCAAGGGCAGCAATGTTCAGGACTGGAACCAGGCGACCAATCTGGTCATCACCGGCAAGGCCGGCGGCCAGATCATGGGCGACTGGGCGCAGGGCGAATTCCAGCTGGCCGGCCAGGTCGCCGGCAAGGACTATACCTGCCTTCCGGGTCTCGGCGTCAACGAGATCATCACCACGGGCGGCGATGCCTTCTACTTCCCCGTGCTGAAGGACGAGGAAAAGTCCAAGGCCCAGGAAGTTCTGGCCGCAACGCTCGTCAGCCCCGAGACCCAGGTCGCCTTCAACCTGAAGAAGGGCTCGCTGCCGATCCGCGGCGACGTCGACCTGGCAGCCGCCAATGACTGCATGAAGAAGGGCCTCGACATTCTCGCCAAGGGCAATGTCCTGATCAGCACCGACCAGATGCTTTCCGCCGACAGCCAGAAGCAGATGGAAGACCTGTTCTCCGAGTTCTTCGCCACGCCGTCGATGACGCCGGAAGACGCGCAGAAGCGCTTCACCGACATCATCGCCAGCGCCGATTGATCCTATTCCTCCCGGCCGCAGTCACCGGTCCCGCCTCGGGCGGGGCCGGAGATTGCGGGGAGGGGTGTCGGGCCCGGCTCTAGAAGGCCGGGTCAAGTCACCAATGCGGATCGCGAAGAAAGGGAGTGACCCATGACGGGCCAAGTGCGCGCCGGTCGGCCGAACCAATTGCTGCGCAATCTCAATGCGAAGATTGCCTCCATCCCGATGATCCTGACCGCCGTCGTCGTCTTTCTCGGCGGAACGCTCTGGACCGTCTTCTATTCCTTCACCAATTCGAAGCTGTTGCCGCGGCTTTCCTTCGTCGGTCTCGACCAGTACGAGCGCCTGTGGGCCGCCCCACGCTGGCTGATGGCCATCCAGAATCTCGCCGTCTACGGTATCCTGTCGCTGATCTTCAGCCTGGTGATCGGCTTTCTGCTGGCCGCCCTGATGGACCAGAAGATCCGCTTCGAGAACGCCTTCCGGACGATCTTCCTCTATCCTTTCGCGCTGTCCTTCATCGTCACCGGCCTGGTGTGGCAGTGGATCCTCAATCCCGAATTCGGCGTGCAGTCGATCATGCGCTCGCTCGGCTGGGACAGCTTCGCCTTTGACCCGCTCTACAATCCCGACATCGTCATCTACGGCATCCTGATCGCCGCGCTGTGGCAGGGCACGGGTCTGGTCATGTGCCTGATGCTGGCCGGCCTGCGGGGCATCGACGAGGACATCTGGAAGGCGTCGCGGGTCGACGGCATTCCGATGTGGCGGACCTATCTGTTCATCATCATCCCGATGATGCGGCCGGTCTTCATCACCACGCTGGTCATCATCGCCAGCGGCATCGTCCGCGTCTACGACCTCGTCGTCGCCCAGACCAGCGGCGGCCCGGGCATCGCCTCCGAAGTGCCGGCGAAATACGTCTACGACTACATGTTCCAGGCGCAGAATCTCGGCCAGGGCTTCGCCGCCTCGACCATGATGCTGCTCACTGTGGCGATCATCGTCGTTCCCTGGGCCTATCTGGAATTCGGAGGAAAGAAGCGTGGCTAATCCCGCAACACTCAATGCGACGGCCGCCGGCTTCGACGCGGTCTCCGACAGGATCGGCACCGGCCCGCGCGGCCGTAAGCCCCGGCGCACGCTCTCGTCGCGCAACATCATGCTCTACGGCACGCTGTTCTTCGCGGCGCTCTATTATCTGGTGCCGCTCTATGTGATGGTCGTCACCTCGCTCAAGGGCATGCCGGAGATCCGCCTCGGCAACATCTTCTCGCCGCCGATGGAGATTACCTTCGAACCCTGGGTCAAGGCCTGGGCGGAGGCCTGCACCGGCCTCAACTGCGACGGCCTGTCGCGCGGTTTCTGGAACTCGGTGCGCATCACCATTCCCTCCACCATCGTGTCGATCATCATCGCCTCGGTGAACGGCTATGCGCTCGCCAACTGGAAGTTCAAGGGCTCGGAAGTGTTCTTCACCATCCTGATCGTCGGCGCCTTCATCCCCTATCAGGTGATGATCTATCCGATCGTCATCGTGCTGCGCGAAATGGGCATTTACGGCACGCTGACCGGCCTCGTCATCGTCCACACCATCTTCGGCATGCCGATCCTGACGCTGCTGTTCCGCAACTACTTCGTCTCGCTGCCGGAGGAACTGTTCAAGGCGGCGCGCATCGATGGGGCCGGGTTCTGGCAGATCTACGGGCGGATCATGCTGCCCATGTCGCTGCCGATCTTCGTCGTGGCGATGATCCTGCAGATCACCGGCATCTGGAACGACTTCCTGTTCGGCGTCGTGTTCACCCGGCCGGAATATTATCCGATGACCGTTCAGCTCAACAACATCGTCAATTCGGTGCAGGGCGTGAAGGAATACAACGTCAACATGGCAGCGACCCTGTTGACCGGTCTCGTCCCGCTCATCGTCTATTTCGTATCCGGCCGGCTCTTCGTCCGGGGTATCGCCGCCGGCGCAGTGAAGGGTTAAGTGCTCATGTCCAACAGTGTTTCCATCCGTGACCTGTCGCTCTCGTTCGGCGCGGTCACCGTTCTCCAGGACCTGAACCTCGACATTCGCGACGGCGAATTCCTCGTGCTGCTCGGCTCGTCCGGCTGCGGAAAGTCGACGCTTCTCAACTGCATCGCCGGCCTGCTCGAGCCAACCGACGGGCAGATCTTCATCAAGGACAGGAACGTCACCTGGGAAGAGCCTAAGGACCGCGGCATCGGCATGGTCTTCCAGTCCTATGCGCTCTATCCGCAGATGACGGTGGAGAAGAACCTGTCCTTCGGCCTGCGGGTCGCCAAGGTGCCGGAAGACAAGATCCGCGAGAAAGTGGCGCGCTCCGCCGAGATCCTGCAGATCGAGCCGCTTTTGAAGCGCAAGCCGGCGGAACTGTCGGGCGGCCAGCGCCAGCGCGTCGCCATCGGCCGCGCCCTGGTGCGCGACGTCGACGTCTTCCTGTTCGACGAGCCGCTGTCGAACCTCGACGCCAAGCTGCGCTCGGAACTGCGCGTCGAGATCAAGCGGCTGCACCATTCGCTGAAGAACACGATGATCTACGTCACCCACGACCAGATCGAGGCGCTGACGCTCGCCGACCGCATCGCCATCATGAAGAGCGGCGTGATCCAGCAGCTCGACGACCCGATGGTCATCTACAACCGGCCGAAGAACCTGTTCGTCGCCGGCTTCATCGGCTCGCCTTCGATGAACTTCCTGCGCGGCGAACTGGTCGAGCGCGCCAATGGCCTGGTCTTCACCACAGCCGGTGTCGACTTCTTCCTCGATGGCTACGAGGCGGCCGGGCCGCTCTCCGCCGGCAGCAAGGTGGTGCTCGGCATCCGTCCGGAACATGTGCTGATCGACGACGAGGTACCGGCCGGCGCCGAGACCCACGAGGCCGTGGTCGACATCGAGGAGCCGATGGGCGCCGACAACCTCTTGTGGCTGAAACATGCCGGCCACGTGATGTCGGTCCGCACCTCCGGCACCCGCCGCTACCGCCCCGGCGCAAAACTCCGCCTCGGCTTCGACATGTCCGTCGCCTCGCTGTTCGACGCGGTGACCGAGGAGCGGCTTTGAGGCTGACGACCTGCCCCTCACCCTGACCCTCTCCCCGCAGGCGGGGAGAGGGAACGGCCGGGGCGGTGCCGTTTGTCCCTTCTCCCCGTTCACGGGGAGAAGGTGCCGGCAGGCGGATGAGGGGCCCGAAAACAAGGCCCTTGTGACCGCAAGAAATGAATGGGCCGACGGCCCGAAATGAGATGACCCATGACGAATGCTTCCGACACACAGAACACCATCGACCTCTCCGGCGAATGGCGCCTGTCCACCGCCGAGGGCGAACACGGCGCGGCGATCACGCTGCCGGGCGACGTGCATTCGGCGCTGCAGGCCGCCGGCATCATTCCCGACCCCTATTTCGGCCGCAACGAGGAGGCGGTGCAGTGGGTGGCCGAGCATGACTGGACGCTGGAACGGTCGTTCTTCCTCGATCACGCCGACGGCCAATGGTATCTCGACATCGACTATCTCGACACGGTCGCCGTCGTCTTCGTCAACGACGTGCCGGTGCTCTCCGCCGACAACTGCTTCCGCCGCTACCGGCCGGACGTCTCGGCCGCGCTGCAGCCGGGCGAGAACACCATCCGCATCCTGCTCCATTCCTCGATCGCTGCCGGGGCCGAACGCCAGGCGCGCCAGCCCTTCTACATTCCCTATTCGACCAACAATTCGCCGATCGCCAACGGCAACATGCTGCGCAAGCCGCAATGCCATTTCGGCTGGGACTGGAACATCGCCGTGGCGCCGCTCGGCCTCTATGGCACCATCGCGCTGAAGAAGCTCGACCCGGCCCGCATCGAGCATCTGGAAACCGAGCAGGTCCATCACGAGGACGGCAGCGTCGACCTGCATGTGAAGCTCACCCTCCATGCCTTCGAGCCGAGCGTCGTGCCGGTGCATTTCGAATTCGACGGCCTGCGCGAGCGCCTCGATTGCGGCATTGCCGCCGGCGCGACCGTCATCGCCCATGTCTTTCATATCGAAAAGCCGCGGCTTTGGTGGCCGGCCGGCAGCGGCGAGCAGGCGCTCTATACGCTGTCCGCCGACATTCCGGGCGAGACGCTGACCCGCCGGATCGGCCTTCGCACCATTGCCCTCATCACCGACCCGGACGAGGCCGGCTCGCGCTTCGCCTTCAAGGTCAACGGTCGCGAGATCTTCTGCCGTGGCGCCAACTGGATCCCGGCTGACGCGCTCTTTTCCCGCACCAGCCAGGAAAAGACCGAGGACCTGCTGCAGTCGGCGGTCGCCGCCCACATGAACATGATCCGCGTCTGGGGCGGCGGCTTCTACGAGCAGGACTATTTCTACGACCTCTGCGACCGGCTCGGCCTGATGGTCTGGCAGGACTTCATGTTCGCCTGCAACCTCTATCCCTGCACCGATGATTTCCTGTCGAACGTCTCCCAGGAAGTCGATTACCAGGTCCGCCGCCTGTCCTCCCATCCGTCGATCGCGCTGTGGTGCGGCGACAACGAACTGGTCGGCGCGCTGACCTGGTTCCAGGAGAGCCGCGACAACCGCGACCGTTATCTCGTCGCCTATGACCGCCTGAACCGGGTGATCGAGCAGGGGGTCAGGAAGGCCTATCCGCAAGCGCTCTGGTGGCCGTCGAGCCCGGCGTCGGGCTATCTCGATTACGGCGACGCCTGGCATGCCGACGGCTCCGGCGACATGCACTACTGGTCGGTCTGGCACGAGAATAAGAGTTTCGCTAATTACCGAACTATCAAACCGCGCTTCTGCTCGGAATTCGGCTTCCAGTCCTACACCTCGATGCCGGTGATCGAGACCTTCGCCGACTCGGGCGACATGAACATCGCCTCGCCGGTGATCGAGCTGCACCAGAAGAATGCCGGCGGCAACGAGCGGATCGCCGGGACCATGTTCCGCTATTTCCGCTTCCCCAAGGATTTTGCCAATTTCGTCTATCTCAGCCAGATCCAGCAGGGCCTGGCGATCGGTACGGCGGTCGACTACTGGAGGTCGCTCAAACCCCATTGCATGGGCACGCTCTACTGGCAGCTCAACGACACCTGGCCGGTCGCGTCCTGGTCGAGCCTCGACTATGGCGGCAGCTGGAAGGCGCTGCACTACATGGCGCGGCGCTTCTTCCAGCCGGTCAATGTCGTCGCCATCCCGAGCGATGACGGCACCAGCATCGCCTTTTCCATGGTCAACGACACCCTGGAGGAGCTGACGATCGACATGAACCTCTTTGCCGTCACGCTGGACGGCGAACGCCTGCCGCTGCGCACCGCCTCGGGCGCATGCCCGCCCGACCGCGCAGCGTCGCTCCTGACGCTCGACGAGACGGAAATCCCGGTCGACGCGTTGCTCGCCTGGAGCTTCATCGCTTCCAACGGCATGAGCGGCGAGGGGCACCTGGCGATTCAGCCCTACAAGGCCCTGGAACTCCAGCCTTCCGGCCTGGAGACGAGCGTCGCTCCGCTTGCCGACGGAAGGTTCGAGATCACCGTCAGCGCCACCGGCCTCGCGCTCTTCGTCATGCTCGAGGCGGACTGCCCGGGCCGCTATTCCGACAATGCCTTCGATCTTCACGCCGGCATGAGCCGCCGCGTCACCTTTACCCCGGCCACGCCCGTCGTCGATGGCCGGATCCCGCAGTTTCGAACCTACGATCTCCAGAGCTGCCAGCAACTCGGCTGAGGTGATCGCCAGACAAGACAGGGCGTCACGGTGGACCCGCGCCGAACGTCCGAAAAACAGGAGGAATGAACCCATGTCCAAATTCGGATTCCAGCTTTACAGCGCCCGCAATTTCCAGCCCTTCACCAATATCTATCCGCTGCTCGCCGAGGCCGGATACACCCATGTCGAAGGTTATGGCGCCATGTATGCCGCCCTCGATGACGCCGGCCTCAATGCGATGCGCGCCGATCTCGACCGCAACGGGTTGACCATGCCGACCGGCCATTTCGGTCTCGACCTCTTGGAAAGCGATCCCACCCGCGCGCTGAAGATCGCCAAGCTGCTCGGCATCGAGGCGGTCTACTGCCCCTATCTGCTGCCCGACATGCGCCCGCGCGATTCCAGCAGCTGGTTCTCCTTCGGCCAGCGCCTGCAGGAAATCGGCAAGCCGCTGCGCGATGCCGGGCTGACCTTCGGCTGGCACAATCACGACTTCGAATTCGCCACGCTGGAGGATGGCTCCACGCCGCAGGAACAGATCTTTGCCGGTGGCCCCGAACTCGCCTGGGAAGCGGACATCGCCTGGATCATCCGCGGCGCCGCCGATCCCTTCGCCTGGATCGAGAGCTACGGCAAGCGCATCACCGCGGTCCACGTCAAGGACATCGCGCCGGCCGGCACCAATACCGACGAAGACGGCTGGGCCGATGTGGGGCAGGGCACGGTTCCGTGGAAGGATCTGATGGCCGCGCTC
>CALRRQ020000057.1:0-17303 GCA_943370615.1 Rhizobium sp. Q54
CTTTACATGACCGGCTTGGACACCGAAGGCTGGACATCTCCCGACGGAACAGATCCCCAGACTTTTTGGACGCCGATCAGAGGCGAGGGAGGTCCCGTCGACAAGGCACGCATTGTCCGTGCGATCTTCGAGGTCCCGGCTGACAAGGATTATACCGTTTCCGACGTGAAGATTGGCGGCAAAGCAATCCAATTTGGCGCTGAGATTGCCGCTCATATAGGCATGAGGCTAGGAGTCACGGTCGGTCCCGAGAGTAATCTGCCCAAACCGCGACCTATCGGATGTTTAGGCGAAACACCACCTGTGGCGGCGCTGAAATTACCCTCTGTTTTTGGCACCATGATGCGGAGTAGGGTATGATCACGGAACCGGTCATCGAGATCGATGACATCCAGGGTAATATTTTCCCAGGCTTCAAGAAAGACAACCAGACTTTCTTGTTCTTTCGCGTCGGAGAGGCGCAAAAGGCGAGGGGCTTCCTTGCTGAATTGTCAAACAGAGTCACGTCGTCTCGTCAGGTTTTGCTCGCGCATGCCCTTTGGAAGGACATGCGCGCGCGGCTTGGCCATGAGCCAACGGATTTCCAGATCGTCCTTCTGAACGTCGCCATAAGCCGGGCAGGTCTGGTTGACCTTGGGTGGGTCGACGGCCTGGACGATTTTGATGATGACGGTTTCTTGCTTGGGCTTGAAGCGCGGGCTGGCCTTGTCGGCGATCCCATGGCGGCCGGAGAGCAGGGCTCTCCTTCCACTTGGGTGTTTGGTGCAAAAGAGAACCCTGTACACATTCTCGTCGTGATGGCTTCTGATGACGGTGCTTGGCTCGAGAGAGAGGTTGCCGGTGTCATCGATCAAGCGGAGGCCTCAGGTCTGGTGCTGATCCATCAAGATAAAGGGAAGGTGCTCCCAGGCGTTCTCGCAGGACATGAGATTTTCGGTTTCAAGGACGGCGTGTCCGAGCCGGCGATGCGGGGGATATTTCCCGAAAGTGATCAGTATCTGGTCAAGCGGGATTTTCCCAAGACCGCGGAATTCGAAACGCTTCAGGAAAGATTTGCATCACCGGGACGGATGCTGGTCTGGCCCGGCCAGTTTTTGTTTGGCTACTCGCAACAAGACAAGGACAAGCCGCTGATGGCTGGAGCCATGACCGAGGGGCCCGACTGGTCAAAGAATGGCTCATTCCTAGTCTATCGCCGCCTTCGGCAGGATCGGAGTGCCTTTAAGACCTTCGTTAACGACACCGCCATTTCGCTCGCAGTGGATATGCCAACGGCGACGCCGGAATGGGTAGGGTCACGCCTCGTGGGGCGTTGGAAAGACGGCACTCCAATCATGCGGCAACCTGAGGAAGGGCACTCGATATCTTCCCCAGGAGACAATTATTTCGGATTTTCAACCGCAGCTACGCTCGCGCTGCCAGGTGATACGGCACTGCTCAGTGTCTCCGATCCAATAGGTGCCCGCTGTCCCTTCGCTGCCCACATTCGCAAGATTAACCCGCGAGACGACGTTACCGATCTCGGAGGTGCGTCGCGGTCAATTCCGAAGTTGATCCTCAGAAGAGGAATCACATATGACAACACCGCCGCTCAAGATCATGACGAAGGCTTGATCTTCATCTCCTATCAAACGTCGATCGTGGATCAATTTGAATTCCTGATGAATGATTGGGCGGTGAAAGAGGACAGGCCTATTGCAGGCGCAGGCTTTGATCCGATTCTCGGAGCCACATCAGGGCGGTTCATGAACATGCTTGTCGAAGGCGTCCCGCGCCGGATCGAGTTCCCATCACGCTTCGTCTTCGCAAGTGGTGGAGAGTATTTTTTTGCGCCCTCTATTTCGTGTTTGAAGGCTATCTCAACAATCTGAGGATAGCCGGAACCTGACGGCGCAATGGATGGGTCAGTCCGCTAGCAAGCTGTGGCCGCTTGGCTTCGCCTGAGTATTCGTCAGAAACGGCTTTATCTGAGAGACTTTGCTATCCAATTGCGCTCCAAGCAGACGTTATGGAATCGGTCTTGAAGGGCTATGTGAGCTGGGAGGAGGCAGTTGCCCCCGGTTTGCTCCTCGGCCTCATCCGTGCGACCACATGGGCTGGTGGCTTAGAAAAGCACTTCGCCGCAAAGTTCCTTCCATGTTCTCATGCGTGGGTTGTCCCTCCACCCATGGTGCATGTACTATTATTAATTGTTCTAGTCGGAATGTTGATTTGGCAAATCGACGTGACAGTCAGACGCTGATTAATGCCTATAGTATGCGGGAATTTCGGGCAAAAGTTATCGCCCCTACACTAAGACAGCTACAGCCAATCAATCGCGAGCGAATAGATGCCAAGCGAAGGAGCATGGTTCAAATCGCCGTGACAACAGTCACAATTCTCTTTGTTACGAAATGAGACTAAGCTTCGCTCTTACCATCGGAGCCGCTTTCGAGAGAAATTTGCGACTATGGCTATCGTTTGGGCTGGCGGAACACAGGCCAGTGATTGAGCGGGCTGTTCGTAGGAGCCTATTCAAGCTGGACGGTTCTATTAACGTCGCCATTTCCTTGGATTTATGATTCTCTGGGCCTTGGGTGATTTCCGAGGTGAGGTATGCGGGGCCAGGCGGGACTTTTCGATGTGGATGATCGGCTTCGTCGTCTGAGCGATCTCGGCGACCAACTCGAGGCCTATGCCCGGGTTGTCGATTTCGAGGTATTCCGGCCGGAATTGGACAAGGCGCTGTCCTATACGAGTGGCCCGCAGGGTGGCCGCCCGCCCTACGATCCGGTGATGATGCTGAAGGTGCTGGTGATCCAGACGGCAAACAATCTGTCGGACGAGCGCACCGAATTCCTGATCAACGACCGGCTTTCCTTCATGCGCTTCCTGGGGCTCGGCCTGTCCGATCGCGTTCCCGACGCCCGCACGATCTGGCTGTTCCGGGAGCGGCTGACGAAGGCCGGTGCGATCCAGTCGCTGTTCGAGCGCTTCGATGCGATGCTGCGCGAGGCCGGCTACATCGCCATGTCCGGGCAGATCGTCGATTCCAGCCTGGTGGCCTCGCCGAAGCAGCGCAACACGAAAGAGGAGAAGGACGACATCAAGGCCGACCGCATCCCGAAAGCATGGAAGGACAAGCCTGCCAAGCTCCGGCACAAGGACCGCGACGCGCGCTGGACGGTGGAAGTTCACCAAGGCCAAGCCCCAGGCGGACTGCACTATCCCACCGGTCGATATCGCCATCCCCGCCTTCGGCTACCAGAACCACATCTCGATCGACTGCAAGCACGGGCTGATCCGCAAATGGCTGGCGACAGATGCGGCCGCTTATGAAGGAGCCCGGCTGCGCGAGGGCCTTCTCGACAAGACCAACACGGCGCGCGCAGTCTGGGCCGACACCGCCTATCGTTCGAACGCCAACGAGACCTTCATGGAGAAGAACGGCTTCGTCAGCCGCATCCATCGCAAGAAGCCTGCGGGCCGGCCGATGCCGGAGGCGACGCGCCACGCCAACAATATCAAGTCGAAGACACGCTCACGCGTCGAGCATGTCTTTGCCGAGCAGAAGAGCCGGATGGGCCTGTTCATCCGAACCGTCGGCATCGCCCGTGCCACCACGAAGATCGGGCTGGCCAATATCCTCTACAACATGAAGCGCCTGATCTTCCTCGAGAGCAGGCCGCTGGCTGTATAGGCTGCCGACAAGGCCGCAGAACACCAACGCCTAAATTGTCGTGCTGCATGAAGGCCGAAAAAACAGCGCGCCATGCCCTAAACCTTGTCCGCAACGCGGGAAATCACTTTGATAGAACCGTCCAGCTTGTCGCCGAGATGAAAGGCGCAGTCGCTGCATTGAAGATCGAATCCGGAGATATTATTGAGCTTTGGGAGTTGGTCAGCACCGCAAGACACGGAGATGGTCCTGCTGCCATGCGTTTGAGCTCGCTAAACCCCGACCTATGGTCCCATCAGGATGCGAGTGCACAAGTCGAATATAGTAGAGCAGGTCTGAGAGCTTACACTATTCGCGTAAATGATTCCGATCTTGAGCGATACCTCGATGCAACAATAGATTTTTGGGAAAGCGCTAGCAGAAGGTAGGCGTCGTTGTGGTTTTTTCAGCTGAGGAGATTCAGCAATTAAATCTTTCAACCAATTAGAGCTGACATTCCGGAGGGAATGCGACTCCATAAGGAGCTGTCGACCGCTTAAATCCACACTAACTTCCTGTGAGCTAAGGCGATATTCGCTTCAATCGATTTTCGGACAAGACTACTCAGTCTGAGTCTATCCTAAATGGGCCATTCGAGAGCGCAAATGGCTGGCATGGTTGAAAAATTTGGAGTTGCTTTAGTGGGTGAATAACGGGGTTGTCGGTTCGTATCTGTTCAAGGCGATCATTGTTAGAGAACAATTTTGACCCGTCGCTTTGCGACTGGACTTCCGTTGGCAAGGAAGCAGTAGTGCATTGAGGCAAGCCACTGGTCGGCGGATGCCCGAGCCCGAGCGTCGGGCTTCACGCGGTGCAAGGCCCGATATCCGGGTCCAACCGCGTGGAGACCATCATGACATCATCGATAGACCAGACCACTTCTGAGGCCGCCGTGGCAAAGTCACCGAAGTCGTTCGTAAAGCCAGAGACGACGAAGGCCGGTAGTCAGGCGCGCGCCGGCAATAAATCCAAGAAAGATCAGCTCGCCGCGATGATATCGAAGCCTGATGGCGTGCGCATTACGATCCTGGTTGAGCGGCTTGGCTGGCAGCCGCATACGGTGCGGGCAGCACTGTCGGGATTGCGCAAGCAGGGCCATCAGATCCTGGCATCCAAATCGCCGAAAACGGGTGAAGCGGTCTATCGGCTGATGACGCCGATGCAAACCAGTGTGACTGCGCCGGAGGAGGTGGCGTCGTGAACATAGTCGCGACGGTGCCAGTCACGGCTGCTCCTCTTTCCAAGTTTGAGGGTCTCGACCGTGAGGCCTGCCTCAAGCGCTGGCGCAAACAATTTGGTCACGAGCCTCCACGATACGTGTCGGTGGAATTCATGCGCCGCGTGTTGACCTTCGAGGCGCAGGTCAAGATCTATGGCGGCCATTCGAGAGCGGTTCGACATGTCCTCAGGTCGATTTTGAAGGAGGTCGAAACGGGAAAGCCAAAGGATGCTTCAAAGGCAGTGCCATCTCCCGTGACGCTGCGGCCCGGCACCTATCTTGTGCGCGAGTGGAACGGTCGACCATATAGGGTCGAGGTGACGGAGAATTGCTTCCTGATGGACGGCAAGGCCTATGCGTCGCTCTCGGCGCTCGCGCAGAAGATCACCGGCACGATCTGGTCGGGGCCTCGGTTCTTTGGGCTGGCCAGAACATGAAGATCGTCCGCTGCGCCATCTACACCAGGAAATCTTCGGAGGAGGGATTAGGCCAGGAGTTCAACTCTCTCGATGCGCAGCGGGAGGCCTGCGCATCCTATATCGCCAGCCAGAAGCATGAGGGTTGGGTGCTGGTGCCAGAGTATTACGATGACGGGGGCATCTCCGGTGGTACCCTGGAGCGGGCGGGGCTGAAGTGCCTGCTGAAAGACATCGACTCCGGGACGGTCGATCAGATCGTCGTTTACAAGATCGATCGGCTGACGATGTCGCTGGCGGACTTCGCCAAACTGGTGGAGCGTCTGGATAAGGCAAATGCCTCCTTCGTCTCACCCAATCCTTCAACACGGCAACCAGCATGGGACGGCTTACTCTGAACGTCCTGCTATCCTTTGTGCAGTTCGAGCGGGAAGTCACGGCGGAACGTATCCGCGATAAGATCGCTGCCTCGAAGCGGAAGGGGCTCTGGATGGGTGGTCAGGTGCCGCTTGGCTACGAACCGGATGGCCGCTCGTTGAAGATCGTCGAGGACGAGGCAGAGACGGTGAGGCGCATCTTCGCCCTCTACCTGCAACTCGGGTCTATCTATGAGGTGCGGCAGGCAGCCAGTGACCTTGGCTTGCGCACCAAAGGCCGTCCGAGATTGGGGGCGAAGAAGTATAGCAACGGCAGAAAAGGCAACGCCAAGGGAGGTCGAGGTCGGCCTGATGGCTCGGGTGTATCCCGAGACGCTGAAGACGGCGCCGCGCCGTCAGTCATCGGCCCGGCGCCATTCGGGGTCACCAATATCTATTACATCTTGACCAACCCGGTATATGCCGGGCGCATTCGTCACCGCGCTCTAACCCACGAAGGAAACCACCCGGCGATCATCGATTCTGCGACGTGGGATCTGGTGCAGAAACAGCTTGCGGCATCGGCGGCCCGTCAACGCGGTGTCAGCAATTGTGCCAAGATCTCGCCCCTGGCCGGAAAACTGATCGACGACTCCGGCGACCGCTTCACACCCAGTCATTCTAACAAGAATGGGGCGCGCCTGCGTTATTACATCTCCAACCGCCTCATCAGCGGAAAGAAGCAGGATGAAGCGACAATCGATCGGGGATGGCGGCTTCCGGCGCGGATGCTGGAAAGCCAGCTTGGCAATGCCGTCGTGCGGCACCTCAACGATCGGCTGCCGATCGACCTGTCTGTTTCCCCGTCTGTGGGTGAGATCGAACAGGTGCAGCGTCGGCTTGAGACAATGGCATCCCACACCGAACACCATCTGCCAGCGCTGCTGAAATCTATCGATCGAGCGGCGATTACTCAGGGCAAGATCGATGTGGTGCTGATCGACCAATGGATCGCTGAGATGCTTGACGTGCATCTTGACTGGATCAACCCGGATGCTCTGACCTTCACCACAGGTTTCCAATACCGGAAGCGGGGTGTGGAAACAAAACTGATCATTGGTGCCGGCCCCGTCAAATCCCGCGACGGAGTTCTGATCCGCAACGTCGCCAAGGCGCAGCAATATTACGATGCTATCAAGCAGGGTCAAAGCTTCGAAGAGATCGCCAAAACCGAGAACCTTTCCACGCGCCGGGTGATGCAGATCATCGACCTGGCCTTCCTGGCGCCAACCATCGTGCAATCGATCGTGACTGGTGACCAGCCGATGGGCTTGACCACCAAGTGGTTGTCGAACAATCCGATGCCACCGGATTGGCTCGCCCAGCGGCAAATCATTACGACGCTGTGAGCCGCGCTGCTCCTCAGATTCGACGCTCCACAATCCGCGTCCGATGCGGCATTCTCAAACTGTAAATCTGGAAATGGCGAGGGCAGACTCAAGGCTCAAGATGGCGGCGTTCAGCGGCCTTTTGCGGTCTGCCAAAACTTGGCCGCAGCACAAGCGTTTGAATTATTGAGAGTTTTTCCGGTGTTCTGTCAGCTTATGTGACGTGCTGCGGAGATTGGCTGGGGAACCTGGATTCGAACCAAGATTAACGGAGTCAGAGTCCGTCGTTCTACCGTTGAACTATTCCCCAGCAGTGGGCCACCAAAGCGTGCGACCCGTCGGTGAGGCGGGCTTATAAACAAAAGCCGGCGACTTGCAAATAGCTGTTTTGAAAAAAAATCGTGCCCGCGCGAATGCGTCGCGTCCCTGTGGGCAAAAGCGCGTTGCGAAGCCCGCCGGGGCGGGCGGCGGCAGGGGCCGGCGGCACCGGAAAACCGCGGTTCTGTCGCTGTGGAAAAACAGTTTGGCTAAAACGCCCGGCACTGATATTATTTTCCCAACGAAAATCGAACATGGCGCCAGCGGCATGCCCTTGTCGGGCCTTGCGCGGTGCAACGGAAAAGTTCAGTGACAGACCCCGATCGCGGCTCAAGGCCGCCAGGCGAGGGGACGTCGACGGGTAAACGCAAAGGCGGGGGTTCCCGCCGGCGCGGCAAGGCCAGAAAGGGCGCTCCGAAGATTTCGGGCGTCGCCGGTCCGGCTTTGGAAGCGGTGGCGGCTCAGCCACACGCGTCGCGACGTCCCGATATCGAGGAGGCCGAAGGTCCGGTCCGCAAGCGCAAGCGGCGGCGGCGCGGCCGATCGGCCCAGGCTTCATCAACATCCCCGGAACAGGTTTCGCCGGCCGTGCGGCCGCAGCCGGAAGCGCTCGTCCCTGCCGCATCGCCGGCGGGCGAGGCAAAGCCCGGCAAGAAGCGTCGGCGCAATCGTGGCGGTCGTGGCCCGCAGGGCCGGCCGCTCGCCCCGGCGGCTCCGGCCCAGACGGCGCGCTCCGCACCGGCACCCGCTGCAGCCCCCTCCGGCCACAACACCCATCATGCCCAGGGTCCGCGGCGCGGTCCGGCTTCGAACGAGCGCTTCCGCCCGTCGCCGGGCGCCGAGCCCTGGCCGGACGATCTCTATGCGGCCCTCGACCTTGGCACCAATAATTGCCGCCTGCTGATCGCCCAGCCGACCCGTCCCGGCCAGTTCCGCGTCGTCGATGCCTTCTCGCGCATCGTCAGGCTCGGCGAGGGGCTCGGCGCCCATGGCCGCCTTTCGGCCGAGGCGATGGACCGGGCCGTCGAGGCGCTGAAAGTCTGCGCCGCCAAGCTCGCGGGCCGCGATATCCGCCGCATGCGGCTGATCGCCACCGAGGCCTGCCGCGCCGCCGACAATGGCGAGGAGTTTCTCTCGCGCGTGCTGGTCGAGACCGGGCTGGAGCTGGAAATCATCAACCGCGAGACGGAGGCGCGGCTCGCCGTGTCCGGCTGCTCGTCGCTGGTCGGGCGCGAGGCGCGCTCCGTCGTGCTGTTCGACATCGGCGGCGGCTCGTCCGAGATCGCCGTGATCTCGATCGGCGAGAACCGCTCGAGCCGGCTTGCCAACCACATCACCCACTGGACCTCGCTGCCGGTCGGCGTCGTGACGCTATCGGAGCGCCATGGCGGCCAGCATGTGACGCCGGAGATCTTCGAGGCGATGACGCAGGAGGTCGAGGGCATGCTCGCCCGTTTCGACTGCCCGCCGCTCACCGACCGCAGCGGTCGCCCGCCGGAGGATTTCCATCTGATCGGCACCTCGGGCACGGTGACGACGCTTGCCGGCGTGCATCTCGACCTGCCGCGCTATGACCGCCGCAAAGTGGACGGCCTGTGGCTGAGCGATTCGGAAGTGACCGCCATGCAGGCGAAGCTCCTGTCCTGGGACTATGCCGGCCGCGCCGCCAACCCCTGCATCGGGCCGGATCGCGCCGACCTGGTTCTCGCCGGCTGCGCCATCCTCGAGGCGATCCGCCGCCGCTGGCCGTCGAACCGCATGCGCGTCGCCGACCGGGGCCTGCGCGAGGGACTATTGACCGACATGATGGCCGACGACGGGGTCTGGCGGCGCGGCCGCCGCCGCCCGTCGCACGACAGGGAGCGCTGACCATGACCAAGCCACCGATCGGAGGCAACCGCACCGGGCGCAAGCTCGGCCAGAAGGTCAAGAAGGGCAAGCTCAAGGCGTCCTCGCGGCGCTGGCTCGAGCGCCACATCAACGACCCTTACGTCCAGCGGGCCAAGCTTGAGGGCTACCGGGCGCGTGCGGCCTTCAAGCTCCTGGAGATCGACGAGAAGCACCACATCCTGAAGGGCGCGAAACGCATCATCGACCTCGGCGCTGCCCCGGGCAGCTGGTCGCAGATCGCCGCCAATGTCACCGGTTCGACCGACGACGACATCCGCGTCGCGGCCATTGACTTCCTCGAGATGACGCAGCTGCCGGGCGTGAAGATCCTGCAGCTCGACTTCCTCGATCCGGACGCGCCGCGCCTGCTGATCGAGGCGGTCGGCGGAACGCCGGACGTGGTGATCTCCGACATGGCGGCGCCCACCACCGGCCACCAGAAGACCGACCATATCCGTACCATGCATCTCTGCGAGGTGGCGGCCCATTTCGCCATCGAGGTTCTGGCCGAGGGCGGCCATTTCCTCGCCAAGACCTTCCAGGGCGGGACCGAGAAGGACCTGCTCAACCTTTTGAAGCAGAATTTCCGCCAGGTCGTGCACATCAAGCCTGGCTCGTCGCGCGCCGAATCGGTAGAAATGTTCCTGCTCGCCAAGGGCTTCAAGGGCCGCAAGCCGGGTGCCGTCGTGCCCGCTGAAGAGAGCACCGATGCCGAGGTGGAGATGGATGAGATCGAGGCCGGCGACGAATAGGCCGGGCCGAGGGGAGTTAATCCAGATGCTGCTCTACGTGACGCTCGGCACCAATGATCTTTCCCGCTCCATTGCTTTCTATGACGCGACGCTCCTGCCTCTTGGGCTGAAGCGGCAGCGCACGGAAGCCGTGGAAGCCGGCTATGGCGCCGATGGCGATGTGCTGTGCCGGCTCTGGGTGACGGAGCCCTTCGATGGCAAACAGGCGACCTTCGGCAATGGATCGATGACGGCGATCGAGGCGCCGAGCCGTGCCGCGGTCGACGCCTTCCATCGGGCGGCGCTCAATCATGGCGGCTCGGACGAGGGCGCGCCGGGCCTCAGGCCCTTCCACGCGCATTTCTATGCGGCCTATGTCCGCGATCCCGACGGCAACAAGCTGTCAGCGGTCTGCGAAAGGCCCGAATAGACCTATTTGACCGGGATTTCCTCGGGGATATCGGCGCGCCGGCCATGTCCGGACACCGCCGAGCCGGCATCGCGCGCCAGGCCGAGGAAGGGAAGGACGGCAATCACCGAAAGCCCGGCCACCACCGCGAAGGCGAGGTGGAAGTCTTCAAGCGACAGCGCCCGGCCGTGAAAGGCCGTGCTGCCCTCGAGAATGGCGGCCGCGACCGCGACGCCGAGCGCCAGGCTGATCTGTTGCAGGACCGAGCTCATCGAAGTCGCCTGGCTCGCCTGACTGTCATCGATCTCCGAATAGCCGAGCGAATTGATCCCGGTGAAGAAGAACGAGCGGCAGAAGCCGGCGACGAGCAGGAATCCCATGACGACGAGGATCGGTGTCGCGGGCGTGAAGAAGGCGTTGGCCGCCGTTGTCGCCGCGCCGCTGATCGCCGCGACGATCAGCACGCTGCGGAAGCCGGCCGCGGCGAAGACCCGGCGGGCCAGCACCTTGGTGGTGATCGCGCCGATCGCGCCGATGAAGGTGGTGAGGCCGGATTCGAACGGCGTCATGCCGAAACCGAGCTGCAGCATCAGCGGCATGAGGAAGGGGATGGCGCCGGCGGCGATCCGGAAGATCGAGCCGCTGAGCGCCGAGGTGCGAAAGGCGACGTCGCGGAAGAGGGCGAGATCGAGCAGCGGTGCCGGATGGCGCCGCGCATGCAGCAGGTAGAGGATCGCCGCCAGCAGCCCGATGACGGTCGCGCCGATGCCGATCTCGATCGGCAGCGCCGGCAGGCTCATCACCGACAGGCCGAACACCACGCCGGAGGCGGCGATGGCGGTGTAGAAGAAACCCTTGAGATCGATCGGCGCGGTGGACATGGGCGGCACGTCGGGCAAGTAGATGGTGGAGAGCCAGACGCCGATGAAGCCGATCGGCACATTGATCAGGAAGATCCAGTGCCAGGAGAAATAGGTGGTGATGAAGCCGCCGACCGGGGGTCCGGTGAGCGGCCCGACCAGCGCCGGTATGGTCAGGAGCGCCATCGCCGAGACGAGTTCGCTGCGTTTGGTGGTGCGCAACAAGACCAGGCGACCGACGGGCGTCATCATCGCGCCGCCCATGCCCTGCAGGAAGCGGGCCGTGACGAAGGCGACGAGCGAGCCGGAGATGGCGCACAGGATCGAGCCGGCGACGAACACCATGATGGCGATCCGAAAGATCTTCTTGGCGCCATAGCGGTCCGCCATCCAGCCGCTCACCGGAATGAAGATGGCGAGTGCCACCATGTAGGAGGTAAGGGCCAGTTTCAGCGTGATCGGCCCGACGCCGAGATCCGCGGCAATGGCCGGCAGCGCGGTGGCGATCACGGTCGAATCCATCTGCTCCATGAACAGCGCGACGGCAAGGATGAGCGGAACGATGCGGTTCATCGGAGGGTGTGATTCCGTGCGAAAAGAGACGGAGGAAGCGTGCGCCCCTTCTAACGGCGTACTTTCTTCGTGCCAATGCGGATTTCGCTCATCGCGAAAATGTCATGCGGGTGAAACGAAACCGTCATCGACGACGCTATCGGCAAACCGCAGAGATCGCCGCCGATCATCACGGCTGCGTGAAGCCGCTTTCCATTCGCCTCCCGCCTTCTATCTGCAACGCCTGTGGGCTGAAAAAGTGCCGCTGGTTTCTTGCAGGAGGAAGAGATGATCACATTGAACAGAAGATTGCTGCTCGGCGGCAGTGCGGCAGCACTGGCGGCGCCCTCGCTGATGACGAGAGCCGCCTTTGCGCAGGCCGCCGACAAGACCATGGATATCGACCATGCCATGCCGCCGGAGACCCATCGCTTCAAGCTGGGCGGCTTCCAGATCGTGGTGGTCAAGGACGGCGCGCGCGCCTCGGACAAGCCGCAGGAGACCTTCGGCACCAACCAGCCGCCGGAAACCGTGGCCGAGCTGCTGCAGGCGAACTTCCTGCCCGCCGACCAGTTCGTCAACAGTTTCGCCCCGGTGCTGGTCGACACCGGCACGGAAGTGATCCTGTTCGACACCGGGCTCGGCGAGGCGGCACGGGCAAACGGCATGGGGCGTCTGGTCGAGGGTCTGACGGCCGCCGGCTACAAGCGCGAGGACGTGTCGATCGTCGTCATCACCCACATGCACGGCGACCACATCGGTGGCCTGATGGAAGGCGGCAAGCCGGCCTTTCCGAATGCGCGCTATGTCGCCGGCCAGGCAGAATATGATTTCTGGGTCGATCCGGCGCGGGCCGGCACGCCGGCGGAAGGCGGCCAGAAGGGCGTTCTCGCCAATGTGAAGCCGCTGGCGGAAAAGACGACCTTCATCGCCGACGGCGCCGACGTGGTGAGCGGGATTACGGCCATGGCCGCCTTTGGCCACTCGCCGGGCCACATGATCTACCGGCTGGAATCCGAGGGGCGTCAGCTGGTGCTGGCCGCCGACACGGCGAACCACTTTGTCCTGTCGCTGCAGCGGCCGGATTGGGAAGTGAAGTTCGACATGGACAAGGCGGCGGCCGCCGCGACCCGCAAGCGGGTGTTCGACATGATCGCCACCGACAAGCTCGCCTTCCTCGGCTACCACATGCCGTTCCCGGCTGTCGGCTATGTCGAGAAGGTCGACACCGGCTATCGCTACGTGCCGAAGAGCTATCAGTTCGATCTGTAAGGAGAGCGGGGCTGTGGACGTCCGCAGCCCCGCTTTTCCCCGTCTCGGTGTCTGGTGGATCAGGCGAACGAATAGAGTTCGGCGGAGGCCTGTTCGGACAGGACATGGATGCGCCGGTCGATATCGGCGTCGCTCACCTTGACCCCTGCCTTGCAGAAGTCCTGCCGCAACAGGTCGAGAAGGCGGTGCGGCTCGACCACCTGGCGGACGGTCAGCGTCTGGGCATAGGCTTCGACGTCGTCGAGCCCCATCGTATAGCCGGCCCATCGCCCGGCCATCCTGTTGACCCGTGCGTTTACCTTGAACTGCAGTTCAGCTTGGCGAGCGAACTGGGTTTCCAGAGCCTGAGCCCGTTCTCTAAGTGCGGTCATCGTCATCCCCCTTTTTTTGTTTTTGCTGCTCCTGTTCCCCATGGAGCGAAACCGACCATACACGGGAGCTTTTCAAGCATCGTGTAGCGGTTCGCTAAAATTTGAACGAACCTGCAATTGCGGTTCTCGCGTCGTGATGGCCGAGGACGGACGTTTTTCTATTCCCTTCCTGTCATGAACGTGTTACCTGCCCTCGCCAACTTCCAAGCATTTCATGCAGGAGCGTCCGGGGAAAATTTTCCTTTTGCCGGCGGATTCTGCCTATTCAACCGAAGGAAATTGGCAATGGCACGGATCGTAATCTCGGCAACCGGCGCAGAAGCGCTCACCTTCGACGATGTTCTGCTTCAGCCGGGGCACTCGGAAATCATGCCGGGTCAGACCAATATCTCCACCCGCATCGCCAAGGACATCGACCTTGCGCTGCCGATCCTGTCCTCGGCCATGGACACGGTCACCGAAAGCCGGCTGGCGATCGCCATGGCACAGTCGGGCGGCATGGGCGTCATTCACCGCAATCTCACCCCGATCGAGCAGGCCGAGGAAGTCCGCCAGGTCAAGAAGTTCGAAAGCGGCATGGTCGTCAATCCGGTGACCATCGGGCCGGAAGCGACGCTTGCCGAGGCCAAGGCGCTGATGAGCGCCCACGGCATTTCCGGCATTCCGGTGGTCGAAGGTTCAAGCCGCCCGGGCCGTCTCGTCGGCATTCTCACCAACCGCGACGTGCGGTTTGCCTCAGACCCGGCCCAGAAGATCTACGAACTGATGACCCGCGAAAACCTGATCACGGTCAAGGACGGCGTCGATCAGCAGGAGGCCAAGCGCCTGCTGCACTCGCATCGCATCGAAAAGCTGGTGGTCGTCGACAATGAAGGCCGCTGCGTCGGCCTGATCACCGTCAAGGACATCGAGAAGTCGCAGCTCAACCCGCATGCCGCCAAGGATGCCCAGGGCCGCCTGCGCGTCGCCGCCGCCATCTCGACCGGCGACGACGGCCGCGAGCGCGCCGAGCGCCTGATCGAGGCCGGCGTCGACGTGATCGTCGTCGATACCGCCCATGGGCACAGCCAGAAGGTGCTCGATGCGGTGGCCGAGGTGAAGAAGTTGTCGAACGCGGTTCGCATCATCGCCGGCAATGTCGCGACCGGTGAAGGCACCCGTGCCCTGATCGATGCCGGTGCGGACTGCGTCAAGGTCGGTATCGGCCCGGGCTCCATCTGCACCACCCGGATCGTCGCCGGCGTCGGCGTGCCGCAGCTTGCAGCCGTCATGGCAGCGGTCGAGGAAGCCAACAAGCACGGCATCCCGGTCATCGCCGATGGCGGGCTCAAATTCTCCGGCGACGTGGCCAAGGCGATCGCCGCTGGTGCATCGGCCGTCATGGTCGGCTCGCTGTTGGCCGGCACCGATGAAAGCCCGGGCGAGGTCTATCTCTACCAGGGCCGCTCCTTCAAGGCCTATCGCGGCATGGGTTCGGTCGGCGCCATGGCCCGCGGCTCGGCGGACCGCTACTTCCAGGCGGAAGTGCGCGATACGCTGAAGCTGGTGCCGGAAGGCATCGAGGGCCAGGTGCCCTACAAGGGGCCGGTTTCGGCCGTGCTGCACCAGCTCGCCGGCGGTCTGAAGGCTGCCATGGGTTATGTCGGCGGTAAGGACATCAAGGATTTCCAGGAAAAGGCGACCTTCGTGCGCATTTCCGGCGCGGGCCTGCGCGAGAGCCATCCGCATGGCGTGACGATCACCCGCGAAAGCCCGAACTATCCGGGCGGTGCATGAATCTAGGCTGATCCGGGGGAGCAGCAAATGGGAACCAACAGGATGATCTTGCTGCTGCTCGCCCTCGCGGGCGCCCTTCTCGCCTGGATGTTCTTCGGCCTTGATCCGGAGTTCCAGCGCCTGAGCGGGGCAGGGAGCTTTCTCGATGCCCGGCTGTCCGGCTATGAGGCCGATGCGGTGCTCGGCCTCCAGTCGGCGCTTGCCGATCCGGCGCGGGCCGATGCCCGCGACCTTCTCCAGCTGATGTATCTGGGCCCCGACCTCGTCCTGCCCTTGGTCCTCACGCTTTCGCTCTGCCTGCTGTTTCGCGCTCATGCCCCCGGCGCCGTACTCTATGGCCGGCGCCTCGAGATCCGCCATGCGCGGCTGCTCTGCCTGTTGCCGATCGCCTATGGTCTTGTCGACTATGCCGAGAATGCGAGCTTTCTTCTCTATTTTCCGCCGGCTGCGCCCGGGCCGACGCTGTCGGCGCTCATCCCTGAGCTTCTTCCCTGGATGACGCGGGTGAAGCTTCTGTTCCTCGCCGTTTCCGTCATTCTGGTGCTGCGCCTTGCGCTGTTCAAGCCGCCGGTCACGCGCGGGTAACGGACATTTGTTGTCGCGCCGTCGGCAAGCTGCCCTATTCTCTCCGAGGATTGCCCCGCGTGAGCACGCGGCGGGCGTCGTGTTCCGGAACGGAGGTCATCATGGAAACGCCAAAGATCACCCAGGCGATGATCAACGCCTATGACGAATATACCCATCTGACGCTCGATCGGCGTCGCTTCATGGAAAAGCTCACTTTGCTGGCGGGATCCGGCGCGGCTGCCGCCGCGATTGCGCCGATGCTGGCGGCCAGCGGCGCAAAGGCTGCCATGGTCGAGGAAATGGATGCGCGCCTGACGGCCGAGGACATTACCTATCCGGGCACCGGCGGTGAGATGAACGGCTATCTCGCCGTGCCGAAGGATGCGGCGGGAAAGCTGCCCGGCGTGATCGTCATCCACGAGAATCGCGGCCTCAATCCGCATATCCGCGACGTGGCACGACGCATGGCGCTGGAAGGCTTCGTGGCGCTCGCCCCCGACTTCCTGTCGCCGCAGGGCGGAACGCCCGAAAACGAGGACAAGGCGCGCGAAATGTTCTCGACCCTCGACATGGGCGCAACGGTCGCCAATGGCGAGGCGACCCGGGCCTTTCTCGCGGCGCATGAGAAGGTCAACGGCAAGGTCGGCGCGATCGGCTTCTGCTGGGGCGGCGGCATGGTGAACCGCATGGCGGTCGCCTCGCCGGAGCTCGGCGCCGGCGTCGCCTATTACGGCTCCCAGGTGCCGGCCGAGGAGGTGCCGAAGATCAAGGCGCCGCTGCTGCTGCATTATGCCGGCCTCGACGAGCGCATCAATGCCGGCATCGACGCCTACCGGTCGGCGCTGGAGAAGAACGGCAAGACCTTCGAGATCTTCGTCTATGACGGCGTCAATCACGCCTTCAACAACGATACGTCCGCTGCCCGCTACGACAAGGCGGCGGCCGAACTTGCCTGGTCGCGCACGGTGGAGTTCCTCAAGAAAAACCTCGGCTGAGCGCGGCGGCGCAGCATGGTCCGCTCCTGCAAGGTGTCGCAATAGTGCGACGCCCGGGGACGTATAGCGACTGTGTAATTGATGTGCGTCAAATCCGCATCGCCTCTGACGTGTATTCTGCGCGCGAAGCTGGCGATCCAGGGTGTGCACCCGTCGCCTCGCGTCTTCGGGAACCGTAGAGGAGATCAGAATGGCTGAAATGATGAAAGCCGCCGTCGTCCGGGAATTCGGCAAGCCGCTTACCATCGAGGAATGGGCTATCCCGGAACCGGGCCCCGGCCAGATCCTCGTCAAGTACGAAGCCACCGGCGTCTGCCATACCGACCTGCACGCCGCCAATGGCGACTGGCCGGTCAAGCCGAACCCGCCCTTCATTCCCGGGCACGAGGGCGTCGGTTACGTCGCCAAGCTCGGTGCCGGCGTGTCGCGCATCAAGGAAGGCGACCGGGTCGGCGTTCCGTGGCTGCACACGGCCTGCGGCTGCTG
>CALRRQ020000058.1:0-13932 GCA_943370615.1 Rhizobium sp. Q54
CGGTTGCTGTCGACGACGGCACCGCTTCGGGCACGACGATGACCTACTTCCTCGTCGACGCTGGCGGCACCGGCACGTCCGGTTCGGTCGTCGAACTGTCCTCGGCTACCACCGACGACCAGATCGAAGGCATGATCTCGGCTGTCGACGCCATGCTGACCGACATGACCGACGCTGCTGCAACGCTCGGCGCCACCAACAGCCGCCTGGAAATGCAGACCGACTTCGTCGCCGACCTTCGTGACGTGATCGACACCGGCGTAGGCCGTCTGGTCGATGCCGACATGAACGAGGAATCGACCCGCCTCAAGGCTCTGCAGACGCAGCAGCAGCTCGGCATCCAGTCCCTGTCGATCGCCAACTCCAACTCGGAAAACATCCTCTCGCTCTTCCGTTAAGCGTGAGATCGGGAGCGGGTTCAGGCCTTCTCCTCCAGTTGCAAACCCGGCGCCGCGGTCTTCCAGACCGCGGCGCTTTCCGTTTCCCGCACCTAATTAATGAGTTTTCTCCGCCGTTTAGCATTCATTAACCTTAATAGTGTTTTCTGTGACCATTGAAACGGTTGCCCGACCGACGACTTGATGGACACGGGCTTGCATGACGCTGAATTCCGTTGCCGGTCGCGAACCCGGCATGCCTCCTAGTGATTTTCCTGCCAAAAAGGGGCTATATTAAATGACAAGCTTGATGACGAACACCGCTGCAATTGCAGCTCTGGACACCCTGCGCTCCATCAACTCGAGCCTGAACGAAACCCAGAACCGCGTGTCCTCCGGCTACCGCGTCGAAACCGCTTCGGACAACGCTGCTTACTGGTCGATCGCCACCACCATGCGTTCGGACAACAAAGCTCTTTCGGCCGTCGAAGACGCCCTCGGCCTCGGCGCTGCCAAGACCGACACCGCCTACACCGGCATGGAAGCCGCGATCGAAGTCGTCACCGAGATCAAGGCCAAGCTAGTTGCTGCTCGCGAACCGGGCGTTGACAAGGACAAGATCAACAAGGAACTGACCGAACTCAAGTCGCAGCTCCAGTCGATCTCCGAATCGGCTTCGTTCTCGGGCGAAAACTGGCTGTTCAACGAATCGACGACCGCAGTCGGCACCAAGGAAATGGTCGGCTCGTTCGTTCGCGCCGCTGACGGCACCGTTTCGGTCGAACTGCTCTCCTTCGACGCTGCCACCTCGGTCCTCATCGACACCAACACCGCAACCCGCGGCCTGCTGACGAAGGACTACTCGGTTGCTGTCGACGACGGCACCGGCACGGCCACGACCGCGACCTACTTCCTGATCGACGCCGGCGGCACCGGCACGTCCGGTTCTGTCGTCGAACTGTCCTCGGCCACCACCGACGACGAAGTCGAAGGCATGATCTCGGCCGTCGACGCCATGCTCGCCGACATGACCGACGCTGCTGCAACGCTCGGCGCCACCAACAGCCGCCTGGAAATGCAGACCGACTTCGTCGCCGACCTTCGTGACGTGATCGACACCGGTGTCGGCCGTCTGGTCGACGCCGACATGAACGAGGAATCGACCCGCCTCAAGGCTCTGCAGACGCAGCAGCAGCTCGGCATCCAGGCCCTGTCGATCGCCAACTCCAACTCGGAAAACATCCTGTCGCTGTTCAAGTAAGATCCGGACGGGCCGGCAAGCCGGCCCCCCGACATCAGCGCATGCACGAAGCCGCGGTCTCACGACCGCGGCTTTTTCGTTTTTGCCCCTGCCGGGCAGGCAGTGCGAAATCTAGCCCTTCGATCTTGATGATTTGTTCATACAGTTTAACAAATCCTTATTGCGTTAACCTTTTGTTAACTCTAATATCATTAAGAACTCGTTAAGAGCGTCGGGTCGGTCACCAGGGCAAACAGTGTGATCGATGTGCATGAAGCAGTCCGTCGTCGCCGGTAGATTTTGACAATCCGGCATGTCCCGTAATCAATTTGGGGCACCAGATGACCAGCATCATGACCAACACCGCCGCAATGGCGGCTCTGCAAACCCTCCGCAGCATCGATTCCAACATGCAGGAAACGCAGGCGCGAGTATCCTCCGGCTACCGTGTCGCCACGGCTGCCGACAACGCTGCCTACTGGTCGATCGCGACCACCATGCGTTCCGACAATTCCGCGCTCTCCACCGTGCAGGACGCCCTCGGCCTCGGCGCCGCGAAGACCGACACCGCCTACACCGGTCTCGAGTCCGCCGTCGAAGTGGTGACCGAGATCAAGTCCAAGCTGGTCGCCGCGCGCGAACCCGGCGTCGACAAGAGCAAGATCAACAAGGAGCTCTCCGAGCTCAAGAACCAGCTCGCCGCCATCGCCGAATCGGCATCCTTCTCCGGCGAGAACTGGCTGTTCAACGAATCCACCGCCGCTCCGGGCACGAAGGAAATCGTCGCCTCGTTCAACCGCGCATCCGACGGCGCGGTCTCGGTCACGACGCTCGCCTTCGACACCTCCGAATCGGTGCTGATCGACACCAAGGACGCCAACAACGGCGTTCTGACCAAGGGCTTCCAGGTCACCCAGCCCTCCGGCTCGACGACCACGATCGCCACCTACTTCCTGATCGACGCCAGCGCCACGACCGGTGCCACCGGTTCGGAAATCGTCCTCACCACCTCGATGAGCGACGACGAACTGGACGGTATGATCAGCGCGGTCGACGCCATGCTGCAGCGCCTGACCGACTCGGCATCCACCCTCGGTGCCATCACCAGCCGCATCGAAATGCAGGACGAATTCGTCTCCACGTTGATGGACGTGATCGACAAGGGCGTCGGTCGTCTGGTCGATGCCGACATGAACGAGGAATCGACCCGCCTCAAGGCGCTCCAGACGCAGCAGCAGCTCGGTATCCAGGCGCTGTCGATCGCCAATACCAATGCGGAAAACATCCTGACGCTGTTCAAGTAATCCGCTGCAACGGACCGGAGTTGACCTATTCCGTTTCTACCGTGCCGCCGGTCATCGGCATAAGGTGGAACCGTTGGACCGCGCAACTGCCCTGGCGCGGTCCAACACCTTCATCCTCGCACAAGTTTGGGCTTCTAGTCTCGGATGAGGCAAATGGCACTTTCGCCAGGCGCAACGTGGTTCAACCTCGAAGACTGACGCCGGCACTGGATGGCATGATGACTATGCGCGTTCCGAATGTATTTATGAATTTCAGGATATTCTCATATCGCCGCGACCGCATGCCGGCAGTTCTCGTCACGGGAGACCTTGGCCGATGAGCATGCCGCTTGCCCACTATCTCAAGGATTTTTCCGCTCCCGCGAGCGCCCCTTCGGGCACGATCGGCGGGGATTTTTCCGCCTTGGACGACATCTCCTTCGACAGCGATTTCGGCAGCGTGCCGGAGCCGGAGCCGGTCGACATCGAGGCCGAGCGCCGCGCCGCCTATGCCGAGGGGCATGAGACGGCGTCGGCCGAGCTTGGCGAGAAGCATGCCGCCGAACTGGCCGCCCTCAGGGCGGCCCATGACGAGGCGATGGTTGCGCTCGAGGCGAAGCTGATGGGCGAGAACGCCAGACGCCTCGCCGAATCCCTCGACCGGGTGGCCGCGGAGATTGCCATTGCCGTCAGCGAGCGCGCCGCCGAAGCGCTGGCGCCGTTCCTCTCCGAAGAGGTCGCGGCGAAGGCTGTCGGCGACCTTGCCGACCTGTTGAAGACTGCCATCGCCGAGGGCGAAGCGGGTACGATCACGCTGAAGGGGCCGCGCGCGCTGTTCGATCTGCTGCTCGCCCGCATGCCCGAGGCGGCCGGCGCCCTGCGCCATGTCGAAGCCGAGGATCTCGATCTCTCGGCGGAACTCGACGGCACCGTGCTCGTGACCCGCATCTCGGCCTTTGCGGCTAGCCTGAAGAAAGTGCTGGGATGAGCGACAGCGAAAATCACCACCACGGCAAGAACGAGATCGTCATCATCAAGCGCCATAGCGGCGGCGATCATGACGGCGCCCACGGCGGTGCCTGGAAGATCGCCTATGCCGACTTCATGACGGCGATGATGGCGTTCTTCCTGGTGATGTGGCTCGTCAACGCCGCCAACGAGGAAACCAAGGCCTCGGTCGCCAGCTATTTCAATCCGATCAAGCTCTCCGACGAGAAGCCGACCGAAAAGGGCCTGAAGAAGCCCGTCGATCAGGCCGAGGGCGAGCAGAAGCAGGAACGCTCCCAGGTCGAGGAACAGCAGGAGACGGTCGGCGCGGCCGCCGCCACCGGCGAAGACCAGACCGCGACCTCCGGCGACCAGACCAATTACTCCGAAGCCGACTTCTTCGAAAATCCCTATTCCGTCCTGGCCGAGATCGCCCAGGAAGTGGGCCAGCAGGCCAATGTCAGCGCCAAGGGCGAGGGCGGTGCGGCCGATTCCGGTCCCTCGACCGGTGCCGAGGGCGGCGAGGCCTATCGCGACCCGTTCGATCCGGATTTCTGGACGCAGCAGGTCCAGACCGCCCAGGGCAAGCCCGGCAAGCAGGAATCCCCGCCGGCGACGGTGGAAAACCCGGACCCGACGGATGCCGAGCAGCAGCTCGCCATGGTCGTGCCGGGCCAGAAGCCGGAAAAGCCCGTCGATCCCCTGGCTGAAGCGGCGCAGCCCGAAGACGGCAAGACCGACAAGACCATGAGCGAAACCGGCGACGCCGCTTCGGCGAATACGTCCGAGGAGGCGTTCAAGGCCAAGCAGAAGGCCGCGGATACCCTCAAGGCCGAGATCGAGAAGGAGATCGGCGGGGCCGCCGGCAAGCTGGCCGAAGGCCTGATCGTCGCCCCGACCGAAGGCGGTATCCTGGTGACGATTTCCGATCAGTCCGACGCGCCGATGTTCAATGTCGGCTCGGCCGTGCCGCGCAAGGACCTGGTCGTTGCCATGGAACGCATCGGCAAGCTGCTGCAGCAGCGCGAGGGACCGATCGTGATCCGCGGTCACACCGATGGTCGGCAGTTCAAGGGCACCGAGAACGACAACTGGCGCCTATCGATGGCGCGTGCACACAGCGCCTACTACATGCTCGTGCGTGGCGGCCTGTCGGAAAGCCGCGTGGAGCAGGTTTCCGGCTTTGCCGACCGCCGTCTCCAGGTGCCGGACGATCCGCTGGCCGACGCCAACCGCCGCATCGAGATCCTGATTCAAGCAGATCAGGGGTAGCGGCATGGGGCGCATGAAACTGCACCTGCTCGTTCCTGCCCTCTCGCTGCTCGGCCTTGCCTGGACGGGCGCGGCGCGGGCCGAGGAGATGAACGGCGTCGAGCCGTACAAGCTGCTGCGCTCGCTGCAGTTCGTGCAGGATTCGGTCGTGCTCGGCGATCACTCGGCCGCCGAGATGCAGCGCTTCATGCTGGAGACGATCGACAAGCGCTTGAGGGAAGCCGACAGCGCGATCTTCGAGGAGCCGCGCAACATCGATGCGACCCTGATCTATGCGATGAGCGGCGGCAATCCGGCGACGCTGGAATTCCTCGTCGCGCGCGACATCGACGGCAATTTCGACAACCGCGTGACGGATGCGCTGCGCAAATACCTGTCGGGCAAGGGTACCCTGATCGCCAAGAGCCTCGGCGACATGGTCACCGAATATCGCGACACCAAGATCGCGCCCTATCTGGCGCTCATCGCCGGCAATGTAATGATCCCGCGCGATCCGGTGCAGGCGCTGAAGTTCTACGACTGGGCGCGCCTCACCGCACCGGGAACCATCGTCGAGGAGGCGGCGCTGCGCCGTTCGCTGGCCATCGCGGTCGAGGGCGGCATGGTCGAGAAGGCCGGCGCCTATGCCAACCGCTATGCGCGCCGTTTCCTGCATTCCCCCTATGCCAGCCAGTTCGCCGACCTGTTCGTGCAGTTGGTGGTCGAACACAACGATGCCTTCGATCAGGCGGCGATCGAGGGCACGCTGATCTACATGGATGCCGATCGCCAGCGCGAGGTCTACCTGCGCATCGCCCGCCAGGCCGCGATCAAGGGCCGCAACGAACTGGCGCGACAGGCGGCCGACAAGGCCAAGCTGTTGTCCGGTACGGGCGAGGGGGCGGATGCCCTCGCGAAGCTTTACGGCGGGCTCGCCGGCATTCCGACCAACGAGGTCGGAGCGGCCATCGCCGCGATCGCCGCCATCCCGGACGAAATTCTCTCGCCCTCGGATCGGGCCCTACGCGATGCCGCAGCGGCAATCGCCGAGGAGGTCGTGCGCAAGCCCGAGGCGAACAGCCAGGCACAAGCTCCCGAGCCGAGTGTAGCCATTCAGAACGACGCATCCGTCGCCGACGTATCCAGCCCCGAAGCGCCCGCTTCGGACCAGCAGCAGGACCCGACGGCACCCGCTTCAGAACCGCAAGACGCTGCGCCGGCGACGGCCGAAGCGGCTGCGGCCGGGAGCAAGGATCAGGATCCCGAGTTCCGCTCCTTCGTCGATACCGGCCGCTCCAAGCTGGACGCGATCGACGACCTCTTGAAGCAGGAAGGCACCAACTGATGATCGATCCGGCCACCGCCCCGAAAATCCCGAGCATGGACGCTTCGCTCGCGGGGAGTGCTGCTGCAAATCGCAGCGACGCAAAGGCGGGCAACGGATTTTACGACGCCCTGTCGAACGCCGGCCATAGCGGCCGCAGCCGCCAGGATCGCGAAAACACGACCACCGGGCAGGCGACTGAGGGCGAGGCGGCAGCCGGCGCCGAGGCCGAAGCCACGGATACCAAGGCCACCAGGACGCGCCGGCCGCTGATCGATGTCTCCCAGGCGGCCCTTTCGCGCGCCGGTGCCGCAAACGCATCGCGTACGGGGACGGCGGGCGAGACTGCCACCGAGACCGCAGCCGATGACGTGCCGGTCGATGACACGGTTCCCGGTCGCAAGACCGCAAAGCCCGTTGCCGGGCATCCGGCAGCCGGCGGCGATGGCACGCCCGGCGAGACGCTGGACGTGGGCCAGGTGGCCGCCGTGGTAAAGCATGTCCAGGCGGTGAAGGGCGACAAGACCGAGCACACGGGCAAGCCGGCCGGTGAAGCCGAAGCCGAAGGCGAAACGGCGGTCGACGGCGAAGCCGAAGTGGCGCCCGACGGCAAGGCTTCGGATCTCGGCGACGTCCTGACACTGCTCAGCAATACTACCACCGCCGCACCCCAGGCCGGTCAGGCGACGCCGCGCGCCGACGGCAAGACGACCAGCCGAGCCGCCGCCGGCGAACTGGCTGTGGTCGAAGCATCCTCCGGAGACATGCGCACGTCGCGCACCGCCGAAAGCGGCGAGCTTCCTTCGGTCGAGGCCGCCGAGACGGATGCCGGCGACGCCGACCGCTCCTTCCGCTTCCTGCGCGCCGACGGCAAGGGCCAGGCAGTCTCCATGCGCGTCGGTCAGTCGGACGGCGAGACGGTCAAGTATGACATTGGTTCGCCGAAGGATGCCGGCCAGACGGTCGCGGTTCTGGACGCGCGGCGCTACATCGCCCCGGCTTCGACCAATGCGGCGGGACTGACCGCGGCCATGATGGGCGATACCGAATGGGCGACTGCCATGCTGCCCGGCTCGGAGCTTGCCAATGCCGCCACCCAGTCGAGCGCCGGCAAGGTCGTCAATACCCTCAAGCTGCAGATGAGCCCGATCGAACTCGGCAACGTCACCGCGACGCTCCGGCTGAGCGGCGAGGAGCTCTCGGTACAGATCACGGTCGAGACACATGCGGCCTACAAACAGTTGAACGGCGACCAGAACGACATGCTGAAGGCGCTGAGGGCCCATGGCTTCGCGGTGGACCAGATCCAGATCAGCGTGAACGTCGCGGCGGCCGATCGTGCCGACAGCGGCCAGAACGGTGCCCAGGGGCAGCCGACGGGCCAGCAGGCACAGGGCGGGGCCCAGGGCGGCAATGGCAGCAGCGGAGAGCGCCGTACGGCGCCGGTGCCGGGCGAGAGCGCCATCGGTATGGGGAAGACGGCAGATGACACGAGCGCGCTACAGACGGCCTCTGGCGGGGCTGCTGCTTCTCGTCCTGGCCACGTCTACATCTGACGCGGTCGCATCCACCGGCGCCTGTGAACGCGAGATCCAGGCGGCGGCGGCGAAATATTCGATCCCGGAAGGCATCCTCTACTCCGTCGGGCTGACGGAAACGGGGCGGAAGGGATCGCTCCAACCCTTTGCGATGAACGTCGAGGGAAAGCCGATGTTCTTCGACAGCGAGGCCGATGCCTTGCGCGCGTTCGTCAATGCGCGCCGGCAGGGCGCCAAACTGATCGACATCGGTTGCATGCAGATCAACCAGCACTTCCACGGGGAGCACTTTTCCTCCGTGCAGGCCATGTTCAATCCGCGGGCCAATGTCGAATATGCGGCCCGCTTTCTCAGCAACCTACGCGATCGTCACGAAACCTGGACGATGGCCGTCGCGCGCTACCATGCAGGCCCCAATAACGACCCCGCACAGAAGCGATATGTGTGTCGGGTGATCGCCAATCTGGTCGCCACGGGCTACGGAAAATGGACGCCGAACGCCCAGAAATTTTGCGGTGAATAGCAAGATTTGGGGGTAGACAAGCCTCGAAGTGCTGATTTGACCATTGTGTCGAGATTGTGGACGGAAATGGGTCATGCAAGCCGTCCGTTAACCATGCGTTAACTTTTCCACCGAAAAATAGTGCCATATAGACAATTGGCATACTAGATATGGTTCAAATCGGCAGGGAAATCTTAATCAACTGTTAATACCTACCATTAACATCATCTAGTTGTCCGTGATTCGCCTGATTCGTACCGATAGTGCATCGAGGCACCACACTGATTCGGAGGCGGACGAATGATCGTAGTGGTAGACGAGCGAGAGCTCGTGAAAGACGGGTACACATCCTTATTTGGGCGTGAGGGCATTCCATCGACGGGATTTGATCCGGTCGAGTTCGGCGAATGGGTCAATACGGCGGCGGATTCTGATATCGCTGCTGTCGAGGCCTTTCTGCTCGGGCAGGGGGATTGCACGCATGAGTTGCCCCGTGCAATTCGTGACAGGACACAGGCACCGGTGATCGCAGTCAGCGACCAGCCGTCGCTCGAGGCGACGCTGGCACTGTTCGACTGCGGCGTCGACGATGTCGTCAGGAAGCCGGTTCATCCGAGGGAAATCCTGGCGCGGGCGGCAGCGATCCGCCGCCGGCTGAAGGCAATCGCGAATTTCACCGAGATCGGCCCCATCCGGGTCTTCTCCGACGGGCGCGATCCGGAAATCGCGGGCGAGGTATTTCCTCTTCCGCGGCGCGAGCGGCGCATTCTCGAATATTTGGTCGTCAACCGCGGTCGTCGCGTTTCCAAGACCCAGATCTTCAACGCGATCTACGGCATCTTCGACGAAGAGGTCGAGGAGAACGTGGTCGAAAGCCATATCTCCAAGCTGCGCAAGAAGCTGCGCAAGAAGCTCGGTTTCGATCCGGTCGATTCCAAGCGCTTCCTCGGATACTGCATTGATTGGAGCTGATTTTTCAGCATCCGGCCGCGTGGTGCGGGCCTGACGAGTGAATTCGAAAAGGCCCGCCATCTCCAGACAGCTTCACGCAAGGCCCACCTCTTATTCTCTGCAATGACTACGGAAACGAGGATTTTCAATGAGCCTTTACGGAACAATGCGGACCGGTGTGTCCGGTATGAACGCCCAGGCAAATCGTCTCGGCACAGTGGCGGAAAACATCGCCAACTCCAGCACGGTCGGCTACAAGAAGGCCTCCGTGCAGTTCTCCTCCATGATCCTGCCGACGACTTCGGGCGCCTACAATTCGGGCGGCGTCGAGACGGCAGTGCGCTATTCGATCTCGAGCCAGGGCACGTTCAGCTACACGACGTCCTCGACGGACCTCGCGGTCAACGGTGACGGCTTCTTCATCGTGCAGGGTTCGGACGGCGTCGACTACCTGACGCGCGCCGGCTCTTTCGTCATCCAGGACGATGGCAGCCTGAAGAATTCGGCCGGCTTCACCCTCATGGGTTACGAATACTCCTCGACGGTCGACCCCACGATCGTCGTCAACGGCTTCGACGGTCTCGAGCCGATCAATCTCTCTTCGGCTTCGATCTCGGCGACCGCTTCCACGGAAGGTGCGCTCAACGTCAACCTGCCGTCCAGCGCCGCGGTCGGCGATACGGAATCGACCTCGCTCGTCGCCTATGACAGCCAGGGCAACAGCCGCCTGATCGAATTCACCTACACGAAAACCGGCGTCAACGCCTGGTCGGTTGCGGCCAACTATGCCGGCCCGCCGGTCACCGCAGTCGTGGCGCCGACGGCGATCACCTTTGACGCCGACGGCCAGATCGTTTCGCCCACGTCGCTGACGACGACCGCCTTCACGGTCAACGGCGCCGACATGGAAGTCATGACGCTCGACATCGGCACGTCCAGCCAGCTCGCCGCCGAATTCTCGGTCGAAGAAGGCGAGATCAACGGCAACGCGGCTTCCGAAGTGGTCGGTTACGAAATCGACGACGCCGGTGTGGTCTCGGTCGTCTATGACAACGGCGATCTGACCCCGCGATTCCGCGTGGCGCTGGCCAGCGTGCAGAGCCCCGACAACCTGAACCCGGTTGCCGGCAACCTCTACACCCAGAGCAACTCGTCGGGCGTCGTCGTCATGGGTTATGCCGGCACCAGCGGCTTCGGCTCGATCATTTCCGGCGCGCTTGAAGACTCCAATGTCGACGTGGCGGAAGAACTGACCGCGATGATCGAATCCCAGCGGAATTACACCGCGAACTCCAAGGTATTCCAGACCGGCTCCGAATTGATGGAAGTCCTGGTCAACCTGAAGAGATAACCGGAAGGTTAAGGCAGCCACATGTCGCTTACTTCTGCACTTAATACGGCTCAAGCCATTTTCAGGAATACGGGGGAACAGACCTCCGTCATCTCCACGAATATTGCCAATGACGGAAATGCAAACTATGTGCGGCGTGCGCCTGTCGTAACCAACACCATCTACGGCGCCTCGACGGTCAATACCGAACGGGCCCAGCAGATGGCGCTGCTTCGCCAGCTGACCGGAGCGACCTCGGCCTCCAGCGCCCAGGACACGCTTCTGAACGGCCTGACGACGCTCTCCAACGCTCTGGGGGGGAATGACTACGAGCTTTCCCCCTCGACCTATCTCGCAGAACTCCAGAACAGCCTGGAAGCTTTTGCCGCCTCTCCGGGCGAGTACACGCTGGCCGCAACCGTGGTCACCGATGCCCAGGACGTGGCCAAGTCGCTGAACGCGGCGGCGACCACCGTCCAGAAGCTCCGCACCGATGCGGACGCTGAAATCAACAGCCAGGTCAAGGAACTGAACCGGCTTCTCGGCGAGTTCCAGGTCGTCAACGACGCCGTGGTCAAGGCGACCGCGATCGGGGCGGATCCGAGCGATGCGCTCGACACCCGCGACACGCTGCTCAAGGACATTTCCGAGATCATCGGCATCGACGCCAGCACCCGTGCCAACGGCGACATGGTGATCTACACGTCCGAAGGCACGACCCTGTTCGAAACCGTGCCGCGCTCGGTCACCTTCACCCGCACGCTGTCCTATGACGCGACCGTCACCGGCAACCAGATCTATGTCGACGGCGTCGCCATCGAACCGGGTGACGGCGGCAACACCAGCGCCGACGGCTCGCTGAGCGCACTGCTGCAGCTGCGCGACGAGATCGCCCCGACCTTCCAGACGCAGCTCGACGAAGTCGCCCGCGGCCTCATCGAAGCCTTCGCCGAGACGGATCCGCTGGGCGTCGCTCCCGACATGCCGGGTCTCTTCACCTGGTCCGGCGGCACGACGCTCACATCCGGCACGGTCGAGCCGGGCCTCGCCGGCAGCATCACCGTCTCGTCGGCGGTCATCGCCTCTTCGGGCGGCGATCCGATGCTCCTGCGCGACGGCGGCATCAACGGCGCGACCTACAAGTGGAACACCGGCAACAATTCCGGCTACACCACGCTGCTGATGGGCTATACGGACGCGCTCGACGCCGACCGCGCCTTCGACGCCACGGCCGACCTCAAGACCTCGATGAGCGTCATGACCTTCGCCAGCGGTTCGATCGGCTGGCTGGAAGAACTGCGCTCCAACGCGACGACGGCCTCGGACAACAAGGTCGCCCTCTACGAGCGCTCCTTCCAGACCTACTCGTCCGAAACAGGGGTGAACCTCGACGAGGAACTCTCGCTGCTGCTCGATGTCGAGCAGTCCTACAAGGCATCGGCCAAGCTCGTATCGACGATCGATGCGATGCTGCAGGCGGTGCTGGAAATGGCGGGCTAAGACATGTCGACAGCAAACATCTCCAATCTCTCGATCCAGACCTCGATGCGCCTGACCATCCGTCAGGCCCAGAACGAGCTGATCAAGGCGCAGCAGGAAGTCACGACCGGCATCTATGCCGATGTCGGGGCCGAAATCGGCGGTGCCACCTCGACGGTGGTCGACCTGACCCGCGACAGCCTGCGCCTGCAGTCGATCAAGAACACCAATGCGATCGCCACCCAGCGCCTCGAGGCCTCCCAGGAGGCGCTCGACCAGATGGCCCAGGCCGGCGACGACATGAACGAGGCGCTGATCGCGCTCTCCGGAACGGCCAACACCAGCAATCTGGAAACCGCCATCCAGGCGATCACCAGTGCGCTCGACACCTTCACCAGCATGGCGAACACCTCGCTGGGCGGCGAATATCTGTTCTCGGGCATCAACACCGATGTACAGCCGCTGGAGGAATATTCGGACACCTCGGCCGCCAAGCTGGCCTTCGATGCCGAGTTCCTGTCCTATTTCGGCTTCTCGCAGTCGGATCCGCAGACGGCGGACATCGCCGCCACCGGCGCATCCCCGAGCATGGAAGACTTCATCACCAACGTCGTCGAGCCGATGTATTCCGGCGCCGACTGGACCTCCGACTGGTCGAGCGCGACCGACGAGGTGATGACCAGCCGGATCAGCCAGACGGAGACGGTCGATACCTCCACCTCGGTCAACAGCAAGGGCATGCGTTACTTCGCACTTGCGGCCGTCGTGGCCAAAGAGCTGCTGGCTCTCGATCTCTCCGACGACAGCCGTGCCGTCGTCACCAAGAAGGCGATCGAATATACCGGCGTCGCGACCACCGGCATCAACAGCGCGCGCACCATGCTCGGCCTGTCGGAAAACCGGATCGAGAAGGCCAACGAATCGCTCCAGGTGCAGATCGACATCATCGACACGACGCTCACCAGCAAGATCGAGGTCGACGCCTACGAGGCTTCGACCCGGGTCAACAATCTCCTGTCTCTGGTCGAGGCATCCTACACACTGACGTCGAAGATTCAGGCTCTGAGCCTCGTCAACTACCTTTGATGACCAAAGGGAATGAATGGAAATGAAGGACAGATGAATGTACCAATTTTCATATGCCGAAATCATGGAAGATGGCGTCGCGGACGCCAAGGATCGTGAACGGCAGGCTCTGACGCGCTCTATCGAGCTTCTCACGCTGGCCCGTGACGAGCAGGGCTATACGCGGGAAGCGATCGAAGCGCTCTTCTACACCCGCCGGGTCTGGATCCGCCTCATCGAGGATCTGAAACAGCCGGAAAATCAGCTGGACGCCGAACTGCGCGCCAACCTGATCTCAATCGCCATCTGGATTTTGAAGGAATGCGACCGGATACGGAAGCGCCAGTCCACCAACTTCCAGGGCATCATCGACGTGACAACCATCATCAGGGATGGACTGAAATGAAGAGCACTTTGCGCATCTCGCTCAAGTCGGGCGAACGGATTTTTATCAACGGAGCGGTTCTGCGCGTCGACCGCAAGGTTGCGCTGGAATTCCTCAACGACGTCACGTTCCTGCTGGAAAATCACGTCCTGCAGCCGGAGCAGGCGACCACGCCGCTTCGCCAGCTCTACTTCATCGCCCAGATGATGCTGATCAACCC
>CALRRQ020000059.1:0-8531 GCA_943370615.1 Rhizobium sp. Q54
TTCCTATTGAACGAAACGGCTCGTTCCTATATAGAACGAAACGTACCGTTCCTATGGAGAAATTCATGCCTGAGGTTTCTGCCCCCCGTCCAGTCCTTTCGAAGTTCCGGCTGTCCATCCTGATGCTGGCTGCCGTCTATCCCTTCGTCACGACGATCCTCTATGTGCTGATGCCCTTGACCGAAGGCTGGCCGCTGTGGGAGCGCACCGCCATCCTGGCGCCCGTCATGGTGTTCAGCATCGTCTATGGCATCGCGCCGACCATTCAGCAGCGCTTCGCCTGGTTCATCCTTCGTCAGCCGCGCCCGGCGATTGCCTGAGCCCGAAGTAAAAAAGAAACGAGCCGGAGATGGCTCCGGCTCGCTCGATGGTCTTGGACCCTGCTAATGATCGGCTCAGTCGCTCAGCGTGTCGAAGAAGTCCTTCATACGGGCGAAGAAACCGGTCGATTCCGGGTTGTTCTCCTTCGACGAAAGCTGTTCGAACTCCTGCAGCAGTTCCCGCTGCCGCTTGGTGAGCTTCTGCGGCGTCTCGATCTGGATCTGGATATAGAGATCGCCCGTCTGCGCCGAGCGCAGGACCGGCATGCCCTTGCCCTTCAGGCGGAACTGCTTGCCGGGCTGGGTGCCTTCCGGGACCGTCACGCGCGACTTGGCGCCGTCGAGCGTCACCACGTCGAACGTGCCGCCAAGAGCGGCCGTCGTCATCGAGATCGGCACGGTGCAGTAGAGGTCCGCGCCGTCGCGCTGGAAGAACTCGTGCGGCTTGACCGACAGGAAGATATAGAGATCGCCCGCCGGGCCGCCGCGCAGGCCGGCCTCGCCTTCGCCCTGCAGGCGGATGCGGGTGCCGTCCTCGATGCCGGCCGGAATGTTGACGGACAGCGAGCGCTCTTCGGTAACCCTACCCTGGCCGTGGCACTTGCCGCAGGGATCGGAAATCGTCTGGCCGCGCCCGTGGCAGGTCGGACAGGTCCGCTCGATCGAGAAGAAGCCCTGGGCGGCGCGGATGCGTCCGGTTCCCTGGCAGGTGGCGCAGGTGGTCGGCTTGGTGCCCGGCTTGGCGCCGGTTCCGGTGCAGACCTCGCAGGTGATCGAGGTCGGAACCCGGATCTGCGCGGTCTTGCCGGTGAAGGCTTCCTCGAGCGAGATTTCCATGTTGTAGCGCAGGTCGGCGCCGCGTTCGCGACCCCCGGTCGAGCGCGCACGGCCGCCGCGGCCGCCGCCCATCATCTCGCCGAAGATGTCCTCGAAAATGTCGGAGAAGCCACCGCCGGCAAATCCGCCGCCGCCCGGATGGAAACCGCCGCCACCGCCCTGCTCGAAGGCGGCATGGCCGAAACGGTCATAGGCCGCGCGCTTCTGCGGGTCCTTGAGCGTCTCATAGGCTTCGTTGATTTCCTTGAACTTCTTTTCGGCTTCCGCGTCGCCCGGGTTCTTGTCCGGGTGAAGTTTCATCGCCAGCTTGCGAAAGGCGCTTTTCAGCTCCTTCTCGTCGGCGGTCTTGGCGACCCCGAGGGTCTCGTAGAAATCTGCTTTTGCCATGGTCCTACAAAGCTCTCAAAGCTTTCTCCACGCTCGTGTGACTGCCAGTTTTCTTGCCTGCCTGCTTTTCGCAGGCGGCCATGTCCTTCTGGAAGTCAGACGCCGCGGCGCGTGCATCTTCGATCAGCAGCTGGCGAGGCTCGCCCTTGTTGGCCAGTCCGTCCGCCGCCGAGACGGCGAGAAAGGCCAGCGAATGGGCCGCCATGTCGCAGGACGTCACGGTGCCGCCATCCTCGCGGCGCTTCAGCGCTGCCTCGATGATCCGGCCCAGTTCCGTGCCTGTCTTGGATAGCTGGCGGCTATTGCCCGCACCGATCGCCTTGACGATGGTGACCTCGGCGGCGCTCACCTTGCGAAAGACCGCTTCCAGTTGACCATTGTCCTGCGCCGAAACGGCGCTTGCGCCAAGGGCCAATGAAAATGCGGCTGGCCCGAAGGCCAGCCTCTTGAAGGTGATACGTCGCTGCGGCCGCTGCATCAGGCCGACTTCTTCGCGTCGTCGTCCTTCACTTCCTCGTAATCGGCGTCGACGACGTCGTCGTCCTTGCCGCCTTCCGAGGCGCCAGCGCCTTCTTCGGCCTGCTGCGATTCATAGATCGCCTGGCCGAGCTTCATGGAAACTTCCATGAGGGTCTGCGTCTTGGCCTGGATGTCGTCGGCGTTCGGCTCGGAGACTTCCATCGCGCCCTTCAGAGCGGCGATTGCGTCTTCGATCGCCTTGCGGTCGGTTTCCGAAACCTTGTCGCCATACTCCTTGAGAGACTTTTCCGTCGAATGGACGAGGCTCTCAGCATGGTTCTTGGCTTCGACCGCGGCGCGCCGCTTCTTGTCTTCCTCGGCATGCGCCTCGGCATCCTTGACCATCTTCTCGATGTCGGCGTCAGACAGGCCACCGGAAGCCTGGATGCGGATCTGCTGCTCCTTGCCGGTACCCTTGTCCTTGGCCGAAACCTGGACGATGCCGTTGGCGTCGATATCGAAGGTCACTTCGATCTGCGGAACGCCGCGCGGAGCCGGCGGCAGGCCGACGAGGTCGAACTGGCCGAGCAGCTTGTTGTCCTGCGCCATTTCGCGCTCGCCCTGGCTGACGCGGATGGTCACGGCATTCTGGTTGTCTTCGGCGGTCGAGAAGGTCTGGCTCTTCTTGGTCGGGATCGTCGTATTGCGATCGATCAGACGGGTGAAGACGCCACCCAGGGTCTCGATGCCGAGCGACAGCGGGGTCACGTCGAGCAACAGGACGTCCTTGACGTCGCCCTGCAGAACGCCGGCCTGGATGGCGGCGCCCATGGCGACCACTTCATCCGGGTTGACGCCCTTGTGCGGTTCCTTGCCGAACAGCTGCTTGACGATTTCCTGCACCTTCGGCATGCGGCTCATGCCGCCGACGAGAACCACTTCCTCGATTTCCGAGGCGGTGAGGCCGGCATCCTTGAGGGCTGCCTTGCAGGGCGCGACGGTGCGCTGGACCAGGTCGTCGACCAGGCTTTCGAACTTGGCGCGCGTCAGCTTCATCGTCAGGTGCTTCGGACCGGAAGCGTCCGCCGTGATGAACGGCAGGTTGATTTCGGTCTGCTGCGAGGACGACAGTTCGATCTTCGCCTTTTCCGCAGCTTCCTTGAGCCGCTGCAGGGCCAGCTTGTCATTCTTCAGGTCGATGCCGTTGTCCTTCTTGAACTCGGCTGCGAGATATTCGACGAGACGCATGTCGAAGTCTTCACCGCCGAGGAAGGTGTCGCCGTTGGTCGACTTCACTTCGAAGACGCCGTCGCCGATTTCCAGGATCGAGATATCGAAGGTACCGCCGCCAAGGTCGTATACGGCGATGGTCTTGCCTTCCTTCTTGTCGAGACCGTAGGCCAGCGCTGCCGCCGTCGGCTCGTTGATGATGCGCAGGACTTCGAGGCCGGCGATGCGGCCTGCGTCCTTGGTGGCCTGACGCTGGGCGTCGTTGAAGTAGGCCGGAACGGTGATGACGGCCTTTTCGACCTTCTCGCCGAGATAGGCTTCAGCCGTTTCCTTCATCTTCTGAAGGATCATGGCCGAGATCTGTGCCGGAGAATAACCCTTGCCCTGGGCTTCGACCCAGGCGTCGCCGTTATCGCCCTTGACGATGGGGAACGGAACGAGGCCCTTGTCCTTCTCGACGGTCGGATCTTCGTAGCGGCGGCCGATGAGGCGCTTGACGGCGAAGAGGGTGTTGGTCGGGTTGGTGACCGCCTGGCGCTTGGCCGGCTGGCCGACGAGACGCTCGCCATCGTCGCTGAAGGCGACCATGGAAGGCGTGGTGCGTGCGCCTTCGGAATTCTCGATGACCTTCGCGTCCTTGCCGTCCATGACGGAAACGCAGGAGTTGGTCGTTCCAAGGTCGATACCGATTACTTTAGCCATGTCATTCTCTCCTTGAAGCAGGCCGTCGGAACCCCCGAAAGGCATTCCCCTGACGGCCCCTCGACGTGGATGGTCTGGGATCTCGCAGCCTTCGCTGCGGTTATGTCGCGTATATAAGAAGCGGTTTTTCTGACTGCAAGGCTGGAAACGGGGCGTAACCCTGTAAAAAGAACAGATTGGCGTCCATTTGCCGGCCTTTTTGCGGCCTGAAATCTGCGGCCTGACTGGGCAAGACCGATAGCGGTCAAGCCTTGCGCCGGGCTGCATCCGGAAAGATGGCTCCTGCCATGCGCCGATACAAGACGCCGGCGCTCATTGGCCCATGATGATGTCCATGAGCGTGGTGCGTCGGGCCGCCGGCTGGACCGGCGACGGAGCCCCGACATCGGCCGGCGGAATGGGCCCGCTTGACCCCTGCTGATAGGGATCCGCCTGCGGGATCTCCGCCTGCGGCATGTCGGCCTGCGGGGCATTGCCCTGCCTGCCGGCGGGGGTGCCGGGCGCGGTCGGATAACGCTTCTCGCCGCCGGAGAACACGTCGGAGAGGATGGTGCCGATGGTCATCGGCTGTGCCTGCGGCTCCACATAGCCTTCGCCGACCAGCGGCACGGGCGTCAGCCCCGCATGCGCGGCTGTCATGAAGTCGTGCCAGGCCTTGGCGGGAAGACCGCCGCCCGTCACCTTCTTCATCGACTGGCCGTCGTCATTGCCGAACCATACGCCGGTCGTCAGGTTGCTGGTGTAGCCGACGAACAGCGCATCGCGGAAGGACTGGGTCGTGCCGGACTTGCCCGCCGCTTCCCAGCCGTCGAGGCGCGCCTTCTTGCCGGTGCCGTCGGTGATGACGCCCTTCAGCATGCGGTTCATGGCGGCCACCACCGGTTCGCCGAGCACCCGCGGCGGTTCGGCATAGTCGTTCTCGTAGAGCACCTTGCCCTCGGCGGTGGAGATGCGCCGGATGATGTGCGGCGTCGCCTTGTAGCCGCCGTTCATGAACGGGGCATAGGCGGCCGTCAGCTCGAGCAGCGAGACTTCCGACGTGCCGAGCGCGATCGAGGCATTGGATTGCAGCTCGGATTCGATGCCGAGCCGGTGGGCGAGCTTGATCACATGGTCCGGGCCCACCTCCATCACCAGCTGCGCGGCGATGGTGTTCAGCGAATTGGCCAGCGCATTGGCGATCGTCACCGGTCCGCGATATTTCTCGTCGTAGTTCTCCGGCGTCCAGTTGCCGATCCTGACCGGCGCATCGTTGCGGACGGAATCAGGGCGCACGCCGGTTTCCAGCGCGGCGGCGTAGACGAACGGCTTGAAGGCCGAGCCCGGCTGGCGCTTAGCCTTGACCGCGCGGTTGAACTGGCTCTCGGCATAGTCCTTGCCGCCGACCAGCGCGCGGATCGCGCCCGTGCCGTCGATCGAAACCAGAGCGGCCTGCGATGCCTTGAGCTTGTCGCCCTCGGCCTCGAGGCTGTCGACGATCACCGCCTCGGCCTTCTTCTCGAGGGTCATGTCGATCGTCGTCTCGACGAGCAGGTCCTCGCTGATCGTGCCGATGAGGCGCTTCGTCTCGTCGAGCACCATGTCGGCCACGTATTGGCCGGCTCCGGTCCAGTAGCGTTTGGCCGTGGTCGGGGCTTGAGACATCGCCGTCTTGATCTCGTCTTCGGAGATGAAGCCTTCCTCGCGCATCGCGCCGAGAACGACCTGTGCGCGAGCTTCGGCCGCCTGCGGGTCACGTGCCGGGGAAAGCCGCGACGGGGCCTTCAGCAGTCCGGCCAGGAGTGCGGCCTCGCCGAGATTGACGTCGCGGGCCGACTTGGAGAAATAACGCCGCGATGCCGCCTCCACGCCATAGGCGTTCGAGCCGAAATAGACGCGGTTGAGATACATGGCCAGGATCTGGTCCTTGGTGAACTTGTGTTCGAGCCAGAAGGACAGCAACACTTCCTGGATCTTGCGTTCGACCGTGCGCTCGGGCGAGAGGAAAAGGTTCTTCGCCAACTGCTGCGTCAGCGTCGAGCCGCCCTGGACGGTGCGGCCGCTGACGATATTGGTCACCACCGCGCGGGCCAGGCCGAGCGGATCCACGCCGAAATGCGAGTAGAAGCGCCGGTCCTCGATGGCGATGACGGCCTGCGGGATGAAGGGCGACATGTCTTCGAGCGCCAGCGCTTCGCCGCCGGTTGCGCCGCGATTGGCGATGACGGTTCCCTCGACCGAAACGACCTTGAGATTGGGCGGCCGCTCGGGGATCGACCAGGAACTGGCGCTCGGCATGCGCGCGCCGTAATACATGACGATGCCGCCGACGCCGATGGCGCCCCAGATGCCGAGTACAATGCACCAGTAGATCAGCCGGCCGAGCAGGCCCGACAGGCCGCCGGAACTGCGCTTGGCCTTGCCCTTGCCGCGCCCCGACGAGCGCGACTTGGGCGCGGCCTTTGCCGTCTTGCCGGTCTTTGCCTTGGCGCCGCGGCCCGTGCGCTTCCCGCCGATGCGGTCGCCGGCATCGACGCGAAACTCGTCATCGCGCTCGTCCTCCTCCTCGAAGGTCGGCTCGACGCGTTCACGGGATTTGCCTCTGCTTGCCATGGCCGGCGATCTTGCTCCAGAAACCTGTGCGCCTGCATCCGGCCGTCGCCGCGACGCGCTTTGCGCTGTGTGTTGCAGCCGCATGACAAGCAGGAAGGCGCGGCCGGAGGATTGGAGTCTAAATGCGGCGATTTAAGGGGGGGTTAACACGCGGTAAACATTCCCCTATCGCGCCGTCCCCGGGGCGCGGGCACAGGCCCGCGCGCTCAAGCGGCCGATGCATACAGTCCTACTGGCAGAGATCGGCCCACTCGGCATTGGTCAGTTCCGCCATGCGCTCCGGCGCGATGTGGACTGCCGAATTGGTGGCGCCGGCGGCGGGTACGACCTGGTCGAATGCCTTCAGCGATACGTCGCAATAGACCTTGAGCGGCGAGGGCAGGCCGAAGGGGCAGACGCCGCCGACCGGATGGCTGGTCACCTCGACCACCTCTTCCGCCCCCAGCATGCGCGGCTTCACGCCGAAGCGGTCTTTGAACTTGCGATTGTCGAGGCGCCTGGTGCCGGCGGTCACCACCAGCACGACCTCGTCGCCGATCCTGAGGCAGATCGTCTTGGCAATCTGGTCTGGCTCGACCCCATGCGCTTCGGCCGCCAGAGTAACCGTCGCGGAGCTCGCTTCGGTGACGATGACGTCGATGTCGGGGGCATGTTCTGCAAAGAAGATCTGGACGGACTGGAGGCTCATGTAGGTGTTTTATGCAAAGCACCGCGGTTCGGGCAAGTCTCTTTCTGGCGCTTGCCCCTTGATAAGGGGTTTCGGGTTCCCCATTTGAAGGTCAACCAATGCAGCAGCCTTCAAAGAAAAAAGGACCTGCAGCATTTCAGGTCGGGACGTTCGAGGCTGTTAACCACCGGTTAATCACTTTACGCCATCCTGATCTTCATGGGACTTGGGTCGCCGTCGAAAGACGAGGGCTCAATTCCGCAATGCGCATTGCATGTTTCCGCCCCTGACCACGGATGTACTGGCACGGGCGTCGAAACGGCAGAGGAAAGGTCGGGTAGCCCCCGGCCTTTTTGCGTTCCGGGACCTTGCGAAAATCTCAGTCTACCGGTTCTTCAAGTGGAGCGCGCTGCCTCCGAGGCTGCGCGCTCCTTTCTTGTCAGGCCGAAGCTAGCGCATCCAGGATGCGGATCCACGAGCGAATGCCCTTGTGGAAGGAATTGAGGTCGTATTTCTCGTTTGGCGAATGAATGCGGTCGTCGGTCAGGCCGAAGCCGACCAGAAGCGAATCCATGCCGAGCATCTTCTGGAAATCGCCGACGATCGGGATCGATCCGCCCATGCCGATGACGACGGCCGGCTTCGGCCATTCGTCCGACAGGGCGTTCTTGGCCTTGGTCAGCACCGGCGAATCATAGGAGAGCTGGATTGCCGGCGAGCCGCCGTGTTCGTGGAAATCGACCGAGCAGTCGGCCGGGATGTTCGAGCGCACATAGGCCCGGAAGCTTTCACGGATCTTCGCCGGGTCTTGCTCGCCGACCAGGCGGAACGACACCTTGGCGGACGCCTTGGCGGCGATCACCGTCTTGAAGCCTTCGCCGGTATAGCCGCCGGTAATGCCGTTGACCTCCGCCGTCGGCCGCGCCCAGGTGAGTTCGAGCACCGAGCGGCCCTTTTCACCTGACGGGATCGACAGCCCGACTTCGCCGAGGAAGCTTTCCGCGGTGCGGCCGAGCGTTTCCCAGGATGCCTTGATGTTGGCGGGCGTCTCTTCGACCCCGTCGTAGAAGCCCGGCAGGGTAATGCGCCCGGTCTCGTCATGCAGGCCGGCCAGGATGTCGACCAGGATGTGGATCGGGTTGGCCGCAGCGCCGCCGAACAGGCCCGAATGCAGGTCGCGGTCGGCGGCGGTAACGGTGATTTCCTCGCCGACCAGGCCGCGCAGAGCAGCGGCGATCGCCGGCGTCTCGGTGTTCCACATGCTGGTGTCGCAGACCAGCGCATAGTCGGCCTTCAGCTCTTCGGCATTGGCCGAGAGGAAGGGCTTCAGCGACGGC
>CALRRQ020000060.1:0-8048 GCA_943370615.1 Rhizobium sp. Q54
CACATTGCCCTGCTCATCGACGACGGGCAGGCGCGTGATACGCTCCTGGCCGAGCAGCGTGCGGGCCAGTTCTTCCCGGCTTGCCGTGCGCTTGCAGACGGTGGGCTTTCGATTGAGGATTTCCGCAACCGGGCCTGAGAGCTCGACGCCGCGGAGAATGGCCCTGCGAATGTCGCCATCAGTTACCACACCGAGAAGGTGACGGCTCTCGTCGACCGCGATCGCAATCTGTTGCGTCCCGGCGTCGATAACCCGGATCGCATCAAGGATGCTCGCATCGGGGCTCACGAACAGCGGCTCGGCCGGATGCAGGACCGGTTTCAGAGACAAATCATCGTGCATTGGCATCCTCTGGCAAATGGTCACTTTGCTCCATGACGGCTGGTCGCATTCCCCACTCTCAAATCACAGGAACGATGACAACTGCTGCGTTAAAGTTTTTGTCGGGCAATCAACAGGGAACACACCTCCAGATTTCGGTCCCTGCGATCAACACCCGTTTCGGACGCCCCCCAACGTCCGGGCGGAAGGATACATTTTGATGACAGTTCAAAACGAATTTTCGACTTTCCGTATATTTGTAGTTCTTCATTTTGCCCGGTCAAGTCCGTGGCGCGCTAGCGGCCCGTCCACGACGTAGTGACCAGGCGAAACTTGCGCAGCTTGCGCCCGAGATATTCGGCAACCTTGCCGCGCCGCGTGTCCAAAATTGGGCGAGCCTCCATTATCCTGTGAAGCGTCGCTTCGCAGGACGCGTAGGTTTTCAGGTCCCAGTCCCAATAGAGGGGATATTTCACCAGGGTTCCCGCCACAAGTTCGTCGAGCGTCAGCCTGCGTTCGCGCCGCGCAAAGGCATCCGCCCCGGCGATGTCGTCGGTGAGGCCCCAGCCGGCATAGAACGGCACGCCATAGACGACCACGCGCTTGCCGCGCAACAATGCGTCGTATCCGGTCAGCGACGTCATCGTATGCACGACATCGCATGCCTCGATGCATCCGATCACCGAACGCTCCGTCTCGACGTGGTCGGCATAGGCCGCCAACTGGCTCGACGCGACAGACCCGGCGCGATTCCCGGACGCAACGTCCGGGTGCGGCTTGTAGACGATGAAGGCGTCGGGATGGGCGGCGCGCGCGGCGGCCAGAAGGTCGGCATTGGTCCGGATGCCGGGACAGCCGAAGCGGATCGAGGCGTCGTCCTCGACCTGGCCCGGGACGAGCACCACCTGGCGCCTTCCTCGTCGCCAATCCGGCGTATCCGCGGCCCCGACATTGTACTTCGTGATGCCGTTGTCGACGATCATCGCTCTGAGCCTGGCGGCCAGTGCCAGTTCCTCGGGCGCAAAGGCAGCGGTATTCAGGATGTCTTCGAGATCGGATGGGCGCCCGGGGTCGAAATAAATGCCGCGCGTATCGAGCACGATCGAATAGGGCTTGATGAAATCGGAGCCGAGTCCGACCGATCGGATGAAGCCGTCCTCCATATGCAGGATCTGTGCGCCTGTGGCGGTCGCGAGCGCTTCGAGGCCGGGGGGAAGGTCTCGGCCCCAGACGACGAGGCAGTCGCCGGAGCGCGGCGCGCAAGCCTTGGCCCGCGCGACGTCGGCGACGAAATGAACGCGTTCCGGTTGCATGGACAGGAGTGGGCGAAGCGTCGCCGCCTTCCAGCGCCGCAGGCCAAGGCAGATCATCCGTCCCGTAAAGCGCGCCGCCATGCGCTTCTGCAGCACGAGCCAGTCGATCACGTCGAATATGGTGCCGCGCGTTCGGCGGACGGGATCGAGATAGGTGGTGTAGTGGAAATAGGCGGCGGCGAAGAGTTCGTCGACGGTACGCTTATGCGTGCGGCGCGGGCAGGGCTGGCGGTCGTCGGTCGGCCCCCATCCCGAATACCACGGGACCCCGAACACCGACACCGGCTTTCCCGCAAGAAGCGCCTCGAAGCCCATGGTCGAGGTGACCACGTAGACGCGGTCCATCTTCTCGATGAGGCTGAGCGGATTGATCGCGTCGCGCAGCAGGACCGTGCGGTCGTCGTCCTGAACGTGGCTGAGATAGCCGCGCTTCTGGCCGGACGTCACCTCGGGGTGGGTCTTGACGTAGACCGTCGCATCCGGATTTTCCGCGCGCGCCGCGGTCAGCATGGCCTCGAAGGTGCCGGCCGTGGCTCCGCCCATGGCCACGCTGTTGTCCCCGGCCGTCTGGTCGATGACCAGAACGCGGCTCACATCGCCCGGACGCAGCGCTTTCTCGTCGAGATCCGGCGCGTGGTTGTACTTGCTCAGCCGATGCTCGAGGATCAGGCGCCTTGCGCGGTCAACGTCGGCTGCGATGCCGGTGAGCAGGTCGGTCTTTGAATTCAGCAGGCTCTCCAGCGCCGAGGGCCGGCGGCTGTCATAGTAGATGCCTTCGCTGTCGCGCACGATTGAAAGGGGCGGATGGTCCTTTCCGGCGAAATAGGAGCGGAGAAAGCCGTCCTCGAGGAAGAGTGCCGGGATATCCAGGCGTGCGGCGACCTCGGCCGCGCGCTGACCGCTTGGCTTCGTTCCCCAGCCGGCGATCGCCACGAGATCGTCCTTCGCCGACGAGGAGGAGACGCGGCAGGTTCTGGCACCGAGAAACACGTCGATGAAGGGAATCTTGGCGATGCCGCCGGACGTGACGCCGATCTTGCCTGTGGCGGACGAATTCATGATCTGCGTTCCACATCCCAATTGCGGCAAGCACCGCCGCCGGCCTCGCGAAGGCCGCCCGAACCGGGGCGTTTCTCGCACGACCTCATAATCTCTCGGGCCTTGCACGGCAAGCGGAAGGCGGAACGGGGCGGGAGAATGGCTTGGCCGGCGTCGATCATCTGCGCCGGCCCGCACGCGACGCGCACTTTTCCGGGCCTCGTCAGCCATCCTACGCACAATGATGGCTGATGATTGTACCGCAACAGGCCGTGTCCCGTTAACGGCAGATTAGCGAGTCCAAATGAGAGTGGAATTGAGCTGGCCAGAAAACGCAGCCGGGAGAGACTATGACGCGGAAAAGGGTATCCAATCTTGCGGACTGCAATGTTCAGCGGAAAGGCATGCCCGTCGAGCCCTTCCAGCATGCGCTCGAACGGCTCCAACTGATGCAGTCGGACGGTTCGAGCCCGTACTGGCTCGAGGCCATGATCAACCAGATCCCCGACTATATCTATGCGAAGGATCTCGCCGGACGGTTTCTCTTCGCCAACCGCGCCGTGGTGGTCGACAACGGGCTGGAAACCGTGGCCGACCTGATCGGCCGGACGGACTTCGACCTCCACCCCTTCGAAGCGGCGACGGCAATCCATGCGGTCGAGAGCATGGTAATGGAAACCGGCCAGTCCGACCTCGGCATCGAAGAACAGGCACTGAACGGTGACGGCGAGCGCTGGCTGATGATGTCGCGTCTGCCCTTGCGCGACAGGCACGGCAAGACGATCGGCGTCGTCGGAATGTCGCGCGACATCACGGCGCGCAAGAAGGCCGAGAGGCTGATGCAGGCCCAGTCGCGCCTGCTCGAACTCGTGGCGACCGGCATGCCGCTGCGCGATTTCCTGGCCCAGCTGGTGCTGATGATCGAGGCGCAGCATCCCGGCTCGCGCGGCTCGGTCATGCTGCGCGCGGCAGACGGCGACTATCTGGAACTCGCAGCGGCCCCCTCGCTGCCCGCGGCGTTCCGGGACGTCATGCGCAGCCTGAAGATCGGACCGGCCAGCGGCATTTCCGGCACCGCCGCCTGGCGCAAGGAGCGGGTGATCATCAAGGATGTCGATACCGATCCGCTTGCCAGAAGTCTCCGCTTTCTTGTCGACGGGCTTGGACTGCGCTCCTGTTCCTCCACGCCGATCCTCTCCTATCAGGGCGAGGTTCTCGGAACCTTCGCCCTCTTTGTCGACCGGCCCGGCTCTCCCGACGCCCAGCACGACGAGCTGACCGCGATCGCCGTGCACCTCGCCGGCCTCGCCATCGAACGGCACCGGGCCGAGGAACGCATCCGCTACATGGCCCGCCACGATGCGCTGACGGGCCTGCCGAACCGTCTGCTGCTGGATGCGGAATTCCCGGCGATCCTGGCCGAGGCGAAGGCCGCCGGGCGCGATGTCGGGGTCGCCTTTCTCGACATCGACAACTTCAAGGTCATCAATGACAGCCTCGGCCACGCGGTTGGGGACGAGCTCCTGAAGATCGTCGCCGCCCGCGTCACCGAGATCATCGATGGGCAGGGCATGGCGGTGCGCGTCGGCGGCGACGAGTTTATCGTCCTTCTGAGCGGTCATGGCTCCGACGCGCTGGTGTCGCGCTTCGAGGCCGTCCGCCACGCGGTCGCGACGCCGATCACGCTCGGCGGTCTGACCTTTCAGGTGACCTGCAGCATGGGCATTGCCTGCTTCCCCCAGCATGGCGACAATCCCACGGATCTCGTGGCGAATGCCGATGCCGCGATGTATCGCGCCAAGGAGACCGGCCGGGACAATCTCGAAATCTTCTCCGTGGAAATGGCCGAGAAGGCGCGCAAGAAGCTCGTGCTGATCGAGGAAATGCGCCGTGCCCTGGAGGATGGGCAGTTCGTCCTCTACTTCCAGCCGCAGAAGAACCTGTCGACCGGCCGAGTGTTCGGCGCCGAGGCGCTCGTCCGCTGGAATCACCCGACGCGAGGGCTGGTGCCGCCCAGCGATTTCATCCCGCTTGCCGAGGAGACCGGACTGATCGTGCCGCTGGGCGACTGGATCCTGCGCGAGGCCTGCCGCCAGTGCAGGGCCTGGCAGGAGGACGGCCTGGAACCGGTCGTGGTCAGCGTCAACGTCTCGGCACGGCAGTTCAAGGAGAAGGCCTGGGCCGTCCGCGTCGCCGCAGCCCTCGCGGAATGTCGCCTCGATCCCCGCTATCTCGAACTTGAGGTGACGGAGAGCCTGATCATGCAGGACTTGAGCGGCGCGCTCCAGCGCATGCGCGAGCTGAAGGCACTCGGGGTGAAACTGTCGATCGACGATTTTGGCACCGGCTATTCGAGCCTCAGCGCCCTGAAGAGCTTTCCCGTGTCCCAGCTGAAGATCGACCGCTCGTTCCTTGCCGACATTCCCGGGGATGCCGACAATATGGCGATCACCTCGGCCATCGTCTCGCTGGCGCAGAAGCTCGGCCTCGAGGTGATCGCCGAGGGCGTGGAGACCGAGGAACAGGCGCGGTTTCTGGTGGAAAGCGGATGCGTGAACATCCAGGGCTATTTCGTCGGAAGGCCCGTTGCGCCGGCCGATTTCCTGCCCTTCCTTCAGCAGGTGTAGCGGCCGCTCGCCGCGGCTGAGCGGCGAACGACCGGCCGCCTGGACAGGTCAGCTGACAACTAGCAGCATGACATAGATCAGCACGGTGGCGATCAGGCCGCGAAAGGCGAAGCCGACGAAGCGGTATTTCTGCCGGGCGATCAGCGACAGCACGTCGGCATTGCGCATGTATTCGTTGAACAGGTAGTTGATGTCAGCTTTCTCCGCGGCCCGCTCCAGAAGGGGCCGGTGCATGGGCCAGGTACCCCAGAACAGGGACGAGGATGTCTTGATGTGGCGGGGAAGCACGACCAGCAGCGCCGAGAGAATCGACAGGGTCGAGGCAAGCGCGAGCAGTGCCGACAGCCCGTTGATGAGCATGTCGCGCTCGAAATAGCGCGCGATCGTGAACACGTTGCGCACTTCGCTCGATGTCACAAGGAACGCCAGCATGAACGTGAAGATATAGGCCGCCTTCTGGTCCGATATCTTCACCTGGTCGTAGAAGACGTCGTTTATCTTCTTGACGTGATTGAAGTATTCCAGATTGACGTCGCCGATCGTGATCGGCGTCTCGATCAGTTCTGTCGTTGAGGTGTCAAAGTCGCTCACGATTGCCGCGCTCCAGTTGTGGCGTGTATTCCTGTTAATACACCCCACCCGAAAAGCAAGTCGGGGCAAAGGAAGATGCTTGACTCATCTTTACGAAATAGACACTTGTGTGCGCATGGCGGGGCAATTCATCAAGATGAATATGGCAGCGTTGACGCTGCTCCTTGGGGCGAGCGGGGCATATGCACCCGCCTCGGCGGAGCCCGTCGTCCGTGACGCAGATGCTGTGGCCTCCGTCATTGCGCGCAAGACCGGCGAGGAAGTGCGCTTCATCGACGTGTCCAACTGGCGCTTCGTCGACCTGCAGCAGGACCTGTTGACGGGCGACGTCTTGCGCACCAATGCGACCGGCCAGCTGGCGATCCTCTTTGCCGACCGCACGCAGATTCGCCTCGGGCGCAATTCCGCCCTTCGGGTCCGCCAGATGAAGCCCGGCAGCGATGCCGTGCTCGAGCTGGAGACCGGTACGATCTGGGCGCGCGCCGAGCGCGGTGGTCCGGGCGTCGAAGTGGTGACCCCGGCGGCGACCGCGGCCATCCGCGGCACCGACTGGACGATGACGGTCAAGGGGGCCGAAACCTCGCTGACCGTGCTCGAGGGCCTGGTCGAACTCAGCAATCCCCAGGGCAGCGTGCAGGTGGCGCAAGGCGAGGCCGCCGCCGCGACGATCGGCCAGGCGCCGCGCAAGGTCGTCATCGTCGATTCCGACGACCGCGAGCAGATGCTGTTCTATCTGGCGCCGCGCAACGCCTTCAACTTCATGCCGGCCTCGCCGCTGCCGGTCGCCGACATGCGGCGGGAAGCGGATCGCATCGCCGCCATCCCGGCCGAAAAGCGCAGCACCGCGGATCTTCTGGTTCTGGCGGAAACCCAGCTTTCGCTTGAAGGCCGCGACGAAGTCATGCAGACGCTGGCCATGCTGCGCGCCCGCAAACTGTCGCCGGCTGAGCGCGCCCGCGCCGATCTGGTCGAAGCGATCATCGCTGCAGCCGAACTGCGCTACGAGGAAGCCGACAGGCTGTTCGGCAGCGCCGGAGCCAATCTCGACGGGCGCCGCCGCGAGATCGCGAATTATGGTCGATACTATGCGCGATCGCTGGCCAATCCCGACCGGGTGGAGCCCCTGCCGCGCCAAACCTCGAGCCCCTATGGGGCGCTGCTGGAGGCCTATGCCGCCGGCTTCCTCAAGGATATTCGCGCGGCGATCGACGTCATCAAGGCGGCCGAGCGGCGCTATCCGAACGATCCGGCGCTTCCCGCCTATCGCGCCCAGCTGGCGCTGCTGCTCAACGACCGGGAACAGGTGCGCGAGGCGATCGACCGGTCGCTGGCGCTCGATCCGTCGGAGCCGACCGCGCTCGAGGCGCGGGCCAACTATCGCGCCGGCGTCGAAAGCGATCTCGACGGCGCGCTCGCCGACCTCGAGGCGGCCGTGAAGATCGCGCCCGGTTCGACCACCATCTGGAACGCGATCGGCGACCTGCAATCGGTGCGCGGCGACATGCGGGCGGCCGAGGCGGCGCTGAAGAAGGCGATTGCGCTCGACCCGCTGGATCCTGTTTCGCACGCCAATCTCGCCATTCTCTATCTCGACGAGTCGCGTGTCGAAGAGGCAAAGCGGGAGATCGACCTGGCGCTCGCGGCCGACCCGACCTTCGATGTCGCGCTGGTGGCGCGCGGCCGCTACCACATGCAGACCGGCGAACTGGACAAGGCGGTCGACGACCTTTTGGCCGGCACCGTGTCCAATCCCTCCTATGCCCAGGGGCAGGTCCTGCTCGCCGCCGCGCATTACGAAAAGGGCGACCGGGTGCCGTCCGATCAGTCGCTCGACAATGCCGACCGGCTGGACGACAACGACCCGGTCATTTCGTCCTTCCGCACGGCGGTGGCGATCGACGACTATGATTCCGAAGGGGCGATCCGCAATGCGCAGGAGTTCCTTCGGCGCGCCAAGGCTCGCGGCGGCAATTTCGGCTCGCTGAGCGCCAACCAGGACGCCGGCTCGACGCTCAACAACGCCTTCCGGCTGCAGGGCCTGAATGCCTGGGGCGAATATTACGGCGATGCCGTCTTCGACCCCTTCGCCGGTAGCGGTTATGTCGACCAGACGGTACGCGGCAGCGTCAATCCCTTTGCCAACAGCTATGCCCATGGC
>CALRRQ020000061.1:0-7171 GCA_943370615.1 Rhizobium sp. Q54
GGTCGTGATGGTGGTCGTCGTGACCGTGGTGATGGCCGCAGCCGCAGTTCGGGCCGTGCTCGTGGACATGCGGCTTTCCGCTCGAGGGCGCGCTCATCACGGCGTCGAGTTCTGCGTCGGGGGCGGCGTTCATCAGGTGGCCATACTTGCCGCCGAGCGTGGTCGAGGGCGCGTAGTCGAAGGCCGGCTCAAGCTCGTTCGGCTCGGCATGGGAATGAACGGGCGTCCAGGGCAAGCCGTGCTCCTTGCAGAAATCGGGGTCGCGGCAGGAGGCGTCGCAGTCGCCTGCGCACGGACAGTTTTCCAAGCCGCCGCCAATGCCTTCGACATGATGGTGATGGCTCTCCTGCGGCTGGCCGATATCGGCCTCGAAGCCGAGCACCTGTTCGCGGTACTTGCACATCTGGCAGTTCATAACCGCAGCACCTTCGAGGATTTCCTTGACCCGGTCCTGGAAAGCGTCGAGCACCAGCGGATGGTCGTTGAGATAGCTCGCCTTGACGAACTGGATCTCCGGGTGACGCGCCGCCACTTCGTCGGTGTAGGAATAGATGCGCTTCACCAGCACGCCGGTGAAGAGGAAATACGGGAAAACGATGATGCGCTTGTAGCCGAGCTTGGCGGCGTGCGTCAGACCCGGCTCGACCAGCGGGAAGGTGACGCCCGAATAGCAGGTTTCGCCCCAGCCGAAGCCCATGCCTTCCCAGAGCATGCGCATGACCTTGGAAGCGTTGGAATTGGCGTCCGGATCGGACGAGCCGCGGCCGACCACCATCAGCAGCGTGTCGTGCTTGTCGATGAAGCCGAGTTCGGCATTGGCCTTGTCGACGGCCTCCTGGATGCGGTCGCCGGCGGCGCGGATCATCTTCAGGTCGATGCCGAGCTCGCGACCGTAATTGATGACCATGCCAGGATTCTGCGCCTGGTAGGTGTTCAGCACCGAGGGAATGTCGTTCTTGGCGTGGCCAGCGGCAAAGAGCATGCCCGGCACGGCGAGAACCCGTGTCACACCTTCGGCGCGCAACTTGTCGAGACCGGCCGAGATCACCGGATTGCAGAATTCGAGATAGCCGTATTCCACCGGCATGTCGGGGTTTCTGGCCCTGAGCGCCTCGGCGATGATGGCGAATTCCTTCGCCGCGTTCTGGTTGCGGCTGCCATGGCCGCAGACCATGATTCCGAGTTTTTCCGACATGAATTGGCCTCCTGCTTCGTTTTCCTCATGTACGAAGCGCCGGAGCAGCGAGCATTTCGCGGTCTCCATGGCCTTTACGGACAGCTCCGGAATTGGCCCCCTGCTTGGGTCGGCCGCACCGGACTATTTCCAGCCTGTCGAACAGGCGCCGTCGCACATGACAAGAGCTTTAGCGAAGGCGGCAGGGGCGGTCAAATCCGTTTGCGCCGGATTGTGTGTGGGATGCGGCGAAGGTCGCAGCCGCGCCCCACAATCCCCTTTGCGGCGTGTTGCCCCGGGCTTCGACATGATGCAAGAGTGGCCCTCCTGCCGCATCCGCTCAACCGGGGTCATCGTGGTCGAACTCGCCTTCCAGAGCCTGCTTCTCCTGTTTCTCGCCGCCTTCATTGCCGGGTTCATCGATTCGATCGCCGGCGGCGGCGGGCTGATCACCATCCCCGCCATGCTGATCGCCGGCATACCACCGCTGCAGACGCTCGGCACCAACAAGTTGCAATCGATGTTCGGCGCCGCCTCGGCGACGATCGCCTATGCCCGCAAGGGCCATGTCGACCTGAAGGGCCAGTTGCCGATGGCGGCGCTGGCCGGGCTCGGTGGTGCGCTCGGCGCGGTCCTTGCGACCGTCGTGCCCGGCGATGTGCTGCGCGCCCTCATGCCCTTCCTTCTGGTGGCAATCGCCGCCTATTTCGCGCTCAAGCCCAATCTCTCGGACGTCGACCGCCACCAGCGCATGACGCCCTTCCTGTTCGGCCTGAGCTTCGTTCCACTGATTGGCTTTTACGACGGCGTGTTCGGCCCCGGCACCGGCTCATTCTTCATGCTGGCCTTCGTCTCGCTCGCCGGCTTCGGCATGCTGAAGGCGACCGCGCATACCAAGCTCCTCAACCTCTCCTCCAACGTTGGCGCCTTCCTCGTCTTCCTGGCGAGCGGCGTGGTGCTGTGGAAGGTCGGGCTGCTGATGGGGCTCGGCCAGTTCCTCGGCGCGCAGGCGGGCTCCAAGCTCGCCATGAAGAACGGCGCGAAGCTGATCAAGCCGCTGCTGATCGTCACCTGCGTGGCGCTCGCCACCAAGCTGCTGATGGACCCGACCAATCCGGTGCGGGTCTGGGCGGGGTTCTGAGGCGCCGCGAGACAATCGGCCTTCGATTACCTCCGAGGTAATTGATGCTATGACGCTCCTTGCCGATGATCGGGCTGCCTGGACGAACCGGGCACCCACAAGGAGCAAGATCATGGACACTGCAAACACCATCGCCGAACGCTATATCGCCGTCTGGAACGAAACCGACGCTGCCCGGCGCCGTGCGCTAATCGCAGAGAACTGGCTCGACGGCGCGACCTATGTCGATCCGCTGATGGCCGGAAAGGGCCATGCGGAAATCGACGGACTGGTCAGTGCCGTGCAGGCCCGCTTCCCCGGCTTCCGCTTCACCCTGCTTGCGGCAGACGGCTATGGCGACCGCCTACGCTTTTCCTGGAAGCTCGGCCCGGCCGACAATGACGATATGATCAAGGGAACCGACTTTGCCGTGGTCGAACACGGCAGGCTGCGGGAGGTCAATGGCTTCCTCGACAAGGTCCCGGCGGCCGCATGACCGCCCGGAGCCTCGGTGACATCCTGCGCGAATGGCGGCGACGCCGCCATTTGAGCCAGCTCGACCTGGCGCTCGACGCCGAAATCTCCCAGCGGCACCTGAGCTTCATCGAAAGCGGGCGCGCGGCACCCAGCCGCGACCTGCTGCTGCATCTGACCGAACGGCTCGGCGTGCCGCTGCGCGAGCGTAATCCGATCCTGATCGCCGCCGGCTATGCGCCCGTCTTTGCCCAGAGATCGCTGGACGATCCGGCCCTCGTGGCCGCTCGGGAGGCCATCGATCTCATTCTCAAGGGGCACGAGCCTTTTCCGGCGCTGGCGGTCGACCGCCACTGGACGCTTGTCTCCGCCAATGCGGCGCTTGGCCCCCTGCTTGCCGGCGTGGGCGACGAAACGCTACTTCGGCCGCCCGTCAACGTGCTTCGCCTCAGCCTTCATCCCGATGGTCTCGCCCGCCGGATCGTCAATTTTGCCGAATGGCGCAATCATCTGCTGGAGCGGCTGCAGCAGCAGATCGCCGCCAGCGGCGACCCGGTGCTGCGCGCACTTCTGGACGAACTCATCGCGTTGCCGGTGCCGCCGACGGCGCGGCGGGCTGTGGCGGGAGTGCCGCACGATCTCGGCGACATCGCCGTACCGTTGGAGATCGAGACCGAGGCCGGCGTGCTTTCGTTCCTGTCGATGACGACGGTGTTCGGCACGCCGCTCGACATCACGCTGTCGGAACTGGCGATCGAATCCTTCTTTCCCGCCAATGCGGAGACGGCGGCGATCCTGAGGGCGATGCCCTGACCGCCCGGCGAGCGGGGCTAGATTCTCCCGCTCAGAACTCCACGCCGATCTGCGCCTTGATGCCGGAGCGGAACGGGTGCTTCAGCAGTTCCATCTCGGTCACCAGATCGGCGATCTCGATCAGTTCGTCCTTGGCGTTGCGGCCGGTCAGCACGACATGCGTCATTTCCGGCTTCTCGCTCTCCAGAAATTCGACCACCTCGGCGATGTCGATGTAGTCGTAGCGGATGGCGATGTTGATCTCGTCGAGCAGGACCATGGAATTGGAGGGATCGCGGATCAGGTCCTTGGCCTTTTCCCAGGCGGCCCTGGCCATGGCGATGTCGCGCGCCTTGTCCTGGGTTTCCCAGGTGAAGCCTTCGCCCATGGTGTGAAATTCGCACAGGTCGGAAAAGTGCTTGAGGATCAGGTCGCGCTCGCCGGTTGACATGGCGCCCTTGATGAACTGCACCACCGCGCATTTCTTGCCGTGGGCGATGTGGCGGAAGATCATGCCGAAGGCGGCTGAGGACTTGCCCTTGCCCTTGCCGGTGTGGACGATGATCAGCCCCTTCTCGCCGGTCTTGGTCGCCATGATCTTCTCACGCGCGGCCTTCTTCTTCGCCATCTTCTCCGCGTGGCGAGCGAGATCGGCTTCGGATGAAGCGCCGGGAAGCTCGTCAGTCATGGTGTCATCCTCCTATTGTCGTTTCAGGCACGACCTGCGCGAGCCGCGAAAGGTCGAACATCGCCGAATTGCTGCGCGGCGTCCACAACCCCCGGTCGATCGCTTCGATCAGCCGTTCGGCCATTTCCTTCAGCGCCGCCGGGTTCTTCTCCGCCATGAAATCGCGCACGCGCTCGTCCAGCACGAAGGCCTGGTAGACCGCCTCGAAATGGTGGTCGCGCACGGCGCCGGTGGTGGCGGAAAAGGCAAACATGTAGTCGACGGTCGCGGCGATCTCGAAGGCGCCCTTGTAGCCGTGGCGCATCACGCCGTCGATCCACTTCGGGTTGACGACGCGGGCGCGCACGACGCGGCCGATCTCTTCTTCCAGCGTGCGGATCACCGGCTTTTCCGGCCGCGAATGGTCGTTGTGATAGACCGTCGGGCGGGCACCTGCGACATGCTCGATCGCCGCCGTCATGCCGCCTTCGAACTGATAGTAGTCGTCGCTGTCCAAAAGGTCGTGTTCGCGATTGTCCTGGTTCTGCACGACCGCCTGCACGGTCCGCAGCCGTTCCTCGAAGAGCCCGCGCTCGGCCTTACCGTCTTCGCCGGCGCCATAGGCGTAGCCGCCCCAGACGAGATAGGCTTCGGCGAGATCGCCGCGGCGCTCCCAGCCCTTTTCGTCGATCAGCGCCTGGAGGCCTGCGCCATAGGCGCCGGGCTTGGAGCCGAAGACGCGGTAGCCGGCGCGGCGGGCGGCCGCTTTCTCGTCCAGTCCGTCGGCCAACAGCCGCGCGGTCTCGGCCCGCACCCGGGCGGCGATCGGGTTGTCGCCCTCGTCCTCGTCGAGGCCTGCCACCGCCCGCACCGCCTTGTCGTAGAGCGCGATCTGTTCCGGGAAGGCATCGCGGAAGAAGCCGGAGATGCGGAGCGTCACGTCGACGCGCGGGCGACCGAGGATGGCCTGCGGCAGGATTTCGAAGCCGGTGACGCGGCGCGAGGCCATGTCCCACAGCGGCTTGACGCCGATCAGCGCCAGCGCCTGCGCGATGTCGTCGCCGCCCGTGCGCATGTTCGAGGTGCCCCAGGCGGTGAGACCGAAAGAAGTCGGCCACTCGCCATGGTCCTGGACATAGCGGGAAATCAGAAGTTCGGCGGATTTTTTGCCGAGTTCGTAGGCGGCCGGCGTCGGCACGGCGCGGCTGTCCACCGAATAGAAGTTGCGGCCGGTCGGCAGAACGTCAGGCCGGCCACGCGTCGGCGCGCCGGAGGGACCGGGCGGCACAAAGCGCCCAGCAAGGCCGGTGAGCAGGCCCGCGATCTCGGCCGGACCGGAGCGGATGATCGATGGTTTGAGGCGGGTTTCGATCTCGTCGAGCACGGCGCGGGTGGCGGGCCAATGCGGGGGGCATTCGATCTCGCCCTCGACCAGCTTGGCGGCCAGCAGTTCGATGCGTTCGACGGTGTCGCCCCTCGTGCGCCACGGGGCATCGGTCAGATCGGCGAGGATAGCGGGTTTCGGACCGGTCCAGGGGGCGGACATGACGCAGTCGAGAGGGTCGAAGGTAAACATCCGCTCGTTGCTACCTTGGTGCACCGTATTACCCCCCTCTGCCCTGCCGGGCATCTCCCCCACAAGGGGGGAGATCGAGGAGGACAGCGCTCGGCCGTAATGACTGCCGGCATTTGCGGAACGCAGGTCGACACTGGCTTCCGCGAGCTGGCCCGCCGGGGAGGCAGACGCTTGCGGCGATCCAATCTCCCCCCTTGAGGGGGAGATGGCCGGCAGGCCAGAGGGGGGTGACCCCCGGGGGGAATCAATTGCGATCCCCCCCTCTGTCGGCTTCGCCGACATCTCCCCCTCAGGGGGGGAGAACAGATGGAGGTCCGCCGCAATCGCCCGCTGCAGGCTGGCGTCGCCGCCCTCGCCCAAACCGCGCGGCACGCGCGCTAGCGCCACCGTGAGATCGGTCAGCAGCCTGCCCTCCGGTGCAAGGCCGAAGATGTGCAGGCCGTCGCGGATCTGCATTTCCTTGAGGTCGCAGAGATAGGCGTCGAGCTTTTCAAGCGCGCTTTCCTCCGCCTCGTCGCGGACGATGCCGGCGTCCTGGTCGAGGCCGATGTCGGCGACGAGGTCGAGGATCTGCTTCTTCAGCAGTTTCAGCCGGCGCGGATCGCCGCCCGCTGCCTCGTAATATTCGTCGACCAGCGCCTCCAGGTCCTTCAGCGGCCCGTAGCTCTCGGCGCGGGTGAGCGGCGGCGTCAGGTGGTCGATGATGACGGCCGAGGTGCGGCGCTTGGCCTGGGTGCCCTCGCCCGGATCGTTGACGATGAAGGGGTAGAGATGCGGCAGCGGACCGAACACGGCCTCCGGATAGCAGGTCTCCGACAGCGCCAGCGCCTTGCCGGGCAGCCATTCCAGATTGCCGTGCTTGCCCATGTGGATCACCGCATGGGTGTCAAACTGCCGACGCAGATAGGCGTAGAAGGCGAGATAGCCGTGCGGCGGCACGAGATCCGGCGAGTGATAGGTCTCCTTCGGGTCGATATTGTAGCCGCGCGCCGGCTGGATGCCGACAACGACATTGCCGAGGCGCGACAGCGGCAGGGCAAACCGGCCGTCGAGGAAGAAGGGATCCGTCTCCGGCGTGCCCCACCGCGCGGCGACGTCCCGCTGAACCTTTTCCGGAAGACTTTCGAAGAAGCTAATGTATTCGCTTGCTGATAGCGTTTCGCGGATCTCGCGCCCGTCGGCCGCTGCATTGGTCGGGCCGGCCATCAGGTGGGTCATCAGCGCGTCGCCGTCGGTGGGCAGAGCGTCGAGCGTGTAGCCTTCGACGGCCATGGCGCGCAGCACCTCGACCGTGCCGGCCGGCGTGTCGAGGCCGACGCCGTTGCCGAGGCGGCCGTCGCGGTTCGGATAGTTGGCCATGATGAGCGC
>CALRRQ020000062.1:0-7045 GCA_943370615.1 Rhizobium sp. Q54
ATACCTGGCCAAGGACATCACCCCCTTCAGCGCGGTCCTCGATACCACGACGACGGTGCAGATGGCGCGGACCAATCCCAACCACATGGCGCTGAGCGACCTCAGCGACGAAAATATCGAGGTCAAGGAATCTGAGCTCAACGACGAGATCGGCATGCAGGAGTCCGGCAATTCGGTCTCGATCGCCGAGGAGCTCACCAAGACCGGCGAGATCAAGCGGCAGCACGAGCTCAATACGAACCTCGTCGCTTCCTTCCATCGCATGATGCTGATGACGGTGAAGAGATAAAATGACAGATCCTCTGAGTGCAGCTCTCAAGATCGCCGGCAGCGGACTGGAAGTCCAGTCCACCCGCCTGCGCATCGTTTCCGAAAACATCGCCAACGCCCGCTCGACCGGCGACACGCCGGGTTCCGATCCCTATCGCCGCAAAACGGTGACCTTCGGCACGGAACTCGACCGCGCAAGCGGCGCCGACGTGGTCAAGGTCAAGACGATCGGCGTCGATGATTCCGACTACATCGAGGAATACGAGCCGGGCCACCCGGCCGCCGACGAGAACGGCGTCGTCAAGATGCCGAACGTCAACATCCTGATCGAGATGGGCGACATGCGGGAAGCGAACCGCACCTACGAAGCCAATCTCCAGACCATCAAGCAGACCCGTGAGCTGCTGTCCCAGACCATTTCACTTCTGAAGGCCTCGCAATGATCGATCAAATCCAGAACGTCGGCTCGCTCTCCAAGGTCACGGGGATCAACAGCATTGCCACCGACGCCGTTTCCTCGACGACCACCACCGTCGGGTCGACGCCCGGCAGCATGACCGGCGTCAGCTTTGCCAGCGTTCTTGGCGACATGGCGACCTCGGCGATGCACAACATCAAGCAGGCGGAAGTCACCTCCTTCGAGGGCCTGACCGGCAAGGCCGATACCCGCGAGGTCGTCGATGCCGTGCTGGCCGCGGAACAGTCCCTGCAGACGGCGATCGCGCTCCGCGACAAGATCGTTTCGGCCTATCTCGACATAACGAAGATGCAGATCTAGCGAATTTGAGGACGAACACATGAGAGCGCTCGCCATCGCAGCCACGGGCATGGATGCCCAGCAGACCAATCTCGAGGTCATTGCGAACAACATCGCCAACATCAACACGACCGGCTACAAGCGTGCCCGTGCCGAGTTCGCCGATCTGCTCTACCAGACCGAGCGGGCCCAGGGCGTGCCGAACCGCGCCAACCAGGCGATCGTGCCGGAAGGCGCCAATATCGGTCTCGGCGTGCAGACCGCCGCGGTGCGCAACATCCACACCCAGGGCGAACTTGCCCAGACCTCGAACGAGCTCGACATGGCGCTCGTCGGTCGCGGCTGGTTCCAGATCGAATCCCCTGATGGCACGACGCTCTACAGCCGCTCCGGCGCCTTCAATACCAATGCCGACGGCCAGCTGGTGACGATCGACGGTTATGCCGTCGTTCCCGGCATCACCGTGCCGCAGGATGCCAGCGAAGTCGTCGTCTCGCGGACCGGCCAGGTTTCGGCCCGTATCGGCAACAGCGCCGACTTCACCGATCTCGGCCAGCTGACGATCGCCAACTTCGCCAACGAGGCAGGCCTGAAGCCGCTCGGCGACAACCTGTTCGCGCAGACTGCCGCCTCGGGCGAGGCCATCGTCGCGGCCCCGGAAGATCCGGGTTTCGCCTACATCAAGCAGGGTTACCTGGAATCGTCGAACGTCGATTCCGTCAAGGAGATCACCGACATGATCTCCGCCCAGCGCGCCTATGAAATGAACTCCAAGGTCATCCAGACCGCCGACGAGATGGCTCAGATCGTCAGCAAAAATCTGAAGTAAGCACGGAGGCAGGCAAACATGACGTTTCGCCGGATCACGAGATACCTGGCCAGCGCGGCGGTCGCATCGACCGTCGCCGCTTCCCTGTGGGCAGCGCCGCAAGCCGCGTACGCGCAGGCCTTCGCGGTGGTGCCGACCCAGACCGTCTATCCCGGCGAAACCTTGACTGCATCGCAGCTCGAGGAAGTCGCTGTCACCAATCCGAACATCGCCGGCGGTTACGCGCAGTCGATCTCCGAGGTCGAAGGCATGATCTCCAAGCGCACCTTGCTGCCGGGACGGACCATTCCCGTCGCCAGCCTGAGGCCGCCCTATGCGATCAACCGCGGCGCCAATATCCGGCTGACCTTCACGCTCGGCAGCATGACGATCTCGGCCTCCGGCACGCCTCTCTCCGACGCGTCGGTGGGCGACGTCATCAAGGTCCGCAATCTCGATTCCGGCGTCATCGTCACCGGCACGGTGCTGGCGGACGGAACAGTACAGGTGATGGCGAAATGAAGACTTTCCGCTTGTCCAGGATCGCACTCGTCGTGCTCGCGGCGATGCTCTGGCCCGGCATCGGGGCCGAAGCCGCAGGTTCGCGCATCAAGGACATCGCCTCGCTGCAGTCGGGACGCGACAACCAGCTGATCGGCTATGGCCTGATCGTTGGCCTGCAGGGCTCGGGCGACAGCCTGCGCTCCTCGCCGTTCACTGACCAGTCGATGCGCGCCATGCTGCAGAACCTCGGCATCTCCACGCAGGGCGGCCAGTCCAATGCCAAGAACGTCGCCGCCGTCATGGTCACCGCGACGCTTCCGCCGTTCTCGAGCCCCGGCAGCCGCATCGACGCGACCGTCAGCTCGCTGGGCGACGCCACCTCGCTGCGCGGCGGTACGCTGGTCATGACCTCGCTCACCGGCGCCGACGGCCAGATCTATGCCGTGGCGCAGGGCTCGGTCATCGTTTCGGGCTTCAATGCCCAGGGGGCGGCGGCCAATCTCCAGGAGGGCATCACCACGTCCGGCCGTGTGCCGAACGGCGCGATCATCGAACGCGAGCTGCCGTCCAAGTTCAAGGATTCGGTCAATCTGGTGCTGCAGCTGCGCAACCCGGACTTCACGACGGCGATCCGTATCGCCGACACGGTCAACGCCTTTGCCCGCGCCGCCTTCGGCGCGCCGATCGCAGAGGCGCGCGACAGCCAGGAAGTCATCGTGCAGAAGCCGCGCACGGCCGATCTCGCCCGCCTGATGGCCGACATCGAAAACCTGCTGGTCGAGACCGACTCGCCGGCCAAGGTCGTGATCAACGAGCGCACCGGCACGATCGTCATCGGCGCCGAAGTCCGCGTCTCGAAGGTCGCCGTCAGCTACGGAACGCTGACCGTCCAGGTCACCGAAACGCCGCAGATCATCCAGCCGGAACCCTTCTCCCGCGGCCAGACCGCGGTGCAGGACCAGACCGACATCATGGCCCAGAAGGGCGGCGGCAATGTCGCCATCGTCGACGGGCCGGATCTGCGCACCCTCGTCAGCGGCCTCAACAATATCGGCGTGAAGCCCGACGGCATCATCGCCATCCTGCAGGGCATCAAGTCGGCCGGCGCCCTGCAAGCGGAGCTTGTCCTGCAATGACGTCCATGACCTCGTCCTTTCTCTCGCTCCGCCCGCGCAACCTCTTGCTGGTCGCCGGCATGGCGCTTCTGCCGCTGGCGTCCGGCAGCGCCCAGGAGCAGAAGCCCGCGCCCGATACCGCCTCGCAGGCCGAGATCCAGCAGTTCTGCACCAGCATCGCCGATCCGGCGCGCGACCAGCGCTACCTGCTGCAGAAGCAGGAGCTGGAAAAGCTCCAGGCCGACGTCGACAAGCGGATCGCCGTGCTTGAGCAGCGCCGCGCCGAATACGAGGACTGGTTGACCCGCCGCAACGCGTTCATGAAGCAGGCCGAAGCCAATCTCGTCGAGATCTACAAGAAGATGAAGCCTGATGCGGCGGCACCGCAGCTCGAGGAGATCGATCCGATCCTCGCCGCCGCCGTCATCATGAAACTTCCGGCCCGCCAGTCGAGCCTCATCCTCAGCGAAATGGAAGCCCAAAAGGCGGCCATGGTCGCGGCCATCATGTCGAGTGCCGCCGATCCGAATACTTCGAAGGACCCGTCATGATCAAGCGTTCCCCGGCAATCCTGGCCGTCCTCTTTCTCGCCGGATGCCAGAGCCAGACCCTGAAGGAAATCGGCAACGCGCCGTCGATGAGCCCGATCGGCAGCGGCCTGCGTTACAGCCAGACGCCGCAGATGGCGCTCTATCCGAAGCAGCCGCGCGCCATGGCAAGCGGCTATTCGTTGTGGAGCGACAGCCAGTCGGCGCTGTTCAAGGACGCCCGCGCGCTCAACGTCGGGGACATCCTGACGGTCAACATCCAGATCAACGACAAGGCGTCGTTCAACAACGAGACCGACCGCAGCCGCACCAACAAGAGCGGCATGAACTGGTCGACGAGCGCGGATTTCTTCGGCTACAAGCCGCCGGAGACGACCGGCGAGCTCGGTTCGGGCTCCGACACCAGCACGCAGGGCAAGGGCTCGACCGAGCGTTCGGAAAAGCTGACGCTTCTCGTCGCCGCCGTCGTCACCGGCATCCTCGAGAACGGTAATCTCCTGATCAGCGGCTCGCAGGAAGTGCGCGTCAATCACGAGATCCGCATCCTCAACGTCGCCGGTATCGTCCGTCCGCAGGACGTCGATGCCGACAACACGATCTCCTACGAGCGGATCGCCGAAGCACGCATCTCCTATGGCGGCCGAGGCCGCCTGACGGAAGTCCAGCAGCCTCCGGTCGGCCAGCAGGTCGTCGACCTGTTCTCGCCGATCTGACGCGGCGAAACCGGCAAGCTGGAAGGAACGGCAGGGCAGATGGAACAGGCCGAAGGCACAGAGACCAAGAAGAAATCGGCAACCGTGATGCTCATCGCGGCGATCGCCGTGCTGACCCTGGTCGGCGGGGGAGGGGGCTGGGTCATCGGCTCCATGCTCGCGCCGAAGATCAAGGCCGTCGAGGACGCCAACAAGGCGGCCGAGGCGGAAGCGGCGGCCAAGGCCGGCGGCCACGGCGAGGGCAAGGCGGAGGAGGGGCTTCCCCACGTCGCGACCGAAGCGAACGGCATCGTCCAGCTCGAGCCGATCACCACCAATCTCGCCTACCCCTCCGAGAACTGGATACGTCTGGAAGTGGCGCTGATGTTCAACGGCGCGACGGACGTGAAGATCGCCGAGGACATCCACCAGGATATCCTGGCCTATCTGCGCACCGTCTCGCTGCAGCAGATCGAGGGGCCGCGCGGCTTCCAGTATCTCAAGGATGACATCCAGGAGCGTGTTGACCTTCGCTCCGAAGGGCGCGTATCGAAGGTGATGTTCAGGACTTTTGTAATCGAATGATTCGGTTCCTCCTTCTTGCCGCCGTCATGATGATGGTGCCGGAAATGGCCGCGGCGCAGCAATTGCCCACGGACCTCTTCAACACGCCGATCGACGGCTCGGTCGCCGCCTGGATCATTCGCACCTTCGGCCTGCTGACGGTCCTGTCCGTCGCGCCGGGCATCCTGATCATGGTCACGAGCTTTCCCCGCTTCGTGATCGCCTTTTCCATCCTGCGATCCGGCATGGGGCTCTCCTCGACGCCGTCCAACATGATCCTGACGAGCCTGGCGCTGTTCATGACCTTCTACGTCATGTCGCCGACCATGGACCGCGCCTGGACCGAGGGCGTCCAGCCGCTGCTGGAGAACCGCATGACCGAGGCCCAGGCGGTCCCGGCCATTGCCGAACCCTTCCGCACCTTCATGACGGCCAATACCCGCGACAAGGACCTGAAGCTCTTCGTCGACATCGCCAACGAGCGCGGCCAGACGCCGGTGGTCGGCGACAAGGTCGACTACCGCGTGCTCGTCCCGGCCTTCATGCTGTCGGAGATCCGCCGCGGCTTCGAGATTGGCTTCCTGATCGTTCTGCCCTTCCTGGTCATCGACATGATCGTCGCGACAATCACCATGGCCATGGGCATGATGATGCTGCCGCCGACCTCGATCTCGCTGCCATTCAAGATCCTGTTCTTCGTCCTGATCGACGGCTGGAACCTGCTCGTCGGCAGCCTGGTGCGCTCCTTTTCCTGACCCGCGGCGCATGTCCCGGGGGGCGCTTGCGCCCATGGCCGGTCCCGTTTCGGGATGGCGGAATTAACCATTCCGCTGGGGCGGGTCGCCAAAAATTCAGATAAAACCCTTACATTTCAATAGATTGAAAATAGTTCGCATTTTTTTCACGGAAATGCGGCTGAAAACGATTTTTTAACCAGTTGGCTTCAGCCGACGTTAAAGTCCCTGCTGTCTTCTAGGGACCAGAGGCGGATTAATTCACAGACCAATTAATTGACATGACGTCGACCCCCTCTGCCGGATCTAGAACCCGGCATGTCCCTCTCTCGTATTTTGTTTCCAAGGGGACACACCAATGACTAGCATCATGACCAACAACGCTGCTATCGCAGCGCTCGACACGCTCCGCTCGATCAACAAGGGCCTGAACGAGACCCAGAACCGTATTTCGTCCGGTTACCGCGTCGAATCGGCTTCCGACAACGCTGCTTACTGGTCGATCGCCACCACCATGCGTTCGGACAACAAGGCTCTCTCGGCTGTCTCCGACGCCCTCGGCCTCGGCGCTGCCAAGACCGACACCGCCTACACCGGCATGGAAGCCGCGATCGAAGTCGTCACCGAGATCAAGGCCAAGCTGGTTGCTGCTCGCGAACCGGGCGTTGACAAGGACAAGATCAACAAGGAACTGACCGAACTCAAGTCGCAGCTGTCCTCGATCTCCGAATCGGCTTCGTTCTCGGGCGAAAACTGGCTCTACAACGAATCGACGACCGCAGTCGGCACCAAGGAAATGGTCGGCTCGTTCGTCCGTGGCGCTGACGGTTCCGTATCGCTGCAGACGCTCTCCTTCGACGCTGCCGACTCCGTTCTGATCGACACCAACACCGCAACCCGCGGCCTGCTGACGAAGGACTACTCGGTTGCTGTCGACGACGGCACCGCTTCGGGCACGACGATGACCTACTTCCTCGTCGACGCTGGCGGCACCGGCACGTCCGGTTCGGTCGTCGAACTGTCCTCGGCTACCACCGACGACCAGATCGAAGG
>CALRRQ020000063.1:0-5151 GCA_943370615.1 Rhizobium sp. Q54
GCCGGAGGAAATCGGCCCCCGTGTCGAGGAAGCGGCCCGCACCCTGGACCTGACAGCCCTTCTCGACCGCCGGCCTTCGCAATTGTCCGGCGGCCAGCGCCAGCGCGTCGCCATGGGGCGCGCCATCGTGCGCGATCCGGAAGTCTTCCTGTTCGACGAGCCGCTGTCGAACCTCGACGCCAAGCTCAGAACCCAGATGCGCACGGAGATCAAGAAGCTGCATGCCAAGGTGCAGTCGACCGTCATCTACGTCACCCATGACCAGGTCGAGGCGATGACGCTTGCAGACCGTATCGTCATCATGCGCGACGGCCATATCGAGCAGGTGGGCTCCCCGGAGGAAGTGTTCCAGCGCCCCAATTCGAAGTTCGTCGCCGGCTTCATCGGCTCGCCGCCGATGAACCTCAAGGATGCGGAGATTGCCGACGGGCGGATCGTCTTTTCCAATGGCGAGAGCCTGCCGCTGCCGAAGCAGTTCGCCGACCGCGTATCCGCCGGCCGCAAGGTGACCTTCGGCCTACGCCCCGATGATCTCTATCCGACCGGGCACGGCATTCATTCCGGCCACGAGACCGACGTGCATGTCCAGGACCTGAAGGTCAGCATCACCGAACCCCTCGGCAACGAGACGCTGGTCTTTTCCGAATTCGGCGGCCATGAATGGGTCGGACGCATGCTTAATCCGCGCCCGCTCAAGATGGGCGAAATGCTGGGCTTCTGCTTCGATCTGTCCCAGGCGCATCTGTTCGACCGCGACAGCGGCAAGACGCTGAGAGGCTGATCAATGGCAAGGATCGAACGCATTGAGCTCAAGATGGTCGACCTTCGCCCGAAGGTCGAGCGCACGGACGCCATCCAGAGCTTCGTCAGCCAGGAAACGCCGCTGGTCACCATCACCGACAGCGACGGCGCAACCGGCACCGGTTACAGCTACACGATCGGCACCGGCGGCTCCTCCGTCATGCGGCTTCTCGCTGACCATCTGGCACCCCGCCTGATCGGCCGCGACGCGGACCAGATCGAGGCGATCTGGCACGAACTCGAATTCGCCACCCATGCGACGACGATCGGCGCGATCACCGCGATCGCGCTCGCCGCCATCGATACCGCACTCTGGGACCTGCGCGCCCGCAAGCAGAACCTGCCGCTGTGGAAGCTTGCCGGCGGCGCAAAGGACCGCTGCCCGCTCTACACCACCGAAGGCGGCTGGCTGCACCTGCCGGCCGAGGCGCTGGTCGAAGACGCGCTCGACGCCAAGGCCAAGGGATTTCGCGGCTCCAAGGTCAAGATCGGCAAGCCGCATGGTTCGGAGGACTTCGCAAGGCTTTCCGCCGTGCGCAAGACGGTCGGCGATGACTACGAGATCATGACGGACGCCAACCAGGGCTTTGCCGTCGACGAGGCGATCCGCAGGGCCGAGCGCCTGCGCGAGCTCGACCTTGCCTGGCTGGAGGAACCGCTGCCGGCCGACGACATCGACGGCCATGTGCGGCTCAACCGTTCGACATCGACGCCGATCGCGGTCGGCGAGTCCCTTTATTCGATCCGCCATTTCCGCGAATATATGCAGAAGGGCGCCTGCTCCATCGTGCAGGTCGACGCCGGCCGGATCGGCGGCATCACGCCGTGGCTGAAAGTGGCGCATGCCGCGGAAGCCTTCGACATGCCGGTCTGCCCGCATTTCCTGATGGAACTGCATGTGAGCCTCACCTGCGCCGTGCAGAACGGAAAGTATGTCGAATATATTCCCCAGCTCGACGACATCACCACGTCGCGTCTGGTGATCGAGGACGGCCAGGCGCTCGCGCCGATGACCCCCGGCCTCGGCATCGAGTGGGACTGGGAGGCGATCGAGAGCCGGCGGATCACGGAATTCGACCGGGACATCCGCTAAACGAGGAGGACATCATGCAACGCAAGGGAATGGTGATCGGCGTCAGGCCTGAGAAGATCGAGGAATACAAGCGCCTGCACGCCGCCGTCTGGCCGGAGGTGCTGTCGATGATTTCGGCCTGCAACATCAAGAACTACTCGATCTTCCTGAAGGAGCCGGAGAACCTGCTGTTCTCCTTCTTCGAATACCACGGCACCGATTTCGCCGCCGACATGGCCAAGATGGCGGCCGATCCGAAGACCCAGGAATGGTGGTCCGTCTGCATCCCCTGCCAGGCAGCGCTCGACACCCGCAAGGAGGGCGAGTGGTGGGCGGAGATGGAAGAGGTGTTCTTCCATGCCTAGCCTTGAGATTGTCAGGCACCCCCCTCTGCCCTGCCGGGCATCTCCCCCTCAAGGGGGGAGATCGGCAAGACGCGCCATCCGTGCTCCTCGCAACGTCTGTGTAAGAGAAGCCTCCCAGATAGATCTTCGTTCCTTGGGCGGCGAGACGTTGCTCCACCCGATCTCCCCCCTTGAGGGGGAGATGGCCGGCAGGCCAGAGGGGGGTGCCGCGACCATCAAGCAGAGATCGGGCAAAAGCGCATGACCTTCAATCCCCACTCCCTCGCCCAGTCCTGGCCGCTGCCCTCCAGCCCCCGCCCGATCGTCACCTTCGGCGCCGGTTCGATCGTCGGCGACGCGCATTTTCCTGCCTATGCCAAGGGCGGATTTCCGGTTGCAGGACTCTACGACCCCGACGATGAAAAAGCCAGGGCGCTCGCCGGCAAGTGGGGCGTGAAGACCTATGCGACCATGGAAGAGGCAGCCGCCGTCGAGAATGCCGTCTTCGACCTCGCGACCCCGCCGGCCGCCCATGCCCGGGTTCTGTCCGCACTGCCCGACGGGGCGCCAGTGCTGATCCAGAAACCCATGGGTGCTGACCTCACGGCCGCGACCGAAATCCTGAAGATCTGCCGGGCGAAGAACCTCAAGGCCGCGGTCAATTTCCAGCTGCGCTTCGCCCCGATGATGCTGGCGCTCAAGGATGCCATCGCCAAGGGTCTGCTCGGCGAAGTCGTCGACTTCGACGTCTACCTGGCGCTCGATACGCCCTGGGAGCTCTGGGCTTTCCTCGAAGGCCTGCCGCGCATCGAGATCGCCATGCACTCGATCCACTACCTCGACCTGATCCGCCAGGTGCTGGGCGACCCGAAGGGCGTTCATGCCAGATCGATCGGCCATCCCAACCACCGCATGGCGCAGACCCGCACCACGGCAATCCTCGACTACGGCGATCGCGTGCGCTGCGCGCTCTCCATCAACCATGACCACAAGTTCGGCCGCAAGCACCAGGCCTGCGAGTTCCGCGTCAGCGGAACGGAAGGCGCCGCTTACATTCAGCTGGGCGTCAACCTCGACTATCCGCGCGGCGAACCCGACATCCTGGAGATCTATCCGAAGGGCGGCGACGGATGGGTGACGGTGCCGCTCGAAGGAACCTGGTTCCCGGACGCCTTTGTCGGCCGCATGGCCAACCTGCAGCGCTTTGCCGCCGGCGAAGACGCCGAACTGGTGTCCTCGGTCGAGGACGCCTGGAACACCATGGCGCTGGTCGAGGCGCTGTACGCCTCGAACGCGGCCCCCGCCACGCCGCTCGCCGAAAAGCCCTGACAAGGAAGACCGCAATGGAACAGCTGAAATACTACGAGGACTATCAGGTCGGCGAACAGCGCCAGACCACGGGCCGCACGATCACCGAGACCGATTTCATCGTCCATGCCGGACATACCGGCGATTTCTTCCCGCATCACATGGATGCCGAATTCGCCAAGACGACACCCTTCGGCCAGCGCATCGCCCATGGCACGATGGTCTTCTCCATCGGCATCGGCCTCACCGCCTCGGTCATCAATCCGGCGGCCTTCTCCTACGGCTATGACCGCATGCGGTTCATTCGCCCGGTCTTCATCGGCGATACCATCCACACCCGCGTGACGATCCATTCCAAGGAGGACGATCCGAAGCGCGCCGAGGTCGGCCGAGTGGTCGAGCGCACCGAAGTCATCAACCAGAAAGGCGAGGTCGTGCTCGCCGCGGATCACATCCATATCGTCGAGCGCCGGCCCAGGGCTGCCTGACGCGCCGTATCCAGAAAGGAACACCCCCATGTCGCTTTCCCTCAATGACAAACGCACGCTGATCACGGCCTCGGGCCAGGGGATCGGTCGGGCGAGTGCGCTGGCCTTTGCCCGCGCCGGTGCAAGCGTGGTCGCGACCGACATCAATGCGGAGGCGCTGGACGGCCTGGCAGCCGAGGCGAAGGCCGAGGGGCTTCGTCTCGAGACCCGCGTGCTCGACGTGCTGAAGGATGCGGCGGTCGAGGCGATCGTCGCCGAGACCGGGCCCTTCGACATCCTGTTCAACTGCGCCGGCGTCGTCCATGGCGGCACGGTGCTCGACATGACGGCCGGTGATCTCGACTTCGCCTTCGACCTCAATGTGCGCGCCATGATCCGCACCATCCGTGCCGTCCTGCCCGCCATGCTGGAGCGCGGCGATGGTTCGATCATCAACATGGCCTCGGTCGCCTCCAGCGTGAAGGGCGTGCCCAACCGCTGCGCCTATACCGTCACCAAGGCCGCGGTCATCGGACTGACCAAGTCGGTCGCCGCCGACTATGTGACGCAGGGTATCCGCGTCAACGCCATCTGCCCCGGCACGGTCGAAAGCCCCTCGCTGCAGGACCGCATGCGCGCCCAGGGCGACTATGACGCCGCGCGCGCCGCCTTCATCGCCCGCCAGCCGATGGGACGCCTCGGCACGCCGGAAGAGATCGCCGATCTCGCCGTCTACATCGCCGGCGCCACCTATACCTCCGGCCAGGCCTTCGCCATCGACGGCGGCTGGACCATCTAATTCTCTTTCCGAAAGGACATACCCCCATGAAACTGATGCGCGTCGGACAGCCCGGCCAGGAAAAGCCCGCCATTCTCGACAAGGACTGCCGGATCCGCGACCTCTCCGCCCATGTGGCCGATATCGGCGGTGCGGCGCTATCACCGGAAGGACTGGCGAAGATCGCCGCCCTCGACCTCACCGCGCTGCCGGAGCTTGAGGCCTCCCGCATCGGCGCCTGCGTCGCCGGCACCGGCAAGTTCATCTGCATCGGCCTCAACTATTCCGACCACGCCGCCGAGAGCGGCATGGCGGTTCCGCCCGAGCCGGTGATCTTCATGAAGGCGACCTCGGCGATCGTCGGCCCGAACGACGACGTCT
>CALRRQ020000064.1:0-4962 GCA_943370615.1 Rhizobium sp. Q54
ACGGAGACGGCATCGGCGAACTTCGTCACCTCGTGGAACTTGTGGCTGATCATCAAAACGGTGAGCTCGCCGCGCTCCGTCATGGCGCGCACCAGGCCGAGCATGTCGTCGGCTTCCGCCGGGGTGAGCACCGAGGTCGGCTCATCGAGGACGAGAAAACGGCGGCCGAGATAGAGCTGCTTGATGATCTCGAGCTTCTGCTTTTCGCCGGCCGCCAGCTCGCTGACCGGCCGGTTGAGCGGAATGTCGAAGGGCATGGTTTCCATGAAGGCGGAAAGCCCCTGGCGCTCCTTCGTCCAGTTGATCACCGACGGCACTTCGGTGCGGCTGATCACCAGGTTCTCCGCGCCGGTGAGCGACGGGACGAGGGTGAAATGCTGGTAGACCATGCCGAGACCGTGGGCGGCCGCATCGCGGGGCGAGCCAATGGCCACTTCTCGGTCGTCCACCTGCAATTGGCCTGACGTCTGGCTGTAGAAGCCCATGATGCATTTGACCAGCGTCGACTTTCCGGCGCCGTTCTCGCCGAGAAGCGCATGGAACGAGCCCGGCGCGACCTTGATCGACACCTGATCGAGCGCAGTGAAGGAACCAAAACGCATGGTCATGTCCACCGTCTCGATGCCGACGGCGGGGATGGTCTTGTGCGGGGGGATCTCGCCGATGATCATGGCAATTGCCTCACGAGCGTTTCGGAAGTGGAGACGGAACCGAACACGCCGCCCTGCATCTTCACCATCTTGATTGCCGCCAAATGGTTACCGTAGTCGGTCGCGCCGCAGCAGTCCTCGAGCAGCAGGCATTCGAAACCGCGGTCATTGGCCTCACGCATGGTGGTGGACACGCAGACATCGGTGGTGATGCCGGTCAGAATGATGTTCTCGATGCGCTTCTGGTTGAGGATCAGTTCGAGATCGGTGGCGCAGAACGAGCCCTTGCCGGGCTTGTCGATGATGACCTCGCCGTCGATCGGATAGAGTTCCTCGATGATGTCCCAGCCGGGCTCGCCGCGCACGAGGATGCGGCCGCAGGGGCCCGCGTCGCCGATGCCGGCATGGATGCGTTGCGAACGCCAGCGCTTGTTGGCCGGCAGGTCGGCGAGGTCCGGCCGGTGGCCCTCGCGGGTGTGGATGATGTGGTAGCCCTTGGCCCGCATGGCGGCCAGCACGCGCTTGATTGGCTCGATCGGCGCCCGCACCAGCGCGAGGTCGTAGCCCATGTGATCGACATAACCGCCGGGACCGCAGAAATCCGTCTGCATGTCGATGATGATGAGCGCCGTATTGTCTGGCCGGAGCTTGCCGTTATAGGGCCAGTTGTAGGGATCGGCGTCGATATAGCTGAGGTCGGACGCGGCCGGGGCGATGGAGGCGAGGCTGTTCACGTCGGTGCTCCTATTTGACGAGGGAGAGGGCGCCGGGCATGCCGGCAAGCGGGCGGGTCGGGGAGGATGTGGCGATCATGATGATCAGCGTCATCACGTAGGGTGCAGCGTAGAAGAGGTAGTAGCCCTGGCTGACGCCGACCGACTGCAGGGCAGGTCCGAGCGCGCCGGCGCCGCCGAACAGAAGCGAGGCCAGGAAGCAGCCGATCGGATTCCAGCGGGCGAAGATGACCAGCGCCACGGCCATCAGGCCTTGACCCGACGATATGCCTTCGTTCCACGAGCCGGGATAAAAGAGCGACAGATAGGCGCCGCCGATGGCGGCCAGCGCGCCGCCGGTGGCAGTGGCAACGAGGCGGATCGTGTCGGGGTTGAGCCCCATGGCACGGGCCGCATCCGAGCTGTCGCCGACCACCCGGAGGATCAGGCCGGGGCGGGTGTTCTTCAGCGCCCACCAGAGGAAGACGGCGAGTGCTGCGCCGATCAGGAAGAGCACGTTGATGTTGAGCGCGGACTGCACCTGCGGCAGGCTCGACCAGTTGCCAAGCGCAATCGATGGCAGCTTGGGGGCCGAGGGCTGGATGAAGGGCTTGCCGAGAAAGAAGGCGAGGCCCAGGCCGAACTGCATCATGGCGATGCCGATGGCGATGTCGTTGACCTTCGGAAACTTGCAGATGAAGCCGTGGATGAGGCCGAACAGGGCGCCGGTGGCCATGGCGGCAAGGACGCCGAGCCAGGGCGAGCCGGTCATGACGGCGACCGCATAGGCGCTCATCGCGCCGAAGACCAGCGTGCCCTCGAGGCCGAGATTGATGCGGCCCGAACGCTCGGTGATGGTCTCGCCGAGGCTGACGAAGATGAACGGGGTGGAGACGCGGATCGCGCCGGCGAGGACGGCGAGGGGCACGCCCCAGAAACCCAAGGCTGTCTCGTCCATCACGCGCTCCTTTTCCAGAGATCGGGGTTGAAGGCCTTGAAGCGGCCGTAGAGCGTTTCGCAGAACAGGATGACGACGAAGAGCGTGCCCTGGAGCACGAGAACCGTCGCATCCGGCAGGCCCATGCGCCGCTGGATCAGTCCACCCGAGGCATCGATGCCGCCGAGCAGGATGGCGACCGGGATGATCGCCAGCGGATTGTGGCGGGCGAGGAATGCGACGAGGATCCCGGCATAGCCGTAGCCGGCGATCAGCGCGCCGTTGGCGCTGCCCTGCACTGCGGCGACCTCGATCGTGCCGGCAAGGCCCGCGAAGGCGCCGGCAAGCGCCGTCAGCCCGACCACCAGCCGGCCGACGGGAAGACCCTGGATCTGGGCCGCGCGGACATTGCCGCCGGCCACCCGGGCGGCAAAGCCGAAGCTCGTCCGCTCGATCAGGATCCACGAGCCGATGCAGGCCAGAACGCCGACCGCCAGGCCCCAATGCACGTCCATGCCGGGGATCTTGCCGAGCATGAATTCCGGCGGAAGCTGGACGGTCGAGGGCTTGTTGAGGCTGGCCGGATCGCGCAGCGGGCCTTCGATAAGGTGATTCATCAGGGCGATGGCGATGTAGGAGAGCAGCAGCGAGGCGATGGTCTCGTTGACGCCGCGATAGTGGCGGAGAAAGCCCGCGAACCCGATCCAGATGCAGCCGACCACCATGCCGGCGATCGCCATCAGCAACCAGGCGAGGAGCGGCGGAGCGCCGCCGATCAGCGGAACGGCAATTGCGGCACCCGCCAGGCCGCCGAGCACGACCGCCCCTTCCGCACCGATGACGACGAGGCCGAGACGGGCGGGGAGGGCGACGCAGAGCGCCGTCAGCAAGAGCGGCGCTGCGCGGCTCAGCGAGTTCTGGATGGAGAACCAGCTGCCGAAGCCGCCGGCATACATCAGTTGGAAGAGCTGCAACGGCGACTTGCCGATCGCCGCGATGAACATGGAAAACAGCGCCAGTCCGACGAGGACGGCGAAAAGCGCGATCGCCACCGGCTCTGCCCGGCGTGCCAGGCCCTCGAGGAGAGGCCGGAGGTGTCCGGCCCGCCCGGTGAGCGGCGGCAGTGTTGGCATGTTGGCTTCGATGGTCATGACGCCGCCGCTCCGTTCAGGTTACGAGGTCGAACCGACGACGCCTTCGACGAGATAGTCCATGCTCTCGAGCTCGATCGCATCCTCGGGGAAGGACTTGCCCTCGGCGACGACGACATTGCCCTTGTTGTCCTTGATGCCGCCCTTGAACACCGAGAAGCCGCCGGCCATGATTTCGCTAAGCGTCGTCTCGAACTGCTTGCGGCCGGCTTCGGGAACGGCCGGACCGAGCGGGCTCATCTTGACGAAGCCGTCCTTCAGGCCGCCGCGGACGAAATTGCCGAGTTTCTCGCCGGCCTGGGCCTTCTTCACGAAGTCGCCATAGACATTGCCCCAGGCCCATTCCGCACCCGTCAGGTATTTCTCCGGTGCGAGCGGGCTCTGGTTGGCGTGGTAGCCGCAGACGAAGGCACCGCGCCCGGCGGCGGTCTCGACCACGACCTTCGGGCTGTCGACATGGCAGGTGATGACATCGGCGCCCTGGTCGACAAGGGCATTCGTCGCTTCGGCCTCCTTGACGGCGAGCGACCATTCGCCGGTGAAGATCACCTGGCAGGTGATGGCCGGATCGACGGAGCGGGCGCCGAGCAGGAAGGAATTGATGTTCTGCAGGACCTGCGGAATGGGCTTGGCAGCGACGAAGCCGATCTTCTTGCTCTTGGTGGCGTGGCCGGCGGCGATGCCGTTCAGATACTGGCCCTGGCCGATGTAACCGAAATAGGAGCCGGTATTTTCCGGGTGGACGCCTTCCTTCCACATGCCGCCGCAATGGCGGAACTGCACGTCGGGATACTTCTTCGCCATCTCCAGCATGTGGGGGTCGAAATAGCCGAACGAAGTGGGGAAGATCAGCGACGCGCCGTCGAGGTTGATCATCGATTCCATGGTCTTCTGCACGTCGACGGTCTCGGGCACGTTCTCTTCTTCGATGACGGTGACGCCCGGCATGGCCTTGATCACGGCCGCGCCTTCGGCATGGGCCTGATTGTAGCCGTAGTCGTCCTTCGGACCGACATAGATGAAGCCGACGGTGAGGGCCGCCTGCGCTGCCGCGATCGAGCCGAGCAGGCCGGGGGCGAATCCGGCAAGGGCGACGCCCGTGGCGGAGGATTTCAGAAAGCTGCGGCGGTTCATGCGAAGGAGTTTGGTCATGGGAATGCTCCTTGTGGCGGCAAAGGCCTGGTTCAAATGATCACAAGGAAAAGTGTATGCAATGAGCGTGCCAGAATTTATGTTGCTGAAACCTATAGATAAAAATCTCAACTGCTTGTCGTGCAGCGTAAAGTGTATGCAGTTTGTGAGGGATTATGGCCAATTAGTAGTCAGTGTCGTAAAAATATGCGCAATGGGGGAGTGGCTCTGACGAATTAGCGTCTTGTGGGAGCTCAGGCGGGGGCAGAAAGGCCGAAAAAGCAAATAAGTTCAGTTGTTCATGTGCCTTGTTTGACTTGCCCGAAATTGCCATGCATCTGTATGCAGACGTGAAGAAGATCGAGTCGCGCGTGAACACA
>CALRRQ020000065.1:0-4499 GCA_943370615.1 Rhizobium sp. Q54
CGACAAGGCACTGGAACTGATGACGGCTGCCAAACGCCTGCGCGGCTGAGCCGGCCCTGCCCTGACGGAGCAAACGAAATGAGCCTTGCGATGATCTCGCCCACCCTGACCGACACGAACTCGGAGACCGAAGACGCAGCCCAGGCCACAACGGCACCGGTTCTGCAGCTGGTCGATGTCCGCAAGATCTTCGGCGATTTCGCCGCGGTCGACGGCATCAATGTCGACATCAAGGAGGGCGAGTTCGTCACCATTGTCGGACCTTCCGGGTCCGGCAAGACGACGCTTCTGCGCATGCTCGCCGGCATGGAATCGCCGTCGGAAGGCTACATCACGCTGCGCGGCGAACTGATCAACGACGTGCCGGCCGACAAGCGGCCGACATGTCTGGTCTTCCAGTCGCTGGCGCTTTTCCCCCACAAGACCGTCGGCGAGAACATCGAGTTCCCGCTGAAGGTCCGCAAGATGCCGGCCGCCGAGCGCAAGGCCCGCGCGCTCGAGCTGATGCGCATGGTGCGCCTGCCCGAGAGCTACTATTCCAAGAACGTGATGCGCTGCTCGGGCGGCGAGAAGCAGCGCGTGGCGCTCGCCCGCGCCTTCGCCTACGATCCCGACGTGCTGTTCTTCGACGAACCGCTGTCGGCGCTCGACTACAAGCTGAAGAAAGTGCTGGAAAAGGAGCTGAAGGACCTGCACCGCGAGAGCGGAAAGACCTTCGTCTACATCACCCATTCGCTCGAGGAAGCCATGGTGATGTCCGACCGCGTCGGCGTCATGAGCCGCGGCCGCCTCGTGCAGATCGGTACGCCGGAGGAGATCTACACCCGGCCCGCCACCCGTTTCGTCGCCGAGTTCTTCGGCGAGGTGAACAGTTTCGAAGTCAAGCGCGAGGGTCAGGGTTCCTGGACGCTGACCGACGGCAAGCCGATCACGGTCGCGTCGGTCAACGAGGCGATCGGCGACACGGCAACCGTCATCGTCCGGCCGGAAACCATGCGCTTCGTCACCGGCCCCTCGAGTGCCGACAACCTGATCACCGGCAAGATCTACAACGAGTATTCGCTCGGCTCGCGCATGCAGTACCAGGTGCATTCCGGCGAACGGATCTATCTCGTCGAGGCTGCCCGCACGGCGGTTTCCGGCATCTCCGCGGGCGACACCGTCACCATCGGCTGGGATGCCCGCGACGCGATCGTGGTGGGAGACTGATATGGCGGCCGTGACCCACTCCGAAACGGCCACCGAGCGGAGCCTGCTGACTGCCATCCCCGCCGGCCTGCGCGCCGCCGGCCCCGTCGTCATCCTGCTCGTGCTGGGCTTCCTCGCCCCGTTGCTGACGGTCGCGGCCTATGCCTTTGCCACGCCGAAGAGTTTTGATGTCTTCCGCTCCTTCACCTTCGCTAATTTCGCGGCGATCTTCGACACCTCCAACACGGTGTGGATGTCGTTTGCCTGGTCGCTCGCCTATGCGCTCGCCACCGTGGTGCTTTTGGCAGTGATCGCCTATCCGATCGCCTATGGCCTCAATCGCATGTTCGGCAAATGGTCGGGCTTCGTCGGCGTACTGTTCGTCTTTCCGCTGTTCGTCTCGGAGAACGTCCGTCTCTATGGCTGGGTGCTGTTCTTCATCAAGAACGGCGTGCTCGACGGCGGACTGAAATGGCTCGGCTTTTCCGGCGGCCCGGAAGTGCTCTATACGCCCGGCGCCATTCTCTTCGGCATGCTCTACGTCTATCTGCCCTTCATGCTGTTTCCGATGTCGCTCGGCATCGCCATGATCCCCAAGGACCTCGTCGATGCGGCCCGTGACCTCGGGGCAAGCCGGCTGATGATCTGGCGCGAGATCGAGCTGCCGCTGGCCATGCCCGGCATCCTGATCGGCATGCTGCTCACCTTCGTGCTCGGCGCCGGCGCCATCGCCGAATCCAAGATCCTCGGCGGCCAGTCGGTCATCACCATCGCCCAGGACATCGAGGTCGCCTTCACCTATGCGCAGAACTGGCCGCTGGGTTCGGCACTCGCCATCCTGCTCGTCATCATCGTCAGCGGGCTTGCCCTCTACGTCCTGTCGAAGCTCGATCTCGACCGCATTCTCGGAAAGAAGTGAGACATGGAAACCCGCTCGCAGATCCGCGCCCGCGCCTTCGTCAAGCTCTGGACCGCCTTCGTCGTTCTCGCCATCTACCTGCCGATCGTCTGCGGCGCGCTGGCCGGCCTGTCCAAGGGCCGCTATTTCGGCTTCCCGATCCGCGTCTTTTCGACCGAATGGTGGGGCAAGACCTTTGCCTCGCTGGAAATCCAGACGCTGGTGCAGAACTCGCTGCTGATCGCCTTCATCGTCACGCTGGTCTCGGTGGTCTTCGCCTTCTTCGGCGCGCTCGCCTTCGCCCGTTACGACTGGAAGGGCCGCAAGCTCTTTCAGAAGGCGATCCTTCTGCCGGTCTTCTTTCCGCAGCCGGTGCTGGGGCTCGCCCTCCTCTTGTGGTTCAACGCACTCGGCATCAATCCGAGCTGGCAGACGGCGGTCGTCGCCCATCTCGTCTGGATCGTGCCGGTCGTCACGCTCGTCATCGCCATCCAAGTCTACTCCTTCGACCCGACGCTCGAAGAAGCTGCCCGCGACCTCGGCGCCAGCCGCTGGTTCATCCTCCGCGAAATCACCCTGCCGATCCTCTGGCCGGGCATCTGGTCGGGCGCGCTCTTCGCCTTCCTGCTCTCCTGGGGCAATTTCCCGCTTTCGCTCTATACGGCGGGCGTCGACTCGACGATCCCGAAATGGCTCTACTCGAAGATGGTCGCCGGCTATTCGCCGATGGTCCCGGCGCTCGGCACGATGAGCACCCTTTCGGCCGCCGCCCTGTTGCTTGCCGGCGGGCTTGTCATCATGCTGGTGCGCCGCCGCCAGGCCGAAGCATGAGGATCATCGCATGAGCTGGAAGACCGAACGCCGTTCCTTCTACTACCAGGGCGCGCCTGAGCCCGAAGATCCGGTGCTCGAGAAGGGCAAGGTGGCGCTGTTGGTCATCGACATGCAGAACACCTATCTCGACCGCCCCGACCCGGCGACGCTGTCGGCCGGCGACCTTGCCCGCTATAACGCCTGGACGCCGTTCCACGAGCGCATGCACGGCACCGTCATCCCCAACAACCAGCGCCTGCTGGAGCACTTCCGGGCGCTCGGTCTCGACGTGCTCTTCGCCCGCATCGCCTGCCTGCGCGCGGACGGCCGCGACCGGTCGCTGAGCCAGAAGAAGCCCGGCTGGAACAACCTGCTCCTGCCGAAGGACGAGCCGGCCTCGCAGATCCTGCCGCAGATCGCGCCGCTCGACGGCGAGATCGTCGTCACCAAGACGACCGACAGCGCGCTGACCGGCACCAATCTCAGGCTCGTGCTCGCCAATATGGGCATCACCCATGTGGTGTGCAGCGGCATCTTTACCGACCAGTGCGTCTCCTCGACGGTGCGCAGTCTCGCCGACGAGAGCTTCGACGTGATCGTCGTCGACGATGCCTGCGCAGCCGGCTCGATGGACCTGCATGTGAGCGAACTCGAGCGCATCCACATGATCTACGCCAATGTGATGAACACCGACGAGCTGATCGGCTATCTGCCGGCCGCTGAGGGATGAGACAGTCGGGGATGGCGCGCGCCCGAGACTTGTCCCACCTGGCCGTTCCTGACACAACTTGGCCGATGAAAGCGCCCGAAATCCTCTGTGCCGGCAAGACCCTCGCCGTCCGCTTCGCCGCCGAACAGGCGGTGCTGAGCTGGTCCCTGACCCGGCCGGGATTTGTCCGTGCCGACACCATAGCCTGGCTGGAGGTCTCCGAAGCGGACCTGTCGATCGGCGTCGATCCGGCGGCTCTCCTGCGCGACCGGCTCACGGCGGCGGGCTACGGCGATGCGGTACAGCTTATGACCTCGCGCGACGTGAAAAAGCACCATCAGGCCGTCCGGCAAAGCGGCGATGCGTCGGCCTTCTGCCTGGCGACCGTCGGCCTTGCCAATGCCGGCCGCGTCGGCGCGGACACGCCCCATTCGGGGCGGACAGGCACGATCAATCTCGTCGCCCATGTCGACCAGCCGCTCGACGAGGCGGGCCTGATAGAGGCCCTGTCGATCGCCACCGAGGCCCGCACCGCAGCGGTGATCGATCTCGGCTGGACCAGGGACGGCCTCGTCGTCACCGACACGGGAACCGACTGCATCGCGGTCGCCTGCCCGCTCGCCGATCGGCGTGAGACCTATGCCGGGCTTCACACCGATGTCGGCCGGGCGATCGGCGGCGCGGTCTACGAGGCGGTGCTCGCCGGCGGGCGGGAATGGGTGGACGAAAAGATGGACGGACGGCAGGAGAGCAAGCGGCGATGAAGAAACCGAAGAGCGTGCGCCAGGAGCGCATACTGACCGAGCTCAACCAGGCGCCGAGCCTGCGCGTCGCCGAACTCGCCAGAAGACTCGACGTCTCGACCGAGACCATCCGCCGCGACCTCGACGA
>CALRRQ020000066.1:0-4457 GCA_943370615.1 Rhizobium sp. Q54
TGAAGGAGGTCGGCGGCGCCCAGAGCAGCTGGGTGGCACCCATCTCGCCCTGCCAGCTCCAGTGCAGATGGCCGCTCGCATAGAGCGCCACGTCATGGGCGGCGATGAGGTCGAACAGGCGCTGGCGTTCGGCGGGGCGGGCACCCCAATAGCCGGTATCGCCCTCGGCCGGATCGTCGACGAACAGCGGCTTGTGGGCAAACATCGCCACGCGGCGGCCCTCGCGGCCTTCCAGCGTCTCGACGAGCCAGTCGAACTGCGCCTCTTCCTCTGCATGGCCCGAGCCGACGAGCAGACTGTTGAGGCCGATCATCCGCCAGTTGCCGATGTCCTTGGCGAAACGGTCGGGACCGGCAAGGCGGCGCCAGCGCTCGAGGCGGGCATCGTCGATCGGCTGGTGCGAGCCGGGCATGTGGCCGACATCGTGATTGCCGGGAACGACGAGCACCGGCACGTCGAGCTCGCCCAGCAGCGCCATGGAGAAAACAATGTCGTCCTCCTGGTCGGCACCGTCGATGGTGAGGTCGCCGGTATGTACGACGAGGTCCGGCTTCACCTCCTCGATCCAGCGGCGGATGGGCTCCCAGTTGCCGTTGAAGTGCGGCTTGGACGGACTGAAATGCGTGTCGCTGATCTGGACGATTTTCATGGGCTGGCACCTTCTGAGCACAGGGTCGGCGCGAAGGGCGAATGGGCCCGGCGCTGTCGGCGAGGTGTTTAGGGGGTGAGCATGTCAGCCGCTTGAGCGGCCTTTCAGTATTCTTCCATTTTCGTCATCAATCCGTCAGGAAGAGCGGCGCGGCGCAGGCGACGCCGGCAAATGCGCCGCCAAAGGACCGCGTCGGCGGCTCGCGGATGCGTCGCACATTGCTCTGATTGTCGGTGGGACGGCGTGGATTGAACGGCCGCTTCGCGCGTTCAGACGTCGATCAGGCTTTTGCTGCCTGGCGGTAATAATCGGCAAGGGCGGGGACGTCCGCTGAGAGACGCTCGGCAAGCTGCCGGCACTCTTCCCCGTTCCCGGCATAGAAGGCGGCGACGAACCGGCGATGCAGGGCGAGAGCCTCGTCGCCGGTCCCCGGCAGGACGGTTGAGACAGCGGTTCCGGTGTTGCGCCCCTTGACCGTGATCCGGTCGAGTTCGAGGACCGGGAACCGGTCGGCCACCAGCCCGGCGGTCGCCTCGCCGAGCAGAAAGGGCACGCCGAACTGTTTCGAGGCCCCCTCCAGCCGCGAGGCGAGGTTGACCGCATCGCCGAGCGCCGAATAGTCGAAGCGCCGGGTCGAGCCCATATTGCCGACGACGCAGTCGCCGGTGTTGATGCCGATGCCGATGCGCAGCGGCATGAAGGGCGCGCCTGCGGCCTTCGCCTCGGCTTCCAGTTCTAGGTTCAGCGCATCGATGGCCGCCAGCATGGCGAGGCCCGCGGACACGGCATGCGGCGCGTGTTCGGCATCCTCCAGCGGGGCGTTCCAGAAGGCCATGATGCAGTCGCCGATATATTTGTCGATCGTGCCGCCATGCGACAGGACGACCTCCGACAGCGGCGTCAGCAGGCGGTTGATCAAATGGGTCAGTTGTTCCGGATCGTCTTTGAGGCCCTCGGCGATCGTGGTGAAGCCGCGCACGTCGCAGAACAGGACGGACAGGGTGCGCTTCTCTCCCCCGAGCTTCAGCTGGCCTGGATCCTCCGCCAGCCGCGCCACCAGATCGGGCGACAGGTACTGTCCGAATGCCCGCATGATCTCGCGGCGGCCGCGCCTCTCCGCGGCATAGTCGAGCGTCGCCTGCGCAATGCCGATCGCGGCGAAGGCCATGGATGGCGCGATCGGCGAGACGAAGGTCCGGCCGAAACGCAAGGCCACGTAACTGGCCGCGACCATGGCCAGGATATAGGCCGCGCCGCCGAAGGCAGCCGGCCAACCGGTGCCGCGCCAGACGAGAAGGACAGCGAGCAGCACGGCGATGAGGACGAATGCGCCCTTCAACAGCGGCGTCGCTTCGGCAATTCCGTTGCCGGTTCGCAGATTGTCGAAGATCGTCGCATGGATTTCCGCCCCCGCCACGAGGCGGCCGGTGCGCACCGTGTAGGACGTGGCAAAGGCGTCGGCCCCGCCGGCGGCGACGGACGGCGCGTTCTGCAGGCTGAGACCGACGATCACGACGCGGTTGCGAAAGGTGTCCGGCGGCAAGAGGTTCGTCGGGTCGAGCGCCTGGTAATAGGACACCGTGGGATAGGTTCTCGGACCCCCGAAGGTCTGCATCAGCGTGCCGTCAGCCGGCAGGGTCGCTGGCAGGCCCGCGGCCTCGGCGATGCGGGCGGCAAAGCTGTCGTCGAGATCCGGCAGGGTGCGGATCGTGCCGTCGCCGCCGAGGCTGATCGAGGCGATGCCGGCGCGCGCGCCGGTGTCGGTGAACTGGGCAAGCGGCAGCGTGCGGACGAACTGGTCGGCCTGCGCCGAGGAGATCAGGGTCTCGTCTCCGGCCAGCACCACGTCGGGCCCAAGCGCTGCCGCGAGAGCCTGGTCCTCCTCGGCCGTCGTCGGTTCGGAGAAGATCACGTCAAGGGCGATCACGCTCGCGCCGGCGTCCCGCAGCGCATTCACCAGCCGGGCATGCAGGCTGCGCGGCCAGGGCCATTGCAGATTGATGTCGGCAAAGGACGGCTCGTCGATCGCCACGATCACCGGCCCGTCGTCCGGCAGCGGCGCATGCCACAGCGTCGACAGGTAGTCGAAGGCGCGATAGTCGATCAGCGACCAGGCGGGCAGCCGGGTGAGCGCCGTTGCCGCCAGAAACACCACGACGGCGAGCAGGACCAGCCGCATCCGCCGGCTTGCGAGCTTCGGCGCAGAACTCAGGCTCGACGGCAGCCGGCCTGCCATCAGAAGCGGACTTTCACCGAACCGGTGAAGGTCGGGCCCCAGCCCGGCGTATTCGTGTTCACCTCGAAGTCCTGGTCGAGAAGGTTGAAGGCCGCGAGTTCGAGCGCGAAGCGCTTGTCGAACGGCTCCCAGGTGAGGTTGGCGTCGAGCGTCCAATAGTCGTCGAGCGTGCCGCCCGTGTCGCTGTCGCGTTCGCCGACATAGTTGGCGGCGAGCGTCGCCGAGACATTGGCCTCGTTGACCCAGGTCAGCGCCACCTGCCCCGCCCAGTCGGGCACGAAGGGCAGCGGACCGCCATAGGTCGCCGAAGACGGGTCCTCGTTCTCCGAGGTCGCATAGACGATCGTCGAGGACAGGCCGAAACCGTGGCCGAGCAAGAGGTTGGCGGTCAGGCTGCCGCGATCGATCCGGCCTTCGGAGGCCGAGAACGGTGCCGCCGAAAACGGAATGGCGATGCGCGGCTCCTCGATGTCCTGATGCTGGAACTCGGCCGAGGTGAAGAAATCCTCAGTCCACTCCGCATCCCAGCGCAGGGCGACCGTGTCGACATAGCCGTCGAGCCCGGTGGAAATCTCGTTCGGCTGAAGGCCGAGAACGCCGACCGGCGAGAGCGTCGGCGTGTTGACGTAGAGGCTCTGGCGCGAATAGGCGGCGCGCAGCCAGTGCCGGTCGGACGGCGCCCAGGCGATCCCGACGCGCGGTTCGAGCCGCGCCACGTCGTCGTCGTCACCATCGAGGAAGGTGCCGAACAGCGCATATTCGGCCTTCAGGTCGGGTGTGATCTCGTGCAGCAGGTCGACATAGACACGGCCGTAGGTGGCGTTTTCGTCGGGATCGGCGGTCGTCGGAACCCCCAGTAACCAGGATTGGCTATAGGTTTCGATACGGCCACCCTCAACACCGTAGCGCCAGGTGAGATCGTCCATACCGACCGAATGACTGATCGCCGCGACATAGGCCTTCTGAGAGGATTCCGATGTCAAGGGAAGCGGAGAGAGGGTAAGGGTGTCGAAACTGTCGGCGGACAGATCGCTGTAGAAAAGTGCCGCATTCACCACATTCTCGAAGCCGATCGTGTGGCTGAGGCCGACACCGATATTCGTCTGGTCAGCCTCGTTCTTCAAGGTGGCCGTACCACCACCACCGATCGCAGCGGCAAAGAGGTCGGAATCAAAGCCGGAATGATTGGCGTAGGCCACGAACCGGTCGTAGGGGCTGGGGCTGGCGGTCACATAGCCATTGCCGCGCAACAGGCGATCCTCGGTATCGAGGTCGAGGGTTCCGCCGGCGCCCGTGCGCTGGTCAAAATCCGTCTCCCACTCGACATTGCCGTAGAAGCTGATCGGGAAAGGAAGATTGCTGAAGCCCTGTGCCTCGCCTTCCGCCACATAGCCGGTATCACTATTGGCCTGCGTGAAGCCGCCGCCGAGAGCGCCCTCGAAGAAGGGGCGGCGGATCAGGTTTGCCGAGCGGGACCGGCCGGACAGCATGTGCGGATCGAGCAGCAGGCCCTGGATGAAGGACGAGTAGCTAAGGCTGTTCTGCCCGTTGGTGACGACATTGCCGCCATGG
>CALRRQ020000067.1:0-4318 GCA_943370615.1 Rhizobium sp. Q54
TCCCCTCTCCCCGCCTGCGGGGAGAGGGTCAGGGTGAGGGGCTTCTCATTCACGATGTGTACGGCGAGGGGTAATGACAGCGGCCGAGGCAAAATCACACTATTCCTCATAAGAGTGCCCCGCCTTCAGGCCCTCGCGGACGCGGTGGGCGATTGCCAGGAATTCCGGGGTCTCGCGGATATCGAGCGGCCGCTCCCTGGGCAGGGTCGATTCGATGATGTCGGTGACGCGGCCGGGGCGGGGGCTCATGACGACGATCTTGGTCGAGAGATAGACCGCCTCGGGAATGGAATGGGTGACGAAGCAGATCGTCTTGTCGGTGCGGTCCCACAGCTTCAGCAGTTCGGAATTCAAATGGTCGCGGACGATTTCGTCGAGCGCGCCGAAGGGTTCGTCCATCAAGAGCAGGTCGGCGTCGAAGGCGAGTGCGCGGGCGATCGAGGCGCGCTGCTGCATGCCGCCCGACAGCTGCCAGGGAAACTTCTTGCCGAAGCCCGGGAGGTTGACGAGTTCCAGCGTCTGCTCGATCCGTTTCTTCTGTTCCTCCTTCGAGAAACCCATGATCTCGAGCGGAAGGGCGATGTTCTTCTCGATCGTGCGCCAGGGATAAAGCGCCGCCGCCTGGAAGACATAGCCGTAGGAGCGGTCCTTGCGGGCGTTTTCCGGCGTCATGCCGTTGACGGTGATCGTGCCAGAGGTGTGTTTCTCAAGGTCGGCGATGACGCGCAAGAAGGTGGTCTTGCCGCAGCCGGAGGGGCCGATGAAGGAGACGAAGTCCCCCTTCTTCACCTCGAGGTCAACGTTCGACAGGGCGTGGACCGGCCCGTCTCCCGTCTGGAAGGTGAGACAGAGGTCCTTGGCGGACACGACGGAAAAGGGAGCGGTCATCGATCAGAACCTATGGGCTTTCTTGCAAAGGCGCCAAGCCTCTTGCACACTATCAATACATGGCAGGCGCGGGCCGGCCTATCAGACTTTGCGGGAATTTCGGAGCTCAAGGAGGAGTGCCAGCATGGATACGTCATTCAAACCCACCTGCCGGATCGTTCGGCCCGGAACCACCTATGACGGCAAGCAGGGCCTGAGCTATTTCGCCGGCATTTCGGCCGAGACGGTCGGCTCGAAGGGCATCTGCATGCATCTTCTGACCATGCCGCCGGGCGCGAGGGCCAAGGCCCATCTGCACGAGAACCACGAGACGGCGATCTACTGCCTGTCGGGCCAGGCGCATACCTGGTACGGCGACCGGTTGGAAAACCATGTGATCCTGCATGCCGGCGAACTGATGTACATCCCGGCAGGGGTGCCGCACCTGCCGGCCAACCTCTCCAACGCGCCCTGCACGGCGCTGATCGCCCGGACAGATCCCAACGAGCAGGAAAGCGTCGTTCTGCTGCCCGAGCTCGACGCGCTCGTCGAGGTTTGACGGTCCTCTTCTCCCCAGTGGAGAGAGGGGGAGACATCGCGGCCCCACCCTCCCCTTGAGGGGGAGGGTCGGAGCAAAGCTCCGGGGTGGGGTGATGTGCAGACCGTCAGCGTGTACTCCCGAGGTCGAACTCGTCGCCGGGATCACCCCCACCCGCCGCTTCGCGGCGACCTCCCCCCTCAAGGGGGAGGTGTGGCGAGCGGCGAGCCCCATCCGATCACCCCCCTTGAGGGGGGTGAGGGGCGGCCGGCGAAGCCGGGCAATCGATCCAGTGAATCGATTGCAGCACCGAACACCGGCAGGGCAGAGGGGGGTAACGCCAGCCGCCAACATCATCAGAGACTCAAACCCCCGTCGCCGGAATGCCTGACCGCTCGACCCTGCGCGGGGCGACCAGTTCCTTCCAGGTGGACAGGGCCTTGTTGACCGCCGTGAAGGGTTCGCGCTTGACGAACTGGCCGTGGCCCTCCTCGGTCTTCACCGTCGCCTCCTCGATCACCACCTTGCCGCGCGACAGGGTGAAGCGCGGCAGGCCGGTGACCTGCTTGCCCTCGAAGACGTTGTAGTCGATCGCCGACTGCTGGCTCTTGGCCGAGATGGTCTTGGAGCGCTTCGGATCCCAGACCACCAGGTCGGCGTCGGCGCCGACCAGAACCGCGCCCTTCTTCGGGTACATGTTGAGGATCTTGGCGATATTGGTCGAGGTGACGGCGACGAATTCGTTCATCGTCAGGCGGCCGGTCGCAACCCCATAGGTCCACAGCATCGGCATGCGGTCTTCGAGCCCGCCGGTGCCGTTCGGGATCTTGGCGAAGTTGCCGACGCCGAAACGCTTCTGCTCGGTGGTAAAGGCGCAGTGGTCGGTGGCGACGCAGGAAAGCGAGCCCGACTGCAGGCCGGCCCAGAGGCTGTCCTGATGCTGCTTGTTGCGGAAGGGCGGCGACATGACGCGGCGGGCGGCGTGGTCCCAGTCCTTGTCGAAATATTCGCTCTCGTCGAGCGTCAGGTGCTGGATCAGCGGCTCGCCATAGACGCGCATGCCCTTCTGGCGGGCGCGACGGATGGCTTCATGGGCCTGTTCGCACGACGTGTGCACGACATAGAGCGGCACGCCCGCCATGTCGGCCAGCATGATGGCGCGGTTGGTCGCCTCGCCTTCCACTTCGGCGGGCCGCGAATAGGCGTGCGCCTCCGGGCCGTTGTTGCCCTCGGCGAACAGCTTCGCGGTCATCGCCGCCACCACGTCGCCGTTCTCGGCATGGACGAGCGGCAGCGCGCCCAGCTCGGCGCAGCGCGAGAAGGAGGCGAACATCTCGTCGTCGTTCACCATCAGCGCGCCCTTGTAGGCCATGAAGTGCTTGAAGGTGTTGATGCCCTTGTCCTTGACGACGGTTTCCATCTCGTCGAACACGCGCTTGTTCCAGCCGGTGATCGCCATGTGGAAGGAGTAGTCGGCGTTCGCGCGGCTCGTCTTGTTGTGCCACATCGAGAGCGCGTCGAGCAGCGACTGGTCCGGCGCCGGCAGACAGAAGTCGACCACCATGGTGGTGCCGCCGGCAAGGCCCGCGCGCGTGCCGCTTTCGAAGTCGTCGGCGGAATAGGTTCCCATGAAGGGCATTTCCAGGTGCACATGCGGATCGATGCCGCCCGGCATGACATAACAGCCGGCGGCGTCGAGGACGGTGTCGCCCTTGAGGTCCGGCCCGATCTCGACGATCACGCCGCCTTCGATCTTGACGTCCGCCTTGTAGGTGAGATCGGCGGTGACGATGGTTCCGCCCTTGATGACTGTGCTCATATCGTTTCACCCCATGTCTTGTTAGTTCTTGTGATAGTTCTCGCCTTCGGCGCCCCCTCATCCGGCGCTACGCGCCACCTTCTCCCCGCTGGGGAGAAGAGGTCACGCCGGCGTTGTCGGCGCCGCAAGTTGGAACCGAGCAGATGCGTTTTTGAAACGGCCGCTGAGAATGGCGAGGTCGCGGCACTCTCCCTCTTCTCCCCAGCGGGGAGAAGGTGGCCCGAAGGGCCGGATGAGGGGGCGCGAAGCGAAGACGGCTGATACATGACGTCACCGGGTCTCCCGCTTCGCCGGGGAGAAGCGAATGGTCTCGCATTCATTCACGATCTGGCCTTCCAGCACCGCAAGAATGGTCTCGAGAACGGCGCGCCGTTCTTTCAACACCTCTTCGTTCCAGAAACGCAGAACCGAATAGCCGTTGTCGTTCAGCCAGCGGGTGCGAATGTCGTCCGCGATGCTTTCGGCATGCTGGCTGCCGTCGAGTTCGACGATCAGATGCCGTTCACGGCAGACGAAATCGGCGACATAGGCACCGAGCGGGACTTGTCGGGAGAACCTGTATCCATTCAGTTGCCGGTTGCGAAGATCGCTCCAGAGGCGAAATTCGGCCTCCGTTTCGTTCTGCCGCAGTGAACGTGCCTGATCCGTCTTGCCGGGACGCCGCTTGGTGATGTCCGGTCGATCGCCTGCCATGCGGGAGACCCCCTCATCCGGCGCTGCGCGCCACCTTCTCCCCGTCGGGGAGAAGAGGTCACGCCGGCGCCGTGCGCACCATTTGTCGAAGTCCAAGGGCTGTGCCGTTGAAACGGTCACTGCAAACTGCGAGGCAGCCCCGCGCACCCTCTTCTCCCCAGCGGGGAGAAGGTGGCCTGAAGGGCCGGATGAGGGGGCGCCGAAGGCGGGTGACATCACGCCACGATCTCCGCCGTCTCCAGCACGGCCTGCAGCAGCACGTCGCAGCCGGCGGTGGCCCAGTCCTTGGAGATGTCCTCGGCCTCGTTGTGCGACAGGCCGCCGACGCAGGGGCACATGATCATGGTGGCGGGGGCGACCTTGGCGGCCCAGCAGGCGTCGTGGCCGGCGCCGGAGATCAG
>CALRRQ020000068.1:0-4094 GCA_943370615.1 Rhizobium sp. Q54
GCCTCGAGGAAATCTCCAACGAGATGGCCGGCAAGGTGAAGGTGGTCAAGGTCAACATTGACGAAAACCCGGAAATCGCCGCCAAGTTCGGCGTGCGCTCCATTCCGACGCTTGCCATGTTCAAGGGCGGCGAAGTGGCCGACATCAAGGTCGGCGCTGCACCGAAGACCGCGCTCACCAGCTGGATTTCCAGCGCCGCCTGATCGGTATTGTCACTGCATTGAAAAGCCGGGAGAAATCCCGGCTTTCTTCATTTGGGGGGTGTGCCGTTGTCGGCGAGAACATTGCCGACGAGATAGAGCGAGCCGCCGATCAGGATGCGCGGCGCCGGCATGTCGGGATCGATCCGCTCGCAGATCTCCTGGAGTGCTTCGGCGACCGTCGACATGGGCGCGGCCACGAGGCCGGCGTCGAAGGCTGCATGGGCCAGCGCCACGGGATCGAGCGCCGCATCCGTACCGCGGATCGGCACGGTGAACACGTCCTGGGCGATGTCGGCAAAGGCGCGGAAATAGCCGACCGGATCCTTGGTGTTGATCATGCCGGTGATCAGATAGAGCGGCCGTGACTGGCGCTCCTCGAAACCGGCCATCGCCTCGGCGATCACCTCGCCGGCCCCGGGATTGTGACCGCCGTCGACCCAGATTTCCGCACCTTCCGGCGCGTGGGTGATCAGTTTGCCCTCGGTCAGGCGCTGCAGCCGTCCGGGCCATTCGACCGAGGTCATCGCCTTTTCGGCCACGGCATTGGAAACCTCGAAGCCGGCCGCCTTGACGGCGCGGATCGCGGCCGCCGCATTGCCGTACTGGTGGCGTCCCGGAAGCCGCGGCAGCGGCAGGTCCATCAGGCCGAATTCGTCCTGGTAGACCAGCCGGCCGAATTCCTCATGCGCGCCGAAATCCTGGCCGAATATCGCGTGCGGACATCCCAGCCGCTCGGCCGTCGCCACCAGAACCTCCCGGGCGGAATCATATTCCTGCTGGCCGATGACGACCGGATAACCCTTCTTCATGATTCCGGCCTTCTCGGCGGCGATCAGTTCGACGCGGTCGCCGAGATAGGGCTGATGGTCGAGCGAAATCGGCATGATGACCGATACGGCAGGTGCTTCGATCACGTTTGTCGCATCGAAGCGACCGCCGAGACCGACCTCGATGATCGCCACATCGGCCGGGTGCTCGGAAAAGAGCAGGAAGGTTGCGGCGGTGAGGATCTCGAAGACGGTGATCTGCTGGCCGCCGTTCGCGTCGGCGATGCGCCGGAGCACGCTGGCAAAGGTTTCGTCATCGACGAACTGGCCGGGTCCACCCTTGACGCCGATGCGGTAGCGCTCGTGCCAGCGCACCAGATGCGGCGAGGTGTGGACATGGACCGAAAGGCCCTGAGCCTCGAGCAGCGCGCGGCAGAAGGCCGTGACCGAGCCCTTGCCGTTGGTGCCGGCCACGTGGATGACGGGCGGCAGCTTGTGCTGCGGATTGCCGAGCACGTCCAGCAGGCGCCGGATGCGTTCGAGGGATAGGTCGAAGCCCTTGGGGTGCAACCCCATGAGCTCGTCGATTACCTGTTCTGCCTTGCTGAAGGCGGGCTCGGCCATGTTCAAGATTCCGCTGCTTCGCCTCGATCGGCAGAAGGGTTCCGGCTTACGCCGAAACCTTCTGGGGTTCTGCCTTCGCGGCAGGCACAAGGTCGCCGACGCCCACCGGACGCTTCAACATGATCTTCAGCACCCGCGCCAGCAATGACGGGATGTCGTGGCGCTTCGCCACCATGTCGATCATGCCGTGCTCCAGCAGATATTCCGAGGTCTGGAAGCCCTCGGGCAGCTTTTCGCGGATGGTCTGCTCGATCACGCGCTTGCCGGCAAAGCAGATTTCCGCGCCGGGTTCGGCAATGTGCAGGTCACCCAGCATCGCGTAGGAGGCGGTCACGCCACCCGTGGTCGGGTTGGTCAGGACGACGATATAGGGCAGGCCCGCTTCCTTCAGCATGTCGACCGCGACCGTAGTGCGCGGCAGCTGCATCAGCGAAAGAATGCCTTCCTGCATGCGTGCGCCGCCCGAGGCCGGGAACATGACCAGCGGGCACTTCTCTGCGATCGCGCGCTCGAAAGCCTTGACGATGGCTTCGCCCGCGGCAATGCCGAGCGAACCGCCCATGAAGTTGAATTCGTGCACGACGGCGACGAGCTTGACGCCCTCGACCGTGCCGACGCCGGCAAGGATCGTGTCCTCCTGGTCGGTCTTCACCCGGCTGTCCTTCAGACGGTCGGCATATTTCTTCGAATCGCGGAACTTCAGCGGGTCCTGCGCCACCTTGGGCTGCGGCAGGGCCTCGTACTGGCCGCCGTCGAAAAGGTCGGCCAGGCGTGCCTTTGCCGGCATCTTCATGTGGTAGCCCGAGGCGGGGATCACCCACTTGTTCTCTTCGAGATCCTTGTGGAAGACCATCTCGCCGGTTTCGGGGCACTTGATCCAGAGATTGTCCGGAACCTCGCGGCGGCCCAGCATGGAATTGATCCGCGGGCGCACGTAATTGGTAATCCAGTTCACTTGGCTAACTCCTGACTGTCCCAGTCCATATGGGAAGACTATTCGGCAGCGGCAAGGCGGGCGGCATGGACGCCGGCCGACAGGCCACGCACGAAGGTGGCGACCGACTGCACCGTATCGGCGGAGGCTTTGCCATCCTTGTCGAGCGAGGTTGCGACCTGATTGACGATTGCCGTGCCGACGACGACGCCGTCGGCATTGGCGCCGATCAGGCGGGCGTGCTCGGCGGTCTTGACGCCGAAACCGACGCAGACCGGCAGATCGGTCTGGCTCTTGATGCGGCCGACGGCGCCGGCGATCTTCGACGGATCGGGCAGCGCCGAACCCGTAATCCCGGTCATCGACACGTAGTAGACGAAACCGGACGTGTTGGTCAGCACCTTGGGCAGGCGCTTGTCGTCCGTGGTCGGCGTCGTCAGGCGAATGAAGTTGATGTCGCGCTTGCGAGCCGGGATGCACAGTTCATCGTCCATTTCGGCCGGCAGGTCGACGATGATCAGGCCGTCAATGCCGGCTTCGAGCGCGTCATCGAGGAAGCGTTCGACGCCGTAGACGTAGACCGGATTGTAGTAGCCCATGATGACGATCGGCGTCGTGTCGTCGCCCTTGCGGAATTCGCGTGCCATCTGCAGCGTCTTCCTCATCGTCTGGCCGCCCTTGAGCGCACGCTGGCCGGCCATCTGGATGGCGGGACCGTCGGCCATCGGATCGGAAAACGGCGCGCCGAGCTCGATGACGTCGGCGCCGGCGCCGGGAAGCGCCTTCATGATTTCCAGCGAGGTTTCGTAGTCCGGGTCGCCGCCCATGAAATAGGTGACGAGCGCCGGCCGGCCCTCGGCCTTCAGTGCGGCGAATTTCTTGTCCATACGAGCGGTCATGTCAGAGCCCCATACCGAGAATCTTGCCGACGGTGAAGATGTCCTTGTCGCCGCGGCCACAGAGATTCATCACGATGATCCGGTCCTTGTCCATCTTCGGCGCGCGCTTGATGACTTCGGCCAGCGCATGGCTCGGCTCGAGCGCGGGAATGATGCCCTCGGTACGGGTCAGCATCTGGAAGGCCGCCAGCGCCTCGGTGTCCATGATCGGCACGTATTCGACGCGGCCCTGGTCTTTCAGCCAGGAATGCTCCGGACCGATGCCCGGATAGTCGAGGCCGGCCGAGATCGAATGGCCTTCCTTGATCTGCCCGTCACCGTCCTGCAGCAGATAGGTGCGGTTGCCATGCAGAACGCCCGGCGAACCGGCGGTCAGCGAGGCGCAATGCTCTTCGCCGTCGAGACCCTTGCCACCGGCTTCAACGCCGACGATCTTGACCGACGCGTCGTCGAGGAACGGATGGAACAGGCCGATGGCGTTCGATCCGCCGCCGACGGCAGCCACCAGCATGTCCGGCAGCCGGCCTTCGGCTGCCATGATCTGTTCGCGGGTTTCGCGGCCGATGACGGACTGGAAGTCACGGACCATTTCCGGATAGGGGTGCGGACCGGCAGCGGTGCCGATCATGTAATAGGTGTCGTCGACATTGGTGACCCAGTCGCGCAG
>CALRRQ020000069.1:0-3771 GCA_943370615.1 Rhizobium sp. Q54
CAGGCGGCTGCCCTCGGCGCCGGCCGCCTTCAGCACTTCGCGCAGCAGGGGACCGGAAAATTCGACCTCGCCCTGGGTCCACGGCGTGTCCATCGTCGCGCGCCGACCGTCAAGGGCATCGAGCATCGCCAGGTCGAAGACAGCCGTACCGTCGCGGTTCGGCTGGGTTACTGTACCGGTGATCGTCAGGATCACCGGACCCTTCGGCTGGTCGAGCGCCGCGGCATGGGTAGCGGCGAAGACCAAGGTCAGGAGAATGGCGAGGAAGGACTTCATGCGTGCACCCGTCGAGAGCGGTCTATCTCAGCCGGCCAGGGCCTGGCGGGTCGCGCCACGGCCGAGACAGGACGTGAGAAGCGAACGAAAGGCCACGGCTTCGACCGGCTTGGTAAGGAAGTCGGTGACGCCCCCTGCCCTTGCGGCTTCGCGAAGGCCGGGTTCCAGGTCGGCGGTGACCATGACGACGGGGACCTCGTCATAGCGCTCCATCATGCGGATCGCCTTGACGAATTGCAGGCCGCTCATGCCGGGGAGTATGTGGTCGACGATCAGCATGTTGTGAAGCCGGTTGTGGCAGAGAGTCAGTGCCTTGGTGGCATCCGCCTCGATCAGGATTTCCTCATCGGTCACCTTCTTGGCGAGGTGCTTCAGGATCATCGCATTCGTCGGATTGTCTTCTACGATCAGAATGGTCATGTCCGGTCTCCCTTGGCTCCAAACCGCTTACCCTGCAGGGATTTCTAGCAAAGGGAGCCTGAGATAGGCTGAACCATTTTGAATCAATTTTACCGATCGCTACTTTAAGTCCCTCTTAATTTTTAGAGCGCGCTAAATCGCGGCCGTCCGGCCCGGAGGCGCGCCCGCCTCGGGGTAGAAATCCGTGGATCAGCCTTCGAGTGCGCGGGATATGCGGCGCGACAGCTCGACCGGGTTTTTCAGGACGATGGCGCGGCTGGTGCGTTCGATCAGCTGTTCGCGGATCAGGCGCGACATCTCCCGCGAAACCGTTTCGCGGCTGGAGCCGATATGCTCGGCAAGCTCGGCATGGACGAGCGGCGGCGAGATGATCCGCTCGCGGCCGCCGTCGCCGCGCAGGCGCGAGAGGCGCAGCAGAGCATTGTAGAGACGATGCTTGGTGTCGAGGAAGGAGAGTTCGGACACGCGTTCGTTCATCGAGCGGATACGGCCCGAGAGCAGCCGCATGAGGGACAGACAGACCTCGCGGCGGCTTTGCAGGATGTCGTGGAAGACGGCGTAGGGAATAACGGTTACGACCGAATCGCTGACCGCCATGAGGCTCGCAGAGCGGGACATTTCGTCGATCGCCGAAAGCTCGCCCAGGAGGTCGCCGCGCCGAAAGGTGCCGAGGATGGCTTCCTTGCCGACGGTGAAACGCAGCACGGCGCGAATCTCACCGCTCTGGACGACGAAGACGTCTTTCGACGTGTCCTCGTAGTCGACAAGGCTTTCGCCGGCGCACAGATTGCGCGTGTGACAGCGCGCCAGCCAATCATTGTCTTCGCCGGGGCTCAGGCTGGCAAATATCGAGGTGCCGCGCAGCGTGGATAGACTGTGCGCGTTGTTTTGCGGATTGGCTCCCACAGGCAAATGATCTTCCACTTTTCTTGCTCATGCGACGATCGGGGCGAGGCGGACGTGAACGCTTCTTAAGCCCGCGCCCCCCGAAAGGGCAAGTCGGGACCGGCCAAGAACCTGCCGGTGTATTACCGCCGGGTTAATGGTGCCGCGCAAAGCAATGCTATTAACCAATCGATCCTGCCGAAGGGCCCCAGACGTCGGTGAGCGCGAAGCCGTCGGACAGCGGATCGAAGGGATCGAGCGCCACCTGGTGCAGGCCGAAGGTGAAGCCGCGGCCGCTGATCGTCGGGATGACGGCAGGACGTCCGGCGACTTCGGTCACCTCCTTGAGGCCAACCTCGAATTCCGAGCCGATGATCGAGCGCGATTTCATGACGTCGCCGACCTTCACCTTGTCGCGCGCGTACAGCGTCGCGAGGTTGGCGGAATTGCCGGTGCCGCAGGGCGAGCGGTCGACGCGGCCGGGCCACATGGTCGTGCAGGTGCGGATCGCCCCGTCCGGATCGACGTCGCGGAACATCACGTAGGCGACGCCGGAGATCGCCGGGATTTCCGGGTGGACGACTGGAATGCGGCGGTTGATCTCCTCCTTGAGGATCATGCCGGCCTCGACCAGGCCGCGGGCATTGGCCTTGTCGATGGTCAGGCCCACCTGGCCGACATCGACCAGCGCGTAGAAGATGCCGCCATAGCTGAGGTCGAAGGTGATGCGTCCCCATTGCTCGGTCTCGAGGCTGACGTCCAGCTCATGCACGAAGGACGGCACCATGGTGAGCTTGACGCGCTCGCAGCGGCCGTCGCGGCAGGTGGCGGTGGCGGTAACCAGGCCGGCGGCGGTGTCGAGCACCACCGTCGTCTCCGGCTCGGTCATCTCGACGATGCCGCTTTCGAGCAGGGCCGTCGTGATGCAGATCGAGTTCGATCCGGAGCTCGCATGCGCCTGGTCCGGCTGCAGGATGACGAAGCCGGCATCGGCCTTGGGATTCTTGGCCGGCAGCAGGAGATTGACCGAGCCGATCGGCGCGCCACGCGGCTCGAGCACGAGGAAACGGCGCAGGTCCTGGCCCTTCGGATCGTTGTTCAGCCAGTGCAACTGCTCGGCAATCGTCTCGCCCGGGATCTTCGGCACGCCGCCGACCGCCACTTTGCCGATCTCGCCCTCGCAATGGACGTCGATCAGCTGAAGAGTACGCTTCCATCTCATGGTTTTGCTCCGTCAGTCGGGAATTCAGGTCTTGGCGCGGGACAGCGCGGCCAGGCGTTCGGGATGCGCCTTGTCCTTGCGGGCAAGGGCGGAAAAGGTGGTGGCGCGATCGATCGCGGCACGCTGGTTCTTGAGCGCGGCGACGGCCTCGCCCCGGCTCACCACGCGAAAGCGCAGGCGGCTGCCGACCGGCGACTGGCCGAGGCGCCAGAGGTCCGCCTCGATCACATGGGCGATCTTCGGATAGCCGCCGCAGGTATTGGCCTCGGCGAGCTGGATGATCGGCTGGCCCGAGGGCGGAACCTGGACGGTGCCGGGCATGATGCCGTGCGAATGCAGTTCGAGCTTTTGCGTCAGGGCGAGTGCAGGGCCCGAGAGGCGATAGCCCTGGCGGTTGGCATCGTCCGTGACCTGCCAGGCGGCGGCTTCCAGGGCCTCGACCGCCGCGGGTTCGAAGGAGCCGTATTCCGCCCCCGGCAGGACGCGGATCGGCCTTTGCTCGCCAATGTCCGCCGCCGACCTCCCTATCTCCGAAGGGTCCAGGCCGAAGCCCGCCGGCAGGCCGGTCGCTGTCATCGGCACAAAGCCGGTGTCGAGCCGGTCGCCACGACGCAAGCCCCTGCCCTCCAGGCCGCCCCAACCGCTCTTCAGGTCGGTCGAGGCCGAGCCCAGCACGGCGGGAACGCCGAGACCTCCGGAGACGGCGACATAGGCGCGCGCGCCGCTGCGCGGCAGGCCGAGTTCAAGCACGTCGCCGGTGCGGACGGGCAGTGCCCACCAGGTGGGGTACAGAATTCCGTTTAGGGTGACGGGGCAATCCGCGCCGGTGACCGTATCCGTTTCGTCGTCAAGGAGATCCGGGCATGATCGAGATCCTGACGACAGGCGCGGCCAATTCCGTGCAGGACCTCGGCCGCTTCGGCTATCTCGACGCCGGCGTCTCGCGCTCCGGCGCCATGGATGCGCCG